>CAWEAZ010000001.1:0-21554 GCA_963807155.1 uncultured beta proteobacterium
ACATTCCGTCGTCGGCGGCAATGATCGCGCCATTGATGAACTGTGATTCCTCCGCGACCAACAGCAGCAGCACGCCGTCCAGATCTTCCGGCGAACCGACTTTCTTGCGCGGCAGGCGATCGAGCAACTTCGCGCCGCGCTCGGTATCCCATACCGCATCGTTCATTTCGGTGCGGATATATCCCGGACAAATCGCGTTGACGTTGATGCCATAGCGGCCCCATTCGACCGCCTGCGAGCGCGTCATGTGAATCACCGCTGCCTTGGTCATGCAGTAGACGCCGATGTCGGGTAACACCCGCAAACCGGCGATCGAGGCAATGTTGACGATGCGGCCGCGCAACCCCTGCTGCTGCTTTGAGCGCGCAATCATTTGACGTGCCACCGCCTGCGCGACAAAGAAAGCGCCCTTGACGTTGGTATCGAACATGAAGTCGTAATCGACCGGCGTCACTTCCGTCAGCCGCTGCGCGGTCGACACGCCGGAGTTGTTGACCAAGATATCGATTGGCCCCACCTCACGCTCGGTCTGCGCCACGGCAGCTTCGATCGACTCCTGGTCGGTCGCATCGAGGGCAACGATGTGTGCGGCGCCACCTGCGGCCTCGATCTCCGCGCGCAGGTCCTTGAGACGCTCAAGTCTGCGCGCAGCTAACACCGTCAACGCGCCGTTCGCAGCGCTCACGCACGTGCGAAGCGCGCGCCAAGCCCGCTGCTAGCTCCGGTGACAAGCGCCACCTTCTTTTTTAGATTGGTTCGCATAGTGACGAGCGCCGGGCCGCCCCAGGCTCATTGCACGTGCCCCCTCGGGGGGCGGGCGCGCAGTGACCGGGGGTGAACACATAGTGCCAGCGATGATGGCATAGTGGATCAGCTACCTACAATCCTCGATCGAACCTAGGATGAACCATGGCCGACGTAGACGTGCAGCGCGAGTCGATGGAGTACGACGTCGTTGTCGTAGGCGGCGGTCCGGCCGGCCTGGCCGCGGCTATCCGGCTGAAGCAACTCGCCGCGGGCAGTGAGCGCGAAGTCAGCGTTTGCGTGCTGGAAAAGGGTTCCCGGAGATCAGGCGCGCACATCTTGTCCGGGGCCGTCATGGACCCCATTGCGCTGACCGAGCTGTTCCCCGATTGGAAAGAGCGCGGCGCTCCGCTGAAAACTCCATCAGCGAAGCAGATTTCTGTTTTTGTCACAACGCGGTGCACGAGAGGTTCCGCATGGCTGGCTACCTTCTTCGCTCAGGAACCAGGGTTACTTCGTCGGCAGCCTGGGCAATCTGGTGCGATGGCTCGGTCAGCAGGCCGAGTCACTCGGTGTAGAACTTTTTCCTGGCTTTGCAGCGGCGGAGGTGCTGTATGACGATTGCGGAGCAGTGAAGGGTGTAGCCACCGGGAACATGGGCGTCGGACGCGACGGCAAGCCGACCGAAAATTTTCAACCCGGGGTTGAACTGCACGGCAAATACACGTTGTTTGTGCGGAAGGCGCGCGCGGCAACCTGGCGCGACAGTTGGTGCCACGCTTCAATCTGAGCGCAGGACGCGATCCGCAAACTTGGGGCATCGGCATCAAGGAAATTTGGGAAGTTGACGCTTCAAAGTTCAACCTCTGCGCTTGGTTCTGCACAGCGCGGGTTGGCCGCTCGACAACAGCACCTATGGTGGCGGCTGGATGTACCACTTCGGCGAAAACCTGGTGTCCATTGGGCTCGTCGTGGGGCTGGGCTACACCCAACCCGTACCTGTCGCCGTTCGACGAGTTCCAGCGCTACAAGACACACCCCGCAATTCGTAGCTTCTCGAGGGCGGCAGGCGGCTTGAATACGGGTCGCGCGCGATTAACGCCAGTGGATTGCAGTCTCTGCCGAAGCTGGTGTTTCCCGGCGGCGCGCTGATCGGTTGCGATGCCGGGTTTCTGAACGCACCGCGCATCAAGGGCAGCCATGCAGCGATAAAAAGCGGAATGATTGCTGCCCAGGCAGCGTTCGATGCGTTGGTCGCCGACCGTCAGCGCGACGAACTGGTGTCTTATCCGCAAGCGTTCGAGAAGAGTTGGCTACACGACGAGCTTTATCGCGCGCGCAATTTCAAGCCATGGCTCGACAAGGGTCTGCTTCTCGCTCCTTAATGTTCGGCATCGATCAGATTATTTTTCGTGGTCACGCGCCGTGGACTTTGCATCGACAGCTGGCCGATTATCAGAAGCTCAAGCCGGCGGCTGAGTGCAAGCCGATCGCCTACGCCAAGCCTGACGGCAAGTTGACATTTGATCGCTTGTCATCCGTCTACCTTTCGAACACGAATCACGAAGAAAATCAGCCGCCGCATCTGACGCTGAAGGATCCAACGGTTCCTACTCGGATCAACCTCCCGAAGTACGCGGGACCGGAGCAGCGCTACTGCCCCGCCGCTGTCTATCAGTTGGCTGAAAGGTGCCGACGGGAACGAGCGCCTGCAGTCGAACTTTCAGAATTGCGTCCATTGCAAGACGTGTGACATCAAGGATCCGACCCAGAACATTGCTGCTTGGGTGACACCGGAGGGCGGCGGCGGGCCAAACTACGTGAACATGTGAGACGGGTCCCGGATTCGGACGTGCTGACCTAGGTGCGATCGAATTAGCAGAGCCGTTGCCACTCTCCCGCAAGCACTTTCTCGAGCCACATCACGCCCACCATTGTCTTGACATCGGTCACCGTTCCTTCACGTACCCATTGCAGCAAGCGTTGCCACGGCTCGGTGAACACTTGCAGCGCTCACCGGCATCGAGGGAAGCGCCTTCGTGCACGAGCTCCTCGGCGAGAAACATTTCGATTTTTTCGTCGGAATAGGCAATGGCGTTATGCAAGCCGCCGAGGTAGCTCCACTTGCCTGCCCGGTAGCCGGTTTCCTCCAGAAGCTCCCGCCGCGCGCACTGGATCGGCCTTTCACCCGCGTCGATCTTCCCGGCCGGGAACTCGATCGCCGTTCGCTTCAGCGGATATCGAAACTGCCGCTCGAGAACGACGCGGCCGTCAGACAACAAGGGAACGATCATGACGGCGCCGGGATGCCGCAGGTATTCGCGTGTGCCGACATGTCCATCGGCCGATTGCACTTTGTCGACATAAAGACGCAGAAAGCTACCCTCGAACGCGAGCCGGCTTTCTAGCGTCTGCTCGGTCAGCCGATCTTCACTTTCCGACTGCATATTCGGAAGCGTTAGCCGCCAAGCGTGCGGGACATCGCGTTCGCGCACAGCTGCAGCAAGAATTGCGGAAGAATCCCCAGGATCAGTACCAGCATCGCGTTGACCGATAACGCAACGCGCATGTCCGTCGGCGCAATGATCGGAATCGCGACCGATTCGGGTGTCGGCTCGTCGAAATACATCGTTTTCACGATGCGCAGGTAGTAAAACGCCGCGATCAGAGAAAAGAACACCACAATCACGGCTAATGAAACCGCCGCGACGGTCGCGCCTTCGCTTAACAACGCCTGCAGTACTACCAGCTTCGCGTAAAAGCCCACGGTAGGCGGTACGCCTGCCAGAGAAAACATCAACAGCAGCATCACGAACGCGTACCACGGGCTGCGCTTGGCCAAACCGCGAAAGTCTGCAATCTCTTCGGCTTCGAACCCTTGCCTGGACAGCAGCAGCATGACCCCGAAGGTACCGAGCGAGGTCAGCGCATAGGAGATCAGGTAAAACATCGCCGCGCTGTACGCATTCGCAATCGATGCTGAATTACCGGCGGCAACGCCGGAAAGCATCGCCAGCAGCACGAACCCCATCTGAGCAATCGTCGAATACGCCAGCATCCGCTTCAGGTTTGTCTGCGCTATCGCCGTTAGATTGCCGAGCACTAGCGAAGCGACCGCGAGCAGCGCGAGGATTTTCTGCCAGTCGATAGCCAAAGGCAGCAGCCCCTCGACGAGGATGCGGAACGCAATCGCAAAGACCGCGAGTTCGGGCGCCGAGCTGATCAGCAGCGTGATCGGAGTGGGCGCACCCTGATACACGTCAGGTGCCCACATGTGGAACGGGACGACGCCGAACTTGAACGCCAACCCCGCAATGACGAACACAATGCCGAGCAGCAGCGAAGCACGGCTGACGATCTGCCCGTCGGCAACGCGACGCGCCAGCACGTCAATCTCGAGTGTGCCGGTGGCGCCATAGAGCATCGACATTCCGTAGAGCAAAAACCCCGACGCCAGCGATCCGAGGACAAAGTACTTCATCGCCGCCTCGCTACCGCGCGGATCGTCGCGCCGCAACGCAACCAGTGCATACATCGAAAGCGCTTGCAGCTCCAGGCCGAGATAGATCACCAGCAGGTTGTTCGCCGAGATCATCAGCATGATCCCGAGCAGGGTGAACAACGTCAGGCTGAACAGTTCGCCTTTCCAAATGCCGCGCGCGCGCGCATACGATTGCGCGCATATCAACATGAAGCCGCAGCAAAAGATCGCAAACAGCTTCAGCACGTGGCCCATCGGGTCGGCGATGTACATGCCGCCGAAGCCCACCAAGACTTCGTTTCGTGCCAGCGAAAAGCAGACGGCCACTGCGGCCGCCAGCAGCGCCAGCATCGTCATACCGTACGTGATGTTGCGCCGCTCGTCCGAAACGAAAAGATCGACCACCAGCACGATGCTTGCCGCGGCGAGCAGCACCATCTCGGGAAACGCGACGATGAGGCCAAGCGAGCTCATCTACTGCACCGCCCCGGTTGCGATCGGCAGCTTTGAAACCGCGACGTGTTTCAGCAACTGCGTGACCGACGCGTCCATCAGATCGGTGACCGGCTTTGGATACAGTCCCATCCACAACACCGAAGCAGCGAGCAGTGTAAGGATCGCGAACTCGCGGCTATTGACGTCGACCAGATCGGCCACGTGTTTGTTTGCAACGTCGCCAAAAATGACTCGCTTGTACATCCACAACGAGTACGCCGCGCCGAGTACCAAAGTCGTGCCCGCAATCAATGCAATCCAGAAGTTGTACTGAACGGCACCGAGGATCACCATGAACTCACCGACAAATCCACTGGTCGCCGGCAACCCTGCGTTCGCCATGACGAACAGCATGAAAAATGCGGCGAACTTGGGCATCGTGTTGACAACGCCGCCGTAGTCTGCGATCTCGCGCGAGTGCATGCGGTCGTACATCACACCGATGCAGAAAAACATCGCGCCGGAGATAAAGCCGTGCGAGATCATCTGCACGATTCCGCCCGTCATTCCCATCGGGTTGAAGATGAAGAAGCCGAGCGTCACGAAGCCCATGTGCGCGATCGACGAATAGGCAACGAGTTTCTTCATGTCCGACTGGACGAGTGCGACAAACCCGATGTAGACGACCGCGATCAATGACAACGCAATGACGAAGCCTGCCAGCTCGTGCGAGGCATCAGGGGCAATCGGCAGTGAGAAGCGCAGGAAGCCGTACGCACCAAGCTTCAGCATGATCGCGGCCAGAATGATCGAGCCACCGGTCGGCGCTTCGACGTGCGCATCGGGTAGCCATGTGTGAACCGGCCACATCGGCACCTTGACCGCAAACGCTGCGAAAAACGCGAGAAAGAGCAGCGTCTGCGCCGTCATGCCAAGACGGATCTGATGCCAATCGAAAATTCCGAAGCGCCCGTCGGATGCGTAGTACAGATACACGAGCGCAACGAGCATCAGCAACGAACCCGCAAACGTGTACAGAAAAAACTTGATCGCTGCGTAGAGGCGGTTGGGGCCACCCCAAATGCCGATGATGATGTACATCGGTACCAGCGTGGCCTCGAAGAAAACGAAGAACAACAATCCGTCCGCGGCCGCGAAAACACCGACCATCAGTCCAGACAGGATCAGGAACGCCGCGTAGTACTGCGAAACGCGCGTTTCGATCACCTCCCAGCCGGCCAGCACGGCGATCACCGTCATGAACGCCGTCAGCAGCACGAACCAGATCGAGATGCCGTCGACACCGAGGTGATAGTTCGCGTTCAGCCGCTCGATCCACGGCACGTTCTCGACGAACTGCAGCTGTGCAAGCGACGGATCGAATCCGGTGTACAGCGGAATCGTGACGACGAGCCCAAGCAGGCTGCCGATCAGCGCCAGCGTTCGAATCACGTCATGATTGCGATCACGCCCCGCAGCGAGGATCGCCACTCCGAAGCCGATCGGAATCCAGATCGCAAGGCTGAGCCAGGACGTCGCGGTCTGCACGGTTACCGCACCACGTTCAACGTGACGAACAGCGTCACCAGCACGAGAATGCCGATGATCATTCCGAACGCATAGTGATAGATGTAACCAGACTGCAGCAGCCGAGCCGTGCCAGCGATCCACCCGACGACCTTGGCGCTGCCGTTGATTGCGATACCGTCGATCAATCCGACATCGCCACCGCGCCACAGGCCGAACCCGATCTTGCGCGCGCCGCCGGCGAACACGAACTCATTGATCCGATCGAGGTAGTACTTGTTGTCGAGCAGCCGATACAGTCCGGCAAAGCGCTCCTTCAGCGCAGTAGCAAGGTCGGGGCGTCTTAGATACAAAAACGCCGCGAGTGCAACCCCGGCCAGAGCGAGATAGGTTGGCGCGGAGACGAAACCCGTGCAGTCCCAACGCCACCGCGCTGCGCGCCTCTTCGGCCACGTGCGTCATGGCGGGGTGCCTTGCCGTGTCGGCCACGATCGAGCTTCCAAAGAAATCACCGCCCAGCAGCCACTCGACCGTCACAAAGCCGATCACAAGCGAAGGAATCGCAAGAAGCACCAAGGGCACGGTGACAACATTGGCAGATTCGTGCGGCTCGCCGTGATGCTCATCGTCGTGTGCACCGTCGTGCGCCTTCTGATGCCAGCGCGGCTTGCCGTGAAACACCAGAAAGAACATCCGGAACGAATAGAAAGCGGTGACGAACACGCCGAGCGTCAACGCCCAGTACGCAACCGATGCGCCCCATTGCCCCGCATCCGCTGCGGCGTGCGTTGCAATGATGATCGAGTCCTTCGAGTAAAAGCCGGAGAAAAACGGAATGCCGATCAGCGCCAGCGACCCGATCAGCGCCGTAATCCACGTGACGGGCATCTTCTTCCACAGACCGCCCATATTGCGAATGTCCTGATCGTGATGCATGCCGATGATCACCGAGCCCGCAGCGAGAAACAGCAGCGCCTTGAAGAAAGCGTGCGTCATCAGGTGGAAGATTCCGGCCGAGTAGGCAGAGGCGCCCAGCGCAACGGTCATGTAGCCGAGCTGGGACAACGTCGAGTACGCGACGACGCGCTTGATGTCGTTCTGCACGATACCCAGCACGCCCATGAAAAACGCGGTGATTGCACCGATCACGATGACGAACGACAGCGCAACGTCCGACAGCTCGAACAGCGGCGACATGCGCGCGACCATGAAGATGCCCGCGGTCACCATCGTTGCCGCATGAATCAACGCCGAGATCGGCGTCGGGCCTTCCATCGAATCCGGCAGCCACACGTGCAGCGGAAACTGCGCGCTCTTGCCCATCGCGCCGATGAACAGGCATATGCAGATCACCGTCATCAGCAGCCACGGCGTCCCTGGTATCAATTCGATTGCGCGCGCGGCCATCGCCGGCGCCGCAGCGAACACTTCTGCGTAGTGCAGCGTTCCGAAGTAGGCATAAACCAGCCCGATGCCGAGTACGAAGCCAAAATCACCCACTCGATTGACGAGGAACGCCTTCAGATTCGCGTAGATCGCCGTCTCCCGCTCGTACCAGAAGCCGATCAGCAGATAGGACATCAGACCGACCGCTTCCCAGCCGAAAAACAGCTGCAGAAAGTTGTTGCTCATCACCAGCATCAGCATGCTGAACGTGAAGAGCGAGATGTAAGAGAAGAACCGCTGGTAGCCGGGATCGTCGGCCATGTAGCCGATCGTGTAGATATGCACCATCAGCGACACGAACGTGACCACGACCATCATCAACGCCGTCAGCGGGTCGATCAGGAAGCCGACCTCGAAGTTCAACCCACCGACCACCGCCCACGTGTAAACCGTTCCGTCGAACGTGGTGCCCCTCATGACTTCCGAAAGCACCATGAATGACGCGATAGTCGCGATCAGCACGCCAAGAATCGTGACCAGGTGGGCGCCGGTGCGGCCGACGATCTTCCCGCCCAAGCCCGCAATGAGCGCTCCGATCAGCGGTGCCAGCGGCACCAAGAGATAAAGGCCGCGCATGGTCAGCCTTTGAGGAGGTCGAGTTCTTGCACGTCGATCGTCGACAGATTGCGGAAAAGCACGACCAGTATCGCGAGCCCGATCGCGGCCTCAGCGGCGGCGACAGTCAGAATGAAGAACACAAACACCTGCCCGTGATAGTCGCCGAGGTAGTGTGAAAACGCGACGAAGTTGATGTTGACCGCAAGCAACATCAATTCGATCGCCATCAGCAGCACGATCAGGTTCTTGCGATTGAGAAAAATGCCGACGACACTGATCGCGAACAACAGCGCGCCTACACCCAGATACCAGGACAGCGATACCACGACGTTTCCTCTTCGCCTAAGTGTTTTTTGTTTGCCGTGCTCTGTCTTCAGTCGCCATCGTGACCAGCCGAACGCGATCCTTGCTGCGCGCCTTGACCTGCTCAGATGGATCTTGCCTCTTCGAATCCTTGCGTCCGCGCAGCGTCAGCGCAATCGCCGCGATGATGGCCACCAGCAGAATCACACCGGCGATCTGCAGCGGAAAAACATATTCGGTGAACGTAAGCATCCCGAGTGATCGCGTGTTATCTGCGTTCGCGATACCCGGGCCGGAGCGCGTCATGCCCTGCCATTGCGGTTGCGACAGGACCAGCCACATCTGCAGCACGATCAGCGCAGCGACCCCGAAACCCCACGGCGCATTGCGCCAGAATCCCCGCCTTAGCTTGTCAACGTTGATGTCGAGCATCATCACGACAAACAGGAACAGCACCATCACAGCGCCGACATACACAAGCACCAGGGCGAGCGCGAGGAACTCGGCACGCAGCAAGATCCACAGCGCTGCCGCCGAGAAAAACGCCAGCACCAGAAACAGCACTGCGTGCACCGGGTTGCGCGCGGTAATCACGCGCAACGCTGCGACGAGCATCACGCCAGCGAAGATCAGGAACAAGGCGGATTGAGCGTCCATCAGCGATAAGGCGCGTCGGCGGTCCGTGCCGCTGCGATTTCTTTTTCGTAGCGATCGCCGATCGCGAGCAGCATCGGCTTCGTGTAGTACAGATCGCCGCGCTCCTCGCCGTGATACTCGAGAATATGCGTCTCGACGATCGAATCAACCGGACAACTCTCCTCGCACAGTCCGCAGAAGATGCACTTGGTCAGGTCGATGTCGTAGCGAGTCGTGCGGCGCGTGCCGTCTTCTCGCTGATCCGATTCGATCGTAATCGCCAAAGCCGGGCAGACCGCTTCGCACAGCTTGCACGCGATGCACCGCTCTTCGCCGTTCGGATAGCGGCGCAACGCGTGCAATCCGCGAAAGCGCGGGCTGATCGGTGTTTTCTCCTCCGGATACTGAATCGTGATCTTGCGCGAAAACGCGTAACGACCCGTCAGTGCGAGGCCCTTGACGAGCTCTCGCAACAGCAGGCTATCGAAGAATTCCCTGACGGCGCCCATTAGCCTATGTGCTCCAGATGTTCCAAGGCGTTTGCATCCACACCGCAATCACGACCAGCCACACAAGTGTCAGCGGAATGAAGATCTTCCAGCCCAGACGCATGATCTGGTCATAGCGGTACCGGGGAAACGAAGCGCGGAACCAGATAAACAGCGACACGACGAAAAACACTTTCGCGAAAAGCCAGAACCAGGCCGACAGAGAGCTGACCCAGGCGGGTGTTTCGAATCCGAGCAATCGTCCAAGATCGATCGGCGCCGCCCATCCACCCAGAAACATGATCGTCGCTACCGCCGACAGCAAGATCATGTTCGCGTATTCGGCCAGGAAGAAAATCGCGAAGCTCATCCCCGAGTACTCGACCATGTGGCCGGCGACGATTTCCGATTCACCCTCCACTACATCGAACGGATGCCGATTCGTTTCGGCAACGCTCGATACGACATAGATCACGAACAGCGGTAATAGCGGAAGCCAGTTCCACGACAGGAAGTTCAGGCCCATCGAGGCGAACATGCCGGTGTTTTGGCCGATAACGATCTGCGACATGTTCATCGTGCCGGCAACCATCAGCACCATCACCAGCACGAAGCCCATGCCGATTTCATAGCTGACCATCTGCGCCGCTGCGCGCATTGCACCGAGAAACGCATACTTCGAGTTCGATGCCCAGCCTGCAATGATGACGCCGTAAACGCCGACCGACGTGATCGCCATCACGTACAGCAGGCCGGCGTTGATGTCTGCCAACACGATGGAGGGGGCGAACGGAATCACCGCCCATGCCGCAAGCGCAGGCATCAAGATCACGACCGGCGCAAGAAAGAACAGCGATTTGTCCGACTGCGACGGTGTGATGATCTCTTTAGTGAGCAACTTGAACGCATCGGCAATCGGCTGCAGCAACCCGAGTGGACCGACGCGATTCGGGCCCATACGAATATGGAACCAGCCGATCAACCGGCGCTCCCATAACGTCAGGTAGGCAACCAGTCCAAGAATTGGCAGCACGATCGCCGTAATTTTCGCAAGTGACCATACGACCGGCCACGCCGACCCCAGCGTTTGACTGCCGAAGGTGGTGATCGCGTCCATCATCCGCGTTCCAGCGTGATCGGCCCGAACATCGCGCCGAGCGTTGCCGTGGATTCATGAGCAGCCGATACATATACGGCGCCATCGGCAATCGATTCATCGAGCGCGACTTCGAGCAGAGCAGATGCATCGCCCTGCTGCACGCGAGCCTTGTCTGCAGCGGCAACGCCAAATGATTGCAACGTTCGCGCATTCGCGCGCGCCTTCGGCGGCCTCGCATCGTGGGTTGCCTGCAGAGGCGGTGAGCGGCGGACTATCGCGTCGCTGAAATAGACCGGAACGTCCGCGATTCTTTCCGCCGCGCTCACCACGCCCTGCGCACGCTCGGGCTTCGCCGCAGGCGTCGAAATCTCATTCGAGAGCCGCGCATTCAGATCGACCGGTACGGCTTCGCTGCGAACCTGATCGGACGTCTCATACTCGAAGCCTTCGAAGCCCGAGCAGGTTGCCGAGAACGCGCAACACTTTCCATCCAGGCCTCGCTTCACCGGCCGGCCGCACAGTGCCGTTGAAACTCTGAACGCGCCCTTCACAATTGACAAACGTGCCGGCAGTTTCTGTAAACGGCGTGATCGGCAAAATTACGTCCGCATAGTCGAGCGCGCCGTTGCGATAGACGGAACACGCGATCACAGTCTCCGCTGCCAGCAGCGCCTGCGCGACCGCCGCTGGATTTGCGACGTCGTAATCGGGCTCTACGTTCCACAGCAAATACGCCTTGCGCGGCTGCTCGATCATTTCGCGCGCAGGCAGCCCGCCCTGCCTCGGATACGCGCCAACCAGATAGCCCCCGACTGTGTTGGCGCCCTCGGTCAGCACGCCCACGGTTGCACCAGTCGCTTTGGCAATCCACTGTGCCCAAGCGCGAAGCTGGGCCGATTGCGGATGTTGTATCGCGGCGTTGCCGAGCAAGATCGCTTTACGCTCCCCGCTCATCAGTGATGTCGCAATCGCTTTGGCCTTTATCGCCGGCAGAAACTCCGTCAATCGGTGCGGGAACGCCGCGCTCGCCTGCAATCGCAACCGCGATTTCGCTCAGCGCGTGCGTCCAATCGCTCGGCCGCACGATGTGTTTGTTTGCGACCGGCATTAGCAGATCGGAATCGACCGCATGCAACACGCTCACTTTGCAGCCGCGCTTGGTAGCTGCCCGCAATCGCGCCGACAACAGCGGTTGATCCTTGCGCAAAAACGAACCCACGAGCAACACGCTGTTCAACGTGTTGACATCGGCGATCTTCATTCCAAGCCAGGGCACGCCCGCCGCCGACAGCGTCGCCCGAAAAATCGGATTGACGCAAACGGAAATCGATATTGTCCGAGCCGAGTCCGCGAGTAAGCTTCGCCAGCAGATGCAATTCTTCGAGCGTGCTGCCCGGAGAAGCGAGGGCGCCGATGGCGGGGCCGCCGTGGTCGGTCTTCACTTTGAGCAAGCGCCGAAGCTACGTACTCCAGCGCGACCGTCCAGTCGACTTCGCTCCATTGGCCGCCCTGTTTCAGCATCGGTCGCAGCAAACGATCCGGCGCATTCAACCCTTCGTAGGAAAACCGGTCGCGATCCGACAGCCAGCACTCATTGATTTCTTCGTTCTCGAACGGCAGAACCCGCATCACCTCGTTGTTCTTGACCTGGACAATCAAATTTGAGCCGAGTCGAATCGTGTGGGCTGATCGACTTGCGGCGCGACAATTCCCACGAGCGAGCTTCGTAGCGAAACGGCTTGCTGGTCAGCGCGCCTACCGGGCACAGATCGATCATGTTGCCCGACAGCTCAGAGTCAACCGAGCTACCGAGGAAGCTCAATATTTCAGCGTGCTCGCCGCGGCCCGCCATGCCGAGCTCCATGATGCCGGCGACTTCCTGCCCAAAGCGCACGCAACGTGTGCAATGAATACACCGCGTCATCTCCTCTGCGGAGATCAACGGTCCCATGCTCTTGTGAAACACAACGCGCTTGGGCTCCGTATACCGGCTGGCCGAAGCACCGTAACCGACGGCAAGATCCTGCAACTGACACTCACCGCCCTGATCGCAAATCGGGCAATCGAGCGGATGGTTGATCAGCAGGAACTCCATCACCGAGTTTTGCGCCTGCTTCGCGTATGCCGATTGCGTACGCGCGATCATCCCCTTGGCGACGGGCGTGGCGCATGCCGGCAAAGGTTTCGGTGCCTTCTCGACTTCGACCAGACACATGCGGCAATTCGCCGCGATCGTCAGCTTCTTGTGATAACAAAAGTGCGGAACATAAATTCCGAGCCGGTTGGCAGCTTCCATCAGCATGCTGCCTTCCGGCACCTCGACCTTTCTGCCGTCGATTTCGACTTCGATCACTGAACAATCTCCGGCACGAGGCAGCGCCCATGCTTGATGTGATGCTCGAACTCGGCGCGATAGTGCTTGACGAACGCGCGCACCGGCATCGCGGCAGCGTCACCGAGCGCGCAAATCGTTCTGCCTTGGATGTTGTCGGCCAGCGAGTTCAATAGATCAAGATCTTCGAGGTCGCCCTTCACTGTGTTCGATCCGATGAATGATTCGATACAGCCATCCCGTGCCTTCACGACATGGTGTGCACTGGCCGCAGCTTTCCTCGAAATAAAAATAGGCGAGCCGCTCGGCCGCCTTCACCATACAGCGCGTCTCGTCCATCACGATCACCGCGCCGGAGCCGAGCATCGAGCCCGCTTTCGCGATCGAGTCGTAGTCCATGTCAGTCGTCATCATTACGTCGCCTGGCACAACCGGCATCGACGAACCGCCAGGAATCACGCCCTTGATTTTTTTTCCATCGCGCATGCCACCGGCGAGCTCGAGCAGCTGCGCGAACGGCGTTCCGAGCGGGACTTCGTAGTTCCCTGGATGGGTGACGTCGCCCGACACCGAAAATATCTTGGTGCCGCCATTGTTCTGGCGGCCGATTTCGAGAAACTTGTCCCCGCCGTGGGTGATGATGAAGGGCACCGCGGCAAACGTTTCGGTGTTGTTGATCGTCGTTGGCTTGCCATACAAGCCATAGCTCGCCGGAAACGGCGGCTTGAAGCGCGGCATTCCCTTCTTGCCCTCGAGCGATTCGAGTAGCGCTGTCTCTTCACCGCAGATGTAGGCGCCATAACCGTGCACGGCATGCAGCTCGAACGAGTATTCCGAGCCGAGAATCTTCGAACCCAGATAGCCAGCGTCGCGCGCTTCGGCGAGCGCTTCTTCGAACCGCTCGTACTCCGCCCACGTTTCGCCGTGGATGTAGTTGTAGCCAACCGAAATTCCCATCGCATAGGCGGCGATCGCCATGCCTTCGATAACGATGTGTGGGTTGTAGCGAAGGATGTCGCGATCCTTGAACGTGCCGGGCTCACCCTCGTCTGAATTGCAGACCAGATATTTCTGCCCCGCGTATTGCTTCGGCATGAAGCTCCACTTGAGGCCGGTCGGAAAACCTGCACCGCCGCGGCCGCGCAACGCCGACTTTTTCACTTCTGCAATGACGGCGTCAGGCGTCAGCTTGTCGCTGAAGACTTTACGTAGCGCCTGATAGCCGCCGCGCTCCTCGTAATCCTTCAAGCCCCAGTTGTTGCCGTCGAGCCCCGAAAGAATCATCGGGTTCAAATGGCGACCGTGAAAGCACGTCTGCAAGCTCATCTTGATGCCAGTTCAAGTTCGGACAGCAGCGCGTCGAGCTTCTCGTTGCTCATGAAGCTTTCCATGCGCTTGTTGTTGACCAGCAGCACCGGCGCATCACCACACGCACCAAAGCACTCGCCTTCTTTCAGGGTAAACGCGCCGTCGGCGGTCGTTTCGTTGAAGCCGATTCCCAGCCGCTGCTTCAGATGCTCGGCAGCGCGTGTTGCGCCGGACAGCGCGCACGGCAGATTGGTGCAGATCGCAATCTTGTGGCGGCCGATCGGCTTCAGGTTGTACATGCTGTAGAACGTCGCGACTTCGAACACCGCGATCGGCGGCATGCCGAGATAGTCAGCGACTTCTTCCATCGCTTCCTTCGACAACCAGCCAAGCTCGTCCTGCGCAATCGCAAGCGCAGCCATCACGGCGGAGCGGCGCTGCTCGGCGGGAAACTTCAATGCTTCGCGATCGATCCGGCGATACGCGTCGGAAGACAGCAAAAGCTTCGATTGAGGAACTGCGCTCATGTTTGCCCCCTACGGCGCTCGGCGCGACGGTCCCCCCGAGGGGGGAGCGAGCGCCTTGGGAGCGGCCCGGCGGCGCTCATCGATCGATCTCTCCGAATACGATGTCCTGCGTGCCAATGATCGTGACCGCATCGGCAATCATGTGACCGCGCGCCATTTCGTCGAGCGACTGCAGATGCGGAAAGCCGGCGGCACGAATCTTCAAGCGATAAGGCTTGTTGGCTCCATCCGAGATCAAATAGATGCCGAACTCACCTTTAGGATGTTCGACGGCGGCGTAGACCTCGCCTGGTGGCACGTGAAAGCCCTCGGTAAACAGCTTGAAGTGATGAATCAGGTCTTCCATGCCGGTCTTCATGTCGATTCGCGACGGCGGTGCGACCTTGTGATCGTCGGTCATTACAGGACCGGGATTCGCGCGCAACCACGTGATGCACTGCTTGATGATCGAATTGCTCTGACGCATCTCGGCAACGCGCACCAGGTAGCGGTCATAGCAGTCGCCATTCTTGCCGATCGGAATCGCGAATTCGAGTTTGTCGTATACCTCGTACGGCTGCTTGCGGCGCAGATCCCATTCGATTCCAGAACCGCGCAGCATCGGGCCGGTGAAGCCGAGCTGCAACGCGCGCTCGGGCGACACGACACCGATGCCGACCAGACGCTGCTTCCAGATCCGATTGTCGGTCAGCAACGTTTCATATTCATCAACGTGCCCCGGAAAGCGATTCGTGAAGTCTTCTATGAAGTCGAGCAGTGAGCCCTGCCGGTTCTCGTTCAGCCGCTTGATGTCCTGCTCGCTGCGATACTTGGTGTTCTTATGTTGCGGCATTGCATCGGGCAAATCGCGATATACGCCGCCGGGCCGGTAATACGCAGCGTGCATGCGCGCACCCGATACGGCTTCGTACATGTCCATCAGATCTTCGCGCTCGCGAAACGCGTACAGGAACACCGCCATCGCGCCGACGTCGAGCCCGTGCGCCCCAATCCACAGCAGATGATTCATCAACCGTGTCAATTCGTCAAACATCACGCGGATGTATTGCGCGCGAATCGGCACTTCGACGCCGAGCAGCTTCTCGATCGCCATCACGTACGCGTGCTCGTTGCACATCATCGACACATAATCGAGCCGATCCATGTACGGCACCGATTGCAAGTACGTGCGCGTCTCTGCGAGCTTCTCGGTTGCACGGTGCAAGAGCCCGATATGCGGATCGGCACGCTCGATCACTTCGCCGTCGAGCTCGAGCACCAATCGCAGCACGCCATGCGCTGCTGGATGTTGAGGCCCGAAGTTGAGCGTGTAGTTCTTGATCTCGGCCATTACTTCCGCCCTTGGCCGTAGTTCTCTTCACGAATCACACGCGGCACGATCTCGCGCGGCTCGATCGTGACCGGCTGATAGATCACCCTCTTTTGCTCGGGGTCATACCGCATCTCGACATAACCCGAGATCGGAAAGTCCTTGCGAAACGGATGGCCGAC
This sequence comes from uncultured beta proteobacterium, assembly GCA_963807155.1. Taxonomy (GTDB): domain Bacteria; phylum Pseudomonadota; class Gammaproteobacteria; order Burkholderiales; family Burkholderiaceae_F; genus JACCZX01. The sequence continues at coordinate 16,376 of CAWEAZ010000001.1, forward strand.
GAAGCCGTAGTCGGTCAACAACCGCCGCAGATCGGGATGACCCTCGAACACGATTCCGTACAGATCGAAAGCTTCGCGCTCGAACCAGTTGGCGCCGCCCAAACGCTGGTGACGGATTCCACCAGCGGCAGATCATCGTCGGCACAGAACGAGCGCACGCGCACCCGCCAGTTGTGCTTGAGGGAAAGCAGATGCATGACCACCGCGTAGCGCGCGCCATCCCACGCGCCTTCCCCATACGAGAAGTAGTCGACACCGCACAGATCGATCAATTGCTCGAATGCAAGGAGTTGCATCGTCACGCAAGGTGCGGGCCACGGACAGATGATCCTGCCCCTTAATGACAATCGTCACTTCATCAAGGGCAACACGATGGTCTGCAGACTGATCGCCTAGCGCCGACCTCAAACGTTCGCACAGTTCGGCCAGCGGGTTCATCACCGTGCGATGGTGTTGGTGCGACGAATCTTGTTCTGCAACTGAATAATTCCGTAGATCAGCGCTTCTGCCGTCGGTGGACACCCCGGCACGTAGACATCGACTGGAACAATCCTGTCGCAGCCGCGCACGACCGAGTAGCTGTAGTGGTAATAGCCGCCGCCATTGGCGCATGAACCCATACTGATCACCCAGCGCGGCTCCGCCATCTGGTCGTAGACCTTGCGCAATGCAGGCGCCATCTTGTTGCACAGCGTGCCGGCGACGATCATCAGATCCGACTGACGTGGACTCGGGCGAAAGAAAATGCCGAAGCGATCGAGGTCATAACGCGCAGCGCCGGCGTGCATCATCTCGACCGCACAGCACGCAAGTCCGAAAGTCATCGGCCAAAGCGAGCCCGTCTTCGACCAGTTCAGCACCTTGTCGACGCTGGTCGTTACGAACCCTTCGTTCAGGTGTACCTTCAAGAGCCATCGCTCATTCCCAGTCCAGCGCGCCTTTTTTCCACTCGTAGATGAAGCCGACCGTAAGAATGGCAAGAAACAACATCATCCCCCAGAAGCCCGCGCTCCAGGCGCCGAGATCTCCGAGCACGACTCCCCACGGAAAAAGGAAAGCAATTTCGAGATCAAAGATGATGAACAGGATCGCAACGAGGTAATACCGCACGTCGAACTTCATACGGGCGTCTTCGAACGCCTCGAACCCGCACTCATACGGAGACAACTTTTCGGGGTCAGGGTTGCGGGGACCGAGCACGGCGCCGATCAACATCGGTGCCGCCCCGATCGCGAGGCCAACCAGTATGAACAGCAAGATCGGAAGGTAGTTTTCGAGAATCACTGTGTGGCTTGCTTACCTGGTGCCCACGGGGAGACTCGAACTCCCACGGCTTTCGCCGCCACCCCCTCAAGATGGTGTGTCTACCAATTCCACCACGTGGGCAGTGGAAATCCCGTCAGATTCTACTGAACTCGCGACTTGCTTTCGCACACCTACTCCGCGCGGTTACTTGGGAATGTCGCTCGGCTTCGCCGGAACGTCTGTCGTTGCCGGCGCCGGCGTCGGCACCGCAGGAACGGCGGCGGCGGGCGCACTCTGCGGCGCTTGACCGCTAGGCGTCGGAATATCTTTCGGAGTCGGCGCGGGCGCGGGAGTGGTCGCGGGCACCGTCCCCATCACACCGCCAGTGTCTGACGCTGGACGCCTGGTTTCGGTGCCCGTGTATGCCAAGCCCAGAGTCGCCAGAAAAAAGACGGTCGCCACGACGCCGGTACTGCGCGACAGAAAATTCGCCGAACCGGTGGCGCCAAACAGGCTGCCCGAGGCTCCGCCGCCGAACGCCGCACCCATATCCGCGCCTTTACCGTGCTGAAGCAATACCAGCACGATGACCGCAATCGCCGCAATGACCTGCACAACGATTAGCAATGTAGTTAACCAAGCCATTTTGAAACCCTTCTTCGATTGTCCGATGTTACTTGGGCACGGCCGTGCAGATCGCAACAAAATCCGCTGCGACCAGCGACGCCCCGCCGATCAGCCCGCCGTCAATGTCAGGCTGGGCGAATAGTTCGGCTGCGTTCGCGGGCTTTACGCTTCCACCATACAAAATCCGTACGCGTTCTGCCCCATCTCCGATTTGTGCGCGCAACGCCGCATGCACTTCCTGCGCCTGCTCGGGAGTTGCTGTCCGGCCGGTGCCAATCGCCCAGACCGGCTCGTACGCGAGCGCTCCGCTCGACAGCCCTTCCACGCCAACGCGATCGAGGACGGCGGCCAGTTGCGACTTCAGCACTGCGTGGGTCTGCTCCGCCTCGCGCTGCTGAAGCGTTTCGCCGATACACACGATGGGCCGCAGCTCAGCCTGCAGTGCGCGCTCCGCTTTGGCGGCGACGATCGCATCGGTTTCGCCGTGCCATTGGCGCCGCTCGGAGTGGCCGACGATGACCCAGGCGCAGCCGGTGTCCTTCAACATTTCGGCCGCAATGTCGCCCGTGTACGCGCCCGGGTTGTACTGCGCCACGTCCTGCGCTCCAATTTCGTCGCGGCTCAGCGCATGCCGGAGCTGATCCAGATACACGTACGGCGCACATACGACGACATCACATGCCAGCATGCTCTTGCGCGCGTTGAATTGGTTCAACCACGCCTCGTTGGCCGCGCGCGAGCCATTCATCTTCCAGTTTGCAGCGACCAGAGAACGAATCGCCTTCATCGTCCGCGCTCTGCGTCGGCGTCGACGATCAGCACGATCTTGCCGACATGCTGGCTAGATTCCATCAAACGGTGCGCTTCCGCCGCCTGTGCCAGCGGAAAGGTACGAAACAACACCGGCTTGATGCGTCCCGATTCGATCAGCGGCCAGACAACTTCGCGCAGCCGTTTCGCGATTGCAGCCTTGAATGCGATCGAGCGGGGCCGCAACGTCGACCCGGTAATCGTCAGCCGGCGGCGCAGGACAGCGTTCAGATCGAGCTGCGCTTTGGAACCGCCGAGCAGCGCGATAAAAACCAACCGCCCATCATCGGCCAGCGACTGGACTTCGCGCGGCACGTAATCGCCGGCCACCATGTCGAGAATCACATCGACGCCACGGCCGCCGGTCTCTGCTTTCAATACCTCGACGAAATCTTCGGTTCGATAATTGATCGCGCGCTTCGCACCGAGCTCGACGCAGGCTCGGCATTTCTCATCGCTGCCCGCGGTCGCATAAACCGTGTTGCCGAGCGCCGCCGCCAGCTGGATCGCAGCAACACCAATTCCGCTCGAGCCGCCCTGCACCAGCAACGACTCGCCGGGCGTCAATCGCGCGCGATCAAATACGTTGCTCCAAACAGTGAAGTATGTTTCAGGCAGCCCGGCCGCTTCAGCAAATGACAATGTGCGTGGCTTCGGCAAGCACTGCGCAGCTGGCGCAACGCAGAACTCTGCGTACCCGCCACCGGCAACCAGCGCGCACACCTCGTCGCCGACCTTGAAACCGGAGTCGCTAACGTCGCCGCTTTCGATGGTTCCGGATACTTCCAATCCGGGCAAGTCGGATGCACCTGCAGGCGGTGCGTAGGCACCTTTGCGCTGCAGAACATCGGGGCGATTTACACCCGCTGCCTGAACTCTAATCAGTACTTCGCCGTCAGCGGGCTGCGGCACAGGACGCTCAGTGAGGCGCAAAACCTCCGGGCCGCCGGGCTGCGCGATCTCGATCGCCTGCATCGAGGGCCCGCTCACTGCTTGCCTCCGAGGTGTTTCCAAAGGAACGAATATTCGATCGCGGCCATCAGCGCACGCTGCTCGTTATTCGACGCCGCCCCGTGGCCGCCTTCGATATTTTCGTAGTACCAGACATCGTGACCCTGCTCTTGCATGCGCGCGAACATCTTGCGAGCGTGCGCCGGATGCACGCGATCGTCGCGAGTCGACGTCACAAACAGCGTCGGGGGATAGCGCACGGCTTTGCGCACGTTCTGGTACGGCGAATACTTGGCGATGTACGCCCATTGTTCCGGAATGTCGGGATCGCCGTACTCGGCCATCCAACTCGCTCCCGCCAACAACTTGTTGTAGCGCTGCATATCGAGCAGCGGGACTTGCGCCACCGCGGCACCGAACAGTTCGGGGCGCTGTGTCAACGCGGCGCCGACCAGCAATCCGCCGTTGCTACCGCCACGAATGCCGATCTGTTTCGGCTGCGCAATCCCACGCCGAGCAAGGTCCTCGTGCAATCGCAATGAAATCGTCAAACGAGTTCTGACGCTTTTCCTTCAAAGCCGCCTGATGCCATGCCGGCCCAAACTCTCCACCACCTCGAATGTTCGCTATAACCAGCACGCCCCCGCGCGCAAGCCATCCGCGCCCGAGGGCGCCGCTGTAAAACGGTTCCATCGCAATTTCGAAGCCGCCGTAGCCGTACAACATCGTCGGAGCATTCTTCACTCCGCTCGCGCCAATGACAAAGTACGGTACGCGAGTGCCGTCTGCCGATTTCGTGTCGAGCTGCTGCACCGTCATTCGCGACGCATCGAAAAACGCAGGCATCGATTTCAGCTTTTCGACCGGGTCGCCGGCGGCGCCGATGAATAGCGTCGGCGGGGTCAGGAAATCCTGATAAGTGACGAAGACCTGATCAGATGTGTAGCGATCAACCGGCCGTGTACTCGCCGCTCCCAGCGAAGGCAACGCGATTTGCTGCCGACGCCAGCCGCCGTCTGCTGGGGTCATGATCCATATGCTGCTTCGAACGTTGTCGAGCACGTCAAGCACGATCGTGTTGCGGGTTGCCGCCCAGTTTTGCAGAGCGGTATGCGCGCGTGGGCTCGAATAGCACCTCAAATGTGCTCGCGCCGTTATGAAACTCCTGTGCGTTGGTCGCAATCAGTGCGCCAGCGGCGTACAACCGGCCACCGATGTTCCACGCGGATCGCAGCCGCACGATGAGCCAGGGGCCGACGATCTGAGCGGCCGCGTCATCCGGCACTGCAAGCCGTACGGGAGCCCCGTCACGCAGCACAAATGTCTCGCCGTTGTAGAAAGCGATCGAACGACGGACTCCCTCGGTGATTCGGGTCGAGCCATCACGAAAGTCATGGTCAACCCACGCGCTGACGCCAACATCGGTTCGTTGTCCTTCGAAGACGGTCACAGCTTGCGCGAGTGGCGTGCCGCGGCTCCAGCGCTTGACGATGCGTGGATAGCCACTATCGGTCAGGCTGCCCGGCCCGAAATCGGTGCCGACGTA
>CAWEAZ010000002.1:0-4501 GCA_963807155.1 uncultured beta proteobacterium
GCTGCCGCCGGGTGCAAAGGGGACAACGAAGCGCACCGACTTAGTGGGCCACTCCTGTGCGCTCGCGCCCGTCGCCAGCGTCATTGGCAATATCAGCCACGCGGCCGAGAGCAACTGCCTGTACATGCGATCTCCCTCTTCGATCGTGGTTACTTCGTTGCCAACAGGCCGGGCAAGGCTTTTTCGATCTCGATCTTCAGCAACTGATCGAGCACGGCGACCTTGGCGTCTGCGTTGAGCACCTCCCAGGGCTGCAATGCATCGGGGGCATCGCCGATCGAAAAGCTGTTTGCCGCCTCTACGTGCCGCTCGGCGATGACGCGGCCTTCGGCATCGGCCAGCACGAGCCGCACGTACGCAAACGGCGCCAGAAATCCTTTTCCGACATAGCCGGTCGTCGCCGATTTCAATATCGTCTCGCCATCGACATAAAAGCCGACGCCTTCCAGCCGTCCCAGGCCAAGGGTGCCGTCTCTGACTCGAATTCGCGCATCGGCACGATGCTTTAAGACGAGCAGCAGGCGATCGGCACCGCCGGGCGGCAGCGCCGCTGCAAATGCCTTAACGGCGGCGTCGCTGGATTGCTTTCCGGTCAACGCATCCTGTTGGGCGGTAAATAGACTTTTGTTTGCGGCGGCCAGTGCCGCAACTTCGGCGCCGCCGGTGCGCTTGACGACTGCATCGACATTACGCAGCACCATGCGATCGAGTGTGTTGTCGGGCAGCGCGGCGACGTCACGGTAATTACGATCAAGGCGGCTACCGGTCTGCAGCTTGGCGTGAACGACTGTCAGTTGATCGCCGATAGCTGACACTACTGCATAACGGACAGGCGTCTGCGCCTGCGCCGAGCCGACGCTGACAAGAACCGCGCAGCACAGCACCTGAAGAGTTGTACGGAAGTTCATCTAGCACCCCCCAAGTTGAGCCTACGAAAGCCTGTAGCGTACAACCCTCCGCCAACTGTACTTCAACATGACGTTGTTACGCGACCTCGTTGAAACTTCGGAGCGCGTCGGCAACACGTCGAGCCGCCGTTCGAAGGCCGCCGAGATCGCTGCGCTACTGAGGGCGCTACAACCCGACGAGATCGCTGTCGGCGTCGCATTTCTCGCGGGCGAAACGACTCAGCGCAAAACGGGCATCGGCTATTCACTGATCGACAGCGCACGCACGGCACCAGCTTCTGTCCCCAGCCTCGAATTGCGCGACGTCGACAGCGCGATCGACCGCATTGCGCGCAGCACCGGACGAGGCTCAGTCGCCGAACGCACGCGACTGTTGTCAGAGCTCTTTGCGGCGGCGACCGAGCAGGAGCAGTCGTTTCTGGTGCGACTGCTGATCGGCGAGCTACGCCAAGGCGCACTTGAAGGATTGATGATCGAGGCCGTTGCGAGCGCGGCGAACCTTCCTGTTGCCGACGTTCGAAGCGCGGCGATGGTCGCGGGCGGAGTCGGTGCGGTTGCCGCCGCTGCGTTAACGCGAAGCGCTGCAGGTCTGCAGCAGTTTCGCATCGCGTTGTTTCAACCGCTCGCGCCGATGCTGGCGCAGCCTGCCGACGACCTCGACGACGCGCTGGCCCGTATGCCGGCGGCGTCGATCGAATGGAAGCTGGACGGCGCGCGAGTCCAGATTCACAAGGCCGGTGATCGAGTACGTGTGTTTTCGCGCACCGGCAACGACTTGACCGCAGCAGCCGTCGAGATCGTCGAGGTTGTGCAAGCGCTTCCCGCGCAGCAGTTGATCGTCGATGGGGAAGCCATTGCTCTGCGACCGGACGGCACACCGTATCCGTTTCAGGACACGATGCGTCGATTCGGTCGCGTGCTCGAGATCGATCGCATGCGTGCAGCGATGCCGCTGTCGCTGTTCGTCTTCGATTGCTTGCATCTGAACGGTGAAGATCTGGTGAGCCGATCAGGCAGCGAGCGCATCGCCGCATTGTCGAGTGTCTGTCCGCCACAGATGCTCGTCCCGCGCATTACGACGTCGGATCCAGCGAGTGCCCGGGCGTTCTACGACGACGCGGTACGAAGACAGCATGAGGGCGTAATGGTCAAGGCACCCGACGCGCTGTACCAGCCCGGAAGCCGCAGCGCTGCCTGGCTGAAGGTCAAGCGCGCGCATACGCTTGATCTGGTTGTCATTGCGGCCGAATGGGGCCATGGACGTCGGCGCGGGTGGCTGTCGAACCTGCACCTCGCGGCGCTCGATCCCGGCAGTCATGAGTTCGTGATGCTCGGTAAGACCTTCAAGGGAATGACGGACGCGATGCTCAAGTGGCAAACCGAGCAGCTGTTGGCGTGCGCGATCGACCGTGACGAATGGATCGTGAGGGTCAAGCCCAAACTGGTCGTCGAAGTCACCTTCAACGACTTGCAGGCGAGTCCGCGCTATCCGGCGGGTTTGGCGCTGCGATTTGCGCGCGTCAAAGGGTACCGCCCCGACAAGAACCCGGCCGATGCTGACACGATTGAAACGGTGCGGGCCATCTACGCGAGTCAGGCGGCACCGCACTCCCCCGCCTAGCTAGCATTACGAGTGCTTATCGCGAACTCATGCGCGTGCCGCTGGCATCGCGCGGTCGATTAGCACCTCAAATGGTGCTTCGGCCGTCAATGTTCCGTACGCACCGGTCCAGTCGCCGGCAATGCGCGATGCCACGAAAGTTGCGAATACAGCGTGCGGCGCATGCCGTGCGAGCAGACTCGCCTGTATCGCGAGCGCGATATCCTGCGTCAAGCGCCGTGCCCCGCTCTGGGCCTCGCCATTCTCACTCTGAATCGAAGTAACCAGTCTTTGCTTGAGCGATGCGCAGAATTGATCGTACGCACGATCACTGCCCTTCGCAGTATCGAGCTCAGTGATAACCGCGTCGACGACGGCTTGCTTGCGCAGCGCACGCAACACATCGAGACACATCACGTTGCCGGCGCCTTCCCAGATCGAATTAAGTGGCATCTCGCGATAAATACGCGGCAGCACCGACTCCTCCACGTAGCCGTTGCCGCCGATCGACTCCATGGCCTCTTGCGCAAAGTGCGCACCGCGCTTGCACACCCAGAATTTCGTCGCCGGTGTCAACACTCGGCGCAGCATCTGATCGTGCGCGTCGGCTTGGACGTCGTACGCGCGCGCCAATCGCAGGCCTAGCGCGGTAGCGGCCTCGGATTCGACGGCAAGATCGGCGAGCACGTTCTTCATTAGCGGCTGATCCTTCAGCAGCTTTCCGAACGCCGAGCGTTGCGCCGCGTTCCATAGCGCACTCGAAAGCGCCTGACGCATCAGACCGGCGGTACCGAGCGCGCAGTCGAGACGCGTATATATCCCCATCTCCAGGATTGTTTGCACACCACGACCCTCTTCTCCCAGGAGTGTCGCGCTCGCTTCGTGGAACTCGACTTCCGAGCTGGCATTGGAGCGGTTGCCGAGCTTGTCCTTCAGCCGCTGGAGTTGAATCGCATTGACCGCACCGTCGGCGGTAAAGCGCGGCAGGAAAAAGCACGAGAGGCCCGCCGGCGCCTGCGCAAGAACCAGAAACGCGTCGCACATCGGCGCTGAGAAAAACCATTTGTGCCCGACGAGTTTGTAACCACCGTTTGACACCGGCAATGCGCGCGTCGTGTTGGCGCGCACATCCGAGCCGCCCTGCTTCTCGGTCATGCCCATGCCAATCAGCACCGAGCGCTTTTCGACCATCGGTGCGAAGCGGGCGTCGTATTCGCGGGAATAGAGCTTCGGAAGCCACGCCGACGCGATGTCGGGATTGGTCTTCAGTGCAGATACCGAACCGTAAGTCATCGTCACCGGACACAGCACTCCGGTTTCTACTTCGGAAAACAGCAAGTACGCCGCAGCGCGCTCGACGTGGGCGCCAGGCGTGGGATCGCTCCATGGTCCGCTATGCAGTCCGTACTTCAGGGCGAGCGTCATCAGCGCGTGCCACGCCGGATGAAATTCGATCTCGTCGCGACGATTGCCTTGACGATCGTGCGTCTTCAGCTCGGGCGGATGGCGATTAGCTGCGTAGCCCAGCGCAAGCGTTTGCTGCTGACCAAGCTCGACGCCGGTCGCCGTCAAGCGTTTGGTTGCCGCCGCAAGGCGCGCTGCCGGCAGATTGAATGCTAGCGAGTCGGTCAGGGCCGCATTGCCGGTGAACAGGTCGTAGTTCTCCAGCGGCACACTCTGATTAAACACCTCGTGCGTGACGAGGCTCGAGATGGCGGTCATGCAATGTCCTAGCGATTCTCGCGCGCCCGGCCGATGGCTTACTCTACGACCTGGCCTGTGTCGTACTGCGATCCAGGTTCAATCAGGATCATGAACCCACTTGACCCGCAGGAGTAGACAACGATGAAACTTGTGTCAGCCACGATTGCCCTCAGCGCAACAATGCTTTCGTTTGCCGCGCTCGCGCAGGGTACCAAGACGATGGACGGTGCATTGACGAACGCCGCAGGGATGACGCTGTATACGTACGACAAAGATACCGCGGGCAGCG
>CAWEAZ010000003.1:0-70467 GCA_963807155.1 uncultured beta proteobacterium
CATACTCTGCTTGCACCCATGCGCGGCACGGGACTCACAGACCAAGTGGCTCTATCCGCCAATTGATCCGCCAGAAAGGCAGCGGCAATGCTTGTCACTTGTCGGTGCTTGGTGGACACCAAAGAACGTGAACCTAAACTTCTCGATGACCAGGCGTTGATGCATGTAGTAACTCGGGCACCAGCGGAACTACACACAACGGTCGTCATCGTGCAGTCACCGGCTCGAGTCCGCTCTTGGAGATGATCGGCGCTGCAGGAGGCGACGTAAAGTACCGGATGAGCATGCGCGCTGCTTCGGGCTCGCGCGCGGTGGTGGAGATGCCGGCGGAAAAGACCGTCACGCGCTGAACTTCAGGAGGGAGAACGCCGATGAAGTCGATCCCATCGATCGGAAGCAGTTCGCTGACTTGCTGCAAACCCAGCTCTGCATCGCCACGCGCGACCACGGTGCCTACTCGCTCACTAAGAATGCGACGGCTCTTCGGCCTGACCTGCGCTTCTATGCCCAGGGTTTTCAGCATTTCGGTCTCGTAGTAGGTGCCGCTCGCGCTGGCCGAATAAGCAATAGATGGTGCGGCAAGCAGCGTGCGTTTGAGCGCCTCGACCGTGCTGATGTCGGGTTTCGGCGCGCCTTTACGCACCGCCATGCCGATTGACGAGCGCACGAGGTCGACTTGGCTTCCGGGCACGACTTTCCCGTCCGCAACGAGTTGATCGAGGGCTGGTCGAGCGAGGATCACTACGTCGACGGGCTCGCCGCGCGCGAGGCGGCTGGGTATCGAGTCACTGGCGTTCCCCATCGATGCGCCGTATGCAGTCTTGACGACATGGCCACTCGCCTTCTGGAATTGGGGCGTAAGTTCGTTGTAGGGAGCTGTGAAGCCCCCCGAGGTCATTACGTGGATCTCGCGCGATGCCGGGCTGCTCGACAGACCGGCGCAACCAGCCAAGACGAACGCGGCCGCGAACAACAAAGCGCGGCGAGACAGGTGCGCTAGGGCGTGTTTGAACGGCATGCGAGGTCTCCTTTGTGGGCGCTCAACGCCTCCGACTACGCTCGTAACAACGCCCTTCGTTTTGGGCGATGAGTGCCTGAGCCTGGAGTGGTTCCGATCGCGCTGCGCATCACTGGATTTACTCGCTCAGCACGATGCCACTCCGGGCGATGACATCGCCCAGGCGCTGGCGCTCTTTCGCCATGAACGTCTCCAACTCGGCGGGGGTGTCGCCTGCCGGCACTGCTCCGGTGGCCAGCACCCGTTCCTTCACATTAGGCTGGTTCATCACCTTTGCGATGTCTCCCGCGAGCTGCTTTACGACGTCGCGCCGGTGTGCCGGCCGGGGCGACGATTCCCCACGTCTGCGTGATCTCGTACCCGGGGACCGCTTCCGCGATAGTCGGAAGCTCGGGCAGGCTGGGTTGCGGGCCGCGCCGGTCGTCGCGAGTGCACGGACCCTGCCGCTATTCATGTGCGCGGCGGCGGCGATCGGTGAGGTGATGATGTATTGGACGGTCCCGGCGATGACATCCTGAAGCGCCGGGGCGGCTCCCTTGTACGCGACGTGGGTGACTTTGATGTCGGCGAGAAGGTTCAGCATCTCACCCGCCAGATGCGCCGGAGTACCCACGCCCGCGGAGCCGTAGTTGAGCGTGCCCGGCTTCTCCTTCGCGAGCTTCACGAGCTCCGCGACGTTTTTCGCGGGCAACGCACTGTTCACAACGAGCACGTTCGAGGCCGTCGCGATGCGCGAGATTGGAACGAAATCCTTGACGGGATCGTACGGCAGGTTCTTGCGCAGGTTCGGCAGGATGGCGTAGATAGCCGTGGTGGTCATGAGCAGCGTGTAACCATCAGGGCGCGCCTTTGCGGCGATCTCGGCGCCGAGCACACCACCCGCACCGGGGCGATTGTCGACGACCACCTGCTGCCCGAGAACAGCGGAGAGATTCTGCGACAGAATGCGCGCGAGCTGGTCGGGCGCGCCGCCCGGCGCATCGGCGACGATCAATCGAATCGGGCGGGCGGGATAACTTTGGGCGCCTGCGTTGAACGTAACCGCGACGAGCGACCATGCCGCAATTAGAAAACTGCCGAGCCGCGTCACGTTCATGGCTGCTCCTGTTTGAATGGCGGGAAGTGTATAGCCGGACGGCGCATCGGCCGACAATCGCGGGCGGTGCGATACTGGCCGTGCTCCGTACGGCCCGGTCCTCACATTTCGCCTTTTCGCCTCGATGACACCTTACAACGTGCTCGTGCTGATGTCCGACGAGCACAACCCGAAGTTCCTGGCAGCTGCTGGCCATCCATTCATCCACACGCCCAACCTCGATGCGCTGGCGGCACGCGGGACGCGTTTCACGTCGGCCTACACGACGTGCCCGATCTGTGTGCCGGCGCGCGCGGCCTTCGCGGTCGGGCGTTACGTCCACGAGATCGGCTATTGGGATAACGCTGACGCCTATGAAGGCGCCATGCCGAGCTGGCACCATGCGCTGCGCGAAGCGGGGCATCGGGTCGTCTCGATCGGCAAGCTCCATTTCCGCGGCCGGCCGGGCGACGATCACGGCTTTTCTGAGGAGATCGTGCCGATGAACATCATCGACGGCATCGGTGATGTCAAAGGCCTCATCAGGGACGACATTCCGAAGCGCAGCGGTGGCGACAAGATGGCCCATCGGGCTGGACCGGGAGAATCGCCTTACACCACCTACGATCGCGACATTGCGGCACGCGCCCAGATCTGGTTGCACGAGGAAGCGCCAAAGTGGCGCGTGCGGCCATGGGTGCTGTTCGTGTCGTTCGTACTGCCGCACTTTCCGCTCACGGCACCCCCGCACTGGTTCTATCGCTACTGGCAGCAGGCGCTGCCGATGCCCAAGCTGTACGATCCCGCGGTGCGGCCGCATCATCCGTATCTCGATCTGTATGCCCACACCGTCGACTACGACACACACTTCACCTGCGAGGCAGACGTGAAGCGTGCGATTGCGGGCTACAGCGGACTCGTCTCGATGGTGGACGAGAACGTAGGGAACGTCCTGCGCGCACTGCGCGACGCGGGCCTTGAGGAGACCACGCGCGTCATCTACACGAGCGACCATGGCGACAATGTGGGTGCGCGCGGCCTGTGGGGCAAGTCGACGCTGTACGAGGAAAGCGCGGGCGTACCCCTCATCATGGCCGGCAGCGACGTGCCCGCCGGGCGCGTGATCGAGACGCCTGTCTCGCACATCGACTGCGCTCCCACGATCCTCGAGGCCGTCGGCGCGCCGCCACGAGTGGCGGAGCGAGACCTGCCTGGTGCGTCGTTGTTCGCCGTCGCGAACAGGGCGACCCCGTCCCGCCCCGTGATCTCCGAGTACCATGCGACCGCCTCGATTGCCGGCGCTTACATGCTGCGGTTCGGGCGTTACAAGTACTGCCACTACGTCTCGTATCGACCGCAGCTGTTCGATCTAGCCGCAGATCCCGAAGAGCTCGTCGATGTAGCCGCAGATCCGCGCTATGCGAGCGTGCTCGCGGAGGGCGAGCGGCTCCTGCGCGCGACCCTCGATCCCGAGGCGACCGACGCGCGAGCGAAGCGGCGGCAGGCCGAACTGCTCGAGACCTTCGGCGGTCGCGAGATGGCGCTGGCACGAGGCGACCTTGGCTTCACGCCTGCGCCGGGCACCGCGGCGGAAATGAATTGACGTAGTCGTCGGCAACGCACAGCCTTCGCAACGGGGCGAGTGCATCCATGTGCGCACCATCACTCCGGCGCGCCGATCGCCGGTTTTCCTCTCGTCGCACCGCGATCGCTACAGAAGTTTGCTCCGGGCTGCACGAATGACTGCTAGGCCGCCACAAATCAAAGGACCGCTCGTAGCCGATAGCCGACACTTAGATTTGTCGCCAACCCGCAGAGCTTCCTAGTTCCACGCTTGACGCATGCGGGCTGCAAGATCGACCACCGCGCCCGAAGCAATAGGAGCAACATTTCCCTGTGTGAGCGGCCAGCTCGTCACCTGCATTGCACTGGCAGGGTGTTTATAACTGGCGGAGATGGACGGATTCGAACCGTCGATGCACGTTTTTGCGCGCATGCTCCCTTAGCAGGGGAGTGCCTTCGACCACTCGGCCACATCTCCGGGACTTCAAAACTACATTACTTCACTGACCCGCGAGTTTACTGAATGTCAGCGGCCGAGCAGTTCGAGCGTCTTGACCAGCGGTTCGCTCGACAAGCTGATCAAACCGTGAAACGGCGTGTCCAGTTCGAGTATCAGAAAAATCGCAGCCGAGAACGCAAGTGCACCTCCAACCGCTGTAAGCGTCGAGGTGAGGTTACTGGGCGCAAAGATGGCCAGCGCGATGTAAAGCATCGCTAGCCACGCGGTCAGCACAAAGAGAAAGGCAGGTGGAATCGATCCGCTTGCGTGCTCCGCGAAGAGCACGCGAGCGCGTTTGAGCTCTGAACTCAGAGTCAGTGCGCGCGCTTGCAGCCAGCGCTGTGCATCAGTAGCAGGCGAAAGCGCAAGCAACGATTGTTGTAATCGGCCCATCTGCGGCAACGGGGCGGCGGTTACATCAAGGGCTTGCTCCGGCTTGTCTGGCGAAAAAACGCCATCGACGGCGCCTTTCGTGAATCCGCGCAGCAGTTCGCGTGCAGCCTTTGACTCTTGCCCGTACTGTGCCAGAGCATGGTCAATCAGCAAGATATCAGCGGCAATTTCGATCACCGATGCTTTGTCTGCATCAAATGAAGTCTTTGCGCTGCTGATCATCAGGCCGAGCACCAGCGCCGAGAGCGTTGCGACCATCCCGACTAGCAGCATTACCGAATCGCGAGTGCGCGTATCCAGATGCTCGGGCGGAAGCCGCCTGCGCACCCACCGGCCACACGCCCAACCGATCAGCTGGGCGGCGAAAACGATCAGCGCAAACGCCAACGCGCTCATTCTTTAGGCGGCGACCTGCTCCAGCCCAAAAGCCTTGTGCAGCGCCCGCACCGCCAGCTCCATGTACTTGTCTTCGACGACGACCGAAATCTTGATCTCGCTGGTCGAAATCATCTGCATGTTAATGCCCTCTTCCGCCAACGTGCGGAACATGAGGCTCGCGATGCCCACGTGTGACCGCATTCCGATGCCGACGATCGATACCTTGGCGATCTTCGGATCACCGACAATCTGCTTGGCGCCCACCTGGTCCTTGACCTTGGTCTCGAGCACCTTGATTGCCTTCTCGTACTCGTTGCGATGAACGGTGAACGAAAAATCGGTCGTGCCGTCGACGCTGATGTTCTGCACGATCATGTCGACATCGAGGTTCGCGTCGGCGATCGGCCCGAGAATCTGATACGCGATGCCCGGGCGATCGGGTACGCGAGTCAGCGTGATCTTCGCTTCGTCGCGCGCGAAGGCGACACCTGAGATAACGGCTTTTTCCATCTGGATGTTTTCCTCGAACGTAATCAACGTGCCGGATGCCGCTTCTTCTGCCAGCGGCATGTCTGCATCGGTCATGCTCGACAGCACGCGCAGCGGCACCTTGTACTTGCCAGCAAACTCGACCGATCTCAGCTGCAGCACCTTTGAGCCGAGACTCGCCATCTCCAGCATTTCCTCGAACGTGATGCGGGGCATCCGCCGCGCTTCGGGAACGATGCGCGGGTCGGTCGTGTAAACCCCGTCGACGTCGGTGTAGATCAGGCACTCGTCGGCTTTCAGTGCGGCAGCGAGCGCGACGGCCGACGTGTCCGTGCCGCCTCGACCCAGCGTGGTGATGTTGCCGCGCTCGTCGACCCCCTGAAAGCCGGCGACCACGACGATCGTTCCGCTATCGAGATCCTCGCGAATCTTTTTCTCGTCGATACTCAGGATTCGCGCCTTATTGAAGGCGCTATCGGTGAGCACGTGCACTTGTGCACCGGTATAGCTTTTTGCTTTCAGCCCACGGTCGAGCAATGCCATCGCAAGCAGCCCGACAGTGACCTGCTCGCCGGTCGAAGCGACGACATCGAGTTCGCGCGCATCCGGGATTTGCTGCACCTTCTTCGCCAGATCGATCAAGCGGTCGGTCTCTCCGCTCATCGCGGAGACGACGACAACCAATCGGTGGCCGGCGCGGTGCCATTTTTCAAGGCGATGCGCCACATTGCCGATGCGCTCGACCGAGCCGACCGAAGTGCCGCCGTACTTGTGAACGATGAGCGCCATGCTGATTGTTGTTATGTGGGTCGAGGCTGTCGCGGCGCGCGATTATAGGAGCGGCGCCGACCGAACGTGATCAAACCACTTTACGAATTACCCTCGAGCAGCGACGCGTCGGGTTCCCATTCGATCGCGATGCGCTCTCCATCGCGATCGGTGAACCGCACGTCGGCACCCAGTCCTGCAACGAAGATCAACTCGCCGTCGCGCCAAAGCAGCGGCAGTCGGCCGCGTTCGAACTCGGCGATGCCCGCGTCCTGAAACAAACGCTTCAATGTTTTTGACGGGCGCGCCGGGTGCGGCTTGAAGCGCTCGCCGCCACCGCGCGGCCGCACTTCCAGCGGCTCAGCGCGCAACCACTCGGGGTCGAACCCTTCGCCGTCCACCGCACTGAACCTGAGCACGCCGCCCCAGCTCGGTAGTGGTATTTCGTCTTCGGCTCGCCACTTGAACACATGGGAGTCGCGGCTAGCATCGTCTGCTTCCTTCAGCAGGAGCAGTCCCCGATAGCGGCGGACCTCGTGGCTACCCAATCGCACCAGCAGCCTGGCATCGCTGCGCGCGTTGCGCGCCTGATCGAGCACTTCGAGCAAGCGTGCCCGGCTTGGCGCCTGCAAGCCTTGGTTCGCCAGCCACGCTCGCAGCACGCCGGTCTGCCGAGCGGCAGGTAACGCCACCAGACGATCAAGCCGCAGCATGCCTTCCGGAGCGCCGTCGGCGCAGTCGACGTAGTCGCTTTCAGCCACCGAACGCATTGCTTCAGCCGCCTCAGCGACAAGGTCGACCGAACGTGCCGCGGCGACCCGAAACCCAGGGCGCAGCGCATCGATGCGCGGCAGCACGTCGCGCCGCACGCGTTGCGCAACAACGCAACGTCGTCATTGCTGTCGTCGTCGACATAGCTCAGCGCGCGCAGTTCGACATAGCGCTCGACGTCGGTACGTGGGACGTCGACCAGAGGCCGAAGCAATTGCAGATCGCTGCTAAAAGCGCGAGCGGCGGGAAATGCTGCCAGCCCGTCGGGCCCCGCACCACGCATCCATTGCAAAAGAAATGTTTCGAGCCGATCGTCGCGGTGATGCGCCGTCATTACGATGCGCGCGCCGGCTTCGCGCACAGCATCCGCAAGCGCGGCGTAACGCACATCGCGTGCTGCCGCCTCGATTCCGCGGCCACGCCGCTTGACTTCGACATGGCGGGTGATCAGCGGCACGCCCATCCTTGCGCACTCGGCTTCGCAATGCGCGAGCCACGCGTCAGCGTTGCGGCTCAGACCGTGATGAACGTGAATGGCAATCACGCGCCGTATGCCAGTGCCGCGCGTCGACGCCAAGCGCGCGAGCAGATCGAGCAATGCCATCGAGTCGCGGCCACCGCTTAACGCGAGTGCGACGGTGGCGTTCGCTGCGCGTGGCGCCTGCGGTTGCCGCTTCAGCGGCTCGGCAGACTTTGCAGCAGCGTCTTGCGACAGCGAGGCTGCGTGCGCTACCGCAACGCGCACGATGTCGAGCAACTGCTGCTCGAGCGGATCAGCTTTCTTCGACCGTGCTCTTGAACTTGCCATATGCCAACAGCCGCGCGTGGCGTGCCGCCAGCAGGTCCTTGGTTTTCATCCCCTGAAACTGCCGCAGACTGTCCGCCAGCGCGCGCTTCAGCATCACCGCCATCTGCGTCGGGTCGCGATGCGCGCCGCCAAGGGGCTCGGCGATGATCTTGTCGATCACGCCAAGCGCTTTTAGTCGATGCGCGGTGAGACCGAGCGCTTCGGCCGCATCGGGCGCTTTGTCTGCGCTTTTCCACAGGATCGACGCGCACCCTTCGGGCGAGATCACCGAGTAGGTCGCGTACTGCAAGCATCAACACCGTATCGCCGACGGCGATCGCCAGCGCTCCGCCCGATCCGCCCTCGCCGATGATCGTCGTGATCACGGGCACCTTCAGCTGCGACATCTCGTACAGGTTGTGGCCGATCGCCTCGGACTGTCCGCGCTCTTCGGCGTCGATGCCGGGGTACGCACCGGGCGTATCGACGAACGTAAACAGCGGCAAACCAAACTTCTCGGCAAGCTTCATCAGGCGCAGTGCCTTGCGATAGCCTTCGGGCTTGCTCATGCCGAAGTTGCGCAGCGCGCGCTCTTTCGTGTCGCGACCCTTTTGGTGACCGAGCACCATCACCGCCTGCCCATTGAAGCGCGCCATGCCACCGACAATCGACAGGTCGTCGGAGAATGACCGATCGCCGTGCAGCTCGTGAAAGTCCGTGAAAATGTCGTTAACGTAGTCGAGCGTGTACGGACGTTGCGGATGACGCGCGAGCTGCGATACCTGCCACGGCGAAAGCTTTGCGTAAATCTCTTTCAGCAGGCCGTCGCTCTTTTGCTGCAGCCGCTCGATCTCTTCCGAGATATCGACGGCCGAGTCGTCCTGCACGAAGCGCAGCTCGTCGATCTTCGCCTCGAGCTCGGCGATCGGCTGTTCAAAATCCAGAAACGCTGTTTTCGCCACGGTGATTTGCCGTTGTTCTTAGTAAGTCACTGGAATCGGGTCAAGACTACGCCATAGATACCACGTCGCCACGCTGCGCCACGGCGCCCAGGCTTCGGCCAGTTGCATCACCCGCGCACGCCCTTCACGGCCCACCACCGGCTCGCCGTCAAGATAATTGACACTGACCGCTTTCAGCAAGCCCAAATCGTCGAGCGGGAGCACATTCGGGCGCAGCAGGTTGAAGATCAGGAACATCTCGGCGGTCCAGCGCCCGATGCCGCGAATGTCGATCAGCTCAGCGATGATTTCTTCGTCGCTCTGCTCGCCAAACAGCGACGGATCGACGCGGCCGCTGACGAAATGTGCCGCAAGGTCTCGGATGTACTCGACCTTGCGATCGGATAATCCGCAGCGGCGCAACGTCGTCGCCCGACGCCGCAGGATCGCCTTCGGAGACGTCTCGCCGCATGCGGCACAGAAGCGGCGCCACACCGCATCGGCTGCCTTGGTAGAAATCTGCTGGCCGACAATCGCACGTGCCAGAGTGACGAACGCGTCGCCGCGCGATTGCAGCTTGACGCGCGGGTGTGCCGCGATGATGCTGGCCATCGTGGTGTCCTTCGCGGCAAGGGCACGCTTTGCTCTAAGCCAATACGTCGGCGACACACCCGCAACGCGCGCCGGCAGCGGCGCAGATGCGGGCGCTGCTACCGACGACGCCACGTCGTTCCGTCCGGCCCGTCTTCGAGAACGATACCTTTATCGAGCAAGACCTTGCGAACACGATCGGCCTCGTCGAAGTTCTTTTCCTTCTTCGCGGTCGCCCGCGCCGAGATCAACAGCTCAATGCCGGCGGTGTCGTCGTCCGAGCCCCGCAGAAACTGCGTGGGATCCTGCTGCAGCAATCCGAGCGTTTTGCCAAGAGCGCGCAGCTGGCCCGCCAATCGCGCTGATTTGCTTCGATCCTTGCTTCGATTGATTTCGCCGGCCAGGTCGAACAGCGCAGCCAATGCGATCGGCGTGTTGAAATCGTCGTTCATCGCATCGTGGAAGCGGCGAGCGTGAGTCTCTTCCCAGTCGAGCGGCAGCTCGTCGGCTTCGGTGTCGCGCAAGGCCGTATACAAACGGCTCAATGCCGTGCGCGCTTCGACGATCAGCGCCTCGGTAAACGCAATCTGGCTGCGGTAGTGCGGACGCACAAGAAAGAACCGCAACACTTCCGCGTCATACTTCTTCAAGGCCTCGCGAATCGTCATCATGTTGCCGAGCGACTTCGACATTTTCTCGTCGCCCACCCGCAACGCGCCGCAGTGCATCCATACATTGGCGAGCGGCACACCAAGTGCGCCTTCGCTCTGAGCAATTTCGTTTTCGTGGTGCGGAAAGATCAGATCCGGCCCGCCACCGTGAATGTCGAACGTCTTGCCCAAGGTTGCGCACGCCATCGCCGAGCACTCAATGTGCCATCCGGGCCTTCCCGCACCCCACTGCGACGGCCAAGATGGCTCAGCGGGCTTGGCGCGCTTCCACAGCACGAAGTCGAGCGGGTCTCGCTTGCTGCGCTCGATCGCGACCCGTTCTCCGGCGCGCAAGTCGTCGAGCGACTTACCCGAAAGCTTTCCATAGCCCGGAAACTTCCGCACTGCGAAGTTGACATCGCCGCCGTCGGCGCCATCGTCTGCCTGATACGCCAGGTCCTTTTGCTGCAGCAGCTCGATCAGCCCCAGCATCTGCGGCACGTATTCGGTCGCACGCGGCTCCGCATCGGGCATCGCCAATCCGAGCGCTGCAAAATCTTCGTTCATGTAGCGGATGAAGCGCTCGGTCAGCTCGCCAACGGTTTCGCCGTTTTCGGCGGCGCGCTTGATGATCTTGTCCTCAACATCGGTGATGTTGCGGACGTACGTGACGTCCAGCCCCAGCACGCGCATCCAACGTTGCGCCATGTCCATCGCCATGAACAGGCGTGCATGCCCCAGGTGGCAGTAGTCGTACACGGTCATTCCGCACACGTACAGACCGACGCGGCCGGGCACGATCGGCTGCAAGGGTTGCTTGCTTCGTGACAGCGTGTTGTAGATCTCTAATGGCACCTGTTGCTCCGACCGCGCTCAATTGGCGGCTGTAGAATCGCGCGCAGTGTAGCGAGCATGCGTGCCGCCTAAGCACCCGTCGCAACCCACGTCCAATGTCGAATAGCGTTTCGCTCGTTCTTGTTTTGGCTGTCGCAATCGGTCTCGGCGGCGCGGTGCACGCGCAACCGGTGCCGCCGCCGGCGATCGGCGACATTTCGGTCAATGCACCTGATCCGACACCGCTCGAAGAAGTTAAAAAGCTGATCGCGGCGGGCCGCAGCAAACAGGCGCTGGCATTCGCTGACGAGCAGCTAGCCAAGAACCCGCGCAATGCGCAGATGCGCTTTGTGCGCGGCGTGATCTTGTCTGACATGAACGACAACGACGCCGCGCGCGCAGCGTTTCAGCAGCTCACCGAAGATTTTCCCGAGCTTCCGGAGCCCTACAACAATCTGGCAGTGCTGTACGCGGCCGCCGGGGAGCTAGAGCGTGCGCGCGCTGCGCTCGAACTGGCGCTGTTTGCACGGCCGGATTACGCAACCGCGCACGAAAACATGGGCGATGTTTATTTGCAGATGGCCGCCGATGCCTACCAGCGCGCGGCGACGCTGCAACCGACCAACCGTACGGTTTCCAGCAAGCTTGCGCTCGCGCGCGAGATGGTGACAAAGGCGCGTGCAACGCGTTGAACATGAGAAGAGGATTGCAATGAAGCTTGGAAAATTACTGGCATCAACGCTGGTCGTTACCGCGTTTTCCGTCGCCGCGCAAACGCCGGCGCCACGCGTGGCGTTCGAAACCAGCGAAGGGAAGATCGTCGTCGAGCTCGCCCCGCAGGCGGCGCCGAAGACGGTCGACAATTTCCTGACCTATGTAAAGAGTGGCCATTACGACGGCACCGTGTTTCATCGCGTGATCCCGAGCTTCATGATTCAGGGCGGCGGGTTCACGGCTGACATGAAGGAAAAACCGACGCGCGGAACGATTCCACTTGAAAGCCGCAACGGCTTGAAGAACGAGCGCGGCACACTGGCGATGGCGCGGCGTGGCGACCCGGACTCCGCGAGCGCGCAGTTCTTTATCAACGTGGTCGATAACGCACGGCTTGACTACCCGAATCCGGATGGCAACGGCTATGCGGTGTTCGGCAAGGTCGTCGAAGGGATGGACGTGGTCGACAAGATCAGGGCCACCCCGACCGACAGCCGCGGATCTCACCAAAATGTTCCGGTAGCGCCGATTACGATCAAGACCGCCCGCGTCGTCAAGTAGACGCCTCAATTCCAGGAGCACGAATGGTCCGTCTGTACACCAACTATGGCCCGATCACGATCGAGCTCGACCACGAGCGCGCGCCCAAGACCGCGGCCAACTTCGAAAACTACGTGCGCAACGGGTTCTACGACGGCACGTTGTTTCATCGCGTGATCAACGGCTTCATGATCCAGGGCGGCGGCTTCGAGCCGGGCATGCGCCAAAAAACGGCGGAAGATTCAATCGACAACGAAGCGCGCAACGGACTGCGCAACACGAAGTACACGGTGGCAATGGCGCGCACCGGCGATCCGCATTCGGCGTCATCGCAGTTCTTCATCAACGTCGCCGACAACGAGTTTCTGAATCACACGTCGCCGTCGCCGCAGGGATGGGGTTACTGCGTGTTCGGCAAGGTCATCGAGGGCACGGACACGGTCGACAAGATCAAGGTGCTGCGCACGGGCCGGCATGGTTCGCATCAGGACGTGCCGGAAGTCAACGTGTTAGTCGAGCGCGCCGAAATCATTTGAACCTGGTTGATCCGCCGCCGGCGCTGGCGGTCACGCAGTCGATCGAGCCGCTGATCGACCCGGTTTTCATTTCGGATCTGCATTTGGCGCTTGAGCGGCCCGCAACGCTGCAGCGGTTCTTTCGTTTCATGCAGGCCGATGCGCCGCGCCACCTCGAGCTCGTCATCCTGGGTGACTTATTCGAGTTCTGGATCGGCGATGATGCGGCACCGGCATCCAAACCCGTCGTCGACGCACTGGCAGCCGCTTCCAAGGCCAAGCAGCGCGTGTTTCTGATGCATGGAAACCGCGACCCGTTGATCGGTCACGAGTTCGCTCGCGCGGCCGGCGCGACGTTGCTCGCCGATCCGATCATCGTCGAGGTCGCTGGAACGACGACGCTGCTGTCGCACGGCGATGCGTGGTGCACGCGCGACGTCGCCTACCAGCAGTTTCGCGCGATGGTTCGAAGTCCGGACTTCCAGCGCGACTTCCTCGCGAAGTCGGTCGATGAGCGAATCGCCGTGGCGAAAAGCGCGCGCATGCAGAGCGATGCCGAGAAATCGATCAAGGCCATGGACATCATGGACGTCACACCTGAGGCGATCGGCGCAGCGCTGAAAAGCGCAGGCGTTCGCCGCATCATCCACGGGCACACGCACCGGCCCGCCGCTCACGTGATCGATCTCGAGGGTACGAACGCCGAACGCTGGGTTCTGCCCGATTGGGATCTCGACGACACCGAGCCGCGCGGCGGCTATCTTGATTTTGTCGACGGCCGTCCGCGATTGGTGTTTTTCGACGACTGAACGCTACTCGTCGACCAATCGATTCAACTGCGCGGCATCGACCTTCGGCACTTCAATCGAGCCCTCATCGAGCGAAATGCCGCTGCGCTCCAGCGCTGCGACCAGACGCTCAATTTCACGCTGCTGAGCGGCCGCATGGTCGATCAGGCCGTGCAGCGCCTTGGTCAGCGGATCGTCACCCTCCTGCGTGATGCCGTACGCCGAGAAGCCCATCGCATTTGCGGCTTCTTCGCGTTGTGCTTCGGTTTCCTTATGCAGGATGCGAGCCGGGTTTCCGACTGCGGTCGCACCGGCCGGAACTTCCTTGACCACCACGGCGTTGGAGCCGATGCGAGCGTGGTCGCCGACTGAAAATCCGCCGAGCACCTTCGCCCCGGCACCGACAATGACGCCGCGCCCGAGCGTCGGGTGCCGCTTCGCGCCCTTCATCGTCGACGTGCCGCCGAGCGTGACGCCCTGATAAATCGTCGAACCGTCGCCGATGACCGCCGTTTCTCCGATCACAATGCCCATGCCGTGGTCGATAAACACAAAGCGGCCGATCTGCGCACCGGGGTGAATTTCAATACCGGTGAAAAACCGATTCAGATGCGAGATGAAACGCCCGAGCCAGTGCAGCCCGCCTTTCCAGCAACTATTCGCAACGCGGTGCATCCACAGCGCGTGCACGCCCGGATAGCACGTCAACACTTCCCAGCGCGAGCGCGCCGCAGGGTCTCGCTGCAAAATGCAATCGATGTCTTCGCGCAGCTGGGTAAACATCGAACGATTGTAACTAGCGGTGTTTCTTGCGTCCGGCGCGCTCGCTGCGCGATTCGATAATGGCGGCGCTGATACCGCGCAGCACATCCAATTCGGTCTGCGTCGGGCGCGCCCGGTTGAACAGCCTCCGCAGGCGCGCCATCAGGCGCTTCGGCTCCTCTGGGTCGAGATAGCCGATCGCCACCATCGCCTGCTCCAGGTGCGTATACAAACCCTCCAGTGCGACGACACCGGCCGGTGCCTCGTCGTCGGCAAAGCGCGTCTGCTCGGGTTGAATGTCGGCGCCGCCCTTCAGCGCGAGCTGGCATTCGTACGCCGTCACCTGTACGGCCTGCGCCAGGTTGAGCGACGAAAACTCGGCGCTCGCAGGAATTCCGCAGGAGAACTGGCAACGCTCGACGTCTTCGTTGCGCAGCCCATCGCGCTCGGTGCCGAACACGAACGCAACGTCGCCTTCCTCGCGCGAGCTCAAGGCTTGGCCGGTCTGCAGTGCCGCACTGCGAACGTCGACCATCGGCGGGCCGAACTGACGGTCGTAGCCGGTCATTGCGTACGCCGTCGTGACACCTTCCAGCGCTTGCGCCAGCGTCGAGTGAGTCTCGCTCGCCGCCAGCACATCGTTACCGCCGGTCGCTAGCGCGACGGCCTCCGGATGCTCGCGATAATCGGGCAGACGCGGGTTCACGATCACCAGCCGGCGAAACCCCATCGTTTTTATCGCGCGTGCGGCCGCTCCGATATTGCCGGGGTGACTGGGGGCCACAAGCACGAAGCGAACGCGATCGAACACCGTGGTCGGCAGAGGTTGGACGTCGATGCACTAAACTGCACGCTCAGTCTAATCGCCGCTCGAATTTCTTGAGCGCGCTTCCTCATGCACCCGATGCTCAACACGGCCATCAAGGCCGCACGCAAGGCCGGCTCGATCATTAATCGCGCCAGCCTCGATCTCGACTTGATCCGCGTTTCGAACAAGGGACGCAGCGACTTCGTCACCGAAGTCGACAAGGCAGCCGAACAGGCGATTCTCGAAATCGTCTCGAAGGCGTATCCGGACCACGCGATCCTGGCCGAAGAATCCGGCGCTTCCGGAAAATCCGAATACACGTGGATCATCGACCCGCTCGATGGCACGACCAACTTCATTCACGGCTTCCCGCAATACGCGGTATCGATCGCGCTCAGGCATCGCGAGCACGTAACGCAGGCGGTCGTCTACGACCCGACGCGTAACGAACTGTTTACCGCGACGCGCGGACGCGGCGCGTTCATGAACGAGCGCCGGCTGCGCGTCTCAAAGCGCGAGCGCTTGGCCGATTGCCTGATCGGCACCGGCTTTCCGTTTCGCTCTATCGAGCACCTGGACGAGTATGTGCGGATGTTCAAAAGCATCACCGAGGTCGTGGCAGGAGTGCGCCGTCCTGGGGCCGCGGCGCTCGACCTCGCGTACGTCGCTGCCGGCCGCCTCGACGGCTTCTGGGAAATCGGCTTGTCGCCGTGGGACATGGCCGCGGGCAGCCTATTGATTCTTGAGGCGGGCGGGCTCGTTTCCAACTTTCAGGGCGACCCCGGCTTCATGGAAGACGGCCGCATCGTGTGCGCATCGCCTAAGATTTTTCCGCAATTGCTGAAGCTGGTCGGTGGCGTGCACGGAACGCGAAAGGCTGCCGGGCCGCGCGACTCTGATCAAGCTGCGCTTTAAGTTTGAGTTTGCGATTCTGAAATCGGAGGACGTATGTTGAAACGCTGTATCTCTGGGGCTGTCTGGTGCGCGATGGCTGCGTTTACAACGCTCGCGCTGGCGCAGACCTACCCTGTCAAGCCGGTGCGGATCATGGTTGGCGCCAACGCCGGGGGCGGCACCGACATCATCGCGCGCGTCCTTGCAGAAAAGTATCAGGTGGCGTTGGGCCAGCCATTTATTGTCGAGAACCGGCCCGGCGCATCCAACACGATCGCCGCCGACCTGACCGCGAAAGCCGCGCCCGACGGCCATACGTTGCTGCTGGCGACCAACACCGGCCAAGCGATCGCGCCCCATCTGATCAAGCTGAGCTTTGACACCAACAAGGATCTGATTCCCATCGCGCTGATCGTCACCGTGCCGAACGTGCTGGTGGTGACGCCGAATTTGCCGGCGAACAATGTCAAGGAGCTGATTGCACTGATGAAGGCCAAGCCCGAGGCGTTCTCCTACGGCTCGTCGGGCGTGGGCAGTACACAGCACCTCGCCGGTGAGGCGTTCAATCTTGCCGCCGGCACCAAGGCCGTTCACATTCCGTACAAGGGCTCGGCGCAAGCGCTGGCCGATCTTTCCGGTGGGCAGATTCAGATGAACTTCGACACAACCTCGTCGGCGATGGCATTCATCAAGGGCGGCAAGGTCAAGGCGCTCGCGGTGATGAGTCCGCAGCGCACGCCAGAACTGCCCGACGTACCGACCCTCGCCGAAGCCGGACTGCCCGGCGTTGAGATGACGACTTGGTACGGCCTGTTCGTGACCGCAGGGACGCCAAAGGACGTTGTCAACCGGATCTATGCAGAGACGATCAAGGTGTTGCAGCTGCCCGATGTGCAGAAGCGCCTCATCGCGCTCGGTGGCGAACCCGGCAAGGTCACGCAAGAGCAATTCGCGGCGCTGGTGAAGTCCGACTATGAACGCTTTGGCCGGCTGATCAAGGACGCGAATGTGAAGATCGAGCAGTGAAGCCGACGATCGCACTGTTCACCGGCGACCCCGCCGGTATTGGGCCTGAACTCGTCGCGCAGCTCCTCGCTGACGGCACCGCGCAGCAGGCGGCCGACATCCTGCTGATCGGCAGCCGCCCGGTGCTCGACGACGGCATGCGCAGCGCGAAAGTGCACGTCGATCTCGACTTTGGTGCCGCTGTACGCGCGCCTGCGCGGCCGCGTGTCGTGGACTGGGCGCACGTGAATGAAGGCGACTTCGCCGTGGGCACGGTCGGACAGAAGAATGGGCGGTACATGCTTGACGGCCTGGCACTGGGTCTCGACCTGTGCCAGCGCGGCGTTGCCGATGCGATGTGCTTCGCGCCGCTGAACAAGGCGGCGTTGCGCGCTGGCGGCATGCAGCACGCCGATGAGCTGCACTATTTCTGCGAGCTGCTTGACTTTCATGGCAGCTGCGTCGAATTCAACGTTCTCGAATCGCTGTGGACGTCGCGCGTGACTTCGCACGTGCCGCTGAAGGACGTTAGCGCGCTGATCACGCGCGAAGGCGTCGCAGCGGGTGTCGAATTGCTGACGCGCGGATTGGCGTCCACCGGCATCAAGGCGCCCCGCATCGCGGTGTGCGGACTGAACCCGCACAACGGCGACAACGGGGCATTCGGTACGGAAGAATTGGAGACCATCGGCCCCGGCGTAGAGCTTGCGCGCGAGCGCGGCTTTCCCGCCGATGGTCCCTTCCCAGCCGACACGATCTTCGTGCGCGCGCTGCGCAAGGACGGCGCCGGCTACGACGGCGTGCTGACGATGTATCACGACCAAGGTCAGATCGCGATGAAGCTGATGGGATTCGACAGAGGCGTCACGGTGCCTGGCGGCCTGCCGATTTCCATCACGACCCCGGCGCATGGCACGGCGTACGACATTGCCGGGCGCGGCATCGCCAATACCGGCGCCATGCAGAACGCGTTTGCGCTGGCTTGCCGGATGGGCGCAACCCGAATGCAGGCGGCGTAGCGACCATCGATCGCATGAACGCCGCTCTCGATCTCGCGCGGCACACGCCGATGATGCAGCAATACTGGCGCATCAAGGCCGAGCATCCGAACGTGCTGCTGTTCTATCGGATGGGCGACTTTTATGAGCTGTTCTACGACGACGCCGAGCGCGGCTCGCGTCTGCTTAACCTGACGCTGACTTCACGCGGAGCATCGGCGGGCACGCCGATAAAGATGGCCGGCGTGCCGGTGGTAGCGGTCGAGCAGTATCTCGGCAAGCTGGTGAAGCTCGGTGAAAGCGTCGCGATCTGCGAGCAGATCGGCGATCCCGCGACCAGCAAGGGGCCCGTCGAACGCAAAGTCGTGCGCGTCGTTACGCCGGGCACGCTCACCGACACGTCGCTGTTGAACGACAAGTCGAACGCGACGTTGCTGGCGCTCGCACCACCGACGCGCCGCAACGGCGCGATCGGTCTCGCGTGGCTCACGCTGTCGTCGGGGGAGCTACGCGCGACGAGTATTCCAGCGGCGCGATTGGAATCGGAGCTCGCGCGCATTGATCCGTCGGAAATCTTGATTGCGGAAAGCTGGAGCGATGCGCTGCATGCGTTGATCGACTCGCTGCCGTGCACTGCGCAAGCACGGCCCGATTGGCACTTCGACCCGGCCCGTGGCGAAGCGATGCTCAAGGAGCAGCTGCAAGTGGCAGCCCTGGATGCGTTCGGTGTCGCCGACGCACCCGAAATTCTCGCCGCCTGCGCCGCGCTACTGGATTACGCGCAATCGACGCAAGGCAGCCGGCTGCCGCACATTGCATCGCTGAAGCGCGAGTCGATCTCGGATTTCATCGCGCTCGATCCGATCACGCGCCGCAACCTGGAAATCACCGAGACACTGCGCGGCGCAGACGGACCGACGTTGTTCAGCTTGCTGGACCATTGCGCGACGACGATGGGAAGTCGGCGCCTGCGGCATTGGCTGCACCATCCGCTGCGCGATCGCAATGTCGCGGCAGCGCGCCACGAAGCGATCGAAGAGATGCTCGCGCACGAGTCTTTGCGCCAACAACTGTCGGTCGAACTCAAGGAAGTGCCAGACGTCGAGCGCATCGCCTCCCGCATCGCGCTGCGCTCGGTGCGTCCGCGCGAGCTCGCCGCTTTGCGACGAGCGTTGCCGCACGTGACACGCACCGCATCGCTGATGGCCGACGCAGTAGCCCCGTTGTTTGGCGCGCTGCGCGAACATCTGACCATCCCCGATGACTTTCAATCGTTGCTGACGCGCGCACTCCTCGTTGAGCCGGCATACGCGGTACGCGACGGCGATGTCGTCGCCGCCGGTTTCGACGCCGAGCTCGACGAGTTACGCGCGCTTCGCGATCACACCGGTCAGTTCCTCGTCGATCTCGAAGCGCGCGAGCGAACCCGCACCGGCATCGGCAACCTGCGTGTCGAATACAACCGTGTGCACGGTTTCTACATCGAAGTCACGCACGGCCAGACGATCAAGGTACCCGACGACTATCGCCGTCGACAGACGCTGAAGAACGCCGAGCGTTACATCACGCCCGAGCTGAAAACGTTTGAAGACAAGGCGCTGTCCGCCCGCGACCGCGCACTCGCGCGCGAAAAGGTCTTGTACGACGACATCGTCGCCCAGGCCGCGCAGCACGTGACGTCGCTGCAGCGCTGCGCCGATGCCTTGGCATCGATCGATGCGCTGCTGGCTCTTGCCAATCACGCCGAGCGCGCACGCTGGGTACGCCCGCAACTGGTCGACAGCCCGCAGATCGACGTCCGTGGCGCGCGCCATGCCGTTGTCGAGCACGAATGCGAAACCTACGTCCCGAATGACTGCAACCTACGCCCAGGCCGCCGGCTGCTGGTCATTACCGGCCCGAACATGGGCGGCAAATCGACCTACATGCGTTCGATCGCACTGATCGCGCTGCTCGCATACGCAGGAAGCTTCGTTCCCGCCAGCGCCGCAACGCTCGGACCGATTGACAGCATTCAAACCCGCATCGGCGCCGCCGACGATCTGGCACGCGGCCGCTCGACCTTCATGGTCGAAATGACCGAAGCCGCCGCAATCCTGAACGCTGCTACCGAGCAAAGCCTGGTGCTGATGGACGAAATCGGTCGCGGCACATCGACCTTCGACGGTATGGCGCTCGCGGCTGCTATCGCGCGCGAGTTGGTCGAGAAGAATCGTTCGATGACAATGTTTGCGACCCACTATTTCGAATTGACGCAACTGGCCGAGCAGCATCCGGAGATCGCCAACGTGCATGTCGCCGCTGCCGAAGCCAACCGCAAGGTCGTGTTTCTTCACGAAGTGCGGGACGGCCCTGCCAATCAGAGTTACGGAGTGGCGGTGGCGCAGCTCGCCGGTGTGTCCAGCGCAGTCGTCAGACGGGCTCGCTCGTTACTCGCACAACTCGAAGAACGCGCGCTCGGCAAGCGTCCGCAACTGGACCTGTTCGCGCCGGCTACGCCGTCTGCTTCCCAGAGCACCGAAGCCGATGACCCGCTGCGCAAGCACTTGCAAGATCTCGATCTCGATGAGCTGTCGCCGCGGGAAGCACACGAAATGCTGGGGAAACTGAAGCGCGAAGCTGACGCCGGTTAGTGCAACGTCCGACCCGACGGCGGAGCCACATGCAAAAAGTCCGGCAACGCCGGCGATTCTGCAGACTCGATTTCTTCCGCGGTTGCTGCGCGTACATCAACTACTTTGATCTCGAATCGCAGCGCGAACCCGGCGAGCGGATGGTTTGCATCCAGCACTGCCATGCCTTCAGCGATGTCTGTAATCGTGTACTCAGCGGCTGACGCGCCGACTCCGGCGCCGTCGACATGCATTCCAACCTCGGCGCCCTCTCCCAAATCTTCGACGCGTATCAGCGTCACGAGCTCAGGATCGTAATCGCCGAAAGCTTCTTCGGGTTCGATGTGTACCGAAACTTCGGCGCCTGTTTCCTTGCCCAGCAGCTCTTCTTCGATGCGGCTGAAGATGTCGCCGTGGCCATGCAGATAGGTCAGCGGCTCGTCCGATTTTTCGAGCAGGTTGTCTTGCGCGTCATACATCTCCACGTCGATGCTGACCAGAGTGTCGTTGTCGATCTTCATGGAATCGTGATCGTAAATCATCGCCTTCCTATAATCGTTGGGTGAGTCGATCTGCAATCCTTCGCCGGCTGGGTTCGATCAGCGTGCAGCAATTCATGCGCCAGTACTGGCAACGCAAGCCGTTGCTAATTCGAGCCGCGCTGCCAGGCTTCACACCGCCGATCGATCGAAAGCGCTCTGTTCGAACTCGCGCGCGATCCGCAGGCCGAGAGCCGGTTGATCACCGCGTCGGCCGTCGCCGATCGCTGCAGCACGGCCCGTTTCTTCGTTTGCCGTCGATTCAACGCGCGCGCTGGACCCTGCTGGTGC
The DNA here is from genome assembly GCA_963807155.1 of uncultured beta proteobacterium. Classification (GTDB taxonomy): domain Bacteria; phylum Pseudomonadota; class Gammaproteobacteria; order Burkholderiales; family Burkholderiaceae_F; genus JACCZX01. The sequence continues at coordinate 21,224 of CAWEAZ010000003.1, forward strand.
AAGGCGTTGATCTGCTCGACGACTCGGCCAGGGAATTGCTGTCGCGCTTCAGATTCATCCCCGACGCGCGGCTCGACGATTTGATGGTGAGCTTTGCGACCGATGGCGGAGGCGTTGGCCCGCACGTCGATTCGTACGATGTGTTTCTGCTGCAAGGTTCTGGCCGCCGTCAGTGGCGTATCAGCCGGCAGCGCGGGTTGCGTGCAACACAAGGATCGCCGATCAACAACGTCGAAGGCTTTCGTGCATCGAGCGAATGGGTACTCGATGCCGGCGACATGCTTTATCTGCCGCCCGGCGTCGCGCACGAAGGAATCGCGCTGGGCGAGTGCATGACTTATTCGATCGGTTTTCGTGCACCGAGCTATCAGCAGCTGATTGAGCCTTGGTTCGCCGACTATGCGGAACACACAAATGCGCCCGGCCGATATGCGGACAGCGGTGCCAAGGCATCCGCAAACCCCGCTGCGCTGCCTAAGAAGATGACACAACAGATCCACAAAGAACTGGCGCGCCGCAAACCCCGTCTCGCAGACACTGAACGCTTTCTGCTGCGCTATCTGAGTGAACCGAAGGCAACAACCGTCTTTGAGGGCCCTACAAAGACTTTGTCGCCTGCGCAGTTTCGACGGCGTGCGATTGCGCGTGGACTGGAGCTCGATCGCCGAACTCGGATCCTGTATTCAGGACGCCGCGATCGGGATCAATGGCGATTGGAGCGAGCCCCCGCGTGGTTCGATGGCGGCGCTTCAAATCTTGGCTGATCAGCGTGCCCTCTCCGCCGATCAAGCGCAGCGCGCGCCGGCGTCCGCTTGGCCATTACTGCATGCGTGGTACCGCGCCGGCTGGATCGTTGTTGTCGATTAAGATTTTGCGATGGAATCTAAACAGCCGCCCGAAGAACCCTCGAGCCCGCCAGCGCCGCAACGCACGCTGATTACATCGCGCGCCGAGACGCAGGCCGCCGTCATGCAAACGATCGAGGCGGCGACGCGCAGCGTGTTGTGCGTTCACTCGGACCTTTCGATTTTCGACCTTTCGCGGGCGGAGGTCGTTAGCCTGCTGTCGAAGTTCTTGCTCGCGCATCGCAGCGCGCGAGCGCGCTTGTTGGTCGACGATGCGATCTGGCTCGACACTCGTGCGGCTCGTTTGCGTGCGCTGCAACTGCGATTTCCGCTGGCGCTCGAGATGCGCGTTGCTTCGCTCGATGATCCTGTCGGGGACGACGCCCTTCTGATTGCCGACGATGCAACGGTGCTGGACATGAAACCGACCGCGCAGGCGCGTGGCGACTTGTGGTTGAACAACAAGCCGCATGCGCAGCCGCTGATTTCGGCCTTTGCCAGGCGCTGGGAAGCGGCCGCGCACAATCTGCCCGTTGTTCCGCTTGGTCTAGGTTGACTGAGTCCCTGCAACGTCTGGCATCGATCTTGCTCTGGAATCGATGGCTGTGCCGCTATACTCGCGAGCAGCTGCACCATAAATCAAACCAACGAAGACATACCGTTACCGGATAACCATGAAGGGTTCGTACAAAATGAATAAGTCGCTATTGCTCGCTTCGATGATGGTCGTTGCGCTCGCCGCTTGCGGCAAAAAAGAACCGGCACCTCCCCCGGCGCCAGCACCTGCGCCGGCACCCGCGGCGACACCGGCACCCGCACCAGCGCCGGCCACGCGCCTTCTACAACGTCCTCAACCGACTCGATGAAAATGGACTCGATGAAGTCGGATTCCGCAATGAAGACGGACGCGACGAAAACCGACGCGATGAAGACGACCAATCCCGTCGACGAAGCGAACAAGGCCGCCGCAGCAGTTGACGCTGCCAACAAGAAGGCGCAGCCGCCAGTCAAGCCTTAATCGCATTGCACGCTGTTCGAAGAGCCGGCTCGCCGGCTCTTTTCATTGGTGCGCGTTACACCGCTCGCCAGGCGAGGCCGTCGTCCTGATCAGCGACGGCGACTTCGTCGATGCGGCAATCCAGCGCCACCGACAGCGCGAGCTGAGCCAAAAACGGCGTGTTGTTCACCTTCGATAGGTGGGCCGCCGCGATCCATCCCAAGTGGCTGCAATCGATCCGGCGCAATATCTTGGCCGCCTGGCCGTTCGAAAGGTGCCCAAGCGCGCCGCCGATGCGCGTCTTCAGAAAGTACGGATACGAGCCCGAATGCAGCATGCTTTCATCGTGGTTGCATTCGAGCAGCAACGCGTGAACACGGCTCAACGCGCGCACGATGCCTTCGCTGCACTCTCCTGCATCCGTTAGTAATCCCACGCGGCGATCGCCATCACTGAAAACAAACTGCAACGGCTCGGATGCGTCGTGCGGCACCGCGTACGGATCAATCGCCAGAGGACCGACCTCGATGCGCCGGCCCGCGCATATCGCATGTAGCTCGACGCCGCTGTCGCCAAGTCCTGACGATCGCGCTGTACCGCGCGAGCAATAAACCGGAATACCCGCTTTGCACGCGAAGCGCGCCACACCACCTGCGTGATCCGAATGTTCGTGCGTGACAATGACCGCGTCGATGTCGCGCAGCGACAGACCTGCCCGCCCCAGCCGTCGGCCGAGCTGCTTGATGTTGAATCCGTTGTCGACCAGTACGCGGGTAAGGAACAATCCATCGCGCGCTTCTACGACCAACGCGTTGCCTCCGCTGCCCGAGCCAAGGCTGCAGACGCGCAGCACTTACCGCAGCTGCTCGTTCAACAAAGTCAAAATGCGGTCCGAGGTGGGCGAACGCTCGGGCTTGCCGGTCGAATCGAACACCTGCACATTAGTGCGGGTGGTGCTCTCGCCCACCAACCCGACCCGATACTGGGGCGCCTGAATCGGTTTGTCTTTACCGAATATTTTGCTGAAGAATCCCTGATCCGACTTGGCCTTGGCTTCGAACTCAGGATCCAGGTAACGCACGAAGTAAAGCCCCTTCGCGCGATCGCGGTCTTCTACGGTAAATCCGCCCCGATCGAGCGCCAGCCCAACACGCCGCCACGCTCGATCGAACGCTTCATCGACCTCGACGCGCTCACTACGACCGTCGCTGCCCTTGATGAGACGCGAGATTTGGGGCGTAGCTGACGGCGCCGCAGTACCCGCCGCTGTCGTACTCGTCGCGGAGCCCGTTGCGGCAGTCGTCGCTACGACTGACTTCGCCGGATCTTCAAAGCGAACCAGTAACCGCTGCAACATCTCGGCTTCGAGGTCGGGATCCGGAGCGCGCGGCTGCCAAATCGTACGGTCCTGCTGCGGGCTCGCGTAGATCTCTTCCATGCCGCGATGAGCGATGTAAATCTCCGACGTGCCTTGCGCGGTGCGCTCGATGCGCGCCCGGTATTTGTCCTGCTCGTTGGTCGAATAAACGGAATCGAGTACGCGGCCGAGAGTACGTCGAATGATGTCCTGCGGAAGCTTGGCGCGGTTTTCCGCCCAGTTCGTTTCGAGCACGCCTGCGTTCGGGTCCGCTTTCTCTACCTTAAGTCCGATGCTCGGCCAGAAGTCGACCAACACCGGCCACGCTTTTTCGGGCGGCAGATTGACGGCAAGCCAGCGCTGATTACCCTGCCTTTCAATCTTCGCGATCGAGCCCACCGGCACGACGGGACTGCTTGCAGATACCAGTCCGGGGTTCGCTCGTTGCCCCTGTCCAGACGCGGTAATGGTTTGCGGCTTGTCCGGTACCAGGAAGCGCTCGTCGCGCGGCAATTGCGATAGATCGGGCGGTACTTCGAGCGGCTGGCGCGTCTTCGCAGTTTCGTATTGCACCTTGTCCGACGTGAAAAGGCTGCCGGTCCACGAGCAACCCGCGAGCAACGCCGCCGCCAGAATTGGCCCGACGGCTGCGGCATTGCGCGCGCTATTTGATCGACTCATGTTCCAACTCCTGCAACGAACTCCAGCATCCCGCTTCCTGTAGCGCGCCGTACACGACGGCTTCGTTCTGTTTCGAAAGCGGCACCAGCGGCAACCGCAGCCCGCCTTCGATGCGGCCTGCCCTAGCCAGCGCCCACTTGACCGGCACCGGATTGGGCTCGACAAATAATTTGAAATGCACCGGCAACAACTGCGCATTAATCTTGCGCGCCCGCTTCAAGTCGCCAGCCAACGCGGCAGCGCACAACTCAGACATCTGACGCGGCGCCACGTTCGCCGTCACCGAAACGACGCCATGACCGCCCAGCAGTATCAGCGCGAGTGCGCTGTCGTCATTGCCACTGTAGTGCGCAAAGTTTGGCGGGAGGCTCCTGAGCAGCTCGGCCGCGCGCGCCATATCGCCGGTTGCATCCTTAAGCCCAACGATTCCCGGCACCTGCGAAAGCCGCAGCGTCGTTTCGGTGGCGAGATCCGCGACCGTGCGGCTGGGCACGTTGTACAGAATGACCGGCAGATCGACGGTTTCGGCGATCTTGCGAAAGTGCTGATACAGCCCTTCCTGCGTCGGTTTGTTGTAGTACGGCACGACCTGCAGCGTGGCGTCGGCTCCCACCTGCTTCGCGTGACGCGTCAATTCGATCGCCTCGGCAGTGGAATTACCGCCAGTGCCAGCAATGACCGGAACACGGCCACCGGCGGCTTCAACGGCGACACGGATCAACTCTCCATGCTCGCTCGGCGTTACCGTCGGCGACTCGCCGGTGGTGCCCACCGCGACAATCGCACTGGTTCCCTCCGCGACGTGCCAGTCGATCAGACGGCGATACCCGTCGAAGTCGAGAGACCCGTCATCATGCATCGGCGACACGATTGCAACGAGACTGCCTTTGATCATGCTGCGCGTTTACCTTGAAAAGAAGCGCAGGATTCTACAGGCGAGCGACGCTTGAACGGCGTTACAAATGGCACCGCTCGGCGGCCAGTTGCGCGTCGGGGTCGGCGTTGCGAACCGCGATCCGCTGCACCATCGCAGGCTTCGGTTGTGCGACGAATCCGTCTTCGAATGCCAGCACGCGCATGTCGGAGCCGAAGACTTCGAGCAGCTCGCGCGGTCGCAGCAGGTAATCGGGATTGGTCGGCCTGCCAAAGGCGGCGTTGCCTGCCGCGAAAGTCTCGTAAATCAACAGGCCGCCGGGGGCGAGCGCACTTTTGAGCGCCGGAAAGAGCGGCCGGTGCAGGTAGTTCGTGACAACGATCGCGTCGAACTGCCGATCGGCGAATGGCCAGGCAGCCGCTTCCAGATCGGCCTGAACGAAATCGACGTTCGATTCACTTGCCAATTCGAGCGCAGCACGATCACGGTCCACTGCAGTGACCTTGCAACCCCGCGCTGCAAGCAACCGCGCGTGGCGGCCCGCACCGCACGCCACGTCCAGGACAGAGGCTCCGCCGGCAAGCTCCGCGGTCCAGCGGACCACCCAAGCCGACGGGGGTTCGCCGATCACTGCTTGCTAACCAGCCCCATCGCAGCGCGCACGTCGCGCATCGTCTCGCCGGCCATCGCACGCGCCTTGTCGCACCCGTCGGCGACGATATTGCGCACCAGCGCAGGATCATCCAGATAGCGCTGCGCGCGCTCGCGCAGCGGAGCCAGCTCGCGCACGATCGCATCGATCACCGGCTGCTTGCAATCCAAGCAACCAATGCCTGCTGTCCGGCATCCGGTCTGCACCCATTGCTTCGTCGCTTCATCCGAGTACACGAGGTGCAGCGGCCACACGGGGCAGAGCTCGGGCTCGCCCGGATCGGTGCGGCGCACACGGGCCGGATCGGTCGGCATCGTGCGGATCTTTTTCGTCACCGATTCGGGTTCTTCGCGCAGCGCAATCGAATTCCCGTAGCTCTTGGACATGCGCCGGCCATCGAGTCCCGGCATCCGCGATACCTTGGTCAGCAAGACAGCCGGCTCGGGAAGAATCACGCGATGCGAGCCCTCTGCGTAGCCGAACAATCGCTCGCGATCCTCCAGCGGCAATGACGTTGCTTCTTCAATGATTTGGCGCGCCTGCCGCAATGCGTCGGCATCGCCTTCCTGCTGGAAGCAAACTCGCAGCTCGGCAAACCGCTTCGCCTGCGGCCCGAGCTTGCGTACCGCAGCTTTCGCTTTGGCTTCGAAGTCGGGCTCCGCGCCGAAGACGTGATTGAACCGGCGTGCGATCTCGCGCGTCATCTCGATGTGCGGAACCTGATCCTCACCCACCGGCACCAGCGTCGAGCGATAAACCAGGATGTCGGCGGCCTGCATCAGCGGGTAGCCGAGAAATCCATAAGTCGACAGATCACGATCCGACAGCTGCTGCTGCTGATCCTTGTAGGTCGGCACACGCTCGAGCCACCCGAGCGGAGTCACCATGGCCAGCAGCAAAAAGAGCTCGGCATGTTCGAGTACGTGCGACTGGATGAAAATCGTCGCCTTCGTCGGATCAACGCCCGACGCCAGCCAGTCGATCACCATATCCCAACCGTCAGCGCTGATGCGTTGCGTTTCGTCGTAGTGCGTCGTCAACGCATGCCAGTCGGCGACGAAGAAAAGGCACGGATGTTCGTTCTGCAGCCGAACCCAGTTTTTCAGGACACCGTGATAGTGGCCAAGATGCATTGCACCCGTCGGGCGCATGCCGGAGAGAACCCGATCGCTGAACAGCATGAGCGTCAGACAAAAAGACGCACGATCGCTTCGCCGGCCGCCAGAAACGGGCGCAGTAGAAAGCTGAGCGCGCCGCTCACCATCAAGCCGATGATGATGAACAATCCGAACGGCTCGATGCGAGAGTACGCATTCGAAAGCCGGTTAGGCAGCAGGCCACTGACAATGCGGCCACCGTCGAGCGGCGGAATCGGCAGCAGGTTAAGCGCCATGAACACCAGGTTTACCTGAATGCCCGCACGCGCCACCTCGAAGAAGAACCGCTCTTCGACGCCAGCCATCCGCAGCGCGCTAAAAATAATGGCCCACAAAATTGCCATTAGCAGATTGACGCCCGGTCCCGCCGCCGCGACCCAGATCATGTCGCGCTTCGGATGCCGCAAGCTCGACCAGTCGACCGGCACCGGCTTGGCCCAACCGAACATAAAGCCGGTCAAGATCACCATGCCGAGCGGTACGGCGATCGTGCCGATCGGATCGATGTGCTTAACAGGGTTAAGCGTGACGCGGCCAAGAACGTAAGCCGTGTTATCGCCCAGCATGCGGGCTACATAACCGTGTGAGGCTTCATGAACCGTGATCGCAAACAGCACCGGGATCGCGTACACCGCGATCATTTGCAGAGCGTTTTCCATCGAATCGAGTCTATATCAAGCGTTACTCGTGTACGCGATCGCTACGCGATCGCACGTGCACTCGTAACGATTAGTTAGGCGCGCTCCCTTCGGAGCGGCCGCGCGTGCGCGCGCAGGACAACGGCACGAGGACCAGTCGCACGTATGCCGCTTCAATCAAAGACCGAGCGCGGCAATGTCTCCGCGGCCTTGGCGTACCAGCACTGCTTCTGCGCCGGTCAAATCAACGATCGTCGTCGGCTGCACGCCGCACGCGCCGGCATCGAGCACGAAGTCGATTTCGTGATCGAGCCGTTCGCGAATATGTTCGCCCTCATTCAACGGAAGCTCATCGCCCGGCAACTGCAGCGTCGTCGTCAGCAGCGGCTGGCCAAGCACATCGAGCAAGCCGAGAGCGACACGATGGTCGGGCACGCGCAATCCGATCGTCTTGCGCGACGGATGCGACAAACGGCGCGGTACTTCCTTCGTCGCTTCGAGAATCAGCGTGTACGGGCCTGGCGTTGCGTTCTTCAGCAAGCGATAGCGGCGGTTGTCGACCTTCGCGTATTGCCCGATATCGGACAAATCCCGGCACATCAAGGTCAGCAGATGGCGCTCGTCAATGCGGCGAATCGCGCGAATGCGATCGACCGCGGCACGATCGTCCAGGTGGCACGCGAGTGCATAGCAGGAGTCCGTAGGGATCGCGCCCACGCCGCCGTGATCGAGGATCTGCGCGGCCTGGCGCAGCAAGCGCACCTGCGGATCGATCGGGTGGATCGAAAAAAGTTGCGCCACGTATGACAGTGATCAGACGAACCGGTGCCACACCGGAGTCAACTCCGGTGCCAGCGGTGCGACGCGGCCAAGCTCGACGTTCGCGGATTCGCCCGGGCCGTGAAAGTCACTTCCGCTCGACGCTTCGAAGCCGAATTCGAGTGCGAGCTTGGTAAAGCGGCGCACATCCTCCGGCGTGTGATTGCTGGTGACGACTTCCAGCGCCTTACCGCCAGCGTCGCGAAATTCTTCGAGCATGGTGTGCAAAGCAAGCTCGTCAAACCGGTAGCGCGCGGGATGAGCAACGACAGCTACACCGCCCGCAGCACCGATCATGTCGACCGCTTCGGCCAGAGTCGCCCAGCGATGCGGCACGTAGCCCGGCTTGCCCTCGACCAGATAGCGCTTGAACACCTCGCGCACGTCGCGGCACACGCCTTGTTCGACCAGGAATCGTGCGAAGTGCGTGCGGCCGATCATCCGCGGATTCTCCGCGTGCCGTAACGCGCCTTCTAACGCGCCGTCGATGCCGGCCGCGGCAAGGCCCGCATCGATTTCCTGTGCGCGACGCGTTCGGCCCGACCGCACGTGTGCGAGCCGATCACGCAACGTCGCGTCCTCACCGTTGACGCCCAGCCCAACCACATGAATCGTGGTCGTGCCCCATGTCACCGACACTTCCACGCCAGGAACAAACGCCAGCGAGCGTTCGGCAGCTGCAGCCTTCGCTTCAGCCAAGCCCGGACACTTCGTCGTGGTCGGTCAATGCATAAAGCTCGACACCTTGGTCGGCCGCGCGCCGCACGACATCTCCCGGCGCCATCGTCCCGTCGGAGTGGAATGAGTGCGAATGTAGATCGGCGCGCACTGAATGAACGCTGACGCGGGTGGTTTCGAGCATCGAAGCATTCTAGGGCTTGTTGATTCCGCTATGACCGCGAGCGAAATCGTCGATCAGCCGAGCAACTTCGTCGGGTTGGTCGTGATGCAGCATGTGACCTGCATCTTCGACGACGACGCTCTGCACGTCCCGAAGCGCAGTTTTTCGCTTCTCGACTTCCCTCAGCGCCGCATCGCGATCGGCGCCGACGTGACGCAGCACGTCTGTCTGCGCCGCCTGCACCCATAGCACGGGGCACTCGACGTTCTGCCAGCATGCAAGCACTTCATCGATTCGATACAGCGTTGGATTGACAATTCGATGCGCGGGATCACCGGCGATACGGAAACGCCCGCTGCCATCCGGTTCCGACCAGTGTTGCGCGAGAAACGCGGCCCGCTCGGCCGACAGGCGCGGGTTGTTCTTCATCAGCCGCGCCGCGACTTCGTCTCGCGACGCATAATCGCGCAGCGCTCCGCCTTGCTTCAATTGGTCGATCCATTGCGCGTAGCGACCCGGCGCTTGCTCTGGGTGCGTCGGCCGCAGGCCGAACCCTTCCAGATTGACGACCGCACGCACCCGTTGCGGCCGCGCACCGGCGTACATCAGCGCAATGTTGCCGCCCATGCTGTGTCCCACCAGCCATGCCGGCGCCTGCCCTGCGACATCGTCCAGGATGAACTCGAGATCGGCCAAGTAATCCGGGTACCAGTAACAGTCTCCCGGTGCGCGATCGGTCAGTCCGAACCCGCGCCAATCGGGAGCGACCACCCGCCAATGGCGCGGAAGTGCATCGACGACAAACTGAAACGACGCCGACACATCCATCCAGCCGTGCAGCATGATCAGTGTGTGCTCGGCAGCCGCGCTTGCGTCACCCCATTCACGCAGGTGATAGCGCAGCCGGCGAACATCGATGAATCGGGATCGTGACGGCGTCATTGAGTGGCGTTTGCGCCCGCGCGAGGGTTCGGCGATTATAGGAACGAGCAGTCGAGACTGGACTCGGAGACACTGATGCGCGACCAATACCGCGCGCTGTACGACAACTTTCGCTGGTATGTACCGCGCGAATTCAATATCGCGGAAGTGTGTTGCCGCCGCTGGGCGCAGGAAACCACGCGCATCGCGCTGCACTACGAAGACGAAGCAGGCGTACGTGCGTCGTTCACTTACGCAGCGCTGCAGGCCGATGCGAACCGGTTGTCGAATGCGTTGCAGGCTCTCGGAGTCGAGCGCGGCGAGCGGGTGGCGATCGTATTGCCGCAACGCCCCGAAACCGCGATCGCACACATCGCCATCTATCAGATGGGTGCGGTGGCAATGCCGTTGTCGCTGCTATTCGGCCCCGAAGCACTCGAGTATCGGCTGCAAAACAGCGAAGCCGTGGTCGCCATCGTCGACGCCACTGCGCTTGCATCGATCGAGGAAGTTCTTGGGCGCTGTCCCGATCTGCGTCACCTGATCGTCGTCGGTGAATCCGGCCGAACGCGATCTGGCATTCGTGGGGTCGCGCTGCTGGGGCGTCACGGCGACACTTACTCACCAGCGGCCACGCAGGCCGATGAACCGGCACTGCTGATCTACACCAGTGGCACGACCGGCCCACCGAAGGGCGCGCTGATGCCGCATCGCGCCCTGATCGGCAACCTGCCCGGCTTCGTCGCCTCGCACAACTGGTTTCCGCAACCGGGAGACGTGTTCTGGTCGCCGGCCGATTGGGCGTGGACCGGAGGGCTGATGGACGCGTTGCTGCCGACGATGTATTTCGGATTTCCGATCGTCGGTTATCGCGGCCGTTTCATGCCGGAGCGCGCGTTCGAGCTGATGCAGCGGTACGGCGTCACCAATGCGTTTTTGTTTCCGACCGCGCTGAAGATGATGATGAAGTCGGTGTCCCGAGCCGCGCGCGACGTATCAGCTAAAGCTGCGTTCTTTAATGAGCGCTGGAGAAGCAGTTGGCCAAACGGTATTCGATTGGTGTCGCGACGCGCTCGGCGTTACGGTCAATGAAATGTTCGGCCAGACGGAGATGAATTACATCGTCGGCAACTCGTATCAGAAGTGGCCGGCGCGTGCCGGCAGCATGGGGCGACCGTATCCAGGGCATCGGGTGGCAGTCATCGACGAAGAGGCCAACGTGGTGCCGGCTGGCGAAACGGGTGAGGTCGCGATTCATCGGCGCGACATTCACGGCGATTCAGATCCGATATTTTTTCTCGAATACTGGCGCAATCCCGCTGCGACGCGCGCCAAGTTCAGCGGCGATTGGTGCCGCACAGGCGACCTGGCCAGCGCGGATCGCGACGGCTATCTCTGGTACCAGGGGCGCGCCGACGACATGTTCAAGGCGGCCGGTTACCGCATTGGACCGAGCGAGATCGAGAACTGCCTGGTTAAGCATCCCGCGGTAGCCAATGCAGCCGTAGTGCCGAAGCCCGATACGGAGCGCGGCGCGCTGGTCAAGGCATTTGTGGTGCTCGCCGCAGGTTACGACGCATCATCCGGGTTGATCGAAGAACTGCAATTGCACGTGCGCGGCAAGCTGGCGCCGTACGAGTATCCGAAGGAAATCGAATTCATCGGCGAGCTACCGATGACGACGACGGGCAAGGTTCAGCGGAGAGTGTTGCGCGAGCTGGAGAAAACACGCGAAAAAGAACGCGCGAGCAATAACTCCTAGGGCTGCTCGCTCTTCGTCGTGCGATCCTTCGGTACCGGGACGATGCGGCCGTCGCGCGTCATGTGCGGCCGATATTGCGCATTGGCAATTGCCACTTCCAGCACGCGGGCGCGCTCATCGTTCGCCACCGAGTCGATCAGCCGAGTGACGTATGCGGTCGGGATATCTTTGTAGTGGCGCCGATCTATCCGCACGGGGACTTCGCGCCAACCGCGATCAAGCAACCACCGCCAAAGTTGATCGCTCATGCCGGAGCGGACGGTCATCCGAATGTCGCCACAAAACAGCTTTGCACCGAACGGCGGCTTGCTGCTTTCCGATGGCAGGTCGCGTTCGCACCGGATCTTCAGCAGCGTTCGAACCTGGTCGCGGACGTGCGAGACGAAATCGAGTTCCAAAATGCAGCCTCCAACGATCCGCGGACTTTAGCGTCGGTTTTACCGCGCCGTATCCCCCGAATCTGTTAGAGGAAACGTTGACTTTCCTAAGCAACTGAAACGCGCTCGGCCTGCTTAGACGACGGACGGCGCGTGATCTGCCGGATTGCGCTCATCAAAACGCGCTCGTACTCCGCAGGCTGCGAGTCGAAAAGCTTGGTCACGAGGGTGGTTGGCAGCGGTTTCAGCTGCAGGCGGTTTTCGCCCGGTGCCAGCTCGCGCCAGCCCAGACTGACCAGCCAGTGCCACAAATCGTCACTTAAACCTGCCTGCACCGACATGCGCATGCCGGAGCAGCAAATCGTCGCGCCGATCGCAGGCTTGTTCGTTTCGCGCAGGCGCAAGTCCTGCTTTTTCTTCCACAGCAAATCTCCGACCGGTGCATACAGCAATGTGGCCCAATTCATCGTGCCTCCTAGTTGCCAGCACTGTATCGGTCTGCGCGATTCGATTCGATACCCCTTGAGTGCGATCGCGCGCTTGGCCTAATCCGCGCATTTACGGGTCAAGTTAGTGCCGGCGAACCTTGACAAATCGTGCGCGCTACCGGGCCGCTAAACTTGACTGATGGGCATCTACCAATTGGGCGACCGCGTCCCGCAAATCGACCCCAGCGCTTACGTATTCGACACCGCCACGTTGATCGGCACCGTCATTCTCGGGGCACGCGTCAGCATCTGGCCGTATGCAACGCTGCGCGGCGACAACGAGCCGATCGAGATCGGCGATGACAGCAACGTGCAAGAGTGTTCGGTACTGCACGCCGATCCCGGATTTCCGCTGACGATCGGCCGCCGGGTGACGGTGGGCCATCAAGTGATGTTGCACGGCTGCACGGTCGGCGATGGCAGCCTGATCGGCATCCAGGTCGTCGTGCTCAATGGCGCGGTGATCGGTCGCAACTGCTTAATCGGTGCGGGCGCGCTGATTACCGAAGGCAAGCAGATTCCCGACGGGTCGCTCGTGATCGGCTCACCGGCGAAAGTGGTTCGGCAGCTGGAGCCCGCTCATATCGAGCGCATGAAGCGTGATAGCGACAGCTACGTGCGGCGCGCTGTCACCTATCGTCAAGATTTGAAGCGCATCAGCTGAACCCGTCGATACGCGTCGTCATGCCGGATCGGTTGTTGAAGTTTGCGTTTACCGGCGCACGCGTACGAGGCGAGCTTGTGCAGCTGGGCAACGCATGGCGCGACATGTCTGCGCATCGCCGATATCCGCCCGCGGTGATGCGTGTGCTTGGCGAAATGGTCGCGGCGGCTGCCCTGCTCGCGACCAATATCAAATTCAATGGAGCGCTGGTAATGCAGGTCTACGGCGACGGCCCGCTGCAATTGCTCGTGGTCGAATGCCAGTCCGACCTTGCGTTGCGCGCGACAGCCAAGGTGCGTGACGAGCCGATCGCCGACGACATTTCGTTGCGTGAGCTGATGAACCGGAACGGGCGTGGGCGATTTTCAATCACACTCGATCCGAAAGATCCGTTACCAGGACAACAACCGTATCAAGGCATCGTCCCGCTTGAAGGCGACAGCGTTGCCGAAGTGCTGCAGACGTACATGCGCCAAAGCGAGCAGCTCGAGACCCGGCTTTGGCTCGCGTCGAACGACACGGCCGCCGCGGGGTTGCTGCTGCAACGGTTGCCGGGCGATGGCGCAACAGAGGTTGTGCTTGCGAATGACGCGGCATGGGAGCACTTGGTAGCGCTCGCACAGACCGTAACGCCTGAAGAGTTGCTGCAGCTCTCGCCCGACGAGGTATCGCACCGGCTGTTCTGGCAGGAAGCTCTCGAGCACTACGCGCCGCTGACCCCGCGCTTTCAATGCACCTGCTCACGCGAGCGCATCGCAAAGATGCTGATATCGCTCGGCCAGGAAGAGGTCGACTCGATCATTGCGGAGCAGGGATCCGTCAGCGTCACATGCGAGTTCTGCGGGCGCAAGTATTCGTTTGATCCGGTCGATGCTGCGCATCTGTTCGCCGGCGGCATAGAAAGCACCAACGCAGCAACTCTTCACGGTGGCGTCGCACATTGACATTGAAAACCGTTGGTGTGACTCGGACGCACCACTACTTTTTTAGCGTCACCGACAACAGCATGCGCGCGCGTTCCCAGTCGCGCCGCACGGTGCGGTCGGTTACGTCGAGCGCCTCGGCGATCTCCTGATCGTTGAAGCCTCCGAAGTACTTCATCTCGACAACGTGTTTAAGTCGCGGATCGGTTTCCGCCAGTTCGTCAAGCGCGTCGTTGACGCGTTCGATGTCCTCATCGGTACCGCCGAGACCGAAGGCCAGTTCATCCGACAAAGTGACGTTCGCGTTTCCACCGCCGCGCCGCTCAGCGCGTCGCTTGCGTGCGAAGTCCACCAGCACCGAGCGTAAGACTTGGCCGCATAGACGATGAACTGCGGGCGCGACTGCGCATCGATTCGTCCAGCACCGGAGAGACGTAGATACACCTCATGCACCATCGAAGTCGTATCGAGAAGCGTGATCGTGTCGTTTTGGGCCAAGCGGCCATGCGCCATGCGACGCAGGTCCGGGTACATCAGCTGACCAGTTCGTCGAGCGCGGCGCGATCGTGCTGGCGTACACGCTTCAATAGCTCGGTGACATCGCCCATTGACTACTCCTGGCGGTAGGGTCGCGGGAGCGAAATCTCATATTACAAGCGAGCCGTTCGCCGGATGCCAGTGTGCGCGTATGCTGCCCGCACATCCCCGAAGGTTTAGCGGTTGTCCGCTTTTCGTATCGGACTGCGTCTTTCCATTGGGAGAGTGCTCGCGTCCACCATGGCGGTTCATTCATCGCTCGCAGTTCAAGACTGGCACCGCCTAAACCGCTTGCTGGAGCGAGCCCTTGAAGTTGATGTAGGCGAGCGAACCGCCTGGTTCGCGACCTTGCCAGCTGAGTCGAGCGATCTGCGTCCGTTGCTTGAAGAACTACTGGCGCGCTCGGCACTCAATTTGCTCGAGGGAACCAGCGAGACGCTGCAGCCGGTTGTGCGCATGGCGACTGAAGCCTTGGCCAGCATGCGACGCGAGCATCCGGGCGATCGCATCGGTCCGTGGCGCCTGCAGCGGATGCTGGCCGAGGGCGGCATCGGCACGGTGTGGATGGCGCAGCGGGCCAGACGGCGTGATGCAGCGGATCGGCTGCGGTGAAGCTGCCGCATGCGGAGTGGATCGATCGCGGTCTCAGCGAGCGTATTGCGAGGGAGCGCGTCGATACTGGCGCTGATTGCAGCATCCGCACATTGCTGTGCTTTACGACGCTGGGATCACGGCCGAGGGGCGGCCGTACCTCGCACTTGAGTATGTCGACGGCGAACCGATCGACGTCTATTGGCGCGCGCCAGACCAGCGACTCTGGAGCCGTTGCTGCGCCTGTTCGTGCAGGTGGTGCGCGCGGTCGCGCACGCGCATTCGCGCCTGGTCATTCACCGCGACCTGAAGCCAAGCAATGTGCTGGTCACCGCGGAGGGTCCTCCCAAGCTGCTCGACTTCGGCATCTGCCAAGCTGCTCGAAGGCGACGCACCGATGACGGAACGAAACTGCGTTGACGCGAATCGCCGGACGGCCGCTTACGCTGCGCTACGCGGCTCCGGAGCAGATTCTTGGACTGCCGATCTCAGTCGCCGCCGATGTTTACGCACTCGGCGTGATGCTTTACGAACTCGCTCAGTGGTGTGCGACCGTACCAGTGCGACCCGAATCCGCGGGCGCTCGAACAGGAGATTCTGCAACGGCGTAACTTAGGCGACCGAGCGAAGCAGCCGCGAGACAAGCCAGCGCGCCAAAGCGCTGCGTGGCGATCTCGATGCCATCGTTCTGACGGCGCTGAAGCGTAAGCCGGAGAATCGCTACCAAAGCGCTGCGGCACGCTGGCCGACGATATCGGCGCTATCTGGCTGCCCAGCCGGTCAATGCACAGCCTGACAGCCGCGCTTACCGACTGCGCAAGTTCGTTAACCGCAACCGCCTTGCTGTAGCAGCGGGCGGCACGGTCGTCATTGCGCTCGGCATCGGCCTCGGCGCTGCACTGTGGCAAGCGAACGTGGCAAGCGATCAGGCGCAACGCGCGACCGCGCTGAACACCTTCGTGTTGTCGCTGATTCAGAAGGCCGATCCCAACGCGTCACAGCAGACAAAGGCCGCTGGTCTGGCAATGCTCGGCGCGATCGAAGAACGCATCGATAACGAGTTCAAAGGAAGACCAGAGCAGCTGCTTCAACTCCGAGTTACGGTCGGAGACGCTTACCGCAACCGCGGCGAAATGATGGCCGCGCGGCACGTGTTCGAGCGCGCTCCAATGAAGCGACTCCCGCCCTGCCCGCCGATGATTTGATGTTGCTGACTGCGCGTGTCAGAGCGGCTGACGTTCACCTGATCGTTTCGAGCGAGGCTTCACAGGATCTCGATCGCGCGATTGAGATTCTCCGCAGCAAGGGTACGGCGGGCAGCGAGCTGTTAGTCGACGCGCTGGTAAATCGCGATAGGTTGGAAGCTTCGTACGGTGTACCTGCATTTCCCGCGCCGGAAAGGCGCCTGCAGATCTTGAACGAAGCATTCGAACTGGCGACCCGGCACTTCGGGGACGGCAGCCGCCAGCAGTTGAAGGTCGTTCCGCAGTTGGCGGGTTTGAAGTTGATCCGCGAGGGACCAGCCGAACTTCAGCGCTTCTTCGAATCGTCCCTGGCGCTCGCCGCTGCGCGGCCGGATGGCGTCAGCTCAAGTTTCGAATACTTTGATGCGAGTTCCAGCTACGGCCTGAAGTCTCTGCACGACAGGTCGCAGTGCCGACGGTCTTTCGATACTGCGTGCCTCGCTTGCCGCAATCCAAGTTGCGCACGGACCGAACAGCTGCCGCTGGAAAGCGTGCTGGTCGCGCTTTCGCGTTGCTTCTTCAGCATTGGCGATCCGACCGGCTATCGCTACATTGAAGATGCTTTTGAAGTCGCAGCGGCGCGCGAACGGCCTCCATCCACGAATCTGCTACGCCGTGCCGAATCCGCGCTGTACATGATGGACCGCATACCCGACTTCGAAGCCGGCGAGCGCTATTACCAGCACGCGATTGTGAATTCGCACGCGATACCCGAGCCCGCGCTGCGCGAGAAAATCATGACTGGCGTGATGATGACCCGCGTCTGCCTGCTGGCGAGCCGCGGTGATGACGACGGGGCCGAAGCAGTTGCGGCACCGCTCGTCGCCCACTACGACGCCGAGTTTCGTCGGATCGGCGTGATCACGGCGAACCAAGGCGATTTGTGGCTTTGTTTGAGTGCTGCGCAGCGGCAAAATGGGCGTTTTGTGGAAGCAGCTGAAACTGCGCAGAAGATGGTCGACCGCTGTCGCGCAACGAACGCGAAGTTCTCGTCGAATCCCATCACAGCTGTGATAGGGTGGGATTTCTTTAGTCCTGCCCGCTGCCAAGGCCGCGCGCTCGCGGCGCGCGCGTTAGCGGAACTCGCACAAGGGCGCGCAGCGGATGCACTGGCGACAGTGGAGGAGCGACTGCAGGTATCAAAAGAGTTCAGTCGTGACCGCAGGTTTGCCGTCGCCTACGGTCGCGCGCTGCTCGCTAACGGCCGCGCTGATGAAGCGATCGAACCACTGCGCATCAACTATGGTGCCTGGCTCAGCCTTGCTCCGAACAGCATCGGCACAGTGGAGGCTCAGTACTGGTTCGGACAGGCCTACCTCGCGATCGGTGACAAGCGCGGAGAATGGATGGTGGCCGAAGCAAAACAGAAGTTGGCCGCCTCGCCAATTAAAACGCATCGGGCTATCGCGGCGAAGACTACGTCTGCAACTAAATCTGCGGCTGTTTCAAAGTGACTTGATGTTGAGACGGCGCTAGCGACACTTATTAGCGTGCGGGTGGTGGCTGTGCCACCAAATCGCGCCATTCCTGCCACGAAGGTTATGAGCGAGGCGCCAGTCGGAGAGTCGTGCAGTCACTTGGCGCGATGCGACTTAACCGGCCAGCTTGACCCACTCGAAGCCTGATCTCAGTGACCGAGATAGGTTCGCGCTCGTTCCTGGAAGCCCCTCCCACGACTCGGCATGTCCGCTTTGCCGGGCTCCTTGCGTCCTTCTCCATGAAGTCGTCGATTTTTCGGCGCGCCAGCGCCATGGAGGGAGGGCTAAATGAAAACAAAGTCAATGATGGTTCTTCGCAGCCGCTGCACTGTTTCTGTAGCTACCTGTGCTGCATTGGTGCTGGCTAGCTGCGGCGGCAGCGACGACAACACCGTTCAACCTGTCGTCGCACCCGCGGCGGTGACGGTTGCCTACACCAACGGCGTCGCTAATCCGTCTAATGTGGTTGCCTATTGGAACAAGATCGCGACCGATACGATCAATGTCGCGCCTGCAGCCACCGGCACCCCCGAGGAGCAGCGCCCAAACACTTCGGTCGATCTCGCCACTGTTCACGTGGCGATCTATGACGCAGTTAACGCCATTGTCGGTACACACACGACCTTCGCCGCCACGCCTACGACGCCGGCTGCAGGTGCTTCGCAGGAAGCGGCCGCGGCGGCGGCAGCTTACGGCGTGCTTAAAGGTTTGTTTCCCAATCGTTCAGCCCAGTACCAGGCGGCCTATGACGCCTTTGTTGCCGCCATTCCAGCAGACGATGCCAAGACGCGTGGCATCGCCATAGGGACCGAAATCGCAACGGCCATTGTGGCGCTACGCGCCAACGACGGACGGTTTACCGCGGTGACATACACACCGGGCACAGGTCCGGGCAATTTTCGCGGCGTCAATCCCGTCGGCGTCACTAGCCGTTTCATCAAGCCATTCGCAGTGACAAGCCTGTCTCAGTTTCGTGCGCCTCCGCCACCGGCGCTCGATAGCGCGGCCTACGCCACCGACTTCAACGAAGTATTCGCATTGGGCGTCGAGCCATCAGCAGCATGCGAAGCGCAGACCAACTGGAAGCCGCGCGCTTTCATACCGAAAGCCCCGCGTACTTTACTTCGCGCAACTATCGGGCATTCGCAATGGACAGCCGCAGCCTTGCCGATAACGCGCGCGGCATGGCGATGTTATGGGTTACGCAGGCCGACGCAGCAATACATGCTTTGAATCCAAGTACTTCTATGATTTCTGGCGCCCAACAAGTGCGATCCGATTTGCGGACACCGATGGCAATGCGGCGACCGCGATGGATGCGACCTGGACACCGGTCGTTACGACGCCAAATCATCCCGAGTATCCGTCGGCGCATATGTGCGTCAACTCTGCCTCGCTAACCGCTTTGAAGTCGCATTTCGGCACCAGCAACATCTCGTTTAGCTTCAGCAGCACGGTCACTGGAACGGTGCGGCAGTACAGCACTCCGGACGACTTGCTCAACGAAATCATCCTCGCACGCATTCACGGCGGCATGCACTTCCGCACCGCCGGAACGGCAGGGTGGCGTACTCGGCACTAGCGTTGGCGAGTGGGTTGCGAATAATTACTTCAGACCGCGCAATTAATTGCTCCTCAGAGCCGGCCGGACGTCAGGCGTCCGGTCGGTCTATTCTGCAGCTCGTATCTTTGAGTCGACGAGTCCGATCAGAAGCCTCATCTGCGGGCGCTCTGTAGGTGCCAGTAGGAGCATGATTTTGTCCGTCCGATGAGTCTTGACGATCAATGCAACAAGATCGATCTGCACCATCGACATCGTCGACTTCGATGCCGCACGAACCGATGAGATCGTCCGACTGTGGCGAGAGAGCTTCGAGTTCGGCGTCGGCGTCGTCGATCCGCATCCCATTGAAGAGCAGCGGGAGGCCTTTGTCAGTACTGTCGTTCCCAATAACTCGGTCCGCATGGCGCTGCTCGACGACCGGCTCGTCGGTTTCATCGCCGCGACGAAGGAGTCGATCACGCATCTATACGTGCGCGTCGGACATCATCATTGTGGGATCGGCACGCACCTTCTCGATTGGGCAAAGGCCCAGTCCAGCGGCAAACTTTGGCTTTTCGCCTTTGCGCGCAACGCAATCGCTTGCGCGTTCTACGAGAAGCACGGATTCGAAATCGTCGCTCGCGGTTTCGAGCCGAATTGGCAGCTGGCCGACATCAAGTACGAATGGACAGCAAGCGGCGTCGTGTTATGAAGCGTCAATCTGCCTGACACCACGCCTAACGGAGAAACAACATGCCCGCTTATCTGTTCGCCAACGTCGAAGTCACTGATGCCGCGGGGTACGAGCAATACAGGCAGCGAGTATCCGCAACGATCGAGGCCTTTGGCGGTCGCTATCTGGTGCGCGGTGGCGCGACGGACGTACTGGAGGGTGATTGGTCGCCAAAGCGACTCGTGATTCTCGAATTCCCCGACATGGCTCAACTCAAGGCTTGGTATCAGTCTCCCGAATACCGGCCGCTGATTGAGCTCCGGCAGAGGACCACCAAGTCAATGCTTGTCGCTGTCGAGGGGAGTCCCCGAGACCAAGTCAAGCGCTACGCGTTGGCGACAATCGCCTCGCCTTGGAACGCATTCGTCGCGCGCTCCATCGATCGGCGGAATTCCACGGCGCTCTCGTCTTCGTCGATTTCGACGTCATCCCAGCGCACCTGCTGTCCCGCCGGAACTGCGTTGAGCAGCCTAACCTTGTGCGCAAGACCGAGCGGCAAACCGCCAATCCGCATCGACTCCTCGGCCGGCATCACTTTGCCGTAGACGGTGTAACCACCCTCCCCGTCGAGGACTTCACCCATCGCGAGATCGCGCTTCGCCGTCGCCACGACATCGGCATTGAATCCGATCGGCGCGCCGGTCGGTTCATTGCGCAAGCCAACGCTGGCAACGCTGATGCCAAGCTCGAGCCCAATCAGGTGAAATGGTTTGTAGAGGGCGGAATACTGTCCACTGGCGTCGGTCACGAGACCGTATTCTTTAAAACACCGCTCTACGTAATCACTACCGCCTGCAAACACTACATAAACACCCCAGCGCAAATCACGCTGCACAGCCGAGCCATCGCGCTGCAAGCTGGAGATCACCTCGACTTGTCCGCGATGATGCAGCACGCCGCCCTCGGTCTGGGGACGCAAGACCTGTGGCAGCTCGTCGACGCTGCACGGCGGAAATGACAATCCGTCAGGTGCCAGCAATCCGGTCGCGTTCGACACCGCGCACATTTCGATCGAACTCTTGGTTCCATCCAAAAACGAATTGAACATCTGTGCGTTCAGTCCGCCGAGCCGTGCATCCTCGGCGGTGAGGCCGTAGTGCCCCCATACGGTGTCCGGCGTCGAGGCGTGATAAGCGGGCAGATACTTGGTGCCCTTGCCGGCGGCAATCACTTCGAAGCCGCATGCGCGCGCCCAGTCGACCAGCTCGCAGATCAACGCCGGTTGATCGCCGTAGGCGAGTGAATAGACGATGCCCGCTTCGCGTGCGCGCTGCGCCAGCAGCGGCCCCGCGAGTGCATCGGCCTCGACGTTGACCATCACGATGTGCTTGCGGTGCTCACAGCAGGCCAGCACGTGCGTGATGCCAGCGGACGGTGAACCGGTGGAATCGATGACGATGTCGATATCCTGCGTTTCGATCAACGCGCGCGCGTCAGAGAAAAAACTCAGCGACGAGATGGCACCATCGGACCAGCCTACCCTGCGCAGAGCCTGACGCGCACGGGTGGGATCCAGATCGGCAATCGCAATTACGCGCATGCCGGGCGTATGGCGTACCTGCGACAGGTACATCGATCCGAACTTGCCCGCGCCGATCAATCCGACACGCAGCGGTGTGCCAAGCGATTCGCGCTCTTTCAGTAGCCGATGCAGGTTCATTTCGGTGGCTGGTTCGTGTTCGCGGCGCTCTCTGTCTTCGGTATTACGATCTGAAAAAATGTCTCGCCATCGCGCACCATGTTCAACTCGTGCCGCGCGCGTTCTTCGATCGCTTCGCGGCCCTCGCGCAGGCTCGCCACTTCCGCCGCAAGCTCCGCATTGCGAGCATTCAGCGCACCGTTGACCCCGCGCTGCGCGATCAATTGCCGGTCAAGATCCCATACTCGCAGCCAGCCGCCCTTGCCGAACCACAGCGGCCACTGGATTCCAATCAGCAGCGCCGCGAGGACAATGGCCAGCAGCCGCATGATCGTTATCCGCCCGGCCTAGCGTAAGTTGTCAAACGCATCGCGCCCTGGGTAGCTGGCGACTTCACCCAGGTCTTCTTCGATGCGCAGCAATTGGTTGTACTTCGCAGTGCGATCGGAGCGACTCATCGAGCCGGTCTTGATCTGCATCGCGTTCGTGCCGACGGCGATGTCGGCAATCGTCGTGTCTTCGGTTTCACCCGAGCGGTGGCTGATCACCGAGGTGTAACCCGCGCGCTTCGCCATTTCGATCGCGGCGAAGGTTTCGGTCAACGTTCCGATCTGGTTGATCTTGATCAGAATCGAATTGGCAACGCCGCGCCGGATTCCTTCGCGCAACAACGCGGTATTGGTCACGAAGATATCGTCGCCGACCAGCTGCACTTTCTCGCCAAGCTTTCGGGTCAGTTCTTCCCAACCGGCCCAGTCGTTTTCTGCCATTCCATCTTCGATCGACACAATCGGATACTTTTCGCACCAGCCGGCCAAAGTCGCAGTCCACTCGGCAGCTGACAGCGTCAGTCCCTCGCTTTCAAGTCGATAACTGCCGTTCTTGAAGAACTCGCTGGCGGCGCAGTCGATGGCCACCGCGATATCGGTGCCCGCCCCGTAGCCAGCGTTATCGATCGCCTGCAAGATCAGCTGGATCGCGGCCTCATGATTCTTCACGTTGGGCGCGAAGCCGCCCTCGTCGCCGACAGCGGTACTCATGCCCGCCTTGTCGATCAGCCTTTTCAGGGCGTGAAACACCTCAGCGCCATAGCGCACCGCTTCCGAGAACGTCGGCGCGCCGACCGGAACAATCATGAACTCCTGTAGATCAAGATTGTTGTTGGCGTGCGCCCCGCCGTTGATCACATTCATCATCGGCACCGGCATCTGCATCGCCCCGCTACCGCCAAAGTAGCGATAGAGCGGCAGACCTGATTCCTCGGCCGCCGCCTTGGCAACCGCAATCGACACCGCCAGCATCGCGTTGGCGCCGAGCCGCGATTTGTTCTCCGTGCCGTCGAGTTCGATCAAAGCGTTGTCAAGAAATGCCTGCTCGTTGGCTTCGAGCCCCAGGATCGCTTCCGAGATCTCGGTGTTGACGTTCTCGATCGCCTTTAGCACGCCCTTGCCGCCGTATCGGTTGGCGTCACCGTCGCGCAGCTCGATTGCTTCGCGCGTACCGGTCGACGCGCCGGAAGGCACCGCCGCGCGGCCCATCACGCCACTCTCAAGGAGCACATCGCATTCAACGGTGGGGTTACCGCGCGAATCGAGAATCTCACGACCGATGATGTCAACGATGGCGCTCATGGTTCCTTAACGTGAAGGTTCTCAGGCAAAGCTGGCCTCGATAAAACCCTGCCGCTTCACCGCGCGATCGAGTTCGACTAGCGTGGCAAGCAACTCCTTCATCCGGTCAAGCGGAACTGCGTTCGGTCCGTCAGACTTGGCTTCGGCAGGATTCGGATGCGTTTCCATAAAGACTCCCGCGACACCGGCTGCGACTGCAGCGCGCGCCAGTACCGGCACGAATTCGCGCTGGCCGCCGCTGGTCGTGCCCTGTCCGCCGGGCAGTTGCACCGAGTGCGTGGCGTCGAACACCACCGGCGCGTTGGTATCGCGCATGATCGCCAGCGATCGCATGTCGGAAACCAGATTGTTGTAGCCGAACGATGCGCCGCGCTCGCACGTCATGAAGCTGTCTTCTGGCAAACCGGCTTCGCGTGCGGCGTCGCGCGCCTTGTCGATCACGTTCTTCATATCGCCGGGCGCGAGGAACTGGCCCTTCTTGATATTGACCGGCTTGCCGCTGACGGCGCAAGCACGAATGAAATCGGTTTGCCGACACAGAAACGCCGGCGTCTGAAGAACGTCGACCACTGCGGCTGCGGGCTTGATCTCGTCTTCCTCGTGTACGTCGGTCAGCACCGGCACACCGACCTGTTTTTTTACCGCACCGAGAATTCGCAACCCTTCATCGATGCCAAGGCCGCGAAAGCTCTTGCCCGAGCTGCGATTGGCTTTGTCGAAGCTCGACTTGTAGATGAACGGAACGCCGAGCGCGCTTGTGATTTCCTTCAAGCGACCTGCGGTGTCGATCGCCATCTGCTCGGACTCGATCACGCACGGCCCCGCGATCAAAAACAGCGGCCGGTCGAGTCCAACTTCAAAACCCGCCAGCTTCACGCGGCGGCCTTATGAGAAATCGGCGCGATTTTCACATCGTCGGCTGACTGCGAGCGAGCCTGCTTACTCGCCAGCGCCGCTTCGATAAAAGCCTTGAACAGTGAATGCCCGTGACGCGGCGTCGAAGTGAACTCGGGGTGAAACTGAACGCCGATGAAAAACGGATGTGACGGCAGCTCCATGATCTCCGTCAACTTCTCGCTCGGCGTACGCGCGGAAACCGTGTAGCCGCAAGCTTCGAGCTGAGGCACATAGGCATTGTTGACCTCGTAGCGATGCCGATGGCGCTCGTTGACCTCGGTGCCGTAGATGCGCGCCGCCAGTGTGCCGCGCTCGACCGGACATTTCTGCGAACCGAGCCGCATCGTCCCGCCGAGATCGGACTGTGCATCGCGCCGCTCGATGCGACCAGTGCGATCGGTCCATTCGGTGATCAGAGCGACGACCGGATGCGGTGTGTCGGGATCGAATTCGGTCGAGTTCGCACCCTCGAGCCCGCACACGTTGCGCGCAAACTCGATTGTCGCCAGCTGCATGCCAAGACAAATTCCGAGATACGGCAAACTGTTCTCACGGGCGTGACGGATTGCTGCGATCTTGCCTTCGGTGCCGCGCCGGCCGAAGCCGCCCGGGACCAGCACCGCATCGACGCGATCAAGCAGCGCCATTCCGTCGCTCTCGATCTGCTCGGAATCCAGATACTCGATGTTTACTTTTGTGCGCGTGTTGATGCCGGCGTGCATCAGCGCTTCGACCAGTGACTTATACGAGTCCGACAGCTCGACATACTTGCCGACCATGCCGATCGTGACCTCGTGTTCGGGATGTTCGAGCGCATACACCAGCTTGTCCCAGCCCGACAGGTCAGCGGGCTTCGCAATGATGCCGAGCTTGAAGCACACGATCTCGTCGAGTCCCTGCTTGTGCAGCATCGACGGAATCTTGTAGATCGAGCTGACATCCCACGCCGAAATCACGGCGTCGATCGGCACGTTGGAAAACAACGAAATCTTTGCGCGCTCTTCTTCCGGGAATCGGGCGATCTGCGCGGCACAGCAGCACGTCGGGCGAGATGCCGATCTCGCGCATCTTCTGCACGCTGTGCTGCGTCGGCTTGGTCTTTAGTTCGCCGGCGGAGGGAATGAAAGGCACGAGCGTCAGGTGCACGTAGCACGCCGACGATTGGCCCAGGCGCAATTTCATCTGCCGCACGGCTTCTACGAACGGCAACGATTCGATATCGCCTACGGTGCCGCCGATCTCGACAATCGCCACGTCAGCCTTGCCGTCCCATGCCGCGCGTGCGCCGCGCTCGATGAAATCCTGAATCTCGTTGGTCACATGAGGAATGACCTGCACCGTCTTGCCCAGATACTCGCCGCGCCGCTCTTTCTTGATGACCGAGTCGTAAATCTGGCCCGTGGTGAAGTTATTCACCTTCCGCATCTTGGCGGAGATAAAGCGCTCGTAATGTCCCAGGTCGAGATCGGTTTCAGCGCCGTCTTCGGTCACGAACACTTCGCCGTGTTGAAACGGCGACATCGTGCCGGGATCGACATTGATGTACGGGTCTAGCTTTATTAGGGTGACTTTGAGGCCGCGCGATTCGAGGATCGCGGCAAGGGAGGCGGCGGCGATCCCTTTTCCGAGCGAGGAGACCACGCCACCGGTAACGAACACGTACTTGATCATCTCGTTATCTACGCTGTTTGCAACAGCGTTACCGGTAACGGCGCAGTATACCGATGGTCAATCGATCGGGATGCTACGAGCCGCTAGTGCCCGCCGTGCGCGGTCCGGATAGTCAGTGATGATGCCGTCGACACCCAGCACCGCTAGACGCTCGATCTCGGCAGGATCGTTGACCGTCCAGGCAATGATCTTCAGCTTCGAAGCATGTGCTTCGGCAATATTCTCGGCAGTCACATTGCGCCAGAACGGCGACCAGATGCTGCATCCTGCCGCTTGTGCCATGCGCGCTACGGACCCACCGTAGTCCGCTATTTTCAGTCCGGCATGCCACGGAGATGCACCGGACGCATCGGATAAAACGGTGTTCATGCCTGATGACTCGATCGTCAAACACGCGGTGGCCAATTCAGGCGCAAGTTTCTTCACTTCGCGCAGCGTTCGCCAATCGAATGATTGCACCGTGACCCGCTCAGTCATCTTCGCCGCGCGCACCGCATCGACGACCGCGCGCGCGTAGCGTTCGGCACTGGGTGTCGTATCGCCGCTGGTCGGCGTGATTTTGGTCTCGATGTTGAAACGCACCGGACGATTGCCGGGAGATACCGCACCGCGCGCCAGATCGAACAGCTGCTGCAAGGTCGGAATGCGTTCGCCGTCACTCGCTTTTTGCTCGGTCCACGGAGCGGAATATTTGTGCGCCGAGTTCAGACGGCCAACGTCGTACTGCGCAAGATCCGCTGCATTCAACGAGAAAATCGGTGCTCCATCTTCGCTTAGCCAGCGCCCATCTGAGCCACGTGTAGTGGCCGCAAACAGATACGGTTCGTGCGATAGCACCAGAACGTCATCGCGCGTGAGCGCAAGATCCGTTTCCAGCGTGGTAACGCCAATGGCAAGCGCGGTCCTGAAGGCGGCCAGCGTGTTCTCGGGAGCCAGTCCGCGCGTGCCGCGGTGACCTTGCAGATCAATCGCGGCCGTGGAAGAAGCGCCAGCTGCCAGCAACACAAAGGCAAGCGCTCTAGTACGCACGCACCACCACAGGCTTGCCCAATGTCTTCTGCAGCTCGAAAGTGATCGGCTCACCCGCGCGCTTTTCCAGATTGATTTGCTCCGGCACGTCAACGTACCGCAGGTGGGACGTCGTCGTGTGGCTGGCAACGTTGCCCTCACCGCTCGGTGACTTGCACCACATCAGCATCGACGACTGGCGGCTGAGCTGAAACGAATAGTCGTGTGAGCATCCTTCCGGTGATGCCTTCGGTCGATGAACCAGCGTGTAAGTCGCCGCCGATGACCCTTGCATCGCCTCTGCGGCCTTTTGAAGGTCGTTCGCAGCCCGCGTGGCGGAATCCGTGAGGAAGTCTCCGCACCCCACGAGTCCTTCGAGCGTCAGCGCGCCTAACGCCGCGGTGCACAGTAAACGTCTCACTTCGATTCTTCCGACTCGTTGGGCGCCGCATAGGCGGAATGCAGGCGGCGTGGCTTTGCCGCGCGCTTGCGCGCGCGAATGTTCAACATCTCGACCGCCAGCGCGAATGCCATCGCAAAATAAACATAACCTTTCGGAATGTGTAGCCCAAGCCCATCGGCAATCAACACGACACCGACGACGACCAGAAACGACAGGGCGAGCATCTTGATTGTCGGATGCTGTGAAACGAAGCGAGCGATCGAACCCGACGCCACCATCATCAGTCCCACCGAAACGATGACCGCTGCAATCATGACTTCGATCTCGTCGACCATGCCGACAGCGGTGATGATCGAGTCGAGCGAAAACACCAGGTCGATGACCATGATCTGCAAAATCACCGAGGCAAATGTGGTCCTCACCTTGCCCATGGTCCCGCCTTCGGCGCCTTCGATCGAGTGATGAATCTCGTGCGTGCTCTTCCACAACAGAAACAGGCCGCCGCCGATCAGAATCAAGTCGCGCCCGGAAATCTCCTGGCGAAATGCCGTGAACAGCGTGTCGGTCAAACCGATGATCCATGAAAGTACCAGCAACAACGCAATGCGCAGAAACATCGCCATGAAGAGACCGATCTGGCGTGCGCGCTTCTGCTGATGCTTCGGCAGCCGGTCGACCAGAATCGATATGAAAACTATGTTGTCGATGCCGAGCACCAACTCGAGCGCCGTCAGTGTGAGAAAGGCGACCCAGATCTGCGGATCGGTAAGCAACTCGAGCATTCAACGACCTGATGGATAGCCACCGCGACAATACACGGCGGAGTTACAAATCCTTCGGCGAATTCCGCAATGTGCGAAACGTAATCGACCACCGATGCTCAGGCGTAGCAGGGATGCTGTGCTGCCAGTTCCAGCGCACCTCATCGCGCATCACGTACAACGAGCGTGGCTCGAGTTCGAGCACGAATGTCTTCGGATCGCGTCCACGGCGGGGCGGGTAGGGCCGAAAGCGCATCCGACACCGGCCGCCCAACGACACACCTGCGACCAATTCGTAGTTCAGTGCGTCGCGATGCCAGCCCAAGGGTGTGCCGGGCCGATATTCGGTAATCAAAGTTTGCGCGAACGAATTTTCGGGAAGTGAAACCCGCTCGGCCACGCGCCGGCGCAGCGGGATCAGGAACGCGGGTACAGGAGCCGCGTCGTGCAGCTGTCTCGATTCGAAGTCATAGCTTGCACCGAAGCTCGCGACACGGCGCTTTGCCGTGTATTCATAGTATTGCGCGTCGTGCATCGGCACGTCGCGTATTGCCGAAAGCAGTTGGCTTTCTTCGTCGGCGTCGATGAAATCGAGCGTGTACGTCAATCCGACCGGCCACGATGGCGACGGTCCGAACAAGTCATTGGAAGTTGTCGACACGCTTGCTCAGCTCAAATCGAATTTCACCGTGTTCAGTCACGGCCGCCTTCTTCCAGCCAGCCACTTCGTAGAACCCCTGCGCGCGCGTCCCGGGGGCAGTCGTCAGCCACAGCTGCGTCAGCCCCTCGGACCACAGCCAGTTGACAGCGGTGTCGAGCAAGCGCCTGCCGAAACCGCGCCGCTCAAATTCCGGATGCACAAACAGGCCCCATATGTTTCCGTTACGCGCATTGCCGACCACGACGGCCACGATCCGATCGCCAACTTCGATGACCCAGCCGCGCCCCAGAGTCTCCAAATGATCAACGTAATCGCGCTCTGTGATGACGCTGCGAGTTAATCGATTTTCGTGCACCGACATTCGAACTTCATGAATCGCGGCGATGTCCGCGCGTGATGCCTGTCTCAATACGTGCGCCATCCAACGCCGACTATCAGGCACTCTTGACTAGCTTCAGCAACTCGCGGAACTCCGGCACGTCGGCCCGCTTCAGCCACTCGAACATCACCATTTCGGTGGTGACGATCTGCACGTTGATCATCCGCAGACGCTCGATCGCCGCCGCATGATCGGAAGGACGCTGCGAACCCGACGCGTCTTGCACGAAGAAGCAGTCATAGCCATGCTCTGCAAGACCGAGCGCGGCTTGCATCGCGCACACATGCGCTTCCATGCCGGCAATGACCACCTGTTTGCGGTCGAGCGCGTCGAACTTCGCCATTGCATCGGGTTCGTCGGTGCAGCAGAAGTGCGTCTTCGACAGCAGCTCCCCCTGCTCTGTCAAAGCGGCAATCTGCGGCACCGAATGCCCGATACGGTCAGCACAATGTTCGGTGACTCTAACGGGAAGCTTCAGAAGACGCGCCGCCTTCATTAACGCTGCGCACTTCGCAATGACTTGCTCCGCACCGTCAACACGCGGCGCGAGCTGCGTCTGCACATCGACGATCAAAAGAAACGACTGCTCGGACCGCAAGCGCACGCTGCAGCTCTTAGTTCGTAGTTCCCGTCTTGCGTAGCGGCAGTACCGATCGCGCGGGCACATTGCCGATCTGCGGCAACGGCACCACGACCGGCGCCGTCGGGACCTGACACCCTTCGATGCAGCAACGTCCCGGCTGGCGATTGCGTGTGATCTTGCGCACGTCGTCGGTCAGCACACCACGCTCGAGCAAGCGCTCGACAAGGTCGACCTTGTTGCCCAGCGGGTAGTTGCGCCAGATTTCCATCTTCATCGCGTCGGGTGATCCGCCGCCATGCAAGGAGATCACCGAATACCAGCCCGCCTGATACGACGCGGTCAGGTCTTCAACGAAGCGGGCGACCTCGATCCGCTTCTCGTATGGAATGTCCGAGCGCGCTGTCAGCAGCTCGGAAAGCCGGCCGGCGGTCGCTGGGTTATGGTCTTCTTCTGGCCCGGGCAGCGTGACGATCAGTCCGCCCGATACGTGGTGCGCCAACCGATGCATGTCGTAAATCTGCGTGGCCATCAACAATTTGCCGATGTTGCCGAACACTGGGTCTGGCATTGCGACCCCGGCAGGATCGTCGGTGCAATACACCGACGCGGCGACACCGCATGCATAAAAGCCTTCAACGATCTTGATTAGATCGACCATCGCATCGCGCAGGCCGTGCGCTTGATCGAGGTCGGCGCCGTTCGCCTCGGTCATCAGTGCGCCGGCGCCAATCAGCAAATCGCCAAACCCCGCACGCGCGGCTATGCACGTCTGCCGGTGATGCGTCGCGTAGCTGTAGGTCAGAAACCCGGAATGCTCCCACTCGCCGGCCAGAAAAACGTTCTCCCACGGAACGAACACGCGTTCGAAAATCGCAACGCCGGTCGACTGGCCATAGCGTCCGCTGAACAGCGCGGCCTTTTCGCCGGGACGCCCCGCCGGTCGGGCGACGATCGTCAGGCCATCGACGTCGATCGGCACCGCGCAACAGATTGCAAAGTCGACGTCGTCCTGCGTCATGTTGCGGCAGGGCATGACCAGCAGCTCGTGCACGTACGGTGCGGCGGTAACAATCGCCTTGACACCCGAGATGACGACGCCGTCGGCGCGACGCTCGACAATGTGTACATACGTATCAGGATTCGGCTGCTGATGTGGGCGCAGAGAGCGATCGCCCTTACCGTCGGTCATCGCGATGCCGATGCTCAGGTCTTCCGAATAGACACGCTCCAGGTAGGCATCGAGTCGCGATGAGTAATCGGTGCTCTTGTCGGCATCGATACGATGCGTCGCCTGGCGCAGCGCTGCTAGTCCGTCGCCACCCAGATAACGCTGCGCGCATCCGGTTTCCTGGCATAGCAGACGAACCGCTTCGAGTTTGTTCAGCAGATCCTGGCTCGACGCGGGAATCGCGTTCATGCGGTTGATATCGTGAGTTCCCGCGCGCGCCCGCATCACGGGCGCCAGGTTTTCACGCAATGCGTAGTCGTAGCTCAACCCAAGCGCGTTGACGCCGGGCGCCAACGACGGCTCGTCGGCGACCGATTCGACTAAATGCCCATCAACGTAGACGCGCGGACGCGACCGGCGCAGCGAGTCGCGATAATCCTGCGATGACATCAACATGGCTTGGCCTCACCTAGACTGCGTCACAAGATTATGCCGCCCCTACCGCTGCAATGAATCCGAACTCGGCATCGCGCCTGCGGCTGGTCGACGCGCTGCGTGGATTTGCGGTGGCGCAGATGATCGTTTATCACTTCATCTACGACCTCGCCTATTTCGGCTGGGTCAACCTGGCGATGACGCGCGATCAGCCATGGATTGCGTGGCGCACCGCCATCGTCACGCAGTTTCTGCTGCTGGTCGGGGTGAGCCTGGTGCTGCGGACGTCGTTCAAACCGTCGGCGGCAGACTTTTGGAAGCGATGGGCACAGATTGCGGCGGCCGCGTTACTGGTGTCAGTCGGCAGTTGGATGGTGTTTGGTCAGCGGTTCATCTACTTTGGAATACTGCATTTCGTCGCAGCGGCGCTGCTGCTCGCGCGACCTCTGGTGCGATTGAAGGCGTGGAACATCCCGCTCGGCATCGTGTGCATCCTGATAGGGCTCGCTTACACGAACGAGTTCTTCAACACACCACCTGCGACGATCGTTGGCTTCATGACGTTTAAGCCGCGCACCGAGGACTACGTGCCGCTGTTTCCGTGGATTGGAGTCGTTCTTATCGGTGCCGGGCTGGCGGCGCTCTGGCAGCGAGCGCAATGGCGGATTCCGGAGGCGCTGATACCGCTCAATGATCGCGCGCCGCGCTGGCTTCTGTTTCTCGGCACATGGGCGCTCACGGTCTATCTGGTGCACCAACCCATCCTGCTGGGCGCGATGACCGTGTTGCGCAAGCTAGGCGTGTAAGGTCACTCAAGGCTGCTTGGCGAGAACGACAGCCAGGCGCGGCCGCGCGCGCGCTCGGCGACGAACGAGTCGCGCACCACGTTGACCTTGTAAGTAACGAACATTTTTTCGCGCACATTCGACAACCGTTCAGCGCGAAAGACGGCGGCGTTGATTCCATCGTAGCGTGCGGACTGCACCAGCAGTCCACTCAGGTCCTGTTCGTGCAGGATGCGCCCGACCTGGTGCGTAAAGGTGTAACTGTCGCGCCGCACGAGATCCGGAAATTCGACGTGCTTGCCGCGCAGATCGATCAACAGCGCGTCGCACCGGACGTCACACACGCGGCGATCGGTGACGATGACTCGATCGAGTTCACCGTAGCTATCGAGCAGGAAGCGCCGCCAGTGATGCGCAGTCTCGTACACGGTGGTTTCGACTTCGAGCGCGCCATACCAGACACCGTAGCGCGTACCGTCCGAAAATCGCGTCGATTGCCAATGCGACGCATCGAAGCTGTAGCTAATGACGCTTCCATAGTCGAACGGGCGCGTAGCGAGCGCTGCAGCCGTCGGGATGCGTCCGCTTTCCTCGGCCGCCATCGCGACCGCCCAATCGGCAGGATTGGTGGTTAGATCGTCGAACAGGTTTTGCGAGCGACGAATACCCGGGATGTTTCGAACCAGATCGCCATGAAACTCAGCGTTGGCCGACAGCAGATCACTAGCCACGCTGAAAATCTAGATAGCGGCGCACCGCAAGCAGGCCTTCGAACCCGCGCTCGGCAATCAGATCGACCGGGCGCGCACCGAGCCGCCGATTGAATTGCGTCATCCAGCCGTACGCGAGGTCGCGATCGTACGGAAACAGAATTCGCAGCGACTTGTGAATGCCCAGCAAATGGCCCGCGCGATCGAGCAGGTCGCGGCTGTCAGCCAGCGGTTCACCCTCACGGTAACGCGCAAGCGTGCTGCGGCTCGTCGTGGATAGGCCCAGCAGCGCGGACTGTTCGACGGCCGTCAGATTCCAGTGATCCAGCAGCTTGGTGACCATCGCAGCCAACCGGCTGCGTGCATCACGGCTGCCGACGTCGATTGCGTCGGCGCGCGGGATCTCTCGTTGCGGCAAAGCGGCCATGGATTTGTCTGCAAAAACATCGTTGTACTAAATGGTACGCGAAACGTACCAATATAACCACTCGATGTCAAGCAGCCAAAACGCTTGGCGCGCTACTCGGCCTTTCTGATGCTGATTACTCCCGGCGCGCGGTGCAGCCACTCGGGCTGGAGCGTGATGTGATCGATCTTGAAGTCGCGGTTCAATACGAGCCGCGCCTGATGCAGGATGACTGGCCAGTTTTCGATGTCATCGACGAGTACGTGTGCGGACAATGCCGCCCTACCCGGCACCATTGCCCATACATGCAGGTCGTGGACCGAAACGATGCCTGGCAGCTTCGCCAGCGTCGTCCCTACTTCCTCATAGTCGACACCGGTCGGCACGCTATCCAGCAGCACGAACGTCGTTTCCTTGAGCACGCCGTAGGTCGAGCGCACGATCAGCGCCGCAACGAGCAATGACAACACCGGATCGGCAATCAGCGGGCCGCCGAAATAAATGATGGTGCCGGCCATGATGGCTGCAACCGATCCCAGCAAGTCGCCAAGCACGTGCACGAAGGCGGCGCGTATGTTGACGTTGTCACGCTCGCGCGAAAGCGTCCACGCCACCAGTATGTTGACCAGCAGCCCGACGCTGCCGACACCCATGACCGCCAGGCCTTGAACCGGCACCGGAGCGTTGATCCGGTTAAACGCCTCGATCGCGATCCACAGCACCACCGCGACCATGAACAGTGCATTGACAAACGCGGCGATGACTTCGACCCGCGCCAGCCCAAAGGAATGCCGCTCGGAAATGGGCCGCCGAGCGATGATGTTGGCGATCAGCGCGAACAACAGCGATGCCGAGTCGGTCGCCATGTGCCCGGCGTCGGCGAGCAGTGCGAGCGAACCCGACCATAGGCCAGCGACCAACTCGACAAACGCGAATCCGAGCGTCAGCGCAACGGCAATCGTCAGCGTGCGGCCGCCGGCGGCACGCGCCCGATGCGTGTAACTGCTGTCGCCGCGATGGTGCGCGCTGAGGTCGGCGTGGTGGTGGTGATGATGCACAGCGGTCACGGCCTCGCCGTGCAATTGCGGAGCTAGGCGGCGACAGCCGTCTGCGCGAACTTGACCGGGCACCCAGTCTTCGTGCGAACTTCTTCCTGCGACACGCCGGACGCAAGCTCGACAGCCTGCAGCCCTTGCTGGGTCACGTCGAACACGCCGAGCTCGGTGATGATGCGATTGACTACCGCCTTGCCAGTCAACGGCAGCGTGCACTGCTGCAGAATCTTGTGTTCGCCACTCTTCGCGCTGTGCTCCATCAGCACGACCACGCGCTCGACTCCGCCGACCAGGTCCATCGCGCCGCCCATGCCTTTGACCAGCTTGCCGGGAATCATCCAGTTGGCGAGATCGCCTTTTTCGCTGACCTGCATCGCACCCAGTATTGCGAGATTGATATGACCGCCGCGGATCATCGCGAAAGAATCGGCACTGGAGAAATAGCTGGAGCCCGGAAGCGCGGTCACCAATTGCTTGCCGGCATTGATCAGATCGGGATCGACCTCTTCTTCCAGAGGAAACGGGCCGATGCCGAGTAGTCCGTTTTCAGACTGAAGCATCACATCCATCCCCGCCGGGATGTAGTTCGCCACCAGCGTCGGCAGGCCGATACCGAGGTTCACATAGAACCCGTCCTTCAATTCCTGCGCCGCGCGCGCGGCCATTTGTTCGCGAGTCCACGGCATTTCAGCTCTTCCTCACAGTACGATTCTCAATACGCTTTTCCGGCTTCGCATTCAGCACCAGACGTTGCACGAAGATTCCAGGCGTGTGCACGTTGTCAGGGTCGAGCGCGCCGTTCTCGACGATCTCTTCGACCTCGGCGACCGTGACCTTGCCACACATCGCCACGACGGGATTGAAGTTGCGCGCGGTCTTGCGATAGATGAGGTTGCCCTGCTTGTCCGCCTTCCACGCTTTGACGAGTGAAACATCGGCGCGGATCGAACGCTCCATCACATATTCCTTGTCGCCCCACACGCCGTTAAATTTCTGCGTCGGCTTGCCTTCGGCCACGACGGTGCCAAAGCCGGTGCGGGCGAAAAACGCCGGAATACCGGCGCCACCGGCACGCATGCGCTCGGCCAGCGTGCCTTGCGGTGTGAACTCGAGCTCGAGTTCGCCTGCCAGGTATTGCCGCTCAAACTCCTTGTTCTCACCAACATACGACGAGATCATTTTGCCGATCTGCCGGGTCGTCAACAGCAGGCCCAGCCCGGCACCGTCAATGCCCGCATTGTTGCTGACGCAAGTAAGCTTTTTGACGCCGCTGTCACGCAACGCCACGATCAATGACTCCGGAATGCCGCATAGTCCGAAGCCGCCTACGGCGACGATCTGCCCGTCTTTCACCACATCGGACAGCGCTGCCGCGGCCGAGGGATACACCTTGTTCATTGAGTTCTCCGCCTATCCAGTCGCGAATCTTAGGTGATCGCAGCACGCACCGTTTCGGGCCACGGCGCTGACTTGCCTGCGGTGTAGTCGTACCAGACGATCACGGTGCGGCCTGTTGCATAGACGACGCCCGGTTCATTCTTCTTTTCGATCTTCAGTGACATCTCAACACTCGAACGCCCAAGCCGCGTCACGACCTGCGTGACGATCGCGGTTCCGGGATAGGTCATCGCCTTGAGGAAATCGCAACCGGCATGCGCCAGGATCGGCGCTTCTCCAACCGGCAGCGTCGGAAACCCGAAGTACGCAAACCACTGAATGCGCGCTTCCTCCATCAACCGGAAATACATCAGATTGTTCAGGTGCGACATGGCGTCCATGTCGCCCCATCGCAGCGGCACCTCGATGACAAACTCTTTCATGCCTGCGTACCACTCCCCGACGCCACGTCGCTGAGCGCCTTATGTAGAACGCCTGCGGCGTTGGGCATCCATGTCGCCCG
Organism: uncultured beta proteobacterium; assembly: GCA_963807155.1. Classification (GTDB taxonomy): domain Bacteria; phylum Pseudomonadota; class Gammaproteobacteria; order Burkholderiales; family Burkholderiaceae_F; genus JACCZX01. The sequence goes on from CAWEAZ010000003.1 coordinate 57,438, forward strand.
GGCGTTGTGGCGCCTCGATGACGAACTCTTTCACGCGGCCGACATTCCATCGTCGGCGGCGATGATCGCGCCATTGATGAACTGTGATTCCTCCGCGACCAACAGCAGCAGCACGCCGTCCAGATCTTCCGGCGAACCGACTTTCTTGCGCGGCAGGCGATCGAGCAACTTCGCGCCGCGCTCGGTATCCCATACCGCATCGTTCATTTCGGTGCGGATATATCCCGGACAAATCGCGTTGACGTTGATGCCATAGCGGCCCCATTCGACCGCCTGCGAGCGCGTCATGTGAATCACCGCTGCCTTGGTCATGCAATAGACGCCGATATCGGGCAACACACGCAAACCGGCGATCGAGGCAATGTTGACGATGCGGCCGCGCAATCCCTGCTGCTGCTTTGAGCGCGCAATCATTTGACGCGCCACCGCCTGCGCGACAAAGAAAGCGCCCTTGACGTTGGTATCGAACATGAAGTCGTAGTCCACAGACGTAACTTCCGTCAGCCGCTGCGCGGTCGACACGCCGGAATTGTTGACCAGAATGTCGATCGGTCCGACCTCGCGCTCGGTCTGCGCGACGGCAGCTTCGATCGATTCCTGGTCGGTCACGTCGAGCGCAACGATATGCGCGGCGCCGCCCGAGGCCTCAATCTCCGCCCGAAGGTCCTTCAGACGCTCGAGCCTGCGCGCGGCCAGCACCGTCAACGCGCCGTTCGCTGCGAGCACGCGCGCGAAACGCGCCCCGAGGCCACTACTGGCACCGGTGACAAGCGCTACCTTCTCCTTCAGGTTCGTTCGCATCTGCGGTGATGATCGCATAGTCGATCGCTTCTACAATCCTCGATCGAGCATAGGACGAGACATGGCCAACGCAGACGTGCAGCGAGAAGCGATGGAGTACGACGTAGTCGTCGTAGGGGGCGGACCGGCCGGCCTGGCCGCTGCTATCCGGCTCAAGCAACTCGCCGCGGGCAGCGGACGCGAAGTCAGCGTTTGCGTGCTTGAAAAGGGTTCCGAGATAGGAGCACACATTCTGTCGGGCGCCGTTATCGACCCCATTGCGCTGAGCGAACTGTTTCCCGATTGGAAGGAGCGCGGCGCTCCGCTGAAGACTCCGGTCGGCGAAGAAAGATTTCTGTTCTTGTCGGAACGTGGCTCACTAGAGGTTCCACACGGCTGGCTTCCATCCTCGCTCAGGAATCAGGGTTACTTCGTCGGCAGCCTCGGCAATCTGGTGCGATGGCTCGGTCAGCAGGCCGAATCACTCGGTGTAGAAATTTTTCCTGGCTTTGCAGCGGCGGAGGTGCTGTATGACGATGCCGGTGCGGTCAAGGGAGTGGCCACCGGGAACATGGGGGTCGGCCGGGACGGCAAGCCAACCGAAAATTTCCAACCAGGGGTCGAACTGCACGGCAAGTACACGTTGTTTGCTGAAGGCGCGCGCGGCAACCTGGCGCGGCAACTGGTCCCGCGCTTTAGGTTAGACGAGGGACGCGATCCGCAAACGTGGGGCATCGGCATCAAGGAAATCTGGGAAGTCGACGCTTCAAAGTTCAAGCCTGGATTGGTTCTGCACAGTGCAGGTTGGCCGCTCGACAACAGCACGTACGGCGGCGGTTGGATGTACCACTTCGGCGAAAACCTGGTTTCGGTCGGACTCGTCGTTGGGCTTGGGTATACGAACCCGTATCTGTCGCCGTTCGACGAGTTTCAGCGCTACAAGACACATCCCGCAATTCGTAGCTTTCTCGAGAGTGGCAGGCGACTTGAATACGGCTCGCGCGCTATTAACGCCAGCGGATTGCAGTCGCTGCCCAAGCTGGCGTTTCCCGGCGGGGCGCTGATCGGTTGCGATGCCGGATTTCTGAACGCACCGCGCATCAAGGGCAGTCATGCAGCAATAAAGAGCGGAATGATTGCTGCCCAGGCAGCGTTCGATGCATTGGTCGCCGACCGTCAGCGTGACGAATTGGTGTCCTATCCGCAGGCGTTCGAGAAGAGTTGGCTACACGATGAGCTTTATCGCGCGCGCAATTTCAAACCGTGGCTCGACAAGGGTCTGCTTCTCGGCTCCTTAATGTTCGGCATCGATCAGATTATTTTTCGTGGTCACGCGCCGTGGACTTTGCATCGACAGCTGGCCGATTACCAAAAGTTAAAGCCAGCCGCTGAGTGCGAACCGATCGTCTATCCCAAGCCTGACGGCAAATTGACATTTGATCGTTTGTCATCCGTATACCTTTCGAACACGAATCACGAGGAGAACCAGCCGCCGCATCTGACGCTGAAGGATCCGACGGTTCCGACCCGGATTAACCTCCCGAAGTACGCAGGACCGGAGCAGCGCTACTGCCCCGCCGCCGTCTATGAATTCGTCAAGGGCGCGGACGGCAACGAGCGTCTACAGATCAACTTTCAGAATTGCGTCCATTGCAAGACGTGTGACATTAAGGATCCGACTCAGAACATTGTCTGGGTGACGCCAGAGGGCGGCGGCGGACCAAACTATGTGAACATGTGAGACGCGTCCCGGACTTCGGATGTGCTGACCTATGGTGCGATCTACTTAGCCTCGAGCCGTTGCCACTCTCCCGCGAGCACTTTTTCGAGCCACATCACGCCCACCATTGTCTTGACATCGGTCACCGTTCCTTCACGCACCCATTGCAGCAACCGTTGCCACGGCTCGGTGAACACTTGCAGCGTTTCACCGGCATCGAGGGAAGCGCCTTCGTGCACAAGCTCCTCCGCGAGAAACATTTCGATTTTTTCGTCGGAATAGGCAATGGCGTTATGCAAGCCGCCGAGGTAGCTCCACTTGCCTGCCCGGTAGCCGGTTTCCTCCAGAAGCTCCCGCCGCGCGCACTGGATCGGCCTTTCACCCGCGTCGATCTTCCCGGCCGGAAACTCAATCGCCGTTCGCTTCAGCGGATATCGAAACTGCCGCTCGAGAACGACGCGGCCGTCGGATAACAGTGGAACGATCATGACGGCACCGGGATGCCGCAGGTATTCGCGAGTGCCAACATGACCGTCCGCCGATCGGACCTTGTCCGCGTAGAGGCGCAGAAAGGCACCCTGAAATGCGACCCTGCTTTCGAGCGTCTGCTCGGTCAGTGAATCGTCACCGTCCGACTCCGTCATCGAGCGATCAGCGTTAGCCGCCAAGCGTGCGGGTCATCGCGTTCGCGCACAGCTGCAGCAAAAATTGCGGAAGAATCCCCAGGACCAGTACCAGCATCGCGTTGACCGATAACGCAACGCGCATGTCCGTCGGCGCAATGATCGGAATCGCGACCGATTCGGGTGTCGGCTCATCGAAATACATCGTTTTCACGATGCGCAGGTAATAAAACGCCGCGATCAGCGAAAAGAACACCGCGATCACGGCCAATGAAACCGCCGCGACGGTTGCGCCTTCGCTTAACAACGCCTGCAGTACTACCAGCTTCGCGTAAAAGCCCACGGTAGGCGGTACGCCTGCCAGAGAAAACATCAACAGCAGCATCACGAACGCGTACCACGGGCTGCGCTTGGCCAAACCGCGAAAGTCTGCAATCTCTTCGGCTTCGAATCCTTGCCTGGACAGCAGCAGCATGACCCCGAAGGTACCGAGCGAGGTCAGCGCATAGGAGATCAGGTAAAACATCGCCGCGCTGTACGCATTCGCAATCGATACTGGATTACCGGCGGCAACGCCGGAAAGCATCGCCAGCAGCACGAACCCCATCTGAGCAATCGTCGAATACGCCAGCATCCGCTTCAGGTTTGTCTGCGCTATCGCCGTTAGATTGCCGAGCACTAGCGACGCGACCGCGAGCAGCGCGAGGATTTTTTGCCAGTCGATAGCCAAAGGCAGCAGCCCCTCAACGAGGATGCGGAACGCAATCGCAAAGACCGCGAGTTCGGGCGCCGAGCTGATCAGCAGCGTGATCGGAGTGGGCGCACCCTGATACACGTCAGGTGCCCACATGTGGAACGGGACGACGCCGAACTTGAACGCCAGCCCCGCAATGACGAACACAATGCCGAGCAGCAGCGAAGCACGGCTGACGATCTGCCCGTCGGCAACGCGACGCGCCAGCACGTCAATCTCGAGTGTGCCGGTGGCGCCATAGAGCATCGACATTCCGTAGAGCAAAAACCCCGACGCCAGCGATCCGAGGACAAAGTACTTCATCGCCGCCTCGCTAGCGCGCGGATCGTCGCGCCTCAACGCAACCAGTGCATACATCGAAAGCGCTTGCAGCTCCAGGCCGAGATAGATCACCAGCAGGTTGTTCGCCGAGATCATCAGCATGATCCCGAGCAGGGTGAACAACGTCAGGCTGAACAGTTCGCCTTTCCAAATGCCGCGCGCGCGTGCATAGGACTGCGCGCATATCAACATGAAGCCGCAGCAAAAGATCGCAAACAGCTTCAGCACGTGGCCCATCGGGTCGGCGATGTACATGCCGCCGAAGCCCACCAAGACTTCGTTTCGTGCCAGCGAAAAGCAGACGGCCACTGCGGCCGCCAGCAGCGCCAGCATCGTCATACCGTACGTGATGTTGCGCCGCTCGTCCGAAACGAAAAGATCAACCACCAGCACGATGCTTGCCGCGGCCAGCAGCACCATCTCGGGAAACGCGACGATGAGGCCCAGCGAGCTCATCTACTGCACCGCTCCGGTTGCGATCGGCAGCTTTGAAACCGCGACGTGTTTCAGCAGCTGCGTCACCGACGCGTCCATCAGATCGGTGACCGGCTTTGGATACAGTCCCATCCACAACACCGAAGCAGCGAGCAGCGTAAGGATCGCGAACTCGCGGCCATTGACGTCGACCAGATCGGCCACGTGTTTGTTTGCAACGTCGCCAAAAATGACTCGCTTGTACATCCACAATGAGTACGCGGCGCCGAGTACTAGGGTCGTGCCCGCAATCAATGCAATCCAGAAGTTGTACTGCACTGCACCGAGGATCACCATGAACTCGCCGACAAATCCACTGGTTGCCGGCAACCCTGCGTTCGCCATGACGAACAGCATGAAAAACGCGGCGAACTTGGGCATCGTGTTGACAACGCCGCCGTAGTCTGCGATCTCGCGCGAATGCATGCGGTCGTACATCACACCGATGCAGAAAAACATCGCGCCGGAGATAAAGCCGTGCGAGATCATCTGCACGATTCCGCCCGTCATTCCCATCGGGTTGAAGATGAAGAAGCCGAGCGTCACGAACCCCATGTGCGCGATCGACGAATAGGCAACGAGTTTCTTCATGTCCGACTGGACGAGTGCGACGAACCCGATATAGACGACCGCGATCAATGACAACGCAATGACGAAGCCTGCCAGCTCGTGCGAGGCATCAGGGGCAATCGGCAGTGAGAAGCGCAGGAAGCCGTACGCACCAAGCTTCAACATGATCGCGGCCAGAATGATCGAGCCACCGGTCGGCGCCTCGACGTGCGCATCGGGTAGCCATGTGTGGACTGGCCACATCGGCACCTTGACCGCAAAGGCTGCGAAGAACGCGAGAAAGAGAAGCGTCTGCGCTGTCATGCCAAGACGGATCTGGTGCCAATCGAAAATTCCGAAGCGCCCGTCGGATGCGTAGTACAGATACACGAGCGCAACGAGCATCAGCAACGAGCCCGCGAACGTGTAAAGAAAAAACTTGATCGCTGCGTAGAGGCGGTTGGGGCCACCCCAAATGCCGATGATGATGTACATCGGCACCAGCGTGGCCTCGAAGAAAACGAAGAACAACAATCCGTCCGCAGCCGCGAAAACGCCGACCATCAGTCCAGACAGGATCAGGAATGCCGCGTAGTACTGCGAGACGCGCGTTTCAATCACCTCCCAGCCGGCCAGCACGGCGATCACCGTCATGAACGCCGTCAGCAGCACGAACCAGATCGAGATGCCGTCGACACCGAGGTGATAGTTCGCATTCAGCCGCTCGATCCACGGCACGTTCTCGACGAATTGCAGCTGTGCAAGCGACGGATCGAATCCGGTGTACAGCGGAATCGTGACGACGAGCCCAAGCAGGCTGCCGATCAGCGCCAGCGTTCGAATCACGTCGTGATTGCGATCACGGCCCGCAGCAAGGATCGCAACGCCGAAGCCGATCGGAATCCAGATCGCAAGGCTTAGCCAGGACGTCGCGGTCTGCACGGTTACCGCACCACGTTCAACGTAACGAACAGCGTCACCAGCACGAGGATGCCGATGATCATTCCGAACGCATAGTGATAGATATAACCAGACTGCAGCAGCCGCGCGGTGCCGGCGATCCACCCGACGACCTTCGCGCTCCCGTTGATTGCGATACCGTCGATTAAGCCGACATCGCCACCGCGCCACAGACCCAACCCGATCTTGCGCGCGCCGCCGGCGAACACGACCTCATTGATCCGATCGAGGTAGTACTTGTTGTCGAGGAGCCGATACAGCCCGGCAAAGCGCTCCTTCAGCGCAGCAGCAAGGTCGGGGCGCCTGAGATACAGAAACGCCGCGAGTGCAACCCCGGCCAGAGCGAGATAGGTGGGCGCGGAGAGAAACCCGTGCAGTCCCATGGCAATCGCACTGCGCGCCTCTTCGGCCAAGTGGGTCATGGCGGGGTGCCTTGCCGTGTCGGCCACAATCGAGCTTCCAAAGAAGTCACCGCCCAGCAGCCACTCGATCGTCACAAAGCCGATGACAAGCGAAGGAATCGCAAGAAGCACCAATGGGACGGTGACAACATTGGCAGATTCGTGCGGCTCGCCGTGATGCTCATCATCGTGTGCACCGTCGTGCGGCTTCTGATGCCAGCGCGGCTTGCCGTGAAAGACCAGAAAGAACATCCGGAACGAATAAAAAGCCGTGATGAACACGCCGAGCGTCAATGCCCAGTACGCCACTGACGCGCCCCATTGCCCCGCATCTGCTGCGGCGTGCGTTGCAATGATGATCGAATCCTTCGAGTAATAGCCGGAAAAAAACGGAACGCCGATCAGCGCCAGCGACCCGATCAGCGCCGTAATCCACGTGACGGGCATCTTCTTCCACAGACCGCCCATGTTGCGAATGTCCTGATCGTGATGCATCCCGATGATCACCGAACCCGCAGCGAGAAACAGCAGCGCCTTGAAGAAAGCGTGCGTCATCAGGTGGAAGATTCCGGCCGAGTAGGCAGAGGCGCCCAGCGCGACGGTCATGTAGCCGAGCTGGGACAACGTCGAGTACGCGACGACGCGCTTGATGTCGTTCTGCACGATACCCAGCACGCCCATGAAAAACGCGGTGATCGCGCCGATCACGATGACGAACGACAGCGCAACGTCCGACAGCTCGAAAAGCGGTGACATCCGCGCGACCATGAAGATGCCCGCGGTCACCATCGTTGCCGCGTGGATCAACGCCGAGATCGGCGTCGGGCCTTCCATCGAATCCGGCAGCCACACATGCAGCGGAAACTGCGCGCTCTTGCCCATCGCGCCGATGAACAGGCAAATGCAGATCACCGTCATCAGCAGCCACGGCGTCCCCGGTATCAATTCGATTGCGCGCGCGGCCATCGCCGGCGCCGCAGCGAACACTTCTGCGTAGTGCAGCGTTCCGAAGTAGGCATAAACCAGCCCGATGCCGAGCACGAAACCGAAATCGCCTACCCGATTGACGAGGAACGCCTTCAGACTCGCGTAGATCGCCGTCTCCCGCTCGTACCAGAAGCCGATCAGCAGATAGGACATCAGACCGACCGCTTCCCAGCCAAAGAACAGTTGCAGAAAGTTGTTGCTCATCACCAGCATCAGCATGCTGAACGTGAAGAGCGAGATGTAAGAGAAAAACCGCTGATAGCCTGGATCGTCGGCCATGTAGCCGATCGTGTAGATATGGACCATCAGCGACACGAACGTGACCACGACCATCATCAACGCCGTCAGTGGGTCGATCAGGAAGCCGACCTCGAAGTTCAACCCACCGACCACCGCCCACGTGTAAACCGTTCCGTCGAACGTGGTGCCCCTCATGACTTCCGAAAGCACCATGAATGACGCGATAGTCGCGATCAGCACGCCGAGGATCGTGACCAAGTGCGCGCCGGTGCGGCCGATGACCTTGCCGCCCAAGCCGGCAATGAGCGCTCCGATCAGCGGTGCCAGCGGCACCAAGAGATAGAGGCTGCGCATTCAGCCCTTCAGCAAATCGAGCTCTTGCACGTCGATCGTCGACAGATTTCGGAAAAGCACGACCAGTATCGCAAGCCCGATCGCAGCCTCAGCGGCGGCGACAGTCAGGATGAAGAACACAAACACCTGCCCGTGATAGTCGCCGAGGTAGTGTGAAAACGCGACGAAGTTGATGTTGACGGCAAGCAACATCAATTCGATCGCCATCAGCAGCACGATCAGATTCTTTCGATTGAGAAAAATGCCGACGACACTGATCGCGAACAACAGCGCGCCTACACCCAGATACCAGGACAGCGATACCACGACGTTTCCTCTTCGCCTAAGTGTTTTTTGTTTGCCGTGCTCTGTCTTCAGTCGCCATCGTGACCAGCCGAACGCGATCCCTGCTGCGCGCCTTGACCTGCTCAGATGGATCTTGCCTCTTCGAATCCTTGCGTCCGCGCAGCGTCAGCGCAATCGCCGCGATGATGGCCACCAGCAGAATCACACCGGCGATCTGCAGCGGAAAAACATATTCGGTGAACGTGAGCATCCCGAGTGATCGCGTGTTATCTGCGTTCGCGATACCGGGACCGGAGCGCGTCATGCCCTGCCATTGCGGTTGCGACAGGACGAGCCACATCTGCAGCACGATCAGCGCAGCGACACCGAATCCCCACGGCGCATTGCGCCAGAATCCCTGCCTTAGCTTGTCAACGTTGATGTCGAGCATCATCACGACAAACAGGAACAACACCATCACAGCGCCGACATATACAAGCACCAGGGCGAGCGCGAGGAACTCGGCACGCAGCAGGATCCACAGCGCCGCCGCCGAGAAAAACGCCAGCACCAGAAATAGCACTGCGTGCACCGGGTTGCGCGCGGTAATCACGCGCAACGCTGCGAGGAGCATCACCCCAGCGAAGATCAGGAACAACGCGGATTGAGCGTCCATCAGCGATAAGGCGCGTCGGCGGTCCGTGCCGCTGCGATTTCTTTTTCGTAGCGATCGCCGATCGCGAGCAGCATCGGCTTCGTGTAGTACAGATCGCCGCGCTCCTCGCCGTGATACTCGAGAATATGCGTCTCGACGATCGAATCAACCGGACAACTCTCCTCGCACAGTCCGCAGAAGATGCACTTGGTCAGGTCGATGTCGTAGCGAGTCGTGCGGCGCGTGCCGTCTTCTCGCTGATCCGATTCAATCGTAATCGCCAAAGCCGGGCAGACCGCTTCGCACAACTTGCACGCAATGCACCGTTCTTCGCCGTTCGGATAGCGGCGCAACGCGTGCAATCCGCGAAAGCGCGGGCTGATCGGTGTTTTCTCCTCCGGATACTGAATCGTGATCTTGCGCGAGAACGCGTAACGACCCGTCAGTGCGAGGCCCTTGACGAGCTCCCGCAACAGCAGGCTATCGAAGAATTCCCTGACGGCGCCCATTAGCCTATGTGCTCCAGATGTTCCAAGGCGTCTGCATCCACACTGCAATCACGACCAGCCACACAAGTGTCAGCGGAATGAAGATCTTCCAGCCCAGACGCATGATCTGGTCATAGCGGTATCGGGGAAACGAAGCGCGGAACCAGATAAACAGCGACACGACGACAAACACTTTCGCGAAAAGCCAGAACCAGGCCGCCAGAGAGCTGACCCAGGCGGGTGTTTCGAATCCGAGCAATCGCCCAAGATCAATCGGCGCCGCCCATCCACCCAGGAACATGATCGTCGCTACCGCCGACAGCAAAATCATGTTCGCATATTCGGCCAGGAAGAAAATCGCGAAGCTCATCCCCGAGTACTCGACCATGTGGCCGGCGACGATTTCCGATTCACCCTCCACGACGTCGAACGGATGCCGGTTCGTTTCGGCAACGCTCGATACGACATAGATCACGAACAGCGGTAATAGCGGAAGCCAGTTCCACGACAAGAAGTTCAGGCCCATCGAGGCGAACATGCCGGTGTTTTGGCCGATAACGATCTGCGACATGTTCATCGTGCCGGCAACCATCAGCACCGTCACCAGCACGAAGCCCATGCCGATTTCATAGCTGACCATCTGCGCCGCCGCTCGCATTGCACCGAGAAACGCATACTTCGAGTTCGACGCCCAGCCGGCAATGATGACACCGTAGACGCCGACAGACGTGATCGCCATCACGTACAGCAGGCCAGCGTTGATATCTGCCAACACGATGGCGGGGGCGAACGGAATCACCGCCCATGCCGCAAGCGCAGGCATCAGGATCACGACCGGCGCAAGAAAGAACAGCGATTTGTCCGACTGCGACGGTGTGATGATCTCTTTGGTGATCAACTTGAACGCATCGGCAATCGGCTGCAGCAACCCGAGTGGACCGACGCGATTCGGGCCTATACGAATATGGAACCAGCCGATAAGGCGGCGCTCCCATAGCGTCAGGTAGGCAACCAGTCCAAGAATTGGCAGCACGATCGCCGTAATTTTCGCAAGCGACCATACGACCGGCCACGCCGACCCCAGCGTTTGACTGCCAAAGGTGGTGATCGCGTCCATCATCCGCGTTCCAGCATGATCGGCCCGAACATCGCACCGAGCATTGCCGTGGATTCATGAGCAGCCGATACATGTACGGTGCCGTCTGCAATCGATTCATCGAGCGCGACTTCAAGCAGAGCGGATGCATCGCCCTGCTGCACGCGCACCTTGTCTCCAGCGGCAACGCCAAATGACTGCAACGTTCCGGCATTCGCGCGCGCCTTCGGCGGCCTTGCATCGTGGGTTGCCTGCAGAGGCGGTGAGCGGCGCACTATCGCGTCGCTGAAATAGATCGGAACGTCCGCGATTCTTTCCGCTGCGCCCGCGACGCCGTGCGCACGCTCGGGTCTCGACGCGGGAATCGAGCTGTCATTAGAAAGCCGCGCATTCAGATCGACTGGCACGGCTTCGCTGCGAACCTGATCGGACGTTTCGTACTCGAAGCCGTCGAGGCCGAGCAGGTTGCCGAGAACGCGCAAAACTTTCCATCCAGGCCTCGCTTCACCTGCAGGCCGCACAGTGCCGTTGAAACTCTGAACTCGTCCCTCACAGTTGACAAACGTACCGGCAGTTTCGGTAAACGGTGTGATCGGCAAAATTACGTCCGCATAGTCGAGCGCGCCGTTGCGATAAACAGAACACGCGATCACAGTCTCCGCTGCCAGTAGAGCTTGCGCGACCGCCGACGGGTTCGCGACGTCGTAATCAGGCTCGACGTTCCACAGCAAATACGCCTTGCGCGGCTGCTCGATCATTTCGCGCGCATGCACGCCGCCCTGCCTCGGAAACGCGCCACCAGATAGCCCCCGACGGTGTTGGCCCCCTCGGTCAGCACACCGACGTTGCACCAGTCGCTTTGGCAATCCACTGTGCCCATGCGCGAAGCTGGGCCGCTTGCGGATGCTGTATCGCTGCGTTGCCGAGGAAGATCGCTTTGCGCTCCCCGCTCATCAGCGATGTCGCAATCGCTTTGGCCTTTTCGCCGGCCGAAACTCCGTCAATCGGTGCGGGAACCCACGCTCGCCTGCAATCGCCACAGCGATTTCGCTCAAGCTTGCGTCCACTCGGTCGGCCGCACGATGTTTTGTTTGCGACCGGCATTAGCAGATCGGAATCGACTGCATGCAACACGCTCACTTTGCAGCCACGCTTGGTAGCTGCCCGCAATCGTGCGGACAACAGCGGTTGATCCTTACGCAAAAACGAACCCACGAGCAACACGCTGTTCAACGTGCTGACATCGGCGATCTTCATTCCCAGCCAGGGCACGCCCACCGGCGTCACCGTCCCCTGAAAAGTCCGATTGACGCAAACGGAAATCGATATTTTCCGAGCCGAGGCCGCGAGTCAGCTTTGTCAGCAGATGCAATTCCTCGAGAGTGCTGCCCGGAGAAGCGAGGGCGCCGATGGCGGGTCCGCCGTGGTCGGTCTTCACTTTGAGCAAGCGCCGCAGCGACGTACTCTAGCGCGACCGGCCAGTCGACTTCGCTCCATTGGCCTCCCTGTTTCAGCATCGGCCGCAGTAAACGATCCGGCGCATTCAACCCTTCGTAGGAAAACCGGTCGCGATCCGACAGCCAGCACTCATTGATTTCTTCGTTCTCGAACGGCAGTACTCGCATCACCTCGTTGTTCTTGACCTGCACGATCAGATTCGAGCCGAGTGGAATCGTGTGGACTGATCGACTTGCGACGCGACAATTCCCACGTGCGAGCTTCGTAGCGAAACGGCTTGCTGGTCAGCGCACCTACCGGGCACAGATCGATCATGTTGCCCGACAGTTCAGAGTCCACCGAGCTACCGAGGAAGCTGAGTGTACTTTTTCAGCGTGCTCGCCGCGGCCTGCCATGCCGAGCTCCATGATGCCGGCAACTTCCTGCCCAAAGCGCACGCAACGTGTGCAGTGAATGCAGCGCGTCATCTCCTCTGCGGAGATCAACGGTCCCATGCTCTTGTGAAACACAACGCGCTTGGGCTCCGTATACCGGCTGGCCGAAGCACCGTACCCGACGGCAAGATCCTGCAACTGACACTCACCGCCCTGATCGCAAATCGGGCAATCGAGCGGATGGTTGATTAGCAGGAACTCCATCACTGAGTTTTGCGCCTGCTTCGCATAGGCCGACTGCGTGCGCGCGACCATCCCCTTGGCGACGGGCGTGGCGCATGCCGGCAAAGGTTTCGGTGCCTTCTCGACTTCGACCAGACACATGCGGCAATTCGCCGCGATCGTCAGTTTCTTGTGATAACAAAAGTGCGGAACATAGATTCCGAGCCGGTTGGCAGCTTCCATCAGCATGCTGCCTTCCGGCACCCTCGACCTTTCTGCCGTCGATTTCGACTTCGATCACTGAACAATC
>CAWEAZ010000004.1:0-25678 GCA_963807155.1 uncultured beta proteobacterium
AGATTGCCCGGTGCGTCGTGCATCGAGACGTCGATGCTCACCAAGGTGTCGTCGTCGATCTTCATGGTTGTCGAATCGTAAATCATTGCATTCCTATAATCCCGCGGTGCCCCGCCCTCCGTCTTCTCCCGAATCTGCCGTTCTAAGCCGGCTTGGCCCGATCGGTGTGCGGCAGTTCATGCGCGAGTACTGGCAGCGCAAACCGTGTTTGATTCGCGCAGCGCTCTCACAGTTCACTCCATCGGTCGATTGCGCGCGCCTGTTCCAGCTCGCGCGGATCCGCACGTCGAAAGCCGCGTGGTGAGCGCGTTCGACGGTCAATGGGCGATACAGCATGGCCCGTTCGCTCGGCTCCCGTCGGTACGTAAGTCACATTGGACACTGCTTGTGCAAGGCGTGCACTGGATGATGAACCGGCGCGAAAATTGTTGTCGCGCTTTCGATTCATCGCGGACGCGCGTCTGGACGACGTGATGGTCAGCTACGCAACGGACGGCGGCGGCGTCGGAGCTTACGTCTACTCTTACGATGTCTTTTTGCTGCAGGCGTCTGGGCGCAGGCGCTGGCGCATCAGCCAGCAGCATGGCCTGCTCGTGCGAAGTCCGGTTTGCCGCTGAGGCAGGTGGTTGTATTTCGCGCCTCGCAGGAGTGGCTGCTCGACGCGGGCGACATGCTGTATTTGCCACCGGGCGTTGCGCATGAGGGCGTCGCTGTCGGAGAGTGCATGACGTACTCGATCGGCTTTCGCGCGCCGTCGTATCAGCAGTTGCTCGAGCCATGGTTGGTTGACTACGCCGAGCATGCTGCACTCCATGGGCGATATACGGATCCAGCGTCGGCCGGAACCGCCCGACCCGCCGAGCTGCCTCAAAAGATGACGCGCGAGATTCATGCGGAGCTCGGCCGCCATCGGCCCCAACGCACTGACACCGAGCGTTTTTTGCTGCGCTATTTGACCGAGCCGAAGGCAACGACTGTGTTTGAGGCGCCGCGATCTCCGTTTTCGCCTGCGAAATCAGGCGCGCCGTAGGCGCTCGAGGGGTCACGCTCGATCGAAGGACGCGGATCGCGTACGCGAAAACGGCGGTCGGCATCAACGGCGAATGGATCGACTCAGTGCCGGGCTCGATCAATGCAATCAGGATGCTCGCCGATCAACGCGAACTGGTGCCGCCGCTGCCTCCCCGCATGTCGACGCCCTTTTGGGAGCTGCTGTATCAGTGGTATGTCGCCGGCTGGATCGCCCTTCGCACTTAAGCTTTCCACTTCGTTGTGCGTCACACTGCCTGCTATGGACCCTGACCAATTGCCCATCGAACCGCCTAAGCGATCCCGCCCCCAAGCGCACCCTGATCACATCGCGCGCGGAAACGCAGGCGGCCGTACTGCAGACGATCGACGCCGCCACGCGCCGCCTACTCTGCACTCACGCCGATCTTTCCGTGTTTGAGCTGTCACGCTCGGAAGTGGTCGCCCGGCTTTCGAGGTTCTTGCTCGCGCATCGCAGCGCGCGGGTCAGATTGCTGGTTGACGATGCGAATTGGCTACAGACGCGCGCAGCGCGACTACGCGCGTTGCAGCAACGTTTTCCGCTCGCGCTCGAGATGCGGGCCGCATCAATCGACGACCCAGTCGGCGACGATGCACTGATGATTGCCGACGATGGCACCGTGCTGGACCTGCAGCCAACAGCGCAGGCGCGCGGTGACCTGTGGCTGAACAACAAGCCGCATGCACAGCCGCTGATCGCAGCATTTGGCCGACGGTGGGAAGCTGGTGCGCACAATCTGCCCGTCGTCCCGCTCGGCTGGGCTGACCGGGCGAGCAGGTTCGATTCTTGCTCGGTAGGCCCCGACTGTACGGCTATACTCGCGCGCAGTTTCACCAGACTAAAAACTGACCAACGAGAGACTGTTACCAAACGAAGGGTTATCACACAATGAATAAGTCGCTATTGCTTGCTTCGATGATGGTCGTGGCGCTTGCCGCCTGCGGCAAGAAAGACACCCCGCCGCCGCCAGCGCCGACCCCCGCGCCTGCACCAGCGCCCGCTCCGGCTCCGGCTCCGGCTCCAGCGCCGACGCCGGCACCAGCGCCGTCAACGAGCACCACACCTTCGACTCCATCCACCACGACGTCGACCACCACGGCGCCGGCTGATGCGATGAAGACGGATTCGATGAAAATCGACTCGATGAAAGCCACCAACCCGGTGGAAGAGGCCAACAAAGCTGCAGCCGGTACAGCGGTCGACGCTGCCAACAAGAAGGCGCAGCCTGCCGTCAAGCCATAAGCGTTTCGCGTCACGAGAAAGGCCGGCATGTGCCGGCCTTTTTTATTCGTCCTGCGTTTCGATGCTGCGCTAAACGGCGCGCCATGCAAGTCCGTGGTCCTGATCAGCCACCGCAATTTCTTCGGCGCGGCAACCAAGCACAGCAGAAAGAGCAAGGCGTGCAAGACCGGGCGTGTTGTTCGACCTTGATAAATGCGCAGCCGCGACCCATCCGAGCCGGTTGCGATCCACCTTACGCAAGATCTTCGCCGCCTGCGTATTGGACAAGTGGCCAAATGCGCCGCCAATACGCAACTTGAGGAAGTGCGGGTAACTGCCCGAGTGCAGCATTTCTTCGTCGTGGTTGCACTCCAGCAGCAACGCGTGGACACGCCGCAATGCGCGCACGATCAGCTCGCTGCTTTCTCCGGCGTCGGTCAGCAAACCAGCACGACGGTCACCGTCGGTAAACACGAACTGCAGCGGTTCGGCGGCATCGTGCGGCACGGTGTATGGGTCGATCGCCAGCGGCCCAAGCTCGATGCGTACACCGGCCCGAATCAGGTGCAGCTCAACACCACGCCTGTCCAGTCCTGCGGAGCGGGCGGTGCCGCGAGAGCAATAGACCGGAATGCCGGCCTTGCACGCAAAGCGCGCGACTCCACCGACATGATCAGAGTGTTCGTGCGTAACAAGAATGGCATCGATATCGCGCAGAGACAGTCCTGCACGCGCGAGGCGCCGCCCCAGCTGTCGTAGATTGAAGCCGTTGTCGACCAGCACCCGGGTGTAGAACAAGCCATCCCGCGCTTCGACCACCAGCGCGTTGCCAGCACTGCCTGATCCGAGGCTGCAGATGCGCAGCACTACGACACTTCTACGATGGCGGTCTACCTCAGCTGATCGTTCAGCAGGTTGAGAATGCGATCGCCCGCAGCGGACAGCTCCGGCTTGCCGGTCGAATCGAACACCTGGACATTCGTCTTGACCGCACCGTCACTCACCAACCCGACTTGATATTGCGGTGCCTGGATTGGCTTGTCCTTCCCGAACATCTTGCTGAGGAACCCTTGATCGGACTTCGCTTTGGCTTCGAAGTCGGGATCAAGATATCGCACGAAATAAATGCCTTTGGCGCGATCGCGATCTTCGACAGTGAACCCGCCGCGATCAAGCGCAAGACCGATCCGGCGCCACGCACGGTCAAATGCTTCGTCGACCTCAAGCCGCTCGTTGCGACCACTGCCCGACTTGACGATGCGCGCGATCTGCGGCGATGCCGAAACTGACGCGGCACCCCCCGCAGTCGTGGCCGCGGCCGTCGGGCCGGTCCCCGCAGGTGCAGCAGCCGTCGTTGTACGACGCGTGGGCTCGTCGAACTTGACCAGCAATCGCTGCAGCATTTCGGCTTCCATTTCAGGATCGGGTGGGCGTGGCTGCCACACGGTTCGATCCTGCGCGGAGCTGGTGTGAACCTCTTCCATGCCGCGATGGCTGATGAAGATCTCGGAGGTTCCCTGTGCGGTGCGCTCCAGGCGTGCGCGATACTTGTCCTGCTCGTTGGTCGAATACACCGAATCGAGCACCTTGCCCAGCGTGCGACGAATAATGTCCTGCGGCAACTTCGCACGGTTTTCGGCCCATACGGTTTCGAGCGTGCCGGTACTCGGATCGGACTTTTCAATCTTCAATCCGACACTCGGCCAAAAATCGACCAGCACGGGCCATGCTTTTTCCGGTGGCAGGTTGACGGCGAGCCAGCGTGTGTTGCCTTGCCGTTCGAGCTTCGCGACGGTGCTGGAGGGCACGACCGGGCCGCTGACGCCGCCTGTGCCTGGTGCAGGCCCGGGCCGCTGACCCTGGGCCGACGCGGTGATCGTCTGCGGCTTGTCCGGCACCAGAAATCGTTCATCGCGGGGAAGTTGTGACAGATCCGGCGGAACTTCGAGCGGCTGGCGAGTTTGCGCGGTCTGATACTGCACTTTGTCCGACGAAAAGAGACTACCGGTCCAGGAGCAGCCGCCGAGCGCGGCCGCGACTGCCACCACCATCACCTTTGCGATTCTGCGTGCGCCACCTGATGTCACTCTGCGCTCAGCGCAAAGACGTCGATTCATGTTCCAGCTCCTGCAACGAGTTCCAGCATTCGGCTTCCTGCAGCGCACCCTGCACTGCTGCCTCGTTCTGTTTAGAGAGAGGCACCAGTGGCAACCGGATGCCTCCTTCAATGCGGCCAGCCCGCGCGAGCGCCCATTTCACTGGGACGGGATTCGGCTCGATGAACAGCTTGAAATGCAAAGACAGCAACTGGCTGTTGATCTTGCGTGCCCGCTTGAGGTCACCCTCGAGTGCGGCAGCGCACATCTCAGACATCAGGCGCGGCGCTACGTTCGCCGTGACCGAGATCACTCCATGACCGCCGATCAACATCAACGCCAGCGCCGTGTCGTCGTTGCCGCTATAGAGCGCAAACCCCGCCGGCAGATGCTTCAACAAATCGGCCGCACGCGCCATGTCGCTGGTCGCGTCCTTGAGTCCGACGATCCCGGGCACCTGTGCCAGCCGCAACGTGGTTTCAGTGCTGAGGTCCGCCACCGTCCGGCCGGGCACGTTGTACAAGATCACTGGCAGATCGATTGTCTCCGCAATCTTGCGGAAGTGCCGATACAAGCCCTCTTGCGTTGGCTTGTTGTAGTACGGAACAACCTGCAACGTAGCATCCGCACCCACCTTTCGCGCATGCCGTGTCAGTTCGATCGCTTCGGCCGTCGAGTTGCCGCCGGTACCCGCAATCACCGGCACCCGTCCGCCCGCCGCCTCCACCGCCACACGGATCAACTCGCCATGCTCTTCGGGCGTCACCGTAGGAGATTCGCCCGTAGTGCCCACGGCGACGATCGCTTTGGTGCCTTGCGCGACGTGCCAATCGATCAGATGCCGATACGCGTCGAGGTCGAGCGACCCGTCTTCGCGCATCGGTGAAACGATCGCAACGATGCTGCCTTTTATCATCCCGTCAACGCGTGGTGAAGCGCCATGAAAGCCCGGGATTCTACAGCGCGCAGGCCCCAAAACCGATGGTTACAAGGTGGCAAGCGCAGCGGACAAAGGGGTGTGTGGATCGGCTTTTCTGACCGCGATTCGCTGCACCATCGCCGGCTTTGGCTGCGCGGCGAAACCATCTTCATACGCGAGCACTCGCATGTCTCGGCCGAAGGTGTCCAGCAATTCGCCCGGATTCAGCAGAAAGTCCGGATTGGTCGGCCGGCCGAATGCAGCGTTGCCCGCGGCGAACGTCTCATAGAGAAGCAACCCGTCTGGCGCGAGCGCCGCGCGCAGCGTTGGAAACAGCGGCCGGTACAGATAGTTGGTCACGACGATGACGTCGAATTGCGCGTCGCCGAACGGCCAGGCGGCTTGCTCAAGATCGGCGACGACAACCTCGAATTGGTGTCGCGCAGCATTTCAAGAATCGCAGGATCGCGATCGACTGCCGTGACCTTACAACCCTGCGCGGCCAGCAAGCGGGCGTGGCGGCCGCGACCGCAGGCAACGTCGAGAACACGCGAAGCAGGCGCTATGGCGCGAGACCAACGCGTAACCCAGGCGGACGGCTGCTCGTGAATTAGGTCGTGTGTTTCATCCATTGCCGGCACGGCGCGGCGGTCGCCGGAGCTGCGGCAAGCCACCCACCAAACCCATGGCGCCCGCACGTCGCGCATCGTTTCGCCGGCCATCGCGCGCGCTTTGTCGCAGCCATTCGCCACGATATCGCGCACCAGCGTTGGGTCATCGAGATACGCTTGCGCGCGCTCACGCAGAGGCGCCAGCTCGCGCACGACGGCATCGATCACAGGTTGTTTGCACTCCAGGCAACCGATGCCTGCGGTCCGGCATCCGGTCTGCACCCACTGCTTCGTCGCTTCATCGGAGTACACCAGGTGTAACGGCCACACCGGGCAGAGCTCGGGTTCGCCCGGATCGGTCCGGCGCACGCGGGCCGGATCGGTTGGCATCGTGCGTATCTTTTTAGTGACCGATTCCGGTTCCTCGCGCAGCGAGATCGAATTTCCGTAGCTCTTCGCCATGCGCCGGCCATCGAGCCCCGGCATCCGCGACACCGTTGTGAGCAACGCAGCCCGCTCGGGAAGAATCACGCGGTGTGATCCCTCCGCATAGCCGAACAAGCGCTCCTGATCCTCCAGCGGCAACAACGTTGCTTCTTCGAGAATGCGGCGCGCCTCTCGCAATGCGTCCGCATCACCTTCTTGCTGAAAGCGAATACGCAACTCAGCAAATCGTTTCGCCTGTGGGCCGAGCTTGCGCGACAGCAGCTTTCGCCTTAGCCTCGAAGTCGGACTCCGCACCAAAGACGTGATTGAATCGACGCGCGATCTCGCGCGTCATCTCGATGTGCGGAACCTGGTCCTCGCCGACCGGCACCAGCGTCGACCGATAAACCAGGATGTCGGCCGCCTGCATTAACGGTAACCGAGAAATCCATACGTCGACAGATCGCGCTCGGACAATGCTGCGTTGATCCTTGTAAGTCGGCACACGTTCGAGCCAGCCAAGTGGAGTAACCATGCCGAGCAGCAGAAAGAGTTCGGCATGCTCAAGCACATGCGATTGAATGAAAATTGTTGCCTTCGCGGGATCGACGCCTGCCGCCAGCCAATCGATCACCATGTCCCAAGCCGTCTGCACCGATCCGCTGGGTCTGGTCGTAGTGCGTTGTCAGCGCATGCCAGTCCGCGACGAAGAAAAGGCACGGGTACTGATCCTGCAGGCGCACCCAATTCTTCAATACGCCGTGATAGTGGCCCAGGTGCATCGCACCGGTCGGGCGCATGCCGGAGAGAACGCGCTCGCTGAACATCAGCTCAACCTCAGACGAAAATACGAACGATCGCTTCGCCGATCGCCAGGAACGGCTGCAGCAGGAAATTCAAAGCGCCGGTGAACATCAAACCGATAATGATGAACAACCCAAACGGTTCGACGCGCGAGTACGCGTGCGACAACTTGTGCGGCAGCAGCCCGCTGACAATGCGCCCACCGTCGAGTGGCGGAATTGGAAGCAGGTTGAGCGCCATGAAAACCAGATTCACCTGAATTCCAGCGCGAGCCACTTCGAAGAAAAATCGCTCCTCGACACCGACACCCTGCAACACACGCAGGATGATTGCCCAGATGATCGCCATCACCAGATTTACCGCAGGACCTGCGGCTGCTACCCAGATCATGTCCCGCTTGGGCCGCCGCAAGCTTCCCCAGTCGACCGGCACCGGTTTGGCCCAGCCGAACATAAAGCCAGTCAGGATCACCATGCCAAGCGGCACTGCAATCGTGCCAATCGGATCGATGTGTTTGACGGGGTTCAGCGTCACCCGGCCGAGTACATACGCCGTGTTGTCGCCGAACATCCGGGCCACATACCCGTGCGACGCTTCATGAACTGTGATCGCAAACAGCACTGGGATCGCGTACACCGCGATCGCCTGCATTACGTTTTCCATTGAATCGAGTCTATCAGCGGGGCGTGAGAGCCCGCGCGGCGCCGCTACAGTCCAAGCTGCGAGATATCGCCAAGTCCCTGCCGTACCAGCACCGCTTCAAGCCCCGGTCAGGTCGACGACTGTGGTCGGCTGCAAACCGCACGCGCCGACGTCCAGTACAAAATCGATCTCGTGATCGAGCCGCTGCCGGATGTCTTCGCCCTGATTAAGCGGCAACTCGTCCCCCGGCAACTGCAAAGTGGTCGTCAACAGCGGTTGGCCCAGTACGTCGAGCAGGCCAAGGGCAACACGATGGTCCGGCACACGCAGTCCAATCGTCTTGCGCGACGGGTGCGAGAGCCGGCGCGGCACTTCCTTGGTTGCCTCAAGGATCAGTGTGTACGGACCCGGCGTTGCGTTCTTTAGCAATCGATATGTCTTGTTGTTGACCTTCGCGTACTGGCCGATGTCCGACAGGTCGCGACACATCAAGGTCAGTAAATGTCTTTCATCGATGCGGCGAATGGCTCGAATGCGATCAACTGCCGCCCGATCGTCCAGATGACACGCCAGCGCGTAGCACGAGTCGGTCGGAATCGCCCCGACACCGCCGTGGTCCAAGATCTGAGCCGCCTGTCGCAGCAAACGAACCTGCGGATCTATCGGATGCACCGAAAAAAGCTGCGCCACGGCTACACGAACCGATGCCACACCGGCGTCAACTCCGGCGGCAGCATCGGCACGCGGCCGAGCTCGACATTGGCTGATTCACCAGGCCCGTGAAAATCGCTTCCGCTCGATGCCTCAAACCCAAATTCGATTGCCAACTGTGTGTATCGGCGCACGTCCGCTGCGGTGTGATTGCTGGTGACGACCTCGAGCGCCGTCCCGCCGACGGTCCGGAATTCTTCCAGCAGTGAGTGCAACGCCAACGCATCGAGCCGATATCGCGCCGGATGTGCGAGCACGGCAACTCCACCCGCACCACCGATCATCGTGACCGCTTCGGCCAGGGTTGCCCAACGGTGCGCCACGTAGCCAGGTTTTCCCGGCACCAGATAGCGCTTGAACACTTCGCGCACGTCGCCACAGACGCCCTGCTCGACCAGGCACCGGGCGAAGTGCGTGCGCCCGATCATCTTCGGATTGCCCGCATGCCGCATTGCTCCTTCGAGCGTGCCGCTAAGGCCGACTGCGGCCAGACCGTCGGCGATTTCCTGCGCGCGCCGAGTGCGACCCGACCGCACATTGGCGAGTCCATCGCGCAACACAGGTGCCTCGGGGTCAATGTTCAGTCCTACGATGTGCAGCGTGGTGCCGCCCCAGGTCACCGAGATCTCAACGCCCGGAACAAATGCCAGCCCGCAGTCGGCGGCGGCGGCGCGCGCGGCGTTCAGACCGGCCAGTTCGTCATGATCGGTCAGCGCATAGAGCTCGACGCCAAACGCCGCGGCACGCCGCGCGACGCCGTCCGGTGTCATCGTGCCGTCGGAGAGATTCGAATGAGAGTGGAGGTCGGCGCGGATCGAGTGCACGCTGCCGTTTGCGACTGCCATCACCCATTCTAGAGCCGCATCCGCGCCAGCGTGTGGCGGCGCGTGAACTCGTTGATCAAGCGCGCCACTTCGTCGGGCCGATCGTGATGAAGCATGTGTCCCGCGTCTTCCACGACCAAGCTCTCGACATTCCTCAGCGTCGCCTTGCGTGCCTCGATTTCGCGCAGCGCGGCGTCGCGATCGTCGCCAACGTGGCTCAGCACCTCCGTCTGCGCCGCCGCACCCAAAGCACCGGGCATTCGACCTTTTGCCAGCAGGCCAGCACTTCTTCGATTCGATACAACGTCGGATTGACGATGCGGTGCGCGGGATCGCCGGCCACACGAAAGCGGCCGGCACCGTCCGGCACTGCCCAATGCTCGGCCAGAAAAGCCGCTCGCGCGGGTGCCAGACGCGGATTGTTTTTCGTCAGGCGCGCCGCAACTTCAGCGCGAGACGCATAGTCGCGCAAGGTCGCACCGGCTCTGAGTTCGTCGATCCATTGGGCGAAGCGCGACGGCGCCTGCTCCGGTCGCGTGCTACGCAAGCCGAAACCTTCCAGATTGACGACTGCACGTGACCTCTGTGGGCGCACGCCTGCATACATCAGCGCAACGTTGCCACCCATGCTGTGTCCCAGCAGCCAGGCCGGTTCGTTGCCAATGACTGAGTCGAGAATGAATTCGAGATCGGCCAGATAGTCCGGATACCAATAGCAGTCGGCAGTTACACGGTCGGTCAGACCGAAACCGCGCCAATCCGGCGCCACGATCCGCCATTCGTCGTCGAGATGATCGACCACGAACTGAAACGATGCCGAGACATCCATCCAGCCGTGCAGCATGATCCACGTGTGCGCCGCATCGGCGTCGGCATTGCCCCATTCACGCAGGTGATAGCGCAGCCCGCGAACGTCGATAAAGCTGGACCGTGACGGCTTCATTGTGAGAATGATCGAAAGAGTGATCGACGGGGCGGCGTTGCGCGGGTTTGAGGCTTAGGCGATTATAGGAATGGCTCTGGAGAATACGATGCGCGACCAGTACCGCGCCCTGTACGACAACTTCCGCTGGCATGTTCCCCGCGAGTTCAACATCGCGGAGGTCTGCTGCCGCCGGTGGTCGCAGGAAACCACGCGGATCGCATTGCATTACGAAGACGAATCAGGCGCGGTCGCATCGTTCACCTACGCGGCGCTGCAGGCCGATGCGAACCGGCTATCGAACGCACTGCGGGCCCTCGGTGTCGAGCGCGGGGACCGAATCGCGATCGTGCTTCCGCAGCGACCCGAAACCGCAATCGCGCATATCGCGGCGTATCAACTCGGCGCAGTCGCGATGCCGCTCTCACTGCTCTTCGGGCCGGAAGCACTCGAGTATCGACTGCAAAACAGCGAAGCTGTAGTGGCAATCGTGGACGCTTCAGCAAACGGTGTGATGGATGAGATACAACCACAGTGTCCAGCGCTGCGGCATCGGATCGTTGTTGGCGGGAGTGCTGACAGTAATTCGGCGCCTCATACGTGGAGCACGCTACTGGCGCAGCACGCTGACAGTTACCAGCCGGTCACCACACTGGCCGACGATCCGGCGCTGCTGATCTACACCAGTGGCACCACCGGACCACCGAAGGGTGCGCTGATGCCACACCGCGCGCTGATCGGTAATTTGCCCGGCTTCGTTGCGTCTCAGGACTGGTTCCCTCAGCCCGGTGATGTCTTCTGGTCGCCGGCAGACTGGGCCTGGACGGGTGGCCTGATGGATGCGCTTCTGCCAACACTCTATTTTGGTTTTCCGATCGTCGGGTTCCGCGGTCGATTCACCCCGGAACGCGCCTTCGAGCTGATGCAGCGACATGGCGTGACAAATGCATTTCTATTTCCCACCGCGCTGAAGATGATGATGAAGGCAGTGGCCAAGCCACGCCAGCGCTACCAGCTCAAGCTGCGTTCGATGATGAGTGCTGGAGAAGCGGTTGGCCAGACGGTCTTCGAATGGTGCCGCGACTCTCTCGGTGTCACGGTCAATGAAATGTTCGGCCAAACCGAGATGAACTACATCGTCGGCAATTCGCATCGGAAATGGCCTGCGCGTGCCGGCAGCATGGGGCGGCCGTACCCGGGGCATCGAATCGCAGTCATCAATGACAAGGGCGATGTGGCACCCATCGGCGAAATTGGCGAGGTGGCAATCCATCGAAGAGATATCCACGGCGACCTCGACCCCGTGTTCTTTCTGGAATACTGGCGCAACCCGGAATCCACACGCAGCAAGTTCAGCGGACAGTGGTGTCGGACCGGTGACCTGGCCAGCGCCGACCGCGACGGCTATCTCTGGTATCAGGGCCGCGCTGATGACATGTTCAAAGCGGCCGGGTATCGCATCGGCCCGAGCGAAATCGAGAACTGTCTGGTCAAGCACCGTGCGGTGGCCAACGCTGCCGTCGTGCCAAAGCCCGACCCTGAGCGCGGCGCGGTAGTCAAAGCGTTCGTGGTGCTGGCTGCCGGTTATCAGGCGTCAGCGCAGCTGGTCGAAGAGCTGCAGCTTCACGTGCGCGGCAAGCTGGCACCGTACGAGTACCCGAAGGAAATCGAGTTCATCGATCAACTGCCGATGACCACCACCGGCAAGATCCAGCGGCGCGTGTTGCGCGAGCGCGAAAAGCTGCGCGCGGAAAAATTGGTCTAGGTATTGCGCGCGCTGAGCGGGGCCGAGCCCAGCGGATCAAGCGTCGCGATCGGCTTTCTCGCGGTGCGGACGGACCTGCATGATGCGGCCATCGCGCGTCATCGTCGGGCGATACTGTGCATGAGCAACCGCGATCGCCATGACTCGCTCACGCTGCTCATTGCCAGGCGCATCGATCAGGTGAGTCACGTAGGTAGTTGGGATGTCCTTGTACTGGCGCCGGTCAGGTCGCACCACGACTTCGCGCCACCCCTGCTCGAGCAACCAGCGCCACAGCGCATCCGTCATGCCAGAGCGCACCGTCATCCGAATGTCGCCCCGAAACAGTTTCGCCCCGTAAGGTGGCTTTTCACCCGCCGACGGAATCTCTCGCTCGCATCGGATCTTCAACAGCGTGCGGACCTGATCGCGGACTTGAGCGACGAAATCAAACCCCAAAATACAACCTCCAGATTCCCAGAATGTAACGACGCCCGTCGCGCGCCGAATCCCCAGAATCTGCTAAACGAACCTTCGCTTCTAGGGCGCCGAGGCGCGCTCGGGCGTTTTGCTGGCTGGGCGGCGCGTCACCTGCCGGATCGCGTTCGCCAACACTCGTTCACGCTCGTCCGGCTGGGCGTCGAAAAGCCGAGTCACCAGTGTCGTCGCAAGCGGCTTCAACTGTAGCCGGTTTCCTGAAGCCAGCTCGCGCCAGCCCCGAGCGACCAGCCAGCACCACAAATCTTCGCTCAGCCCGGCCTGAACGGTCATACGTAGGCCAGCACAGCAAATAGTGGCCCCGATCGGCGGTTTGCTGGCCTCGCGCAGGCGTAGGTCCTGCTTCTTCCGCCACAGCAGTTCACCGACCGGCGCATTCAATAACGTTGCCCAATTCATTCCGTCTCCTAGTGTTGATGCACTGTACTAGGCGACCGACCGCTGTTCGATACCACTTCAGAGCGTCGCGCCCTTGAGCTAATCCTTAGCTGAATGCCGGGCCTGCGGGTCAAGCTCGATCTTCGACCTCGAGCCGACGAACGGCAGGTGGCGGCCGCGTTTAGACTTGCCCGATGGCAATCTACCAACTGGGTCAACGCGTCCCCAAAATCGATCCGAGCGCGTACGTTTTCGACACCGCAACGGTAATTGGGACAGTCATTCTGGGCGCTCGCGTCAGCATCTGGCCGTATGCAACGCTGCGCGGCGACAACGAACCGATCGTGATTGGTGACGACAGCAACGTGCAGGAGTGTTCGGTGTTGCATACCGATCCCGGCGTTCCCTTGACAATCGGCCGCCAAGTGACGATTGGGCATCAGGCGATGCTGCACGGCTGCACGATCGGCGATGGTTGCCTGATCGGGATCCAGGCGGTGATCCTGAACGGCGCCGTAATCGGACGCAACTGCCTGATCGGCGCCGGTGCGCTGGTTACAGAAGGCAAGCAGATTCCGGACGGTTCACTGGTAATCGGTTCGCCCGCCAAGGTCGTGCGCGCACTCGAACCGGCAGACATCGAGCGGATGAAGACCAACACCGAGAGCTACGTACAGCGCGCCATTGCTTATCGAAGTGACCTGAGCCGGATCAGCTAGATCACGCCAGCCCCGATGTCAGATCAGTTGCTCAAGTTTGGGTTTCAGGGCGTACGCGTGCGCGGAGAGGTGGTGCAGCTGCGTACTGCCTGGCGCGAAATGACGGCACACCATCGCTACCCATCGCCGGTACGCAAGGTGCTCGGCGAAATGGTGGCTGCCGCCGCGCTGCTCGCGACCAGCATCAAGTTCAATGGCGCGCTGATCATGCAGGTTTATGGAGACGGCCCGCTTCAGTTGCTGGTCGTCGAATGTCAGTCGGACCTTTCGCTGCGCGCCACCGCAAAGGTGCGCGACGAGCCCATCGCCGACGATATCCAGCTGCAAGATCTGCTGAATCGCGGCGGAGGTGGCAGGTTCGCGATCACTCTGGATCCCAACGACCCGATGCCGGGACAACGGCCCTATCAAGGGATCGTGCCCCTTGAAGGCGACAGCGTGGCAGAGGTGCTGCAGACCTACATGCGCCAGAGCGAGCAGCTCGAAACGCGCCTGTGGTTGGCATCCGGCAGCCAGAGCGCATCGGGCCTCTTGCTGCAGCGCCTGCCCGACTCCGGCGGGCTGATGGCCGAGACAACCGACGAAGATGTCTGGAGCCGTTTGATCGCGTTGGCGAGCACCGTCAGTTCCGACGAGCTGCTCGGCCTCGCCCCCGGCCATTTGCTTGAGCGGCTGTTCTGGCAGGAATCACTGGTGCAGCACGCGCACCTGACACCGCGTTTCGCGTGCACTTGTTCACGCGAACGGATTGCAAAAATGCTGATCTCGCTCGGACGCGATGAGGTCGATTCGATCATTGCTGAGCAAGGATCCGTCACAGTGACGTGCGAGTTTTGCGGACGCAAATATTCGTTTGATCCGGTGGATACCGCGCACCTGTTCGTGCGCGACGTCGAACGCCCGCTGACAGGATGATGCAACCGATTCGCGGTCTAGTCCGTCTGGCTGCATCCTCGGTGCTGCTGTCATTGCTGCTACTGACTAGCGCGGCTTTCGCGCAAGCTCGTTTCGATTTTCGAACTGCGCCTGGCAACCTTTCGAAGGACGTCGTCCCCAGCCTTTACCGCCTTGATTTCGATCTCGATCCGTCCAAAGACACTTTCTCTGGCACTGCCTCGATTGCACTTCGGATCGCAAGCGCCGCACCTTCCTTCGAAATTCACGCACACGAGCTGAGCGCGACCCGTGCAGTGCTGACCGCGGTCAATGGCAGTGTGCGGCCGCTCAGCGTGCAGCCGGGCAAGCTTCTGCAATCGTGGCGGCTGACGCCAACCGATGGATCTGCCATCGAGGCCGGCGAATACGTGCTGCGCATCGAGTACAGCGGCAAGGTTCAAAGCACCGGTTCCGGACTGTTTCGCGTGCCGTACACCGCGCGCGGTCAGCCTGAGCTGATGCTTGCAACGCAGCTCGAGGCTGTATTTGCGCGCATGGTTTTTCCGTGTTTCGACGAGCCCGCATTTCGTTCAGTGTTCGAGATCTCGGTCACTGCCCCTTCCAAGTACGCCGTGCACTCGAACATGCCGCGTGTTGACTCGAGGAAGGGCTCGAATCGCAAAGACGGCCGCACCGAACATCGCTTCGCGCCAACGCCATCAATGCCGACCTACCTGGTCGCCGTCGCCGTCGGCCGGTTTGGCACGCTGACCGGCGAGGCCGCTGGAGTGCCATTGCGCATATTCACCGCGCCAGGGAAGCAGCACAGGCAGCCTACGCGATGGAAGTCACGAAGAAGGTCGATGCCGTTCTTTACCGAGTATTTCGGTGTTCCGTATTCGTTGCCCAAGCTCGACCAACTGGCGGTGCCGGGAATTCGCGACGGCGCGATGGAAGACTGGGGCCTGATCTCATATTCGCGAAGACGCGCTTCTGTTCAACCCTGCGCGCAGCGGATTCAACGCGCAGCGCGAGGTGTTCAACATGGTCGCGCACGAGGTTGCGCACCAATGGTTCGGCAACCTGGTGACCGCCGCTTCATGGGAGGAGATCTGGCTCAACGAGGCGTTTGCGAACTGGATGGAAACCAAGGCGAGCGATCGCTTCAACCCCGAATGGCACGAACGGCTGCGCCGTCGACCCTGGCTCAATCGAACAATGACGGGCGACTCGGGCTCGGCGACACGCGCGATCCGCGCCGCGCGGTCACCGAGCAGAACGTGTTCGACGTCTTCGACCCGATTACCTATGACAAGGGTGGCGCGGTGCTCGCAATGCTCGAGCAGTGGATTGGCGAAAAAGTGTTTCGTCAGGGACTCGAGGCAATACATGAAAGATCGCCAATTTTCGAACGCGACGGCGGGCGACTTGTGGCATCACATGCAAGTCGCATCCGGCAAGAACGTTTCCGATGTCGCGGCGAGCTGGACCGAGCAGCAGGGCTTTCCAGTGGTCCACCTGACTGCGCTGTGCGGCGAAGGGCAGACAATCGTTCAGCTGAGGCAGGCGCGTTTTTCGCTCGGGCTGCAGCCGCTGCCCCCGCAGCTCTGGAAGATTCCAATAACGTTGACGCGCGGCGCGGAGCAGCGTTCGCTATTGCTCGAGCAGACAAACGGCGACGCCAGATTCACCGGATGCTCGGATGTTCCTGTGCTCGCAAATGGCGACGGACTGGGTTTTTATCGCGTGTCGTACGACTCGGCCACGCTGAGCCGCCTGACCGAATTGTTTGCGCGCCTGACGCCGCGATCAGCAAGCTGTCTTGCTCAGCGACACGTTCGCGCTGGCGCAGGCCGGACACGCGACGATGTCTCAGTACTTCGGCCTGGTCGCAGCGATTCCGTCAGTAACGGGCGCAGGTCGAAGCGCGCTCTTCTCTCGCAATCGACCACTTGAAGTTTCTCGCCACTGCCACCGCTGGCACACCGGCGTATGAGCGTGTACGCGCGGCCGCGCGTTCCCTGCTCGCGCCCGAGCTTGCGCGCGTGGGCTGGGAGACTCGCAGGACGGATAGCTCCGACATCTCGAGCCTGCGCAACAACTTGATCGCACGCCTGGCCTACTTTGGCGACTCCGACGTGATCGATCTCGCCACTCGCCGGTTCGATGCAGCCGCTGCCAACAACACTTCCCTGCCCGCTGCCACACGTTCGGCGATTATTATCGCGGCCGGTGCTGGCGCCGACCGCGCTCGGCTCGATCGATTGCTAGCGCTCCTGGCAGCGACCGACAGCGAGGACGATCGGTGGATCTATGCACGCGCGCTGGCGTCGGTGCGCGATCCGGCGCTTGCCGCCACATTGCTCGGGGTGACAACCGAGAAGCGCATTCCTTCCAACGTTGCAACGCGAATTCCCGGCATGCTGGCCGAGAATTCATCGCACGGTGCACTGGCCTATCGGTACACGCTCGACCACTGGTCGAAACTGGCATCGATTGCGGGCGACCTGTTCGGCGAAAGCTCGCAGTTGCTGCCGAGCGCCGCCGCGTCCTTCAACGACTTCGTGCGGGCGCAGGCATTGGTGGCGGATCAAGCGCGCGAAGCTGGTGACCGCGGAAAAGTATCCGCGCAGCGGGTCGCGGGTCAGATCGAGCTGCAGGCACTGGTCGGCCAACGCGACTCGGCCGCGCTCGAAGTCCTGCTAACCGGCTGGCAGCCCCGATCCGGGGACCGCTAGCATCAACGGGCGTCCGTTTGTGGACAACGGTCTGACGAGTACGGGGAGTGACGCTACGTGCTGGTGGCGAGTGCCTCCAGTTCGGGCAGCGCAATTGTTCGCTCCATGGTCCGACGGAACGCGACGGCAGGCTCGTCCTCGTCGATCTCGACATCGTCCCACGTGACCTGTTGTCCCGCCGCAATAGAATTGATCAGCTTGACCTTGTGGGCAAGCCCGAGTGGCAGCCCGCCGATCTGCATCGATTGCTCTGCCGGCATCACCTTTCCGTACACGGTGTAGCCACCCTCGCCGTCGAGGACCTCACCGGCATCCAGATCACGCTTGGCAGTCGCCACAACGTCCGCGTTGAAACCGATTGGCGCACCGGTCGGCTCATTGCGCAAACCGATACTCGCGACGCTAATTCCGAGTTCGAGGCCGATCAAGTGAAAGGGTTTGTACAGTGCGGAATACCTCCCGCTCGCATCGGTCACCAATCCGTATTCTTCTGAAACAGCGTTCGACGTAGTCACTGCCGCCAGCAAACACTACGTAAACACCCCATCTCAGGTCGCGTCCACTGAGGCTCCGTCGCGGCGCAGGCTCGAAATGACTTCGACCTGCCCACGATGTCTTAGTACTCCACCATCCGTGTGCGGGCGCATCACCTGCGGCAATTCGTCGACGCCGCAAGGCGGAAACAACAAACCGTCGGGCGCAATCAGTCCGGTTGCGTTGGAAACCGCGCACATTTCGATCGCGCTCTTGGTGCCGTCCAGGAACGAATTGAACATCTGCGCGTTGAGCCCGCCCAGCCCCGCATCGTCGGCGTCAAGCCATAGTGACCCCAGACGGTCTCTGGCGTTGAAGCGTGATACGAAGGCAAGTACTTGGTGCCCTTGCCCGCGGCAATGACTTCGAAACCGCATGCGCGCGCCCAGTCAACCAGCTCGCAGATCAACGCCGGCTGGTCACCGTAGGCGAGCGAGTAAACGATGCCCGCCTCGCGGCACGCTGCGCCAGCAGCGGCCCCGCCAGCGCGTCGGCTTCGACGTTGACCATCACGATGTGCTTGCGGTGTTCGCAGCAGGCAAGGACATGCGCGATCCCGGCGCTCGGAGAGCCGGTCGAGTCGATGACGATGTCAATGTCGGGATGCTCGATCAGCGCGCGGGCATCGGAAAAGAAACGCGTCGCATTGATTGCGGCATCCGTCCAACCAACCCTTTGCAGCGATGCTCGTGCCCGTTGCGGATCGAGATCGGCAATCGCCGTCATGCGGACACCCGGCGTGTGGCGAACCTGCGAGAGATACATCGAGCCGAATTTGCCGGCACCTATCAATCCGACGCGTAGTGGAGCGCCACGGGCCTCGCGCTCCTTGAGCAATCTATGCAGGTTCATGTTGATCCAATGCGTTATCCAATGCGCGATCTGGCGAACAGCAAATGAACGGGTGGGAGCGCAGCGTCGCACGAGTGGCGAAACAGGTCACGCATGGTCAACGACTCGGGGGAGTGCTTTCCGATTTCGGGACGACGAACTGAAAGAACACCTCGCCGTCGCGGACCATGTTCAGCTGATGTCGTGCACGCTCTTCGATCGCCTCGCGGCCCTCTCGAAGACTCGCGACTTCTGCCGCCAACTCCGCATTACGCGCGTTGTAAACACCGTTGACGGCGCGCTGCGCGACCAGTTGGCGATCAAGGTCCCACACGCGCATCCAGCCGCCCTTGCCGAACCAAAGCGGCCACTGGATCACCACCAGCAGCACGGTGAGGACCAGGGCCAGCAGTCGCACGATCGTCGATCCGTTCAGCGCAGGTTGTAGAAGGCGTCGCGCCCCGGGTAACTCGCAATGTCACCCAGGTCTTCCTCAATGCGCAACAGCTGGTTGTATTTGGCGATTCGATCAGAGCGGCTCAACGAGCCCGTCTTGATCTGCAGTGCATTGCTGCCTACGGCAATATCGGCGATTGTCGTGTCTTCGGTCTCACCGGAGCGGTGGCTGATCACCGACGTATATCCCGCCCGCTTCGCCATCTCGATCGCGGCAAACGTTTCGGTCAACGTGCCGATCTGGTTGATCTTGATCAGGATCGAGTTGGCAACCCCGCGTCGAATGCCCTCGCGCAACAGCGCCGTATTGGTCACGAACACATCGTCTCCAACCAGCTGCACCTTTTCGCCAAGCTCTCGCGTCAGATGTTCCCACCCTGCCCAATCGTTCTCGGCCATGCCGTCCTCGACGGACACAATCGGATACTTGTCGCACCATGTCGCCAGCATGCGTGGTCCATTCGACGGCTGACAGCGTCAGTCCTTCGCTCTCGATCCGATACTTGCCGTCCTTGAAGAACTCGCTCGCGGCACAGTCGAGTGCGATGGCAATGTCGCTGCCGGCTGTGTAGCCGGCGTTGTCGATCGCCTGCAGGATCATCTGGATCGCGGCCTCATGACTCGTGACATTCGGCGCAAAACCGCCCTCGTCTCCAACCGCCGTGCTCATGCCGGCCTTATCGATCAATTTCTTGAGCGCGTGGAAAATTTCGGCGCCGTAGCGCACCGCTTCCGAGAATGTCGGCGCGCCGACCGGCACGATCATGATTTCCTGCAGATCGAGATTGTTATTTGCGTGCGCGCCACCGTTGACCACGTTCATCATCGGCACCGGCATCTGCATCGCGCCCGCTGCCGCCCAGGTAACGATACAGCGGCAAACCGCATTCATCGGCAGCAGCCTTCGCGACTGCAAGCGACACCGCGAGCATCGCGTTGGCTCCGAGTCGCGACTTGTTTTCGGTACCGTCGAGCTCAATCAACGCGCCCGTCGAGAAACGCCTGCTCGTTCGCCTCGAGGCCCATGATGGCTTCAGAAATCTCGGTGTTGATGTTCTCAACTGCTTTCAGCACTCCCTTTCCCGCCGTAGCGGCTGGCGTCCAAGTCGCGCAGCTCAATGGCCTCGCGCGCGCCGGTCGATGCACCCGATGGCACCGCAGCGCGGCCCCATCACGCCGCTTTCGAGCAGCACGTCGCATTCAACGGTGGGATTGCCACGCGAATCCAGGATCTCACGGCCGATGATGTCGACAATCGCACCTCATGAAAGTTTTCAACTTCTCCTAAGGCGCCGGCTAAGCAAAATCGCGACTCGATAAACCCGCGCTTGCTTGGTGAGTCCGGTCGAGGGGCAACCGGAGCGTCTCGAGCAAGTCTTCCATCCGATGAAGTGGTACAGGCGTTCGGTCCGTCTGATTTCGCGTTCTTCGGGTCCGGATGCGTTTCCATGAATACGCCCGCCACCCCCACCGCAACCGCGGCACGTGCGAGTACCGGCACGAACTCGCGCTGACCGCCGCTGCTGGTGCCCTGCCCGCCCGGCAGCTGCACCGAATGCGTCGCATCGAACACCACCGGACAGCTTGTGCTCACGCATGATCGCCAGCGAGCGCATGTCCGAGACCAGATTGTTGTAGCCGAACGAGGCGCCGCGTTCGCATGTCATGAAGCTGTCTTCGGCGGCCCCGCTCGCGCGCTGCATCGCGGGCCTTGTCGATCACATTCTTCATGTCGCCCGGCGCCAGGAACTGGCCCTTCTTGATGTTGACGGGCTTGCCACTGATCGCGCAGGCGCGAATGAAATCGGTCTGCCGGCACAGGAAGGCGGGGGTCTGCAAAACATCCACCACGCCAGCCGCCGGCGTGATCTCATCCTCATCGTGCACGTCGGTCAGCACCGGCACTCCGAGCTGCTTCTTCACCGCGGCCAGGATGCGCAACCCTTGTCGATGCCTAGACCGCGAAAGCACTTGCCCGAACTGCGATTCGCCTTGTCGAAGCTAGGATTTATAAATGAACGGAATGCCAAGCGTGCCAGTGATTTCTTTCAGGCGGCCGGCGGTATCGACGGCCATCTGCTCGGATTCGATCACACATGGGCCGGCAATCAGAAACAGCGGTCGATCCAGCCCCACTTCAAAGCCGGCCAGTTTCACGCGGCAGCCTTGTGTGCAATCGGCGTGTTCGTAGATTCGGTACCCGCTTCCGAGCGCGCGATCGCGGCTTCGACGAACGCCTTGAACAATGGATGTCCGTGGCGCGGAGTGGACGTGAACTCCGGGTGAAACTGCACGCCGATGAAAAACGGATGCGCAGGCAACTCCATGATCTCGGTCAACTTTTCGGTCGGCGTGCGGGCAGAAACCGTATAGCCATTTTCCTCGAGCAGAGGCACGTATGCGTTGTTGACCTCGTAGCGGTGCCGATGGCGCTCGTTGACCTCGTTGCCGTAAATCCGCGCCGCCAGCGTGCCGCGCTCGATGGGACATTTCTGTGAGCCCAGCCGCATCGTGCCGCCAAGATCGGATTGCGCATCGCGCCGTTCGATCCGTCCGGTGCGATCGGTCCATTCATTGATCAGTGCAACGACCGGGTGTGGCGTATCAGGGTCGAACTCGGTCGAGTTTGCGCCGTCGAGCCCGCACACGTTGCGTGCGAATTCGATCGTTGCCAGCTGCATGCCAAGGCAAATACCGAGGTAAGGCACACTGTTCTCACGCGCGTAGCGAATCGCCGGCGATCTTGCCTTCCGTACCGCGCTTGCCAAAACCGCCGGGCACCAATATCGCGTCGACCGCGTCCAGCGACGCGGTGCCACCGGTCTCGATCTGTTCGGAGTCCAGATATTCGATCTTGACTTTGGTGCGGGTCTTGATGCCCGCATGCATCAGCGCTTCGATCAGCGACTTGTACGAGTCGGACAATTCCACGTATTTGCCGACCATGCCGATGCGTGATTTCGCGCTCCGGGTGCTCGAGAGCATGCACCAGGTTGCTCCCAACTCGACAGATCGGCGGGCTGCGCAATGATGCCGAGTTTGAAGCAGACGATCTCGTCGAGGCCCTGCCGATGCAGCATCGGCGGGAATCTTGTAGATCGAGCTCGACGTCCCACGGCCGAGATCACCGCATCCATCGGCACGTTCGAAAACAATGCAATCTTGGCGCGTTCCTCCTCCGGAATCGGCCGATCGGCGCGGCAAGCAGAACATCGGGCTG
Source organism: uncultured beta proteobacterium (assembly GCA_963807155.1). Lineage (GTDB taxonomy): Bacteria > Pseudomonadota > Gammaproteobacteria > Burkholderiales > Burkholderiaceae_F > JACCZX01. The sequence continues at coordinate 22,222 of CAWEAZ010000004.1, forward strand.
AATACCGATCTCCGCGCATGTTCTGCACGCTGTGCTGCGTCGGCTTGGTCTTCAGCTCGCCGGCGGACGGGATAAAGGGCACCAGCGTCAGATGGACGTAGCACGCGCGATTCGACGGCCCGAGCTCGAAGCCGCATCTGGCGGATTGCTTCGAGAAACGGCAGGGACTCGATGTCGCCCACCGTGCCGCCGATCTCGACGATCGCGACGTCGGCATCGCCGTCCGCGCCGCCGCGTCGATGCAGTCCTTGATCTCGTTGGTCACGTGCGGGATCACCTGACCGTCTTGCCCAGGTACTCGCCGCGCCGCTCCTTCTGGATGACGCGAGTCGTAGATCTGGCCGGTGGTGAAGTTGTTGACCTTGCGTCATCTTGGCCGATGGTGAAGCGCTCGTAGTGGCCGAGGTCGAGATCGGTCTCGGCGCCGTCATCGGTGACGAATACTTCGCCGTGCTGGAACGGCGACATCGTGCCCGGATCGACATTGATGTACGGGTCCAGCTTGATCAGGGTGACTTTGAGGCCGCGCGATTCGAGGATCGCGGCAAGGGAGGCGGCGGCGATCCCTTTTCCAAGGAGGAGACCACGCCACCGGTAACGAACACGTACTTGATCATCCGTATTTCGCTAACGACATCTCGTTATCCACGCTGCGTATACTTCAAGTGCATACGACACGACAGCGTCACCGGTAATTCCGCAGTATACAGAGGCAGTCATGAATTTATGGTCCGGGAACAAGGAAACCGTCGATACAACTCAGTCGATGGGAACCTTCCGTGCCTCGAGTACACGTTTGGCGCGGTCCGGGTAGTCGCTAATGATCCCATCGACGCCGAGCGTCACCAGCCGGTCGATCTCAGACGGATCGTTGACGGTCCACGGGATGACTTTCATTTTCAGCGCGTGGGCATCGGCAACATTCTCTGCGGTGACATTGCGCCAGAACGGCGACCACACAGTGCACCCGGCCGCCTTCGCCAACTGCGCCAGTGAGCCATTGTGATCGGACAACCTGAGGCCTGCGTGCCAGGGTGACGCACCGGACGCGTCCGGTGCAACGGTGTTCATACCGGACGATTCGATTGTCAGGCAGGCGGTCGCCAGCTCGGGTGCGAGTTTTCTGACTTCACGCAGCGTTCGCCAGTCGAACGATTGCACCGTGACACGCTCGCTCATCTGTGCCGCACGCACGGCGTCGACGACGGCGCTGGCATACCGGTTGGGGTCGGCCGTGGCGATCCCGCTGGTCGGAGTGATTTTGGTTTCGACATTGAAGCGCACGGGGCGGCCGCCAGGTGAGCGCGCGTCGCGTGCGGTGTCGAAGAGTTGCTGCAATGTCGGAAAGCGCTCGCCGTCCACCGCCTCTGGTTGGGCCACTGCGCGCCGTACTTGCTTGCGGGATTCAGGCGTCCGATGTCTAGGTCAGCTCGTCCGCCTTCAGCGTAAAAAACGCGGCGCCGTCCTCATTCAGCCATCGTCCATCGCGGCCGCGCGTAAGCGCCGCCGTCAAACGCGGCTCGTGCGAAAGGACCAGTACACCATCGCGCGTCAGCGCCAGATCGGTCTCCAGGGTCGATACACCGATCGCCATGGCAACCTTGAAACCAGCGAGCGTGTTCTCCGGTGCCAACCCCGCCGCCGCGATGGCCTTGCAGATCGATGGCCGCGGCCGAAGTACTTAGCGCGGCAAGCGCAACTGCAATCTTAAAGGGGCGGACAACAATCGCATGTTCAGCATCTCGACAATAATCGCGAACGCCATTGCGAAAATATTTCCCTTGGAATGTGCAGATGTAGTCAGTCAGTTTGCTGTTTGAGAATACCCGCTGGATTTCAGATTCGGACGCTTTTAACGTTCGAAACGTGATCGACCAGCGTTGCTCGCGCGTCGGCGCGACGCTGTGCTGCCATTTCCAGCGCACATCGTCCCGCAGCACATAGACCGAGCGTGGCGCGAGCTCAGCGTGAATGCGCTCGGGTCACGTCCACCGCGCGGCGGGTACGGCCGAAAACGAAACCGACATCGCCCACCGAGCGAAACGCCGGCCACGACGTCGTAGTTCAAGGCATCGCGGTGCCAGCCAAGCGGAGTGCCCGGGCGGTATTCAGTGATCAGAGCCTGTTCGAATGCCGCCTCTTGGACCGTAAAGCGCTCAGCCACGCGCCGTCGCAGCGGCAGAAGGAATGCTGGCATTGGATCAGCAGCGCGCAAGGTACGGGCGGCGAAGTCGTAGCTCGACCCGAAACTCGCAACACGTCGCTTTGCGGTGTATTGGTAATACTGCGCGTCATGCATCGGCGTATCTCGGATCGCGAGCAACAATCGGCTCTCCTCATCCGCGTCAATCAGATCCGGCGCATAGACAGACCCCGACGGCCATTGCGGCGAGCCGCCGAAAAGATCCGCAGAGCTCGTGGACATGGCTTGGGTAGCCGTCGTGACCATCAATCAGTTGCGACCGATGCGGCTAAATACTCTTGACGATTGACAGCAGCTCGCGAAAGTTCGGCCCATCGGCGCGCTTCAGCCACTCAAACATCACCATCTCGGTCGTAACGATTTGCACGTGACTCATTCGCAGCCGCTCGACCGCGGCAGCGTGGTCGGACGCCCGCCGCGAGCCGGTCGCGTCGTGCACGAAGAAACACTGATAGCCGTGCTCAGTCAGCCCAAGCGCCGCCTGCAGCGCACAGACATGGGCCTCCATCCCCGCGATCACCACTTGTCTGCGGCCAAGCATCTCGAAATGATCCAACGCGCGAGGCTCATCAGTGCAACTGAAGTGGGTCTTGCGCAGCACTTCGTCAGGATTGATCAAAGCGGAAATGTTGGCAACAGAATGCCCGATGCGGTCGGCGCAATGCTCGGTCACGCGCACCGGAAATTCTCGAGCAGTCGCGCAGTCCGCATCAACGCAGCACATTTGGCAACGACCTGATCGCCGCCATCGATGTGCGGTGCGAGCTGCGCCTGTACATCGACGATCAGCAGCAACGATTGCTCGGACTGCAGGCGCATCGCGCTTCAGTTCGCGGTGCCGGTCTTTCTCAGCGGCAACACCGGCCGTTCAATGGCCTGCGAAGAGAGACAACGACGGGTGCAGAAGGTACCTGGCAGCCTTCGACACAGCATCGACCCGGCTGCCGATTACGCGTGATCTTGCGTACCTCGTCACCCTTTGTGTCTTCACTGAGAATGCCGCGCTCAAGCAGGCGCTCGACCAGATCGACTTTGTTCCCGAGCGGATAGTTGCGCCAGATTTCCATCTTCATCGCTTCCGGGGAGCCGCCGCCGTGCAATGAAATCACTGAGTACCAACCGGCCTGATACGAAGCGGTGAGGTCCTCGACGAAACGCGCAACCTCGATCCGTTTTTCATACGGAATATCGGATCGCGCGGTCAGAAGCTCGGACAACCGCCCTGCCGTGGCCGGATTGTGATCCTCCTCGGGG
>CAWEAZ010000005.1:0-20791 GCA_963807155.1 uncultured beta proteobacterium
GGAGCGGAGATCGTACTGAGCTTCAGTGCGTACACTGACGCGGCTTTTTTTTACTTCGGCCCGCTCGCATTCATAACCATCGTTCGTCCTGCTGGGCCATCGGCAATCGTCACCATCACATCGTCGCTTCCGCGCTGGAACAAAAGCATCCGTCGCGATGGATTGTTGCCCGACACATCAGAGGTGACAAGCGTGAAACCCCGCTCACCCATGCTTCGCTTCAAGAAATCTTCGGTAGCGGACACCGCGGCCTCGGCGGTTGCGGTAACGGTGTAAGCGCGGCGACCGCCGTCTACCGTTTCTACGTTTGACAAAACCCGCGATCCCGCGGGCAACGCGAGATGCGAAGGGAGCGCACTGCTCGCCGCCGCCGGCATCCATCGGCGTGGTCATTACCCAGACGTCGGAAGCGCCGCCTGGCGCCGCCCGCACACGCACGGTTACGAAGTGCTCGCCTATTTTGCGCGCCAGGATTTGATCACCCCCAGCTTGTTTTCGACAATCTTGCCGCTCGAGTGCTCATTGAGCGCCTTGCGATAGTGACGCAGCACTTCCAAAGGTGGGCGGGACGTCGTGACGTGATCGATCACCATCGACCGCCCATTGACCACCATGGAGTCTCCTAGCCGTTCAACCGAGCTGCCCTCGGGCAATGCAAGTTGAAGTTCTCGGGGCAGCAATGGTTGCGCAAGCGCCGCGGACAGGTACAACGCGGCACCAACAGCCATTGTCCTCACAAAGAATTTCAGCATGGCGGGTCCAGCCGGTCGCACGGCACGATGTTGGGATCGTGATCGCCGAAGCGCGGACGCGGCTCGCCGAGCAGCTGCGGAAGCAGCCCCAGTGTTTGGCCTTCGAGTTTCAGCGGCAAGATCGGATACGGACCGAGTGCGGCGGCATTGTCGATCAGGTTGCGCATGATGTTGGGATCGAAGCTAGGCATCAGGATCGGCGGCGAACTGGGTCCGGCGTTTTCGATCTTGTCGCGCACGACATCGGCGGAGGCAGCGTTCCAAGCATCGATCAAGATGCCAGTCTGGCGAGTCATGCGCAGATCGACGCCTGGATTGTTATCGCTCCAGAACCTGAAGTCGCGTGGTCCTTCGGGAAACAGGTTGATGCGCGCCGTGTACAGGTTGTCCTCGGGGAGCTTGAAGCCGTTGGCGCCAGCGAACACCGCCAATGCGCGAGATGGCACGTCGCGCGTCTCGACCTGTGCCTGGTGCGTGATGTCGTCGGCAAAGCGCGGCAGGAAATGATCGCCGCGGAAATCGGTCCACAGGGGATTGCGCATACCGAGAAAATCACCCGCGACATCGTTAGTCTTGACCGGCGCGTCGGATGTGCTGAACAAGCGCCGCCGCGCTTCAGCCGCTACGGTGGCCTCGTCCTTCATCGTGACGGGGCCGCGCACCGAAATTTCAAACGCGGCGTAGCGGCTGGCCTGTGAGGCATGTTGAGTCAGATCCAGATACTTGCCAAGCAATGGCACCGCCAACAACAACGGAGTCAGCACCAAAGCCAGCACCACAAATTCGGTGGTCGATTGCCCGCGCACGGACCGGGGCGCGACGACGGAAGAATGCTGCGAGCGTGGATTCATTTGATGTTTTTCCATTTGATGTTGGCCGGCGGCGTGAACACGCTCGCCGGCGCGGTGGCGTCGAAGTCAATCCGATGCGTTTCCGTGTAGCTGCGTCTTTCGGGCAGTGTCGAATTCATCATCGAGTCCGCCAGCGGCATCATGTGCGTCGGCAAACCCAGCACCGTGGGCGGAGCGTTTTTGTCGTCGAGCAGACACGCTTCCTGCACCAGCTCGCCCGCCGTCTTGCGCAGCAGACGGCACGAGTAGCCGGCTTGACGTCCGCTTCCCGCGTCGACATAGCCGGTCGCGCGCAGCGCGGCCACCCCTTTCACCGGATCGATCGCCACGGCGCCCGGCTTGCCCGGAATCACACGCCGCGTTCCTTCGCCGCGATCGAGATTGACGTTGATGATCGTCGATGCGTTGCCGTCGAACGTTGTAATGCGCAAGATGCGCAGCGCTTTAAGCCGCAGCGTGCAGATATCGCCTTCGTCCTGAGCGAGCCCCCAGATTTCGCTATAGCGGGTGACAGCATTCGGAACGCGCCAGCTGCGCGCACTGAATTCGCCATCCCGATCGGGATTGCCTTCGACACGGCACGTCTTGGGGTTAACCGGCGACGGACACAACGACTTGCACGTCGTGACTTTGGCCGCGCCTCCTGCTCCTGTCGAGCCGGATTGCTCAAAGTAGATCACGGGCTGCTGCGGGCCGTCTGCATTCACATGCGGCGGCAGCGGTGTAGCCGCGTGCACGGCAGTCGTCAGCAAGAGCATCGATGCGATCGCGCAGCGACCCAGCATGGTGTGCCTCTACAGTCCAAGCGCCAACCCATTTTGGCGTGTAGCCGCGTATAGCCGATCGGCCGTGGTCGGCGCAACCAGCCGAGATTGCCAGTAGGGGCTGTAGAGGCTCGCGAGCTCGCGCCGGCCATCGGGTCGCGCCTCAGGCCGCGAAAAAAACACTTCCGCGCGAGACAGCGATGCGATCCGGTCACCCGGTGCAGCGGCATCGAATACCGCCAATTGTCCGGTCGGATTCACATTCGGATTGCGCCCTGCGCTGCGTGAAGTGTTCTCCGGTTTGAAGACGAAAAAGCTGATCCCGATGCGCTGGTCGCGTGACGCGTCCAGATCACTCACGTCCTGCGTGTCGGAAAGACCCGTCCAGAGCACTGCGCCCATATTGCGCAGGTCTTCGTTAGCGCTCAATGCGTTCGATGTGGTGCGGGGATTGTCTTCGGTCGAGCGGCCATAGCTGCCGCTGCCGCCGTTGCCTCCGCTTAATCCGGTTTCGGAGCGCGCGGCGCCTGCAATCGAGATCTCCTCGGGATCGCACCAGCGTGGAATGCCCTTGCGGAAGCACGGCCATACCTGCCTGTGCACGGCGAGCGTGTCGGCCGCTTGCCACTCATCGAAGTTCACGAGGTCGGTACCGCCGCGCTTGCGCAGTGAGACGTTGCGTTGCACGAACGGAATGTTCGGACCGAAGTGTGTGAAGCCGCGGTTCGCAGTGAACTCATCGCGCGAGCGCATCACCGAGTCGGCGAGCCGGCCACGCTCGTCAGCCGCGCCACCGAATTGTCCGTAAGTCCGGGTGAACCCTGCCAGGCCGACGATCGATGTCGGCACGATTTCAACGTCGAGTGACGGGTCGGAGCGCTGCGCCACCTCGCGCGCAAGGTCGGCTTGCGGCACTCCGCTCGAAAAAGCCAGGTCCGTGGCGAGTTGCGACGCGCGCAGCGCGAGGATGGCGCCCGCGTGAATGTTGATGATGCCGAGCGAGTTGATGTACTCGATGATCTCAACGATTTCCTGCAGCGCAGACCCGCCGGTCCATGCGTTCAAATACGCGGTCCCGCTCAACACTGCGGCAATCGGAATTCCGCCGGCGATCAGGTGCTGAATGACCAACTCATCGAGCGTGGCGACGTTGTATACCCCGGCCTCGAAGTAACGCACCCACGACACCATGCTGACCGCCTGTGCGATCGCGAGCTCGTTGGCGATGATCGCGCGATTCGTGTACGCCTCATAGTTGAGTGCACGTGCGTGCGCGATGCCGGCGCTGTAAGCAGCGGCATCGGCTGCATTGGTGACTGTGAGTTTCTCGTCGACCACTTTCCCTGCGCTGAACATGAAGAGCAGTGAAGCGCAGCAGATCACGAGGAATACCAACCCAAGCGGAAGCACTTGGCCACGTCTGGTACGAAGGTATTTCGAAGCGCGCACCATGCTCATCGTCATCTGAAATCCTCCGCAATAAAGTATCGATGTCCCATCGCCCTACCCCGAAGCTGAAAGGCAGCGAGCAGCGCGAACAGGCACACCACCAGCGCGGCCCGATCGCCCCACCACGCGTACGGTGTGCGTCCCGAACGAGGCACGATCTGCACTTCGAGCGCTCCGACTTCGTTGAGCGGCAGCGAGTCGACCCATCGGCCGCGCTCATCGATCAGTCCGCTCTGGCCCGTATCTGCCGCGCGCAGCAGAGGGCGTCCGATCTCCAGCGCGCGCGTCTGTGCCATCCGCGCGTGCTGACGCTGCATTGCAGGTGAACCGGCCCAGCTATCGTTACTCAAGTTCGCAATCCAGCCTGCTGCGGCGGAGTCGGCACGCATCCTCGATCCGAACGCGTCGTCGTAGCAGATCGCAACCGCCACGCGACCGGAGCCGAGCAGGGGCAGCGGTTGATCGGTCGCTCCGCGTGCGGTGTCGGCGAGCGGAATCCGCTGAACACTCCCATACAACGCTGCGCCCCACGGCACGTAATCCCCAAATGGCACGAGATGGCGCTTGCGATAGATCTGCGTTCCACTGGTGCCGAGGCTAATCGCGCTGCTATACCGTTGCCCGGTGTCGGCGTCGACTTCGAATGCGCCGAGAACAACATCGATGCCACTACCTTCCGCATGCTTGCGCAGAGCGCTGAGATAACCGCCCAGCGCGTGCGTGGGCAGCGGCAGCGCCGATTCCGGCAACAACATCACGTTTGCTTGCGACGAGCGGATTAACGATTCGTATCGCGCCAGCGTGCGCGACAGCGCACTCGGATCGAACTTCGCTGCGGCCCGATATTTCCCTGCAGCACAGCGACCCGTATCGCGGTCCCGGACGCTGCTGTCCAAGGAACATGTTGCAGCCCTGCGCCAACGACGAGCAATGCGAGAGCGGCGATCACTGCGCGTCTGCGCAGATCGCGTCTTAGGACCGCAAGCGCGATCAGCCCTCCGACCAGCACCGTGACAAAGCCCACCAGGAGCACGCCGCCAATCGGCGCATAGCCAGCGAGCGGACTGTCTGCCACTTGGCTGTAACCCACGCTGAACCATGGAAAAGCCACTTCACCTTGATGGCGCAGCCAGTCGAACGCGACCCACGTCGCCGGCGCGACCAGCAATAACCGCGTCGCACCCGATCGCTCCGAGCCCGCAATGCACGCGCCGACGATCGCCATCGGCACGCTGAGCGCCCCAATCAACAGCGTCGGCAACAACACTGCGGCGAGCGGTGCTTCGCGCTGATCGAGCAGATTGAAAAGCCACGGCAACCCGGTCGCGAAACACGACAGCCCAAAGGCGAAGCCAAGCACGAAGCCGAATCCGGGACGGCTCGTTACGGACGCGGCTCCCAGGAACGCCGCTATCGCAACCACTGCCAGCCCGAACAGCGACTCGTACTCGTGCGAGAAAGCGAGCGCAACGCCAGCGGCGCAGCTGATCGTCAACAAGCTCAGCGCGCCACGCCAGGCCGTGTTCACGCCTCGCCGGATCGCGTGCTGATAAGCGAAGCGACATGCGTGGCTGGTGCGATCGAATTGACAGGCGTCGAACTCATGGCGGCCACTTTCGATGTTCGAAAGGGTCAACCGCAAATGCGACGAATGATTCGTTGCTATGCGCGCTTCGCCAACCCCCGTTGACCGCGACGGATTGATTTGTCCATCGTCCGGCCGAGATGGCTATTGCACTCCATCGCGCACGCGTGAGTGCGATCGCCCTCCTTCGCGGTTGCGAGCGATTGTCATCAACGTCGCTTGATTCGTCTAATTCGTTCCGGCGGCAAGTACGGCCGCGCACTAACCGATCGGAGGAACACCATGCAAGTTGTCAATCGTTTGAAGTCAGCCGCTGCGAGTGGCAAGAAGCGCGCCAAGCAACGTGGTCAAGGCATGACCGAGTACATCATCATCGTCGCGTTGATTGCGGTGGCGGCGATCGCCGTTTATCAGTTCTTTGGCAATACGGTGCGCAATCAAACCGCGGCGATTGCCAACGAGATCGCCGGTAATGACGGCACCGCTGCGCGTACCGCCGCATCGACCGCCGCGACCAACGCGTCGACCGAAGCAAACACCAAGCGCAATCTCGAGAACTACACCGGTAACGCGGCGAAGTAAGCGACTACGCTCTCACGCGTCATGCCGATTCGATCGCCGTCAGCAAAACGCGCGTGCGCGTCGCTGCCTCTCCTCAGCGATGCGTCACGCGCGGCTGCGGCTCGATCGGCTCGCTTCGCAGCGCGGCCAGTCGATGACCGAGTACCTGGTGGCGCTCGCCGTGTTGGCCGCGGTGCTTGCGGGCGCGGGCCTCGGCGATCCGTCGGTGCTGCAGTTGTTTCTTGATTCGGTTCGGACCGGCTGGGCGCGTTTGCTGACTGCGCTCGCGCTTCCCGTGTAAGCGAGCACTGAACGACCTATTGGAGACGCCATGAGAGTTTGAAAATGAACAAGACCTGGATCGTGCTCGGTGTCGCACTGGTCGTTGGTGGCGGTGCCGCTTTCATGGCCAATAGCTACCTGCGTGCGCAGGTCGAGGAGATCGAATCGCGCGGCAAGGGCGAGAACGTCAAGCTGGTCGTCGCCAAGAAAGACATGCCGAAAGGCGCCACTCTCGCGTCTGAGTCGCTTGCGGTGCGCAATGTGCCGAGCGAATGGGCGCACTCGAATGCGGTCACACCGGAGCAGTTTGATCGCATCGATCGCGGCGCGCTGGCTTACCCGGCAAAGCGCGGCGAGCCTTTGCTGTGGTCACAGCTCGAAGGCGACAAGGTGCCTACGTTTTCGGCGCGTGTCGCGCCGGCCGGCGCGCGGTAACAGTGCCGGTCGATGAGATCAGCTCGATCTCCGGCCTGGTCGAGCCCGGCGATCGGATCGACATCATGGTCACGGTGCGGCGCGAGACCCGTCAGCTCGCGTTCATCCTGATGCAGAGCGTGCCCGTGCTGGCGACCGGCACCAAGGTCGAACAAGGGTCGGACGGACGCGAAGGCTCCCGCCGCACATTCACGACGATCACGCTCGACGTGAACGCCGAGCAGGCGCGGCAAGTCATTGCGGCCCGCGAGATCGGCAAGATCACCGCGCTGCTGCGCGCGCCGGGCGATCGCGGAGCGGTATCGGGTTCGCGCGATGACGCGGCGGCATTGCTCGGCTTGGCATCGCCGGCCCCCTTTGTCGCCCGCCGCGGCGTGCAAATCATCTACGGCGGCATGGCGCGCTCGCAAGCGATTGCGCCGCTGCCCGGCGCACCCGATGCGCGGCCCGCGGCTGCAGGCGCCGGCGCACCGCCGAGCGGTGCACCGGCTAAGGCAGCGGCCACCGATAGCCCGGTGGTCGCCGCGAGCAATCACTGATCACAAGACCAGCGATAGCTCGCACATGACAACGCTCGACAACAACGTTTCAAACGAACGCTCAGAGCGCGGGGGATACAAGTGCTTGCACACACGGCCGCCGTTGTAAACGTCGTCATTGTCGGGATGTTGCTCGGCGCATCGATCGCCGGTGCACAAACGCCCCGCGCGCAAGACCGCGGCAGCACCGCCTGCTGATGTGGACGAGGTGCCCGCTGAGCTGGAACTGTTCGTCGGTGAGACGCGAGTTCTACCCAGCCCGAACGTGGCGCGCATTGCGGTGGGCAACGGCCGTCTGCTGTCCGCATCCGTGGTCGACGAGCGCGACATCCTGCTGATCGCCAACGACGCTGGCGCAACGATGATGCACGTCTGGGCGCGCGATGGTAGCGCGCGACGCTACAACGTGCAGGTGCGCCCCGCCGACATGTCGCGGACCACGCGCGAGATTCTGGATTTCTTGTCGGGCAGCAGCAACGTTAAAGCGCGTGCCGTCGGTGATCGCGTGCTGGTCGAAGGCCAGAACCTCACCGACGAGCAGTTGTTTCGCATCGACGAGCTCGCAAAACGGTATCCGCAGATCGTCAACTTCACGACCCGCGTCGGCTGGGAGCGAATGATCCTGATGGACGTCAAGGTCGTCGAGTTCAAGAAGGACAAACTGCGTGAACTCGGCGTGCGTTGGGATACGAGCGCGCCGGGATTCAACGCCGGTGTCGCGGGCGACATCATTCGCGGCGGGTTTGTCGTTAACCCGCCGACTGGCACGGGCGGAATCCAGGGCATAGAGACACTGCCACGCCCGATCGATCCGTTTCGCTGGTACTTCGGCATCGTGTCTGCTATTTCGTCGCGTCTGAACCTCTTGGAACGCGAAGGCGACGCGATTGTGCTCGCCACGCCGCAACTGACCGCACGCAGCGGCAGCTCGGCGAAGTTTCAGGCGGGCGGTGAGATTCCCTACTCGGTCGTGAACCAGAACGGTTTTGTCACCGTGCAGTTCAAGAACTTCGGAATCATCCTGGAGGTCAAGCCGCGCGCCGACAGCACCGGCGCGATTCGCTCGGAAATCCTGGCCGAAGTCAGCGAGCCCGATCCAAGCGTTTCGTCGCTGCAAGGAGTGCCTGGCTTTCGCACCCGCCGCACGCAGACCGAATTCAACGTCCGCGCAGGCGAGACGATGGTGCTGTCGGGGCTGCTTGATCGCCGCAAGGGAGTGACTTACGAGCGAGTGCCGGGACTGGGGCGGATTCCTATCCTCGGCCACCTGTTTCAGTCGAAGCGTTTCGCCGATGGTGAAAGCGAACTGGTTATTTTCGTCACGCCGGTGATCGTGACCGCCCAAGACTCACCGCTTAACGCACCGGCCGGCGCCGTCAACGACAAGGTACAGAAATACATCGCGCCACCCGAGCCCGGTGGTGAATCGCCCACATCGAGCGTCCCCAAAGACAACCCGAAGGTCTCCGAGGCCGCAGCACGGGCAGGAGCGGTGCTGCGATGATGGTCGTGCAGGTCACCGATGGCGGCGGCGCCAAGCGCGCGATGCGCATCGAGTCGGCCGAAGCGGTGATCGGTCGCGCCAGCTCGTGCGACGTTCGCCTCGAAAGCTGGCGCGTTGGCCGAACGCATGCGCGACTGACGCGCACGCGTGGCGGCATCCTGATCGAAGACTTGGGCCACATGACCGGCACCTGGATCAACGGTGCGCGCATCGTCCAGCATGGACCACTGACGGCGGGAGATGAGATCGCAATCGGCGGCTTCAAGTTGCGGGTAGCAGAGCCCCCGCCAATCGCAATGGCGCCGCATCCAAGCTGCCGCGCACCGAAGCCACTCGCAATCCGATTCCCACGCCGCTTCAGAAGGCGTCAGCTATGCCGCCTACACAAGTTCGCTCCGCGGCCGCCGCGCATCCAGCGTCCGCACGAACGCATTGTGTGGCGCCGGAAGCTGCACGAGAAGCTGCTCGACACGATTGACCTGCGTCGCCGCGATTTCACGCAGATGTCCGACGATGAGATTCGCGCCGAGACGGAAACCGTGATCCGCGAGTTGATGGGGCGCGAGTCGGACTTGCCGCCGGGCATCGATCGCAAGGCGCTGCTGCACGAAGTGCTCAACGAAGCGGTTGGACTCGGACCGCTCGAGGACCTGCTCGCCGACGAAAGTGTTTCCGAAATCATGGTCAATCGCTTCGACGAGGTGTACGTCGAACGCCTCGGTCGCCTGGTCCAGCACGGGACATCGTTTTCGAGCGATCGCGCCGTAATGGGCGTCATCGAGCGCATCGTCGCGCCGCTCGGACGCCGCATCGATGAGTCGTCGCCGCTGGTCGACGCGACGGCTGAAGGACGGCTCGCGCGTCAACGCGATCATTCCGCCGCTCGCGCTCAAGGGCCCGACGCTGACGATTCGCAAGTTCGCAAGAAAGCGGCTCGAGGCAGAGCATCTGATCGGCTACGGCTCGCTGTCGGCGTCGATGGCGAGTTTCTAAAAGTCTGTGTCGAGCAGCGGAAGAACATCGTCGTGTCCGGCGGCACCGGCTCAGGCAAGACGACATTCCTGAACGTGCTGTCGAATTTCATTCCGGACGGCGAGCGCATCGTCACGATCGAAGACGCCGCCGAGCTGAAGCTCCACCATTCGCACTTAGTGTCGCTCGAAGCGCGTCCGTCCAACGTCGAAGGACGCGGCCAGGTCAGCATTCGCGACCTCGTGCGCAACGCTCTGCGCATGCGGCCCGATCGGATCGTCGTCGGCGAATGTCGCGGCGGCGAAGCGCTCGACATGCTGCAGGCGATGAACACCGGCCACGAAGGCTCGCTGACGACGCTGCACGCGAACACCCCGCGCGACGCTCTGTCGCGCCTGGAAACGCTGGTGCTGATGGCCGGCATGGACCTGCCGCTGCCCGCGATTCGCGATCAGATCGCCTCGGCCGTCGACATCCTGGTGCAGCAGACGCGCTTTGCGTGCGGCTCGCGCAAGATCACCAACATCACCGAAGTCACTGGAATGGAAAACGGCCGCCTGCAGATGCAGGAGATCTTTCGATTCCATAACAGCGGTTACGGCGCCGACGGCAAGGTGCGCGGCGCGTTTGTCGGCTGCGACCTGGTGCCGACTTTCTACGAAGAGCTGCGCGCGCAAGGCGTTGCGCTCGATCTGGAGATATTCCGTGCGGCCTAGCCAACAATTCCGGAGCAAGACGCGATGATTGACGCCCCGATTGTTTTCTCGGTAGTGCTCGCACTCGCAGTGATGCTGCTGGTGTGGTCTGGCGCCGAGATCGGCGCTGCCGGACTCGCGAATTACCGGCAATCGTTCACCGAACGCGCGCGCTTCAACTTGCGCGAGTTGTTCCTGTTCATGGACCCTGCCCGGCTGTACGCGCTGAACGTCGGCGTGATGCTGCTGGTGGGCGCGGTCGCTTGGCTTGTTACCAAGAGTGCTGCTCGGCGTCGGGTTTGCGCTCGCTGCCGGGTTCGTGCCGTGGTGGGCGTTCCGCTGGATGCGCGCTCGCCGGCTGCTGAAAATCGAAGACCAGCTGCCGGATGCGCTGCTGATACTCGCCGGCGGGCTTGAAGGCCGGCGTCAGTCTGACCTCGGCGATCTCGCAGCTGGTGCGCGAAGCCAAGCCGCCGATCTCGCAGGAGTTCGACCTGATGCTGCGCGAGCAACGGCTCGGCGTCGCACTCGACGAAGCACTTGAAAACCTGAACCGCAGGGTTCCGACGCAATCGGTGACGCTGGTCGTCTCCGCAATGCGCATCGCCAGCCACACCGGCGGCGGTCTGGCCGAGACGCTCGAACGCGCGTCGCACACGGTGCGCAGCAAGCTGGCAATGGAAGGCAAGATCCGCGCGCTCACTGCGCAGGGAAAGTTGCAGGCGTGGATCGTCGGCGCGCTGCCGCTGTGGCCTGATGTTCGTGCTCGCGAAGCATGGAACCCGAAGCGATGAGCCTGCTGTGGACCACGCGAATCGGGTTCGCAGCGATCATCGTCATTGCGCTGCTCGAATTTTTCGGCGTCTTGCTGATTCGCAAGATCGTCAACATCGACGTATAGGCGGCGCGATGCAGAGCCTTAGCGGAGCCCTTAATCCGACAGTGGTCAGCGTCGCGTTCGGTGCCGGCATCGGTCTTTCGACGATGCTCGTATCGCTGGTGATCGGACGTGCAGCCGCGGACGTGCCTGACGAGGACCGCACGTACCTCGACCGGCCGCCGATCGGGTTCCGCCTCGTGTGGTGGCCGATTCAGTGGATCTCGTACTACCTGGGCCGGTTGATTCCGACGTCGCGCCGGCAGGCAGTGATGATCAAGCTACGCAAGGCCGGCCTCGACTACACGATGTCGCCGGAGCAATACATCGCAGGCCGCATCGTTGCCGCATTGCTTGCCGCGGCGCTCGCTGCCTGGCTGGCCGACAGCTTCCTTCAGCCACCGAAGTGGTACGCCATCGGTGCGCGGCAGCTTTCGCCTATCTGTATCCGGCCATCTGGCTGAAAGATCGCATCGACGCGCGCAAACGGTTGCTGCTGAAGCAGCTGCCGTTTTATCTCGACATCATCACGCTGTGCGTCGAAGCCGGGCTGAACCTGACCGGCGCGTTCGAACAAGCGATGCGGCGTGGCCCAGTCGGCCCGTTGCGCGATGAAATCGCCCGCATCCTGCGCGACGTGCGCGCCGGCAAGTCACGCACCGATGCACTGCGCACCTTTGCCGAGCGCATGAACGAGCCTGCGGTCGGCAGCTTGGTCAGCGCGCTTGATCCAGGCCGAAAGCATGGGCATGAACCTAGGCCCCATCCTGCGCGCGCAGGCCGAGCAGCGCCGTACCGAGCGCTTCACGCGCGCCGAGAAGCTCGCGATGGAAGCGCCGGTGAAGATGCTGTTCCCGCTGATCGCGTTCATCTTCCCCTGCACGTTTGTAGTGATCGCATTTCCGATCGTGATGAAGTTCATGGCGTCAGGCCTATGAAAGGAAGATTGATGGCGCGTGTACTGCACGTTCGGATTGCAGCCGGCTTTCTGCAACGCGCGCGCGGGTTGTTGCTGCGCCCGCCCCTCGCACGCCAACGAGGCGCTGTTGCTTCCAGGCTGCGCATCCGTTCATACGTTCGGCATGCGCTACGCGATCGACGTCGTGTTTCTCGATCCTCTCGGCCGCGTACTGCATGTCGCGCGCTCGCTGCGGCCATGGCGCGTCGCATCTCAACCCGGTGCCGCCGCAGTGCTCGAGCTGTCGGCGGGCGGAGCAGCGGCACATCAGCTTTACCCCGGCGCGGTACTTGATGCGGCGCTGAGTGGAATCGGAGGTTGAGGTGAAAGTCGTTCGCCTATGACAACAGCACGCGGCGCCACGATCGTCGAGTTCGTGGTCGTCATCCCGACGCTGTTGATGATGATCATGGCAGTGCTGCAGGCCGCATTCGCGTTCCACGCGAAGAGCCAGGTCAATCACGCCACCGCCGCCGCCGCGCGCGCCGGCAGCTTCGAGAACGCCTCAATGAATGCGATGACGCCTGCGTTCACGCGCGGCATGGTCGGCTACTACGGCGGCGGAACTTCGCTCGCAGAGTTAACGCAGGCACAAGGACGCGCAGCTGCCGACCTCGCGCAGGCGAACGTGCGCATAGAAGTCCTCTCGCCGACGACCGAGAGCTTCGACGACTACAACAGCCCGGCTTTACAGGCGCAATTGAACACCGGCAACACGCGCGTGATTCCCAATGACAACCTGGGCTTCATCCGCTGCCCGCGCGACGTACCTGGATGCAACAGCGATCCCAACACCAATAGCTCCGGACAAACGCTGGCCGACGCCAACCTGCTGAAAATCCGCGTCACCTACGGCATCCCGCAAGAAAAGCAGATGCCGATGGTCGGCCGCTTCTACACGTGGGCGCTGGCGAAAATGAATCCGAACGACACCGATGCGTTTCGCAGCTCGCTGGTGCAACGCGGCCGCATTCCACTGGTGGCGCACACAACGGTGCGCATGATGAGCCCGCCGATCGAAGGCGGTAACGGATCGAATCCGGGGCCGGGCAACAACGGTAATCCGCAGGACCCGGGCAATCCGCCCGCCGGCGAGCCACTGCCGACGTGTCCGTGGTGGGACCCGAGCTGCGCCAGTTGTCCGGATGGGGTCAGCACGCCAGGCTGCAAACCGGAGACCTGTTCTGCGTCGGCCACCTGATTTCTTGCAATGGAGGAGCGTATGTCGTCGCTGAATCGTAGTGCAGTCGTGGACGGCGGTCGCGCTCGACGCACTGTGGTGGCTGCGGCCGCTGGTTTGGGCCGCCATCGCCTTGGTGCTCTGGTTTGCGGTCGTCGCGCCAGCGCAGGCGGACCCGTTTCCCTTCCCGCCGCCCAACACCGGTTGCCCACCTAATACGTCATGCATTCCCGGCGGCCGCCTGGAGGCGGCAATCCCGGGCAATGCACGCCAAATCCGAACGGCAACCCGGGCTGCAATGGCGCCGGCAACCCGGTCGACATCATCACCGGCAACAAGTATCAGCACGAGATCGACCTCGCTCCATTGCCCGGCGAAATGGGTTTGCACTTCTCGCGGCACTACAACAGCAACAGTACGCACCGGGGCCTAACCGGAGTCGGTTGGCGCAGCAGCTTCGAAGTCGTGCTGGTCGATCTAGGCAGCGCAGTGCAGATCATCGACGCCGATGGCCGCCGCCTGACGTTTGATCGTCACAGCAAGCAGCCGAGCCTTTGCGTAGGAGCGCGGCCCGAAGACGGACGCGTGATCGTCGACGAAGGCGCCAGGGAGTCAACTGACCGCAAAGTATCCAGTGCAGCAACGAAGCCGCGCGGACCCACCTACCGCTGGCAACGGCTCGACGGCAGCGAGTATGTCTTCAGCGGCGGCAGCTGGCGACGGCCATCCGCTGCAATCGATCCGCGCCGCCAGCGGCGCAACGATGACACTCACCTATCTCGGCGGTGCACTCGACAACGTGCGCGACGCTCAAGGCCGCATGCTGCGTTTCATCTACGCGCGTCCGTTAGCGGCCGGCAGCACGCGCCATCGAATGCTCGCGCTGTCCGCCATTGATACGCCGGTCGGCCGCGTCACCTACACGACACGATGAGTTCGGCCGACTGCAGACCGCGATTCAGCCGAATGGCCTGGTGCATCGATATCACTACGAACCCGAGCGCCAAGGCGCATCTCACAACACCTGGGCACTGACCGGTATCAGCGTCGAGTGGGTTCAGGACGGCAAAATAAGCACGGAGCGACTGGCGACCTACGTATACGACGCGCAAGGGCGTGCCGTACGCACGCAGCATGCTGGCGGCGACGATCTAACGCTCGCCTACGGGCCAAAGGCAGCGACCACGATCACCACCGCGGCCGGTGCTCGCACCGTCTATCGCCACGCACTGGTCGCAGGGCAATGGAAAACGGTCGAAGCGATCGGGCCGGGGTGTGGCACTTGTCCGCCGTCCAACGTGCGCTACCGCTATCGAATCGACGGGCCACAGGCGGGCCAGCTTGAAGCCACCCTGCGGCTGGACGAACAAGGCAAGCCGCTTCAGCAAGAACGCGTGACGTTCGACCCTTGGGGTCGCCCGACGCGGGTCGAACGCATTAGCTACATGAGCGACAAGGCATCGAAGCAACCGCAGAAGCCAGAGCTAGTGCTGCGCGCGCGGTACGAAGCGATGCCGCAGAACCTGCAAAGCGCCGAATTGAGCGCGGCGCGATACGCGGCCCTATGGCGACCGACGCTGGTCGCGCGTCCGAGCGTGGTGGCGGGGCAAGAGCACACCGTCGCGTTCACATACAACGCACATCTGCAGTCGGCGACAAAGACTGAAACCGGTGCGAGCCCGCTTGATGGCGCCGGCAACCTCGTTCCGACCGGTCTGACGCGGACAACGTCGTATCGCTATGCGCAGATAGCGGGAGTAAGTCGGTTGACGGCTATCGATGGCCCGTTGCCGGGGCGCGCTGATACGAAGACGTTTCACTACGATGAACAGGGGCAGCTGCGCTTGGTGCAGCATCCGATCCCCGATCTGCAGGAGCGCTTCGCCTACGACGAGGCCGGCCGCATCATTTGGCACACGCCTGTCGATGCAATCGAAACTCGCACTGCTTACCCCGCGGCCGTTGATTCACTCGCCAACAGGCATTGGCTCCCCGCATCCATCAGCCGCGGGGGACGTAGCTCATCGTATCGATACAACGTGCGCGGTTGGCTCGTCCGATGGGCCGACGGACCACAGAAAGTGATTGAACTGGCGTACGACAGCCACGGTCGCGTGATTGAGGCCAAAGACGCCGAAGGCTGGCGCGTCGCAATAAACAAAGATGAGGCGAAGCAACTCGAGGCCACGCTTCTGGTACGCACCGGGGAGCAATGATCCGCTGCGTGGCTGGTATCGCTGGTTTGATGGGTCGGGCCGCACAACGCGCACCCTGACGCCCGATGGACGTATCGACGATTTTTCATACGACGCGCAAGGACGCATCAGCGAACATATTGACGGCGATGGCGTAGCACACTTCTACCGGCAATCCCGCGATGGGCAACGCCACGCCCGGATCGATTGGGCACCTGATGATCAACTGCGGTTCAACGTGTGGCAAGCGGATGCAAACCAGACGCTAGTTGGCAGTAGCTCAGGTCCGGCAAAGCACACAAGTAACGCGGGTGCACCGCAGTCATTGCGCGATGACTTCGGCCGCGTGGTTCGGGTCAACTTGCCCGACCATGGAGCCCGCACCGCGCGCTACGACGCTGCCGACAGGTTTGAACAGGTTCGTTTCGTCGATGGCGCCACCGTAACGTACGAGCATGACGCCGCGGGTCGTCTCAAAACAAAACTTGTACGTGAGCCGGAAGGCACTGCATCTCAGCACGTCCAGCTTCGCTATCACGGCGCATATCTGGTTGAAGTAAATGACGATGTTCAAAACACGGCCTATCGATACGACAACGCAGGACGTCGAACCGAAACGCGAATCACCCTTCTCGCTCAGCCGCAACACACGTACACAATTGGCACCGTGTTCGATGCCAACGGCGAGCCGCTGTCACAGCGCTTGGCCGACGGCCGCTCCTGCTAATCCAGCGCGAAGCGGCACAGGTCGAGCGCAATCGATTCGCCTTGAACAAGGCGGGCTGCGGCAAGACAAGACGCTGATCTCTGGAATTGAATCGCATGCTTTGAATGGAGTCACCCGATTTGTACACGGCAATGGCGTCGCAACTACTCGCACTCACGACATTGCGGGGCGACTCAAAGCGTTAACGGTTGATGGGATCGTCGATCTAACCTACCAATACGAGGCCGGGCCGAGAATTCGGGCGATTAAGGAAGGCAACACCAATCCGGCCGACCGCCTGCCCGCTCGGCACTGAATTACGACGGGTTTGGAGCGCTAAAGCCAGCGGCAATTGCGCAGACCCACGACTCCGCCGCGATCCGTCATCGCAACCAAAGGAAGATCGCAACGGCTTTATCCGTATCGGCTTGTCTCTACCACACCAAGTGCCACGACCTCTCCGCGCGATACGCGCGGCCGCCTGGCCTCTGACACACGCTTTAAGTATCGATATGACGCGCTCGACCGCTTGATTGCCGTACAGGAACTTGCCGGCGGTCATGTGATCGCTCGTTACGCGTACAACGCTTTCGGCGAGCGAGCGAGTAAGACAGTCTTTACTGGCGACGGCAACGCTGCAACGACTTATTTTCTCTATCAGCGCCAGCGCCTGGTGGCCGAGATCGATGCGGCTGGTGCGGTCGAACGCCAGTATTTCTATCTCAATGGCAGTCCGGTGGTGGCGATTGATCGTGAGCGGCTGCTCGCAATACACACCGATCACCGGGGCGCGCCGCTGGCGATGACCGATGAACAGCGGCGGATTGTCTGGAAAGCCACATACGACGATGCGTGGGGGCGAGTGCGAGCAGTCGAGGCCAAGCGAACGACGCGCCTGCATGGAGGCATCAACTCCATCGCGCTAGCTTCGGTCGCGCCGGAGAGCTAACACACTCTTCTACAGAACTGCGACTTCGACTACCCAGGCAATACGAAGATCAAGAGACTGGACTGCATTACAACATTCATCGTTACTACGACGCGCGTGCAAGCTCAAACTTCGATAGAAGAGGCACGCCGCTCCAAACAGAGACCACTCACGGCCAAGGTCGATACCTGACGCCTGATCCCCTCGGTTATCCCGATGGGCCGGACCCTTACATATACGCGTCCGGTGACCCGATTAACAAGGCCGATCCGCTTGCCCTGTATCAGACCGACGTCCATTACTACATGACATTCTTCTGGCACGTCTAGCTGGCATTTCGCACGAGGAAGCATTAACGATTGCCTTGGCCGCCCAATACATTGACGACAACCCCGAGACAACGCCCATGCCCCCCGGTCGCGGATCTCAGATCGATCGGTTGCGTTGTACCACTTCACTCAAACTGGCGCAGATCCTGCGCGGCTACCTGGTGAGAGTGACGCTGCCTATGCACTTAGGCGTGTGCAAAACCCGTGGAATAATCAGCTGCGGAGCCTGGTGAATGCCGCGGCGGCAGCACCCAGTCGATGCGCGCAAGCTCAATTTTTTGGCGAGTTCTTGCATTCGTACGAAGATACCTTCTCGCATCGAACTCAGACCAACGTACCGATAGACGTCAATCTTGGCTTGGGACACCTAGACTGGGGCGAGGATCCCGACTACACCTATAACCATGTCGTTGCATTCAGTTTCTTTCCGTTCGCCATGGGCAACTGGGCCTTAAACGAAGCTCGCACTCTCAGCATGGAGCAAAGTGTTTTGCAACTGATGGCAGGCTATTCGGGTCGGCTTTTCGTTCATCCAGTAACAGGTCGTCAGCTCGTCAATTTCGAGCACAGGAACCGTATTAACCCAAGCCGACCTATTTGGTAATGGAACTGCCGCAGGTAACGGCTGGATGCAGCAGTGGAACCGCATGCAAAACTCCGATGACAAGATTTTCTTTATCGATGAGAAGCTGACGGCACTGGGCGTTGGGGGACTGCCGCTCTATAGCCGTGCGCAAGAGCGGATAACCAGAATGATATTTATGTGGACTATCTGTTACCCAGTTTCCTGGGACCATTCTGCCGAGCGGGTGTACATGATGAACCAGGCTGACAAGCCCACCGTCAACAGATACGCTGATCGCGAGTGGGTGTTCGTGCTCATAACAAAATGTAAGACGAAGTGATAGCGACACATGAGAACTCTTGCAGCAGCACTGCTATTGCTAATATCCTTCACTTGCTCTTGGCGTTGGGGTTTGCCACCAGCACTGGGTTCTCAAATGTTCCCGTTTATGGCTTTGCCGTCCCGACATGGGTTGCGTGGGTGTAGTAACGGCGTTGCTGGCCTACAGCTTGGCCAACAACCGTCTTCGCGCATCCTCGAATTGATAATCGCTGCTGTGCTCGCCATGACTTTATTAACGGCCATATATGCAGGTTATCAGTGGCCCGGCGGAAACGATGGTCCTGGAATCGCTTGGGTTTCATCATCGGAGATTTCTACTTTAGTTAACGCGGGTGCATCTGTTGTGCTTAGCATGGCAGCCATGAAAAATCGTTGACCTGCGTGGCTCCTTCAATAGTCAGCAATGGCTAACGCAGTCTGGTACCGCCGCCCGATACTGCTCCACATCAATCTCATGCTTCCGTATCAACTCAAACAGCGCCCTTCTATTCTTCTGCGTGATCCGCGCCGCCTTCGCGATATTCCCCTGACACGCTTGCAGCAGCTGCTCAAGAAACGTCCGTTCGAAGCTCACGATCATTTGCGTCTTGGTCTGTTGCAGGGACGACTCGATCAGGTTGCTCTGTTGATTGTGCTCGGTGAACAGGTCGTGCACGCCGAGAACGTCAGACGGGGTTGACTGCAACGCCTGCGTGATCACAGCCGCGAGTTCGCGGGCGTTGCTTCCCCATTCGTGGGTCAGCAAATATCGCGCAGCCGCGGGCGTCAGGGCCGGGACTTGGCGACCTGACTCGCTGCAGCGCTGTGCCAGGAACAGGCGCACCAGCGGCAGCAGGTCGTCGCGCCGTTCGCGCAGCGGTGGTAAACGTACGCGCAGCGTCGACAATCGATCGATCAGCTGCGCTAGTGTGAACCGCGGGCGTAGGCGTCCGCAGTGCAGTCGGCCGCGGTTGCTAGCACGCGAAGCCGCCCTGCTCCCGCTTGAGCGTTTGGCAATCGAACCAGCTTCAGTAGCAGCGACTGCGCACGCTCTGACAGAAGCTCCAGATCGTGCACGACAAGCATCGTGCCGCACGCTGCCAGCGCCGCCGCATGCGCAGGGTCGGCTGACCTTTCGAGCAAGGTCGCGAGGAGCAGCTCGCCTTCGGCATAGGCGCACGTTTCCGGGTCGAACTCAATAGGCGCGGCGCCACCGGTCAGCCGCACTATCTGCCGCACATACGCTCTTCGGCCGGTTCCCCGTTCGCCATACACCAACACATCGCCCGCTTGCCCCGCCAACACCGGTAGCCGCGCCAGTTGCGCGTTGAAGCGCGGGTTTACGCTGCACAGCAGCGGCTCTTCGCATCCAAGCCAGCGCGAGACCGGATGCTCCAAGCCTGATTCCAGCAAGCCAAGAGCACGCTCAACGCGTGCGCGCAGTTCTACTTTGGACAACGGGAGCCGTACGAAATCCGCGACGCCGAGTTTGAGCAGCGCATTGAGCGCGCGCTCGTCGTCGAACTCGCCCACAATGATCACAGTGCGATTGAGATCGCGCCCCCGACACTGCGCGACCAGCAGCGCCAGCGAGTGCAAGTCCGTTGAAGCCCAGCAGATGACGAGAATGTCGGCGGCGGCGCTAGCAGTCTCGTGCGCTGCCACGTTCTGGCACTTCACGCCCGCAACTGAGTTCAGCACCGCGGTAACTTCCGCAACGACGGCCGGATCGCTGCCGCGCTGAACAATCACGCACCGGAACGCGTCCATGGTCGGTCAAGTCCGCCAAACGGCAAACGCGAACGGCTTGCGCATCACTGCGCTGGGGATCGAACGGCACCGTGCAACCCACGTCCCGCGCATCTGAAGATTGAACATGTTCCATCCTCCTGTTGCCACGCTGACCCTAACTTCGTCGGTCGCTGCCGCTGATCGGTGCAATCACACCGCTCAACTGCATAGTCCTCGCTCTTATGCGTGATGCAAATCGTCCAATGAGTCAGACACTCTCGTCCGATCGGACGAGAAGAAACTTCGCTGCGAGTGCGCAGGTTCGACCCACCACTGGCAGAATCCCCCAAGGATTCAACACCATGACACGCGTACTCATCGTCGACGACCATCCGTTAGTTGCACGCGCGACAGCGAATGAAGTGCGCATGGTCAAGAACGACGCCGAAACGCGGCTCGCCAATTCGATCGAGGAAGCGGAGCGCGTGATCGCTGAGTGGGAGCTGCCCGATACGATCTTGCTCGACCTGCGGCTGCCCGACACCGATGGCCTCTCTGGCCTGGTTCACCTGCACAAGCTCGCACCCAAGGCGACGATTGCGATCATCAGCG
>CAWEAZ010000006.1:0-47551 GCA_963807155.1 uncultured beta proteobacterium
GCGATTCGCGAAGGCAAGAGCCGCGACGGCAGTCCGCTGAAACCGCCGATGGCTTTTGACTGGTACAAGAACATCAATGATCAAGACATGGCGGCGATCGTCGCCTACCTGCGGTCGCTAAAGCCGCTGCCGTTCGGAGGCGCGCCGGCCGCGAAGCCGTAGCAGATTGCGCCTCGCCAAAGAGGAAGGGCCCTAGCAAGGGCTCTTCAATTCACTCCGCAACTATCAGTTGTTCGCTCCGGACGAGTACGCATGCCCCCCGCCGGCAACAAAGGCTAACTCCCCGATCGTTGCGGTGGCACGCCTCTTCAAACAAAAACCCGCCGAAGCGGGTTTTGTCTGTTCTGTTGCACCCTGCTCAGCGAGCGCGCCGCCGTGCGAAACCCAAACCGATCAGGCCAAGGGCGAGTAGCAGCACCGTGGCAGGCTCGGGAACCTGGGAAACGAGGGGCAGTTGAACGATGAGGGCTGCTGGCGGACCACAGCACTCGCCGTAGACCAACTGGAAATCGAACGTACCAGTCGGGCCCATGTATATCGCGTTCGTCAAAATCGGCGGGGTTGGTCCAGGAGCGTTTATCACCGTTATGCCGCCAATGATGAGCGTAAGGCCGTCGTCATGGAGCACGCCGAAGTTCTGCCCGCTGGTGACGGTGACCTGCCCCACAAACTCGTAGAGATGGTTGTCAGTCGTGTTCATTAAGGCACCGGCCGTGTGCTCCACGATGTTGAACGCTCCACCGGTCAGCAGGAAGTTAAGCAGGTTGTAGTCAAGGGCGGGGTTGCCACGGCTGTCGAAAGAGAGAGGATCCGACGGCGCCTGGAACGTCACATCCGCCGGAGTCGCGGGGACGTTGGCGGGAGTGGCGGCTGACGCCACCCCGGGAGGCACAATCCACACGCTACCGGACACGATCGGATCGGCGTGTGCGACAGCGGCTAAAAGGCCCAGAAAAAGAGCCGCCGCCGACCTAGAAAGAATTCGCTTCATCATCAAAACCTCCGCGTGTTGTTCTTCATTCTTCGTTGTTATGTGTAGAAAATGCAAAAATCGAACCATCGCGATTAAGTCTTCTAATTCAGTACGTTGGCTTTTTGAGGCGCGCAGCGTTGTAAAAAATAGCGACACTCTAGCGATGATTCAGAGGCGCGAAATGACGCGGACGACGGTTTCCTTGTAGTTGCGAAAGCCCATCTGCTCGTAGAGCCGGCGCGCGCCGGTGTTGTCGTGCATGACGTGCAGGAACGGCGTTTCGTTGCGCAGCATCTCGCGGCGGATCAGCTTGAGCATCAGCCGCTTCGCGAGGCCACGACCCTGAAAGTCAGGATGCGTGCAGACGCCGCTGATCTCGCGCAGTGTGCCTGCGTACGAGCGCTCGCCCGCCATCGCAATCAGTCGCGGGCCATCGAAGACACCGAAGTATTCACCAAGCTCGATAGTGCGCAGGCCGAACGGGCCGGGGTTCGTCAGCTCGGCGAGCTCGAGTGCCTGCGGCGCGTGCTTCGCATTCAGCGGCATCGCGTCCGGTGCTTCGTCCGCCGACGGCATGTCGGCTTCCCAGATCATCTTGAGCATCGTCGACTCGAGTTTGATTTGCCAGCCGGCCGGAGCTGCACCGGTCCAGCCCTCCGTGTAGAAGTGTTCGCCCGGCTCGCAGAACGCAGCGAGTGCGGAGAAGTCGGGCCGGAGTTGATCGGCGAAGGCGACGATCGCCGAGAAGCCGGGCGCATAGCGGCGCGCCGCATCATTGCCTACGGCGAACTTGGCCTGCGGGCCGGACAGTGCGTGCCAGAAGATGTTGTCCAGCAGGTGCTTCATTGATGCGAAATGTACTTAGAGTGCGCTCCATGAACGAACGTCGACAGCGCCTTGCTGGGCGCCTGGGTGTCTACGGTGGCCGGCGTACTGACGGCCGCGATGATCTACCTGCACCCCGAGGGGCTGCATGTTCCAGCGTGGGTGGCCTATGCGGCGTGTGCGGCGTTCGTGTTCGCCGGCCTCACCATCACGGCTGATGAGT
Source organism: uncultured beta proteobacterium (assembly GCA_963807155.1). Taxonomy (GTDB): domain Bacteria; phylum Pseudomonadota; class Gammaproteobacteria; order Burkholderiales; family Burkholderiaceae_F; genus JACCZX01. The sequence goes on from CAWEAZ010000006.1 coordinate 2,022, forward strand.
TCGCACTGCGTCGCACGCATGCATGGCTGGTTGTTGCATGCGCAGCGTCGCTGCTGGTGCCAGGAGCATGGGTTGCCTTCGGCCCGGGTGTGCACGAATGTTCAGTTAGCGCACCGTTCCTCAGCGGTATTGGCTCAGATCTGCTGTGTCGCGGCGCGTTCGGGATTGGCGCCGTGATCGTCGCCGCGCTTCTGGTCTGGATGGTGTGGCGGGCGTTTCGCGAACGGTGACCTCGATTTACACCACGCCTTTACTCCAAAGCGCGAGCACATACACAACCCAGAGCGCTACCAGCAAACCAAAGCTCAGCGCGAAAATCGCCAGGCGATGCATCACTAGGTTGTACGTGCAGTGAATCAGGCTATGCGCGATGCGCAGCCCGAGATAGCACCACGCGCCGATCACCAGCCAGGGCGGTACCCACGACACCGCAAGCGCGCAAGCGACCAGCGCATAGAACAGCACGGGTGTTTCGAACAGGTTGCGGAAGTTATCGGCGGCCTGCACGTTCTCCAGGCGGCCTGTCAGTGTTTGCGTAGTGGCGGCTGTCTGCGGATGCAGGCGCTTCCGGCGCATCTCCTGGACGCGGCTGTAGAGCATCCGCGCGCCGACAAGAAACGTGAGCAGCACCATGCCGAGCGCGGCGAGCAGCAAGTAAAACGCATTGGGTGACATAACTGGCTCGCCCTCGCTTTCTGATCAAACGTTTCGTGTTCCTGAAGTGCTGCGTGACTTACGCGTTGGCGTTCGTTGTCCGCCTCGGGCGGTGGCCGCTGTCGGCGCAAGTTCGGCATCCCTTTTCACTTCACTTCGGAGCCAGTCGACAAACGCCTCGACCGCGTCGCGTCCCTCAATATCGGGGCGACGGATGATGAAGAAAACGCCCATGAGTGCCACTGCCTCATCCCAAATGGAGCGCACAAGACCTTTTGGTGCAAATGGTGAGACGCGAAATGACGCGGACGACGGTTTCCTTGTAGTTGCGAAAGCCCATCTGCTCGTAGAGCCGGCGCGCGCCGGTGTTGTCGTGCATGACGTGCAGGAACGGCGTTTCGTTGCGCAGCATCTCTCGGCGGATCAGCTTGAGCATCAGCCGCTTCGCGAGGCCACGACCCTGAAAGTCAGGATGCGTGCAGACGCCGCTGATCTCGCGCAGTGTGCCGGCGTACGAGCGCTCGCCCGCCATCGCAATCAGTCGCGGGCCATCGAAGACACCGAAGTATTCGCCAAGCTCGATGGTGCGCAGGCCGAACGGACCGGGATGCGTCAGCTCGGCGAGCTCGAGTGCCTGCGGCGCGTGCTTCGCATTCAGCGGCACCGCGTCCGATGCTTCGTCCGTCGGCGGCATGTCGGCTTCCCAGATCATCTTGAGCATCGTCGACTCGACTTTGATTTGCCAGCCGGCGAGAGCTGCACCGGTCCAGCCCTCCGTGTAGAAGTGTTCGCCCGGCTCGCAGAACGCAGCGAGTGCGGAGAAGTTGGGTTGGAGTTGATCGGCGAAGGCGACGATCGCCGAGAAGCCGGGCGCGTAGCGGCGCGCCGCATCATTGCCTACGGCGAACTCGGCCTGCGGGCCCGGACAGGGCGTGCCAGAAGATGTTGTCGAGCAGGTGCTTCATTGATGCGAAATGTACTTAGAGTGCGCTCCATGACCGAACGTCGACAGCGCCTGCTGGGCGCCTGGGTGTCTACCGTGGCCGGGTGTACTGACGGCCGCGATGATCTACCTGCACCCCGAAGGGCTGCATGTTCCAGCGTGGGTGGCCTATGCGGCGTGTGCAGCGTTCGTGTTCGCCGGCCTCACCATCATGGCTGCATGAGTTCGCACTTCATCGCACGCACGCATGGCTGGTTGTTGCATGCGTCAGCGTCATTGCTGGTGCCAGGAGCATGGGTTGCCTTCGGCCCGGGTGTGCGCGAATGTTCAGTGAGCGGACCGTTCCTCAGCGGTATTGGCTCGGAGCTGGTGTGTCGCGGCGTGTTCGGGCTTGGCGCAGTGATCGTCGCCGCGCTTCTGGTCTGGATTGTGTGGCGGGCGTTTCGCGAACGGTGACCTCGATTTACACCACGCCTTTACTCCAAAGCGCGAGCACATACACAACCCAGAGCGCTACCAGCAAACCAAAGCTCAGCGCGAAAATCGCCAGGCGATGCATCACTAGGTTGTACGTGCAGTGAATCAGGCTATGCGCGATGCGCAGCCCGAGATAGCACCACGCGCCGATCACCAGCCAGGGCGGTACCCACGACACCGCAAGCGCGCAAGCGACCAGCGCATAGAACAGAACGGGTGTTTCGAACAGGTTGCGGAAGTTATCGGCGGCCTGCACGTTCTCCAGGCGGCCTGTCAGTGTTTGCGTAGTGGCGGCTGTCTGCGGATGCAGGCGTTTGCCGGCGCATTTCCTGGACGCGGCTGTAGAGCATCCGCGCGCCGACAAGAAACGTGAGCAGCACCATGCCGAGCGCGGCGAGCAGCAAGTAAAACGCATTAGGTGACATGACTGGCTCGCCCTCGCTTTCTGATCAAGCGTTTCGTGTTCCTGAAATGCTGCGTGACTTGCGCGCTGACGCACGCGGTCCGCCTCGGGCGGTGACCGGTGCCGGCGCAAGTTCGGCATCCCTTTTCACTTCACTTCGCAGCCAGTCGACGAACGCCTCGACCGCATCCCGTCCAGCAACGTCGGGGCGGCGGATGATGTAGAAAACGCCGCAGTAGCGCCACTGCCTCCATACCGAATGGAGCGCACAAGACTTTCTGGTGCAAATGGTGCGCTGTGTGCGGCAGCACAGCGATTCCGACACCGCCGCCATCTATCGCCGCCGCAACGAGTTGGTCGTATTGCGGAAATCGCAGCGTACTTGCAGGTTTCACTTGCGGGATCTTCATCGCATCGAACCAGAAGTCCCATAAGGACAACCGCCGCCCGTCGCACATGCTTTCGTAGTCGAGTCTGACGTGATGCGCCAGGTCGGCAGGCGTCTTGATCGGGTGCAGCTTGTCGTTCGCAAGCGCCGGCGAGCAGGCTGGATAAATCTTGCAGTCGAAAACGGGTTCGCTGTCGGGAACGTCATCGCCCGCCAACACAAATCGAATGGCAATGTCGAGCTGGTCGCGCTCGAGATTGGGTTTGTCGTTGCTCGCCACCACCCGCACGTCGATGCCGGGATGCGCGCGATTGAAGCGCAGTAACCGAGGTGCCAGCCACAGCGATGCAAGCGCCGGTCGTTGTGGTGACCGTCACAACCTTGCTGGCTCCTGTAATACGCTCGACCACGGCGTCCAACTGCGTAAGCGTCTCGTCAGCAATGCGATACAACTCTTCGCCGGCAGGCGTCAGCTGCAGCGTGCGGTTCACTCGCCGAAAGAGCGGCTGACCGAGTTGCTCTTCGAGGGTCTTGATCTCGCGGCTGATCGCCGATTGCGTCACGAACAGGTCCTGCGCCGCGCGAGTAAAGCTCAGATGGCGCGCCGCCGAGCGAAATCCGCGCAGCAAGTCGAGCGACAGGCGCGGGGCTCTTTTTCTATTCATTCGTTCTGCTCATGCCTGCGATGAAAAAGCATCGTTTGAGTTGTATGGCAAGCGGCGCGAACAATGCGCACACATTAGATCATCGTTGCTTCCACATGGGGTGGCTGGCGGATGGTCGAGGGAGAACGAGATGAAAAACGACTCGAGTGTTCGCCGGACCATCCAGCTAGTAGCCGCAGCAACAGCGGTGTGGTTGGCTACTACAGGAGCCGTTGGAGCGCAGGTGCCGGTTGTCACCGTCGCGGTCTTTGCCGACCACTACGCTGCTGGGGGGACGGTACATCGATGATCTCGATAGGCTCGAGGATGCAATTGCAGAGATGCGCCCGCGCGGAGTGCAGAATTGAAGCCTGCGGCGAAGGCACCTCTCGCGCGCTGCGCGCAGCCACCCACCGCTTTCGCAACTTTTACCTGGATCTGCGTACCGCCGGGGCCGATGACACAGCGTGCCAGCCGGCATCGGCAGCTCGCGCCGTGCCGGCCAGTCAACGCTTTGGGCAACGGCCGTTCGGCATCTACGACGAAGCCGTCGACCGCTGGTGGAGCACGTTGAGCATGCCCTGATCGGATGCACGCAACGCAGCCGTGTGGTCCGCGGCTGCGTTTCTAGCGCGCGACCTTTAAGGCTATTCCGCGACCTACCGCCTGAGGGCTATCGATCGGCTGGCTGGCTCGATAGGTGTGAGCTCGCGTACCGAACATCGGGGTCGTAAATGTGACAAGGGCAGTGCACACTGCGTGCTCCCGCCGGCCGACGCAATTCAATGCGCGATCCGATTGCCGCCATTCCGTCGCTGACCCGAAACGAGGTCAACCAGCGCATTCGCTTTCGCCGGTTCCTGCTCGCCAGTACGTTCTCGGCGCTTTACCTGGTGGTGCTCGCCATCTTTCACACGCAGGGCAAGGTCGACCGCGAGACGCTTGTTCAGGCTTCGGCGATCGCCGCGGCGGCGATCCTCGTGTTCCTCGTGCTCTTCCGCTCGGGGCTGAACCTGCGGTTCGCCTGATCCCAGTCTCACGGAACTCCAGTTTCTCGCGGCGGTGTCCACGATGTTGTTCGTGGTCTACCGCGCACCCGATACGCGACTCGTGTTCGCCGCGTTCTTTTTCGTCGCACTGATGTTCGGCATGTTGCGTTCGAGTGGCACACCGCTGACCGCTCTCGGCTGGGAATCGTTGGTTTGCTTCGCGCTCATGGCGGGGCTGCGCTACGTCAACAACGAGGACGTGGAGATGTTGCGCCTGGACCTGCTGCAGTTGCTCGTCATGGCAATCACGTTTCCGTGGTTCGTGTTCATCGGCAGGCGAGTCACACGCTTGAGGGAGGCAGATCGCCGCAAGGACGTGTTCCTCGCGAGCCTCGCCCACGAACTGCGCAATCCACTGGCGCCGATCCGGACCGGTGTCGCGATCCTGCGGATGACGGATGCCGAGTCGCGATCGCAAACGGTGCTGGCGATGATGGAGCGTCAGCTTCAGCACATGGCGCGACTGCTCGACGATCTGCTCGACGTCAGCCGGATCTCGCGCGGCAAGATCACCCTGCATCGCGAGCGGATAGACCTCCGGCACGTCGTGGACGCGGCGGTGGAAGCGAACCGTCCGCTGATCGAGGAGATGGGGCACGTATTCGTCGGTGTCGGCACCCTCCGAGCCTGCGTTTCTCAATGCCGACCCGGTGCGCTTTGCGCAGATTCTTTCGAACCTGCTCAACAACGCGGCAAAGTACACGCCGCCCGGAGGACGGATCGCGCTGAAGGCCGAGCATCGCGGGGACGAGGTCGAGGTCTCGGTCACCGACAACGGCATCGGCATTCCTGGCGAGAGCCTGGAATCGATCTTCGAGATGTTCACCCAGATCGGAAGCCAGTCGTCGAACGCCCAGGGTGGCCTGGGCATCGGCCTTTCACTCGCCAAGGGTCTGGTGGCATTGCACGGCGGCACGATCCAGGCACACAGCGAGGGACTCGGCCGTGGAAGCGAATTTCGTGTCCGTGTGCCGACACGCTTGACGCTCGATGCGGACTCCGCGCCACCGGTAAGCACGGTGTTAACTCCGCATCGATTGAAGATCCTGGTCGTGGACGACAACCGTGACGCAGCGGAAACCCTCTCCATGCTCCTGGAACTGAAGGGGCACGAGGTTCGAAGTGCCTACGATGGCGAGAACGCCCTGCAGCTCGCTGAAGACTTCCGTCCGCAGATGGTGCTCCTCGATCTCGGCATGCCCAAAATGAACGGCTACGAGGCGTGCCGTCGAATCCGCGACCATGCATGGGGTGCGCAGATGACGCTGATCGCGGTGACCGGCTGGGGCCAGGAGGACGACCGGCGCAAGTCCACGGCCGCAGGATTCGACGGACACCTCGTCAAACCCGTCGACCCCGAGACTCTTGAAGAACTCTCAATGTATTTGCATTCGCGTGTCTGACACGCTGCGCTTGCGACAAGCCATGCAGTGCGCCAGGTTTCACCGCGGCGGCGCGAGACTCGTGTCGATATCGACCATCTGATACCAACCTGGAATGAACGGCTTGATGCGAAAGCCAATGACCCACGGGTGGTTCATGTAAGAGACGACAGCGGTGCATGGTGGTCTTCTCGGGCATGTAGGCGACGGCGATTCGCTTGGCTCGATCAAACAGCGCGTCTCGTTCATCCCCATGCTGGCATTAGCAGAATTCTCTCGTACAGCGAATCCATCTCCGGCAACTTGAACCGCGAAAGATTGAAGCTGCCTGCGCCGGGTCCGTACATTCTTAGGAGGGATTCGGTGCCATCGGGAACGGCTGCTGAAGCGCCGCTCTGCCACATCATCAGCTTGCCGGCCCGTGCCGCCTTGGAGTTTTCCTGCAACAGCGCAATCCTGAATTGCACTCTGAGGCCGATCGCCTTCATGTCCTTTTTGAAATAGCACCGTCTTGTTGGCGTGAGATCTGTGTCGACTCGCTCGCCAAGTCGACAGCACCAGCGATTGGCCGTTAGGCAGATCGCGCCAGCCGTCGCCATCACGGTCGAGATAGCCGTAGGTATCGAGGAGCGCTTTTGCTCGAGCGGAGTCGTACTCGCCGTTCTCGCTACGAAAGCCCGGATCAAAGCCGCTTAGGTGCGCCGCTATCGGCGACTGGGCAACGACGCCCTGTCCACCGCGTGCCAACTGAATGCTGCGTCCGACGTTCATACCCAGCCCAATTGCCCGGCGCAACGCGACCTTGTCCGCCGAGTAGCCGCCGACAATCGGATCCTCCATATTGAAAGTAGAGAGTAGCTCACTGTCTGAGAGGCGACGACGTGGCCTTGGATCCCCCGCCGCTCGAGGTATGGCGCCACTTTTCCACCTGGCAAGGCCAGGCGTAAGAAGTCGGGCGGGACTTCCACCGTATCGATTCGGCCGTCGACGAACGTCAGCCAGCGAGGTTGGTTTTCCGTGATGATCGAAATTTCCACGCGATCAACCATGGGGAGCCGACGCCCGCGCAACCGGGTAGCGATCGCTTGCCCGGTGACGTCATTTGGCGCGGGCTGCGCATCGAAAAGTACTTCGCGATAGTCGGTATTGCGCTCGAGGACAATCAGCGACGCGCGACGCCATTGAGCCAGCTTGAAGGGCCCCGTGCCGACCGGGTGCTCCATGATCCTTGCGCCATAAGCTTCGACGACTTCACGCGCCACCGCGCCGCGGAATCCTCCTACAAGCTTCTGCAACAGGCGCGGCCGGACGCTTTCGAGCTGAAATTGCAGCGTGTAGCGATCAAGCGCACGTAACCCCTCGATCTCCTTGTCGTAATCAAACGCTTGCTTGCGGCTGAGCGCTTCCTTGCGCAGGTTCGCCAAGCCCTTAATCCCCAACTCCTCGAACTCGCCCCAGTGCGGGCTCTTCTGCGCGGGATCGGCGTAGCGCTTGAACGAATAAACGTAATCAGCTGCAACCAACTCGCGCCGTTGGCCCTTGAACGCGGGATCCGGCGCAAAGTAGATGCCAGGACGTATGCGAATCGTCCACGTGCGGAAGTCGGGCGAGTGCTCCGGCATCGCCGCAGCAGTCAGCGGACGGATCTGAGCGGGAATCGCCAAGTAGTCGTAGGCGTAGAGGCTCTCGAAGATATGAATCGTGACGCTGTGAGAGTACGAGTCCGATATGCGGGCTGGATCGAAACCGTCCTCGGCGCTCGGGAACGCGATGCGCAAAGTCTTTAGCGTTGGGCTGCTACCAACGTGCGGCGTTGCGATGCACAGGAGAATTGCCAACAAGAACTGCAGAGGAACCACACGCCCCACCGTCGTACGGAGGAGGAGGCTATCCAAGGCAGTCAGGCTTGCGCGCCTGCAGAAAATACTTCGCTTCCGGAAGCAGCCCGACTAGTCATCCAGCAGGATTATGCGCGTGACGTTTTACGCTAAACGATCGCACCCGCTGATCAGCGCGTAACCGAAAGCGTTTGTCGGTTCGCTGAGTGCTAGCGTCGCGCCGATGATCCGAAGAATCGTGCTGACGGGAGCTCCAGGCGCGGGCAAGACCGCGGTGCTCGACGTCTTGGCGAGTCGCGGTTACGAGTGCATTCCAGAGTCAGCTCGGGCCATCATCCGCAACCGAAGGGAACGTGACCTAAGCGCGCGTCCGCCGCCTATCGAATTCGCAGGCGAGATACTGTCCTTGGATATTGACCAGTATCGCCGCACGGCCGCGACAGATGGACTGGTTTTTTTCGATCGAGGAATCTTGGATGCGTTGTGCATGGTTAATCAACTAGAGGCGCTGTCACCCGAGGTAGCGAACCAATATCTGTCTGACTACCGCTATTTCTCGAAGGTTTTCGTGTTTCCGCCTTGGAAGGACATTTATGCCACAGATGCAGAGCGCGACCAGACCTATGAGGACGCAGTGCGCGTGCACGAAGTTCTATCGGATTGGTATCTTGAATGCGGATACGAGCCGGTCGAAGTTCCACGAATGAGCGTGGATGAACGCTGTGCTTTCTTATTGCACGCTGTGGCGTAACTTATCTGAAGTAACAGTTACATCGGGTAAAGAGCGCGGCTTCGACGACTTCAACGATCCATGACCAACAGCAACGCCGCTCCCGCCATCCTGATCACCATCCCGCTCAGCCACTACTGCGAGAAGGCGCGCTGGGCGCTCGACCGGGTCGCGCTGCCGTATCGCGAAGAGCCGCACGCGCCCCTGCTGCATCGCCTTGCAACGAAGCGCAATGAGCGGCGGCACCGTGCCAGTGCTGGTGCATGGAAGCAATCGTTTCAGTGATTCCACCGATATTCTCAAGCATGCGGATGCGGTCTGCGGCGGCGACCTGCTGTACCCGCGCGATGCCGAGCTGCGACGCGAGGTAGACGCGCTCGAGGAGCGGTTCGACACGGAGCTTGGCCCGCATACGCGCCGCTGGGCGTACGGGCAGGCGCTGCCGCAGAGCGAAGTCGATCCGATCGCTGTGGGCGCGTGGCGTGCCGCCGCTTGAGGCGAGCTTGTTTCCGGTGATCACACCGCTGGTGCGCCGGCTGGTCCGCATGGCGTACAAGATCACGCCGGAAAACGCGCAGCGATCACTCGAGCGCGTGCGAGGCGTTTTTCGACAAGTGGACGAACGCCTGAGTGATGGGCGCCGGTTTCTGGTTGGAGAGCGCTTCACCGCCGCCGACCTGACATTTGCGGCGCTCGCGGCGCCGGTGCTGTTGCCTGCCGAATGCCGCGCTGTCCAACCGGCGCTCGACGACGTGCCCGCCGCGATGCGCGAAGAGATCTTGCGCTTGCGGGAAACCGACGCCGGGCGGTTCGCGCTGCGGATGTTCTCGCAGGAGCGTGGCTATTCAGTCGCCTGACTACGCCAACCCCACGCGCGGCGCTGATGGCAGGTGCGCGTGACGCGCTGGGCGCCCCGATCGCCGTACTGGCCGCGGGCTATGTTGTCTACGTTGTACTGGTTTCGTTTTTGCGACAAGCCATGCAGTGCGCCAGGTTTCACCGCGGCGGCGCGAGACTCGTGTCGATATCGACCATCTGATACCAACCTGGAATGAACGGCTTGATGCGAAAGCCGATCACCCACGGGTGGTTCATGTAAGAGATTACAGCGTGCATAGTGGTCTTCTCGGGCATGTAGGCGACGGCGATCCGCTTGGCTCGATCAAACAGCGCGTCATGTTCGTCCCCATGCGGCATGAGCAGAATTTTTTCGTACAACGCATCCATTGCCGGCAACTTAAACCGCGACAGATTGAAGCTGCCTGCGCCTGGCCCGTACATTCTTAGGAGCGACTCGGTGCCATCCGGAACGGATGCAAAGGAGCCGCTCTGCCACATCATCAGCTTGCCGGCCCGTGCCGCCTTGGAGTTTTCCTGAAACAGCGCGATCCGGAATTCCACCTTTAGACCGATCGCCTGCATGTCCTTTTTGAAATAGCTCGTCGTTGTTGGCGTGAGATCTGCGTCGGCTGGCTCGCCAAGTCGACAGCAACAGCGACTGGCCGTTGGGCAGCTCGCGCCAGCCGTCGCCATTACGGTCAAGGTAGCCGTAGGTGTCGAGGAGCGCTTTGGACCGAGCGGGGTCGTACTCGCCGTTCTCGCTACGAAAGCCCGGATCAAAGCCGCTTAGGTGCGCCGCTATGGGTGATTGAGCAACAAAGCCCTGTCCACCGCGCGCTAACTGGATGCTGCGCTCGACATTCATTCCCAGCCCGATCGCTCGGCGCAACGCCACCTTGTCCGCGGAGTAGCCGCCGACGATCGGATCTTCCATATTGAAGTACAGGTAACGCACTGCCTGCGAGACGACCACGTGGCCTTGAATTCCGCGCCGCTCGAGGTATGGCGCGACCTTTCCTCCCGGCAGGGCCAGGCGCACGAAATCGGAGGGGACGTCTATCGTATCGATTCGGCCGTCGACGAACGTCAGCCAGCGAGGTTGGTTTTCCGTGATGATCGAAATCTCGACGCGATCAACCATGGGCAGCCGGCGCCCGCGCAACCGGGTGGCGATCGCTTGGCCGGTGACATCATTTGGCGCGGGCTGCGCATCGAAGAGCACCTCGCGATAGTCGGGATTGCGCTCGAGCACAATCAGCGACGCGCGACGCCACTGAGCCAGCTTGAAGGGTCCCGTGCCGACCGGGTGCTCCATGATCCTTGCGCCATAAGCTTCGACGACTTCACGCGCCACCGCGCCGCGGAATCCTCCTACAAGCTTCTGCAACAGGCGGGGCCGGACGCTTTCGAGCTGAAACTGCAGCGTGTAGCGATCAAGCGCACGTAACCCCTCGATCTCCTTGTCGTAATCAAACGCTTGCTTGCGGCTGAGCGCGTCTTTGCGCAGGTTCGCCAAGCCCTTAATCCCCAACTCCTCGAACTCGCCCCAGTGCGGGCTCTTCTGCGCGGGATCGGCGTAGCGCTTGAACGAATAGACGTAATCAGCTGCAACCAGCTCGCGCCGTTGGCCCTTGAATGCGGGATCCGGCGCAAAGTAGATGCCAGGACGTATGCGAATCGTCCATGTGCGGAAGTCGGGCGAGTGCTCCGGCATCGCCGCAGCAGTCAGCGGACGGATCTGAGCGGGAATCGCCAGGTAGTCGTAGGCGTAGAGGCTCTCGAAGATGTGAAGCGTGACGTTGTGAGAGTACGAGTCCGATATGCGGGCTGGATCGAAACCGTCTTCGGCGCTCGGGAACGCGATGCGCAAAGTCTTTAGCGTTGGGCTGCTACCAACGTGCGGCGTTGCGATGCACAGGAGAATTGCCACCAAGAACTGCAGAGGAACCACACGCCCCACCGTCGTACGGAGGGAGGCTATCCAAGGCAGTCAGGCTTGCGCGCCTGCAGAAAATACTTTGCTTCCGGAAGCAGCCCGACTAGTCATTCAGCCGGATTATGCGCGTGACGTTTTCCGCTACACGATCGCACCCGCTGATCAGCGCGTAACCGAAGCGTTTGTCGGTTCGCTGGGTGCTAGCGTCGCGCCGATGATCCGAAGAATCGTGCTGACGGGAGCTCCTGGCGCGGGCAAGACCGCAGTGCTCGAACGTTTTGGCGAGTCGCGGTTATGAGTGCATTCCAGAGTCGGCTCGGGCCATCATCCGCGACAGAAGGGAACGTGACCTGAGCGCGCGTCCGCCGCCGATCGAATTCGCAGACGAGATACTGTCCTTGGATATTGACCAATATCGCCGCACGGCCCCGACAGATGGACTCGTGTTTTTCGATCGAGGCATCTTGGATGCGTTGTGCATGGTTAATCAACTAGGGGCTCTGTCACCCGAGGTAGCGAACCAATATCTGTCTGACTACCGCTATTTCTCGAAGGTGTTCGTGTTTCCGCCTTGGAAGGACATCTATGCCACAGATGCGGAGCGCGACCAGACCTATGAAGACGCAGTGCGCGTGCACGAAGTTCTATCGGATTGGTATCTTGAATGCGGATACGAGCCCGTCGAAGTTCCACGAATGAGCGTGGATGAGCGCTGTGCTTTCTTGTTGAACGCTGTGGCGTAACTTATCTTAAGTAAACAGTTACATGCGGGTAACGAGTGCGGCTTCGACGACTTCAACGATCCATGACCAACAGCAACGCAGCTCCCGCCATCCTGATCACCATCCCGCTCAGCCACTACTGCGAGAAGGCGCGCTGGGCGCTCGACCGCGTCGCGCTGCCGTATCGCGAAGAGCCGCACGCGCCCTTGCTGCACCGCCTTGCAACGAAGCGCAATGAGCGTGGCACCGTGCCAGTGCTGGTGCATGAAGGCAGTCGTTTCAGTGATTCGACCGATATTCTCAAGCACGCGGATGCCGTCTGCGGCGGCGATCTGCTGTATCCGCACAATGCCGAGCTTCGACGCGAGGTGGATGCGCTCGAGAAGCGGTTCGACACAGAGCTTGGCCCGCATACGCGCCGCTGGGCCTACGCGCAGGCGCTGCCGCAGACGAAATCGATCCGCTCGCTATGGGCGCGCGGCGTGCCGCCCCTTGAGGCGAGCGTGCTTTCGGTGATAACACCGCTGGTGCGCCGGCTGGTGCGCATGGGGTACAAGATCACGCCGGAGAACGCGCAGCGTTCACTCGAGCGCGTGCGCGGCGTGTTTCGACAAGTGGACGAACTGCTGAGTGACAGGCGCCGGTTTCTGGCTGGCGAGCGCTTCACCGCCGCCGATCTGACATTTGCAGCGCTCGCAGCGCCGGTGCTGTTGCCTGTCGAATGCCGCGCCGTGCAACCGTCGCTCGACGACGTGCCCGCAGCGATGCGCGAAGAGATCTTGGGCTTTCGAGAAACCGACGCCGGGCGGTTCGCGCTGCGGATGTTCTCGCAGGAGCGTGGCTATTCAGTCGCCTGACTACCCCACGCCGCGCGCGGCGCTGGTGGCAGGTGCACGTGACGCGCTGGGTGCTCCGATCGCCGTGCTGGCCGCGGGCTACGTCGGCTACGGCGCGCTCGCTTCGGGTTTTGACTTTCCACCGCTGTTGATCGTCGCGTCGACGCTGTTGATCTGGGCGCTCCCCGGCCAGCTGATCATGCTCGAGATGCATGCGGTGAGCGCGCAGCTCGTGCTGATCGTGCTCGCCGTCAGTCTGTCGGCTTCACGGTTTCTGCCGATGACGACCGTGCTTGCAGCGATGATGCGGCACCCGCGCTACCCGAGCTGGCAGATGTACGCGTCGGCGCACCTTCTCGCGATGACAGGCTGGGTGGCAGCGATCAACCGGGTTCCGCAACTTCCGGCCGAACAGCGACTGCCCTACTTTCTAGGCTTCACGCTGCTCTGTTGGATCGCATGCGCCGTCGCGAGTGCGGTCGGATATTTCGTCGCGGATCAGATGAGCGAGCTCGTCAAGCTGGGTTTGGTGTTCATGAATCCGATCTACTTTCTGCTGATCCTCACCGGTGAAACGAAAGCCGCGCTGGGTCGCCTCGCGCTTGCTGCGGGCGCGATCACAGGACCGGTTGCCCATGCGATCGCCCCTCAGTGGAGCCTGCTCGCGGCTGGGCTTGTGGGCGGCAGTGCCGCCTACGCTTTGCACCGCTGGAGACGTCAGCGTGAGTAACGCCGGCGTGGGTTACTTGTTGGTGCTCATCCTCGCCTGCGCTGCCGGTACTTATCTTTGGCGCGCGCTCGGCGTTGCAGTGGCCGGCCGGCTCGATCCCGATGGCGAGATATTCAGTTGGATGGGATGCGTGGCGCTCGCGATGATCGCGGGGCTGGTGTCACGAATGCTGATTGAACCGGTCGGTGTGCTGGCGGCCACGAACCTGATCGAGCGACTTGGGGCGACGGCTTGTGGACTGGTTGTGTACTTCGTTCTTACGCGTCGTAATCTGTTGGCAGGTGTGGTCAGCGGGTGCGTGGCGATCGTGTTGTTCAAGATGTGGGGCTAGTCACGCCTTTTGCCGCTTCGTCACTTGAGGACTCGTAAGTTCGCGAAGTGCATCCCTGCCAATCCACTTCGCCGTCGGATCCTTCGAGTCCGCCAGGCGCCGCGCCACTGTGACGGCCGCGGCATTGAGTGCGCGATTGCGTTTACCGATCGCGCGCAACGCCATGTTCACGGCCTTCTTGACGAAGTTTCGTTCATCGCCGGCTTCGCGTTCGATGAGGGCGAGGCCTTCGATAAACGGTTTGTCGCCGGCATCCTTGTCATGCACGGTGAGACTCCATAGCAGCGCGAAGGCGGTGCGCTTCTCGAACTCGTTGCGCCTGCTGCTCCACTGTTTGACCTTGGCCCACGCGTGCGGCGTACGGTCGAACAGGTTGAAGCACATCGTGTCGCAATACGCCCAGTTGTCGAAGTCCTTGCACCAGCGATCCATCTGCGCGCTCGTCAGCTGCGCCGGATCACCGACGAAGGATGCGAGCATGCGCGCCTCGTACACGCCCGTGTCCCAGAGGGCGGAGGCGAGCGCCTGATTGCGCCCGAGCGTCTTGCCGAGCGCCTTGATGTCTTTCATTGCAACGCCGTAGGCATGATCTGAAGGAATGGCATAACGCGCCATGCCTTCGAGAGTCGCCTTGGTGCTGTGGCTCTTCAGCCACTTGAGTGCCGACTGGACCTGAGCTTCGAGCGCGTTCTTAGCCGCTGACATTCTTACGCTGCGCGGCCAGCTGCGCATCTATCTTTTGCAGTACTGACTTAAAGGCGCTCTCGCCGCGGAGCTGCTCGAAAGCGGGATCGCGGCTCACCCACCAGGCACGTCTCCAGCCTCGATCGACGGCGGTCTGCAGCGAGGTCATCGCGCGCGCTGTGTCGCCGCGCAGCGCGAGCAGCCGCGCCCGATGGAAGCTGAACGCGGGAGCGGTGACGCCGCGCTGCTCATAATCGTTCAACGTGCGCTCGACGTGATCGAGCAGCGGCGCCGCACGATCCTTCGCGCCTGCGGCTGACGAATAGCGAGGCGACATCGAGTGTGCGGAAGCGGCCACTGACAATCTCGTACAGCACGTCGTCGGCGTGATGTAGCCCGGCCTGTTCAGCTATCGACCGCGCTGACTGTGGCTGCAGACGGCCGCTCGCCCGCCATTGCGAGGATCAGCAAGCGCTCCCACGGCGCGGGCGACGCGACGCTATCGGCAAGCACTTTCGGCGCGGGTTGCGTCGCGCCTTCTGCCACCCAGACGAATGCCGCTTCGACGGGCGCGAAGTTCGGCGCTCGCAACAGCTGCGCGATGCGTTCGAAGCCACGCCGCGCTTCGTCGTATAGCCCGAGGTCGATGCATGTGAACGCATAGTCATGTCCATATGTACGGCCGCCTGGTCGCCACGCTTGAGTGCCTCGCGATGCGCGGCGACCGACTCGTCGAGCCGCCCGCGCAGCCAATTCAGAATTCCCAGGCTGTAGAAGCCGTTGGGCCGCGCACTGTCGAGCTCGATCGAGCGCTTGAAGCGCGCCTCGGCTTCCGCCAATCGCCCCAGGTACATCATCGCAAGGCCGGCGCGGATCGGGATCAGGAAGTGCGTCGGGTCGAGCGCTGCTGCGCGCTCGTATTGCACGACGGCGCGCGACGGCCAGCCATCGTCTTCCTCGGTAATCCCCAGACCGAACCGCGCCTGGATATTGTTCGGATGCTCGGAGATGACGGCTTCATAAGTGCGGCGCGCTTCGTCGTAGCGTTGATATTGGCGCGCAACGTTGGCGAGGCCGAGCCTGGCTTCGACCAGACCCTGATCGAGCTGCAGGGCCTTGGCATAGAGCGGCTCGGCGCGCGCAAACGCTTCACGCCTCCCGATCTGGCCGCCGCCGACTTCGTATTGCACGATCCACGACGACGCCAGGCCCGAGTAGTTGCGCGCGTATTGCGTAGTCGATCTCGATTCCCTGCGCGAAATAGCGGCGCGCGCGCTCGACGCTGTCGGGCGTCTTGGCGCGCATCGCATCAATTCCCAGCACATACATCTCGTAAGCGCTCGTCGGCGCTGCCTTCACCGCCTGCACGACCGGCTTCAAATCGAGCGCGTCGATCGCTTTCAGCGCGATCGCCTGCGGCAAGTCGGACAAGCGGCCCATCGATTCGTCGAACGATGCGGATTGGCGCACCTTCTCGGCAGGCAATGCGACCAGCTGTGTCGTGATGCGCACACGCTCGCCTGCCCGCAACATCTCACCGACCAGACGCAAAGGCCACGTCAAGGCGCCGGGCGGCTTCCGCAAGCACGCCGGCGGTTTGCGCCAGTCTTGCTACGGCGTCAAAGGTAATGACCTCGAGCGCGGGATGGCGACCCAAAGTCCGAATGACGTCCTCTGTGACGCCGTTCGCCAGCGGCTGATCGAGCCGCGCGGCCGAGCGGTCTGTAAACGGCAACACTGCAATGCGCAGCGGGGCTGCGGCCGGCCGGCTGTTCCACCACCACGCGCCGCCGGCGGCGAGTGCGGCCGTTGCCGCAACGCCACCGGCGATCAATCCACGCCGCCTGAATGCCGGGAGTGACGCAGGTGCGGACGTTGTTTCGACGTCGGGTGCCGCCGGCGGCTCTGTCACGTCATCCCGGCTCACGACACGCGGTGCCAGCGGCAGTACAGGCGCCACCAGCCGATAGCCTTTGCGCGGTACGGTCTCGATATAGCGCGGCTCGGTGACGCTATCGCCCAGAAGCTGCCGCAGCTGCGCAACGCTCTGATATAGAGAACTGGGCGTGACGATCGCGCCCTTCCACACGGTGTCGAGCAGCTCGTTGCTCAACACGACCTCGCCCGGACGCTCGGCCAGCGCCATCAGCAGCCGCATGCGTAGCGGCTCCAGCTTGATGACGCGGCCGTCGGCCTCGATCTCGTCGGCGCGTGGATCGACCCGCCACTCGCCGATCTGCAACGGCGCTCCGCTGGGTTCGCCGGGGCTCATCAGCATCCGTTCAAATAATCAAGAGAAAACCGTCAGCGTTCCGTGAGCACTTTTCAGCTGGCCCCGCCTTTAATGCGCAGCAAGTCTAGTGAACGCATCGAAGGCAACACAAGGAGGAATCATGCTGAGAACAAAGAGTGACAACAGTTCAAATTGGGAACGTACCGCGAAGACGGCGTTTCGCGCTGCCGTCGGCAAACCGCTACTAGTGCGGCGGTGCGTAGGCGTCGTGGCAGCTTTGGCGGGCTTGATCGTGATGACTCTCGCATGGGACGGCCCGGCCGATCTTGTGGGCCGTCCGCAAGTCGCCGCTCCGAAGCGGACGAATTGGGAGTCCGGCCTCCCATCACAGCACGCGATCCGGACCTTCCAGCGCTTTGCATTCAATGGTTTGGTGTTGCCGCTCATCGACGACGCGGAACCGCCGCGCTGGACCCGGCATGCGATCGATTGGATATGTGACGGGCGCGGCGACGTCAAGGTCAACGGTGAACCGATGGTCGATGGCGCGCTCGTTCCGAGAATGTTTACCGTGGGTTGGAAGCTGCAACACTGCGCTCCCCTCGCTGGCGCCGAACTGTTGGTCGACGGAGAGATCTTGTTTGCCGTCTCGCGCGACGACACCGGTTTGCGCGCGCATATGGTGAAACACACACTGACGGCCGAAACGCCCATTGGCAACAGACATCAATTGCCTGCTATCGCCGTTACCGAGCGCGGCGCCGGCGATAACTCGGTCACGAGCGCGCCATGACCGCGTTGCTGGAAGTCGCATTGTTCTTGGGGCTGGGCCGCTTGTTGGTATCGGTCGGGCGGCTGCCGCGTGACATGCCGTCGGCGCTGACGAGCTGGGTCCTATACATAGCCTGGCCGGCGGCGGCGCTGCAAAGCGCTCCATCGGTGCGGCTGGATGGCGCTCTGCTGGGCGGGGTGGCCTGGCTGTGGGGTCTGTTCGCTTTCGCCCTCGTGGCGGTCGCCATTGCCATTCTTGGTTTCGGCCTGCGGCGGCCCACCGCGGGCGCCATCCTGCTCGCGAGCGGCGCGGGCAGCACGGCCGGCTTTGCGCTGCCTTTCATCGAGCGCTACTGCGGCGCTCACTGCCTTGCGCCGGCGATCGTGCTTTCGGTGCTCGGCGGCGCGCTCGCGTTCAGCGTGCTTGGCGTTAGCGCCAGCTGCGTCTTGTCGCAGGGCCGAGTGTGCCCCGGGCTGATAGTGCGGCGAGTTGTCACTTTCCCGCCGTTGCTTGCGCTCGTCGTCGGGTTGGTGCTGCCTCGGTCTGCTCTACCCCAGTTCGCGCTGATGGCGATACATGATCTGGCGGCGACACTCGCTCCGATCGCGATCGTGGCAGTCGGCATGCATCTGCGCGGTCTTCCGAGCCGTAAACGGCTTGCTCCGATTGCGGCCGCATTGGGTTTCAAGCTAGTGCTGGCACCCGCCGCGGTGTTGCTTGGGTTTGCGCTTCTTGGGCAATCTCTCGGGAGCTTTGGCAAGCTGCTGGTGCTGCTGGCTGCAATGCCGCCGCTGATCAGCTCGATTGCGCTGGCACGCGAATACGAGTTCGAGGTCGAGCTGTCAGCCGAAATGGCCGCGTTCGGCGCATCAATCGCGCTGGTGACCGTGCCGTTATGGGGCGTTGCGCTTGAGCTTTTGGCTTGAACCACCGCGAGCGAGGTGAGTGCCAGCGGGTCAAACGATTGCTCCATAATCATCTTGCGCAGGTAATCACTGCGTTCAGAAGAATATTAGGAGACATCATGCTTACAAGAATCGCACTAGCGGCGGCAGCGCTTTCGCTCGTCGCATGCGGGCACACGAGCCCAACACCCGCGCCCGTCGTACCCGTCGCAGCAACGGTGACACCCGCGGCGGCAGCGGCTCCACCGCCTGCATGGCAGCAAGGCCGTACACCGGATCAGGCCAGTTCAAAACTCGCGCCGCACGCCGGCCGCATGACGGCTACACCCGTGAGTGAGATTCCGATATCCAATTTCAAGTTGCCGCCCGGCTTCAAGGCGGAGGTGTGGGCGACGGGTATGCCGGGTGTGCGCGCAATGGCACGCGGCGACAGCGGCAAGATCTATATCGGCACGCGCGGCATCGGTCGCGTGTACGAGGTCACCGACACGGGCACGCAGCGCACGAGCCGCGTCGTTGTCGACAAGTTGGTGCAGCCGGCCGGCGTGGCGATCAAAGATGGGGCGCTCTACGTGGTGGCGATCGACAAGGTACTGCGCTACGACGGCATCGAGAAGAACCCGGCGGTCGCACCCGTAGACATGACCGCCGCGTTTGCGTTGCCAAAGGAGCAGCACCACAACTGGAAATACATCGCTTTCGGTCCGGACAACAAGTTGTATGTGCCGTTCGGGGCGCCGTGCAACATCTGCGAGCCGACCGCGGAATACGCGCAGATCCGTCGCTACAACGCCGACGGTTCGGGCATGGAAGTGATCGCACGCGGCGTGCGCAACACGCAAGGGTTTGCGTGGCACCCGACAACCAAGGAGATGTGGTTCACCGATCACGGCCGCGACTGGATGGGCGACGACGACGCCAGAAGATGAGTTGAATCGCATGTCGAAGACGGGCGCCAACTTCGGCTTCCCGTATTGCCATGCGAACGCCGTTGCCGACAAGGACATCAAGAAGGCCAACGCGTGCGATGGCGTGACGCTGCCCGTGACGACGATGGGTCCGCACACCGCGGTGATGGGCGTGCACTTTTACACCGGCACGATGTTCCCGGCCGAATACCGCAACGTGATGTTCGTCGCGCGCAAGGGTTCGTGGAATCGCACGCAGAAAGCTGGCTACGACGTCGTGACGGTGCGCACCGATGCCGATGGCAAAAACGCGAAGGTGGAGCCTTTCATGACGGGCTTCCTCGATGCGAGCAATGACTCGTTCAGCGGACGACCCACTTACATGCTGCAGCTGCCCGACGGCTCACTGCTGGTGTCCGATGAGCAGCTCGGCGCCATCTATCGCATCACCTATGCGCGATGAGCGCCTAAAGCGCTCACTGGCGGGGCTGGCCACTGCGTCGTCGCTGCTGTTGAGCAGCGCAGCGCCGGCGCAGCAGCCCCCGCCCGCAACGGTTGCCGTCTGCAATGCCTGTCACGGGCCGGAAGGCAACTCGCAAATTCCGCTGACACCTTCGATCGCGGGGCAGCCGAAGTTGTTTGTCGAAAACCAACTAGTGCTGATCCGCGAAGGGACTGCGCGACGTGCCGCAGATGAAGGAGATCGTCACCGGCATGAGTGACGAGACAATCATCGCGCTCGCTCAACACTTCGCCGCGCAAAAGCCAGTGTCTAAGCCCGGCGCGGTGAATCAGGAGAAGGTCCGCCTTGGGGCGGCGACGGCGAGCCGAGCGTTGTGCGGTACCTGTCACTTGTCTGACTACACGGGGCAGAAACAGGTCCCGCGTCTGGCAGGCCAAGACGAGACGTATCTCGTGCATTCGATGAAGCAGTTTCGCGATAACCCCGGACCGGGCCGCGACACGATCATGGCTGCGGCGCTTTATGGCTTAAGCGATGCGGACTTGGCCAATCTGGCGCACTACCTCGCCACGTTCAAGCCGTAAGTCATCGAGTGGTCCGTCACGACCGTCGGCGCAATCTGACGCGCACGCTGCTCGGCATCATCGTGAAAGAAAACACTTCCTCGGTAGGTGGTGAATCCGGCACGCGTGCAATGTCGAAGTTTCGGCAGAGCATTGAAGCCACCATCTTGATCTCCAGCATCGCGAGGTGGCGGCCCGGACAAAAGCGCGGACCCGCGCCGAACGGCAGGAACGCCTGCGTGTTGTGACCTTCGGCGCTATGGCCCGCTGCCTCGAGCCAGCGTTCCGGGCGAAATGATTTGGAGTCGGCGAAGTTGTCGGCGGACATCGCAACGTGTGCCAGTCAGTGCATTGACCGCCGTGCCCTTCGGAACGTGGACATCGCCGATCACGATGTCTTCGGTGGGCTCAACCCAAAGAAACGGCGCCACCGGCTTGAGCCGCATCGTTTCGTGCGCCACGGCCTCGATGTAGCGAAGCTCGGCGGTGCTGGCGTAATCGGGCGGTCGATTGGCAGATCCCGAGCACGCGATCGGCCTCCTCCTGCATCCTGGCCTGGACCTCGGGATGTTCAGTCATCATGTACATCATCCAGGCCAGCGTGTTCGAGGTCGTGTCCTCGCCCGCCAGCAACATCGTCAGCGCGTTGCCGACCACCTCGGAATCGGTGAACGCGGCAGTGCCGTCACTTTGCGCCGCGACCATCGCATCGAGGAAATTACTTGGCCTCGACTCCGCGCTGGTGTCACTTGCTGCGCGCCGGCGCGCTTCAGCGACCAGTCGGTTGACCAATTCGTGCACCTGCGTCACTGCTGCGTCGAGTTCGCGATCAGCGCGCAGCTTGAACCAGCGCCAGTACCGAATGGGAGCGAACAAGCGGCGCGCTATCGCCGGGAAAATCTTGTCCAGATGCTGCTGGATGACATCGCCCTCGGTCTCCAGCGTATTGAGATCGGTGGCAAACGCGAGGCTGCTTGTCACGTCGACGGTGAAGCGTCTCAGATCGGCGGATGCGTCTACTGTTTCGCCGGCTGCGGCCGCGCGTTCCCAGCGCCGCTGCAGCCGCGCCGTCACAACTTCCAGCCGCGCAAAGAATTCACGCAGATGGTTCGTGTTCAGCGCGAGCATGGCCAGCTTGCGCTGGCGCCTCCACTTCGCGCCCTCGGCGTTGAACACACCATCGACACCGAGCTCCCGGACGATCGCTTGCATTCGCTTGCCGCGCTGAAAACCATCGGGACGATTCCGCAGCACTTCATTGATCAAGCCCGCGTCGGCGAGCACGACTGCATTCTTATTGGCGACTCGATACCGATACATCGGTCCAAAATCGTCGGCCCATTTGCTGAGGATCGTGTGCATCCGGCCGGTGTCGAGTTGCAGGAGGTTGCCGAGCAGCGGCAATCCGCGCGGGCCAGGGAGATCTCTGATAAGACGGGGCATTGTTCTCGACCGTTTTGTTTGACCATACGCGCCGTGTGATCCGCGAGCAATCGCCAGCAACTCTGCGTCGGTTGCCTGAGAGCTATCCTCAACTATTGAAAAAGGCGTCTAAGCGGTGTCGTTGTCAACGGAGATTCCAATGAAGACAAAGTCCAAACCACTTATTCAAAGATGGGAAGACGCCGCGCACGCCATTACCGAATGGAGCGGCAAGCCGTGGGCGTTCGGTGCCGCGGTGCTTGATCGTTGTCGCGTGGGCCGTAACCGGTCCGATGTTCGGTTTTTCAGATACGTGGCAGCTCGTCATCAACACTGGAACGACCATCATCACCTTCCTGATGGTCTTCGTCATCCAGCAAACACAGAACAAAGACACACAGGCGCTGGAGTTGAAGCTCAACGAAATCGTTGCTGCCATTTCCGGCGCGAGTAATCGTTTGATCGACGTCGAGAATCTGACTTCTGCTGAGCTGGAGGCGCTGCACAGCCACTACTGCGAACTGGCGGAACTGGCGAAAAAGGACAGTTCCCTGACCGAGTCTCACTCAATCGAGGAAGCTCTCGTCCGACATCAGTCGAAGAAAGCGAAGTGACGCCCGACCCACATGACTTGCGCCGGTTCGTTGATGCACAAGACGGCAGCTACGAGGCTGCGATCTCAGAAATCCAAGGCGGACAGAAGCGCTCGCATTGGATGTGGTTCATCTTTCCGCAGTACGTTGGGTTAGGAATTAGCGCGACGTCGCAACGCTATGCGATCAAAAGTTTGGCGGAGGCCGTCGCTTACCTGAACGACCCGGTGCTTGGCGTGCGGCTGATTGAGTGTGCAGAAGCAGTGCTCCGTATCGAGGGGCGATCGGCCCAGCAGATCTTCGGTTCCCCTGATGACCTCAAACTGAAGTCCTGCGCTACTTTGTTCGCATATGTCTCGCCGGCCGGCTCAGTCTTCGAGCGCGTACTCGACAAATACTTTCGCGGCGAGCGCGATCTAAAGACGTTGCAATTGCTTGGTGTGCCGCGTACGGCGGGATGACTTCTACCCGCGCAAGGCGTCGGCCAGCGCTAGCTGCCGCCCGCGCCGCTGGAGTTCGAAGGCACTTCCTTCGGACCGAGCACCAGCCGATCTGCCTCCGCGTCGTCGAGATAACTGCCCTCGGCCACACACTTGGCGAAGGTAGCCTCATCCAGGGTCTCGCGCGCCATGCGTTCGGCCCGTTCGAGATTGCGCAGGGTTATCGGTTCGAGCTTCTTCCCGCTGGCCTGGTAGGTGCTGTGGACGTAGCCGATCATGCGCGCAGCATCGTGCGCCCGCCCTTCCATCGCCAACAGCTGCGCGTAATGTTCAGGCAGCTGGGGTATGTTGTTCTTGCGCATCACCGGCGCGGCGCGCGGCACGGCAGCGCGGAACTCGTCGAAACGCCCAAGGGCCACCAGCGTGCCGAGCAGACAATTCCAGGCATAGGCGGCATTGCGAGAGCTCTTGTCGGCCACCCGACTGAGAATCAGGCGGATGCGCGCCAGCGCTTCCTCGTGGCGGTCGAGCTTGAGCAGCGCAGCGACGACATTTGTATCGGCGGCTTCGGCTGCGGCTTGCCAGCCGCAACGGGTGGCGAGGTCGTACTCCAGCAGCCGGTGGTGTAGGCGGCCCTCATAGTCGCCGCGACAATCACAGGCGAGGGCTTCGACGCCGGCGAGCGCCACCGACAAAGACAGCGGCCACTCCGGATGCCGCGCAAGCAGCGCGCGCATCGCCGCACATTGATCCTCGTAGTCGTAGCCCTCGCTGCCCGCGCGCACGACATTGCCCAGGGCCAGGAATTCACCGACGTCGTCGCCGAGCCCTTGATAAAGTTCGAGCGCGCGCGCACTCGTTGCGCGTACGCGCGGGTCGCGGCTCACCACCTGCTGACGGGCGCACTCGCGCCACCAATGGGCGCGCAAGAGCGGCGACGACGTGCCGCCTTCGACAAAGCCCTCACACGACTCCAGCCAGCGCAGCGCCTCGAGCCCCCATGCGCTGTACGAAGCGACGGACGCCACGCCGATGGCCATTTCGACGCCGAGCGCGGGTTCGTTGGCCATCAACCAGGCAATGGCCTCGCGCAGGTTGTCGTGCTCGGCCAGCATCAGCGTCTGCGCGCTTTGGTCGACGGCCGTCGCGGAGGCGCGCCGCGCCAGCTCTGCCAGCGCGAAGGCGTGTCGTCTGCGTTGCGTGGCCTCGTCACCGCTGGCAACCAAGCGCTTGCGAGCGTAGTCACGCATGGTCTCCAGCAGCGCAAAGCGCGGTGGGTCCCTGCTATCGGTAACCACGAGGGAGCTGTCCACCAACTGGGCGAGCGTGTCGATGACAGCCCACCGGCTTTCCTCCGGTGTGGCGTCGCCAGCCCCGGTGGGGTCAGCGACAACTTGCGCCAGCAGCTCGAGCGTGAAGCCTCCGCTGAACACGCTGCAGATGCGAAACAAACGCTGCTCGTCGGGCGCCAGCAATCCGTGGCTCCAGTCGAGGGCCGCCTCCAGCGTGCGGTGGCGCACGGCCGCATCGCGCCGGCCGACGCTGAGCAACGCGAAGCGCTGCTCGAGCGCGTCGCGCAGGCCGACCAGCCCCAGCACCGGCACCCGCGCCGCAGCCATCTCCAGCGCCAGCGGGATCCCATCCAGAGCCCGGCAAATCTCTCGCAATAGCGGCAGTTGTTCGGAGCTGGCCTGAAAGCGATGGTCGGCGGCGCGGGCGCGCTCGACAAAGAGCGCCACGGCGCCTTGATGCAGATCGAGCGTGTCGCTGTCCACGGGCAGCGCCAGCGGCCCGATGCGCTGGACACGCTCGCCTTGCACGCGCAGCGGTTGTTGGCTCGTCACCAGCACCTGTTGCGTTGGTGCGGCGTGCACCAACTGCGCCGCAATCGACGCAATGGCGTCGATGAGATGCTCGGCGTTGTCCAGCACAAGCAGCCGGCCTGCGAGCGCACGTAGCAACGCCGGCCAAGGGTTGCCGTCTGGCACCGGCACGTTGAGCGCACGCGCCAAGGCCGATAGCGCCTGCTCGCCCTGAGTGAGAGGCGCCAGATCCACCCACAACGCGCCGCGCTCGCAATGCGCCGCCAGCACGCGCGCGAGGCTGGTCTTGCCCACGCCCGCCGGACCTGTCAGCGTGACGATGCCCGGCTGCCGCATCGCAGCTTCGAGCCGGGCGAGATCGACGTCGCGGCCGATCAGCACAGGCGCCTGCAAAGCCGACACCGGCGACCCGGCGGCGGGCTTGGCGGTGGACGAAACTTCGGCGCTGTCCTGCGCAGGCGTTCCGGTGAAGCGGTAGCCGCGTCCCGGAATGGTCGCGATCAGATCGCCCCCCAGCACCTTGCGCAGGCTGGATACCTGCACTGTGAGGTTGGCTTCCTCCACCACCAGCCCCGGCCACACCTCCTCGAGCAGTTCGCTCTTGGTCACCAGCCGTCCCGGTCGCGTAGCCATCGCGAGCAGCAGGTCGAAGGCCCGTGCGCCCAACGTGGCGGGTGCGCCATCGACGAGCAGGCGGCGTTCATGCGGTTGTATCTCGAAGCGGCCGAAGCGAAGGCTCTGTGCAGGCACGGTCCGGTCAAGAGGCGGAGAGATGAGGCGCCGTCGCAGCATAGCGCGCGCGCCCCACGTGTTTTGCAACGTTTTGGAACCGCTTAGGGACGGCGCGCGCCCGGTCGCGGAATATGGCTGCACGTTTCAACGACCGGAGGTCAACATGAAAACCCCGCACTACGACGAAGAGGAAGTCACCAATTCGTTCTTCCGCCATGCCCCGGCCTTGGCATGGCTAGCGCTTTTCGGCGTTTTCGCAGTCGGCGGAGCGTTGTCGCGCGACGAGCCGAGGCAGATGGAAAGTGCCACCGCTGCCTCCGTGTCGCAGCACGCAACCGTCGTGCGCGACGCGGCTGTCATCGCGCACGAAGAACTCGATCCGGCGGGCGTGGGCCTCACCAGCACGCGCTGACCGAAAGCGGGACGCGCATGACGGTCTATATCGCATTGCTCTTTGCGGGTGTGGCGAGCGGCTTCCTGGCCGGCTTGTTGGGAATTGGCGGTGGTTTCGTCATGGTGCCCGTATTGATCCTGATGCTGCCGGCACTTGGTATCGATCCTGCGCTAGTGCCGAAGGTGGCCGTTGCAACTTCGTTGGCGGCGATGGTTCCGACTGCCTGCTCCGCGGTTTTCGCGCAGTATCAGCGCGGCACGCTCGACATTTCATGGGTGCGTCGCTTGGCGCCGGGTGCGGCCATCGGCGCTGCGATCGGCTCACAGCTGGCAGCAGCAGCGAGCGGTCGCTGGGTCGCGATCGTTTTCGCGATCTATGCGGGCTCGATTGCGCTGAAGATGGTGCGCGGCCAGTCAGTCGAGCGCAGTGCAGGTCAAGTTGCTCGTGCCATCGGTGCGCTTCCCGCGCCGGTGGTCGGTGCGTTGATCGGCGCTTTTGCATCGATGGCCGGCGTCGGTGGCGCGAGCCTGACCGTCCCGTTCCTGTTGTCAGCGCGTGTCGAGATGAAACGCGCACTCGCAGTGTCGAGCGCGGTCGGGCTGGCGATTGCAGTTGCAGGCGCAGCAAGCTTCGCCACCGCATCGGCCGGCTCACTGTCGGCAGGCTCGTCCGCATTGTTCGGACTCGTTCATTGGCCGGCGGCGCTGATGATTGCGGTGAGCGCGACGTTGTTCGCGCCAGGCGGTGTGTTCGCCGCCCAACTGCTACCGGTCGTTCATCTAAAGCGAGCATTCGCTGCCGTGCTGGTCGCGGCATGCACGGTCTCGCTTTCGAAGGCCGCCAACACCACCGGACTGGTCGACTACGCCACAGCATCCGCTGCATCCACTGCAACGGTTGCGAGATGAGGTGCCTTATTCCATCGCAGCACCTTGGGCAACAGCAACACCGATGCCAGCGTTACTGATGGGAACCCGCCGGGTCAAGACAGCAGCGCCATCTCGGCGCGCGAGCCCGAGCAACAACTTGAGAGGTCGTATGAACCGCCTAAATTACTTGGACTCGTCCGATGCATCAGTGGTCAAAGCGTACCGAGTTGCCGCGCTGGCGCGCTATGTAGCGGGTTGCGTGGTTGTCGGCTCCATCCTTTTGGCCTCAGTGCTGACGGGCTGTCAGCCGGCATCAGGAAACAGCGCAATCAGCACAGACGTCAGTCAGTCGGCGCCGCCGCAGACAATCGACACCAGCGTTGACAATCAGCTGCGGCTCGACCCCAGCGAAGTCATGTTCTACAGCTCGAACGTGCATGGCTGAGCGGCAATGTTGCTTCACCGTCGGTGATCACCGAGCCAAGCTGGGATCAGTCGCCTCTGCGAAGGCGATGTGATTGCCATCCGGGTCGGTGATCATCAGGGTCTTGACCTTCTCTCCTGATGTGCGTTGGCTGGTGTCGATGTTCAACTTCTTCAGACGCGTTGCTTCTTCTTCCACATTGCTTACAGCGAGCGTGAAAGAGCCGGAGCCGGCGCGCTCCGGGAGTTGATAAACCTGCAGCCATCCACCTCTTTCGAAGCCCCATTCAGCCACTTCCGGCATCGGCTTCGATGGGGCTTTGCGAAGGACCGCCTCGTACCACTTGATCGCCGAGTTCAAGTCGCGGACCGCAACACTCGCGATGGCGTTGATGATCGACATTGCAAACTCCGATAGGGAGGGTCACGCCTACGCCGGCTGGCTCTCACGGCTCCGCCGCTGCCTTCAGCGCGGCGATGTCGATCTTGACCATCTTCATCATCGCGTCGGACACGCGCTTGGATTTCGCCTTGTCGGGATCTGCCATCAGCTTGCCGAGCAGCGTCGGTGTGATCTGCCATGACACGCCGTAACGGTCTTTGAGCCAGCCGCACGCCTCCGGCTGACCGCCTTCGAGCAGCGCGTTCCAGTACTTGTCGATCTCGGCCTGGTCTTCGCAGTTGACGACGAACGACACCGCGTGGTTAAACGGATCCATCGGGCCGGCGGTCATCGCTGTGAAGTCCTGTCCGAACAGAACAAACTCGACGACCTTGACCGACCCCGGCGGGCCGCTCGGTGATTCGCTCTGCATCGCACGTGACGCGGACGACACGCGAGTTGGGAAAGATCGACGTATAGAACTTGGCGGCCTCTTCGGCCTCCTTGGCATACCAGAGGAACGGGGTGATCTTTTGCATGGTTACTCCTTGGGGTGAAATGGATGGGTACCTGCGGCTAGCCCTCGCGCTTCATCCGCTCCTGGCGGGCGACCTCGCGATCGCTCGGTGAATCGGCGGCGGTGTCGCCAATCTTGATCTCACCCTCTCGCTCGTAATGGCCGACGATCAGGCCATTTGGAGAGACGCGGGACCTCGTCAGCTTGAACGAATGCGGCGCCGAGCCGTCGGCGAACAGCTTCTTGCCGCCGCCAAGCACGACCGGCACCGTGAAGATGCTGATAGCGTCGACCAGGTCATTGGCGAGCAGCGCGTGGACGAGTTCGGTACTGCCCTGGGTGACGAGGTTCGGGCCGTCTTCCTGCTTCAGGCGCTTCACGTCGGCGATGTCGCGCAGGAGCACTGAGCCCGCCCAGCTCGTATCGACGTCGCTCGAGCGCGAAACCGCGTACTTCTTGATGTCCTTGAACAGCTTGGCGATGCTGCCATGGGGAGCGTCTTCTTCGTAGTAAGGCCAGTACGCGGCGAAAATCTCATAGGTCTTGCGGCCGAGCAGGAGGTCGAAGTTCTGGAAGAGGTGGTCGACCTCTTCGCCGAACTCTTGATTGAAATAGGGCATCACCCAGCCGCCAAACTTGAAGCCCTTGGTCGGATCCTCGGTCGGCCCGCCAGGCGCTTGCATGACGCCATCCATGGAAACCATCGCGCCGACGATAATTTTCCGCATGTGTCCGATTTCTACGAATACGCAAGCGCTGGCTGGAAATCGCCGCGCCCTTCGGGCGTGGTGTCGAGCAGGTGCCAGAGCGGATCTATCAAGTCGTTGTGGCGGTATTCCTGGCCGGGCTCGGCCGGCACGTAGAGCAGCTCGCTGCTCCAGAAGTGGCGCACGCCGCCGGCATCGCGGCGAAAGACGTTGAGCATCGGCATGTCCCATTCCTCCCCGTCCTTGAAATCCTGCTGACGCCGCATCGCCGGGCTCAGCCCGCGCGAATCGCCGAAGTAATCGCGGCTGTAGTTGTTGCCCGCGGTGGAGAGAAAAGTGAGGTGGTCCCAGCCGCGCTCGCGCGCAAAAGCGAGAAGACGTGCGAGCGGCGACTTGGCCACGATGAACAGGTTGATTCGCTGCGGCGCGTGGCGCGCGACGCCGTCGAGGCTGTCAAGCGTGTGCGTGCATCCCGGGCACGCCTGGTCGCGCTCCATTCCGTACATGAAGCTGTAGATCGCAAGGCTGTCCTTGCCCGGCGCGAATAACTCGGACAACTTCATCTGCGCCGGGCGCCTGTTACGGTCGAGACCTTCGAAGACGTAGTCCTCGCGCACCAGGCCGCCGGGCGGCAGGGCGCGCCGTTGCGCGCTGACGCGCTCGATCTGGCGGCGCAGCGCGATCTCTTCGTCGAGCAGAGCGTTGCGCGCGGTGCGATAGGTGGAGTCCTCGCCGGGAAACTTGAGATGTTCGAGTGGGCGGTGGGGTTTCGGATCGTCATGCATGAGTCTCTCCTGCGAAAACAAATACCTTTCCAGTTTGTCGAGCGCGCTGTGTGATTGGCCGCCGAATAACCGCAGTTACATCTTCGGCATCGGCAGACACTCCATGATCTCGACCGAGTCGCCGGGAAATATCGTGAAGTGCGGGTGATGCTCAAAAATTTTTGCGGCGGCCTCGTGGGATTCCGCTTGGACCACCGTATACGCCGCGATCTCATTCTTGGTGTCTGAAATGCCTTGCTTTGAGATGCGCTTGGTTTTGCCGAGGGGCGTCCCTTGGTCAACAATCGCTTTCTGGTTGACCGTGCCCCACTTGTTCCATGCCTCCATCCCTGCCGCTTCGCGCTGCTTGCGCTGTTCTTCATCCATCTTCTTCCACTCGGCGATTGCCGATGCGGAACCCATGTAGATGGCTAAGAAATTTTTCATAGAACTCCTTCAAGCGAGAGCAGATATTTTTCCAACTTGTCGAGTGCGCCGTTCCATCCTTCGGTGTGGCCCTTGCGCGACTCCTCGCTGCTCAGCATCGCGTGGGTGAAGACGAGCTCGGTGCCGCCGTCAACCGGCCGCAGATCGATCTCGATCCGTGACTCGCCACCGTCGTCTTCAAGCCGCAAGCCAACGCCACGTCATCGCAAGCCGCTCAGGCGGTTTGACCTCGAGATATTCACCACTGCTCTCGTGCTCGGTGCCGTCGAGCATGCGAAAGCGAACCTTGAAGTGGCCGCCAATGCGCACGTCGGTTTCGGCGAATCAGAACTGGGCCGGCGTCGGGCCCCCACCATTGAGCGATGCCTTCGGGCGTAGTGAGCGCTTCAAACACGATCGAAGGGACGCGCTGCAATGCGGCGAACGAGAGTAAGACTGGTCATCGGCGTCTTTTTGCGGGCGACTTTCGTGCCTGCGCTTCCTTTTTCTCGGCGTACGCGACGAGCCGGTCCAGGCTGCTGGACCAGAACTGCTCGTATCGTTGAAGCCATGCCATGGCCTCTGCCATGGGCTTCGGTGAAAGCCGAACGAACATCGTGCGGCCGGTCTTCGCGCGCGTGATCAGGCGCGCATCCTCGAGCACATCGAGATGTTTCATCACGGCCGGCAACGACATTGATATCGGTTGCGCCAGCTCGCTGATAGACGCGCAGTCAGTTTGTGCGAGGCGCTGCAGAATTGCGCGCCGCGCAGGACTGACAAGAGCGCCGAAGACCTGATCTAGACGATCACTATAGTTCACCATTTGGTGAACTATAGATGGGCGCCGCGAAAACTGTCAAATAGCCGACGAACGAAGGTCGGCGGCGAAACCGGTCCGGCGCCAAAGCGCAGCGAGCACGGCGAAGAACGCCGTGAATATCAGGCCTCCCCACCATTCAGCAGCGTTTTCAAAGCGGTCGACTGCTGCTGCATCGTCAAATACGAGCGCCGCCAGTACGTTAACAAGGCCAAGCAGCGGCAACGCTATGCATAGCACCAGCAGGACAGCCGCCGCGCGGCGATAGCGAGGTGTCTGCGTGGCTGCTCTGCGGACCGCATCGCCGACAATCAGCATCGCGATGCATGTGAAGCCGAAATAAAAAACAATGCCGAAGCGGCGCATCCACTGATACCAGACGCCGTCGGTGCCGAGGAAAGTCCCGTAAAGAATCATGAACGCAGCCGCGCCAAGCCCCAGCACCGGCAGCACGCGCAGCCAGCGCGTGGGCGGCGTTCCGATCGATCGCAACCACGCTCCGCACAACAGCCAAACCAACCCCTGAAGTACGGCAGCCGGCAACACCAGCGCGCGAAACAGGTAATTGGGCAGGCCGTGACGCGCGGCGCGACTGATCGATACGCAACCGTCAATCAGCGGATTGCACGCACCGAACTGCCCTTCGCCGACTGCAATCGAAAAGGCGAGCCACGTCGCCGCGAACGGCAATGCACCGGCCAGCAGCGGCAACAACCACAGTCGAGCCGGCGATACGTGCGAAGTCAGCCGATCAGAGTTAGGCAAACGAGCTCAACAACCGGCGACGCACTTTCCGGCGTTGTCAAAAGACATCGTCTTGCCGCTGAGCGGAAGATGCACCGGCACCTTGACGGCCTTGACGAACGTCTCGGTCTTGGTCCCCGGCAACAGCACCTTGCCGCCCTTGGTCGCGACTTCGTTCACGTGCGATGGGATCACCGCATTGGGTTTGACCAGCTCGTTGATCACGTACGCCGCTTCCTTCGGCCCCGTGGTGAAGGTGTCACCGATATTCATCACGGCGAGCTTCGCGTTGTAGTGCCCGCGCACGACTTTTTCCTGATCGGCCGTGATGCCGGTGTCGCCGGAAAGATAAACGACGAGCCCATTGCTGAAAGTGAGCACATAGCCGGTGGCCTGACCAACATCACCGGCGATTCCTGCGGCTTTCATGCTCTTGCCCAGTTCACCGCCGATGTAGTCCGGATCGAGGCCGTTGCTGTGCAACGCGTGCACGGTCGCAATCGTCACACCGCCGACTCTTCACGCTTCCGCCGAAGCGCGCCAGAATCGAATCCTTCGGGTCACCGCCATTGGCGGCGAGCTTGGCGGCAAAGAAAGCGGGCATCTCGCTGCCCGTCACGATCTTCGCCTTCTTCGCGAGCGCGATGTTGACCGCGTTCGAATTCGGCATCGCCGACACCGAAATGTCGGGACTTTCGCAAGTGCCGGAGTTGGGTGCCTTGTTGTGCGCGTTGCCGACGTGGTCGCCATGCATGTGGCGTGACAAGAATGATGTCGATCTTGCCCAGGCGCGGATCGCTCGCTCCGGCGACCGTGCGACCCGCGTCGTACAGAATGCGCGTGCCGTTCGGATCCTCGAAGATCAGCGCACGGTCCTGCGGGCACAACTCGCCGTCATGACTGCCAAGTGGCGTGACCTTCACCTCGGCGGCTGGTTGCGCGAGCGCGGCAGCCATGCACCAGAGGGCTGCTATCCAAACGACGGATTTCTTTTTCATTGATTTCCTAACGTACCGGCTTGAACGAGTTGTTGACCAGGTAGACGGCGATCTTCTTGCCCATGTCGTTGCCGACCTCCAGCGAATTTCTGAAATGGATGCCGCCCCAGACGCGCACATTCTTTTGCTCCTCGTCCATCTCCGCGATGTTCTTGAAAGGCCGCTTCAGGTTCGGATCAAAGAGATCCGCCATCGTGAATGGAATGGCCGGCTTGGGTCCGAACACGAGCCTCCATGACGCAACTGCCACACCACTGATGATGGCGGCCTGCGATGGGTACTCCGGATGCATCGGCGTGTCATTAAGCGGCATCCAGCCGGGTCACGCTCGGTGGCATCGTTGCCATCCATGTCGGCGTTGCGAATCGCGGTGACGGGGCGCCAGAAGTTGTACGTGAATTTCGCGTCCCAGTCGGTGATGAAGGTGTTGGCGATGCCGGTGTTGAGCAGCGCGAACAGGCGCGCATTTTCGGCAAGGCTGAGTTTCTTCGCCTCCGAAAGTTGGCGCGCGGCGGCTTGCCAGGCGAGGCCGAGGTTGGCTTGGGTCCAGTACTTCACCGCCTCGGTCTGTGCGGCCGTTCGCGTCGTGCTCTTGGCCCCACCGACAGTCTTCGTCTCGTTGTAATCGCGCGCGTACAGCGCGCTGGACAATTGCGGCGGCGGGCCGGGCCGGAATTGATCGGCGCTGGTCAGCACCCAGGGCTTCGCCCGGGCGTATTGCGCAAAAATCGGCTGCGTCGTCGGCACCCACACACCCGGGCTGGTGATCGGCCGGTAGTTATCGGGCGCATTGGTGCCGTCGGACGCGCGGTCTGCCTGGACGGCTGCAGCGACTTGCTCGCCCAGCGCAATGCCTTGAGTCTTCGCTGCACCATCGGGAATCGGCCTTGAGCGAATTCGCGTAGGCGTCCTCGATCATGGTTTTCTGAGCGGGGAAGAGCTGAAGCAAGAATCTGCCGCGCCGCTGCCGCCGCCGCCGCCTCGGCCGAAGCTCCGGGTGCGGCCGGAACGGTGGTCATGTAGCGCGTGTAGCGGTTTTGCACCGAGTTGATGGCGTCGGACATCGCGACATGCACCATGGCCAATGCGCGTGACCACGGATTGCCGCCGACCTTGGCGACTTTCATCACTTCGATCGCCGTCTGATTCCAGTCGGTGACGACATCGGCACGCGCGGTGCCGGTAGCAATGGCCGCGCAAATGGCGATCGCGATAACAATTGAGCGCTTCATACTTCCCCTTGATTTGTTTACGCGATGCGAACGCGCCGCGCGACTTGCCCGTTACTTTCCCAATAGGTTTTTTTCTTGGCGATGCTCGGAGCGTCCATCGCCGGTTGCACGTTGCCCTGCGTATCGACGGCACGCGAAGTGATCGTGTGTTCTCCCGGCGTCGCGTTCGGCCAGTCCACCGACCAGAAAGTCCACGCAAACTTCGCCTGGTCACTTTTATCGATCGTCGCCGCCCTCCACGGTCCGCCATCGACCTGCACCTCGACCTTCGCTACCGGCGCACCCCAGGCGGCACCGACAATGCGGTACTGCCCGTCTTTGCGCGTGACCTTGGCCGGCGCCGACTTCAGCAACGTCCGGCCCACCGAGGTTTCGACGTTTTCAGTTTCTCCGTTGCGCTGCTCCTCGCGGATCGTCACGTAGTCGCGCGCCATGAAGCGGCCCATGAAACGGGTATCGCGTACTTCAATGCGGTTCAGCCACTTGACGTTCGCCACGCCATACCAGCCCGGTGCGATCAGCCGCACCGGAGCGCCGTGCGGCTGTGGCAGTGCGGTGCCGTTCATTTCGTAGCACAGCAGGTTGTTCGGGCTCATGGCATCGGCGAGCGACATGCTGCGCGCGAAGTGCTGCGGGATCTTCATCTCGCGGATCGTCTCGGTGCCCGAATCGGCGCCCCAGAAGACGACTTCGCTGCCGCGCTCCAGCACGCCGGCCTGCTTTAGCAAGGGCGCGAGCGGCGTACCGCCCCACTTGGCGGTGCCGATGCCGCTGGTGAACCACGGAAACCCATGATTGCCGCCGCATTCGATCGTGTAGACGACGTCTTGCTTGGGTCGAGCCTTGACTCCGGCCAGCGTCAGGTTCATCGGCTTTTTCACCAGCCCGGTGACCTCGAGGTTCCATTTCTTGTCGTCGATGACCGGCTTGTCGTAGTGCGAGACGCGAAAGAACTTGTCGTTGGGGGTGATAAAGGAAGAGGCCAGGTTTTCCCACGGCTGCAGGTTCTCGACCACGCCGCCGCTCGGATTGGCGCCCGGCTGATCCAGCCATGGCACGACTTCTTCGCCTGGCCGGCTCGGGAAAGCTTGCGCCAACCACGGCGCATGCAGCAGGGCAAGGGTCGCGCTGCCTTGAATCAATAGCTCGCGCCGGGATACGTCTGGTGTGGGCATGAACTCCTCCTTGTTTTATTAGGTAAGACGTTACGCCCACCAGAACCGACGCATCAAGAGTGGCTCCCCAGAAACAGCGATCAGGCTTCCGCGAAATTGCGCCGCGCCAGCGTCAAAGCTGCAAAGTTTGTAGAAAGTGCTTGCAGCACCGCGCCCACCGTTTCCACCGGCAGATTGGTTTTCATGTCGGTGTTGAGATTCGCGACGATTTGCTTTGCCAGGCGCAATTGGTGCACGGTCAACTGCTCGGCCGCGTCCAGAACACTGCTTTCAGTTGCGATCAGCCGGTCGAGGTTCATTGCAGGCATCCTGTGCGAGTGGGAATAGCCCACCCTACACCACGGGTCGGATACCAGAGCAAGTAACGGATATTCCGGCGTGACGGCCCGCGGCACTATCTGACACCGAATTTGCGAGGCGCCGATATGTCCTTCCGCATCACGGGGTTGTCACCCCACTCATTCCGACATCTGTTCGGTCTGTCGGACGAAGAACTGGCGAAGCAAGGGGCCAAGCGCTACGTCGCCGACACCAAGCCAGGCTATCCCGATCGAATCGAAATGCGCGATGCCGAGCCCGGTGAGACGCTGATTCTGCTCAACTACATCCATCAGCCGGCCGACAACGCGTACCACGCGAGCCACGCCATCTTCGTGCGCGAAGGTGCAGAAACCGCATACGACCGCACCAACGAGATTCCTGAGGCGATGCGCTTGCGGCACCTATCACTGCGCGCCTTCGACGCCGACCACCTGATGGTTGATGCCGACCTCGTCGACGGCCTCGAGATCGAGGACGTCATCGACCGCTTGTTTGCCGATCCCCACGTGGCCTATATCCACGCTCATTATGCGAAGCGCGGTTGCTACGCAGCGCGCATTGACCGAGCGCCTATGCGCTACGAGTCCCCCACGTCACCATGAGCAACAGCACAAAGCCGACCACGGCAGCGAGGGCGTGCCCGATGATGAGGCCTTTGGGCAAAGGCAACTGCTTCCAGTGGTAGTTCAGATTGAGGATGACTCCGAGTTGTTGATAGCAAAGTGCCGACAATGCAGCACACGAGGCTCAGCGCATGAGCGCGCGACACAGCATTTCTAGCTCAGCCCGTATTCGTCAAGGCTGCGTGGCTGAACCCAAAAGTCTCGTCGGCGGCTCGTGGGTTCAGCGCTTGGGTGGCCGTCAGCCGTGCATGTCGACGCCGTTGGTTAGGTTTCCGTCGATTAATGCTCCGTGACCGAGGTATGGATCATGGCGCGGCGTTTCCGCTGGATCCGCAGACTTGGTCGCCAATGTGGAACTTGCCCCCGGCTCAAAGTCGGGCGGCGGCGCGATTACAGCGAGCACACCAAAGCTAAGACACGATCAACAAAGCAGCGACTAGCCTTATAGCCACGTGCGCGCTTGAATGCGGCCAAGCTCTCAGAGTCACTATTGATCATCGCCATCATCTTGTCCGTCCGCATAAGTCCTCCTGCCAGTCTGTCCATCGCGTCGTGCTCTGGATGCCTGCACTGTGATCCAACCAAAGGTCGCAGTCGTTGCACTACGCCGCCTTGCGAAAGTGGGATATGTCACATTCGAGCGCTCTGGCATGTGCGGAGGCGAATCCGACACCCACGCATTCGCAAATCGAATGCGCAATGAGAGAACAGGGCCTTGGACTGACTCGATTAGCAAACGAACAGGCAGATAGCCGTGCCCGAGTCCTCGCGCATCTGCGCAATTGCTACGCCAATGTTGGACCTGAGTTGGTTGGCATTTACCACTGGGGGGGAAGCGACCGCAGTAAGGTCAGTCGTCTGCGCGCGACCTCAACGAAGCCGCCTTTGATCAGCTCCTTGAAGATCCGATTGACAGTGTCTCGCGATGCGCCGATCCGATCGGCTAAATCTTGCTGTGTTAGGCCTTCGATCACCGCAGGACGCTGCGGGCCGCCGACTTCCGATAGCAATGCGGCGAGTCGATGGTAGACGTCTGCCAATGCGAGCTGTTTTACCGATTGCGACCGACGACGCAGCCGGCCCATCAGCTCTGACACGAGCAGCAGCGCGATGTCGGGATCGTCACGCAGATGCTCCCGCAGAGTGGAAACGCTCATGAATGCCATTGTGCATGGCTCGACCGTCATAACGGACGCTGAGCGCGGAGAGCCGTCGAGCACCATTTCCCCAATGAGTTCGCCGGGGCCGAGCACGTCCAGCACCACTTCGCGCCCATCGTCGGTCCCGTGATAAACGCGTACGCGACCCGCAAGCAAGATGTAGACGGTGTTGCCCACATCGCCTTCATTGATGATGACCGTATTTTTCGCAAAGTTACGTGTCTGGCCTAGCGCAGCCAAGCGGCGCAGGCTAGCTTGTGGCAGAGAGGCGATCAAAGCGGACGTCGAGGGCATGAGCAGCGTTACACCGGACAGCGGGCGCTCAACAGAACCAACGCTCGGACATTATCCGACACCGGCCGAACGCGTAAGTACTCTGCTGATGCGGCTGCTGGGCTTCGCGGTTGCATAGTCGCGGCACTTTGGCGCTGAGGCCGCTCAAGATCTGCTTGGCTCACCGGGTGCCGATTTGCGACAGCTTCTGCTCGAGCTTTTGCAGATCGCGAAATAGTCGCTGACCCATCAGGCGCAGGAAGTAAAAACCGAACTTCGGGTTCTGAAAGTAAAGCTGCCTGACTGAGTCATAGCTCAGTGTTAGCAGCTCTCCGGTCTCGATACATTCAAACGTCTGTGTGCGTTTGTTGTCTGGAGAGATGAGACCGAGCTCGCCGATGATCTCGCCGGGGCCAACGACCTTATCGAGTTCGGTAAGCCGGTAGCGGCCCGTCAGTGTGTAATACATGACAGCGGCGACATCGCCTTTGCTGAAAATCTTTTCTCCCGCTTGGCATGCTCGTTTCGTCATGAATGGCTTTAGCCACTCCATGTCTAAATTGCCGCGGGTCGCCGTTTTGACCTTGTCGACCAATTGCAGCATTTGGTAGAGGCGCACCGCGTTTAATGGCAGCAGGCAGACGTGCAGCAACAGCTGGGGGTAAGCGGGCGCGAAGTAGCCATACACAATGAACGCGCAGTTGGCGCACAGGCCGAGGATCCGCAAGGGGATCATCGTCTTCATTGAGTATGTACCCAGGAGCAACAGCGCACCCAGATAGCCGAACGCGTCCGCCCAATGGATTGATGCGCTCATCGCGATCTCCCGTTACGTTTGCAAGAAGCAGCTAAACGAAGTCCGCTTAGAGCGGTGAACCAAGGATCGCATCGAGGCCTGAGAAGGCGATCCCCGGAAGACAAGGTTTTATCACTATCGAGCGGCTTCGATGAAGCGGCGGCTGCTCGCAACGAAGCGGGATCGCTAACTCTGCTCCTTTACCGGGCCGCTTTCCGCTCGAAGCAGATTGCCTCTTCGCCGACCTCAAAAGCTCGATGGAGTTACGGGCCGATCCGGCCCCTTGGGGCGCGCGGAAGATTCTCGCCCGGGTGCTGGAACGCATGATGGAGGCCGTCCACCGTTACGACGCAACAGCCAGTCAGGCGATGGGCAACGGGATCACGGCCGTCTTCGGCACGCCGCTCGCGCACGAGGACCATGCGGTGCGTGCGTGTCATGCAGCGCTGCGCCTGCAGGACGCGGTCGAACCGACACGCGCAGCGTTTGCCTCGAGACGAGGACCGGCCACCGAAGGACGCGCGCCGGTCTGAACTCCGGTGAAGTCATCGTCCGCGCGATCGGCAGTGACCCTTCGTACGGACGACACCGTTATCAATCGGCACTAGACCGCGTGTACATCGCTCGCAGTTCGGTCAGGCTTTGGCGGGGCAAAGTCGCTTTGGTCGACGCGCGCAGCGCCAGCGTCTGTTCTGTCGCCAGCCCGCTGATGATCTCAAGGACCGTCGCACTAAATCCGGCGAAGTCCCGTCGATACGCTTGCGCTATATGCAATGCTTGAGCTTGAGTCATGAAGTTCTCCCAGTGTTCCCCCTCCGTTGCAGCGATCAACCGTGCGCGTCCACGCCACTGGTTACCGCGTCGTCGATACTTGAACCGCGACCGAAACTCGATTCGCTGCTTGACGATTCGTGAGTGGGCTGCACGAACGCGGGCGTCGTGGACATATCCGAGCTCGAATTGACAGGCATGCCCGTGGTCACAAACCAAAGCACCAATACCAACGCAGCGCCCGCCGCGAAAGCCGGCGCGCGCTTCGATGCGCCGATCGTGCTTGAGTGGGCGTTGAACATCATCATGTCATTACGCATACATCCTCCCGATTTGGTTTCGTCCATCGCGTCTTGCGCTGTGGATGACTGAACTGTGGTCTCACTGGTGTCGGTTGTCGTTGCGCTACGGCACTCGGCGAAAGTGGAATGGGTCACATTCGGGCGGTAGGCCTGCGTATCGCGCAGCGAACTTCGGCTGGCGTGCTTCTAGGTGCGGCGCCGTTGACACCTGCCCGGTCGCGTGCCTACGATTCCTCGTCTGACCACATCAAAGGAGTGGACATGGACCAAGAAGAACTGCAACCCTTGGCAAACGAAGAACTTTCCTCCGAAGAAATGGAGCAAGTGGCTGGCGGCGGATGGTCAGATGGGCAGAATCCACCACCACCATCGCAGCAGTAGCCAACGGGGCCGCAAGGCCCTTTTTGTTGCGTGGATCCCAGTATCAGCCAGTTGGGATCTGGACTCGCGCTGCGCGCAGCCTGCGCACCGCAATCGGTGCAAACCAGACGAGAACCGTGACCGCGGCAAGCGACGCTGCAATCGGCCGAGAGACGAACTCGAGCAGGTTGCCTTCTGCCTTGATCATCGACGACACGAAGTTCTCCTCCAGCATGCCGCCCAGCACGACGCCGAGAATCGCCGGGGCGATCGGGAATCCGTTTTCCTCTAGCAGATAGGCGATCACGCCGGCGGCGAGCATCACGCCGATATCGAACACCGAGTTGTTGATCGCAAACGTGCCGACGATGCAGAACACGAGGATCAGCGGCATCAGCACTCGGCGCGGCACCTTGAGGATCTGCTTGGCAGCCTTGATGCACAGAATGCCGAGCGGCACCATGATGATGTTGGCGATGATGAACAGAATGAACACCGCGTAGATGTTTTGCGGATTGGTGGTGAACAGCGTCGGGCCCGGATTCATATTCTTCATGTACAGCACGCCGATCACGATGGCCGTGATCGAATCGCCCGGAATGCCGAACACCAGTGCGGGAATCCATGCGCCCGCCAATGCGCTGTTGTTGGCTGCGCCCGATTCGACGATGCCTTCGACGTGGCCGGTGCCGAACTTCTGCGGTTCCTTCGAAAATTTCTTGCTGACCGCGTACGACATCCAGGCCGCGATGTCGGCGCCGGCGCCGGGCAACGCGCCGACCAATGTTCCGAGCGAGCTGCCGCGCAGCACCTGACGCCAGTATTTCTTCGCCAGCGCCCATTGGCCGCTGAAGACGTTGCCGACTTTCTCGACCACTAGCTCTGCGGGCGGGCTGCGTGTCGACTGCAAACCGAAGGATCTCCGACACGGCAAACATGCCGATCATCATCGGGATCATGCCGATGCCGCCCATCATCTCGCTGTTGCCGAGGGTGAAGCGCGGGTGCCCGGCCGGATTGCCCAGGCCCACGCACGCGACCAGCAGACCGAGGAAAAGCGTGATCAATCCCTTCAGCGGACGGTCCGATGTAATGAACACTGCGCATGTCAGGCCGAGCAGCACGAGCCAGAAGTATTCGAACGAGCTGAAGCGCAGCGCGATGTCCGCCAGCGCGGGTGCGGCAACAATCAGCACGACGGTGCCGAACAGTCCGCCGATCGCGGAGAACACGAGCCCCGCGCCGAGCGCGAGCTCGGCCTGACCTTTCTTCGTCATCGCGAACGCTTCGTCGGTGTATGCGGCAGATGCCGGCGTGCCGGGAATGCGCAACAGGCAGCCCGGTATGTCGCCCGAGAAAATTGCCATCGCGGTCGCGGTGACGATCGCCGCAATCGCCGGAATCGGCGGCATGAAGAACGTCACCGGCACCAGCAGCGCGGTGGCCATCGTCGCGGTCAGCCCCGGCACCGCGCCGACGAACAATCCAAACAGCGACGCCAGCACCATCACCATGATGGTGTACGGCTCGAACACCATCGAGAACGCCTGCGCGAAGTGGTCCCAGCATGTCGCTACCAGGCGTAGTTGGTCAGCACGCCCCACGGCAGTGGCACGCGCAGCAACTTGTAGAAACGCGAAATGAATGACGAAGCGTGGCAATCGCCGCGATCACGATCGACCGGCCGAGTGCAACTCCGAACAGGCGA
The DNA here is from genome assembly GCA_963807155.1 of uncultured beta proteobacterium. Taxonomy (GTDB): domain Bacteria; phylum Pseudomonadota; class Gammaproteobacteria; order Burkholderiales; family Burkholderiaceae_F; genus JACCZX01. The sequence goes on from CAWEAZ010000006.1 coordinate 43,228, forward strand.
AACAGCACCGTGAGGATGATCAGCGACGTCAGAAAGAAGCCCAGCCAGTTCGCCGCGACGATGTAGAAAACGACCGAGCCGATCACGCCGATGAAGCCGGCGACGTGTCGCGGAGAACGCACCCACGGTTCGAATCGCACCCACGGCACGTTGCGCGCTCGCGCCAGCCACGCACGATCAGGATCAGCGCCACCGATCACAAGTCCGAGCGCGATCAGGCCGGGGAACAGCGCGGGGCCGACGCGCTGCGCCGCGATCGTCGGATACGACGAGACGACCGCGATGACGGCTGCGCCCAGCGCGAGCAGCAGCAGACCAAAAACGGCGTCGCTGAGCTTCACGAGAGCGCCGCCGGTCTGCCGTCAAACGCTGTCAGCGGCGCATTACTTCGCGATACCTACCGCCTTCATCGTCGCGCCAAGTTCGGTGTCGGACTTCGCCATGAATTTGGCGAAGTCATCCGGACCGGCGTAGATCACGCCGTAGCCGCGCCCGCTCATGAACTCGTTGTATTCCTTGCTGGCAACGATCTTCTTCAGCGCGCCGGCGAGCTTGTCGCGCACATCGTTCGGAATGCCTTTCGGTGCAACCATGCCGCGCCATGCAGCCGTCGTCCAGTCGCTGCCTATTGCAGCTTTTAGTGTTGGTACTGCGGGATACAGCGCCGAAGGTTTGTCATTCATGATCACAAGACTCTTTACTTTGCCCGCGTCGATCAGCGCGCGCGCCTCGGGCAGCGACACCGGCGCGATGTCGACACCCCCCGCGACCATGTCCTGCAGTCCCGGCGCGGCGCCATTGCTTGGAACCCAGGGGACTGAAGCCGGATCGATCTTCTGATCGCGTAGCAAGCCGGCAAGCGCGAGATGCCAGATGCCGCCTTGACCGGTACCCGATGCCTTGAGCTTGCCCGGGTTCGCTTTGATCGCAGCCAGCAAGTCGTTGACCGTCTTGTACGGCGCATCGGCACGTACCTGAATGCCGGCTGGGTCCGCGTTAACTAGCGCGAGCGGCGTGTACGAGGCACCGGTCAGCTCGGTCAGCCCCTGCCAATGCAGCATGCTGATCTCGACGGTGGCCAGGCCGATCGTGTAGCCGTCGGGAGCAGCCGATGCAATCGCCGCGTGGCCGACGACTCCATTGCCACCGGTGCGGTTGACGACGTTGACCGGTTGCCCCAAGTCCTTCTCAAGCAGCGTGGCGATGATGCGTGCAGTGGCATCGGTTCCGCCGCCGGCGCCCCACGGCACGATCAATGTGATCGGGCGTGTCGGATAGGCCTGCGCAAGAGCGGGGGTTGCGATCGAAAAGGCTGCTAGGCCGGCGACTGCGCTTGCAATACCGACGAGCAATGAACGGCGTGTGCGAACGAACATGGTGGTCTCCTGATTGTCGGTGTCTTTTTTATTTTGGATTCAGAGCGCAATTTAGATCAAATCCGCGTCCGTGACTGTGGAACCTAGCGATAACCCGCGGCCTGCAATTGAAACAGCTCCGCATAGCGTCCCTTCTGTTGCACCAGCTCGGCGTGCGTCCCGTCGGCTTCGACGGTTCCGTCAGCGAGCACAACGATGCGATCGGCCATGCGCACGCTCGAAAAGCGATGTGAGATCAGCACGACGGTCTTGCCGCGGCTCAGCTCCTTGAATCGCTCGAACACTTCGTACTCAGCGCGTGCGTCGAGCGCCGCGGTCGGCTCGTCAAGGATCAGCAGCTGCGCATCGCGCATGTAGGCGCGCGCAATCGCGATCTTCTGCCACTCCCCGCCCGACAGGTCGATGCCGGTGCGAAAACGCTTGCCGAGCACTTGATCGTATTGCTCGGGCAGCTTCTCGATGACTTCGTCGGCCAGGCTGCGCTCGGCGGCGGCGACGACACGTGCGCGGTCATCGCGCGCTTCGATCCGACCGACAGCGATGTTGTCTGCCGCAGTGAGGTGGTAGCGGACGAAGTCCTGAAAGATGACGCCGATGTTGGCGCGCAATGCGAACAGGTCGTATTCGCGCAGATCGTGCCCATCGAGCAGGATGCGGCCTTCATCCGGATCGTAGAGGCGCGCCAGCAGCTTGACCAAAGTGGTCTTGCCCGCACCGTTCTCGCCGACCAGCGCAAGTATTTCTCCCGCCCGCAGCTCGAAGTTCAGATGGTGTACCGCCCAGCGGTCGGCGCCCGGATACCGAAAGCCGACGTTTTCGAAAGTGAAGCCTTTGCGTATCGGCGTCGGAAACGGTCTCGGGTTCGGCGGCGGAACGATCTCCGGCTCGATCTCGAAGAAGGAAAAGAGATCGTCCAGATAAAGGGCCTGCCCCGCGACTTGCGAAAACCCGATCAGCAGGTTTTCTAACAAATTTCGAAGGCGCCGAAACGAGCCGGCGAGAAACGTCAGGTCGCCGATGGAAAAGTCACCGTGCAGCGTGCGCCATACGATGTAGGCATACGCAACGTAGTAGGCAAGCGTACCAATCGCCGTCAGCACACTGCCCCAGCCCGCGCGCCGCATCGCGATGCGGCGGTTGGCTTCGAAGAAGCGCTCTGCGAGGGTCCGATAGCGCTCGATCAGAAACTTGTTCAGGCCGAAGATCTTCACTTCCTTGGCCGTCTCGACGCTCGCGCCCGTCTGCCGAACGTAATCAAGTTCGCGCCGCTCCGGCGTGCGGGCGTAGTTCAGCGAATAGCTTTGCGCGTTGAAGTGCGCCTCGCCGATGAACGCAGGCAGCAGTGCGATCGCGAGCAGCACGATGAGCCACGGTGCGTACACAATCAGCCCGGCCGCGAAGCTGACGACGGTGATCACATCCTGCGCCTGACCGAAAAGCTGGCCTATCAGGCTGGTGCGTCCTGCAGCCTGCCGTCGTGCGCGCTCCAATCGATCTTGCAGTTCGCTGTCTTCGAAGTCTTCGAGGTCGAGCGTCGCGGCGTGCTCCATCAGCCGCAGGCTCGTCTCGTTGCTGAAACGCTCCGACAGCAGTGAGTCGAGCAGAGAGACGAGGCGACCGAGCACGTCGGATCCAACGGCCAGCGCGAATTCGAGCGCGAGCAACCAGCCGATGCGGTCGAGCACTCCACTCGCCAGCCACTCGCGCAAGGTGTCGCTCGCGGACGGCGCACCCGCGAGCAACACCACCTCGTCGATGATGAGCTTGCCGACGTACAGCGTTACGACTGGCAACAACGCCCGAACAATGCGGAGCACGCCCTGCCCAAGTGTCAACGCCGGGCTGGTTTGCCAGACGAGTTTCAGGAACGGCGGAAGATTGCGCAGCGCACCCAGGCGCGCGCGTAAGGGCTGACGTTGCGGCGATTGCGGCCGATCGCCGGGAGGCGTCGAAGACACGCGGCCGCCCATCGCATAGTTCTTTGGCATTTAAGAATTGTGCCGAAGCGCGGCGGGTGACACGAGTTCCGTGACTGCGTCCTCGATCAACGGCCTGCAAAGCTGCATTAGTCGAAGAGTCGTCCAGCCCTCTGCACCGCACGCCTGACATAAACGCGGCGTATAAAAGCCGTACCGCCACAAGCGGACTTAGGACCTCTACAAAGGAGACTGCCAATGCCTGTTAAAGCTATTCCCGAGGGCTACCACAGCGTGACCCCTTATTTGATCATCAACGGCGCGGCTGCTGCGCTCGATTTCTACAAGAAGGCCTTCGGTGCCACTGAAGTATTTCGGATGCCGATGGGCGACAAGATCGGCCATGCGGAGACAAAATCGGCGATTCGCACGTGATGCTGTCCGACGAATGGCCCGAGATGGGTCATCTATCGCCGGTGAAGCGCGGTGGAACCAGCGTGAGCCTGATGTTCTACGCGGATAATCGAGACGCCGTGTTCGATCGTGCGATCAAGGCCGGAGCGACAGTCGAGAAACCGGTTGAAAAGCAGTTCTACGGCGATCGTACCGGCACGCTGAAGGACCCGTTGGGATACGTATGGTCAATCGGGCGCGCACGTCGAGGATGTCCCGATGGACGAAATGAAGCAGCGTATGGAATCGTGGACGAAAGAGCACGAGAAGACCACTGCCTGAACTGAAAAAACGCGGCATCGTGCGCGGCTCAATCAAAAAGCTCGCGCGATCAATCCTTGTCAGTCGAACGGCTCGACGGCCATGAATGCGCCAAGCGCGGTCAGATTGCAGCGTGCTCCCAGCTGACTCAGACAGCGAATTCCTTGGTCTGCGGTCACTGAGCCGTTCGAGTGCAGCGAGGACCACCGGTCGCGGTCGGCCTTTGCGGAAGTGATACAGCGTTTTGGCTTCACCGTTCGCGGACAACTCCAGTGCATATATGTCACCGTATCGATGGTCGGCAACGCGGCAAACAGT
>CAWEAZ010000007.1:0-17134 GCA_963807155.1 uncultured beta proteobacterium
CTCCACCACCCGCTGCCACGAGCAAAAGGACGAGCGCGGCGAGTGCCATCCCCGGTAACCCAACGGTCGCCGCTGCGTACAGCAGCAAGGTCAACGCAGCCGCGGCCAGGAAGCCATGCAGCATTGCAAGTGCGGCGGGCGGCTGACGATTCCCTGAGAAGCGAATGCCCGCCATGACGAGCCCGCCGGCTGCGGCGATGGCAAGCAAGACGGTTGATGTCCAAAGAATCGATGCAAGTCCCATGTCGTCCTCCTCCTACGTGCTGTGTTCTGTTATCCCGCTGGGTCGCAAGGTTCGTTCCTACCTGCGCGGCAACACATCTTCATGGTTGTTCTCTTGTCATCAGATGCAGTCGCGTCCCGCCACGTTCCCATTTTCAATAACGTTACGGTCTGACGCGCTCCTCAACGAGGTCGTAGGCCAGGGCGCAACCTGCGCATCACGATCGGCGTAAACCAGACGAGAACAGTGACCGCCGCGAGTGTCGCTGCGATCGGCCGGGCGACGAACTCGAGCAGGTTGCCCTCTGCCTTGATCAACGACGTGATGAAGTTTTCCTCGAGCATGCCGCCCAGCACGACACCCAGGATCGCAGGCGCGATCGGGAACCCGTTTTCCTCGAGCAGATAGGCGATCACACCTGCGGCAAGCATCACGCCGATATCGAACACCGAGTTGTTGATCGCAAACGTGCCGACAATGCAGAACACGAGGATCAGCGGCATCAGGACGCGGCGCGGCACTTTGAGGATCTGCTTGGCGGCCTTGATGCACAGGATGCCGAGCGGCACCATGATGATGTTGGCGACGATGAACAGAATGAACACCGCGTAGATGTTTTGCGGATTGGTGGTGAACAGCGTCGGGCCCGGATTCATGTTCTTCATGTACAGCACGCCGATCACGATCGCCGTGATCGAATCGCCGGGAATGCCGAAGACCAGTGCGGGAATCCAGGCGCCGGCCAATGCGCTGTTGTTGGCCGAGCCCGATTCGACGATGCCTTCGACGTGGCCGGTGCCGAACTTCTGCGGTTCCTTCGAAAACTTCTTGCTGACGGCGTACGACATCCAGGCGGCGATGTCCGCGCCGGCGCCGGGCAATGCACCGACCAATGTTCCGAGTGAGCTGCCGCGCAGGATCTGACGCCAGTATTTCTTCGCGAGCTGCCACTGCCCGCTGAAGACATTCCCGACTTTCTCGACGACCAGCTCCGCCGGCGGGCTGGTGTCGGCTGCAAACCGAATGATCTCCGACACGGCAAACATGCCGATCATCATCGGGATCATGCCGATGCCGCCCATCAGCTCGCTGTTGCCGAGGGTGAAGCGCGGATGAGCGGCCGGATTGCCCAGACCCACACACGCGACCAGCAAGCCGAGGAAGAGAGTGATCAGTCCTTTCAGCGGACGGTCGGACGTGATGAACACCGCGCACGTCAGGCCGAGCAGCACGAGCCAGAAATATTCGAACGAGCTGAAGCGCAGCGCGATATCGGCGAGCGCGGGAGCCGCAACGATCAGCACCGCGGTGCCGAACAGCCCGCCGATCGCGGAGAACACAAGGCCCGCGCCAAGCGCAAGCTCGGCCTGGCCTTTCTTCGTCATCGCAAAAGCTTCGTCGGTATAGGCGGCGGAAGCCGGCGTGCCGGGAATGCGCAGCAGGCAGCCGGGAATGTCGCCCGAGAAAATTGCCATCGCAGTTGCGGTGACGATCGCCGCAATCGCGGGAATCGGCGGCATGAAAAACGTGACTGGCACCAGCAGCGCGGTCGCCATCGTCGCGGTCAATCCTGGCACCGCTCCGACAAACAATCCAAACAGCGAAGCGAGCACCATCACCATGATGGTGTAGGGCTCGAACACCATCGAGAACGCTTGCGCGAGGTGTTCCCACATGTCGCCTACCAGGCGTAGTTGGTAAACACGCCCCATGGCAGGGGCACGCGCAACAACTTGTAAAACGCGAAATGAATGACGAACGTTGCAATCGCCGCGATCACGATCGACCGTCCGATTGCAACTCCGAACAGGCGAAACAGCACCGTCAGGATGATCAGCGACGTTAGAAAGAAGCCGAGCCAATCGACCGCAACGATGTAGAAGATGACCGAGCCGATAACGCCGAGCACACCGGCCACGTGGCGCGGAGAACGCACCCACGGTTCAAATCGCACCCAGGGCATCGTTGCGCGCTCACGCCAGCCCTGCACGATCAGGATCAGACCCCCGATCACGAGTCCGAGCGCGATCAGACCGGGGAACAGTGCAGGGCCGACGCGCTGCGCCGCAATCGTCGGATAGGAGGAAACCACTGCAATGACTGCTGCGCCCAGCGCGAGCAGCAGCAGTCCGAAAACGGCGTCGCTGAGCTTCACGAAAACGCCGCAGCTTTACCGACCTGCCGGCGTTACTTCGCGATACCTACCGCCTTCATCGTCGCGCCAAGTTCGGTGTCGGACTTAGCCATGAATTTGGCGAAGTCGTCAGGACCGGCGTAGATCACGCCGTAGCCGCGCCCGGCCATGAACTCGGTGTAGTCCTTGCTGGCAACGATCTTCTTAAGTGACGCTGCGAGCTTGTCGCGAACGTCTGCAGGAATTCCCTTCGGTGCGACCATGCCGCGCCATGCCGCCGTTGTCCAGTCACTGCCTATTGCAGCCTTTAGTGTTGGTACTGCGGGATACAGCGCCGAAGGCTTGTCATTCATGATCACAAGACTCTTTACTTTGCCCGCGTCGATCAGCGCGCGAGCTTCGGGCAGCGACACCGGCGCAATGTCGACACCACCCGCGACCATGTCCTGCAGTCCCGGTGCGGCACCATTGCTTGGAACCCAGGGAACTGAAGCCGGATCGATCTTCTGATCGCGTAGCAAGCCGGCAAGCGCGAGATGCCAGATGCCGCCTTGCCCGGTACCCGATGCCTTGAGCTTGCCTGGGTTCGCTTTGATCGCAGCCAGCAAGTCGTTGACTGTCTTGTACGGCGCGTCCGCGCGTACCTGGATTCCGGCTGGATCCGCGTTAACTAGAGCGAGCGGCGTGTACGACGCACCGGTCAACTCGGTAAGTCCCTGCCAATGCAGCATGCTGATCTCGACGGTGGCCAGCCCGATCGTGTAGCCGTCGGGCGCAGCTGAAGCAATCGCCGCATGGCCGACGACTCCATTGCCACCGGTGCGATTGACGACGTTGACCGGTTGGCCCAAGTCCTTCTCGAGCAGCGTGGCGATGATGCGTGCAGTGGCATCTGTTCCGCCGCCGGCGCCCCACGGCACGATCAATGTGATCGGGCGTGTCGGATAGGCCTGTGCAAGAACGGGGGTTGCGATCGAGAAGGCTGCTAGGCCGGCGACTGCACTTGCAATACCAACGAGCAACGAACGGCGGGTGCGTACGAACATGGTGGTCTCCTGATTGTCGGTGTCGTTTTTTATTTTGGATTCAGAGCGCAATTTAGATCAAATCCGCGTCCGTGACCGTGGAACCTAGCGATATCCCGCAGCCTGCAATTCGAACAGCTCCGCATAGCGCCCCTTCTGTTGCACCAGCTCGGCGTGCGTCCCGTCGGCTTCGACGGTACCGTCAGCGAGCACGACGATGCGATCGGCCATGCGCACGCTCGAAAAGCGATGGGAGATCAGCACAACGGTCTTGCCGCGGCTTAACTCCTTGAATCGCTCGAACACTTCGTACTCGGCGCGCGCATCGAGCGCCGCGGTTGGCTCGTCGAGGATCAGCAGCTGCGCATCGCGCATGTAGGCGCGCGCGATCGCGATCTTCTGCCACTCCCCACCCGACAGGTCGATGCCGGTGCGAAAACGCTTGCCGAGCACTTGATCGTATCGCTCGGGAAGCTTCTCGATGACTTCATCGGCCAGGCTGCGCTCGGCGGCGGCGACGACGCGTGCGCGGTCATCACGCGCTTCGATCCGACCGACAGCGATGTTGTCTGCCGCGGTGAGGTGGTAGCGGACGAAGTCCTGAAAGATGACGCCGATGTTGGCGCGCAGTGCGAACAGGTCGTATTCGCGCAGATCGTGCCCATCGAGCAGGATGCGGCCTTCATCCGGATCGTAGAGGCGCGCCAGCAGCTTGACCAAAGTGGTCTTGCCCGCACCGTTCTCGCCGACCAGCGCAAGTATTTCTCCTGCCCGCAGCTCGAAGTTCAGATGGTGTACCGCCCAGCGGTCGGCGCCCGGATACCGAAAGCCGACGTTTTCGAAAGTGAAGCCTTTGCGTATCGGCGTCGGAAACGGTCTCGGGTTCGGCGGCGGAACGATCTCCGGCTCGATCTCGAAGAAGGAAAACAGATCGTCCAGATAAAGGGCCTGCCCCGCGACTTGCGAAAACCCGATCAGCAGGTTTTCTAACAAGTTTCGAAGGCGCCGAAACGAGCCGGCGAGAAACGTCAGGTCGCCGATCGAAAAGTCACCGTGCAGCGTGCGCCACACGATGTAGGCATACGCAACGTAGTAGGCGAACGTACCAATCGCGGTCAGCACACTGCCCCAGCCCGCGCGCCGCATCGCGATACGGCGGTTGGCTTCGAAGAAGCGCTCCGCGAGCGTCCGATAGCGCTCGATCAGAAACTTGTTCAGGCCGAAGATCTTCACTTCCTTGGCCGTCTCGACGCTCGCGCCGGTCTGCCGAACGTAATCAAGTTCGCGCCGCTCCGGCGTGCGGGCGTAGTTCAGCGAATAGCTTTGCGCGTTGAAGTGCGCCTCGCCGATGAATGCAGGCAGCAGTGCGATCGCGAGCAGCACGATGAGCCACGGTGCGTAAACAATCAGCCCCGCCGCAAAGCTGACGACGGTGATCACATCCTGCGCCTGACCGAAAAGCTGCCCGATCAGGCTGGTGCGCCCTGCGGCCTGCCGTCGTGCGCGCTCCAGTCGATCTTGCAGTTCGCTGTCTTCGAAGTCTTCGAGGTCGAGCGTCGCGGCGTGCTCCATCAGCCGCAGGCTGGTCTCGTTGCTGAAACGCTCCGACAGCAGTGAGTCGAGCAGGGACACGACGCGGCCGAGCACGTCGGATCCGACGGCAAGCGCGAATTCGAGCGCGAGCAACCAGCCGATGCGGTCGAGCACTCCGCTCGCCAGCCACTCGCGCAAGGTGTCGCTCGCGGACGGCGCACCCGCGAGCAACACCACCTCGTCGATGATCAGCTTGCCGACATACAGCGTTACGACTGGCAACAACGCCCGAACAATGCGGAGCACGCCCTGCCCAAGTGTCAACGCCGGGCTGGTTTGCCAGACGAGTTTCAGGAACGGCGGAAGATTGCGCAGCGCGCCCAAGCGCGCGCGTAAGGGCTGACGTTGCGGCGATTGCGGCCGATCGCCGGGAGGCGTCGAAGACACGCGGCCGCCCATCGCATAGTTCTTTGGCATTTAAGAATTGTGCCGAAGCGCGGCGGGTGACACGAGTTCCGTGACTACGTCCTTGATCGACGGCCTGAAATATTGCGGCGTATAAAAGATGGTCCCGATGAAATGTCTCGATCGGGTAGTTCGGTAAGATTTGCGCGCCAAGGCAGCTTTAGTACGATCGCGATGGAGTAGCAAAGGGGCCGCAAGAGCCGCTTTTTGTTGGGTCGATTTGCTGGTGGGGTGCCCTGCCGCGTTGATCGAGGTGGAGGTCTTTAGCGCAGCCCGTGTTCGTCAAGGCTGCGCAAACCTTAAGTTCGGCCCTTAGCCGTGCATGTCGACGCCGTTGGTTAGGTTACCGTCGATGGATGCTCCAGGGTATGGATCAGGGCGCGGCGCTTCGACTGCGCCCGCAGACTTGGTCGCCAACGTAGAACTGACCGTTGGCTTGGAGTCGGTCGGCGGCGCAATCACAGCGATCACACCGAAGGTAAACACGATCACCAAAGCAGCAACGGCCTTATAGCCACGTGCACGCTTGAACGCGGCCATGCTGTCAGAGTCACTATTGATCATCGCCATCATCTTGTCAGTCCGCATAAATCCTCCCGCCGATCTGTCCATCGCGTTGTGCTTTGGATGACTGCACTGTGATCCAACCGAGGGCCGGAGTCGTTGCACTAAGTCGCCTTGCGAAAGTGGGATATGTCACATTCGCGGCACCGGCGTGGGCGAATGCGGATTTTTCACGGTCGCACAGTGCCGTAGCGCAAAGACCGGCACTACCGTTCAACGCCCGCTTAACTGAACCTGGCCCGAGGGTGTGAGCTTCTGCTCGAGCTTTTGCAGATCGCGAAATAGTCGCTGGCCCATCAAGCGCAGGAAGTAAAAACCGAACTTCGGGTTCTGAAAGTAAAGCTGCCTGACTGAGTCATAGCTGAGTGTTAGCAGCTCTCCGGTCTCGATGCATTCGAACGTCTGTGTGCGTTTGTTATCTGGAGAGATCAGACCGAGCTCGCCGATGATCTCGCCGGGACCAACGAGCTGATCGAGTTCGGTAAGCCGGTAGCGGCCCGTCAGTGTGTAATACATGACAGCGGCGACATCGCCTTTGCTGAAAATCTTTTCTCCCGCTTGGCATGCTCGTTTCGTCATGAATGGCTTCAGCCATTCCATGTCCAAATTGCCGCGGGTCGCAGTTTTGACCTTGTTGACCAATTGCATCATTTGATAGAGGCGCATCCCATTTAATGGCAGCAGGCAGACGTGCAGCAGCAATTGCGGATATGCGGGTGCGAAGTAGCCATACACAATAAACGCGCAATTGGCGCATATGCCGAGGATCCGCAAAGGAATCATCGTCTTCATTGAGTACGTACCCAAGAGCAACAACGCACCGAGATAGCCCAATGCGTCCGGCCAATGGAACGATGCGCTCATCGCGATCTCCCGTTACGTCTGCAGGAAGTGGCTAAATACCATGGCGATATATTCCGCCGGATATTCGGTCAGCTTCTCTGTTAGAACCGTCGTGAGTGCGACAAGCGCGCTTGCGCAAAGGCGGCCGAAGGCGCGGACGCGCTACGCAGCTTCGTCGAGCGCACGCGGCTGATTTGGCAACTGGATATCTGGGATTACGTCCGGCCGGAGCCAAGCGCCTCGGCTGCGGCAAATCTGCGTGCGAGCCAGAAGTTCTCAGCAAACAGGCCGCCATGACGACAGACTAGCGATAGGTGACCCGCTCGTCCTCTCCCGCGCGTTGCGATGGCTCGCATCGCCGCGGGAGAGATATCGGTCATTCCTGCTGTGTTTGCTGACGCGGATCAAGCGACCGCGCGTACATCGCTCGCAGTTCGGTCAGGTTTTGGCGGGGCAAAGTCGCTTTGGTCGACGCGCGCAGCGCCAGCGTCTGTTCTGTCGCCAGCCCGCTGATGATCTCAAGGACCGTCGCACTAAATCCGGCGAAGTCCCGTCGATCCGCTTGCGCTAGATGCAATGCTTGAGCTTGAGTCATGAAGTTCTCCCGAGTGTTTCCCCCTCCGTTGCAGCGATCAGCCGTGCGCGTCCACGCCACTGGTTACCGCGTCGTCGATACTTGAACCGCGACCGAAACTCGATTCGCTGCTTGACGATTCGTGAGTGGGCTGCACGAACGCGGGCGTCGTCGACATATCCGAGCTCGAATTGACAGGCGTGCCCGTGGTCACAAACCAAAGCACCAACACCAACGCAGTGGCCACCGCGAAAGCCGGCGCGCGCTTGGATGCGCCGATCGTGTTTGAGTGGGGGTTGAACATCAACATGTCAGTACGCATACATCCTCCCGATTTGGTTTCGTCCATCGCGTCCTGCGCTCTGGATGACCGAACTGTGGTCCAACCGGCGTCGGTAGTCGTTGCGCTACGGCACTCTGCGAAAGTGGAATGGGTCACTTTCGGGCGGCAGGCATGCGTACCGCAAAGCGAACTTCTGCATCAGGGGAGCTGCCAGCGACGAAGCGCGATTTCTTCTCGCGGACGCTTTGGGCCTCGCTATCGACCCGTACCACCGGACCGGGCTGAGCGCGCGAATGTCTAGCGCTTTACCACTGCGCAGGCAGCGGTCGCAACAGCGTTATTCGTCTGCGTGCAACCTCGACGAAGCCTCCTTTGATTAGCTCTTTGAAAATGCGATTGACAGTGTCACGCGATGCGCCGATGCGATCCGCGAGCTCTTGCTGTGTGAGCCCTTCGATCACGGCCGGCCGCTGCGAACCACCGACCTCTGACAGCAATGCGGCTAAGCGCTGGTAGACGTCCCCCAATGCGAGCTGCTTCAGCGATTGAGATCGCCTACGCAGCCGCCCCATCAGCTCTGCAATCAACAGCAAAGCAAGGTCCGGGTCGTTGCGCAACTGCTCGCGTAAGGTGGATACGGTCATGACCACCAGGCTGCATGGCTCGACCGTCATGATCGAGGCCGAGCGAGGCGAGCCGTCGAGCACCATCTCCCCTATTAACTCTCCGGGGCCCAGCACATCGAGCACGACCTCGCGTCCGTCTTCGGTCGCGTGATACACCCGTACGCGACCCGCGAGTATCAGGTAAACCGTGTCGGCGACATCTCCTTCGTTGATGATCACCGCGTTCTTGGAAAAGCTGCGAACCTGGCCGATGGCGGCTAAGCGGCGCAAGCCGGGTTGCGGGAGGGCGGCTATCAAAGCTGAGGTGGCAGGCATGAGCAGCGAGACCTCCGGCACGCACATCACAAGAAGCGCGCTGACAAATTATCACTCGCCGCTGCGCGTTTCGAGAAGAGTCGTCCCGCCCTCTGCACCGCACGCCTGACATAAACGCGGCGTATAAAAGCCGTACCGCCACAAGCGGACTTAGGACCTCTACGAAGGAGACTGCCAATGCCTGTTAAAGCTATTCCCGAGGGCTACCACAGCGTGACCCCTTATTTGATCATCAACGGCGCGGCTGCTGCGCTCGATTTCTACAAGAAGGCCTTCGGTGCCACTGAAGTATTTCGGATGCCGATGGGCGACAAGATCGGCCATGCGGAGATCAAAATCGGCGATTCGCACGTGATGCTGTCCGACGAGTGGCCCGAGATGGGTCATCTGTCGCCGGTGAAGCGCGGCGGAACCAGCGTGAGCCTGATGTTCTATGTGGAGAATCCAGACGCCGTGTTCGATCGTGCGATCAAGGCCGGAGCGACGGTCGAGAAGCCGGTTGAAAATCAGTTCTACGGCGACCGTACCGGCACGCTGAAGGACCCGTTCGGACACGTATGGTCAATCGGCGCGCACGTCGAGGATGTTCCGATGGACGAAATGAAGCAGCGTATGGAATCGTGGACGAAAGAGCACGAGAAGACCACTGCCTGAACTGAAAAACGCGGCATGGTGCGCGGCTCAATCAAAAGGCTCGCGCGATTCAATTCTTGTCAGTCGAACGGCTCGACGGCCATGAATGCGCCAAGCGCGGTCAGATTGCAGCGTGCTCCCAGCTGACTCAGACAGCGAATTCCTTGGTCTGCGGTCACTGAGCCGTTCGAGTGCAGCGAGGACCACCGGTCGCGGTCGGCCTTTGCGGAAGTGATACAGCGCTGCGGTTTACCGTTCGCGGGCAACTGTAGTGCCGACACCGTCACCGTATCGATGGTCGGCAACGCGGCAAACAGTTCACCAAGTAAGCGTACGACGAGGCCGACCGCGTGCTGGTTATGCAACTTTGTGTGCGAGATTTCTGACATGCGGCGGATCTCGACCCGGTTGCCACTCGCCATCGCGGCCTCGCGGTCCGGGATCGCGTCGAGGCCCGGTACGACAAATTCGAGCTTCGCGTCGCTGTTGCCGTGAAACTCGTAGCTGATGAGAGTGGGTAACGGCCAAAGCACGTCGTGCAGGCACTTCATCAAGTACTCGCGCATGCTGTCCAGGTCGCCATTCACCGCTCTTTCTTTGAGCTCGTGGATCGAGCGCTGCGCGGCATCCCACGCGAGGCGGCGCGCCACCCACGCGGCACGCGCGTCGAGATAATCGTGCATGTCCTGCGGATCCGCCGCTGCTTTGACGCGCGGATCGGACGATATCGACGCCTTGGGTGGTTTAGGTTGAGGCTCGCCAAAGGCGCGAGCTGCAACCGGCAGTAGCACATGATCGGGAGAAGGCGTCCAGCGATGCGGAAACGCGAGCGAGTCGACGTGCTCATTCAAGTGCGCGCACACCGTGAGTGCCGCTTCTCGCTCCATGTCGGCGGCACCGTCGACTACGTTGGAGACTGGGTCGATTGCCTGGCTCGACCGCGTCGGGCGCACGATGCGCGCATAGCCGTGCGCGTCGATGCGTACGCGTGTTTCGCCTGAGCCGAGCGCAAACGATGTGGCTTGGGCGACATTCGTTTCGCCGCTTTCACCCACCAGCACCACTTGCGACCGGCGCCGGTAAATAATGCTCTGGCCATCCGCGCTGGCAAACGATGGCGTCAGTCGAAAAGGCGGCAGCCATTTGGCCTTTTCGCCGAAGGTTGCCGTATGACTAAAGCGCAACGCCACCGGCGGAGGCGGCGGTTGCGCCTTGCGCATCGGCGCTTGCACGGTTTCGAAGTTCTGGAAATTCAATTCGTGGCCCTGCTCGTTTCTACTAGCGACCCATGTTGCCAAAGGTTGCCGCGCTGCAACGGCGAAAGTTGGAGGGTGTAAGCGGGCGCTGTTCTCGCCGCCGTCCGCCCGATGCGATTTGATAGCAGAAAAAATCGGGCAAACTCGCGACATGCGGCAGGGTAAGCACTCAGAAACGCTGGCCGTCGGTTGCGGAGCCGGCTTTTCCGGCGATCGGGTGGATGCGCCCGGAGCCGTGGTTCGCACGCTGGTTGAAAGAGGCGGGGATTCCGCGATCATTTTCGAGATGCTGGCTGAGCGCACGTTGGCGCTGGCACAGCTCGCGCGTAAGGCGAACCCGGATCTCGGCTACGAAGTGCTGCTTGAATTGGTGCTTCGACCCATTCTGGCTGATTGTTTACAGCACAACATCACGATCGTCGGGAATTTCGGCGCAGCGAATCCGCGAGGTGCAGCGGCGATGATTCATAGGCTCGCGCGCGAGCTTGGGTTGCGTGTGCCGCGCGTGGCAGTGGTCGAAGGCGATGATCTTTCCAGCGTGTCATGTCGGCAGATCGTGCGCGACGCACTCGAAGGCGGCTTCGACGAGCGGCGCTTTGTTTGCGCGAATGCGTATCAAGGTGCAGCGGCGATTGCTGAAGCGATCACGGCGGGCGCGCAGATCGTCGTCACGGGTCGCGTGGCCGATCCGTCGCTGACGCTTGCGCCGGCGATCGCGCACTTCGGGTGGAGTGAGAGCGATTGGGATCAACTTGCGGGCGCAACGATGGCCGGCCATCTGCTCGAGTGCGGCGCGCAAGTCAGCGGCGGATATTTTGCGGACCCCGGTTACAAAGATGTGCCGAACCTGGAGGACGTGGGATTTCCGATCGCGGAGATCGCGGCCGACGGCAGCTGCATTGTGACCAAGGCGTCGAATACGGGTGGACTCGTCGATGCGCGCACCGTTAAAGAGCAGCTGTTGTACGAGATACATGATCCCGCCCAGTACCTGACGCCCGACGTGGTCGCCGACATCAGCGACGCCGAAGTCGCAGAGGTCGGGCGCGATCGTGTGCGGTTGAGCGGAGTACGAGGCCATCCACGCACGCCGACATTGAAGGCGAATGTTTTTTTCGACGGCGGCTGGCTCGGCGAAGGAGAGATCTCGTATGCGGGGGAAGGTGCCGAAGCCCGCGCGCGATTGGCGATGGACGTGATGCAAAAGAGAGTCGGGCGCGACCTGAAACTGCGATTCGATCTGATCGGCGTGCTGAGCGTGCTCGGCGACGATACCGACCGACTGCTAAATGCCACGCGTGTCGGGGCTGCGACCGATGTGCGGATGCGCGTTGCCGCGAAACATGAAGATGCGGCGCAGATCGACCGCATGCTGCGCGAGCTGACCGCACTGTGGACCGGAGGTCCCGCGGGCGGCGGTGGCGTGCGCGTAGCGAAGCGGCAGCGCTTGTCGCAGAAATCGTGTCTGGTGCAGCGTGAGCGGGCGCCGGCCAGTTACGCGTTTGTATAGGGCAATGATGAACAAAGGCGAGTACAAAGAAGTCCCGCTGCGCGAGATCGCGCACGCGCGCACCGGCGACAAGGGCAATCGCACCAACATCAGCTTGATCGCGTACGACGCGCGCCACTATGACTTGCTGGTCGAGCAGGTGACCCCCGAGCGAGTCGCGCAGCAGTTTGCGTATCGCAAGCCAAGTCATGTCGCGCGTTATTTGCTTCCGAAAATCGCCGCGATGAACTTCGTGCTCGACGACGTGCTCGATGGCGGCGTCAACGATTCGCTGAATCTGGATATGCATGGCAAGGCGCTTTCGTTTCATTTGCTTGCCATCACGGTGCAAGTGCCGGTCGCGATGCACTTGTCGACAACTAAGGAGACCGCATGAAAGTTAGGAGACTGCTCGCACTCGGCGCAATGGCGCTGGCCACGATCGGTGTCCAGCCCGCGTTTGCACAGGCGCAGGACTATCCGAAAGGCCCGGTCAAGATGATCGTGCCGTTCCCACCGGGCAGCGCGACGGATCTCGCTGCCCGCGTGATCGGCCAACAATTGCAGACCGCGCTCGGAAAGCCATTCATCGTCGAGAACAAGCCGGGCGCACAGGGCACGATCGCCGGCAGCGAAGTCGTGCGCGCCGCGCCCGATGGTCAGACGCTGCTGTTCACGTCGAACACCGCGATCGCGTCGAACGTTCCGCTGATGAAGAAGATGCCGTACGACCCGACCAAGGACTTCACTCCAGTGGCAGGTGTCGGCACAACCGCGCTGGTGTTGATGGTGAAGCCCGACTTTCCCGCGAAGAACCTGAACGAGTTCATCGCGCACGCCAAGCAGCGGCCAGGCAAGCTTGCTGCGGGCTACGGCTCGACAAGCTCACAAATCAGCATTTCACGCCTTAGCAAGATGAGCGGGCTCGATGTGTTGTCGGTTCCTTACAAAGGCATACCGCTTGCGGTCAACGACGTGCTGTCGGGACAGGTGCAGTTCACGTTCGTCGATCTCGGCAACGCAATGGCGCAGGCCAAGGGAGGCACGCTGCGGCCGATTGCGATCACAGCACCGCAGCGCAATCCCTTAGTGCCCGACTGGCCAACGTTGGCTGAAGTGCTGCCGGGCTACGACATCACCGCGTGGTTTGCGATCGCCGCACCCGCCGGCACGCCGAAGCCCATCGTCGACAAGCTGTACGCCGCGACAGCGAAAGCTCTGGCGTCGGCCGAAGTGAAGGAGAAGCTCGCGACGATCGGGCTCGCACCGATGCCGATGACGCCCGACGAGCTTCAGAAATTCATCGTCTCCGAAGTGGGCAAGTGGACGCGGCTGACGAAGGAAGCCGGCATCGAGCCCGAATGAAACAGCCCCTGATGCTGGTCACCGGTGCCAGTCGCGGCATCGGTGCGGAGATTGCGAAGATGGCCGGCCGCTCTGGCTACAAGGTCGGCGTGAACTTTCATCGAAGCGAAAAGGAAGCGCGTGAAGTCGTTGCCGAGATCAAGGACAACGGCAGCGACGCAGTTGCCTTGCAAGCCGACGCCGGTGATTCGGCGCAGGTCGCGAAGATGTTCGAGCGCTTCGACGCCGAGTTCGGAACGCTCGACGTGCTGATCAACAACGCCGGCATGCTGAGCAAGTTCAACGTGACCGAAACCGACATCGCGCAGCTCGCAGAAGTTTTTTCCGCCAACGTATTCAGTGCTTTCTACTGCTCGCGCGAAGCGGTGCGGCGGATGTCGACAAAGCAGGGCGGGCGCGGCGGTGTCATCGTCAACATGTCATCGGTCGCGGCGCGTACCGGTGGCCTCAGTGGCGGCGCAGCGTACGCAGCGACCAAGGGTGCGATGGATTCGTTCACGGTGGCGCTCGCGAAGGAAGTCGGCACCGAAGGCATTCGCGTCAATGCGATTCGGCCCGGACTGATCGCCACCGAAATTCACAACGCGCACGGCGGTCTCGAGCAGATGGAGCGGCTCGCGAAAGCCGCCGTCCCGCTCGGCCGATCGGGTTCGCCGCTGGAGGTTGCGGAGGCCGCTCTGTGGCTCGCTTCGGGTGCGTCTTCGTACGTGCACGGCGCGATCATCGACGTCTCCGGAGGACGCTAGACGCAAATCAACGTCGGTTTCTAAATACCGCTCGAAGCCAGATCTCGTGCTTGCAGCGTTGCTTGCTCCGAAGTTAACGGGTGCAGCGGTGGCACAACGCGCGACCAATCAGGACGTTGGTACTTCACCGCAAGCGCTTGCTTGACTGCGGCAATCACCGGTGAGCGCGCCAGAATCGCGCGCTGCGCAGCCGCGGTGGCCACTGCTCGCTCGCCCTCCACGGTGCCGCGTGATTTCCAGCCTGCAGCAGCGGCGCGCACAGTGACGTTGACGGTGGCAGAAATACAGCCAGCCCAGCTGTAGCGGTCGGCATCGTTCAACGTGCCTTCGGCGCTCGGGAAAACATCGAAGTCTTCAACGCCTGCGGCCATTGCGATCGCGTACGAAGTGTCGCCCGAGCTGTCCTTCAGGCCGAGCAATTGCCGCGGATATTTTTTCTTCAGCGCCTGCACGAACTCGAGTGTGTACGGCACGCCCGATAGTTGCGGGAAGTTGTAGAGGTACAAGCGAAGATCCGCGCCCACGCGATTGATCAGCTCGTCGAAGTACGCGAGCAGGCCGATATTGTCGATCGGCTTGTAATAGAACGGTGGCAGCACCAGCGCGCCGGTGAAGTCGAGATCGCGCGCCTCGCGCGTCAATCGCACTGCATCGTTCAGCGACGCGGCGCCCGTGCCAACCATGAATTGCGACATCGGCAGACCGGAACGCGCCACCGCCTGCATCGCCGCCAATCGCTGCTCGACCGGGAACGAGGTCGCTTCGCCAGTGGTGCCGAGTAAATTGATGCCGTCGCATCCTTCGGCCAGCAGCGCGCGGCAATGCTGGATCAAGCGTTCGGTGTCGATGCTGAAATCGGCGTTCAGCGGTGTGGCAGCGGCGGCAATCACGCCGCGAAGTCGTGTGGTCATGTTCACTTGGTCACGCAGGCGGAACGAGAAAATCGAAGTCGCACCCCTGGTCAGCTTGCAGCACGCTGCGCATGAAAAGTGCAGCGTAACCACGCGTGAATTTCGGCTCGATGACGGAGCTGGCTTGCGATCGACGCTCGTTGAGCTCGAGGTCATCAACCAGCAGCTCGATACGGCGTTTTGCTACATCGAGCTGAATGCGATCGCCGTTGCGCACGAGTGCGAGCGGCCCTCCGACTGCACTTTCGGGCGTGACGTGCAGCACGATCGTGCCAAACGCGGTGCCACTCATGCGCGCGTCCGAAATCCGGACCATGTCCTTGACACCGGCGCGCGCGAGCTTTTTCGGGATCGGCAGGTAACCGGCTTCGGGCATTCCCGGCGCACCCTTCGGGCCGGCGTTGCGCAGCACGAGCACGTCATCCGCGGTGACATCGAGCGCGTCGTCGTCGATACGCGCAGCGAGATCCTCGAGCGAATCGAACACCACCGCGCGGCCGGTGTGCTGCATCAGCTTCGGCGATGCCGCCGATTGCTTGATCAGCGCTCCACGTGGTGCGAGGTTGCCGCGCAGCACCGCCATACTGCCGCTTTCGTTCAGCGGATCGCTGCGCGGCCGAATCACCGTCTGCGCATGCGATTCGGTCGCGGCGTTCATCGTGTCGGTGAGCGTGCCGGTCACCGTGCGTGCGTTCATATCCAGAAGATCTTCGAGCTCGCGCAACAGGCGCGGAACACCGCCCGCCCAGTGGAAGTGCTCCATGTAATGTTGGCCCGACGGCTTCAGATCGATCAACACGGGCACCTTGCGGCCGAGTGCATCGAACTCGTCGAGATCGACGCGGATGCCAAGCCGGCCGGCCACTGCTGTCAGATGAATCAGCGCGTTGGTAGAACCGCCGATGCTCTGCGTGACGATCAGCGCATTGCGAAACGCGGCTGCGGTCATCACATCACTCGGGCGCGGGCCCTTCTCCGCCAGCGTGACGGCGGCGCGTCCGCTCGCTTCGGCGCAGCGAATGCGGTCGGCATGCGTAGCCGGAATCGTTGCCGACAGCGGCAAACTCATTCCGAGCGCCTCGACGGCGCACGCGATCGTGCTGGCGGTGCCCATCACCATGCACGTGCCCGCTGTCGGCGCGAGCCGCTCGTTGATCACTTCAATCTCGGCAGCGCCGATGCGATCGGCGCGATAGTCGCTCCATAAACGGCGGCAATCGGTGCACGCGCCAAGCGCTTCGCCTTGATAGTGACCAACCAACATCGGGCCCACCGGCAGCACGATCGCCGGAACGTCGGCCGACGCCGCGGCCATCAGCTGCGCCGGAATCGTCTTGTCGCAGCCGCCGATCAGGACGACTGAGTCCATTGGCTGCGCGCGGATCATTTCCTCGGTGTCCATCGCCATCAGGTTGCGCAGAAACATGCTGGTCGGATGCGCAAACGATTCATGAATCGAGACCGTCGGGAACTCCATCGGCAGACCGCCCGCGAGCATCACCCCGCGCTTGACCGCTTCGATCAGGTTCGGCACGTTGCCGTGGCACGCGTTGTAGTCGCTGTACGTATTGGTGATGCCAACGATCGGCCTTAGCAGGGCATCGTCCGAATAGCCCATCGCCTTGACGAAAGCCTTGCGCAAGAACATCGAGAACTCGGCGTCGCCGTAGTCCGTCAGGCCGCGCTGCAGACCCCGCTTGGGGTCTCCCGCCGGATTGGTCCGGGTATTTCTCTTCTTGTCTCCCATTCGCGCAGATTACCGCGCATGCGTAAAGACGCGACAACCTGGGCGTGGACTGGGCTCTAGACTGCATCCATGCAAACTTTAGACGCAAACCCGGCGTTACCGCCTCATCCGCCCTCGCCGCGCAAGCAGCTCAAAAACACCGAGCGGTTTCGCGAGAGGCACATGCGAGGGCGCACGCGCCGCGTCGGCTATCTGCGACAGCACTGGCGCGGCGATCTACCGCTGGCGGTTGCAGTCATCGGCAGTGCCGCGCTCGTGTGGGTGCGGTGCAGGTGATCGGTTACGCGTCGCGTCAGGTCCCGATTACCGAATACCCAATCGGTTCATCCCTGTTATGGCTGCTGGAAGTCGCAGTACTGATCGTAGGCGCGCTTTGGTGGGGCACCGGCGTTCAACGCTCTG
>CAWEAZ010000008.1:0-117823 GCA_963807155.1 uncultured beta proteobacterium
AGTCGTAGCAGCCGTGGCACACGACGCAGCGCCGTTCGAGGATGGGCTGCACGTCTTTGCGATACGACATTCCTGCGACCGGTTGCACAGGAGCATCGAAGCGCTTCGGGTCAGGTTGCCCGTAACGCTGATCAAACTCATGCACGGCGACCGTCGCGCAGCCGGCAATCCCGATGATCGCAACAAGTGCAGTAAGAGATCGCATGGAACCTCGGAGCGGAGGACCATGATGGTAGCGAAGCTTGCGTTGCAAGCTTGCGCGGCGCGGCTGCCGGGCTAGTTTGAACGAGTGAGTCAAATGGCGGTGCGGTTCTCGCGCCGCCATGATGCGTACCACCATCAGCAGTTGACGCTCGTCCTCAGTGTGGAAGCACAACCGGGACCGCCCATCTTGGTAATCGCATCCGGCAGGCTGCAGCCCCAGAAGGTTTTTTCCGTTGCAAGACCGCTCGACCCGCAACGCTCACAGACCATGAACTCTTTCGCCGCGGCACCACCGGGGCAATCGCCCTGCGGCGGGTTGGGCGGGTTCGAAGCCGGAGGCCCGCTCGTACCAGTCGTCGCATAAAAAATGGCGGGGCTCGGCGGCGGTGCGCATTTACCCCAGACGAGCTGGACCGGAAGCGGCGCCGAACGAGTGCCGGCCGCTTCGTCAACGATGTTGATTGGGAACACGGTCACGGGGCACCAGGTGCGCGCTGTCGGCGGCGCCTGAACAACATTGGCCGGGACTGCGACGGCGATGCGCCAGCGAGTCGTCGCGCCACTGCCGTCGTTCAGTTGCGAACGGCGGTACTGAAAGTCGCCCATCGGCGCCGCGGGACCCACCAGCGTGAACGGCACGCCGCCCGAATCAACGGTGAAGTTGGTCAGCGACGGAATATCGAAATCGATGAATGCCGTGTCGGGATACCGCCGCGGGCAGTTGGCCATCGAGGGACCGCCAGGCGGGCACTCTTCGGCCGGGCCGAGCGCAAACCCAAACCTGTCGGGATTGTTGCCCGACGCGCGCGTCAATCTGCCGTTACCGGTGATGTCGACGAGAGTGGGCTTGGCCGGCGCCGGAACGAACAGTTTGACTCTGGCAGCCGATAAAACCGGCTGCGATCGCGGCGAGCAAAGCAACGACGCCCAATTTGGTCATGGCCACTCCTTGGTTGTGCCTGCGGAGCATGCAGCCGAATGCAAGCCAGAGCAATCGCACTTACGCAAAACGTCTTGACGCTTTGACGCTATATCGCTAAAGTGGCGTAGGCCCACCGAGTCAACCACACCATGAGCGAAACGACCCGCGCCACTATCTACCTTGACTCTGACTTGCATCGCGCATTGCGGCTTAAAGCCGCTAGTACGCGCCGTTCGGTTTCCGAGTTGGTCGCAGAAGCCGTGCGCGAGGCGTTGCGAGAGGATCAGGAAGATCTCTCAGCTGTCCGCAATCGTGCGGCCGAACCCTCGATGACTTACGAGGTGTTCCTGAGGAAACTCAAGACCGATGGCACGCTTTGAACTCCGGTTCAAGCCATCGGTCGTCAAGGATCTGCGCGGAATACCCAAGACCGAAGTCCGTCGTCTGCTGAAAAAGATCGAGGCGTTAGGTGACGACCCGCGGCCTGCGGGCTGCGAGAAACTGACTGGCCGCGATTTGTACCGAATCCGGCAGGGCGTGTATCGCATTGTCTATTCGGTCGACGACGCGGCTGTCGTCATCGAGGTGATCAAGGTCGGGCATCGCCGCGAGGTCTATCGCACTCCGTGAGCGCCACTGCGCATCGAACCGAAGGTGCGCGCATAGATCCACGTGAACTCGGCTCCCAACAAGAAGATTTGGGCCGAGTAGTAGACCCAGATAAGAATGACGATGAGCGACGCGGCGGCGCCAAAGCCTGAGGCGATGCCACTCTTGCCGATGTAAACGCCAATGAGGACACGGCCGATCGTGAACAAAAGAGCGGTCACGGTGGCTCCTAGCCACACGTCGCGCCACTGCACTTTCACGCGCGGCATCAGTTTGTAAATCATCGCGAAGCCGCCGGTCGTGACCACGAATCCGAGCACGATGTTGACACTCTGCGCCAATACTTCCCAACCGCCGAACGCACCGCTCCACCATCGTCCCAGCGCGGCCACAACCGCGCTAAGCACTAGTGAGACGATCAGCAAGAACGCGACACCCAGGATCATGCCGAACGACAGCAGGCGTGCTCGCACAAGGCCCAGCAGTCCGCCGGAACGGTCGCGCGCGGGTGCGCGCCAAATGCGGTCAAGCGCGTCCTGCAGCTCGCCAAAAACACTGGTGGCGCCTATCAGCAGAAGAACGATGCCGATGGTGGTTGCGGCGACTCCCTCCTTCGGTTCGCTGACGCTTGTCAGCAGATCCTCGATGGTCTTCGCGGCGTCGACGCCCATCAGGCCGCGGAGCTGACCGAAGATCTCGCCGCGCGCTGCTTCGTCTCCGAAGACCAGGCCGGCGACCGAGATGACGATCAACAGCATCGGTGCCAGCGAGAAAACGGTGTAGTACGAAAGCGCCGCGCCCATGCTGGGTGCGTAGTCGTCGATCCACGCTGCACCGGTTTGCTTGATCAGCGTCGACCACTTACCGGAAAAACCGCTTCATGCTCATGCGCGCCCCTGTTGGAAAGCTGCGGATATCCACTCGGAATGGAATGGATCTGCCGTCCGGCATCGCAGGTTACCGATCGTTACGACATCGGGTCGGCGCGCTCTCATCGCGGGCCGTTGCACTGTCATCAGCGCTGTGCGGCGCTTTGACTGTGCTTGAGGAGGCCCTATGCCTAAGCATCGATTGATTCTGGTTTCGCTTGCAGCTGCTGCGGTAGCAGCGCTATCCGGTTGCGTCGTCGCGCCCGTGCCCGGTTACGGTTATGACTACGAGCCGGGCTATCGGCGCGTAGCACCGCCCCCGGCTGTTGTCGTGGTGCCGGCGCCGTATCCCCGCTATCGTCATTGGCACTATCGGCGCTGGTAGGACTGCTGCGCACTTTCACGACCCCGAGCGTGTGGCTCGCGAAATCAGAGCATTTCTCGAGGGACCTTCACGCTAGTGGCGGTTAGAACGTGAAAACCAGCTGCAGATCGCTGCTCGGAGCGCGTACCTCCGAGCAAACCGATTCCTGCGCGGTGGCAGCGAACTTTTCGCGAGGGCACCACTGCTCGCTGACTAGTGCCGGGCTTATGCGGCTATCGGTCATCGAGCCGTTAGCGCCCTTCATTGTGCTGCGACACCGTACCCGCACGCCATCCGTTTGCGACGCGACGCTGCATACATCAACGATTTGCAGCGATACTCCGACCGAGGCTGCCGGTGACCCCGCAACCCCAGTTGCCGAACGCGATTCGGCACTCGCAGCGAGCAGCAGAGCAAACATGACAGCGTTCACGAAGAGGAGTTTCAAGTCGGTCACCTAAGCGTGGCATCGTGCGAACTGCTTTTAGTCTAGGTCGACTCTCAAACTTCTTTAGACATCCGAAAAGCTGACGACGGATCAGCCGAACGCACGATTTTGCAAAAGCCAAAACTCAAGGTAATTGTCGATGCCGAGAAACGCGTGTAGCTTGCCCGTTCCTTTTTGAGAAGGAGGGTTCATGAAAGCTAACGTGTCTTCAATCCTCGGACGGCTGGCCGTCGCGTTGGTCGGCCTTGGCCTGTTCGCTACCGCGCCGGTGGCGAGCGCTCAGATATTGACTTTCATGTTCATCGACGGCATTCCGGGCGAGGCGACACTTGACGACAAGAGAAACTGGATCGAGCTGACGGGCTATTCGCAGTCGTTCGGCACTGCCAATTGCTCACGCGCGGTCGCCAACAAGCGCATTGATCGGGCCAGCCCGCTGCTGATCAGCCGCGCTGCGGCCAATCAATTGATTCCAAGCGTGATTGTCACGATGCGTAAGGCGGGTGAAAAGCAGAGTGACTTCTTCATTGCGACCCTCGGCCAGGTATTGGTGGATCGCATAGAGGTGGCTGATCAGGACGGGCAACTCGTGGAGCGAGTGGTGCTCGCCCCGCAAGCGATCACGATTCAATACTTCCCGACGGATGCCAAGGGCTTACCGTTACCGGTGGTCGTCTCATCGGTTGCGTGCACTCCATCGCGTAGATAGCCGAGAACGCCTTACCACTAGTCTGCGTCGCCTCCGCGGATTGTCTTCAATGGTCTCGTCTCGTCCAATCGGACGAGACGGCAATTCTCTGCTGCACCATAGAATCGACGAACAATGGTGGACGGCAATCTTCCCGAGCTTCCGTTGACGTCCATTGGCTGGAAGTCCGGCGCAACGCTGCCGATTCCCGATTGGGAGGCAATCACTGCGGAAGATGCCAAGACCGATGCTGAACTGCACGCGTTCTGGAATGGCATTGCGCGCGTCTGGCTTGCTGCGTTGTGCAAACGGCTCGGCAGCGAATACAAAATTGCTGAATCGCCGGAGTTTTTGCTGCTCGGTGCGCTGTCCGAAAGACAACAGCGCCTGGTGCTGGACTACGCGGAGCGCACGCGTAAGCGAGTATTGAAAGTGCTTGCGGATATCGCGCGTGATGAAGGCTACGGCAAGACCGTGATCCTCGTGTTTGATTCAGCAGATCGATATTACGAGTACGTCGCGAACTATTACCCAGATACGGCTGATGGAGAAGAGCTCGCCTTCTCGTCTGGCATGTTTATCGATAGCGGTTATGGCCACTTTGTTTTTGTGGCAGACGATCTGACGCGGATCGAGCCAGTTATCGCCCATGAACTCACGCACGCATTGGTTAGACATTTGCCGCTACCGCTTTGGATTAACGAAGGCATCGCGGTGAACACGGAGCGGCGCCTCTGTCCCAGGGAGAGCAGCCAATTTACGGTTGCGGAATTGAAATCGAAACACGCAACGTTTTGGAACGAGGAAAACGATCCAGGAGTTTTGGTCCGGTAAGTCATGGCGTAGGCCTGATGAGGGCAACTCACTGAGTTACGAACTCGCGACGACTTTCATCGGCCTGGCGGCTAGAGGATTGGCCGGCATTCGCATCTTTTGTATGCGCGGCGGACGCGTCGGATGCGGGTGATACGGCGGCTCGACAGTACCTTGGATATCCAGTGGCTAGCTTCGCCGAGGCGGTACTAGGTTCGGGGCAATGGGCGCCCGTACCGTCTGCTTGGCAAGAAGGCGTTGAGCGTGATCGCCTGGCTGCCGTAATTAGCCCAGCGCACAAGAGCCAGTGATGAAGGCAACGCTGTCCGAAGATCGCTTCAAGTTCAAGGCATCTGCCTTCGCGGTCTTCGCTGGCGTTTTCGGCGCGGTGTTCACGCTTTCGACCGTCTGGCCGTGGACCCTGATGCTGGGTGGTTTGCTGGCAGTGGCGGCGCTCTTTGGTGTGTGGTTCAAAGTCGGCATTCGCACGGGGCGATGGTTCTGGTTCGACCCACGCAGCGCTTTCACCCAGGGCGAGGGTGTTGTCTGGATATCAGCCCTCGTTGTGTTCGTTCCTGTTATCACACTGGTGGTGTTAGGCAGCGCGATGGTTCATCTGCCGACCAGCGAGCCGGAGAGCGTTGCCCGCGACTTAAACCTGTATGAAGGCGATCGCGGTGTCAGTCATTCGAACCCGGAAACTCAGCGACGTTTGAAGCTGGCGTTACAAGCGGCGGGCATTCCTCATCATGTGAAAGAGAGGCACGGCCAAGAATTCATCATGTGGTCGCGGGTGCACGATGAAGCCGCCCGGAAAATCGAGAATGAAATTCAGGCGGGGCCGTTGGCGTCAGGCCGCAACGTTTCGTTTGGTCATCCGGAGGATCAGCGGCGTTTCATCGATTGGCTCGTCGGCGAGAAAATTGGTCACGAAATCGTGATGTCGGAAGGCAAGCCATTTGTCGTTTGGGCCGCAGACCATCCTGATGCCTTGGAGCGGTTTAGGCAGGTTCGAACCACCGAGTGCGAACGTCCGAACGTTGACAAGGCAAAGAAGCGCGCAAAGCAGCAGAGGTGTCAGTGAAACAGCTGCACTCGGCTCGAAGCTACGGCAACTCGAACCGATAAACGTCCAAGCCCGTGCCCTTTCCGCTGAGCAACGCGGAAGGCTTGTTCTTCAGATATCGATCGAGGAATTCGATTCCGTAGCGATCGATCAGGTAAGCGTTGGGTTTTGCTTTGAGGCACGCCACCACGTTCGGTTGGCCTGAGCACAACAGGTTGACCCACTCGAGGTGCGTGCCGCCCTTGAGCTTGACGAAATACTTCGGCGGCGCCGTCACTGCATAGGCACCCTGTGTGCCTTCGAGGCTGGTCGTGATGCCCCAGTCGAACTGCGCACCCTGGTACATCACCGGCACGTCGAGACGCGCGAGTGTTCCCTGCTTGATAAACGGCAGTACGTACGGCGAAAGCGCGAGCACCGCTTTGACATCCGCGTGCTTCCACGATGGCCAGCCGCCTGCCATGCCGATCGCCGCGTAGCCGCCGAGCGAATGACCGATCACGCCGATGCTTCGCACATCCGCGGCGGAGCCGAGCTGCGGATCGTTTGCCACCAGATCGATGACGGCGCGCAAGTCCTGCAGGCGATCTCTGTGGCTGCGCTCGCTCCAGCGGTCGGGCTCGAGGAACGATTGATCGGTGCGCATGTTGCCGAAGTTGTGCTCGTCGCTGCCGATGGCACAGACAGCATCCTTGTGATCAGGCGCAGCGACCACATAGCCGTGGCGCGCCAGCTCTTCGGTCAAGAACAAGGTCTGCAACGCGCAGCCGCCAAGCCCGTGCGAAAAGAGCACGAGCGGCACGCGCGGGCACGTGGAGGGCGGCGCATCTTTCGCAACGCTGCCCATGAAGCCACCCGTAGAGCGCGAGTACGCCATCGGTTGCTCGCTCGCCGCGGTCGGATACCAGACCGCGACTTTGCGGCCGTTGTCCATCGCGAGGACACGGTATCCCGCATCTTGGCGGCGCGAGCAGTCATCGGCAGCGAGGACGCCCGTACTCAGCATCGAGCACAGCAAGGCTGCGATGCGTACGAGATTCGGTAGAACTTTCACTGCTGATAGTGCCCGGTCATTGTTGCAATGATAGGTTTCGGGATGGTGCGCAAGAGAAGATCGACATGAACCGTTTCATTCTCTGCACAGCTTTGTGTCTGCTGGCTTCGTCTGCGGCTTGCCGCGGAAGTTCCCGATACCGTATTCATGGAGGAGCTCACGTGGACGGAAGTGCGTGACGCGATCAGGGCCGGCAAGACCACGATCATCTTTCCTACCGGAGGCACGGAACAGAACGGTCCGCACATGGTGCTCGGCAAGCACAACTTCATCGTCAAGCATGCGGCTGAGCAGATTGCGCGCCGGCTCGGCAACGCGCTCGTGGCGCCGGTGCTGGCGTACGTGCCCGAAGGCAACATCGATCCTCCGAGCGACCACATGCGATACCCCGGCACGATCTCGTTGCCGGACGACGTCTTCGGCAAAGTGACTGAGTACGCCGCGCGCAGTTTCAGGGCGAATGGCTTCAAGGACATCGTGCTGATCGGCGACAGCGGCGGCAATCAGAGAGCGTTGCAGTCTGTCGCCACCTCTTTGAACAAGGAATGGGCAAAGACCGACGCACGTGTGCACTTCGTATCGGAGTACTACAAGGAAAGCCCGTTCCGCGAATGGTTGCAGGGCTACGGAGAGAAACGTGAAGACATCGGCACGCACGCCGGCATCGTCGACACGTCGCAGTTGATGGTGGTGAGCCCGAATGGAATTCGCCGCGACAAACTTGCGCCCGGCGGCGATCCCAATGTGACCGGCGTGACAGGCAACCCCGCGCGCGCCAGCGTGGCCTATGGAAAGAAAGGACTCGAGATGAAGATCGAAGCGGCGGTCGCGCAGATTCGGAAGTTGATTGCCGCGAAAGCGAAGTGAGGAGACTCGGATGCATGAAGAGACCTTTGCACAACTCGAGCGCGACGGGTGGCAACGTAACGCAGCCGACTACGACGCGGTCGATCTGCCAGCGACGCGGCAAGCGTTCGGGCCGTTACTCGACAGCCTCGGCGATCTGCGCGGGCGCCACGTGCTCGAACTTGCGTTCGGCACTGGCCATCTCGCGGCTGAGGCTCTGGCTCGTGGCGCAACCGTGGTCGGAGTCGACGTGGCCCCCGCCATGGTCGCACTGGCACGACAGCGTGTACCGGGAGCCAGCTTTCACGAAGGTGACGCCGAATCGCTGCCGTTCAAAGATGGCGAATTCGATGCGGTGATCTGCTGTTTCGGCTTGCTGCACTTCGCGGACCCTGCTCGAGCGCTACGCGAAGCGGCGCGCGTTCTGAAGCCGGGAGGCATTGTCGGCTTCACTGTCTGGCACTCACCGCAGAACGGCGGCGAATTCTTCGGACTTGTTTTGGGGACCTACGAAAAGCTCGCGAACATGAATGTCGGGTTGCCTCCCGCGCCACCCATGTTCGCGCTGGCCGACGCTGGGGTGCGTGATCCGATGCTCGAGCAAGCAGGGTTTGAGGACATTCGCGCCAAGGACATTGCGATCACGTGGCCTCTTCGAGCGCCGGAAGCGGTCATTGAATTTGTCCTCAAGGGCGCTGTGCGAACACGAATGGTCTACGAGCGGCAGACTCCGGAGATCCAACAGCGAATTCGCGAAGCGCTCGCAACGGCCACAAAGGCGTACCTGCAAAAAGGCAGTTCAGGAATTCCGAACGCTGCGCTACTCGTCACGGCCCGCAAGCCATGAAGGTACAAGGTGCCTGCCACTGCGGCGACATATCGTACGAAGCAATCATCGACCCGACGCGCGTGTCGATCTGTCATTGCACCGATTGCCAGGCGCTCACCGGCTCGGCGTATCGAGTCACGGTGCCGACGCTGATCAAGGACTTCGAGCTGCGGAGCG
Organism: uncultured beta proteobacterium; assembly: GCA_963807155.1. Lineage (GTDB taxonomy): Bacteria > Pseudomonadota > Gammaproteobacteria > Burkholderiales > Burkholderiaceae_F > JACCZX01. The sequence goes on from CAWEAZ010000008.1 coordinate 8,890, forward strand.
GGACGCCGAAGATCTATATCAAGACGGGCAGCAGCGGAGCCAAGCGCGTGCAGGCGTTCTGCGAGCGATGCGGATCACCGCTCTACGCTCATCCGGTCGATAACCCGAAGACGTACGGGCTGAGAGTCGGCTGCATCGCTCAGCGACGCGAGCTTGTTCCAACGCTGCAGATCTGGTGCGACTCGGCGTTGAGTTGGACGGGCGATATCGAAGATATTCCGAAGCTGCAACGCGAGTAGCGCCACTGCCCTTTCGAATTACGAATATTGGGCTTGACGCGAGCAGCGCGTGTTTTGGCATGCCAACATGATGTTCCTGCTCCGAGGCTGGCGCCCATGGCGTTGAAACAGCTAACAGAAGAACAAATTCGCACCTGGACTCGCGGACAAAAAGACGAGTGGTGGTTCAAGAACGTCTTCCGCGGCGACATGCCGCAGTTGACTATTCGCTCGGCGCTGACCGGTGCTCTGCTCGGTGCTGTGCTGTCGGCCACTGCTCTGTATATCGGCGCCAAGACGGGGATCACGATCGGTGTCGGCCTGACTTCAGTGATCCTGGCGTTCGCGCTGTATCGAATCATGCACAGCGTGGGCATTGCTGAGGACTTCACGATCCTCGAGAACAACTGCACGCAGTCGATTGCGACCGCCGCCGGCTACATGGTCTCGCCGATGATCGCCAGCCTCGCCGCCTACATGCTGGTGACAGGCAAGATCATTCCGTGGTGGCACATGATCGTCTGGATGTGCGTGGTCTCGATCATCGGCGTGCTGCTGGCGTTTCCGATGAAGCGGCGCTTCATCAACGAAGAACAACTGCCGTTTCCCGAGGGCCGCGCAAGCGGCGTTGTGCTCGATGCGCTGTACACCGGCTCAGCCGCGGCCGGTATGTTCAAGGCGCGCCTGCTCGCCTTCAGCTGCAGTGTTCGCGGGGTTGTATCAATTCATCATCAGCGACGGCTGGATGAAGTTGCTGCAGTTCAAGATCCTGCAGCCTGGATAAGTGGGCCGGTCTGAAGGAGCCGTGGACGTTCCACGAACGGCTCGACTCGTACTACTACGCGGCGGCTGCAAAGGGAAATCTATATATACCGACGATCCTCGGCACCGACATCCGCCAGCTCGGGCTGCGACTGACACTGGATGCTGCGATGCTTGGCATTGGCGGACTGATCGGCATCGTGGTCGCAACCAGCTGCCTGCTCGGCGCGTTCATCAACTTCGTCATCCTCGCGCCGATCATGATCCAGGCTGGCGACATCGCGGCGCGCGTCGGGCCCGACGGCGCGATGGTGCCGATCTCGCGTGCAGAGATCGTCAATCAGTGGTCGCTGTGGTGGGGCGTAACGATGATGGTCGTCGGCTCACTGGTCAGCCTGTTCGGACGGCCTGAGACTTTCAAGGGACTGTTCAAGCGCCGAAGCAAGCAGCAGGGCGCCGATGTGCTGAAGCACATCGAGTTTCCGCTGTGGATCTCAGCGGTCGGTGTGCCGGTGTTCAGCGTGCTCGGCGCCTGGGTCACGCACGAATTCTTCGGCGTGCCGTGGTTGCTGGCGTTGATCTCGCTACCGCTGATCTTCGTGCTCTCCGTGATCTGCACCAACTCGATGGCGCTGACCTCGTGGACTCCGACCGGAGCGCTGTCGAAGATCACGCAGTTCACGATGGGCGCAATCGATCGCACCAATCCAGCCAGCAACCTGATTCCGGCCGGCATGACCGGCGAGATCGCGTCCAACTCCGCCAACCTGCTCTCGGACATCAAGCCCGGCTACATGCTGGGCGGCAAACCGCGCCAGCAGGCGATGGGTCATGTGATCGGCATCTTCGCGGGCGCGATCGCATGCGTGCCGCTGTTCTTCCTGCTGTTCCTGCCGCCCGATGCGAACGGCGTGCGCTCCACTGCGGCCATGGTGTCGGACCAGTTTGCATTCCCCGCAGCATTGCAGTGGAAGGGCGTGGCGGAACTCATCGCCAAGGGCTTGACCGCTTTGCCTTATTCGGCGGTCGTGTCGATGGTCGTCGCCGCGGTCAGCGCGGCAGCGATCGAACTCGCTCGCATCGCCACCAAGAGCCGCTTCCCGTTGTCGGCGGTATCGATCGGCCTGGGAGTGGTGTTGCCACCCGAGGCCACCTTCGCGATGTGGGTCGGCGCGATGGTGTTCTGGTTGATGGGCAAGCGCTATAAGGCCAAGAACACCCGCGGCCACGAGTTCTGGGTCGAGGGTCTGGAGCCGATCTGCGCCGGGCTGATCTCGGGTGCTGCACTGATGGGAATCGGTAATGCCATCGTCAATGTGCTGATGAACTGAACCCGCGACACCGCGGTCAGACCTGACTCGACGTGTCATCTGGAGGCAGGCAATGACGAAAAGCACTATCGCATGGGGGGTCGGATCCATCGCACTTGCCGCGGCTCTGATCTTTGCTGCGCGGTGGTACACGACCGGGGCACCCGCTGTCGCCCCACCGCCCGTAACACAGGCGCCTGAATCTGCGCCATCTGCGCCTGCTGCACCGAAAATCGAGTATCCGATCGAGCGCGCGGATGCTGAGCCGGGCCCATCGCCGCAGGCCACTCTCGACGCCAGCGACCCCGCCATGCGCGAGGCGCTGGCCAGTCTGTTCAAGGGCAACAAGCTTCCTGAGTTCGTGCAGCCGATGCATCTGATTCGCAATATCGTGGCGACGATCGACAACCTGCCGCGCAGCAAGGTCGCGCCGCGCTTGCTGCCGGTGCAGCCGACACGCGGCGCGTTGTCGACAACCAACGCCGGCGACAATCTGGTCATCGCTCCCGACAACTCAGCACGCTATGCACCCGTCGTCGCACTGGTGCATGCAATCGACACCAAGCAGCTGGTTGCGATCTACGTTCGCTTCTATCCGTTGTTTCAGCAGGCGTATCGCGAGCTCGGATATCCCGACGGCTACTTCAACGATCGCCTGGTCGCCGTAATCGACCATCTGATCGCAGCTCCGGACGTCAAGCCACCGATCGCATTGGTGCAGCCGAAAGTGTTGTATCAATACGCTGACCCTGACTTGGAAGCGCTGTCAGCGGGACAGAAGGCGATGATTCGTGTCGGGCCCGACAACGCGGCGGTGTTGAAGGCGAAGCTGCGCGAGATTCGCTACCGAGTGGCCGGGCCGATCGTTCAGCGTTAGCGCTTCTCGCGTTTACGGCGGCTGGTAGATGGCGTGTTTATGAGCGCCCTTGAATCGCGCTTGACTCCGCTTCAGCCCATCCGCCACCGAGCGCCTTGAATAGATCGAGCGACGCGGTGAGCCGCGTCAGCCGCGCCTGTGCGAGTTGGTCTTGCGCCGAGAACAGGCTGCGCTGCGCATCGAGCACCGAGAGAAGATCGCCGACGCCTTCGCGATAACGAATCTCGGCAAGCCTTAACGATCGTTGTGCCTGTTCGACCGTTTGCTGCTGCGCTGACTCGAGCCGCGCGCCGCTATCGGCGTTGCCGAGGGCGTCGTCGACTTCTTTCAGCGAAGTGCGCACGGCGCTGGCGTACGTCTCGACCAGGATGCGCCGCTGCGATTGCTCGATCCCGACCTGCGCGCGCTTCTGGCCGCCGTCGAACAATGTTTGCGCGAGCGATAGTCCGATCGAGATGCGCATTCGTCGGATTGGCCAGGCTCATCAGCGCCGAGGTTGCGAGTCCGGCCGATGTCGACAGCGAAATGCTCGGCAGCAGCGCCGCGCGCGCAGCGGCGACGTTGGCATCGGCGGCGGCGAGCTGCGCTTCGGCTGCGGCGAGATCGGGGCGGCGCGTCAGCAGCTCGGATGGCAGCCCGGCGCCGACGGTGGGGACGCGCAGCTCTTCGAAGTTGTCCGCTGCAACGCCAAAACCCTGCGGCACGCGGCCGATCAGCAGCGCGAGTGCGGAGACGGTCTGGCGCTCGGCGACTTCGAGCGGGATCAATGCGGCGCGCAGGTTCAGCACCGCGGTGGTCTGCTGCGAAAGGTCGAGCTGCGTCGCGACGCCGTTGCGATAGCGCGCGTCGACGACCTTCAGCACGCGCTCTGCGGTGGCGAGGCTTTCGCGCGCCGATGTCGAGCCGTTCGCGCGTTGCGAGCAGTTGAAAGTACGTTGCGGCGACGCCGCTCGTCAGCGTCAGCCGCACGGTTTCGGCGTCGAAGCGGCTGATGTTCACGGCCTGCTGCTGCGCCTGAATGCCGGCGGCGAGGCGGCCCCACAGGTCGATCTCGTAGCTCATCGCAATCGAGACGCTGGTGCCGCGACGCGTGCTGGCATCGGTGCCTGCGCTATCGCTGCGGCTGAATGACTGGCCGGCGCCGAGGCCGATGCTCGGCAGCAGTGACGCATTGGCTTGGCGCAGCGCGAGCTCGGCTTGCGTGATGCGCTCGGCGGCGATGCGAATGTCGGAGCTGCCGGCCAGTGCCTGTTCGATCAGCGACGTGAGCTGCGGCGAGCCGAAGCTGGTCCACCAGTCGGTGGTGAGCTGACTCTGTTGCTGCCGATGCGGTTGGCGCGGTGCGCTTCTGTGAAAACCTGCGGCATGTCGATCTGCACGCGTGTTTTCGGCTCGGTCACTGCGCACCCTGCCAGCGCGACGGCGAGTGCAATGCAGAGCGGTTTCAAGTTCATTTTCATTCTTTACTCCGACGAGAGCGCAACGACGGGGTCGAGTCGCGCTGCTTTGTTTGCAGGCAGCCAGCCGAAAATGAGTCCGGTAGCGAATGCGCACCCGAACGCGAGCAACACGGGAGCGACCGAAAACTGCACCTGCGTGCCAAGCGCGTTGACAACGGCCGCGGTGCCCAGGCCGAGCACGACGCCGATCGCGCCGCCCACTGCGGACACCACCAGCGCTTCGATCAAGAACTGCTGCAGGATGTTGCGCGTGCGCGCGCCGGTCGCCATCCGAATGCCGATCTCGCGCGTGCGCTCGGTGACGCTGACCAGCATGATGTTCATCACGCCGATGCCGCCCACCAGCAGCGAGATGGCCGCGATCGAGCCGAGCAGGATCGTCATCGTGTTCTGCGTTTCGGTGGCGGTGTCGATGATCGACGCCATGTTGCGGATCTGGAAGTCGACGGTGCCGTGGCGTTGAGCGAGCAGCGTTTCGACCGCGGCCTGCGTGCTGTCGATGCGCGCGACGTCTTCGACCGCGATCGTCACGTTGCGCAGAAAGCGCTGACCTGATAGTCGCAGCTGACTGGTGGCGTACGGAACGAGCACGACATCGTCCTGGTCCTGCCCGCTCGGCGATGCGCCGCGCGGCGCCATTACGCCGATGACCTGAAACATCAGGTTGTTGACCAGCACGAACTGTCCGAGCGGATCTTCGCCGTTCTGGAATAAGCGCCTTCGAGACCGTCTGGCCGAGTACGGCGACGGTTGCGTAGTCGCGCTCGTCTTCCTCACTGAAGAAAACGCCGCGCGCAATTTTCCATTGGCGCGCCAGAGGAAACTTGGCGGATGTGCCGGTCACGCTGGTCGAATAGTCGGCGCCGCCGAAGCGCAGCGTCGCGGTGCTGCCTTGTTCGGGGATCGCGGCGAGTACGTTCGGCACTTCGCGATCGATCGCCTGCACGTCGGCCAATACCAGCGTTGCCGTGTTCTGAAACCCGCGCTGGTTCGGCGCTCCGGGACGCACCAGCAGCAGGTTCGAGCCCATCGCGCTGATGCGGTCGATGACAGCTTGCTTGGCGCCGTCGCCGATCGCGAGCATCGCGATCACCGATGCGACGCCGATGACGATGCCGAGCAAAGTCAGCACAGATCTGAATACGTTGGCACGCAGCGCCCGCAGCGCGGTCTTCGTGGCTTCGGCCACATCGGCGCCGTGCGAGATGCGGCCGCGTCGCGGCTGCCACGCGGCAGCAGCGTTGTGATTCGCTGGCGGTTGCGGGCCGGGGTCGGCAACGATGTGTCCGTCCTTGATCTCGATCACGCGCGGCGCATGCTCGGCGACTTCGCGCGCATGCGTGATCAGAATCACCGTGTGGCCTTGCGCCCACAGCTCCTTCAGCTGTCGCATCACGTCGGCGCCGCTCTTGCTGTCCAACGCACCGGTCGGCTCGTCGGCCAGAATCACGCGGCCACCGTTCATCAATGCGCGCGCGATCGACACGCGCTGTTGCTGCCCGCCCGAGAGTTGATTGGGTCGATGATGTGTGCGGTCCGCGAGGCCGAGCATGCCGAGCAATTCGCCGGCGCGCGCGTGCCGCTCGGCCGGTGATAAGCCGGCATAGACGGCAGGCATCTCGACGTTGTCGGACGCAGTTCCGGTTGCGATCAGGTTGTAGCTTTGGAACACGAAGCCGAATGATTCGCGGCGCAGCTCCGCGAGTTGATCGCGGTCGAGCGCGGCGACATCGCGGCCCATAAAGTGATAGCTGCCCGAGGTCGGCCGATCCAGGCAGCCGAGCAGGTTCATCAGCGTGCTCTTGCCCGAGCCCGATGCACCCATGAGCGCCACCAACTCGCCGGGATTGATCACCAGGTCGATGCCGTGCAGCACTTCGACGGCCAGGTCGCCGTTGACGTACGTCTTGGTGACGTCGCGTAGGTCGATTAGCGGTGACGTGTCGTGCGTGGGTGCGATGCGCTTTGCGGCAGTAGGGAATCGTGACTGTGCAGCAGCCGGGAATCGTGACGAGCTGTCGGGAGTCATCGCCTGAAGCCTCCGCCGGTTCCAACCGGTGCGCCCGTAGCGCCTGGCGGGCCGAACGCGGGTGTCGCGCCTTTCGATTGCGAGGCGGTGCGCGGCGCTGTCGGGCACTTTGACGCCGGCGACGATGCGCTCGCCTTCGTTCAGGCCAGAGAGGATTTCTGCGTTGACGCGGCTTGCGACGCCGACGGTGACTTCGCGCTCGATGACGGTGGCGCTGTCAGCGGCGGTTGCTACTTTGACGATCGCGCGGCGTGGCGTTGTCGATGTCGTACCGGCCGCGGCGTCTCTGCGCATTCCGCGCGGGCGATCGCCGCGGGGTCTTTCTGCGGACTGTTCGCTGGTCTTTGCCGGAGCGCTCGTCGATTTCGGCGCGGAATCTGGAATGTCATCCAGCGTGGCGGCTGTGGCTGTCTGTGCGCGCGGCGCACGTTGATATGTCAGCGCAGCCACCGGCACTACCAGCACGTCGCGCGCTTCGGCGACGACGAAGAACACCTGCGCCGTCATCTGCGGCATCAGCACCTTGTTCGGATTCGGCACATCGAACAGCGCGTTGTAAAGAACGACGTTGTTGGTGACGGTCGGCGTCGGTTCGATCTTGCGCAGGCTCCCGTAGAAGCGCCGCCCCGGGCTGCCGAGCGTCGTGAAGTAGCTCGACATGCCATTGCGCAGCTTGGCCACATCGGCTTCGCCGACTTGCGTCTGCACGGTCATCGTCGACAGATCGGCAATGCGCAACAAGGTCGGCGCCGACTGGTTCGTGTTCAGCGTCTGCCCTTGCCGCGCCGTGATGCTGATCACCGTTCCGGACATCGGCGCATAGATCTTCGTGAACTTCAGGTTCGCTTCTTCGACGCGCATGCTGGCTTGCTGCTGGTCGATCTGCGCCTTCAGCGTGTTGATCTGCGTGCGTGCGGCGCGTACGGCGGTATCGGCGTTCTGCACTTGCTCGGTGGTCGTCGCCTCTTCGGCCATCAGGTTCTTCTGGCGCTGCAAATCGCGCTCCGCCTTCTCGAGATTCACCTGGCGCTCGATGAGCGTGGCCTGCTGTGCGCGCAACGAGGCGCGGTTGGCATCGACGCGCGCGGCCGATTGCTCGGCATCAATCTCCGCCAGCAGTTGGCCTTCTTTGACTTCAGTGCCGACTTCGACGTGAAGCTTCTTCAACTGTCCCGACACCTGCGCACCGACATCGACATAATCGCGCGGCTGCAGCGAGCCGGTCGCGCCGACCAGGTCTTCGATGTCTCCGCGCTGCACGGTGGCGAAGATCAATTCGTCGGACTTGGTTGCGCTGTTGCCCCATGCTTTCCACGCCCACCAACCACCGGCGGCGATTACAAGCGCGAGCAATGCCAGGGCCGCAGGGCGAAACCAGGGTCGACGTGCGAGAAGTGCGTTCATCAGGTTGCAATCAGTCAGGGAATGGGCTTGGAGATCTAACGCGCAGTCCCGTTCAGTTGCGGACGCTTGGACTGCGGCCCAAGCCGCCATTCGGAAACATGTGTATCCGAATGAAACACGGCTCGCTATCGGCGGAGAGCGATCCACGCGAGTCATCCGAACGGCAAATTCTTTCGTCGGACAAGACGAAGCCGTGACCGGAAATGCGGCGAATCGCTCGGCTTTCCGGAGGCAATTCGCCGCTTTGAACCGTCACGCCCGGACTAAGGGCTTACAGGCTCGTTTTTGACAGTTCGCTAGCGGCGGATGCCACGTAGTCTCGTGCAATGCAAGACCATTCCGCGAGGTTTCGCGCCATCCAGGTACGTGCGTCCGCGCTGACCGCCAACGCGACAGGGCGCGCCGCCGGCGACATGCTGATCGAGCTGGACGGGCTGCAGCGCGAGCTGAGGTCGGCCGAAGCTCGTACCGACGCCTACGTCGCGGCGGTGTTCGCGGTAGTCGCTGGTTTTAACGCCATCGGACGCGCGCAAAAAATGGGGCCGCTGCTCGAGCGGGCGATCGACATTTGCCGCGACCTTCCCGATCGCCGTCTGCTGCGAAGAGCGCTGTCGCTACATGGTTATTTCACCGGCGACATCATCAACGCGCCCGCGGCTCTCGGAAGTCTGCAGGAAGCAGTCGAGATTGCGCGCGAAATGGAAGATCCGGTCGCCGAAGTGTCGACCGTCGTCAATCTGGGTGTTGTGCTGACCAATATCGGCTGGGACGACAACGCGCAACGCGCCTTCCAGCTTGCATGGGATGTGTACCAGCGCTGGCCGGACGCGTTTGAAGGCGCTGATGCCAGTGGAGCACCTGCTGTGTTGATGGCCGCTGCGGCGGCGGCCAACACCGCGGCGATCTCTTCTCAACTGAATGAAGTCGAACGCGGGCTGGAGTTCAGCGCGCGCGCGCGGGCACTCGCGACAAGCCAAGATGCCAGCTCGCAGCACCGTACGGTCCAACTGCATTACGACAATATTCATTGCATTCTGTTGGCCAAGGCCGGACGGTTGACTGAGGCGAGCGACGTTGCGAAGTCGATGTTCGCAACGGCCAAGGGTTCGGGCAACGTACGCTGGGAATATCTCGCTTTGCAGGCTGCGGGAATGGTGGAAGTGCGTCAGGGCAAAGTCGATGAAGGGTTAGAGCTGCTTAGAAAGTCTCACCGGCGTGCTGCATCCATTTCGAACGGCATGGAAGTACCGGCGCACCTGGTACTGGCGGATGCCTATCGTTACGTGGGGCGGGGCGAAGAAGCGCTGCAGGTGATGCGCGACGTGTCAGTGCTCTTGAAGAAGATGCAGCGTTTGCACTTCGACCGCGCTGACCCACAGGCAAGTGAGCCGGACGATCGCGAATGGGAAAACACGCGGCCGCTGGGATGGGAAGAAACCATCACGATTGACAGCAAGCTGGTTGCTCTCGAAAACCTCGCGGCTGCTGCCGAAGCGAAACAGGAGCCGAGCGGCGAGCACACGATCCGCGTTGGCGCGCTGGCACGGATGGTCGCCAACCAGCTTCCGTGGGCGATTGCGATCCAGACGTCGATCGAGCGCGCGGCCCGGCTGCACGATGTGGGCAAAGGCTCCGTTCCGGAATCGCTGCTGCGCCAACGAGGCCCGCTCACGTGGCAGGAAAAAGAGTTCTTGCACTCACACGCGAAATTTGGTGAGGAGCTGATACGCGAGCAGCTGGGTGATCAGCGGGGTGCTGTTTTCGCGAACGTCGCACGCTCGCATCACGAACGGTTCGATGGCAACGGCACGCCCGACGGCCTGTCGGGTCAGGACATTCCGCTCGAAGCGCGAATCGTGCATGCGGCTGATGCCTACGACTCGCTGACGCACGACCGGCCGTGGAGAAAAGCGCTGCCGCACGATGAGGTGCGCATTTATTTGTGCACCGAAAAGAGCGCGCAGTTCGACCCTGGGGTCGTTGATGCAGTTCTGCGGGTCACGAAAGACCTGCGCGCGACCGGCCGAAGTCTCGATGATCAGCTGGTCGAAAAAGCCGAGCCGTCGGAGTTCGTCACGGCGCGTCGCGCACTGGGGAAATTGCTGTTGAACTAGTGCGGCGCCGCAACGCGGCGTCAGCGCGCGTTGGTAAAAACGTAACTCGTTTGTACTTTCGACTCGCGCGCAAAAACTGCGCGCTATGCGCGGTCCCACGGGCACGGCCGCTGCTCCTAAAAATGCATCAAGCGTCGTAAATCCCGACTGAGCCAGGACGCTTGCGTTCGCCTGCTTGGGAACGTGTCGGACTCAATAGGAGATGAACATATGCTGAAGCACATCAGTGTCCTCGGAGCCATAGCAGCGGTTTCGTTTGCGGGTTGCTCGACGCGCGTTGTTGAGCGCGAAGTGATTCATACGCCGGCGCCGCAGCCGGTGGTGGTGCAGGCCGCTCCAGCGCCTGCTCCAGCGCCGACTCCGGTGATAGTGGCCACCGTACAGCCTCCTGCACCGCAGGTCAGAGAAAGTCCCACCCGCTCCATCGACAGACGCGGTGTGGATTCCCGGTTATTGGAACTACTCGAACAATCAGTACGTTTGGGTGGCAGGGCGGTATGAGCCCGCACGCGTGGGCTACACGTGGGTGCCCAATCGTTGGGAATACATGAATGGCAACTGGCAGATGGTAGGCGGCGCCTGGGTGCGTCAGTAATGACCAGCGCACGCGCACTTCACGAGTGCGCGTGCCCGCTACCCGGCAGTGGTCTTGAGCTTCGTCATGTCGATGACGAAGCGGTATTTCACATCGCTCTTGAGCATCCGCGCGTAGGCCGTCTCGATCTCGTCCATCCGAATATGTTCGATGTCGGAGACGATGCCGTGCTCGGCGCAGAAGTCCAGCATTTCCTGCGTCTCGCGGATTCCACCGATCAACGAGCCGGCAAGGCGTCTGCGTTTCATGATGAAATTGAACACACCTGGCGATGGGTGTGGGCTGGCGGGTGCGCCTACGAGCGTCATCGTGCCGTCGAGTTTGAGCAGCACCATGAAGGCGTCGAGGTCGTGCGGCACGGCAACCGTATTGAGGATGAAGTCGAAGCTCCCGGCATGCTTGGCCATCTCGTCCGCATTCTTGGATACGACGACCTCTTTCGCGCCCAGTCGCAGCGCGTCCTCACGCTTGTTGGCCGAGGTAGTGAAGAGCACGACGTGCGCACCCATCGCCGCGGCAATCTTCACTCCCATGTGTCCAAGTCCGCCGAGCCCGACGATGCCTACCTTGTGTCCGGGTCCCACTTTCCACTCGCGCAGCGGTGAATACGTCGTGATGCCCGCGCACAGCAGCGGCGCGGCAGCGGCCAGATCAGCCTCGGGGTGCGTAATGCGAAGCACGAACGATTCGCGCACGACGATGTGGTTGGAGTAGCCGCCGTAAGTGTTGGCTCCGGTGCCCTGCTCAGGACCGTTGTAGGTACCGGTGAAGCCGTTGTCGCAGTACTGCTCGAGGCCGTCCGCGCACGGCTTGCAATGCTGGCAACTGTCGACCAGGCAGCCGACACCGACGAGATCGCCGACGCGAAACTTCGATACCCGATCACCCACCTTCGTCACGCGGCCGACGATTTCGTGACCCGGGACCGAGGGGTAACGGGTGTTGCGCCACTCATTGCGCGCCGTGTGCAAATCCGAATGGCAAACGCCGCAATAGAGAATGTCCAGCGCGACATCCTCCGGGCCTGGTAAGCGACGCTCAAATGAAAAGGGGCCGAGCGGCGTGCTGGGGGACATCGCGGCGTAGCCGTGTGCTTGGGGCATCGCTAACCTTTGGCGGAGGGTGAACAATCGATCCGCTGGATCACCTCTTCGGCGTGCAGCGGATCTTTAGCTTGCGTAGCGCATCTTGCACCAGAAGAGCTAGGCAGTAGCCGGCACCAGACGAAGGTGCGTGATCTCAGACGGTGCGCCGAATCGTTTCGGCGGCCCCCAGTATCCGGTGCCACGGCTCGTATAGACCCACAGGCTCTGCAGCCGATGCAGACCCGCAGTGAAAGGCTGCTGCAATCGAACGAAGAAGTTCCACGGCCAGAATTGCCCGCCGTGCGTGTGGCCGGAGAGCTGCAACTGAAATCCCGCCTGCAACGCGGCCGCAGCCGACCTCGGCTGATGCGCCAGCAGAATTCGAACGACATCGTCAGGAGCACTGGCGATTGCGGCCGCGGGATCGCTGCGGTGAGATTCATCGAAATGATGTGCGCTGTGATCCGTGACTCCGGCAATCACCAGCGCGCTCATCGTTGTGCCGCAAGACCACATGCTCATTGAGCAGCACGTTGACTCCGAGGCCGCGCAGCTCGGTCACCCACGCCGTCACCCCACTGTAGTACTCATGGTTGCCGGTGACGAAGTAGGTTCCGTGGCGTGACGTCAGGTCACCGAGCGGTGCGACGTGCGAACGAAGCTGCGCCACGCTGCCGTCGACCAAGTCTCCCGTCACCGCGACCATGTCGGCCTGCAGAGCGATTCACGGCGCCGACGATCGACTGCAGATAGTCGCCTTTGATCGTCGGGCCGACGTGAATGTCGCTGATCTGCGCAATCGTGAAGCCATGCAACGACGCCGGTAGATTGGCGATGGGAACATCGACTTCAACCACTCGCGCAGTTCGGCGCGCATTGATTAGCCCCCAAACCGTCATCAGCATCGCGGCTGCGGGAACGGCGAGCGCGCTCCATGCGGCGAACGTGGAGCCAGACAACGCGAGACCGAGTTGGCTGCCTATCCAGATACCCGCGAGTGCGACATCGCGCAGCAACGTCAGAACCAAAAGGCTCGACAAGAAGCCCATCGCGATGAACGCGGCCACCATGACGATGTCGTGACCCGCGGCCCTGCGGGCTGACGTCGACTACGCCACTGATTGAAGCCTAGCTGCAGCGAAATCGCGGAAAGGATGACAAGCAGCGCGACGCCAATCTGCGCCCATGTGAAATCAGCCAGAGCGGGGATAAGTCGCCATGCGATGTACGCATGGGTCAGGAGCGAGAGGATGCTTAGTGGCATGTGCCCGGGTAACAGCAAAAGGAAGGCCGGGAGGTATATGGCGCTGCAAGCCGATTCTTCAACGACGCATTGACGTACGATCGCCGACTTGTTGCTGACCTACATCCTCGTCGATTTCGAAAACGTGCAGCCGCAGGTGGCCGATCTCGGCCTGCTGCGCGGTGACGAGTTTCGCGTGCTCATTTTTCATGGTGTCCACCAGAACAAGTTCGACGTCGGCATGTACAAGGCGCTGCAGCCGCTCGGCGACAAGGTGGAGCTGGTGCAAAGTGATCGCCAGGGACCGGATGTTCTGGACTTTCACATCTCTTTCTATCTCGGGCGGCTCGTTCACCAGCATCTAGGCCGGGGCGGTGCGACGCAATCAGCGCGCTTCTTCGTCATCTCAAAAGACCGAGGGTTCGATTCGCTGATCGTGCACATACGCTCGCTGGGGTTCGAGGCGCATCGCGTGGCAACGATTCGCGCAGCGCTTAGTGCGCCTGCAACAGCGAGTCCGCCACCGGCGCGGCCTGCGGCCGCGAGGAAAGTAGCGCCTAAGAAAGTTTCAGCGGCGAAAAAGGCACCTGCCGCCAAACCTGCCGCGAAGGCGGCCGTGCGCAAAGTCGCGGGCGCGGCGCTCGCGACAAAGACAGTCGAGAGTCCGAAGCAGATCGTGGTCGACAGTCTGCGACGCATGGGAAGAAAGCTGCCCGGCAAGCGCAAGGGACTCGAGCATCACATCGAAAGCCATCTCGGCCGCAAGGTTGACATAGACGCGGTGCGTGCGCTGGTCGCGGAGATGGAACGCGACGGCGTGTTGCAGATCGTCGACAACAAGGTCGAGTACACGCTGCCGAAGGCGAGCAAGTAAAGCCACCCACCCGCCGGTTCTCTCTCAACGGAGCGCAACAGAGAGTTCGCGCATCGGCCTCGTGTACCCAAGATATTCGTGGTTGTTATCTCGATCCTGCACCTGCAGGAATTTGACCAGGCGCTGGTTGACCGCGGTCGCATGCGTGATCGGTCCCATGTGCCCCATTGCTGGCAGCAATTCGTGTTGAGCGCGAGGAAGCGTCAGACGAAGCAGTTCTGCGATGGCACGTGCGACGGCGACGGTTTGTGCACCGCTGATGAATAACATCGGCATGCGGAGCAGGGCCAACTGCGCGCGCTGAAGCGGCTCGTGAAAGAGAGCGTCGAATTGTTGGAGCACGGCAGGCATGCGCGCCGCAATCGAAGCCTGTTTGCCGTCGGGCAACGAGTCCCACGCGCCAGCGCCGGACCAAAAATCGATGAATGTCTGCGCCGCCGAATGGTTATTGCCGGTGGCGAGCTGTTCGCGCATCGCGTCGGCGACGACGATCACGTCCTGGGCTACCGGATGGTGAGCAACGTCGTCGAACAAGAAGCGGAACAGCACCGGTTCGTAAGCCGCAAGGCTCCGAACTGATTTCGGATACATCGTCGCCAACTTGATCGCGACCGCTGCACCATAAGAATGGCCTACGACATGCACGGGGCCGGCTTCTTCAAGCACCGGCACCGCGAGCGCCGCCTCATCGGCGAGCGTCAAGCGCGCATCGCCGCGCCACGCCTGTTGCTCGCCGTGACCATGAACCTCAATCGCGCGGACACGAAACTGCGGTTTCAACACCTCAGCCAGACGATCCCATTGCCGTGCCGAACTGGCACTCGAATGCAGCAACACAACAGTGCGCTGCTGCGGATGGATGATGTGCATGTCGCCTCCTCAATGTCCGACGTGCGCGAGGATCGGCGCTAGCGCTTTTCCGATTCGTTCCATCTGCGGCGGCGTCACCAGTGCTTTCAACACCTCGACGAAGCGCGGCTCCTGTACGCCGCTGACGATGTATTGCCAGCGATACGCCTTCAGCAGGACGTCATGGATCGCCGTGTTTTCAGCGGACGAGAATTCCGAGCCTGCTGACTGGACGAAATACTCCGCATCAGCCTCGGCCTGCATCTTCACAATGCCGTCAACGGCGCCGACAAGTTCGATCAGGTCGGTCACGCTCTGGTCGCGCTGCGCTTCGCTCAGCCGATCATGCTCGCGCCGCCATTCCAACTCATCCATGATCGCGTGCTGCGATTCCTCCTTCCAGTGGAACAGGAACACATCGCGCCACAACTCCGAAAGGTTCGGATCGGCATCGATGCTCGATCGATAGTGCGCTTGCGTGAATAGCTCGATATCTAACGTCAGACCAAGCACAGCCCACGTCGATTTGCTAAGCACGGCACTCGCGACATCGTTCGGCTGCGGCTTGAAGCTATAGCCCGGTGGCATTCCCGCAGCGGCCATCTGCTCAAGCCGCCGGAACATTTCCTGATGCTTCAGCTCTTCGTCCGTAAAGCGCACCAGCGCTTCCAGCGCGACCTGGTCACCAAACCAATAATCCTTGCTGATTTCGAGCGTCTTAGCGCCGATGTAGCGCTCGACCAGCCCGAAGATGTTCGCGTAGGTTCGGCCCTGGATCTGAGACAGGAACCGCATTTCTGCCGGCTGCAGGAACCCTAGTTCAGTGACCTTCGACAGTCCGTCGGGCAGGAACTTCTTGTCGAATTCGAACTTGCGCCCGCGAATCACGTCACGATCGATATCCCAGCGGATGCGCTTGGACGCCGCGATGCACTTGGCGTAGCGCTGAGTCGTGGGTTCGATGCGATTTATTGGCTCTTGAGTTGCTGCGTACATGAGTTTGCCTCCAGTGAAGTTGTTAGCTGTGCTATGAGCGTGAGCGCTGGCTGTGCCGGACTGTGGCGAAGCGGGCGCGGGTGGATTCGGCAACGCCCGCGACTTCGGCGGCAACCGACATGAGTTCGCTGCGATGGAATCCGAGGTCGCGCAAGATCCACGGATCAAGCGCACGTAGCGCGGCGTAAGTCGCGCTCGCGCGCCGCCGGTACTTCCACCGGGCAATCATTCGCTGCCCTAAGTCGCCGATGGCTTGCAGCGCCGCGCTGACGATCTCCCTCAGTTGATACGACCGATGCGCTCGCGCAAGGTGGTACAGCTCGCCGCTCGATAGAGGTAGCGTGCGGCTCGGTGGGACCGATCACGGCATCGCCAAATCCGTTGCCTGCGAAGACCCGGAGTGCGCTTGCCTCGCTCTCGCTGCGTTGTTGAAAAGTGTTTGCATGTTCGTCCTTTCGAAAGACGAACTTTGCTCAACGATGCGTTGCACGAGCGTTCCTCGCCTTCCCTAAGCCATCGTGACGGACGCTCGCGACGCATTCATTTCCTGCGGCCTGCCTTGATTCTTACGTTTGAAATGGAGCGGCAGCGAGCATTCATGGCAGCACGGCTAGGCGAACGCGTGGCGCGCGCCGCCGACCTTCGGAGGAGCACGGTACGTGCGGAATTAGTGCGTCACCGGGACCGGTGCGCCGCGCAACGTGGCAATCAGCGGTGCATGTGCGATATTGCTTTCGACGACGATGCGTTGAAGCCAATTCGTCAAGCTCCAGTTCCGGCCAGGCCGACTCTGCGCTCGGGCTCGGTTCGGCAACTGCGGAAAGTCGCCTAAGAAACTCGATCGCGGACCAACCCGCTCGCTCGTCGGATGGTCGGCTACAAAGGCCAAGCACCTGGCGTGCGCACGACGCTTCGCCTTGCGCCTGCAAGACTTCGGCAAAGCAATTGACAGCACTCAAACTTAAGCGAGGGCGATGCCGAGAGCGAGAGCGATGCTCAAGCGCATCCGCCGAGGTCGGCGCGTGCACGCTCCATATCGCCCCGTCGTAGCGCGAGACTCGCGACATTAGTTGTCACCACACGAAACGAGATGA
The DNA here is from genome assembly GCA_963807155.1 of uncultured beta proteobacterium. Lineage (GTDB taxonomy): Bacteria > Pseudomonadota > Gammaproteobacteria > Burkholderiales > Burkholderiaceae_F > JACCZX01. The sequence goes on from CAWEAZ010000008.1 coordinate 25,800, forward strand.
CACGGCATTGTCGGTCGCCTGGGCGACTTCGAGTGCGGTCGTTCCGCATGGGCTTGGCGGCGGCAAGATCACCCGTCTTCATCGCAACATCCGTCAGATTTGCAAAAGATGAATCCGCGGGTGCTGACAATGCCGTGGCGCTCACAGATCGCCAGACTCTGTTGCAGGTAGACGCTGGCCGCCTCGTATTCGTGCCGGACCGGCTATAGAGATCCCAGATTGTTCAGACAAAGCGCCTCGCCCCCGCTGTCTCCAAGCTGTCGGTGCTGCACCAGCGACTGCAGCGACAATCGCAGTGCTTCAGCGTAGTTCCCTAAGCGCTTTTCAACGAGCGCCAGGTGATCGAGTGTGTTCGCCGTGCGCGGATGCGCCTGATCTTCGAGCGATTCGAATCGAGTGCCTGCTTGAAGTAGCGCCGGGCATCGTCATGACCGACCCAGCTGTAGCGCACAAGTCGCAGACAACGTTAAGCGCCTGTCTTCGTGGCGGAATCACGATTGCGCGCGCGTGGCTTCCAGCGCTTGCCTCGCGGTTGACATCGGCCTCAGCGAATCGATCCAATCGGTACTCGAGATGCGATATGCGCCCGAGCAGCAGCGAGCGCAACTTCGCATCGGCTTGCACGGGCGGCGATTCGATCGCTGTGCGCAGAAATGCCAGCGCCTTCTTCAAAGCGGCCGCGGTAGTCGAAGTGTTCGAGCAGGGTCGCAGGGCTGCGCTTCAGGGCATCGACCTGGCCATGCGCGATCGACCAAGCCCAGGCGCGCCGGCAGTTCTCAAACTCGACATCGATCGTGTGCAGCGCCGTACGCATCGCCTGCAGCCGCCTTGGATTGCAGTTGCGCCAGCAGCCGATGAAAGTACGCGGCATGGGCTCGCTTGTGTTGGCTCATGCGCCGGGCTTTCGGTGAGCCGCGCGGCCGCCAGTTGCTGTACCAGCGGGTGCAAGTAGATGCGTGAGCCATCCTTGCGCAGTAGCGACTTGTCCGCGAGCGCTCCCAGCACCGGAAGCAGCGCGCCGGCCACAGTGCGCGCGCGCTTCTGGCTGAGAAACCTCCGTGAAAAATAGAAAGACGCGCCAGTGCGTCGCGTTCGATGGCACCGAGCAAGCGCCATGACTGGTCAAACACAACGTCGATACTCGCGTGTCGCGCCGGGTGAGTGGCGTCGACCGCCTGCAGTAAGCGCGGTTCCCTGACGCAACTCCGTGGCGATCGCATCGCACGGCAGCACTCGCGTCCATGCCGCCGCAAGCTCCAAAGCCAATGGCAAACCCTCGACTTGCTTGCAGATATCGACGATCGACGCGGCCTCCACCGCAGGGACCAAGGCGGGCTCGACACGCTGGGCGGCCTGGACAAACAGACGCACCGCGTCGAACGCTTCGAATCGGTCCTGGTCTTCAACCTCCGGGCACGGCAGCCCTTCGAGCGGTAACAAAAACTCCATGCTGAACGGCCCAGGCGCACGCGTGACGTGACGATGAATTTCAGCCGCGAACAGGCGTCTAGCAATCTATTCAGAATCGATGCATCCGTTGCCAAGTGCTCGAAATTGTCGAGCACCAGCAGCACCTGCCGCTCGCACAGAAACTCGACGATTTGATCGATTGGCTCGCTACTGCCGACAAGGCTAACATCAAGCTCACGCGCAAGCCGGCCGCCAAGCTCGGTCGACGAAGCCATGTCCTCGAGCGGCAATGAACAGCGCGCCGTCCGCAAAGCGCGACGCGAATTCGTGCATCGCACGCTGTGCAAGCCGCGTCTTGCCCACGCCACCGGGCCCCATCAGGGTATATCAATCTGCAGGTGTCCTGTGCCAGCAGTGTGCCGATCCGGCGCAGTTCGACGGCTGCGGCCGACAAAGTTTCATCGGCCTTTGTGGACGTCGACGCCGCAGGCGCTGCGGACGCCCGACCTTCGTGCCCAGCGAATCGTGCAGCGCGCGTAGCTCGGCTCCCGGCGCGAGCCCGAGGTCTTCCTCGAGCCGTTTTACAAAGTCGTGATACGCATGGCGTGCACGTGCACTTTGACCGCCGCGTGCAAGCCAGGACATGTGCGCGCGCAACGCAGCTTCGTCGAGCGGGTCCGCGTCGAGCAGCCGTGCAGATAGATCAATGCCTTCGGCGACATCGATATCGACGGCTAAGCGGTTAAGGGCGGCATCGCGCCACGCGAGTCGCAGGCGGTCGCGCTCGAAGTTGAGCCAGCTCGACCAAGCTTCACTCTGACCGTCGTCAAACCCTGCGAGCAGTTCGCCGCGGCGGATCGGCAGCGCATCGGCGAGACGCTGCTCGCGCAGGGCTGAGTCGAATCCAGCCACGTCGGTTTCCGCTTCGAACCGGAGAGCACCGCCCTGCGATTCGATTCCGCGCGCCCAGGGCAGCGACTGCAGCCGATGCAGGGTTTTGCGAAGGTTGGCGTAGGCGAGCTTGTTCTCCTGCTCCGGCCAGAGCAGCGCCGCCAGTTCTGCGCGCCCCACCCACGAGCGTTTGAGCGCAAGAAATGCGACCAGCTGATTGCGCCGCTCAAAAGGCAGGGCGAGAGATTCGCCGCCGTAGTCGACCGCCGGCGAACCAAACAGGAACAGACGGACCGTCATCTGTGCTTTCGGGTGAGCGGATCAGCATGCGCGAATCCGATTGCGGCCGCAAGTGGAACGCTCGTGCAACGCAGCTCTGCCTAAGGTTCGCCCCTCAACTTCTTAATGGAGCACATGATGAACGAAAAGAATCGCAGTAACCGCACGCGAATCAGCGCTCTTGCGCTGTCGGCTGCACTCACGATGGCCGCCGCGATCGGTCTGACGGCCGCCAGTGAACACCAAGCGCCCCGGCGGGCCGAAACGCAATCGCTCTGCGGCGTTGCGCCAACCGATAAGGGCTTGCCTTCCATCCCTCCTGGCGTGCCGAACGACGATCCGGAGCTGATGCGGATTGATCGCGCAAACGACCACCACGGATGAAATCCACACTCACTAAAGGAAAGTTTCGATGAGTTCTGTTCTTGACACTCCTGTAACCACGCCTGACTTCGCCGCCATCAAGCAGCGCCAGCAGGCAACCTGGGCCAGCGGCGATTTCGCCGTGGTTGGCACCACGCTTCAAATTGTCGGCGAGTCGCTGGCCGAAGCCGCTGATGTGTGCGCGGGCGAGCGCGTGCTCGACGTCGCCGCCGGCAACGGCAACGCCACGCTTGCCGCAGCACGCCGCTTCGCGAACGTCACGTCGACCGATTACGTGCCGACTCTTCTCGAGAAAGGTCGCCAACGCGCCCTCGCCGAAGGGTTGTCCGTGCAATTTCGTGAGGCCGATGCGGAAGATCTGCCATTCGGTGACGATAGCTTCGACGTCGTGCTGTCGACGTTCGGTGCGATGTTCACGCCTGACCACAAACGCTGCTGCGAAAGAAATGCTGCGCGTTGTGCGCCAGGACGGCCGGATCGGAATGGCGAACTGGACGCCCGAAGGTTTCATCGGCAAGTTGTTCAAGGTGATTGGTGCGCACGTGCCGCCGCCGGCGGGACTGAAGTCGCCTGCGCTTTGGGGCACCGAGGCTTATCTCGCCGAACTGTTCGGCAACGCGCAGATCCGTTGCGAGCGGCGGTTTTTTAACTTTCGCTATCGGTCGGCTGCGCACTTTGTGCATGTGTTCCGCGACTACTACGGACCGACGCACAAGGCGTTTGCGGCAGTCGGCGCGGCAGGCGCTGTGGCGCTCGAGGAAGACATCACCTCGCTGCTGCAACAGATGAATATCGCGGGTGCTGCATCGCTGGTCGTACCCAGCGAGTACCTCGAAGTGGTCATCACCAAGTGCTGAGGCGCGCAATGAACAGAAACATAGATCTTCTTTGCTGCGCGTCATTGCTGCTGATGGCGTGCGTGAAGGCTTCTGTTGTCAACGTACCCGACGGGCTCAAACCCGGCGCAAACGAATCGCTTTCAATGATCGTTCCGGCCAAGGGCGTGCAGATCTACGAATGCCGCGCGAAGAAGGATGCGCTTGGCGCATTCGAATGGGTCTTCGTGGCGCCGGACGCAGAACTGTTCGATGCACGCGGCAAGACGATCGGCCAGCATGGAGCGGGTCCGTATTGGCAGGCCAATGATGGCAGCCGGATCGTGGGAACGCTGAAACAGCGAGCCGACGCGCCCGTTGCCAGCGCAATCCCCTGGCTGTTGCTGAGTGCGAAATCGAATGGATCCGAAGGTTCCTTCACCAATGTGACGAGCATTCAGCGTGTCAACACCGTCGGCGGCATCTCACCGGCGGGCAACTGTACTCGTGAATCGGCAGGCTGCGACCGCGCACATTCCGTACACGGCCGACTACTACTTCTTTACCAACCGATAGCACTTTCAACTCAAAGGAAATCAAAATGAAACATGTAACACGCATCTGCGTCGCCGCTTCATTGCTTTGCGGTGTCGTGCTTAACGCCAACGCCGACGTCATCACTGACTGGAATATCAAGGCAGGCGAAATCGTCACCGAGTCCAAGCTCGGCACTCCACCCGCGATTCGCGCGATGGCGCTCGTGCAGACTGCTGTCTATGACGCAGTGAACGCTGTGCCGCCTGGCGCGTCGATCAACGCTGCAGTGGCTGCTGCCAATCGCGCCACGCTCACGAAGCTGATGCCCGCGCAGCAGGCAATGATCGATGCCGCCTACCAAGCGGCGTTGGCTCAGATCGCCGACGGTGCGGCCAAAACTGCAGGAATTGCGGCCGGCGAACAGGCGGCCGTTGCGGTGCTCGCACAACGCGCCGATGACGGCGCTGCAACGGCTGAGTCTTATCGGCCGTACACGACGGCGGGCACTTATGTGCCAACGGCCACGCCTGCGGTGACTCAATGGCCGCAGCGCAAACCGTGGCTGATGGCAAGCGCAGCGCAGTTTCGGCCCGGCCCGCCGCCGGCGCTGACCAGCGACACTTGGGCGCGCGATTTCAACGAGGTCAAGTCGTTCGGCGTCAAGAACAGCGCAAAGCGCAGCACGGAGCAAAGCGACATCGCTCGCTTCTGGGAGTACTCGCTGCCGGCGATCTATCACGGCGTCGTGCGCTCCGTTGCGCAGGTTCCGGGACGCGATGTCGCGCAGAACGCACGCATGTTCGCGGCAGTGGCGCAGGCGATGGACGACGCGATGATCGGCGTGTTCGATGCCAAGTATCACTACAACTTCTGGCGTCCGGCGACCGCGATCCGTAACGGCGACATTGACGGCAATGAAGCGACGCAGCGCGAAGCATCATGGTCATCCTTCGTTGACGCGCCGATGCACCCGGAGTACCCGAGCGCGCACAGCATCCTCGGTGCCGCGGTGGGTACGGTGTTAAAAGCCGAGATCGGCAAGGGTGCGATGCCGGTGTTGTCGACCACGAGTCCGACCGCGAAAGGCGCGGCACGCCGCTGGACCAACCTGGATGACTTCGCGCGCGAGGTCGCCGATTCGCGTATCTACGCCGGCATTCATTACAGAACCTCGACCGATGTCGGCATTGCGATGGGCAAGCAGATCGGAGAGTTGACGGTACAGAAGTTCGGTCAAGCGTCGCATTAGTGAGCGAGACTGCGGGCCGGTTGCTAGAGTTGTGTTCTATCGGGCATTTCTTAGGTCTGGGCTGAGCGATGAACTGCGTGTTGTGCATGGACAAGATGTTCTTGTGCGAAACATGCAGCCAGTTGACGCCTTGGCCGTGCCCGATGGAGCACGATTGCTCGATGCCGTGCCCGCAGTGCAATCCCGAAGGCGATTCGCCGGGCGGTTTTGAATCGACCGAGCGCGGTGAGGGACGCGAGCGCTATTGAGTAGACGTGTCAGTAAGTACGTGTGTCGCCGTTATTTAATCTGCTTAGTATTCGGCTCGGTCTACGCGTCGTCAGCCATGGCCATTGATCTTGCGCCGCTATGGGATTTCAACCAGCCCGAGCTGAGTGAGCAGCGCTTTCGTGCAGCGCTCGCAGGCGCCAGCCCCGATGATGCTCTGATTCTGCAAACGCAAATCGCGCGCACCTACGGACTGCGGCGCGACTTCGCGGGTGCACAGCAAATACTTAAGAGTATCGAGCCGCAAGTTGCGACTGCGAATCCCGAAGTTCGCGTGCGCTATGAACTCGAGTTCGGCCGAACGCTGGCGTCAGCCAAGCATGCAGCTGATTCGCAGACACCGGCTGTTAAGGAGCAGGCGCGAGCCAGATACTTGCGTGCGCTCGAGCTTGCGAAGGCCGACCACCTGGATGCTCTCGCGATCGATGCCGTGCACATGCTCGCGTTCGTCGACACAGCGCCGACGGACCAATTGAAATGGGGCGAGGAAGCGCTTGCGATCGCGCTCTCGTCATCGCAGCCTGCCGCGCGCAAATGGGAGGCGTCGGTTCGTAACAACGTGGGTTACGCGCTGCATCAACTGCAGCGCTATGACGAGGCGTTGGCTCAGTTTCAGCAAGCGCTGGCGCTGCGCGAGCGTGCCGACGATGCGGAAGCCACGCGTGCCGCGCACTGGATGGTCGCCTGGACCCTGCGCGCATTGAATCGGTTGGATGAAGCACTCGCGATCCAGTTGCGTCTTGAACGTGAATGCGAGGCGGCCGGTGTGCCGGATCCGTACGTATTCGATGAGCTGGAAGCGCTATATCGCGCGCGAGGCGACGACGTTCGGGCTCGTGAGTACGCAAACAGAAGAAAGCAGTTGACCCGATGAGCTAGAGCGACCGGGAGGCCAGCGCCTATTGCTTCGGCTGCTTGTGGGCGTTGTGCTCCATTTCTGCGGTGTTCAGCGTCATCATCTGCTCGCCGATCCAGATCTTGTCGCGCTCGGTTTCGTTGGGATAGATGTGCGTCATCCAGCCAAGCGCTAGCGGAATCCAGTAGCCGCCCGCGTCTTTACACGTAGCTTCGTCGCCGATCGAGCCGGCAAAGCCGAAGCGCGCGTTCGGACCATCCCAGTCTTTCCTCGGAGTGCCGCTTGGCCAACCGCAGAAGTGCACGTGACGGTGCCAGACACCGACACTGAGCGGTACACGCTTGTCCAGCTCAGCGGGCAGTGCGTTGCCGGGTGCGGTGTACATGACACCTACTGCCTGCATGCCTTTGGGGGTGCGCTTGTAGAGAATCGAACCCGGACGCTCGAGGTCGATGGCGGTCTTTTCGTTGCCGGCGCGAAAGTGGTGCGTGTAATGCACTTCTTCGCCGATCTTTCCGGAGGGGGCAAACGGTGCATAGCCTTCGGCTTCGGCGTCGGCGACGTCGCGATAGGTTTCAAGCACGCGGCGCGCGGCGGCGCGAATTTCTTCGGCACGCGCGGCATCGCCCGGCTGCGGCGGCTGCCGCACGCTCATCTGCATGTGTTTGCCCATCATGTGCGTCTGCACCGGCGTGTCGCTCGTCTCTCCGCTGACCCAGCGCAGCACGCGCTGCCACAGTGGTACCCCGGCGTTGGCGGTGCCCGCGCCGATCAGCAGCGCGGCGATCGCGGCAAATATCAGAAGCCTGCGGGTCCTCATTGACATATCTCCGGGCCGCATCGTGACTGCTCCTCGGTTCTTACAGAGCTCAATGCTGATATGGAGTACCCGTGTCGTGTGTGTCGTTTGGTGTCGTGCATGTCATTGTTGACATGCACGAATGATGGCCGTCACGACTTACGCCTGCGGAATGAACAAGGTGGCGGGCACTTCCAGCAAGCGGCGCACTCTTTGAATGAACTCGGCGGCGTCCTGACCATCGACGACACGATGGTCGAACGACGACGACAGGTTCATCAGCTTGCGCGCGATCACGGCGCTGCCCACAAACATCGGCCGCTCGACGATCCGGTTGATGCCGACGATGGCCACTTCCGGATGGTTGATGATCGGCGTCGACACGATGCCGCCCAGTGGGCCCAGGCTCGAGATCGTGATCGTCGACCCGCTTAGCTCCCCGCGATCTGCTTTGCCGTCGCGCGCGGCGCCGGCCAGGCGCGACACTTCAGCGGCACTTTCCCAGATGTCGCGCGCCTCGGCGTGCTTGACGACCGGCACCACGAGTCCGGACTTGGTTTGCGTTGCGATGCCCAGATGCACCGCGCGATAGCGGGTGATGATGCCGGCGTCGTCGTCAAAGTGCGCGTTGATCTGCGGATAGTCGGCGACTGCGAGCACCACCGCGCGCATGATGAACGGCAGCAAGGTGAGCTTCGGTTGATCTTCGCGGCGCGTTTCATTCAGGAAGGCGCGCAGCTTTTCGAGCTCGGTGACATCGACTTCTTCGACGTACGCGAAGTGCGGAATGCGGCGCTTCGACTCCTGCATTTTTTGCGCGATCTTGCGGCGCAGTCCGATGACCGGGATTTGTTCGGTGTCGTCCCGTTTGATTAAGCCCGATGGCGTGCGCGCACCGGCAGGCGCGCGCTTGCCCGCTGCGTGCGCATCGAGGTCGCCGTGTTCGATGCGGCCTGCCGGGCCGCTGCCTGAGACGTCACGCAGTTCGATGCCGAGCTCGCGTGCGTGCCGCCGCACCGATGGCGATGCGAGCGGTTTTTGATCGGAAGCTGGGCTCGGTGAGGGTACCGCCGCAGTGCGCGCCGGCGCCGCTCCGTTGCCTGCTTTTGCGACCGTTGCGGCTGCAGCGGTGGGTGGCGCAGCGGTAGCCGTTGCCTTTGCGATCTCATCGGTGCCGCCGCCATCGACATCGAGTCGCATCAACTCGGCGCCGACGGCAACCACATCGCCTGCCTTGGCGCCCAGCGCAATCACCTTGCCTTTTACCGGCGAAGGAATCTCCACCGCCGCTTTATCGGTCATCACATCGGCGAGCGCTTGATCCTCCTGCACCTCGTCGCCCGGCTTGACATGCCACGCGACGACTTCGACTTCGGCAATGCCTTCACCGATATCCGGCATCTTGATGACGTGAACGTTCATGCTGCCCCCTCGCCCTGCGGGCGGTCCCCCCAAGGGGGACGCGAGCGCCTTCGGAGCGGCCGTGCGGCGCTCATGCGCTCATCGCCCGCTTCAGCGCCTCGCCGACACGCGCGGGCCCGGGGAAGTAATCCCACTCGAGCGCGTGCGGATACGGCGTGTCCCATCCGGTCACGCGCTCGATCGGCGCTTCCAGATGGTAGAAGCAGTGCTCCTGCACCAGCGACATCAGTTCAGCGCCGAAGCCGCTGGTGCGGGTGGCTTCATGCACGATCACGCAGCGCCCGGTTTTCTTGACCGACTCGACGATCGCGTCGAGATCGAGCGGCCATAAAGTGAGCAGATCGATGATCTCGGCGTCGATGCCCGCTTCTGCCGCGGCAGCCTCCGCTACGAACACCATCGTGCCGTACGCGATCACGGTGAGATCGGCGCCCGCGCGAAATATCTTCGCCTTTGACAGCGGCACCTTGTAGTAGCCGTCGGCCACTTCGCCGAGCGGATGCTTGGACCACGGCACGATGGGTTTGTCGTGATGGCCATCGAACGGGCCGTTGTAAAGCCGCTTCGGCTCGAGGAAGACCACGGGATCGTCGTCCTCGATCGCCGATATCAACAATCCTTTTGCGTCTTGCGGATTCGACGGCACCACGGTCTTTAAACCGGATACATGCGTGAACAGTGCCTCGGGACTCTGGCTATGCGTTTGCCCGCCATAGATGCCGCCGCCGGTCGGCATGCGCACGACGATCGGCGCCGTAAAGTCGCCGGCAGAGCGATAGCGCAAGCGTGCGGCTTCGGACACCAGCTGGTCGTAGGCCGGATAAAAGTAATCGGCAAACTGAATCTCGGCCACCGGCCGCAGGCCGTACGCGCCCATGCCGACCGCGATGCCGACGATGCCGCCTTCGGAGATCGGCGTGTCGAACACGCGCGACGTGCCGTACTTGGCCTGCAGGCCTTCGGTGCAGCGAAACACGCCGCCGAAGTAGCCGACGTCTTCGCCGAACACCACCACGTTGTTATCGCGCTCGAGCATCACGTCCATCGCCGAGCGAATCGCCTGCACCATCGTCATCGTGGCCATCGCTATATTCCCGCCTGCTGGCGTTGCCGGCGCAGATGCTCCGGCATTTCTTTGTAGACATCCTCGAACATCGTGGAGGCGCTCGGCAGCGGGCCGGTGGCCAACGTGCCGAAGCTCTCGGCGGTTTTCTGCGCCGCCTTCACTTCTTCCTCCAGAGCCGACTGAGTTCGCGCGTGCTCCTCATCGGACCACGCGCCGATGCGAATCAGATGCTGCTTCAGCCGCTGCACCGGGTCGCCGAGAGGAAACGAAGTCCAGTCTTCGGCCGGGCGGTACTTCGACGGATCATCCGAAGTCGAATGCGCCGCTGCGCGATAGGTGATCCATTCGATCAGCGTCGGGCCGAGATTGGAGCGCGCGCGCTCGATCGCCCACTGTGACGCCGCATAGACCGCCAGAAAATCATTGCCATCGACGCGCAACGCCGGCACGCCGTAGCCGACACCACGCGCGGCAAACGTCGTCTCCGCGCCGCCCGCAATGCTTTGAAACGAAGAGATCGCCCACTGGTTGTTGACGACGTTCAGGATCACCGGTGCGCGATACACCGCGGCGAACGTCAGCGCGTAGTGGAAATCGCCTTCGGCCGTCGATCCGTCGCCGATCCAGCCGGATGCGATCTTGCTGTCGCCCTTGATCGCGGAGGCCATTGCCCAGCCCACGGCCTGAATGAACTGCGTGCCCAGGTTGCCGGAGATCGAAAAGAATCCCAGCTTGCGTGACGAGTACATCACCGGTAACTGCCGGCCCTTCAGAGCGTCTTTCGAATTCGACAGAATCTGACACATCATGTCGACCAGCGGCATGCCGCGCACGATCAGATAGCCCTGCTGCCGATAGCTCGGGAAGAACATGTCGTCGGCGCCAAGCGCGAGACCCTGCGCCACGCCAAGAGCTTCTTCGCCGAGGCACTGCATATAGAACGACGCCTTTTTCTGCCGCTGCGCCAGTTGCATCCGCGTATCGAACACGCGCGTTTTCATCATCGCGCGCAGACCGGTGCGCAGCAGCTCCGCGTCGACCTGCGGCACCCATGGCCCGACTGCGTTGCCGGCGTCGTCGAGCACGCGCACCAGGCTGTACGCATAGTCGTGCATCTGTGCCGCTGACGCGTGCACCGGCGGGCGATCAACGCTGCCGGCGGGTGCAAGCTTCAGGTACGAGAAGTCAGGCTTGTCTCCGGGGCGTGCAGGAGGCTCCGGTACCTGCAGAGTGAGGCGGGGCGGTTCGTTCTTGCCCATGGGTCTGTCTCCAAAACTTGTGGTTCTGGTTGATATGCGGCGGCGTCGCGGGTAGCGAATTTAGTAAGCCAGCAAGTGGCAAGCCGGCCGTTTGCGCGTGGCGCGGTAGGCAGTGTGCACCACTTACGGTTTAGCGGTCGAGCGCAGCGCTGTTAAGGCGCTTGATGGGTGATTTGCAACTTTTCCGAAAGACTTCGCTTCGTCAGCGCAGGCAGGATGTGCTGCGCGGAGGTCTTCAGGATAGGGCTTACCTGGGCGAGCGGACGTCCTCTGACGCTGCTTTTGCAAGTGGCGCTTGCTGCAAGCGCTCCACCAGATCGGCAGTGACCAGCTCTGCTGTCATTGCCGCGAGCTTCATCCGCATCAGAACTGCGTACACCGTTCGACTGTGGCCGCGCGCGGTCAGGCGGTCGAGCTCGCATGCGAGGCGCTCGACGTCTTTGCACAGATGAATGATTCGATCCGAAATCATTACCAATCGTTACGGCATTCAATTCGTGCCGCCTGTTCAATCGATGCGATGCCAGTGTGTCGTTGTTCCGGCCCCGCAATTGCGTCGATAAGCGAGGGATTCGAATGCACCAAAAAAGGGGGGATTCGGGCGCGTCTTCACGCGTCCCACCGACTCGTGTTTTTCAAAGCAAACGGAGCGAGTACCCCGGCATCCGAGGCCGAAACGCCTGTAAAACCGGGTGGTTTCGCCACCAATGGCGCCGGCGAGCACAACCGCTTATATTGAAGCGTGCCGTGTCGACACGCCTGGGAGGAGAAACCATGAATAAAAGGTCTGCCGTGAAATGGATTGCAGGTACTGCCGTGCTGCTGACGGCTGCGGTCAGTCTTCCGGCGCATGCCGGCAAGACGCTGGATGCGATGAAGCAGCGGGGAGCGCTTGTCTGCGGGGTCAATGTCGGCCTTGCCGGTTTTTCAGCCGCCGACAGCCAGGGCAACTGGACCGGGCTCGACGTGGATATCTGCAAGGCGTTGGCCGCTTCCGTGCTGAGCGACCCGAACAAAGTGAAGTGGGTGCCACTGACAGCGCAAGCCCGGTTTACTGCGCTGCAGTCGGGCGAGGTCGACATCCTGTCGCGGAACACGACTTGGACGCTGACGCGCGACGCGTCGCTCGGACTCGATTTTGTGGGCGTCACTTACTACGACGGCCAGGGCTTTATGGTGGCCAAGAAGACGAAGCTCACCAGCGCCAAGAGTTTGAAGGGTGTCGATGTCTGCGTGCAATCCGGCACGACGACCGAGAAGAACCTGAACGACTACAACCGGAGCAATGACCTGAAAATGAAGCCGGTGGTGTTCGAAGGCTTGGAAGCGTCGGTGAAGGCTTTCTTCTCAGGGCGTTGCCAGGCCTACACGACGGACGCTTCGGGCATGGCCTCGATTCGCAACAAGGAGGCGAGTAACCCCGACGACTACGTGATCCTGCCCGAGTTGATTTCGAAGGAGCCGCTCGGACCGGCGGTGCGCCGCGGTGACGACGAATGGTTCGCCATTGCCAAGTGGGTGCTCTTTGCCTTGATCGAAGCCGAGGAATACGGGATTACGCAAGCCAATGTCGACAAGATGAAGGCGAGCACCGATCCGGCCGTGCAACGCATCCTCGGTACCGGAGAGGATATGGGCAAGCTGCTTGGCCTCGACAAAGAGTGGGCGTACCGCGCGATCAAGGCCGTTGGCAACTACGGCGAGATCTTCGAGCGCAACGTTGGACCGAACTCCGCGCTGAAGCTGCCGCGCGGGCTCAACAACTTGTGGAACAAGGGCGGAATCATGTACGCCCCGCCTATTCGGTAAATAAGCGCTGACGGATTGCGTTCGGGCTTGAACCTCCCTCGTTCGCCAACCGAGGGAGGACTTTCAATGGCTGACAGACCTTCGCCGAGAGCTGTGCCGAAACGGCGCGCTTGGTCGTGGCGCAGTCAGGCGTTCCGCGGTGTCGTCTACCAGGTCATTGCGGTCAGCGTCATCGCGCTTGTTGCGTGGTTTCTGACGTCGAACACGCTGACCAATCTGCGCATCCGCGGCATTCAAAGTGGCTTCGACTTCCTGATCCAGCCGGCCGGTTTTGGCATTGGTGAGACGGTTATCGAGTTCGACTCGAGTAACCCGTATTGGAAGGCGTTCCTGGTTGGACTAACGAACACGTTACGCGTCGCGATCATCGGCATCCTGATCTCAACGGTGCTGGGAACAGTGATCGGCATCGGCCGTTTGTCCCGCAATTTTCTGGTGCGCGCCGTGTGCTCGGCGTACGTCGAGCTCTTCCGCAACATTCCGGTGCTGTTGCAGTTGTTGACGTGGTACCTGTTGTTGAACGAACTGTTGCCACCGGTGAGCGAGGCGTTGCATCCCGCACCTGGGATGTACCTGTCCAAAGGCGGGTTCGCCTTTCCGGTGCCGGTGTGGGCACCAGGATTCGGACTGATATTGGCCGGTGCGATCGCCGGCGCGACATGCGCGTGGCTCTATCGTCGCTGGGCGTACACGCAATTCACGCTAACCGGGCACGCACGCGCCATGTTCTGGCCGGCAGTCGCGATCATCGTTGTAGGTGTAGCGGCTGGCTGGTTTGCCGCCGGCATGCCGACCGCGCTCGACATGCCTGAAAAGACCGAATTCAACGTGGTTGGAGGCGGTGCGGTGACGCCGGAGTTTCTGGCGCTGACGCTGGGGCTGGCGATCTACACGGCGGCGTTCATTGCCGAGATCGTGCGTTCGGGCATTCAGGCGGTGCCGTGGGGGCAAATCGAGGCCGCGAGCTCGTTGGGCCTCAGCCGGAACCGGCAACTGAAGCTCGTGTTATTGCCGCAGGCACTGCGGGTGATCATTCCGCCGTTGACGAACCAATACCTGAACTTGACCAAGAACTCGTCGTTGGCGGTCGCGATTGGTTATCCCGACCTGGTGTCGATCTCGAACACCACGCTGAACCAGACCGGTCGCGCGGTCGAGTGCATCACGATCATCATGGCGGTGTACCTGACGCTGTCGCTTTCGACGGCGGCGCTGATGAACTGGTACAACGCGCGCGCGGCGATCAAGGAACGATGAGCGCAGTCAGTTCCGCAGTTGCGTTTGAGACTGTCGCCGCACGGCCGGCGCCCGTCGTGACTCGTGGCGTGCTGGGTTGGCTCCGGCGCAACCTATTTGCCGGTCCCGGCAGCGCGGTCGCCACGCTCACCGTCATCGCCGCACTGTTCTACTACGTCCCGGGGATCATCGACTGGGCGGTCATCAACGCGGTCACGCGACCCGACTTCGCTGCATGCCGCGCACTCGATGGCGCAGGTGCGTGCTGGGGGGTGATCGCAGAGAAGTACCGATTGATCCTGTTCGGCCGCTATCCGTTTGACGAGCAATGGCGGCCGTTGGCCGCGACGGTTCTGATGCTTGCGATGCTGGTAGCGAGCTGCACGCGGCCGTTATGGAGCCGATGGTTGCTCATTGCGTGGATGTTCGTTTTCGCCGTGTTCTTTGTCTTGATGCGCGGCGGCGTATTGGGTTTGTCTGCCGTCGAGACCGATCGATGGGGCGGATTGCCGCTGACGCTGCTGCTTTCCACGATCGGCATCGCTGCGGCCTTTCCGATCGCCGTTCTGGTGGCGCTCGGGCGGCGTTCGCATCTGCCCGCGCTGCGCACGATCTGCATCGTTTATGTCGAGTTGATTCGCGGCGTGCCGCTGATCTCGGTGTTGTTCATGGCGTCGTTCATGTTTCCGCTGTTCATGCCGCAAGGGGTCACGATCAACGTGCTGGTACGAGTGCTGGTCGGCATCACGCTGTTCGCGGCGGCTTATCTGGCCGAAGTCGTGCGCGGCGGCCTGCAGGCGATTCCGTCCGGGCAGCACGAGGCGGCGGCGTCGCTCGGCCTTTCCTATTGGCAAACGCAGCGCAAGATCGTGCTGCCACAGGCGCTGCGGCTCGTGGTCCCTTCGATCATGAACAGCTTCATCAGCACGTTCAAGGACACATCGCTGGTCACGATCGTCAGCCTGTACGAGCTCACAGGCTCGGTCACGCTAGCGCTTGCCGGCGACTCGAACTGGCGGCCGTTCTTCATTGAGGCGTACCTTTTTATCGCCGCGATCTACTGGATCTTCTGTTTCGCGATGTCGCGTTATAGCCAGTGGGTGGAGCAGCATCTAAACGTCGGCCATAGGCGAGCATGAGCCAAACGACCTTGTCCCAACCGATCATCACTTTCGAGAAGGTCAACAAGTGGTTCGTGCAGTTTCACGTGCTACGCGATATTGACCTTACCGTTGGCTCGGGCGAGCGCATCGTCATCTGCGGTCCTTCGGGTTCCGGCAAATCGACGCTGATCCGCTGTATCAATCGTCTGGAAGAACATCAGGAAGGCCGCCTGGTCGTCGATGGTGTCGAGCTCTCCGACGACATCAAGGCGATCGAAGCGATTCGCCGCAAGGTCGGCATGGTGTTTCAGCAGTTCAATCTATTTCCGCACCTGACCGTGCTCGAGAATCTGACGCTTGCGCCGATGTGGGTCACCGGCGTGCCGCAAAAGGAGGCTGAGGAGCGAGCGATGGCCCAGTTGACGCGCGTTCGGATCGCCGAGCAGGCGCAGAAATATCCGATGCAGTTATCAGGCGGTCAGCAGCAACGCGTTGCGATCGCGCGTGCTCTTTGCCTGACGCCCAAGATCATGTTGTTCGACGAGCCTACGTCGGCGCTCGACCCGGAGATGATCAAGGAGGTGCTCGACGTGATCATCGAGCTCGCCGACCAGGGGATGACGATGATTTGCGTCACGCATGAGATGGGGTTCGCCAAATCGGTCGCCGATCGCGTGATCTTCATGGACTTCGGCCAGATCGTCGAACAGAACTCGCCCAAGGAATTCTTCAGTCACCCGAAGAACGAGCGGACGCGCGATTTTCTGTCAAAGATTCTGAGTCATTGACCGCGCGACCGCGAACGCGGGCAGAGACTAGAGCGTAGGGGCAGGTGCGCTTGCCTGATTGCGGGCTATGCACTGGAACTGCATCTCAGTACCCGATGCCGAGCTCTGATTAGGAACCATCAGCATGTTTTTGGCGGCGCAGTGCCGGTAGGCATCTTGATGCAATCTCGCTTTCAGGGCACTGCTTGAATAGTCGGCGAAGCGACCGAGGCTAGCGACGCGGTACGTGTTCGGACCGATTTCCACGATCCCGTCGGAGCCGGTGCTGGTAGCACAGCCGGCGATCAGGCCGAGAGACATCACGAAAGTTACAGCGATGAGTTTTTGCATTTGAGGTCTTGTCCGGTTACGCCAGATCTGGCGCGAAGAAGCGCGGGCCGAAAGCCGCGTTACAAGCAACTTAACGCGGTGAGTTGGCCGTCTTCGGTTGATTAACGTTGGCGCGCCAACGCTTTTGCGCCGATCGGGACCCTCAAGTTACGGGCGAATTCGGGCGTGCTTTCGCTCGCGGCGCCGTGACGACGCGCGCTTGATGTAAGTCATCACCCACACACCAATGACCGCGACGAGCAATACAGACTTCCCAGATGGCATGAAGATGCGGTTCGGGCGCGTCATGGCCCGAATGAGCCAACGCCGAGCACACGGGAAACAAGACAAGAAGAAACAGTGCGACGCGGCTCATAGCATTCCTTCGGTTTCAATGAATTTGACGATCGTGTCCACGCCTTGCCCGGTTTTCAGGTTCGAGAACACGAACGGCCGCTCGTTGCGCATCTTCTTCGCGTCGCGGTCCATCACGTCGAGCGACGCGCCGACCATCGGCGCGAGATCGATCTTGTTGATGATCAGCAGATCGCTCTTCGTGATGCCCGGGCCCCCTTTGCGCGGAATCTTGTCGCCGGCGGCGACGTCGATCACGTAGAGCGTCAGATCGGACAGTTCGGGGCTGAACGTCGCAGCAAGGTTGTCGCCGCCGGATTCGATCAGGATCAGATCGAGATTGGGAAAGCGCTTGTCGAGCCGCGCGACCGCTTCGAGATTGATCGATGCGTCTTCGCGGATGGCAGTGTGCGGGCAGCCGCCGGTCTCGACCCCAATGATTCGCTCGGGCGCCAACGCTTCGTTGCGTACCAGGAACTGCGCGTCTTCCTCGGTGTAGATGTCGTTGGTCACCGCGGCGATGTTGTACTTGTCGCGCAGCGAGCGGCACAGCGACAGCATCAGCGCGGTCTTGCCAGAACCGACCGGACCACCGATTCCTATTCTGAGCGTCATGATCTGAACAGTCTCGAGTATTGCGTTTCGTGTTTTGAAGAAAGAATGGCGAAGCCCGGCGCGAAGCTGCCGATGTCTTCATCGCGCATCGTGATCGCCTGGCTGACGACGCCTGGGATTCGGTTTGCAAGCGAGAGCAGCATTCGCTGTCCGTCGGTCTGGCCGAGCGGTACGGCTTTCACCGCCGCCATCACCTGGTTTTCGAGCCACGCCCAGAGGTAGGCCTGCAGCGCTTCCTGCGCGTCGATCTGCCATGCATTGACGGCGGCTGCAAATGCTGCGGGGAACGACGGCTCTTCGAACACGAGCGGCTCGACGTCGAGACTCGGCAGAAGACGATTCAACGAATATCCCATCTGCACCGTCTCGGCACGCAGTTCGGCAGTCTCGCGGTTTGCGAGGAACAGCGAGTTCAGTGCTTCGATGTCAGAAGGATTGTTGATCATGCGATAGAGCAGCGGCGCTTCCATGCGCGACATGGAGAACTCGAGCAAATCGCCGATCCACTGCTGCGCACTCACGGCATTCGTGACGACGCCGGCGTCGATCGCAGCTTCGAGGCCCTGCGAATAGCTGTAGGCGCCCACCGGCAACGTCGGGCTCGCGAGCTGCAGCAGGCGCACGAGACTAGTGTTCGTGGTCATGGTCGCAATGGTCGTGATCTTGTGCGTGGTCGTGATGATGGTCGTGAATCTTCGCTGCGCCGTGTTCGTGTCCTGCGCCACCGTACGCGCCGGCCTCAGGCTCGAACGGCGCCATCGTGCGGCTGACCTCCGCGCCAAGGCCGTGGAGCATCCGTTCCAGCACGTGATCGTCGCCGAGCCGTAAGTAACCGTCGCCCACCTCGACCGGCACATGGCGGTTGCCGAGGTGATAGGCGATCTTCGCCAGTGCGGCAGGCGTTGCTCCTTCTACATGCAGCACGCTCTCAGGCTGCGCAACGACTTCAATGATGCGGCCGTCGGACGCCGTGACCAGATCGCCGCCGCGCAAAATCTCGCCTCGCGGCAGCATCACGCCGACTTCTTCGCCCGAGACCAGCGTCGCTTTGAAGCGGCTCTTTTGCCGCATCTCGAATGGCAGCTCCAGCTGGCCTTTGATTTCGATCTTGTACGTGCCGCGCACGATCTTCAGCTTGTGTTTGATCTCAACCATCAGAACAAGAAATATCGTTGCGCCATCGGCAGCACGCTCGCTGGCTCGCAGGTGAGCAGCTCGCCGTCGGCGCGCACTTCGTAGGTCTGCGAGTCCACTTCGATCTGTGGCGTGCCGTCGTTGTGCACCATGTCGGCCTTGCCGATCGTGCGCGTGTTCTTGACCGCCTCGATTCTGCGGCGCAGGCCTAGTTGTTCGGGAACGCCCGCAGCGAGTGCCGCTCGCGAAATGAAGTTGATGCAGGTCGCGTCCATCGCGGTGCCAAACGCTCCGAACATCGGGCGGTAGTGAACGGGCTGCGGGGTCGGAATCGATGCGTTCGGATCGCCCATCGCCGCCGCGGCGATCATCCCGCCCTTGACGATCAGCGATGGCTTGACACCGAAGAACGCCGGCTTCCACAGCACGAGGTCGGCGAGCTTGCCCGCCTCGATCGAGCCGACGATGTGCGAGATGCCTTGCGTGATGGCCGGGTTGATCGTGTACTTGGCGATGTAGCGCTTGACCCGGAAGTTATCGTTACGCGCGGTGTCCTGGGCCAATGTGCCGCGCTGGGTTTTCATCTTGTGCGCCGTTTGCCACGTGCGAATGATGACTTCGCCGACTCTGCCCATCGCCTGGCTGTCGGACGACATCATCGAGAACACACCGAGGTCGTGCAGCACATCTTCCGCAGCGATCGTCTCGCGCCGGATGCGACTCTCAGCGAAGGCAACGTCCTCCGCGATCGAGGCGTCGAGGTGATGACACACCATCAGCATGTCGAGATGTTCGTCGACGGTGTTGACCGTATACGGCATCGTCGGGTTCGTCGACGACGGCAACACGTTCGGCAAACCGGCGCAACGAATGATGTCGGGCGCGTGGCCGCCGCCTGCGCCCTCGGTGTGAAAGGTGGCGATCGTGCGGCCCTTGAACGCAGCGATCGTGTCTTCGACGAAGCCCGATTCATTCAATGTGTCGGTATGAATGGTGACCTGCACGTCGTGCTTGTCGGCAACCGTCAGGCAACAGTCGATCGCCGCCGGTGTCGTGCCCCAGTCTTCGTGCAGTTTCAGTCCGTACGCGCCTGCTTCGATCTGTTCTTCGAGCGCAGCGGGCAGGCTCGCGTTGCCTTTGCCCTGAAAGCCGAGGTTCATCGGAAAGCTCTCGGCCGCTTTCAACATCGAGTGAATGTGCCAAGGTCCTGGCGTGCATGTCGTTGCGGACGTGCCGGTTGCCGGGCCGGTGCCGCCACCGAGCATCGTCGTCACGCCGCTCATCAATGCTTCTTCGATCTGCTGCGGACAGATAAAGTGAATGTGCGTATCGATGCCGCCGGCGGTGACGATCGAGCCTTCGCCGGCGATGATCTCGGTGCCCGGGCCGATGACGATGTCGACGCCGGGCTGTATATCGGGATTGCCGGCCTTTCCGATGCGCGCGATCAATCCGTTCTTGATGCCGATATCGGCCTTGACGATGCCCCAGTGATCGATGATCAACGCATTCGTGATCACCGTGTCGGCGATTTCCGCGGATACACGCTGGCTTTGTCCCATCCCGTCGCGAATCACTTTGCCACCGCCGAACTTCACTTCTTCGCCGTAGATCGTGAAATCCTTTTCGACTTCGATCCATAGCTCGGTATCGGCCAGCCGCACACGATCGCCGGCCGTCGGGCCGAACATCTCCGCATACGCCTGGCGCGAGATCTTCATTTGAGCTTCGAAGCCAATGAGCCCATCACCTTCGCGTTGAAGCCGAACACTTTCCGGTCACCCGCCAGCGCGACCAGCTCGACGGTGCGTGACTGACCGGGTTCAAAGCGCACCGCAGTGCCGGCAGCAATGTTCAGGCGGAAGCCGTACGCCTTGTCGCGCTCGAACTTGAGTGCGTTGTTCGTTTCGAAGAAGTGGTAGTGCGAGCCCACTTGGATCGGCCGGTCGCCAGAATTCGTGACTTGAACGACCACAGTTTTTCGTCCGTCGTTCAGCACGATGTCGCCCGCCACCGCTTCGACTTGACCTGGGATCATGGGATCGGGTGATGCACCGTGACCAGCTTCGTGCCGTCGGGAAACGTCGCCTCGACCTGGATCTCCGGAATCATCTCAGCCACGCCTTCCATCACGTCGGCGCGCTTTAGCAGCGTCGCACCGAAACCCATCAACTCCGAAACCGACTTGCCGTCGCGTGCACCTTCCATGATCGCGGCGCTGATGAAGGCAACCGCTTCGGGATAGTTCAGCTTCAAGCCGCGGCCTTTGCGTCTCTCCGCCAGCAGTGCTGCCGTGAAGATCAGCAGCTTGTCCTTTTCGCGCGGAGTGAGCTCCATTAGCGTGTCGTCCAGATTCTCGGCTGGTTGCGCCGCGCGACCCTGGATCGCGGTGCCGAAGAATCCGCCACAGTCTCGACGAAGCTCTGCTTTGCAGCTTCGCTGGAATTACCCAGGTGACGCGCGATCAGTAGTCCCGGCAACAGAGTCACGGCCACTTGATTCACTTCACGGCACGCGGCTACCACGCTCGGGCTGATGGCGGGTGCGGCGGCGAGCAATGTCGCGCACACCGATTTGCCGTTCAACCCTGCAGGCGAATGCATCAACCGACTGCTCGGATCGATCACGCCGCGTTCGCGCCAAACCGGTTTGCCATTGCGGGAAATTGCGTTGCGCATCTCGATCCGTCCTCTGCTGAACCGCTCACCGGAACCCGCGCGGCCGAGGCACAGGATTTCCCATCCGATATAAGTGGCATCGGTGCCGAGATTCACTTCGCACGCGATGTCCGCAAGCGCGCCGTCGTACACGATGGTTTCCTGCGGTAGCCATTCCAGGCTGCCACCCACTTCGAAGGAAAGCTTCTGACTTGCCCACGGCCCGGCGGATCGATACCACTTGCCCGCGCCCGGCGTCGTCAACAGCACTGCTGATTTCGGCGCTGCACTTATACGAAATGACAACTGGTCGCCGCCGACGATGCCCGCTGGAGGATGAACGACGATCGCATGGCAGACCGCATCGCCTTCCGGATACAACGGCTTCTGCACGACAAGCGGACCATTGAAACGTTTTTCCGCGAGCACCGTTCGATGGTCCTCATAGCGGAAACCAAGCGAGAGGTCGGCTTTCCACGGAGCGAAGAGCGGTTCGGCAACACGCATGAACCGTCATACTGCCAGCAAGCGTCTTACGTCGTCGCGTTCCATGTCGGCGCCCGCGCCGCGCGCGACGATTTCTCCGCGCTCCATCACCAGATATTGATCAGCGAGCGAGCGCGCGAAGTCGTAGTACTGCTCGACCAGAAGGATCGCCATCTCGCCGCTCTGTGCCAGGGTCCGAATCGCGCGCTCAATGTCTTTGATGATCGAGGGTTGGATTCCTTCAGTCGGCTCGTCGAGGATCAACAGACGTGGGCCGACCGCGAGCGCGCGGCCAATTGCGAGTTGTTGCTGTTGCCCTCCCGATAGATCGCCGCCGCGCCGCCGCAACATGCTGCGCAATACCGGAAACATCTCGAAGATCCGCTCCGGAATGCGCGCGCCTCGAGGGCGAGCGGCAAGTCCCATCTCCAGGTTTTCCTCAACGGTCAGCCGCGGAAATATTTCCCTGCCCTGCGGTACGTAGCCGATGCCCGCTCGTACTCGCTCATAAGGCTTGACGGCCGTAATGTTCCTGCCTTGAAAGACAACTTGCCCGCTCTTCGCCGGCACCAGGCCCATCAACGTTCTCAGTAGAGTCGACTTGCCGACGCCGTTGCGGCCGAGCAATGCGGTGACCTTGCCTGCGGGCGCTTCGAATGTGAGGTCGCGCAGGATGTGGCTGCCGCCGTAGTACTGGTTGAGGTTGGAGACGGTAAGCATCGCCTATCTGCCTAAGTAGACCTCGATTACCCGTGGATCATTTTGAACCTGTTCCATCGGCCCTTCGGCAAGGACGCTGCCTTCGTGCAGCACGGTTACCTTGCGCGCGATCTTGCTGACGAATGCCATGTCGTGCTCGACGACGACCAGCGAGTGCTTGCCGGCAAGCGAAACGAAAAGCTCCGCAGTGCGCTCGGTCTCCTCGTCGCTCATTCCGGCAACGGGCTCGTCAAGCAGCAGCAGGCGCGGCTCCTGCATTAGCAGCATTCCGATCTCGAGCCATTGCTTCTGTCCGTGCGACAGCAGCCCGGCAATGCGATGCGTGCTGTCGTTAAGGCGAATCAACTTCAGCATCTCGCCGATGCGATCGCGCTCCTCCGATGAGAGTTTTGCGAACAGCGTCCTGCGTACTCGCTTGTCCGCTTTCATCGACAGCTCGAGGTTTTCGAACACCGTGTGACGTTCGAAGATCGTCGGCTTCTGAAACTTGCGTCCGATGCCGGCGTGCGCGATCTGCGCCTCCGAGAGCTTGGTCAGGTCGATCGTCTGGCCAAAGAACGCGGTGCCGGCGTCGGGGCGCGTCTTGCCGGTGATGACGTCCATCATCGTCGTCTTGCCCGCGCCGTTGGGCCCGATCACGCAGCGCAGCTCGCCCGCGTCGATCGACAGCGAAAGATCGTTCAGCGCCCGAAAGCCGTCGAAGCTGACGCTGATGCCCTCGAGATAGAGGACGACGCCATGCGTGAGGTCCAGTCCTTCGGTGGCGACGCGGCCGAGGTCGGAGATCGTCGTGCCTTCGCGCGAGGCGGGATGCATGGCGAGGCTGCTCATGCGTTCTCTTTGCGCCGGTTGATCAATCCGAGCACGCCCTGCGGAAGAAACAGCGTGACCAGGATGAAGAGTAGGCCGAGGAAGAACAGCCAGTACTCGGGAAACGCCTGCGTGAAGAAGCTCTTCGCGCCATTCACCAATCCGGCACCGAGTGCCGCACCCGCGAGCGTGCCGCGGCCGCCGACCGCAACCCAGATTGCGATCTCGATCGAGTTCGCCGGCGACATCTCGCTTGGATTGATGATGCCGACCTGCGGGACGTACAGCGCTCCTGCAATGCCGCACAGCACGGCCGACAGCGTCCATATGAAAAGCTTGTAATGCAAAGTGTCGTAGCCGCAGAACATCACACGCGTCTCGGCGTCGCGTATCGCGGCGAGCACGCGGCCGAATTTCGACGTGACCAGCCAGCGCGCCAGCAGCAGCGTGCCGATCAGCGTCGCACCGGTGATCGCAAACAAGGCCATGCGGGTTTGCGGTGTCGCAATGGGGATGTCGAGGATGCGGCGAAAGTCAGTGAAACCGTTGTTGCCGCCGAAGCCGGTGGCGTTTCGGAAGAACAGCAGCATCGCCGCAAATGTCAGCGCCTGCGTGATGATCGAGAAGTACACGCCCTTCACGCGCGACCGAAACGCGAAGTAGCCGAACACATAGGCCAGCAGCCCGGGCACGACGACGACCAGCATCGCGCACCACAGGAATGAATCCGAGTTAAACCATTGCCACGGGAATTCTTTCCAGTCCAGAAACACCATGAAGTCGGGCATCGGCTGCCGGTATTGCCCGTCGGAGCCGATCTGCCGCATCAGATACATACCGAACGCGTAGCCGCCCAGTGCAAAGAACAATCCGTGGCCGAGCGACAGGATTCCGGCATAACCCCAGATCAGGTCCATCGCGATCGCGACGATCGCGAAACACATGATCTTGCCGAGCAGCGTGACCCAGTAGGCAGAAATGTGAAAAGCGCTGTCCGGGCCGACGACAAGATTGAATACGGGAAAGCCGATGAAGATCACCGCCGCAAATGCAACGAGAATCGTCCAGCCCCTGACGCCGTAAAGACGACGGTATGAAAGGTCAGCGATCACGATTCCAACGCTCTGCCTTTCAGCGCGAACATGCCCTGCGGCCGCTTCTGAATGAACACGATGATGAATACGAGCACCGCGATCTTCGCGAGCACCGCGCCCTGCCACGCTTCGAGCAGCTTGTTGGCGAAGCCGAGTCCGAGCGCGGAATAAACAGTTCCGGCCAGTTGTCCTACACCGCCGAGCACGACGACCATGAACGAGTCCACGATGTAGTTCTGCCCCAGATCGGGCCCGACGTTGCCGATCTGCGAAAGCGCGCAGCCGGCAAGGCCCGCGATGCCGGAGCCGAGCCCGAACGCCCACATGTCGACACGCGCAGTCGGCACGCCGACGCACGACGCCATCTCGCGGTTCTGCGTCACGCCGCGCACAAACAAGCCGAGCCGCGTCTTGTTCAACAACAGATAGATAAGAAACACCACGGCGAATGCGAAGCCAATGATGACGATGCGGCTCCACGGCAGCACGACACCGGTCAGCAACTCGACGCCTCCCGACATGAACGACGGGTTCTCGACCTGCACGTTCTGCGCGCCGAAAATCGTGCGCACCGCTTGAATCAGAATCAGGCTGATGCCCCACGTTGCGAGCAGCGTCTCCAGCGGGCGGCCATACAGCCAGCGGATCACGGTCCGCTCAAGCGCCATTCCCACCAGCGCAGAGACAGCAAACGCCACCGGGATCGCCGCGATCAGGTACCAGTCGAAAAACGCAGTGCTTCGAAATAGTCCCTGCACGACGTAGGTTGCATACGCGCCGATCATGATCAGCTCGCCGTGCGCCATGTTGATGACGCCCATCAATCCGTACGTGATTGCCAGGCCGAGCGCGGCGAGCAGCAGGATCGAGCCGAGACTGACGCTGGTAAACACGATGCCAACGCGCTCTCCCCAGGCGAGGCTGCTTTCGATCTCGCGCAAACTTCTCTGCGCTTCGGCGCGCAGCTCTTCATCCTTCTCGGCTTCGATGAAGGCCAGCAGCAAGCTCTTGGTACTTGCGTTGTTCGAGCTGGCCAATTTTTTTACCGCAGCGAGCCGTGCATTGCGATCGTCGGCACGCAGTTCCAGCGTTGCCACGATCTGCTCGAGCATCGGCTTGATCGCCGGATCGGTCTCTTGACTTAGCGCTTTCTGCACCAGCGGCAGCATCGCCGGGTCGGCACCGCCGCCGAGCTCTTTCGCAGCTGCCAGCCGCACGTCGCGCTGCGGCGAAACAAGCTTCAGTGCAGCCAATGCGCCGGCGAGCTCGCGCCGCAAGCGGTTGTTGACGCTGATGTCTTCCTTATCGGCAGGGACGGCCGGCAGCTTCGTCCCCGTTACCGCGTCGGTCGCGCCATCGCCCTTGACGATCAGAACCCGTTTGCCTGCGGTAACAAGCTCACCGTCGGCAAGTGCCTGCAAGATGACGGCTGCTTTGTCGTTGCCTAAAGCGACAAGCTGCGCGATGGCTTCAACTTGCTCGTCGCTTTCGCCGAACGCGAGCTTCTCCACTGTGCTTGCATCCTGCGCAAACACCAGCGACGACGCCAGCCAAAGAATCGCTGCTAACAGTGTTCTCATGTGAAAAGGGGCTGCCGAAGCAGCCCCCGCTGTCCTTGCAACACTTCTATTGCTTCGCTGACTACTTTGTGATGATGGTCTTGCCGTCGGGCACATCCGGTTTCTTGTCGTTACCCGGTATGTACGGACTCCACGGCTGCGCTCTGACCGGCCCTTTCGTTTTCCACACAACGTTGAACTGGCCGTTGCCTTGGACTTCGCCGATGAACACGGCCTTGTGCAGATGGTGATTTTTCTCGTCCATCTTCGAAACGATGCCTGACGGTGCGGTAAATGTCTGCCCCGCCATCGCCGCGATGACTTTGTCGGTATCGAACGTCTTGGCTTTCTCGACCGCCTGCTTCCACATGTAGATGCCGATATACGTGGCTTCCATCGGATCATTGGTCAGCGGCTTGTCCGCACCCGGCAGCTTCTTGGCCTTGGCGTAGTTGGCCCACTTGGTCTTGAAGTCGTCGTTGGCAGGCGCCTTGATCGACATGAAGTAATTCCAGGCGGCGAGATGGCCGACGAGCGGCTTGGTATCGACTCCGCGCAACTCCTCTTCGCCGACCGAGAACGCGACGACCGGCACGTCGGTCGCTTTCAATCCCTGGTTGCCCAGTTCTTTGTAGAACGGCACGTTCGAGTCGCCGTTAATGGTCGACACCACCGCGGTCTTGCCACCGGCCGCGAACTTCTTGACGTCGGCAACGATCGTCTGATAGTCGCTGTGGCCAAACGGCGTGTACTTCTCGTCGATGTCCTTATCGGCAACACCCTTCGACTTCAGGAATGCACGCAGAATCTTGTTGGTCGTGCGCGGATAAACGTAGTCTGTACCGAGCAATACCCAGCGCTTGGCGCCGCCGCCTTCCTTGCTCATCAAGTACTCGACCGCCGGAATCGCCTGCTGATTCGGCGCGGCGCCGGTATAGAAAACGTTCTTCGACAATTCTTCGCCTTCGTACTGCACGGGATAGAAAAGAAGGCCGTTCAGCTCTTCGAACACCGGCAGCACCGATTTGCGCGACACCGACGTCCAGCAACCGAACACTGCGGCGGCTTTGTCTTGCGTAATCAACTGGCGCGCCTTCTCGGCAAAGAGCGGCCAGTTCGATGCGGGGTCGACGACGACAGGCTCAATCTTCATCCCCATCACACCGCCTTTGGCGTTGATTTCATCGAACGCCATCAGTGCCACGTCCTTCAGCACTGTTTCTGAAATCGCCATCGTTCCCGAAAGCGAATGCAACACTCCAACCTTTACTGCCTGCTGTGCAAGCGCCTTACGTGATCCGGTCCCTGTAGCTGCGAGTGCGGTGCCCCACGCGAGCGCCTTTAGCGCTCCCCGTCTTTTCAACATGTGATTTCCTTTCCCCGTCGGTTGCGATTCAGACGCCGAACTGTGGCGCTCTGCGCAAAACGCTCCGCAAGACCTATGCCAAAGGGCAAGTCATTGAAATCGAACGCATCGTGGGATTTGCTCACAAACGCGATGCCCTGCGGTGGTGCGACTTGATTCAGCGCGCACCGTGATCGGGCACGCGTGCGCACCGATGTGCACTAGGCATTCGCGGTACTACGATGCACGGACCGATCACCAATCCAGTTTCGGCGCGAAATTCTCGAGGCTTTCGATGGCTATGCCGAGTTCGCTAACGACTCGATGCGTAATGACCGAATGAACACTGCCGCGGAAATCTTCTGTTACTGAGACACCTTTGCTGTCGTCAACACAGTCGCAGCGGTCTTCCAGCGACGGTGTACCCACCACCATTGCTCCGGATGGCGCAGGATCATGCGCTCGAGTACCGCGTTATAGGCGCGGCTGTTGCACTTGATGGCTTCGTTGACGTCGTCGGATTCGATCGGCGCGAGCGCCTCCTCGAATCGCAGCACGTGCTGTCCGTCGGATTCGCGCCAGCTCGCCGCCGGCACGACCGGCGCGCCGGTGTGGAGCGCAAGGATCGCGAGGCTGCGGAATGTTCCCGCCGGGTGACCGAAGAAATCCACCACGACTCCGTCCTTCCGCCCGGCATGTTGGTCGAACGGGAACACGACCAAATCGCCGGCGCTTAGACGGTCGAGGATCGCGTCGAGTCCGCCGCGCTTCGGCAGGACACCGAAACCCGCGCGGCGAAACCGGCGTGTCAGCAGCGAGTCGAGCCAGGCGGGTTTGATCGGACGGCGAACGAACCAGAAGCGGCCACGCGCGTGCGGGTAGAGGTCGAGGACCGCTGCGGTGGCGACCTCGAAATTGCCGAAGTGGCCGGTGAGCACCAGAACACCCTTGCCCTGCGCGAGCGCCGACTCGAGCGCCTGAAGATTTTCGACGCGCACCATCGCCGCGCGGCGCGCTGCCGGCATCAATGGGAACCAGAGCAATTCGAGCACGAGTCGCCCGAGGTGTGAGTAATGGGCCTGCGCGAGCCGCGTGATCTCCTCGTCGGGCACCGCGTCACCGTAGACGCGCCGCAGATTCTCGAGGATCACGCGGCGGCGGATGGGCAACAGGCGGTACAGCAGCTTGCCGGCAGATGACGGTTCCGCGTGCGACGGCTCAGCGAGTGCTACCGCTGAAGCGCTGGTCCGGTCATGGGTCAGCGAGAGCGCGATCGCCTTGACGCGGTTGCGGGCGAGGACGTCTAGTGCGTTGGGACTGCACACGACCCGCGGCGCGCCGTAGTTGTCGCGCGTGACGGCGAAATCGGCCTGACCGAGTTTCCCGAGCGCGGTCTCGCGCGGAAAGAGCTTGATGCAGGCTTCCTTCGCGGCAAAGCGCGCGGCGAGGCTCGCCGCCCGCCCCGGCCCCTCGCCGGCGTCGCGCAACTCCTCGGCAGAGAAGAGCTTCGCCAGATCCGTCGTTGGCGTCTCGCGCAGCAGCCGCTCGACGCGCGCGATCTCCACCGTGTCGATGCCGCAGCGACCGGTGGCCTTGGCGCCGTCCGCCACTTACATCACTCCGCGGTGGCGCGAACTACAAGCGCAACATTCGTGCCGCCAAATCCGCGCGATAGGACGAGCGCGACGTCGCTGCGCGGCGCCTGCTCCGAGGCTGATACGGTCAGCCCCGCGCACGCCGGGTCGAGCCGCTCGCAGCGCCGCGATGCCCGGCACCGTCCGCGCGCGCAATGCCGCGAGTGCCAGGACCGTCTCGATGATTCCCGACGCGGCGAGCAAATGGCCGAACGCCCACTTAAACGCGGTCACCGGCGGGGCCGTTGCGCCGAAGATCGTACGTAGCGCGCGTGCTTCCGACACATCGCCCTGCCGAGTGCCGTTGCCGTGCGCAACGATCATTCCGACATCGGCGGCGCCAAGTCCAGAGTCCTCGAGTGCGAGCGCGATCGCCTGCGCGAGCCCCTCGCCGTCGTCGCGGATCGGCAGCAACCCTTCGCTTTCGGCCGCGCAGCCGCTGCCCAGGATCTCGCCAAACACGGGGGCGCCACGCTCGGCCGCCGAGTGTGCGGTCTCGATGACCAGCGCCGCCGCGCCCTCGCCCATCGCGCTACCGCTGCGATCGACGTCGAACGGTCGCAGCGCGGCTTCGGTCAGCAACCCGACGCCGTGGTAGTAGAGCACCATCTGCGGCTCGATCGACGCGTCGTGACCCACCGCGACAGCGCGCTCGCATTCGCCGGTCCGCAGCGCCTGCGCCGCCTCGATGATCGCGAGCGAGCCGCTCGATACTGTGATTCGTGATGCACGCATTCGGACCCTTGATGCCGTGCCGAATCCCGACATGGCAGAGCACGTTGTTCGGCAGCGACCGCAGCAGCCACATCGGGCTGACCGTGGCGTCGAGTTCGCGTCCGAAAGCCGCGAGACTCGCCGTTGGCCGACGCAAGCAGCGGGAAAAAATCGTACTGGTTTTGGTAGCCGCCACCACCCGAGCCGACATAGATGCCCGTGGCGTCATTGAAATGCGCCTGAGCGTCCGGATCGAGTGCATCGCGATGCGCGGCGAACCCGGCTGCCTCGATCGCCTGGCCGCCAGCGTAGATGCCGAACACGTCGGTGCGCCGGATGAGCTTGAAAAGCTTCCGGTCGTTGAGCAGCGCGCCCGGGTTGAAGTCGGCGACCTCGGCCGCGGCCTGCACCGGCCATCGCGATGCGTCCCATTGCGCGATCGGCGTGATCGCCGACTGGCCGGAACGAACTGCCGCGAGGATCTCCGCCGGCTTCTTGCCTGCGCCGCAGATCGCGCCCGTTCCGGTGATAACAATGCGCTGCATGAGGTCGATCCGTTAGCCGTTGGAGGCGGGCCGGCCGTCGACCTCCTCCGGGTTGCGGAGGACGATGCAGCTGTTCGAGCCGCCGAACCCGAGCGAGTTGGACATCGCGATCCGGACGCGTCGCCGGCGCGCGCTCGCGGACGACGTCGACGTCGCAGTCCGGATCGAGCTCGCGCAGGTTCGCGTTGATGGGCAACGCGCCGTGCCGGATCGCGAGCGCGCAGACCGCGGCCTCGACCGCGCCCGCCGCCGCAATCAGGTGCCCCATAACGCTCTTGGTCGAGCTGACCGCGACCCGCTTCGCGCCTGCGCCGAACACCACGTTGACCGCCGCGCACTCGCTGCGGTCGTTCATCGGCGTGGAGGTGCCGTGCGCGTTCAGGTAGTCCACTTCGTCCGAGCCGCGCGTCGGCGTCGCCGAGCGCCTGCCGCATCGCCTGGATCGGCCCGTCGCCCGACGGATGCGAGTCGGTGATGCGGTAGCTCGACAGCGAGTTGCCGTCGCCTGCCAGCTCGGCGTAGATGCTCGCTCCGCGCCGGCGCGCCGATTCCCACTCCTCGAGGACGAGGAAGCCCGGCGCCTTCGCCGAGCACGAACCCGTTGCGCGTCGCGTCGAACGGCCGGCTCGCGCGCTCGGGTGTCTCGTTGTCGGGCGACACTGCGTTCAGCAGGCAGAATCCGCCGAGGCCAACCGGGTTGATCATCGAATCGAAGCCGCCGGTGAGCACGCGGTCGGCGGCGCCGCGCCGGATCAGCTTCATTGCGGTTCCGACGCGCCTGTCCGCCGGACGCGCACGCGGTGTGAACCGACGTCGCATAGCCGCGGATGCCGAAGCGGCGAAGCAGCAGCGCAACGCCCGCGGTCGCCTGGCTGCGGCAGAACGCCATCGGATCGCCCGCCGAGCCCTCGGTCGGCAGGCGATCGGTGTCGAGTTCGCCGCCGGGCGCCGCGCGGCGCTGCACGTCCGCGAGATCGTCGAAGGCGACGCCCATCATGCCGGTGCCGACGACGCAGCCCCAGCGTGCCGCGTCGCTCGCGCCGGACGGACGCCTGCGTCGCGCATCGCCTGCTCGGCGGCCGCCAGCGCGAAGCGGTGCGAGCGGTTCGCGAACTTGAGGAGCTTGCGGTCGTCGATCGCGCGGTCGAGGTCGAAGCCTTTCACCTCGGCGGCGATTCGCACCGGGAACCCGCTCGCGTCGAACAGGCTGATCGGTGCGACACCGCTCTTGCCCGCGAGCAGGGCGTTCCACGTCGCGGGGACATCGAGCCCGACCGGAGTCACGAGACCCAGCCCGGTGATTGCGACCCGGCGTCGCGGTGAGGTCATGGGCGGCCCGCGAGACGATCTCGAGCCGGCCGGTCGCGACCGGCTTGCCGCCGACGCGTGCGGTAAGGCTTGCGATCGAGGTTGCTGCGTCCAGAGGCTGCAGCCCGATCTGGATCTCGACCACTTGGCCCGGTGCGATGAATGAGCGCATCTTCACATCCGTCACGCGCGACGGAGTGAGGAGCACGCCGCGGGTGCGCCTGAGTCGCTGCAAGTTGGAGCGCGAGTTCGATTTGCTGGTCGAGCAGCAGCGTGCCGGGAAACACCGGGCGGCGCGGAAAATGGTCGCCGAAGAATGATGCGGACTCCGGAACCTGCAGCGTCGCGGTCAGCGACTTGCCCGGCACGCGGTCGATCACTGTTACCTCTTGCTGCGGCAGCGCCCGGATGCGCGCAGCAGGCGCGCCGGGACCGCAAAGCACTTCGAAATCACTCTGCATCATCTCCGGCGCGTCGAACTCTTCCATCGGCAGCATCGGCGCGACGCAATTCCGGAGCTCGACCACCGCGCCACCGTCTACGCGGGCCGAGCCGCCGTAGGCGATTGCATCTTCGTCACAGGTTTCGAGCGCCACTGCAAGATCGAGGGTCTGTCCTGCGGTCACGCCGCCGAAGAACAGCGCCTCGCTGGCGAGACCGGCAACCGGGCGGCGGCGGAAACCGAAATGAGACATCGCGACCCATGCGGCGAGCTGTCCAATCGCTTCAGAGACCAGACACGCTGGAAAGTGGGGCAGATGAGCCGGGATCGCGTAGTGTCCCGCAGCGCGCGCACCTGGTTCGAGTTTCGTGATCCGATCGACAAAGGAGAAGGCGCTGAACCGCTCGGCCATCCCATCCGCCCCTCGCCAGCCGCCGGTCAGTGCGCCTGCGCTGCGCGCTGCGCGCGCACGACCGTTTTACAGAAGGTTGCTGGCGTGAACAGGCGTGGAATGTCGGCACTCTTCATCGGCGAGCGGAAGCGATCGGCCGGAACCTCGCTCAGGAACTCCTTGAGCCGCTTCAGACCCACGTCGGTGACCAGGCCTTTTTGCTCGAACTCCGACTCGGGCAAATCGCCGCGCGCGTCCTCGACGATCTTGCCGCGCGGAATCTTCACGCCGAATGCGCGCTCGAGGCGGAACACGAGATCGAGGAAGTCGATCGACTCCGCGTCCAGACCTTCGATCAACGGCACGTCGAGCTTGACATCTCCCGCATCGGCGCCAAGCGCGTCGGCGATGATCTGGGCGACCTTCGGGTAAACCGTTGCGATCTCTTCCTTGGTGATTTCTTCTTGTGCCATCCTCATTACTCCATCTTGAACCCACCATCCACGTGAAGCACCTGGCCGGTGATGTAATCGGCGTACTTCGACGCGAGGAACCATACGGCGTGCGCGACGTCCTGCGGTTGGCCAAATCGCCGCAGCAGGATGCGTGACTTTACCTCGTCGCCGGCGCGATCGCGGATCTCCTGTGACATCTCGGTCTCGATGACCCCGGGCGCCACGCAGTTCACGTTGATCCTGCGCGGGGCGAGCTCGACTGCAAGCGCCCGCGTCAACGCGTTAATGGCGCCCTTGCTCGCAGCGTAATTCGTCTGGCCGCGCCCGCCTTTCTCACCGGAAACCGAGCTCACGTTGACGATCTTCCCGGCGCGCTGAGCGATCATGTGCGGCACGACCGCGCGCGTTACGTTGAACACGCCACCCACGTTCGTGTCGAGCACTATCTGCACGTCCGCGACCTCGAGTAGCCCAAGGAGGTTATCCCGGGTGACTCCTGCGTTATTCACGAGGACGTCGACGCGACCGCAACGGTCGACCGTGCGTTCCACCGCCGCCTCGCACGCCGCCGCATCGGTGACGTCCACCTGCTCGGCCGCGATCTTGTTTCCCGCGGTGCGCCCGGCTTCGACCGCTTCGGCTGCGGCGGCAGAGTTGTCACGGTAGAAGAACACGACGTCGGCGCCGTCAGCGGCAAGAGTTCGACGATGGAGCGTCCGATGCCGCGGCTGCCGCCCGTCACGATGACCGTCTTTCCCGCGAGTCCCGAGTCGCCGATCACGCGTTACCTCATCCGGAGATCGCGAATCCGCCGTCTACGAACAGCGTGTGCCCGTTCACCATACCGGCCTCCGGCAGGCAGAGGAGGTAGACCGCACCGGCGACGTCCTCAGGCGTCAGGGTTGGTCCGGCGGGCGTGCGCTGTGCGAACGACGCGAGCAGATCTTCGCGGTTGGGAAAGTACTGCAGTGCATCGGTGTCGACCACGCCCGCGCTGACCGCGTTCACGCGGATCCCGCGCGGTCCGAGCTCCTGCGCCAGCGTGCGGACCAGAGATTCGAGCGCGGCCTTCGACGCCCCAATGAACCCGTAACCCGGCATCGCTCGCTGCGCGCCGAGGCTCGACATCGCGATGATTCGGCCACCGTGTGGCATCAGCGGTACCGCGCGCTGCGCGAGAAAATTGAGTGCCAGCGCATTGGTCTCCATGCACCAGCGCCAGTGCTTGAGCGCCATCTCGGTCGTCGGCCGCAGCACTCCGCTCGCGGCATTGCTCACGATAATGTCGACGCGATCGAAGTGACGCTGCAGCTCGACGAAGAGCTCGTCCACGCTATCGGGCATCGCGACGCTTGCCTTGATCGCGACCGCGCGCCGGCCGAGTGCGCGGATCTCGGCGCACAGGGCCTCGGCCTCTTCGTGGCTGTTGTAGTAGTTCGCCGCCACGTCGCAGCCCGCGGCGGCGAGCTTCAGCGCGATCGCGCGGCCGATGCCGCGGGCGGCGCCGGTTACGAGTGCGATCTTTCCGACGAGCGGAGCGGACATCATGCGTCGTGTGCTAGTGCTGCGGCGCGAGTGCGCGCCTGGCGCGGATCAGCCGCTGAGCCTCGATCACCCAGTGCTTCTTGATGCTGAACCATACGTCGGCGGCCCAGAGTGCGTTGTCGGTCGAGCCGGTCACCTCCGGCATGGGGCTCACCTCGCCCGGCCGATAGGCGTTGATCCAGTCACGCATCGCTTCCTCGCGCGCAAGGTGCGAAGTCGACGCGACGGTGACGTGGGAGTATTCGGCGGGAAGGCGAACGTTGCGCACCGTCGCGCTGCCGTTGCTCCGGAAGTTCGAGGCTCCGCTAGAGAAATCCCACGCGACCATGTCGACCCCGATCGTATATCCGGTGAACTCCTCCACGGTGTCCGGGATCGTACGCAGCCGGGGTGCCATCGACCATTGGTTGGGAAGCATCAACGCCGCGCCGCCGGCGCCCACGACCGACACGTAACCCACTCGCAGACCGACGACCGGACGCTCGCGGCCGGTCATGGGATCGATGATGGTGGTGCGGTCCTCAGCGGCATCAGTCAGTGGGTTCCAGACTTGGATTCTGTCGCTGAACGCGCCGGCGAACTCATAGAGCACTTTGACCGCCTGGATTCCGCCCTGGCTGTGGCCGATCAGCATCGGCGTCATCCCCTCCTGCTCGTAGTACCAGGCGATTACGCCCGCGATCTGACTGCTTGGCTCGTACGGCGTGTGGGAGAGACGGCCGTCTCCGGGGTGTCGGATCTTCGCTTCGGGATATCCCATGCGTGTCAGGAAGCGCGAGAACGACTCCATCACCACGTGCACAGGATAGATGCCTCCGTGCAAGTTAAGGATGCGCGGCGTGGGGCCGGCTGCGAGGATCCGGCGCACATCGTCGTCGCTGACTCGCGTGGGATCGAGTGCGAGGACACGGTCCTCGAGCTCCGAGCCCATCTCGAACGACCTCATGACGGTGAGCTGCTGCAGATCCCGCGTTTGGATCCGGCTGGCGGTTCCAACGGGGCGCGTTGCGCACCCTGCAGC
Organism: uncultured beta proteobacterium; assembly: GCA_963807155.1. Taxonomy (GTDB): domain Bacteria; phylum Pseudomonadota; class Gammaproteobacteria; order Burkholderiales; family Burkholderiaceae_F; genus JACCZX01. The sequence continues at coordinate 61,108 of CAWEAZ010000008.1, forward strand.
GGCGAGCGCGAGCACGATCAGGAGAGCGGCGCTCAGGTGGCGCAAGCTTCGGCCTCCTCTAGGCTTTCGATGCAGCGCTCGAACCCAGCTATGACGCTGTCAATGTCCGCGCGCGAAAACGCCGCGGTGCGGAACGACACTCCGATGTGGAGCGTATTGCGCGCGGTAGTGACAGCAAGTACCAGCGGACACAGCGGCCCGGTAGAAACCGCCCTGATGTAATCGGGCGGCTGCACCGCGTCCGCCCCACTCATTGCCCACAGGGCGTCAACGTTGAGGGGTGTTACACCGCCCCACGACGCATAGTGCTTGGCGAAGAAGCGCTGGCGGTGGCGGACTGAGAGAAAGCGCCACATCAGGCTTGAAAGGCTGAGCGCCACGATCGTTTGCAGGTAGAGCTTGTGCCGTTTGATCCGCGTCGTCTCAGCATGCACGTACTGCACCAGCTCGCGCAGCCCGATGCCCTCGGGTACCGGATGGGCAACGCGGAACGATGCCAGGAATTGTCCGAATGTGCGCCGCGGGTCGGCGCCGAAGTCGCCGCGGGCATTGACGATCGACGCCACTGCGAGCTCCCGTCGCCGTCGTTCAAACCGACGACCGGTGGCCAGCGGCGACAGCGCCTGCAGCAGACTGGCGAGGAAAAGATCGTTGATGGTCACGCCCCAGGCCTTGCCTGCCCGTCGGAGTGCGGCGAGCTGGCTTGACCCGAGCTTCGCGTAGGCGAACGCGTTATGAGGTTCATCGTTGCGATAACGCGGCCGGAACGAGCGGCGCCCGAGGGCGACAAGGTGAGGCATGCCGAACAGGCCACGCAGAAACGCCACGGGATGGCGCACGATCAAGCCGCGGTACGTCGGCGGATAAAGGTCCGGCGCAGGATCGCGGAACTCGCGACGGTGCGTCGCGGAACAGGCGTCCGTGATCCCCTTGAGCAGCTGCGCGATCGAATCGCCGCCGGCGATAAAGTGATCGTAGGCGATGCCGAGGTGGAACGAGTCCTCAGCACTCACCGCGAAGAAGCGGAACGGATTCGTTCGACTCTGGTGCGGGAAGGGGGCATTGAGCTCGCGTTCGATTGCGCTGCATACGACGGCGAATGGATCCTGTGCGCCCGCCAGAAATTCGATAACTACCTGCGCAGGGCCCCCTTCGTAGCGAAACCGGCGTCCCTCGGCATCGACAACGAGCCCGGTCAAACCGTACGCCTCTAGCTGCCGGGCGATTGTCTCAGCAAGTTGCTGCTCCACCAGAGGATGAGGGATCTTGACCACGTGCACACCCGAATACGGGTGAAGGTCGGACCAGCGAAGCATCATCCGCTGGAAAAGGTTCAGCCGGCCCAACTTCCCCGCCCTGTGTCTGACCCCGCGTGTGCAGTCCTTGTCATCCGCCCGGACGCCGCTTCGCGCGGATCAGTCGCTGTGCCTCCAGGCACCACTGCTTCTTGACGCTGTGCCAGATGTCGGCCGCATGCAGGATGTTGCGCGTGTCGAGATCGTCGCCGTGCGGGAGAGGGGCCCCATCGCCGTGCGGCGAGTAGCGGCTGATCCAGTCCCGCGTCACCGGATTCGCGGCGAGGTGCGCAGTCAGTGGCAGCGAGATGTGTCCGTAGTCGGCCGGCAGCGTGACGTTGCGGACCACGGCCGACCCAGTCGCGCGGTACGGGTCGCTCTGCGCCGACCCCGGGGAGGTGCCGGCGAGCGGGTCCCACTCGATGAAGAAGCCGGTGAACTCTCCGACGGTATCCGGAACGCTCCGCAACCGAGACAGCATTCCCCACTGGCCGAGCAGCACGCGCATGACGCTGCCGGTCGCGAGCGCGCTCGCATAGGGAACGCGTAGCCCGGCGACTGGCCGCGCCTCACCGGTCACGGGATCGACCACAACGAAGCGGCCGTCGGGCTCGTCCGTGAGCGGATTCCAGACCGCGATCGGGCCGCCGGAGCCGCCGGCGAGATCCTGCAGCACCTTCAGCGTCAGCATCCCGCCTTGGCTGTGGCCGATCAGCATCGGCACCATGCCTTCGCGCTCGTAGTGCCAGGCGAGCATGCCGGCGAGCTGGCGGCTGTCGGTGAAGCTCGAGTAGGAATACGCTCCGTCGCGCGGGTTGCGAAGCCGGTCGGGCGGATAGCCCATGGCGATGAGGAACTTGGCGAACGGCCGCATGGTTACCAGCGGTACGCTGCCGTGAAGACTGATGATTCGCGGTGCCGGCGCAAGCGCGAGGGTCGTCCGCAACTCGTGCTCGGAAATACGCTCGGGATCGAGCGCCAGTACGCGCTCCTCCGTCCCCCGGTCGAGCGCGATCCGCTGCATCGCCCCGGCCCGGACTGCGTCGGCGGCGCCCGGCTCGGCAGTCGCAGGCGCAGCCCGTGCGCTCCCGAGTACCGCCGTAGCGAGCAGCGCGACCGCGCCCGCAATCGCCCCCACGGCACCGTTGGGCATCACGGCCGATCGCGGCTGGACGCGCGCCCGCCCAGGCGCGGGAAAAACCGCCCGGTTCGCGCGCAGTAACTGTCATACCGCTCGCCGTGCGCGCCGAGAAGGAACCGCTCCTCGTTGCGCGCCTTGACCAGCATCAGTGCGACGTGGATCGCCGCCAGAATGAGCATCGACAGTGTGGGCACGACGACGGCCGAACAGAGCATGAGGAGAATGCTGAGCGCGTAGATGGGATGACGGATGTGGGCGTAGAGCCCAGTGGTCACGAGCTCGGTCGTTTCGCCCGGCGTCACCGCCATCCGCCAGCTTTCCCCCATCCGCACCCAGCACTCGACGGTGAGAGCGAGGCAAACGAGACCGACCGCCGCCGCCGCCCATCTGAATGAGGTGAAGGCGGCCCCGCGGGCGAACTGCGGGATGGCCCACGGCGCAGAACTTCTGGTCGCGGCAAAGTAAGGCAAAGCGATCCAGGCGATGACTAGCGGGACCCAGACCAGCCACATCAACCGCTCGAGATTCTGCTCGGGTATGACGCCTGCGTGTCTACGATGCTTCCGCCGGACGCGAACAATCATAAAGCCGACGCACAGCCAGTAGGCACCCATCGTGGCCGTCAGCACTGTCGCCGGAAGATCCGTCATGAATTGTCATCGCCCCCGCGTGAACTCAACGAGGCATCGAGCGCCGCCGTTGTGGCGCGCGCCCTCGCGGCCCGCGCCCCCGCCCTCGCGGCCGAAGTCTACCCGCCTGTTTTGTTTCGAAGATCCTCAGTCATTGACTGCGAGGCGACGTTCTAGACGCTACTTGCCCGCGGCCTTCGCTGCGCGTTGTCGCTCACGTTTGATCGCAAGCTCATCGAGCTCGTCGAAGTCCTTGTCGGCGCAGCGCTCAACCCACCTCTGGCGCTCCTTGTCCAACGTGGCACCCTGTTCCTTCAACACGGGCAAGCGCGCGTTATACGTTTCACCGATTTGATTGCGCCGCGTCTCTTCGTCCTGCAGTGCCTGCTTTCCGCTGTCGTCGGCGGGGTCAAGTGCAGCGCGTTTGCGCTCGAGCTCCGCGTCCATCGACTTCACTTCGGCGCGTTGCTGGTCGAGCGACGTTTGCTCCTTCAGGACCTTCTCGCGCATCACCATCAGACGATCTTGTTGATCCATGCAAGAGCGCAACTGATCGCGAGTCATCGGTTTGGATTTGGTCTTGCTCGGCTGCTTGGTAGTGGCTTTCATGGGCGGGAGGTCGGCGGCATAGGCCGGCAAGACAAGCGAGACTGTCACGACTAGTCCGCCCGCCAGCAGGGCGCGCAAACGGGCGCTACGTGAGTTGTTTTTCATTCGAGTTCTCCGACATTCGCCAAGTTTATTGAATCCGGGCGGCAAGCTCCGTACCCCTTGCTCCAGCGTGTTTGACGCCGGCGCATGGCGGGTTTAACTTGGCCCGGTAGCGCCGGAGCAGCGCAGGAGACATCGATGAAATTGACCCCCGAGCAACGCGAGCAGTTCGATCGCGAAGGCTATTTATTTTTTCCGGCCTTGTTCTCGCGTGAGGAAACAAAGGTACTGACCGATGCGGTGCCCGAGTTGTATGCGCGTCGAGACATCTGCAACGTGCGCGAGAAGGATTCGGACGCGGTGCGGACCAACTTTGCCGCGCATCTTTACAGCGTGCCGTTCGCCAAGCTGGCACGGCACCCGAGAATGGTCGATCCGGTGCGCGATCTGTTCGACGAAGACGTGTACATGCATCAGTTCAAGATCAACGGCAAGATGGCGTTCGAAGGCGACGTGTGGCAGTGGCATCAGGACTATGGCACCTGGCTAAACGACGACCTGATGCCAACCGAGCGCGCGATGAACGTTGCGATTTTTCTGGACGACGTCAACGAATACAACGGGCCGCTGATGTTTATTCCCGGCAGTCACCAGCGCGGCGTTGTGAACGCCAAACATGATGTGTCGACCACGAGTTACCCACTGTGGACAATCGACAACGACTTGATCCGACAATTGGTGCAGCGTGCGGGGGGCAAGAATGGCGGCATCGTCGCACCCAAGGGACCGGCCGGATCGATGATCCTGTTTCACTCGTGTCTGGTGCATGCATCGAGCAGCAATCTTTCGCCCTGGGACCGGGTGAGCGTGTATCTAAGCTTGTGCACCGTCAGCAACCATATTCGCCGATACAAGCGCCCGGAATACATCGCGCACCGTGATTTCACGCCGATCCAAACGCTGCCCGATGATTGTCTACTGAAGGACTACGCGGTGGATTTGCCGTGGAAAAATGGAATGCCGCAAAGCGCGCTGCAGACGTCGGTCGAGGAAATCAAGCTGGCCGCCTGAGTTCGCGGCAACGTGAGTGCTCACGCAGCCGGCGATTCACAAATGCAGAACCTCCGTCGGCGCGGCTTTGTAATTATCGTGTCGGCCATCGACATACGTGATCGGCGCATTGACTAATTCGTCGACCGTTGCGTCATCGAGGCAGGTGACTTTGACGGCGTAAAACTTTCCGCCAAGATTCTTGTCCTCGCCCCACACGAAAGAGCTCACGCCGCAGTGTTTGCAGAACACATAATGCGTGGTCTGTTTGCCGAACTGATAGTCGCTGAGTGCAGACTCGCCTGCGATCAGCCGAAACGCATCCGGCTTCACGACGGCCAGCCAGTTTCTTGACTTGGTGCAGATCGAGCAGTTGCACTTAAACGTGCCTGCGTTTAGATCGATATCAGCTTCGAAGCGCACCGCGCCGCAGTGACAGCTGCCGGAATATGTTTTTTTCATGTTGGTCGACAATGAGTCCCTTGCCTAGCGAGTTTGATCCTAGCCCGTGCAGACCTACAGCCAATTACATCCCACCCCAATTTCGTCGACGATTTCGGTGTTGGCGCGCCGTATTCGTGAGCGATTTCCCGACTCGGGTCTGAGCCGGGTAGCGGCGGAACTGGTTGCGGTCGCTGCACAAAATCAGTCGGTGATAGAAAAGCTGCGGCAGCCATTGTGGTGGTTGCGTGGGCTGACGGCGCTGACGATCGTCGTGCTGATTGCGTTGGTGGCGTGGGCCGCGATCGAGCTCAGAAATGTGGTCAAAGGCGGGGCGTTCACCGTCGCCGAGCTGCTGCAAAGCATTGATGCCGCGACCAGTGAGTTGATTTTTCTGTCGCTCGTCGTGTTGTTTCTCGTCTCGCTGGAGACTCGGTTGAAGCGCCGGACCGCGCTGCGCATGCTGCATCGGCTGCGCAGCATCGCGCACATCGTCGACATGCACCAGCTGACGAAGGATCCCGAGCTTGCGCTGCACCGCGTGGAGTCGACGGAGTCGTCGCCAACACGCACGCTGTCACGTGCGCAATTGCCGCGTTATCTCGACTACTGCTCCGAGCTTCTGGCGTTGACCAGCAAATTAGCGGCGTTGCACGCTCAGCACTTGAACGACGCGGTGGTGCTGAATGCGGTCAACGACATCGAGGCGTTGACTGCCGATCTGTCACGCAAGATCTGGCAGAAGATCAGCATCCTTGCGATGGCTGATCAGCGAGACGATGCCGCTACGGCTTCAAGGCCCGATAAAGAAACGGCAAGCTGACGTCCATTCGGTAGTCGACGTCCGAATGATCGTCGTCAAATTCCTCGTATCGGTGCGCAATGCCGGCCTCGCTTAGGCGTCGCGACAGGGTCCGCGTGCCGTAGTGAATGTGATACTGGTCGCGCCAGCCGCAATCGATGTAAATACCGGCAAGCGTCTTCAAATTGCTCGCATGGCGCTGCACCAGGTTGATCGGATCGTGCGCGAGCCAGCGCTGCCAGCGCTTTTCGATGCGCTCGCCCGTCTCGAGGTTGCACGGCAGGCGAAACCCGAGCGCAACGTCGGGGTCGGGGTCGTAAGTCGCTGCCATGCACAAGTTCATGATGCAATGGACTTCGGCAGGTGAAACTTTCTGCTTGCGCCAGACGTGCTTTAAGAATCGTCTGACGCGTCCATCGTCGACGCCTTGATCGAGCTCGCCCGACGACGCCTCCTTTGCGGCGTCGTAACGTCCGGCCGAGCGCTTTCTCGCGCGGTGTTTGCCAAGCTCGTTCAACGTGTTGGGCCAATCGTGCCAGTAGACAAAATCGAAATACGAATCGCCCGAGTGGTCCGCGACGGCGCCCCAGTGCGATGCGTACTTCATGCCGTGCACGATCGCGCCATATCCGCCGGATGACTTGCCGAAACAACCGCGGTGCTCGCGCGATGCAAGTGTGCGGAATTCGCGATCGACAAACGGCACGATTTCTTTAAGCAGATAGTCTGCGTAGCGGCCGACGGCGGACGAATTGACGTACTGATTACCGCCGAGCGCCGTGAAGCAATCGGGCATCACGATGATTGCCGGCCCCATTTTGCCGTCGTAAGTCAGACGCGCAACGCGCTCGGGCAGGTTGTACGAAAACGCCTTCCACCCGACGTGCGAAAGCCCGGAGCCGGTGAAGCCGACCATGTCATACAAGACCGGAAATCGCGCCCGGCTCGCTTGAGTGCGGCCGACCCCCGCCGCTTGATCGTATTGCGGTGGCAGCCATACGGCGAGCTTGCGCACGTGCGGATCGCCCCACGGGTTATCACGCAGGACGCGCGACTGGTGTTCCAGAATCACGACCGTGCCGGTCGGCGCTTTCGATCGCTTGATTGCCATTGGAGGACCTCCGATGCGTGCGTATCTTAATCAGCGCGGCTCAACAGCCGCGACGCGAGGCTGTCGTCGAGCAGACCGACGAAGCGGCGCCTTTGAAGTAGTCCCGGGCTTCACCAGTCGAGCGCCATCAGCACGCGCGCCATGTTTTTGCCGCACAGTTCCGGCACTTCGGCGCGCACCGTCCATCGATACGCGTCGACTTCCGGAATCTCGCGCGTGCCGTAACGTGGCGTGTAATGCGTTGAACAATTGCACTTGTCGATCTCGAGCAATGGGTCCGGCGGGTCGAGCACGAACAAGTGCAGGTCCTTGCGCGGCAAATATTTGTGGACACCCTGCGTCGCGAACCTGGCTTTCGTCGAGCTCGATGCCGGCTTCTTCGCGCAGCTCGCGCAATGCGGCGGCGACCGCCGTCTCGCCGTCATCCCGGACGCCCTTCGGAATGTCCCAGTAATTGCGGCCGGTGGCGTGGCACAGCAATAATTCGCCGGGTGCGCGCCGCACGATGACGCCGCAGCTCAATAACCTGGGCATGGCGCGCCGATTGGGAATGGCACTTGCATCAGCAAGTATTGTCAACGGTAATCAAATGCATTTACCCCTTCCTTCCTATCTTCGCCGCCGAACCGGTTTCAGCGGCGCAATCAATTCGACGCTGATGACGGCCGCCGCGCTGGCGACAGCCTGGGCCGCACTGCAAACCTTTCGGTTGTTGCGCGCGCAGCATCGTCGCGTTGAAACGGCTGCGTTTTCTCACGGGCACGCCGGGCCGGGGCGGCGATTTCTGATCGTCGGTGACAGCACGGGCGTTGGCATCGGAAGCTTCGACTCGCGCTCTACGGTGGCGGGTCGCCTGGCGGCGGCGTTTCCAGGCACGGTGATTGTGAATCATGCGCGCGATGGCGCGCGGTCGACCGAACTTCCCGCACAGATCGAAGCCAGCACGGGCCACTTTGACTTGACGTTGGTCTTCGCCGGCGGTAACGACGTCATTCGCTTGTCTTCGTATGAAACGGTGTTGCTGGCAGCCGAGTACACGCTCGACGTTGCGAGCTCTCGCAGCGACCACGTGGCGGTGGTACCGCCGGCGGATGTCGGGACTGCGCCGCTTTGGGTGTGGCCGCTTGATATTGTGTTTTCGCGCCGCGCAGAAATGGTGCGGCGTGCATGGCAATACGCAATGCGCGAGCGCACGAACGTGCACCTGGTGGATTTGCGAATGCCGCGCGAACGTGATCTTTTCCGAATCGCGCCGCGCCGTTATTACTCTCCCGACGGAATTCATCCAAGCGCTGACGGCTACGCGCTGTGGTTCGCGCAGATCACCCGCCAAGTCCCGCTGTTCGCTGAGGCCGATCGTTCGCAGAGCGAGGTGGTCAATGCATAAAAGCAAGCTCGTGACGGCCGTCATTGATTGCCAGACCGATGACCTGACCGAAGCGGCGCTTTTCTGGAGCGCTGCGCTCGGCCGTCAGGCGGATCTATCCGACGATCCGGCCACCGAAAAATACGTGCGCGTCGGCAGCGGCAACGAAGAGCTGATCGTGCTGTTACAGAAGGTCCCGCACGCAAGCCGCGTTCACCTCGATATCGAGTCCGACAACATCGAGGCCGAAGTAGCAAGACTCGAGGCACTCGGAGCGAAACGAATCGAAAAGATAAATACCTGGTGGGTAATGGAGGCGCCCACCGGTCACCGGTTCTGCGTGGTTCGGCCGCAGCGCAATGGTGCAATGCCAGACGATGCAAACGAATGGAACTGATGGCCGTGTAATCGACCTTCCGCAAGCCGACGCGATGGCGTCGTTTTTGCTGTACAAGACAAATCCTGTTGCGTCCGCAGCCGTACTGATGACATAGTCGGCGCTCCTCCTGTAAACGCAGTGTCTTCCGACAGAATGTCCCTATTCGACGCAGAGCAAGGCTCCGGCGTCTTCTCCTTTCTGCGCCGCGCATTTGCGAGCAGCGCGGCCACGCAGCGCGGCGTCGATGCGCAAGCCGCGGCTTTGCTGGCCGCGATCGTTTCTTCATCTGATGACGCAATCGTCAGCAAGACGCTTGACGGCGTCATCACTTCGTGGAACGCAGGCGCAGAGCGTTTGTTCGGCTATACGCCGGCCGAAGCGATCGGTCAGTCGATGACTCTGATCATTCCGACCGAGCGGCGCGCGGAAGAGAATGAAATCCTGCAGCGCATCCGGCGTGGGGAAAGGGTCGAGCATTTCGAGACGGTTCGCGTTGCGAAGAACGGTCAGAGACTGGACGTTTCGCTGACGATCTCGCCGGTACGCGATGCGCATGGCCGCGTGATCGGCGCTTCGAAGGTGGGGCGCGACATAACGGCGCGCAAGCGCGCAGCGGAAGAGGCGCAGGCAGCACAGAAGCTGTTGACGGAAAGTCGGGACGAGCTGCAGCGTGTGAATGCCGAGTTATCAGAGGCCGATCGTCGCAAAGATGAGTTTCTCGCAGTGCTCGCCCATGAGCTGCGCAACCCGCTGGCACCGATTCGCAATGCCGTGCATTACCTGGGCCTGAAGGCCTCGCCAGACCCCGCACTGCGGAACGCGCGCGACATCATCGATCGGCAGGTCAAGCATCTGGTTCGGCTGGTCGACGATCTGCTCGACATTTCGCGTATCAGCAGCGGAAAGATCGGTTTGCGGAAAGAGCGCGTCAGCCTCGCGTTGATCGTCACCAATGCGGTCGAAGCCTCGCGCCCCGCGATCGAATCGGAGAATCATCAACTGACGGTGACGCTACCGGCAGAACCTGTCTATCTGGACGCCGACCTGACGCGCCTGGCACAGGTGCTGCAGAACCTGTTGAACAACGCGGCCAAGTACACGGCGCCCGGCGGCAAGATCGGATTGCATGCCGAGTTTGACGGGCACTCTGTGGCGATTCGAGTCGTCGATACCGGTATCGGTATCCCGCGCGAGATGCTGCCCCGCGTGTTCGACCTATTTACTCAGGTCGACCGCTCGATCGAACGTTCGAGCGGCGGCCTCGGCATCGGCCTGACGCTGGTGCAACGATTGGTCGAATTGCACGGGGGCACCGTCGAGGCGCGCAGCGAGGGGCCCGACAAGGGCAGTGAATTCGTTGTTCGCCTGCCGGCCTCCGTCGAATCGAGTCGGAGATTCGGCGGCTTCAGACAGCGGCGATGCAAAATCGGCCGCGCCGCCTTCGCGTCCTGGTCGTCGACGACAATATCGACGCTGCGGATACGTTGACCGAAATGCTTCGTGTTTCTGGCCATGACGTCGACACCGCGTACGACGGCGTGGCGGCTATCGACGCCGTCGACTCGCATCGGCCCGACGTCGTATTGATGGACATCGGCCTGCCCAAGTTGAGCGGCTACGACGTCGCCCGCAAGATCCGAGAGAGCGATCCGCAACGCCGCATCGTGCTTGTGGCTGTCACCGGTTGGGGCCAGGATGAAGACCGGCGACGGTCGCAGCAAGCGGGTTTCGATCACCATCTGGTGAAGCCAGTGGATCCGGCATGGCTCGACCGGATTTTCGCGTCAGTTGCACCCAAAATGTCCGACGTCGCCGCACGGCATGAGCGCGACGGCCAGCGGCGAAGTCTCAGTGCCCACCGTCTCTCAGGAGGCGGAGCGCTTCGGGAAACCGCCGTCGGGTTGGCGGCGCGCCTGGTTCGAAATAATTTTCGAGTCCCAAACACGAGCCGGGCGCACGTTCGATCTCGTACTGTTGACCGTTATTGTCGCCAGCGTACTAGTCGTAATTCTCGACAGCGTTAGCACGTACGCCGCGCGCCATGGTGACCTACTCAATGCGTTCGAGTGGATGTTCACCGCGCTTTTTACTGTCGAGTACCTGGCACGGATCACTTCTGTTCAGCGACCGTGGCGATATGCGACCAGTTTCTTCGGCATCGTCGATTTGATGTCGGTGTTGCCGACCTACCTGGCGTTTTTCTTCCCCGAACTGCATGCGTTGATCGACATACGGTTGCTCAGGTTGCTGCGTGTATTCCGGATACTCAAGCTCACTGAATACCTGACGGAGATTCATGTCCTTGGCGACGCCTTGCGGGCGAGCCGTCGCAAGATTTTCGTGTTCATTTGCACAGTGCTGACGATCGATGTGCTGATGGGGACGTTGATGTACGTCGTCGAGGGCCCGCAACACGGCTTCGTCAATATTCCGGTGTCGGTGTACTGGGCGATCACGACGATGACGACGGTCGGCTTTGGCGACATCACTCCGCAAACCGGACTCGGCAGAGCAATTGCCAGTTTCATGATGCTGCTGGGATGGGGCATCCTCGCCGTACCGACCGGCATCGTCACTGCCGAGATGACGCATCGTCGCTTCGGCACGCGCGCGGTTGGCCTCGTGTGCTCTGCGTGCGGTGCGGACGATCACGCGGCATCGGCAAAATTCTGTGCGCACTGCGGAAAGCCGCTACCCGCGATGGCTTAGCGCCGTTTTGGGCGCGTGCGAATCTACAAGATCCGGTTGAACCACCACATCGATAGCAACGCTCCAACCAACGCGAGTGTGGCGCCGATCGCCGCGAAAATTGCGGTCACTTCGGTAGGCTGTTGCCGCTCGAACGACAGTTTGGTACTGAGTACCTGATAGATTTTCTTCAGCTGCGCGGCGTCGGCGGCGCGAAAGTATTCCGCGCTTGTCACGTCGGCAATTTTCTTCAGCGCCTCTTCATCGAGGCGTACGCGCATGTTCCAGCCTTCGGCGTTGACAACGGTACCTTCAGTGGTGCCGATGCCGACCGTGTAGATGCGCACGCCGTAGTCGCTTGCGATCTCGGCGGCTTTCAACGGGTCCGGGCCGACGTTGCTTTGGCCGTCCGACAGCAACACGATCGCGACCTGCTTGTTGTCCCCCTTCGATTCGCGCGCCGGCAACTCGTCGGTGCGCCGGATCTTCTTCTCGCCGGGACGCGGGTTGATGAACTCTTCGACGTTGATGCGTGCAGCCGGCAGCGCCGCGTCGAGCGCAATGATCAGTCCGCTGCCGAGCGCAGTACCGCGCTGCGTTTCGAGCCGGTCAATTGCCGCAGTGAGATCTTCGCGATTGTTGGTCGGCGATTGCACGACGGCCGCAGATGCCGCGACCGCGACGACGCCGATGCGCACGTTGCGCGGCTGCGCTTCGATGAACGTTTTCGCTGCATCGCGCGCCGCGCTCAGTCGATTGGGCTTGACGTCGGTGGCACGCATGCTGTTGGACATGTCGAGCGCGAGCACGATCGCATCGAGTCGCGCCGGCAACGTCAGCGCCGCCTGCGGACGGGCGATTGCGAGAATCAGCGCGGTCAGCCCCAGCGTCCATAACAGCAGCGGCACCATGCGGCGCATGCGGCTTGGACCATGGGTCGAGCCGCCGACGGTTTCGAGACTTGCGTACTGCGCCGATGACTTTCGGCGCCGCGTCGCGAGTGCCCAGTAGAGCGCGGCAGCCAGCGGGACTGCGATCAGCAGCCACAGCATGCTGGGCCACAAGAAGGTCAGCGAGCCAGTGTCGAGCATCAGCCGATGCGTTTGTGCGTGAACGTTGCAGTTGCTCCCGAGGCCAACTGGCTGCGCCGCTTGCGCAACTGAGTAAATCGCAGCAGCGCCTGATCGAGCGGTTCATCAGTGGTGAGCTCGAGGCAATCGACTCCGGCCTCCGCCAGCCCGGCACGCAACGAGTCTTCGCGCTGCTTGGCGGCGTCGGCGAAGCGCTTTCGAAACCGCCGATCATGCGTGTCGACAAAAATCTGGTCGCCGGTTTCGGCGTCCTGCATCACGACCAGGCCGATGTTCGGCAATTCGAGCTCCATCGGGTCATACAAGCGCACGGCGACGACTTCGTGCCGGCGTGCGAGCAACGCCAGCTGCCGGCCCCAACCCGGCTTGCTGATGAAATCCGACACGACGAACACCACCGAGCGCCGCTTGATCATCGGGTGCGCCGATGCGAGCAATTCGGCGAGATCGGTTTCCTTGCCGGCAGGCGCGGTCGGACTTCGCTGCATTCGATCCAGCACATGCAGCACGTGACGCCGGCCGTTGCGTGCCGGGATCATTTCGTTAGCCTGATGTGTGTGCAAGATGGCACCGACTCGATTGCCGTAACGCGTGAACAAACGCGCGAGCACGGCGACGAGCTCGGCCGACAGCTCCCGCTTCCGCACTTTGCGTGACCCGAAGTCGACCGATCCCGAGAGATCGAGAATGAACCATGCGGCGACTTCGCGATCCTCCTGAAATTCGCGCACGTGCGGTGTTTGCAGGCGCGCGGTGACGTTCCAGTCGATGTAGCGCACGTCGTCATGCAGTTGATATTCGCGCAGGTCCGCGAGATCGAGTCCGAAGCCACGAAAGAGCGTTCGATAGTCGCCTTGCAGCAGCCCGTCGAGCCGCCGCAACACGGTGAACTCGAGTCGACGCAGCAGTAACTCAGAATCCGGCCGCGCGACCGGTTCGTTTGCTGCGGGGGTATTGCCGGGCTGTTTACGAAGCCGCGGCAACCCGAACATGCGCTTCCAGCGGTTTATCCGGGGCAGGAATGGCCTGCAGCACTCGCATCACGATTTGATCCGCCGTCAAGCCGTCGGACAGCGCTTCGTAGCTCAATACCAATCGATGGCGCAGCACGTCCGGCACGAGGTCGATCACGTCCTCGGGCAGCACATAGTTGCGTGCGCGCAGAAACGCCAGAGCGCGTGCGCCTTCGATCAAGTTGATCGTGGCGCGCGGACTCGCGCCGAACGTGATGTAGCGCGTCATGTCCTTCAGGTTGTAACGCTCGGGCCGGCGCGTCGCCGAGACCAGCTTGACTGCGTACTGCATCAAGCCTGGGTCGACATAGATCTTGCGGCACTCGGCCTGCAACTCCATCAGTTGCGTGGTTGAACACACCGCGCTGACGGTCGTCGCTGCACCGGTGACGCGCTCGACGATGACGAACTCTTCTTCTTCGCTCGGGTAGCCGACCAGTACCTTCATCATGAAGCGATCGACCTGCGCCTCGGGCAGTGGGTAGGTGCCTTCGGTTTCGATCGGGTTTTGCGTCGCCATCACCAGGAACGGCTCCGGCACGCGATGCGATTCACCGGCAATCGTCACCTGCCGCTCCTGCATCACTTCGAGCAGCGCGCTCTGCACCTTGGCCGGTGCACGGTTGATCTCATCGGCCAGCAACAGATTGGTGAACACCGGGCCGAGCACGGTCGAGAACTCGCCGGATCGTTGGTTGTACATGCGCGTGCCGATCAGGTCGGCCGGCAACAGATCGGGAGTGAACTGGATGCGCTTGAACTGTCCGCGGATCGTTTTTGCGAGCGTGTTGACCGTCAGTGTCTTTGCCAGACCCGGTACGCCTTCGACCAGCAGATGTCCCTGAGCGAGGATCGCGACCAGCACGCGTTCGAGAAAATGATCCTGGCCGACGACGATCCGTTTGACTTCATACAGCACGCTCTGCATCAGCGCGCCGGCATTGCGGTTTGAATATTCGTCCACGTTGACTTCCTGTCTTGCCTAGTTAAAACGGTGGAATGCCGACGGCACCGCCGGCGCTTTCAATGGTCGCTGCGAAGCCGATGCCAGCGAACGTCGGTCCGGTGGGATTGAGAATGGCGGTGACGATTCCGATCACCTCGCCGCTCATGGTGACCAGCGGGCCACCCGAGTTACCCGGATTGGCGGCGGCGTCGAACTGGATTAGGCCGGTCAAGATGCGTTTGCCTTCGCGCGAGCGGAACTCGCGGTCGAGACCGGAAACCACACCGGCACTGGTCGATGGCCCGATGCCGAACGGGAAACCCACTGCGACCACTTCATCGCCCTGCTGCAGGTGAGCGGTCGAGCCGAGCGTGGCGGCCTGCAAGTCATCGGGCAATTTCTTGGCCCGAATCACCGCCAGATCGTTCTCTGGATACGCGCGGATGACCTCCACTTCGGACTCGGTACCGTCGAAGAACGTGACCGACATGCGTTTTGCGCCCGTGACCACATGCAAATTGGTCAGGATCGTTCCGTTATCGACGATCACGACGCCGGAGCCGACACCGTTCATCCGCTCGCCCGCGCCGGGTTCGTCGTCCTCGTCATAGCCGCGGACGCGGACCACCGACGGCATGACCGTGGCCGCGGCCTTGGCCGCGCGCGAGGGCAGCGTCTTGTTCTCCAGCGTGTGCAGTACGGCGGCATCGATGTCGTCCTGCGCCAGTTCACGAGGCGCGGGCTGCATGCGATCGCGCGCAACGAACAGCGCCAGCGCAATCAGCATGCCGCCAAAGAGCAGCAGGGAGCGGTCGTGACGCTGTATCAATGAACGAAAGCGTCCGGGTCCGGCGGCCACAGGGGCAGTGGCGCGCGCGGCGGGCGGCCCGGCCGGCGCAGGCACCGGATCGGCGCGCACCGGCTTTGCGGCGCTATAAAGCGCGGGACGTTTCATCTGGAAAAAATAGCACGGACGAGTGATAGAGTGATCAAAAGCGCGTGGGCAGGAACGGTGCCGGTATTCGGCCTGTCATATGAGCACACTTTCGGGAAAATGGTTCGCGCCCGAAGTTGCAATGACCTCGCCTTATGACGTGAGTAGGTGCTAAGAGAGATAGACGATGCGGTTCTTGTGGCCGGACATGCTCTGGCTGTTGCTGGCGGTTCCGTTGCTCGATCGCCGGTTACATTTTTATCCTGCGTCGGCGCAAACGCTCGGCGATCCGCTATTCGAGCCTGATTTTGGTGCGCGAGGCGGTGCGCGGTCAGCGATTCCGCCGTCATGTGCCGCCGGCGCTGTTTCTGATCGCCCTGGCTGCCGCCATCGTGGCGATTGCGCGCCCGACCGCGTCGGTTGTTCTGCCGTCTCAATATATGACGATCGCGATGGCAATGGACGTGTCGCGCAGCATGCAGGCGACCGACGTCGAGCCGACACGCATCAGTGCCGCGCAAGTCGCAGCCAAGGCATTTATCGAAGAGCTGCCGCGTAACGTGCGCCTCGGCATCGTCTCGTTTGCGGGTACGGCTAACGTGGTGCAGACGCCGACCGACAACAAGCAGGACATGCTCGATGCGATCGACCGCTTTCAGTTGCAGCGCGCTACTGCGACCGGCAGCGGGTTGATTCTTGCGCTCGCGATGTTGTTCCCTGAGGAGGGCATCGACATCGAAACGGTGATTGCCAATCAGGCCCGATCGCGCGGCCACCCCGGCGGTGCGGTGGCGATCGATGCCCCGCGCAAGACCGAGCCCAAGAAAGTGGTCCAGCCAGTTGCACCCGGTTCGTATGCGTCGGGCGTCATCATTTTGCTGAGCGATGGCCGTCGCACCGCCGGCCCGGACCCGATCGAGGTCGCCAAAATGGCGGCCGAGCGCGGCGTGCGCGTCTACACGGTCGGCTTCGGAACGATCGAAGGCACGACGATCAGCATGGATAACTATTCTTTTTACGTACGCCTCGACGAAGAGACGTTGAAGGCGGTCGCCAAGATGACCGGCGGCGAATACTTTCATGCAGGCACGGGTGCCGACCTGCGCAAGGTGTACGCAAACTTGAGTACCAAGCTTTCGATGGAGCGCAAGGAAACCGAGGTCAGCGCATTTTTCAGCGCGGTCGCGGCCCTGTTCGCGCTAATGGCGGTGATGCTGTCGGTGCTTTGGTTTCACCGCGGCGCGCGGCCTGCGGCCATCTAGTCGCGGCCTAGCTCGTCGGCGTCAGATTGGCCGCGCGCACGCCGAGCAGCCGAATCCGCTTCGTCAAGTCCACTCGCTTCAGGCATTCGCCGGCGGCGCGCCGGATCTGATCAGCGTCGTCGGTCGGTACAGGCAGTGTGTTGTCGCGGGTGACCGTTTTGAAGTTCTCGAAGCGCAGCTTGATGCCGATTGTTCTGCTCGAATAGCGCTTGCGTTGCAGATCGTCGCTGAGTTCGACGCACAGCTCGGTAAAGATGCGCGTCAGCTGTGCACGGTCACGCACCGCGTGCAAGTCGCGCTCGAACGTCGTTTCTCGGCTCATTGACTGCGGCTCTGAGAATGTCACGACCGGGCGGTCATCGTGGCCGCGGGCTGCCTCGTGCATCCACGCCGCGTTCGCTTTGCCGAAATGCTGCGCAAGCCATGCCGGGTCTGCTTGTGCGAGCTCGCCGATCGTTGCAATGCCGAGCCGCGCGAGTTTCGCTGATGCCTTCGGCCCCACGCCGTGCAGGCGCCGCACGGGCATCGGCCACAGTCGCGCCTCGATCTCGGCTTCGGTAACGATCGCCAGGCCATCGGGTTTGTCGAGTTCCGAGGCGATCTTCGCAATCAACTTGTTCGGCGCGAGCCCGATCGAACACGATAGTCCGGTCGCATCGCGCACGGCCTGCTTCAATTCGCGCGCCATCTCGCGCGCCGACCACCATATGTCGGCTCCTTGCAAGTCAGTCACTTCGGTGCGGGCGCCGTCGTTGTCCGCCGACACGCGTGCGGCGATTTCATCGGTGAGGTCGATATAGATCTCGTCAATGCCCCGGTCTTCGGTTTGCGGCGCTATCGCTTGCACCGCGGCCTTGAAGAGCCGCGAATACCTTCGGTACTCGTCGAAATCGGTCGGCAACAAGATCGCGTCGGGTACTTTCTTCGCGGCCTTCATCAGGCCCATCGCAGAGTTGACGCCGAACGCGCGTGCCTCGTAGGTCGCTGTCGTGATCACACCCCGGCCGACGTAGTCGCGCAGGCGCGCAAACACGCGCCGCGGTTCGCCGGTGGTTGAATCGTTCTCCCAGAATGGCTGCTGCCGTGAGCCGCCTCCAATGACGACCGGCTGACCGCGCAGCTCCGGATAACGCAATAGCTCGACCGACGCGTAGAACGCATCCATGTCGAGGTGGGCGATGACGCGATGATGAATCATGAGCGAACTCGTCGAGCCGCTAAAGTGTATGGGCGTCGGGAAACTGCGGCGAACAAATGAACACCGATAACGATCGACTGCTGATCTACGGCGCTGCATTGCTGCGCGGTCTCGCCGCGGGCGCGATCAGCGTGCTGGCGGCGGTATATCTGGCCAAGCGTGGGTTCGACGAAGCGGCGCTTGGCATCGTGTTGAGCGCTGGAATGGCGGGTGTGCTGGCGGGCACGATCTTCGGCACTTACTTTGCCGACAAGATCGGGCGGCGCCGAAGCTTGATGACGCTCGCGCTGCTGACCGCCGTCGGCGGCGCGTTGCTGGTCGCGACCGACGCGCTGTGGGCAGTGGCGCTCACGGCGTTTTTCGGCATGCTGAATACGCAGGGCTCGGATCGCGGTGCGGCGCAAGCGCTGGAGCAGGCGATCCTGCCGGCCACGGCGACGGATGCCGAGCGCACGATGGTGTTCGCGCGTTACAACGCGATAGCCGATGTTGGCGGTGCGGCTGGCGCGCTTCTCGCCGCGTTGCCGGCGTTGCTCCGTGATCGTTTGCACGTGGCCGAACTGCATGCGTACGACTCCACCGTGCTGGTGTATTCCGCGTTGGCGCTTATCGTGGCTTGGCTCTATTCGCGGTTGTCGTCGCGCGTCGAGAGCGTCCCATTGCCTCGGCTGGCTGATCTTGCACACGATGCGCCGCCCAGTATTCGGCGTGAGGTCCGTAAATTCTCCTGGCTGTCGGCGCTCGATGCGGTCGGCGGCGGTTTCATCGGCTCGGCGCTGATCGCCTATTTTTTATACGCGCGCTTCGGTGTCAACGAAGCCGAACTCGCCTTGCTGTTCGTAGCGGCGCGACTGATGACGGTGGTCTCGCACTTCGCCGCCGCGTGGCTTGCGGGTCGCATCGGTCTCATCAACACGATGGTGTTCACGCACATTCCCTCGAGTCTGTTGTTGCTAACGCTGCCGATCGCGCCGAATTTTGGTGTTGCCGCTGCGCTCTTCATCTTGCGCGAGGGGTTATCGGACATGGATGTGCCGACACGACAGTCATACCTGATGGCGATCGTGCCGCCGCACGAGCGCGCCTGGGCTGCGGGCATTTCACAACTGGCGCGTGCGGCCGGCCGCATGGTGGCGCCGATGCTCGCCGGTGCGGCGATGCAGGCGGGAGCACTTTGGTTTCCGCTCGCCGCCGGTGCTTCGATCAAGATCGTCTACGACCTGCTGCTTTGGCGCGGATTCCGGCGCATCAAGCCACCGGAAGAGCGATGAGCGTCAGCGCTTGCGCGCCAGCGTTAATCCATCGCCAATCGGCAGTAACGAGATATCGACGCGCGAGTCGTCGCGCAGCTTCAGGTTCAACGCCTGCAGCGCTGCGGTGTCGGCGTCTTTCTTCGGATCGACGGGTTCTGCCACGCGGCCGCTCCAAAGCGTGTTGTCGATCGCGATCAAGCCACCCGCTCGGAGCAATCGCAGGCAGCGCTCGTAATAGCCGTCGTAGTTCGACTTGTCGGCATCGATGAACGCGAAGTCGTAGCGGCCCGCTTCACCCGCAGCGAGCCGCGCGTCGAGCGTCGTCAGCGCCGGTTCGAGCACCAGATCGATCTTGTCCGCGACGCCGGCGCGTTTCCAGTAAGGCTTGCCCACTCGTGTGTATTCATCGCTAACGTCGCACGCGAGCACATGGCCGTCGTCGGGCAATGCGAGCGCAACGGCCAACGCGCTGTACCCGGTGAAGACTCCGACTTCAATCGTGCGCCGCGCGCCGATCAGCTTGACCAGCAGTGCCAAAAGCTGCCCTTGCTCGGGCGAGATCTGCATCCGAGCATGCGGATGGTCGCGCGTTTCCGCACGTAACTCAGCCAGCGCCGGGTGCTCGCGCAGCGACGCCTCGAGCACGTAGTCATACAGCCGATCGTCGAGATTGAGCGTGCGTCGCGACATCAATCAGTGCGGCGCGCTTCATACTGCGCCGGGGTCGCGCCGCCGCGCGTCAACAGGTCTCGTAACGATTGCACGGAGTGACGGTCCATCGTGTTGCCGCCATGGTGTGGCCGATGCAAGACGCCCTCAGCTTCGTTCAGCTTGACTCGCATGCGTGCGCCGGCCACCGACTCCATCTGTGCACCGAGATGCTTGAGCAGTGACTCGACCTCACGGAACGACAGCTTGGTGTTAACCGGGTCCTGAAATATTTCGCGCAACAAGTTGACGTGCTTCTTACTCATGGGGACTGGATAGATGGACGTGACGTCGATTCAGGCGCGATCGTACCTGCACCGGGCATGGAGCTTGATGTGCACTTCAAATGAATTCCGCAATTCGAATCGGTGTGTCGGGGTGGCGTTACCCGCCGTGGCGCGGCGCATTTTATCCGGACGGTTTACGCCAGGCTGACGAGTTGACCTATACGTCACAGAAACTGCCGACGGTCGAAATCAACGGTTCGTTCTACTCGCTGCAAACACCGGCTAGCTACGCCGCGTGGTACGCAGCGACGCCGCAAGGGTTCGTGTTCAGCGTCAAGGGCGGACGCTTCATCACTCACATGAAGCGGCTGAGAGACATCGACAAGCCGCTCGCCAATTTTTTCGCTTCGGGAATTTTCAGACTAAAGGAGAAGCTCGGGCCGGTGCTGTGGCAATTTCCACCGAACATGAAGTACGAGCCGCAGCTGTTTGCCGATTTCATCGGCAAGTTGCCACGGGACACGAGTGCTGCGCTACGGATCGCGCGACGACGAGACGCGCGCATGACAGGGCGCGCGGCGCTGAGTATCGATGCGGTGCGACCCATGCGGCACGCGATTGAGATTCGCAACGAGACGTTCCTCGACCCCGGCTTCATTATGCTGCTGCGCCAACACAACGTAGCACTGGTCGTTGCCGATACCGGCGAGCGATGGCCACAGCCGCATGACGTCACGTCGGATTTCCTTTATCTACGGCTGCATGGTGCGACCGAGCTGTACCGAAGCCGGTATAGCGAGGCGGAGCTGCGTTGTTGGGCCGATCGATTGCGCGTTTGGTGTGCGGGCGATCAGCCGAGTGACAGCAAACTTGTGATGCCTAACGCAAACATTCCGCGCGTGCCGCGCGATGTGTTTTGTTATTTCGATAACACCGACAAGCTGCACGCGCCGGCGAATGCGCGGCGGCTGATGCAGATGCTTGACGTCAAGTGGGCGCCCGCTATTTCAGATGAGAGCACGCGCTGCCGCGCGCTAAACCCTATCGCTGCTGATACGGCGGCGGCGGTGCGTTTGGAGGCGGTACCGCGAAGTTAGGCGGCGGAGTGTTCGGCGGCGGGATTGCCGCATTCGGCGGCGGCGTGTTCGGCGGCGGCGCGTTCGGTGGAGGAATTGCCGCATTCCGTGGCGGTGCGCTGACATAAGGGGCCGGCGCCGGACCGGCACTGACTTGGCGCATCGAACGCGCGTAGCTGGCGGGCATCGGAACCTTGTGACCTTGCGAATACATGCACTGGTAATAGCTGCTGTCGAGCCGCTGCTGCGAGGTGTACGACGCGGCTTGCGCATTGCCCGCGCCGACCGCACCGCCGGTAAACAAACCGAGCCCGGCTCCGACGCGGGCACCCTCACCACCGCCAAGTATTCCGCCGACGGCAGCACCGAGAAGCGTACCGACGACTGCGCTTCCTACTGCTGCGTCGGCCGCAGCTTCATTCGGCGTGGTTCCGGTCGCCTGGACCGCGTACTGGCGGCACGACGCATCATCGATTTGAAATTGGTCGAAGCTCTTGCGACTGCCGGGCATCGCGCTGTAGGTCGGTCCGGTGGGCACCGTCGCGCAACCCGTCAGCGCCGCCAGGGCGCAGCGATCACGATAAGCCTGGACGCAATGTTCATTGCGCGCCTTGGCGCGGTTGAGGAGCAACGCGTTGCCAGCCCTCGGCGCAAGTGCTCACATAGGGGTAGTAGCTTCTGCGAACTGGCGCACCAGTACCACCATTGCTGCGCGTTCGGATTGGTGTTCGATGCCGCCGGCGGTACGGGCGTTGCCGAAGACTGTTCGCTTTCGACCCACACGCGCGGTTCGTGCGCAGGCGCGTAGAGCGACTGCCGGTGAATACGCAGTAGCCGGGTCCCCAATAACCGGCACCCCAGTAGCCGGGCCCCAGTAACCGGGACCCCAGTAGCCCGGCCCCAAAAGCCGCCACCCCAGAAGCCGAATGAGAGACGGGCCGCCGTGATGATGGTGCACCACCGTGATAACCCCACCACCGCCGTGATAACCACCACGCGCCCGCCACCGCCCCCGGGCGCGCGAATGCGGAATCGGCGACGGCCATCAGGCCAACTGCGACCGCAGCGGCAGCGACGAGTGTCTTAAGCGGTGTCATACAAGTTCCTCACATGCATCTCGAGCAATACGACTCAACGGGTGAATGCTAGTTCGCGCCGACCGAAAAAGCCGTAGCAAAATGTAACGAATCCGCCCGGATGAGCCCCTAGTCGCGTTTCACGGGTGCGGCTTTCGCCTCGATCCGGGCTTCCAGGGCTTGCAGCCCGCGCAAAACCCCCAACGCCAGCAGCGTTGCACCGACAGCAAGCCACCACTGCTGCAGCGCCGCGCACACGCCGATGCCGCCTGAAAACAGCAGCGATGTTGCAGTCGTAAGTCCTTCAACCCGTTGCCCGTCAGGCCGAAAAATCGTGCCGGCGCCAATGAAGCCGAGCGCGGTTACGACACCGCCCACCAGTCGAAACGGGTCTGCGCTGATCACCTCAGGGTGTTGACGTGAAAAGGTCGCAAGCATCGCGTCACCGAGTCCCACCAGCAGCGCGCAAGCGCCGGCGAGCATCATGTGCGTTCGAAATCCAGCGGGCTTGTTAGCTGTTTCGCGCTCGTAGCCGATCATGCCGCCGAGCAGCATTGCGGCCGCAACTTCGGCCAGCACGACCAGTTGCGGCCACGCCGGTCCCAGCGCGTCCATACAACGCTACGCGCGGTTCAATATGTGAGTAGCGTGCGCGGCTAATGCTTCCAGGGAATGTAGTCGCGCAAATCGCTCGGAATGTAGCTGCGCAAATTGTTTAGAACGGCGCGACGGTCCCGTAATACATAAACGGCGATCAGCGCTACAACGGCGGCGCTTCCCAATGCAATCAGCGACGGTCTGGCCTTGCGCAAACGGCGCTTCCAGATTTCGCGCGTGCGATCTTGTTCGAGCAGCACGGGTTCCAGACTCGCTTCATACGCCGGCGAAATCGGATCGCTAGCCGGGAAACTTTCTGCGATCGCCTGATCGAGCAGCCGTTCGCGGTGTTCAGGGGCTTTGGTGGTGGTGATTGCCATGGGATTCTCCCGATGAAATTTTTGCGCGCGCTTTTGATCATTGAAGAGGCGCGAGTGTGTAGGAAAAGCAAGCTCCATGCCGTCAGTGCTTCGGCATGCCAGCGCGATAGGCTCGCTGCCGGTCGGCTATCCTAGGCTGATGGTCCGGACGACTCTGAGCGATCTGATCACCCGCGTTGGCTCGGAAATTGGAGTCAGCGAGTGGTTCGAGATGACGCAGAGCGTCATCGACGGCTTTGCGCGCGCCACCGGGGACTTGCAATGGATCCACGTGGACGCTGAGCGCGCGGCGCGCGAGTCGCCATTTAAGTCACACGACGGTACAGGTTCGACGGTTGCGCACGGATTTCTGACGCTATCGCTGCTTTCGCACTGGATGGACACTACGGTTGAAGTTACCGATCGAGGTGCCGGCATTAACGCAGGATTCAACAGAATTCGCTTTACGGGCCCGGTCGTTGTCGGAAGTCGGATCCGCGCGCGCTTCGCGCTCGCGTCGAGCGGGCCGATTCGCGGCGGTGCAAAGCTGCTATGGAACGTCAGCGTGGAACGCGAAGGTCAGAGCCGACCGGTGCTGACTGCCGAGTGGTTGACTCGTGTGTTGACCGCGGCCGTGCCGGAGGCAGCGTCGGATCAGCGGGCATCTCGCTCTCCGAGGATGTCCTCCACGTAAACCATCTGTACCAGCACCATCAGTGCGGCAGCTGCGGGCGCCGCCAGTAGCAGCCCGAGCCAGCCGAAGAGCAGTGCGGCCACAACCATCGCCGTCAGCGTGACTGCCGGCGGCAACTTGACGGTGGTGCGGTCGATCAACGGTGAAAGCACATAGCCTTCCACGGCTCTGGATCGCGCCGTACAGCACAACGACATAAAGGACTTGCGTGGGCCCTTGCAGCAATGCGAACAGCGCAGCTGGAATCAAAGCCAATATCGGCCCGACATTTGGGATGAAGTCCAGCAGCGCGGCGATCAACGCGAGTGCTCCTGCCAGAGGCACACCAAGTGCAGTCAATCCAATGAAGACGGCAATGCCAACGATCGTCATTGAGACTGCTTTACCGATCAGCCACCAGCGCAGCGTATGGCCCATTGCATCCAGGACCTCGCGGGCGCGCTTGTGCTGTGCAGGTGGAAATAACCGAACGGTGCCTTCGACATAGGGGCGAGGATCGGCCGCGAGATAAAGCGCAATCACGAGTACAACGACGGTATTGGCCAGCGCCTTAAGGGTCCCCGACATATGGCGCTCGGTCGCTTTGCTTGCGACTTCCGGCTGAGTCGGTATCGAGTCCGCATGCGGGGCGCTGTCAATGAGCGTCTCAAGCCAGACGAAGCGCTGCAACTCCTGCTGCAACCTTTGTAGCGATGTCGGCAATGCAGTGCGCAGCTCTCCAATTTGCTCACCGATCGATGGTGCGATCAACCACCCGATCGCGGTGAGCGAAAGCGCGAGCAGCACGACGACGATCACGACCGCCCATCGCGGCGGTATACCGACTCGCTTCGCAAGCAGCTCGGCCAGTGCGCGCAGCAACACCGCAATCAGGATGGCGGCGAAAAGCAGCAGCACGATCTCGCTCACGAAAATGACCAGCAGCAGGGCGAGCGCCGCGATGACTACGTTGACGACTGTGCGAGTGCGCATTTAATGGCTCGTGAAATTTGGTAATCAGATCGGAAAACGTCAGGACGAGAAGCCCTGAGCAGCGAGTTCTCGCTTCTCGAGCGCTGACCATAGCTCGAACTTGGCTGCAATCTGGTGCTCGATTTGTTCGATGCGATGCCGGTCCGCTTTGATTTGGTCGACGCTTGACTGGTGATAGTCCGCATGACTCATGCGCTCGCGTAATTTCTCGCTGCTCGTTTTCTAAGGGCTTCAATTTCGGCGGGCAACGCCGTCAGCTCGCGTTTCTCCTTGAACGAAAGCTTGACTCTCGGCGCGCGAGATGTGGCGGGCTGGGCGGATGTTGAGTCCGGCTTGCTTGAAAGTTCGACGCGTTTGTCCGGCCTCTGCCGCAGCCAGTCCGAATAGCCCCCGACGTACTCGCGCCACACGCCTTTGCCTTCGGCGACCAGTGTTTGCGTGACGACGTTATCGAGAAATGCGCGGTCGTGGCTGACCAGCAGCAACGTGCCGTCGTATTGCTGCAGCGTCGCCTCGAGCAGCTCAAGCGACTCGATATCGAGATCGTTGGTCGGCTCGTCGAGCACCAGCAGGTTGGCCGGTTGCGCGAACAATCGCGCAAGCAGCAATCGGTTGCGTTCGCCGCCGGACAAGGTCTTGATCGGCGCTTCCGCGCGCTGTGGCGGAAATAAAAAGTCGCCGAGGTAGGTCATCACGTGCTTGCGCTCGCCTCCGATTTCGATCCAGTCGGACCCGGGGCTGATCGTTTCGATCAGCGTCTTGTCCGGGTCAAGCGCCGCGCGCATCTGATCAAAGTAAGCCGGGCTCACTTTGGTGCCCGTGCGTACCGTGCCGTGATCAGGTGGCAGAGTGCCGAGCATCAACCGCAGCAGAGTCGTTTTGCCGGCGCCGTTAGGTCCGATCAACCCGATGCGGTCGCCGCGCAGGATCCGCATCGAAAACTTGTCCGCGATAAGCGTTGCGCCGAACTGCTTGGTCACATCGGTGAGCTCGGTGACCAATTTGCCCGAGCGCTCGCCAGCATCGACGGCGAGTTTCACGCGGCCGATGTTTTCGCGGCGCGCGGCGCGCTCGCGCCGCAACTGCTCAAGCCGCTCGACTCGCCCCGCGTTGCGCGTGCGTCTCGCTTCGATGCCGCGCCGAATCCACGCCTCTTCCTGCTGCCAGAACTTGTCGAACTTGCGGGCTGCGGTCTGCTCGGCCGCCAGCTCGACTGCGCGCCGCGCCTCCCACGCGCTGTAGTTTCCGGGATACGAGCGCAACAAGCCGCGGTCGAGCTCGACGATGCGAGTGGTGACGCGATCGAGAAACGCGCGGTCGTGCGTGATAACGATCATCGTCTGCTTCGCCAACAGCTCCTCGAGCAGCGTGATGCCGTCAATATCCAAATGATTGGTCGGCTCGTCGAGCAGCATCAAGTCCGGAGCGAGCGCAAACGCAAGCGCGAGCGCGCCACGCTTACGCTCGCCGCCGGACAGTCCAGCAGGATCGGCGGCCTCATCGAGTCCCAGCCGATGCATGTATTCGATCAGCCGGGCCTCAATGCGCCAGCGCTCGCGATCGTCGTGCACTGACTGCGTGAGTGTCAGCATGTGCGTCCAAGCCGCCGCGTAACGCGAGGCTTGCGCGCAACGTGGGCGCAGTGGGCAGCACGGGCTCTTGCTCGACCATCGCCAGCGACAGCCCGTCCTTTTTCTTGATCTCGCCGTCGTCGAGATCGATCCGACCTGCAATTGCATTCAACAACGAGCTCTTGCCGGTGCCGTTGCGCCCGATCAATCCAATACGATCGCCGGCGTTCACCGTCAGCGATGCGCGGTCGAGCAACGGATGCAGGCCGAACGCGAGTTCGGCATCGAGAATCGTCAGTAGGGACATCGGTGCTCTGTCAATGCACGGCGGAGGGCCGCGCCGAGCTGATCAGGACAATGCCCGTACCCGCACACGCGAGCGCTGCGGCTTGCAGCCAGTTGAATGCTTCGCCGAGGAAGAATATGCCGACCATCGTGGCGGCGATCGGCAACGCCACCGTGAACACGCCGGCGTGACTAGCAGCCACGTGCTTAAGGCCGGCCACCCACATCCATACGGCAAACAAGCTCGCCGCCAGCGAATAAAAAATGAGCAGCAGCCATAGGCTGGCAGTTAACGAGCCGACATCAAACGAAGCGAGCTGCCACAGCCCCAGCGGGGCGATCAACAGCAATCCCAGCAGGTTGATGAGCGCCGATACGCGCAGCGGTGAGCGAGTTGCTGACAGCCGCTTCGAGATGATCACGTAGATCGCCTCGCACACGACGGCTCCGAACAGCAGCAGGTTGCCGAGCAGCGCGGTCAGCGCCGAGCCGGGCTCAGATGTGGGCTCGGTGCTTCGCGCCAACTGCAACAGCACGATGCCGGCCACCGCCAGCGCGATCGCGATCCACACCCGCAGCGTCAACGTTTCGCGCAGGAACCAGCGCGACAGCAACGCCACGACTGCCGGCAACGTAGCGAGGGTGACGCCGGCTGCGGTCGCGGTCGTCAGCGCGATGCCGCTCAGCATGCAAATCGAAAACAGGAAATTCCCAAAGAACGAAAGGAGAAAGAATAGCCACTGCTCGGTACGCGTCAGCGGCGCCTCGTTTTTCGCGCGGAACGTCCAGGGCAGCATCGCGACGGAAGCAATGGCAAAGCGCAGAAACGCCAGCGCAAAAACCGGAATCACGGCGACCAGCGGCTTGGATAGCGCAACGTAAGTGCCGACCAGTGCCATTGAGGCGGTCAGCAGCAAGTACGCGATGAATCTCGACGACGTCGGGGCCGTGCTCATGTGCGAGGCGACGATACCCGACGCCTCGCGGCGGTACGCATATACATATACCGATGTATTTGGTGCCGCCTCGCCAGCATGCTTATGATCATTGCCCTTCTTCACTGACACCGCATGAAAGCCATCAGCTCGCCAATCGCCTGTGCGCTTTTCGCGCTGCTCGCATCCGTCTCCTTCGGAGCTGCCGCGCAAAAGATCGACCCCTCGCGTGTGCCAGAGGAAATGCGCTCGCGGCAGGGGTTGTATCTGTCGCCAACGCAGGCACATCAATTCGTTCGCGCGCAAAAGGGCAAGGTCCTGTTCGTCGATGTGCGCACGCGCGCTGAGGCGCAGTTTCTCGGCATGGCGACGCCGGTCGATGCGTTGGTGCCGTACGTCGAGTTCCAGGACTTCATGACCGACTGGGACGAGACGAAGGGCTTTTACAAGCTCGAGCCGTTCAGCGACTTCGTTCCTGAAATCGGGCGCCGTTTGCAGGCGAAGGGTTTGAGCAAGAACGATCCGGTCGTGCTGATCTGCAAGTCCGGAGAGCGCAGTTCACGCGCCGCCAACTTGCTCGCCGACTCGGGCTACACGCGCGTCTACACCGTGGTTTATGGATTTGAAGGCGAGTTGTCCGACAGCGGGCGCTACAACGTCAACGGCTGGAAGAACGCCAAGCTGCCGTGGAGCTACGAGCTCGACAAGAGCAAGATGTATTTTCCGCGCTAACCGCGGGCGGCCGAGGCGGATGTACGCGACGGCTGATTCTTCGGAGTAGTTTGCACTAGCTGACTCCCCCGCCATAATCGCGGTCGCAATGGCGACCCAGCTCTTCCGGCAGCAGGCAATCGACGCGCAGCGTGAGAAGCTGCTGGGCGAAGTGTCGCTTGCACGCACGGTTCCGATGTGGGGATACACGCTGCTCGCGGTGGTCTTTGCGCTCGGCTTGGTGGCGTTCTCGATCTGGGGCGAATACGCGCGTCGCGAGCGTGTCGATGGATTTCTAGCGCTCGATTCGGGCGCGGCGCGCTTGCTGGCGCCGCAGGCGGGCACGATCACCGAGATTCTTGCGAAAGAAGGCGAGGAGGTGGCAGTCGGGCAGCCGCTGATCCGCCTGTCGTTCGAGCGCGTGACCGCGTCGGGCGTTACGTCAGGCGAACTGGTGCAGCGTGAGATCGGTGATCGCATCAACGGCTTGGAACGCGAGCAGCAACAGGTGCGGTTGCTCGGCAGACAACAAGCCGAGATCCTGCGTCGCAAGATGGACGATCTGCAGCGCGAGCTCGCGCAGTTCGAGCTCGAGATCAGGGCCCAGCAAACACGTTTGGCGTCATCTCGCAACGAGTATCAGCGCGCCGAAGATCTGTACAAGGACAAGTTCTATTCCGAAAGCAAGCTGATCGAGTTTCGCAACAACGTGCTCGATCAGCAGGTGAAGCTCGAAGGACTGAAGCGCCAGCGCGCGAGTGTCGAGCGCGAACTGTCGTCAACTCGCTCCGAACTGCCGCTGATTGAAACCAAGGTCGGCTCGCAGATCGATCAGGTCAAGCGTCAGATGAGCGAGCTGCAGCAGGGCAGCGTGCAGGAAGCGGCGAAGCGCGAGCACGTCATACGTGCGCCGATCGCCGGCGTGCTGACCAACATCGCCGCCAACAGCGGCGAGGCGGTTGCCGATGAGGCGCCGCTCGCAATGGTGGTGCCCAAGGGCGGCGGCCTGCATGCGCAGCTTCTGGTCCCCACGCGCGCGATCGGCTTCGTGCAACCCGGCCAAGCGGTCGTGCTGCGTTACGACGCGTTTCCGTTCCAGCGCTTTGGGCAGTATCGGGGCACCGTCGAGCGCGTCAGCAGCACCGTGTGGTCGCCCGGCGAAAAAGTCGGCTCGATGACGGTGCGCGAGCCGGTGTATCGAGTGGACGTGAAGCTCGATGCGCAAACCGTTGCGTCGGGCGCGCAGACTCTGGCGTTGCGACCGGGCATGTCGGTCAACGCCGACATCCTGCAGGAGAAGCGCAAGGTCTGGGAGTGGGTGTTCGAACCGATCCTGTCGCTGAAGGAAAGGCTCGGCTGATGGAGGAGCTTGGGTAATGCGGCGCGTGCCGATGATTCTCCAAAGCGAAGCGCCCGAGTGCGGCATCGCGTGCGTCGCGATGATCGCCAGTTACCACGGTTTCCGCACTGATCTGGGCGGCATGCGCATGCGCCTCGCGCCTTCGATGAAGGGCGTCACGCTGAAGCACATCAGCTCGATCGCCGAAGTGATGGGGATGGCCGCGCGCGGCGTCAAGGTCGCGCTCGAATCGCTGTCGCAGCTGAAGCTGCCGGCGATCCTTCACTGGGACATGAACCATTTCGTCGTGTTGACGCACGTGAACGGCGACACGATCACGGTCAACGATCCCGCGCGCGGGCGGCGCGTGCTGAAGATCGCCGAAGCGTCGGATCATTACACCGGCGTGGCGATGGAGATGACGCCCGCGCCCGGGTTCAAGAAGCGCGACGAGCGCGAGCAGATCAGCGCGTGGCAATTGGTACGCACCGCGACCGGGTTGAAGGGCGCGATCACGCAGGTGCTGCTGCTGTCGCTGGTGCTGGAAGTGCTCGCGATCGCCACGCCGTTCTTCCTGCAGCTGGTGGTCGATCGCGTTGTCGTCGGGCGCGACCGCGACCTGCTGGCGGTGCTCGGCATCGGCTTCGCGCTGCTCGCAGTGATGATCGCGGTCGTCACCGGGCTTGCGCGCCTGGCTCGGCGTGTACATCAGCACGCGGCTGAACCTGCAGCTGCTCGACACGCTGTTCGCCCGGCTGCTGCGTCTGCCGCTCGCGTGGTTTGAAAAGCGCCACATCGGCGACATCGTGTCGCGCTTCCGCGTCGGTGGATGCGATCCAGCGCACGTTGACGCTGACCTTTCTCGAAACGTTGATGGACGGCGTGATGGTGCTGGTCACGCTTGGCGGTGATGCTCTGGTACAGCCCGCACGTTGACCTTGATCGTGGTGATCGCCGCGGTTTGCTACGGCCTGCTGCGCTGGACGATGTACGGGCCGCAGCGGCGCGCAACCGACGAGCGCATCGTGCACGAGGCGAAAGCGGCCACTCACTTCATCGAAACGCTGCGCGGGATGATGGCGATCAAGCTGAACCTGCGCGAGTCCGAGCGCCGCTCCGCCTACCTGAACCATGTCGTCGATCAGACCAACGCCGACGTGCGCGTGCAAAACCTGGCGCTGTTACAGCGCGCGGGCAACGTGCTGGTGTTCGGGATCGAGAACGTGCTCGTGATCTGGCTCGGCGCCTACGCCGTGCTCGACAACCAGTTATCGGTCGGAATGCTGTTCGCGTTCCTGCTCTTCAAGCTGCTGTTCATCACGCGCGTCAACAACCTGGTCGACAAGACGATCGAGTTCCGCATGCTCGATCTGCACGCCGACCGCGTCGCCGACATTGCGCTGGCCGAGCCCGAAGGGGGTCCGTCCGAGTTGCCGGCAGTCGCGCGCGCGGATGCGCCATCAGCGCCCTTCGTGTTGCAGGGGCGCGACATCGGATTCGCCTACGGCATCGAAGGGTTCGTGTTTCGAGGCGTCGACTTTGCCGCCAAGCCCGGCGAGATGGTCGCGATCGTCGGTCCGAGCGGCGCCGGAAAGACCACGCTAGTCAAGGTGTTGGCGGGCTTGCTCGACCGGACCGAGGGGTCGCTGACAGCCGCGGGCCGTGACGTCCGCGACTGGGACAAGGCTGTCTACCGCGGCCGAATCGGGGTCGTCATGCAGGACGACCACCTGTTCGTCGGCACGATCGAAGACAACATCAGCTTCTTTGACCCGCAACACGATGCGCAGCGGGTCCAGGACTGCGCCCGGCTGGCGATGGTCGATCAGGAAATCGACGCCATGCCGATGCAGTTCAATACGATCGTTGGCAGCCTGGGCATGGCGCTATCGGGCGGCCAGCGCAGCCGCGTCCTGCTGGCCCGCGCCCTATATCGCCGACCGCAGATACTTTTCCTGGACGAGACGTTCGATCAGCTCGATCTGGCGAAGGAACGAGCGATTACCGATGGGTTGCGGAAGACGGGGATCGGACTGGTGATCGTCAGCCACCGCCCGGAGACAGTCGGGGCGGTGGATCGGATCGTGAGGCTGGGCGAGGTCTGCCAGCAGCGTCAGCCAGCTGCGCGGCGTAGGCACAAAAGAACCGGACAGCCCCGTCAGGGCCGTCCGGTCAAGCTCGTAGAGCAAAAACTGAGCGTGTAGTTTGGATTGTACTTGCTAGCCAAGGTGCTGTCATCAAGTAGCAGACGCTACAGAACGCTGCCGCCACCGCCTACCATGTCCAGTTCGGCCAAAGACAATTCAAAGTCGTGCTCCTCTATGGTTTCAACAACGATTTCTTCAGCAACGGCAGATTCGATCTTGTTCATTTGATCCCTCTACGAGTAGTTGATTGTTCGGTTGTGAGCCGAGTCTTTGCTCGAGCGTGAGCGTATGCTTGGATCGCAAGAGAAGACTGGGAAATAGCCCGCATTTGGTCGCTTTCACCAATGGCCATACCCATGCGCGAGCGATCACACTCCGGCAATCCATTGTTCCGCTGAGCTGCGGATGGCTGAGCACGCCCACGAAGAATTAGAAGTACTAGAGCGCGAAATAAAGGCGAACCTCGCGTCGCCGCGCGCTGAAACGGTCGCTGTTCCTGAAGCGACGCGCTCAAGCGCCTGCGCTCGATTCCGTTCACGTGTCGATCCAAAACGGCGAGTCAATTGTCTCATTGACATCGCTTCGCAGTTTTATCACCAAGGACAAAACACGTTTGAGTGGCGTTGAACCGGCGGCGCTGGCCGTGATGTTGGCGCGAGATGCACGCGATGAGCGCGCCTCTTACGAGGAAAGCGCTCACAGTACAGGCGGTCATTCTTTATTCCACAAACAATCCTGGCGATGCACTGACGGCACTGTCCGAAGCGCTGGAAATTGCGGAAGCGAGTCGACGATCAAATCGGCAAAGTCGCTGTTTGGATCAATCTCGGGACAGCGTTTTATGAAGCCGCGCTGTATGCGGATGCTCGAGACTGTGGTGAGCGAGCAACTCGCTTAGCTACAGGATCAGCCGCAACTTGCGATCTCTGAAGGCAGTAGCGCTTGCAAACGTTGCGCATTGCTGCTTGCACATGCAGGAGTACGAAGCAGGGCTGGACAGCATTCGAGATGCGATTGGTCTCAGACACGCTCCTGAAACACCCGCGAAGATGCTGCAAGCGTGTTTTCGCGGAAGGAACATACACGCGGTTGCTGCTTGCGCTAGGGAAGAGTCGCGGAAGCGTCCGAGCGGGCGCAAATAGCCAAAGAGTTGGCGACCAGGGCGAAGTCGGTGCGCGCTGACATTTCGGCCGCGTGCTCTGAAGGGCTGGTCGAGGTGTACTCAGGCTTGGGCGATGTCGGTTTGTCGCGGGGAATGGCGGCCCTTGAAAAGGCACGAGCCGTTAAGCCCTCGTTGCGCGAAACATTGCTTGCGCTTAGTCCAAGCGCACGAGAAAGCGGGTCGACCCGAGCGCGCGTTGGCGTTGCACCGTGAACTGACGCTGCACATTCGCAAAGCGCAACACGACAGCATTGTTCGCCATCAGGAACTTGCACTTGCAGCAAATTGAAGCTGCGCAGATCAGTTTCCCGAACATCTGCTTGACAGACAAGGAAGCTGAACTCAGCGACAAGATCGCCGCGCAAACTGCCGGCACTAAGACAAGGCGATCTTGCTTGAGCAGATCGCGTTCACTGCCGAGATGCGAGACGACCCAACCGGCGAGCATTGCTATCGCGTCGCGAAACTTTCTTCGCTGCTAGCGAAGGCGCTCGGCCAATCGGATGATGCGTGCGAAACGATTGATCTTGCCGCGCGTCTGCACGACATCGGCAAGGTCGGCATTCCGGATTCGCTGATGCAGAAGCCTCAACCCTTGTCCGAAGGAGAGCGACAAATTCTGCAAACGCACGCCGCAACGGGTGCGGATTTGCTTGTCAAAAACGAAGGTCTCGTACAGCGAACTTGCGAGCGACATTGCCAGGCATCATCATGAAAGATGGGATGGAAACGGCTATCCCGAAGGCATTTCTGGCTCTGCGATTCCATCTGGCCGGCTCGAATCGTCTGCCTGTGCGACTCCTACGACGCACTGACGCACGAAAAGGCATATCGCCGCGCGTTTACCAGCGATGAGGCGATCAGCGAGATTCTTCGGCTGCGCGAACTGCAGTTCGACCCGCACCTGGTCGACCTTTTCGTCCCGATGGTGATGAGCTTGCGAGGCGAGCACGACGATCTGGACGAATTCCTCGGCGCGGCGGCCCGCCAAACCGCCCTCAATGCCGCCCGCCTCAAGATCGCCGAGTCCTTGGCCAAGCCGATCGAAGGCTTGGAGCAGAATCTGCCGCCGCCAACCATTGAGCGCCGGATGGTTCGGCGCACTTTGCCGAAGCTGCGCTAGTTTTCATCCGGCCGCGCCAAGGTCACTCCGCCAGCGCTGCCACCCCGCGCGCCCGCAACTCGCACGCGGGGCACGTTCCACATCCGACACCCCAGTCATGCCGGGTGTCTCGATCGCCGAGGTAGCAGGTGTGGGTTTCCTCGCGGATGAGCTCCACCAGCGGCTCACCGCCCAACTCGTGCGCGAGCTTCCACGTCTGCGCCTTGTCCAGCCACATCAGCGGCGTCTCGATCGTGAAGCGCTGGTCCATGCCCAGCGACAGAGCGACCTGCATGGCCTTGAGCGTGTCGTCGCGGCAGTCCGGGTAGCCCGAGTAATCGGTTTCGCACATGCCTCCGACCAGCACACGTAGGTCTCGTCGGTAGGCGACCGCGGCCGCGTAGACGAAAAACAACAGGTTGCGCCCTGGGACGAACGTGTTGGGCAAGCCGCTGGCGCTCATTCGAATCTCGGCC
Source organism: uncultured beta proteobacterium (assembly GCA_963807155.1). GTDB lineage: Bacteria > Pseudomonadota > Gammaproteobacteria > Burkholderiales > Burkholderiaceae_F > JACCZX01. The sequence goes on from CAWEAZ010000008.1 coordinate 95,795, forward strand.
GCCTGGGTCAGCGCGGTGTCGGACAACTGCGCCAGCTCGCGCATCGTGACCAAGTGATCATCGCCGAGGCGCTCGGCCCAATTCGGGAAGCGCTCGCGGAACAGATCAAGGATGCGCGGGCGGACGGTCAGCTCCACCGCGTGCCGCTGACCGTAATCGAACCCGATCGTCTCGACGTGCGGGTAGCGCTGCAGCGCCCACGCCAGGCAGGTGGCCGAATCCTGCCCGCCGGAGAACAGCACTAGTGCTTTGGAATGCATGCCAGACGGCGCGCGGCCGAGTCGTCCAGCCAGCCTTCTTCCGCCAGTGAGCGGATGCGCGCCACCGTGTCGCGGTCCGCGCGCTCGTAGGCCTGCCTCCGCAGCGCGGTGGTGACCTCGTCGAGCTCGCCTTTCCCGGACGTTTCGTCGGACTCATATAAGAAGCGCAGAAACAGCAGCTCCGGCTGCGGCTCTTCGATTTCGATGCTCATGCGGCTGGCCGGCCAGGTCGGTCCGGCGCACGTGTGAATTTCGCTGCGACGCTGCGGCATGCAGGCGAACGCGATCCTCGACCTTGAACGTTCCGAAATCCAGCGTTCGAACCAGCTCGACCTCGTCGCCGACGTTTTGTCGCGAATGAATCGTGGCGACCTCGAGCCCGAGCACGAATTGCGTCGGGTCTTCTGCCCGCAACACCAGGCCGCGCCACAGTTGCTCGCGCGTCAAGGTGTCGAGCAAAGGCATCAACGGGTCGTTGATCTGTATCAGGTGTTCGAACCGCACGGGTCAATTCTGCCCGAGGCCGGAACGCCGCTAACCCCTTTTGCGCCGGGCGGTCGTTTCAGTATCTCCATCTACGGACTTTGGAGAGTTTCCATGTTGATCAGAACGTTGGCCGCGGCGGCATCCGTCCTGGCCTTGAGTGCTTGTTCCACCCCCGCCGCCGCGATCGGTTCGATGGTCGACATCAACGTGATCGATCGCGTCACCGGCGAAACGCTGCCCATGTACTGGCACGACGGCCGCTGGTGGGTGCCCGGCAAGCCTGGGAATCGCTATGCCGTCTCACTGACCAATCGCAGCGGCGGCCGTACGCTGAATGTAATTTCCGTCGACGGTGTCAACGTCGTTTCGGGCGAAACCGCCGCGCACGATCAGACCGGATACGTGCTGAACAGTGGGCAGTTCGCGCAGATCACCGGCTGGCGCAAGAACCTGGCGCGCGTTGCCGCGTTTGAATTCACCGCGCTGCCGAATTCGTACGCGGCGCGCACCGGCCGGCCGGACAACGTCGGTGTAATCGGTGTCGCTGTGTTCCGAGAGAAGGTGCGTTATGTGCCGCCGCCCGAGCACCTGCGTCACCGCCCTGTCGCGTTCGAAGTCGGAAGCGCCGATGGACGCGGCGACCGAAGGCGCCGCTGCGCATGGGCAGGCGAGCCCTTCCGCCTCGAATGAGGCTTACTGCGGAGAGCGACCGTGCAGAGCGCAGAGACCAGCAGCAGCAGCGTTTAGGCACCGGACACGGCCGCAGCGAATACGCGCCGACGCAGCACGTGGCATTCGAACGCGCGCAGTCGATTCCCGACGAGCTGATCACGATTCACTACGACAGTCGCGACAATTTGATTGCGATGGGCGCGATTCCCCAACCTAGAGTGCGACACGGCCGCGCGCCGGATCCGTTCCCGGGCCCTGTTGGCTTTGTTCCGGATCCGCCGCGCCGCTGGTAGTTCACTGGAGTGTTGTTCGTGGCGCGGATGTTCGGAGGCACAATGCCGCGCGATGAGCAGCGACGAGGATCTGCTGGCGGCCTATGCCGCGGGAGATGCGCGCGCTTTTGCCGAGTTATATGAGCGGCACGAGCGCGCCATTTATCGCTTCTTTCTGCGGCAGGGAACTGCAGCTGCGACGGCCGATGATCTGTTGCAGGAAACCTGGCTCGCAGTGGTGCGGAACGCGGCGAGCTTTGAGCCACGCGCCAAGTTCACCACGTGGCTGTACACGGTGGCGCGCAGCAAAATGATCGATCATTGGCGCGCGCGTGACGATGCGGTATCGCTGGCTTACTTTGCCGGTGATGCCGCGAATGACGGTGACGAGGCGGTGCTCGACATCCCGGGGAGCGATGCGCAGCGGCCGGATCATCAAGTGATGGCGCGAGCCGAGGCGCGCGCGTTTTTGGATGCGGTGGAAGCGTTGCCGCCGGCCCAGCGGGAGGCATTCCTGCTGCAAGCAGAAGGCGGCTTGTCGCTCGATGAAATCGCCGCTGCCACCGGCGCGGCGCATGAAACGGTCAAGAGCCGACTTGCGCTATGCGATGAGCAAGCTGCGCTCGGCAATGGAGGCATGGCAGTGACTATGGACCGCGATAAAGGCGGTGACGATTCGGCAATGAACGGTGCACAGCGCGAGCTAACCGATCGCTACCGACAAGCGAGTGCCGAGTTGGGCGAACGCCCGTCGGCATCCGTGCGCGCGTCGATATTGGCGGCTGCGGCGCGTGAAGTCGGAGCAAAGCCGGTCGACTGCCGCTACGCCGTACCGCGCTCGTCCGCGTTGGCCGCTCGCTGCCGCTGCGGCGGTGATGCTGTCAACGCTCGCTGTGATGCTGGCGATCCGCACGAACGAGGAGATGCCGCAGTTCACTGAGGGGCCTACCCCCTCGCCCGTCCGCAGCGGTGCCGACAACGTCGCGCCGCCCGCCGCCGCTCCACCGGCGGCTCCAATGGCAGAGAAGGCGCCTGCCCAGCGCTCAGCTAAGGATCAATCGGCACTTGAGAGCCAGCCCGCGGCACAAGCCGCCGCTCGTGCACCGGCGGCCCCGATGGTCGAAAAGTCGATCAGCAACAGCGACACAAAGGATGCACAAGCAGTCGAGCGCCCGCTCGCACAAACACAAGAGCGTTCACTCGGCCGCCTGAAGAAAGATTCGGAGGGGGTCGCACAAGCGCCGCGCGAAGTGAGCCCTCCGGTGGTCACCGAAGCACCCGCCACCATGGGTGCCAAAGAAGAAGACAGGGCGCGGCAGAACGTGCCCGCTGCATCACCTGCGGTGCCGGCACCCGAGCCAGCGGCGAGCCCGAAACTGCGGGCCGAGCAGGGCGCCGTCGCAGGCGCCGCCGCGCCAGCACCCCCATGGATCAAGCCAGCAGCGGCGCACGACGCGATGCAGCGAAGCCCGCCGCGACGGCGCCGTTGTCAGCCGCGCAGAGCGAGCGCAAGCAGGTTGAGGAGTCGGCCGCGATGTGGCTCGAGCGCATCATCAAGTTACGGCGTGAAGGCCGTCACGATGAGGCGGATGCGGAGCTGAAACGTTTTCGCGAGCGCTATCCACAAGTGCAACCGCCAGCGGAAGCGTTGTTGCCAGCGGGGACGCGTTAGACGCGAGTTCGATCGTCGCGAGCGACCACGGCGAGCGAGCGGACAACGCCTGCACGGCCAACCGTGCGGAATCGGCTTCGAACACGCGCGGTGCGCTGCACGCGAGATCGAACGCGGCGTTCAATGACTTGACCGTGCCGAGCCAACACCATTGGTCGAACACGTGCCAATGTTCTTGAAAGCGCTCTGCGTTTCGCTCGACGAGCGCGATCGCATTCGCATGCGGCCAGTGAGGCAATAGCCACGACTGCAGCAGTTCTTTAACGCGAGCAGTGTGTTCATCGCGAGCCTCTAGACCGACGCACGCGCCATTGCAGCGCCGCAGCTGATAGTTGAAGCAAGGCGCGCCGTCGCTCGCCGCTGTGCGGCGCCCTTCGAGCCCGATCGCTTTCAGGCAAATGCGATGCTCGGCGGCGAGCTGAGTCATCCAGCGCCGTACCGATGCGCGCGACCCGAACGGACCGTAGCAGCGGCCGAGCTGCGCAAACTCGAACTCGCTTGCGCGCGTCAGTTGAATGCGGCCCTCGTCATCAAAGCCTAGAAAGACCTGATTCAGCTTTCGCCGCGAAGCCACGTTGTGTGCCGGCAGCTGAGTCTTGATCAACTCGGATTCGCGCAACAGCGCGCCGAATTCGCCTGCCGTTTCTTCCCATTCCAGCCGATGAATTTCCTGCGATAGCCGCTGCTCGCGTGGTGCGCGATATTCGGAGTTGAAGTGCCCAGCGACGCGTGCGCGCAAGTCGATGCTCTTGCCGATGTAGATCGGATGCTCGTTCAAGCCATAGAACAGATAAACACCCGGAGCGTGCGGCAGAGCGTCGATCGCATCCGGCGGCAAGTTCGGCGGCAACGCCGGCCGACGCAATAAAGCGTGCACCGCGAATTCGATCTCTGCGGGCGGATGCCGGGTTGAAAGGCGTTGCAGTAATCGCCATAGCACGCGCGCATCGCCGAGCGCACGGTGCCTTGGCTCGCCGTCGAGGTTGAAGCGCGCGATGATCGCGTCGAGGGTGTGCGGCGACCGATCCGGGTACAGATAGCGACTGAGCCGCACGGTGCATAGGGTCTTGGCGTTGAACGCCAGGCCGGCGCGACGAAATTCGGCGCGCAGGAAGCCGTAATCGAAACGCGCGTTGTGCGCGACAAAGATTGCGCCTTCGAGCCGATCAAACACTAGTTGCGCGATTTCTGCGAACGGCGGTGCCGCGCGCACCATCTCGTTGGTAATACCGGTGAGCCACTGGATCTCGGCCGGAATCGGCACCCCCGGATTGACCAGCGTCGACCATTCGTCGACGCGTACATCGTCGCCGTCAAAGTCGACGCGCACGATGCCCACTTCGGTCACATGCTCGCGCGCGGGGCTCCCGCCGGTCGTTTCGACATCAACAAAAGCCAGCCGTGGTCCGAGCGCGGGAAACATTGCCCACAATTATCGGTCACCCAAGAAGGGCATACTGTTGAAAAAAGCGAGCTGGAGAGACAGGCATGTCGTCGCCGGAAGCCGGGCCGGAACTGAACAAGAAAGCGCGCATCGACGCCGTCGTTGCACTGATCAACGCGCGCATTCAGAAAGGCGAGCGCGCGTCGCTGACGACATTCGCACGTGGCTACTTTGAGCGCGTCGACCCCGAAGACATCGCCGCACGTGAAGTCGAAGATCTGTACGGCGCACTGCTGTCACATTGGCAGTTTGCGCGCGCACGCGAGGGTGGCTTAGCCAAGGTTCGCGTTTTCAATCCAACCGCCGGCGAACACGGCTGGGAATCGCGCCACACCGTCGTCGAGGTCGTCAATGACGACATGCCTTTCTTGGTCGACACGGCCTCGATGGAGGTCAGCCGGCAGGCGCTCACGCTGCACTTGGTGGTGCACCCGATCTTTGCGGTCGAGCGCGATAAGAGCGGCGCGCTGAAGAGCATCGACACTCGTGAGAACAAGCCCGATTGGCCACGCGAGTCGTTCATGCACATCGAAGTTGACCGCCTGGCCGACCCGGAGGCACGTGCTGAGCTAGCCGCAGGCATCGAGCGCGTGCTGCGTGACGTGCGCGCGAGCGTGACCGACTGGAAAGCGATGATTGCGCAGTTGCGGTCTGTCATTAAAGACATCGATCGGAAGCCGCCGCCGATCGCGAGCGAAGAAATCGCAGAGGACCGCGCATTCCTGCAATGGTTGACCGAAGATCACTTTCTGCTGCTCGGGTATCGGCGCCATGACCTGGCAACCGTGGATGGCGAGGACGCCCTGCGGCTGGTGCCGGGTAGCGGCCTTGGCGTCCTGCGCGAGTCCGAATCTGAAACAGCACTTTCCGGCAGCTTCGCAGTGCTGCCACCGGAAGCGCGCGCAGTCGCGCACGCGTTGTCGCCGATGATGTTCGTGACGAAGGCAAATACGCGCTCGACGGTGCATCGCCCTGGGTACATCGACTACATCGGAGTCAAGCGCTACAAGGACGGCGTTGTTATTGGCGAGCATCGCTTCGTGGGGTTGTTCACCTCCACTGCGTACAACGCACGCGTCGCTGAAGTGCCTTTGATACGCGGCAAGGTCAAGGAAGTCGCAGCGCGCTCCGGTCTTGCGCCGGGTAGTCATCTCGGCAAGGCGATGGCGCACGTGCTCGAAACCTATCCGCGCGACGAGCTATTTCAGATCACGACTGACGAGTTGTTCGAGATCGCCACCGGCATCGTTCAGCTCGGCGAGCGTCAGCGCTTTCGCTTGTTTATCCGGCGCGACCCATTCGAGCGCTTCGTGTCGTGCTTGATCTTCGTTCCGCGCGAGAACTACACGACCGAGCTGCGCCGGCGCTTCCAAACCATACTGATCGAAGCATTCGACGGCTCGACGGCCGATTTTGACGTGTTGCTGACCGACGCCGTGCTCGCGCGCATCCATATCACTGTGCGGACGACGCCGGGCAAAGTGCGCCAGGTCGATCGCCGCGCGATCGAGGCGCAACTGGCTGACGCGGCGCGCCGCTGGGAAGATGATCTACGGCAGGCGCTGAATGATGAAGAGGGTGAAGCGCGAGCGGCGCCGCTGTACAAGCGCTTCGGCTCGGCGTTTCCCACAGCGTATGAGGAAGCGGTGTTGCCGCGACAGGCAGTCGCTGATATCCGCCGTCTCAGCACCCTGGACCACGAGGCCAAAGGCGGTCTGGCGCTCAACTTGTATCGGCCGCTCGAAGGGCCTCCGGGTCGCTTGGGGTTCAAGCTGTATCGGAGTGGCGCGTCGATCGCTCTGTCGGATTCGTTGCCGATGCTCGAGCGTATGGGCGTGCGCGTGCTGTCGGAGCGCGGCTATCAGTTGACTCCAGAGGACGGCGGGCCGCTGTGGGTTCACGATTTCTCATTGCAATTGTCTGGGGCCGACGATGTCGACGCCGAGGCGATCGCACCGCTGTTCGAAGAGTCGTTTGCGCGCGTATTCGAAGGCGCCGTCGAAAACGACGACTTCAACCGCCTGGTGTTGCGCGCCGAGCTGTCGGCCGACGAAATCGTCGTGCTCCGTGCTTATGCGAAGTTCATGCGGCAAACTGGGTTTGCGCTGTCGCAAACGTTTATCGAAACAACGCTTGCGACCCACCCGCGTATCGCACGCATGCTGGTCGGTCTGTTCAAACTGCGCTTTGATCCTGCGCGCGCCGATAAAGGTTGCCGCGGCGAGCCAAGTGAACGCGATCGAGCAAGCGCTCGACAAGGTGTCGAATCTTTCCGAAGACAGAGTACTTCGCCAGTACTTGGCGCTGATCGGCGCAACATTGCGCACCAATTACTGGCGCACCGGTGTCGGTACGAGCGGTGCAGCCGGGTCGCGACGCCCATTTTTGTCGTTCAAGTTTGATTCGGCGCAGATACCCGGGCTGCCCGAACCCCGTCCGTTGTTCGAGATCTTCGTTTACTCGACGCGCTTCGAAGGCGTTCACTTGCGCGGTGGCAAGGTCGCGCGGGGCGGCCTGCGCTGGTCCGATCGGCCCGAAGACTTTCGCACCGAAGTGCTGGGGCTCGTGAAGGCTCAGATGGTGAAGAACACCGTCATCGTGCCGGTCGGCAGCAAAGGCGGTTTCGTGTTGAAGAAAGCGCCACCGATGACGGATCGCGAGGCCTATTTAAAAGAAGGCGTCGACTGCTATCGCGACTACCTACGCGGATTGCTGGACCTGACCGACAACCGTGTTGGTACTGCAATCGTGCCGCCGCCGCAGGTTGTGCGGCACGACGCTGACGATCCGTATCTTGTCGTTGCGGCCGATAAGGGCACCGCGACCTTTTCCGATTACGCCAATGCGGTCAGCGCCGAATACGGATTCTGGCTCGGCGACGCATTTGCCTCCGGCGGCAGCGCTGGCTACGACCACAAGGAAATGGGAATTACCGCGCGTGGCGCGTGGGAGAGTGTCAAGCGCCACTTTCGCGAGCTCGGCATCAATACGCAGACGACCGAGTTCACGTGCGCGGGCATCGGCGACATGTCCGGCGATGTATTCGGCAACGGCATGCTGCTGTCGCGTCACATCCGTTTGCTCGCGGCGTTCGATCATCGGCACGTGTTTATCGATCCCGCCCCGGATGTTGCGGCGAGCTTTGCCGAGCGCGAGCGTTTGTATGCGCTGCCGCGCTCGTCATGGGCCGATTACAACCAGAAGTTGATTTCGCCCGGTGGTGGCATCTGGGCGCGCTCTGAGAAATCGATTCCGATTTCTCTGCAGGTGCGGGCGGCGCTCGGCATTGCAGCGACCAAGTTAACGCCGGCGGAGTTGATATCGGCGATTTTGAAAGCTCCGGTGGACCTTTTGTACAACGGCGGTATTGGTACCTACGTCAAAGCGACCAGTGAATCACACGCCGACGTCGGCGATCGCGCCAATGATGTGTTGCGCGTTAACGGCGCGGAGCTGCGCTGCAAGGTCATTGGCGAAGGAGGCAACCTCGGATTGACGCAGCTCGGTCGGATCGAGGCTGCGCTCAACGGCGTCAAGCTGTACACCGACGCGATCGATAACTCGGCGGGTGTCGATACATCGGATCACGAGGTCAACATCAAGATCTTGCTGTCGCTGCCGATTGCTGACGGAGAACTGACCGAGAAACAACGCAACGCGCAACTGGTCAGCATGACCGACGATGTCGCTGCGCTGGTTTTGCGCGACAACTACTTTCAGGGCCAGTCGTTGTCGGTCTCCGGCCGCATGGGAACGCTGCTGCTCGACCACCAGCAGCGCTTCATTCGTTTTCTCGAAAAACGGGGTGCGCTGAGTCGCGCGATCGAGTTTCTACCGAGTGACGACGAAATCGACGAGCGCCGCACTAAGGGCATTCCGCTCACAAGTCCGGAGCGCGCGGTGTTGCTCGCGTACGCGAAGATGTGGTTGTACGACGAGTTGCTCGCGTCCAATCTGCCCGAAGATCCGTGGGTCGGTACTGCGCTCGCGCGTTACTTTCCATCGGCGCTGAAGGAAAAGTTCGGTTCGTATATCGAGCGCCATCCGTTGAAGCGCGAGATCGTCGCGACTCATGTGCTAAACAGCATGGTCAATCGCGTCGGCTCGACCTTCGTGCATCGGCGGATGGAAACGGCCGGCGCCACGCCCGCTCAAGTCGTTCGCGCCTATCTGCTGACACGCGAAACATTCGGGCTGGTGCCGGTCTGGCAAGCAATCGAGGCGCTAGACAATGTGGTGCCCGATGAGCTGCAATCGCAGATGGTGATCGAGCTTGGGCGCCGCATTGTGCGCGCGACCAACTGGTTCCTGCGTTCGCGCCGGCTTGCCGAGCCGATGATTGGAACGATCGAGCGGTTTGCGCCGGCGGCAGCCGCACTGCTGCAGTTCATTGCTGCGGCGCCGGACAGCACTCCGTGGCGGGCAGCGATCGCGCAACACGAGGCGGCGTTGGTGGCTAAAGGTGTTCCGCCGCCGCTCGCGTTCGCGGTGGCGGCATCGGATACGTCGTATGCAGCGCTCGATATCGCCGAGGTCTCGGAGTCCTCGAAGCAGCCGCTGCCCGTGGTGGCCAATACGTATTTTTCGATCGGAGAGGTACTCGGGCTCGCACGTCTGCGTACGCAAGTCTCCGCGCTATCGTCGGAAGGCTACTGGCAGAGCATGGCCAAGAGCGCGTTGGCCGACGACCTGGCGGCGCTGCAGCGAGAGCTCACCGCCGATGCGTTGCAGGCCGGCGGGCAAAGCGCATGGGAAGTGGCGCAACGTCCCGCGGTCGAGCGTGCTCAGCGGATGTTGACTGAACTTGCCGATACGAAGTCGGCTGACTTGGCGATGTTGTCGGTCGCGTTACGTGAGCTGCGACATCTGGCTTGAGACCCGGCTGAACCTCGCGGAAACGCACTGCTGGTCTCGCAATTCGCGACTTTGTAAGTGTCTTGCCAGCTCGTAGCGGAGCAGACGTATGGTGAGTCGATCGTTCACACGAGGACCGGCATGAACGCCTCTGATATCGCGACTCCTTCAAATCTCCGGCAGCCATCGTCGTCGCGCGTCCACCTGCTCGCGGCTTGCGCTTTGCTTGCGCCGTGGCTCGCGGCCTGGTTACTGCCGCCGTTCGCGCAGCCGCAGTCGTTTCACGACTACGCGGACCAGCGCGTCTGGCTTGGCCTGCCGCATGCAGCCGACGTGCTGTCGAACGTGCCGTTCCTCGCGATCGGTGCACTCGGGCTTTACTTTGTATTGAATAGCTGGCGCACGAAGAACCCTGCCGCATTTTTCGATCAGAGAGCGGCATGGCCGTACGCGCTGCTGTTCGCCGGGGTTGGACTGACGGCGTTCGGCTCGGCCTGGTATCACGCTCAACCGAACGACGCGACGCTGCTGTGGGATCGCTTGCCGATGGCGTTCGGTTTCGCGGGACTGGTCGCCGGCACCTTGATGGATCGCGCGCCGCAGCGGATTTCGCAGTGGTTGCTTGCGTTCGCGGCTGTCGGTGCCGGCACCGTGCTCTATTGGCACATCTCTGGAAACCTGATGCCGTACTTGGTGATGCAGGTGGGCTTCATCGCCGCCGCGCTGATCGCGACGGTGTTCATACCCTCTAGTTACACGCATGCAAATCGCGTCTACGCGGCCGCGGGTCTGTATGTGATTGCCATGATCTTCGAGCGGCTCGACCATCAGGTGTATGCGTTGCTTGGAGGATGGATCAGCGGTCACACGCTGAAGCATCTGGTGGCATGCGCGGCGATCGCGATCGTTTACTCGATGCTGCGAGAAAGGCGGGCGCAGCCAGCATTTGCCTCATGATAGTGGCGCATAGGCGAAACCAAACGGTCGGAAAAATGACTAAGCTATCGCCATGCGCAAGTCAACGATTGCAGTCGTGTTGCTGTTGATGCTGACGATCCCTTTCCAGGGTTTCGCGGCCGCGATGCAGTCCGGCTGTGCCCTTGGTCATCATCGCGAACACCTTGCATCACCATGACGGGCACACTGATCACGCGACGACGCACGTCCACGATGCAGACACAGCTTCTGCAGCCACAGATTCCGATACCGGCGCGGCAACCGAATGCGAATGCAGCACGTGTGGTGTTGGAACGGGGCTTCCCGTCAGCAGGACGGATACGACGCTCACACTGCCAGCGGCCGCACCGCTCGGGCGCTTTGTCTATCTGCCAGTCATCATGATCACCGGCGGTCCTGAACGACCGCCTCGCAACATCCTCGCGTAGCGACACGCTTCGCGCTGTTGACCGCGCGTTCGAACGTCGCCTGACCGTTTCGACCCGTCTTGCCGGCGGCGTACTCAACGTGTTCAAGCGAGGATTTCATGCCTCATTTTGTTTTTCGCTGTATTGCGATGGCGTGCGCAGCACTCGCTGCGACGGCCTTCGCGCAGCAGACACTGCCCCCGGCTGCTCGACCGACTCGCCAGGACGCAGCACCGTCGAGCGCTTACCGATCGGCATGGTCCGGCTATCGACCTTTTGCCGACGAGAAAGTCGTTTCGTGGAAGGACGCCAATGACGAGGTCCGCCGCATCGGCGGCTGGCGCGCCTACTTACGCGAGAGCCAGGGCGGGCAATCGGCCGGCAGCGAAGGCACGGCGCGTACGACGCCTGCGACCAAGGATTCCGCCAAAGAACCGTCGAGTGAGTCGGGTGCTGCACAGCGTGACGGTTCGCACAACGCATCAAAGGAATCGAAATGAGCGGGCACCCACGGCAGCAGATGATCGCCGCCATTACCGCCGCGATGGTGCTCGGCGGATGCGCCGGCACTGCAGTGCGCGAGAACTTCGACAGCGCACAGCAGTTCACACGCGAGCGGCTCGGCGCAGAAGTGCGCTGGCTTGACACCGACGAGGCACGCCACGAGGCGCAAGCCGAGGTCGATGCGCTGCTGCAGAAGCCGTTGTCGGCCGATGATGCAGTGCGCATAGCACTGGCCTACAGCCCATCCTTGCAAGCCATGTTATTTGAAGGCGCGTCGTCGTCGGCGAGTGCTGCGCAATCGGCGCGACTGCCGAATCCGGTCTTTACCTTCGAGCGCCTGGTTCGCAACGAAGGCGGCATGCGCGAGCTCGAGATCAACCGCATGCTGGCGATCTCGGTACTCGACTTATTTTTGCTTCCCGCGCGACTGCGCGCCGCCGGCTTCGAGCAGCAGCAAACTCGCCTCAAGTTGACTGGCGACGTCGTGCAAACGGCGCTTGACGCGCGGCAATCGTGGGTGCGGGCGGTCGCTGCACAACAATCACTGCAGTACTCGGAACAGGTCAAGCGTGCCGCCGATGCCAGCGCTGAACTGGCGCGACGTATGCAGCAGGTCGGCAATTTCAGCAAGTTGCAGCGCGCCCGCGAGCAGGCCTTTGCAGCCGACGCAGTGGCGCAACTTGCACGCGCACGGCAGACGGCGCTTGGCGCGCGCGAAGCAATGATTCGCGCACTCGGCTTGAACGACGCACAAGCGCGCACGTTGCAGTTGCCCGAGCGGCTGCCCGATCTGCCGAAGGTGCCGGTCGATGAAGCCACTGCTTTGCAAAGCGCGATCGATCAGCGGCTAGATGTTTCAATGGCGCGCGCGGAGCTCGAGTTTTCGGCACGCGAACAGGGGCTCACGCAAATCACCAGCGTTGTCAACGGCTTCGAAATCGCGGCCGTGCGCAACAGCGAAACCGGCAGGCCACCGCAAAAGGGTTACGAGCTCGAAATTCCATTGCCGATTTTTGATTTCGGTGACGCGCTGCGCACAGGTGCGCAAGCGCGCTACATGGCGCGACTGAACCGCACTGCGCAACTGGCAGTCAGCGCGAGTTCAGAAGTGCGACAGAGCTACGGCGCTTATCGCACCGCGTACGACATCGCTCGGCACTATCGCGACGAGATCGTGCCGCTGCGCAAGGCGATCGCCGATGAAAACGTGCTGCGCTACAACGGCATGCTGATCGGCGTGTTCGAGCTGCTCGCCGATGCGCGCGAGCAGATCGGCAGCGTCGTGCAGGCCAGTCGAAGCGCACCGGGATTTCTGGCTGGCCGATGCAGCGTTGCAGGGCGCGTTGATCGGCAAACCGATCAGCGCCATCGCAATGGAAGCGACGCCGTCCGCACGCGCCACCGCGCCTGCTCATTAATCAGGAAACAGACAATGCTTTCACGACGAAATTTTTTCGGTCGCAGCGCTGCAATCACCGCCGTCGCTGCAGCTGCTTCGGTCAGCAAGGTCGCACTGGCGGCGTTGCCCGAGCCGATGATCCAGACCAAGCCCGACACGATGCCGCCGCTGGTGCCCATCACCGGCCGGTCCTACAACCCGGTCGTCACGCTGAACGGCTGGACGCTTCCATGGCGCATGAACAACGGCGTCAAGGAATTTCATTTGGTCGCCGAGCCGGTGGTGCGTGAGATGGCGCCCGGAATGAAGGCGCATCTATGGGGCTACAACGGGCAGTCGCCGGGCCCCACGATCGAAGTCGTCGAAGGCGATCGCGTGCGCATTTTCGTCACCAACAAGCTGCCCGAGCACACAACTATCCACTGGCACGGTCAACGTATTCCAAACGGCATGGACGGGGTTGGCGGGTTGAACCAGAAACAGATTGAACCAGGCAAGACCTACGTTTACGAATTTGTCGCGCGCCGTCCCGGCACGTTCATGTACCACCCGCACGCTGACGAGATGGTGCAGATGGCGATGGGCATGATGGGTTTCTGGGTCACGCACCCTCGCAACAAACATCCGCTGATCGATGAAGTCGACCGCGACTTCGTGTTCCTGCTGAACAACTACGACATCGAGCCGGGCAGCGCGACGCCGAAGATCATGACGATGCTGGACTTCAACCTATTCAGCTTCAATAGCCGGGTTTTTCCAGGCATCGATTCGATGAGGGTGCGCAAGAACGACAAAGTGCGCATCCGCATCGGCAATTTGACGATGACGAGTCACCCGATTCATCTGCATGGCCATGAGTTCCTGATTACGGGCACCGACGGTGGGCCGACGCCGAAGAGCACGCGCTGGTACGAAGTTACGACCAACGTTGCGGTGGGCCAGATGCGACAGATCGAATTTCTTGCCGACGAAGAGGGCGACTGGGCGTTCCACTGCCACAAATCGCACCACACGATGAACGCGATGGGGCATGACGTGCCGACGATGATCGGCGTCGACCACCGCGGTGTCGCACGGCAGATCACGAATCTGATTCCCGACTACATGGTGATGGGCGAGCGTGGCATGGCCGACATGGCCGAAATGGAAATGCCGCTGCCGGATAACACGATTCCGATGATGAGCGGCGCAGGGCCGTATGGACCGGTCGAGATGGGCGGCATGTTCACCGTCGTGAAAGTGCGACGCGAGCAAAAGCCGGGCGATTACGCCGATCCTGGTTGGTACAGACAGCCTCACGGCACGCAGGCGTACGAATGGACGGGCGCGCTGTCGGAGCCCGCGCGATTGAAATCGGAAGGCGGGCCTTCGATGCCGAGCCAGCGCAAAGCGGTACCCGATGCTGAGGTCAAGGTGCGTAAACCGGCCATTCACGGGACACATTGAATGGAGGACACGAACATGAAACGCGTTGTGATGCAAATTGCGAAGCGATCAGCGATCCTGCTGCTCGCGTTCAGCAGCAGTGTCGCCATTGCGCACAGTGAGGATGCGCGTGCGGGCAAGAAACAAGTCGCCGTTAAGGAACAGAAGGCGTGGGGCGTCGCGGGCACCCCTAACGCCGTTAAGCGCACGATCGACGTGGGCATGAGCGACGACATGAGATTCACACCGGCACGCATCGACGTCAAGCGCGGCGAAACCGTGCGATTTGTGTTGAGGAACAACGGCAAGCTGCTGCATGAGTTTGTGATTGGAACGAAGAAAGAGCTCGACGAACACGCCGCGCTAATGGTCAAGTTTCCGAATATGGAACATGACGAGCCGTACATGGCGCACGTTGCGCCCGGGCAGACTGGTGAGATCGTGTGGAACTTCAACCGTGCCGGCTCGTTCGACTTTGCGTGCCTAATTGCCGGCCACTATCAGGCGGGCATGATCGGCAAAATCGAGGTGAGCAGATGAGTCAAGCTCGGAATCGACTCACGGACTGTCTGACGGCTTTGATGGTGACAATCGCATCGCTGTCGTATGCACAAAGCCCTAACAGCTCAGGGCCGGCGGAGCAGGCCACCGGCCTCATCGACGGCGAAGTGCGAAAGGTCGACAAGGACGCCGGCAAGCTCACGCTGCGTCACGGCGAAATCAAGAAGCTCGATATGCCGGCAATGACGATGGTGTTTCGGGTCAAGGATCCCGCCATGCTCGATAAGGTGAAAGCCGGCGACAAAGTGAAGTTTCGCGCTGAAGGCTCCGCTGGAGCGTTTACGGTGACTGAGATCGAAGCCGCAAAGTGAGGACAAGCATCGTCATGAAGTATCTCGCTATTGCCGTCTGGTGCGTGAGCTGCGTCGTTAACGCTCAGCAGGCTCCGTCGCACGGCCATGCTCATGCTGCCACGGATATGGTCGAAGGTGAAGTGCAGCAGATAGACAAGACAGCCCGCAACATCATGTTGCGTCACTCCGAAATCAGGAAGTTCGACATGCCAGCAATGACGATGGTATTTAGCGTTAGGGAGCCGGCCTTGCTCGACAAAGTAAAGGTGGGAGACAAGGTGAAGTTCAGAGTTGAAGCCGTGGGTGGAGTGCCTATGGTTACAGCGATCGAAATTGTCAAGTAACGCGGACCAATGCTGCTAGACATCGTAAAAGTGCGACGCTGACGATGAAGACATGTTCCAGTCACGACTCGCAGGGAGTGGCTGCGCAGGCTAAAGAGACACTGATCGATCCAGTGTGCGGCATGAAGGTCACGCGGCAATCAAAACATCACGTTTCGCACGCCGGCAGCGAATACTTCTTCTGCAGCGCGGGCTGCGCGGCTAAGTTCTCCGCGGATCCAAAAAAATATCTTGATCCGCCGCCGGCACCAAGGGCGGTATCCGAGCGGCCCGATGTGATCTACACGTGCCCCATGCATCCGCAGATTCGGCAGGTCGGTCCCGGCAACTGCCCGATCTGCGGCATGTCGCTCGAGCCGGCCGATGCTTCGGTCGCGGAAGACAACACCGAATTGCGATTGATGACGCGCCGCTTGTGGATCGCTGCGGCGTTGTCGCTGCCGATCGCGCTGATGGCGATGACCGAGTTTGCGCCGGCGCTGCATCAGCGATTGATCAACGTGATGGGGCCGTGGTTCGGCTGGTCGCAGTTCTTGCTGGCGACGCCGGTGGTGCTGTGGTGCGGAGCATTTTTCTTCAAGCTCGGCTGGCAATCGATCGTCCATCGCTGCGCCGAACATGTTCACGTTGATCGCGCTCGGCGTCGCCGCGGCCTATGGCTTCAGTGTGTTCGCGCTGCTGTTTCCGCAGACGCTGCCCGCTGCATTCACGATGAATGGCGCTGTCACCGCTGTACTTCGAAGCGGCTGCGATCATCACGACGCTTGGTGATCCTGGGACAGGTGCTCGAGCTGCGCGCGCGATCGCAAACGTCGTCAGCGGTGCGCGCGCTGCTGCAACTCGCTCCTCCCACAGCGTTGCGTATCGAAGCCGACGGTCAGGAGCGCGAAGTCGCGCTTGACCAAGTGCATGTCGGTGATCGGTTGCGCGTGCGGCCGGGCGAGAAGGTGCCGGTCGACGGCGTCGTGCTCGAAGGCCGCTCGAACGTCGACGAATCGATGATGACCGGCGAGCCGTTGCCGGTAACCAAGGAAGCGGGCGCAAAGGTGACGGGCGCCACGGTTAACCAGACCGGCAGCTTCGTGATGCGTGCCGAGCGCGTCGGCGCCGATACATTGCTGGCGCAGATCGTTCAGATGGTGGCAGAAGCGGGGCGCACGCGCGCGCCGATCCAGAGACTCGCGGATATCGTCGCCAGCTGGTTCGTGCCGACCGTGGTACTGATCGCGATGATTGCCGCCGTTGTCTGGATTGCCGTCGGCCCCGAGCCTCGTTACGTCAACGCATTGGTCGTTGCGGTTAGCGTGCTGATCATCGCGTGCCCGTGCGCGCTTGGGTTGGCGACGCCGATGTCGATCATGGTCGGCGTCGGTCGCGGCGCGCAGATGGGAGTGCTGATACGTGATGCGGAAGCGCTCGAACTAATGGAGAAGGTCGATACGCTAGTGGTCGACAAGACCGGCACGCTGACCGAAGGCAAGCCGCGCGTAGTCGGGAGTCACTGCGGCTGCAGGCGTCAGCGAGAGCGAAGTGCTCGCAGCGGCCGCAGGTCTGGAGGTGTCGAGCGAGCATCCACTCGCGCAGGCGATTCTCGCGGCCGCGACCGAGCGTGACGTGGAACCGATCGCGGTCAACGAGTTCGAATCGATCACTGGCCGCGGCGTTCAGGGCACGGCGCCCGCCGGCCGCCTGCGCCTTGGCAGCGCGCGCTTCTTGAGCGAAGCGGGCATCGATCTGGCCGCACTCAGCGCTGAGGCGGATCGGCTTCGCAGCGAAGGCAACACGGTCGTGTTCGTCGGTGTTGAAAACCGATTGCTCGGACTGCTCGCGATTGCCGATCCGATCAAGCCGACCACGCGGCGGCAATTGCTGCGCTAAACGCTGCCGGCGTGCGGGTCGTTATGGCTACGGGTGACGGCGCGGCGACCGCCGCCTCAGTGGCGGCGAAGCTCGGCATTGCCGATTTCCGTGCCGAAGTGCTGCCGGCCGACAAGAATGCATTGATCAAGGAACTGCAGGCACAAGGCAGGATCGTCGCGATGGCGGGAGACGGAATCAACGATGCCCCCGCCTTGGCAGCCGCCAATGTCGGCATCGCAATGGGAAAGGGGCACGGCACCGACATCGCGATGCAATCGGCGCGCATCGTGCTGGTCAAGGGCGATTTGAACGGCATTGTGCGTGCGCGCCTGCTGTCGCGCGCGGTGATGCGCAACATCCGGCAAAACTTGTTCTTCGCGTTCGTTTACAACGCTGCCGGCGTACCGATAGCCGCGGGAGTTCTTTATCCGCTGACCGGTTGGCTGCTCAGTCCGATCATCGCTTCGGCGGCGATGGCGTTGTCGTCGGTATCGGTGATTGGCAATTCGTTGCGGCTGCGCCGCGCCGAGCTTTCGCCCGGCGCGGCAACCTAAGCTTACGCGGCGTATATCAAGCCGCTGACAGGCCGAGCAGCTTCAACTCTTCGGCTTCACTGCGGCGCTTGACGCCGGTGATGCGTTCGATCACGCGTTCGACACGCGACCAGAACATCACCTCCTCGAGCAGCGGGTTAAGGAAGTTGGTAATCACGCAGTAATGCGTCGTGCGCGATCCTGCGTGGTGCTTGCCGTGGTGACGCGGCGTTTGCAGAACATGCAGCTTCTGCAACCAACGCACGGTAGTCGGCACTTCGGCACTGTTCATGTGTGCCCACTTGTGGATCTGGTTTGCATTGATCACCAGTAGGGCGAACAGCACCACATGCCAGCTAAGCCAGCCCATATAGAGCGCGGCTGCAATCAGTATCGCGCCGGCAAGCAACAAGTCCCACGAACTGGCGAGCCAGGTCTTGCGCAGAAATTCGCGCGGCCGCCAGTGGTGGCGCAGGTTGTCCTCTGCCAATGAGCCGATCAGCGGCGCTCCGGGCCGCGCGTACGCGTCTTCAACCCAGTGCACCACGCCTGACACGAAGTCAGCCAGCAATACAGTGACGCCTGCTTGCATGATCAAACTACTCATACATCCTCTAGGGCATACCGCGACATCGCGGCGTGCACAGAATCGACGAGGAGCAGGCACAGCCCTACACTTCGCTGATAACGTATCAAGTATCGATACTGCGGGCACTACGGGGGCGCACGAATGAGTACCGAACAACTGATCGATTCGCTAAAGCGGGTGTTGAAGAGCCGGCACATCACCTACGCGGAGCTGGCCCGCCGCATCGGAATGTCCGAGGCCAGCGTGAAGCGGCTTTTCTCTCAGCGAACATTTACATTGAATCGGCTCGAACAGGTACTGGCGGCGCTCGAGCTCGACTTTTTCGAGCTCGCAAAGCTTGCGCGCGGCGCCGGCGACGCGCCGGAAGAAATGACCGAGACGCAGGAGCATGCCCTGGCCGCGGAGCCGCGCCTGATGGGAGTGTTCTATTTGCTGTTCAACGACTGGCAGCCGGCGCAGATCCTGGCGCGCTACGAGCTGACAGAACCCGAGCTGACGAAGTTACTGGTGAAGCTCGATCGATTGCAGCTGATCGAACTTCTACCGTCGAACAAGGTAAAGGTCCGCGTTGGGCGGCATCTGCGTTTGCGGCCGAGCGGTGCGATCCGCGCCAAGCACGGTCAACGGACGATGGCTGAATTTCTGGCGGTCGAGTTCGATCGCTACGGCGGCAATTTTCGTTTCGAATTCCGTGATGTTTCGCCAGCATCGTTCGCGGTGGTTCACCGCAAGCTCGACAGGTTGGCTGCGGAGTTCAACGAATTGGCGGAACTCGACAGCACGTTACCGCCTGATCAGCGGCAGTCGATCGGCATCGTGCTGGGTATGCGGCCGTGGAAAATCGGCCAGATCACGAACCTGAAAGAGCGACCACGCCGACACTAGAGAGCGTCGACCGCTAGCCTTTGATCGCGGCTGCGCTCTGCTGCGAGCTTTTCCGCACGAAGTCGAGTACCGCATCGCGATAGGTGGTGCCACCGGTGCGGCTTGCGCCTGAGTGCGTGCCGCCGTCGATCTTGATGACCTTCTTCACCTTGCTTGCCGCTGCGGCGAAAAGCTCGTCGGCCATCGCATGCGGCACGATGCCATCGGAGGTGCCATGAATGATCAACAACGGTGTCTCGACCTTGCCGATCTTGGTCGCCGAATCAAACGGCTGGGTCACCGCGAGTTCGATACCCGGCACCCAGCCATATTTCATCGCACGCACGACAGCAGGAATCGACGTAAAGGTGGATTCGATGATGATGCCGCCGACCTCGTTCTCCGATTCCTTCAGCGGGCCTGCCGCCAGATCGATCGCCAATGCGCCGCCAAGGCTGTGGCCATAGATGAAGCGGCGTGTAGGATCGGGCTCGCGGCGTTTCAATTCGTCGAGTGCAACGCGCGCGTCGGCGTAAGCGGTTTCTTCGGACGGAAGCAGCTCGGTGCTCTTGCCGAAGCCGCGGTAATCGACCGCCAACACGTTGAAACCTAGATCCACCCAGCGCGCCATCCTGAACACGCTGCCATTCAGATTCCAGCGCGCGCCATGCAGGTACAGCACCGTGGGCGCACTCTTGGGATCTTCTTGAGGCACGTACCAGAAATTCAGCGTGTGGCCATTGGCCAGCGTGACGTCGAATTGCTCGGTACCGGCGAGCGGTTCGGAAAACCACCGCTGGCTGCCGTTTCGCGGATCAAAAATCGCCTGCCGCTGCCATTCGTCAAGTGACGCACAGCCCGCCGCGCCAGCGCCAACCGTAAGCGCGCCTAGCAGCAGAGTCAGTGGACGAGTCAGAAATTTTTTCACGGCGTTTGGACGTTAGGCGCGAGCGAGAGTTCTTGCTATCGAACGTGTGGATTAATGCGCCGGACTTCAACCCGGTTTACGTCGCGACTTGGGAGATTTGGCAGTTTTCGGCATTTGCCGCTTGCTGAGCCCGAGCATCGTGCCGCGGCAGTTCTTGGAGCCGCAGCGGCATTCGTAGTTCTTCCTGAGAGTGGGCGTCAGCCGCTCTTCGATCGTCAGGCTGTAGTCGTAGTTAAGTTCCTCGCCGGGCCTGATATCGCGCATCGCCTGGATGAACACGCGGCCGTCATCCGTTTCCTCGGTCTCACAATTGGGGTCGCACGAATGGTTGATCCAGCGCGCTGCGTTGCCGCCGACACCGGCATCGATCACCGTCTTCTGATCGTCGAGCGAAAAGAAGAACGTGTGATACGGGTCGTCGGGGTTCGACGGCGGGCGCCTGTCGGCCTCTTTCCAGGGAATACGCTCGCCCTTGTACTCGATGATGTTCTCGCCGGCTTTGAGGCGGCGCGCTGCGTAAACGCCGCGTCCATGGACGCGCGAATTCTTGACGACGATGCGAGGTTTGCGTTGCGTTGGCATGTGGGAGTCAGCTAAGTCCGATCAATCGCCGAAGCTCGTTAATCGGATTCGATTTCAATACGTCGATCAGGTTGTTGAACTGATCGGTCCAAAGCGAGAAGTTCGGGTTCGGGTCGATCTCCTCGACGACCTCAGCAAGCCGCTCGTCGTCAAACGCGGCGGGCGAGCGTGCAAGCAGCACCCAGTCGGTGGTCGACGCTGTACTGCCGTCGCCCGGCGAATCGGTTACGAGTCGCACCGCCAAGTTGTTCGCTTGCGCAATGTTGGCCAGCACAGGCTTCAGATCGAGAAAGCGATTGGAGATGTGAAACGCCAGGATGCCGTCGGGTTTCAAATGTTGAAAAAACAGCGCGGTCGCTTCCGACGTGATCAGGTGCACCGGTATCGAGTCGCTCGAAAAAGCGTCGATCGCCAGCACGTCGTAGCGCTGCCGCGCGCCGGATAAGAGTTCGCGCTCCATCGACAGGCGCGCATCGCCGATCACGAATTCGATCGCCGCCGGGGATGAGCTTAAATAGGAGAACTGGGTCTTCGCCAGCGCCAGCACATCCGGATCGAGCTCGTAAAAACGCACCACGTCACCGGCACGGCCGTACGCCGACAGCGTGCCGACGCCGAGACCGACAAAGCCCAGCCTGACCGGGCCCTGCTTCTGCTTCGCTTCGATCGCGCGGCCAACGCCCGAGGTGCGCGCGTAGTACGTGCCGGGCTCGAGGCGGGCCGCATTGATCGTCGGCTGTTCGCCGTGCAGGATGACGCCGTGCAGCAGCCGGCGCACCTGCTGATCGCCTTCGCCCTGTTCCTTCACGCGCAGCGTGCCGTAGAAATTGCGGTGCATGTAGACGACGTCATCGCGCAGGAATCCGATGTACTCGCTGCCGAACCACGCGGTCGCCAGCGTGGCGACGATCGCCGGTCCGACCAGCCATCGATCTTGCGCGTCACGAACACGGCGAGCGATGCGAGCAGCACCAGTGCGACCGGCAACTCGAAGTACGTCGGAAACACGCGCGGCGCGACCAGGCCGACCAGCATGCCGCCGAGTGCGCCGCCGAGAGAGATCGTCAGGTAGAAATGCGTCAGGTACCTCGGCACCGGCTTGCTCAATGCCAGTTCGCCGTTG
>CAWEAZ010000009.1:0-22021 GCA_963807155.1 uncultured beta proteobacterium
TCAGAATCGGTTCCAGTAGCGACGTGAAGAACAACGCCCGGCGCTCGGCTTCGCGCGCATGAATATCAGCGGCGCGTGACAGCATCTCGGGCAACTTGCCGGTCGCTTCGCCCGACGCGATCAAGTGGATCAGGACAGGCGGGAACAGCTTCACGTGCCCCTGTTTTTTTTCTTCGTCGGCATCGGCGCGCAGTGCCTTGGCCAGTGAAAATCCTTCGCGCACTCTTTGCACAGCGTCCATCACGCGTGTCCGCATTGCGAGATTGGTGATCGTTTCTCCGGCTGCCTGCAGCGACCGCAGCATCGGAACACCGGAGCCAACCAGAATCGCCAGCGTCGATGAGAATCGCGCGGTATTGATCGAGCGCGACAGCACGCCCATGACCGGCAATGTCAGGATGCGCGTGTGCCAGCGCAAACGCACCGGAGCCACACGCAGCGCGCGCTGCGTCAGAAACGCTGCGATCGCAATGATCACCACCAGGATCCACCCGTAGTTGCGAACGAAGTTCGACACTGCGATCAACGCGATCGTCAGGAAGGGCAGCTGCTGCTTGGTGTTTGCAAATACCTGCACGACCTGCGGCACGACGTAGGTCAGCAGACCAATCACCACGGCCAGCGCGACAAACGTGACGATCGCCGGATAAACGAACGCCAGTGTGATTTTCTGCTGCAGCTTGGCGCGCCCTTCAACGTAATCGGCCAGGCTGCCAAGTACCGAGCCCAACTTTCCCGATTCCTCGCCAGCAGAAATCAGCGCACGGTAGATGTCTGGAAATTGCCGAGGGTGGCGTACTAGTGCTTTTGAAAGCGATGTGCCGCCAAGTACGTCGGTGCGGATCGACGCCATCAGCTCGCGCACGCTCTGCTTCTCGCTCTGCTCGACCATCACAGTCAGCGCGTCGGAGACGGCAATTGCGCGCCGAGCAGCGAAGCCAAGCTGGCGCGTGATGACCGCGAGCTCGGTTTGCGACAGCCGCCGGCTCAGCGACAGACCGCCGGCGCGCGCGCCGACGTCGCTCATCACAGGATCAACCGAGAACGGAATCAGTCCGCGACCGCGCAGCAGCTGACGCGCGAGGCGCGCGCTGTCGGCTTCCAAGACTCCTGTGGATTCCTTGCCGACGTTGTCGACCGCGGCAAATCTGAATGCAGCCATGCGACAGCTACTCGCGCGTGACGCGCAGCGTTTCTTCCTGCGACGTGATGCCGGTCTTGATCCAGCGCTGCGCATCGGCGCGCATGTTGATCATTCCGTTCTTTTCCGCGACGCGGCGCATGTCGGTGTCGTTCGCGCCCTGGTGCACCAGCATGCGAATTTCATCATTGACGGTGAGCAACTCGTAGATACCCGTGCGGCCGAGATAGCCGGTGTGACCGCAGTGGCCGCAGCCCACCGCGCGCCATCCACCGACGGTCGGGTCGGACTCTTTGCAATGCGGGCAAAGCTTGCGCACCAGTCGTTGGCCCAGGACTCCGAGCAGCGACGACGACAGCAAGAAGGGCTCAATGCCCATATCGATCAGGCGTGTCACCGCCGATGCGGCATCGTTCGTGTGCAACGTCGCCAGCACGAGGTGACCAGTCAGCGATGACTGCACAGCGATCTGCGCGGTTTCGAGATCGCGGATCTCGCCAATCATCACGATGTCCGGATCCTGACGCAAAATCGCGCGCAACGCTTTCGCGAACGTCATGTCGATCTTCGCGTTCACCTGCGTCTGGCCGATACCTTCGATGTCGTACTCGATCGGGTCCTCGACCGTCATGATGTTGGTCGTGTTCTTATCGAGCCGACGAATCCCAGCGTACAGAGTCGTCGATTTGCCCGAGCCCGTCGGGCCCGTGACCAGAATGATTCCGTGCGGTTGATGGATTAGCTTGTCGAAGCCCGCGAGAGTGCCTTCGGCCATGCCGAGGTTGGTGAGCTCGAGCTTCGACAGATCCTTCTCGAGCAGACGCAGCACCACGCGCTCGCCATGCCCGGTCGGCAGGGTTGAGACCCGCACATCGACCGGCCTTCCGCCGACGCGCAGAGTAATCCTGCCGTCCTGCGGCAAGCGCTTCTCGGCAATGTCGAGCGCCGCCATGATCTTGATGCGCGACACCAGCGCTGCGTGCAGCGCGCGCTTCGGGCGCACGATGTCGCGCAGCGTGCCGTCAATCCTGAAGCGCACCAGCGAATACGTTTCAAACGCTTCGATGTGAATATCCGATGCGCCGTCGCGCGCGGCCTGCGTCAGCAGGGCGTTGATCATGCGGATGATCGGCGCGTCGTCTTCGGTCTCCAAGAGATCCTCGACGTCCGGGACCTCCTGCATCATTCGCGTGATATCGAATTCACCTTCGATGTCGCCGACGATCTGCTGTGCAGAGCCGCCTTGATCGCCATAGGTCTGCGAAATTGCCGCGACCAGCTTGCCTGGCTCGACGACGATCGGCTTGACCTTGCCAGGGAAGACGCGGATGACTTCGTTCAGTGCGGCCAGCGGCGTGGCGTCACTGATCCAAACCTCGGCATCGCGCTCGCTCTTCGGCACAAGCAAGATGGCGTTGTCGCGCGCGAACGCGTAGGGGACGAGGCGGTTGGCGGTGATCACGGCGTGACGATGATTGGGTCGAATCCCATCGCCTTCAGTTTCGCAATCGCGTCGGCCATCGTTTGCGTTGCCGGATCAACCGTAACGCGCACCCGCACCACGTCGGTGCCCTGCTTGGTGCGCACACTTTCCCAATAGGCGTCCATTCCAGCGGCGCGTAACTGGCGCTGCAGATCGCGGCCACGTGCAATGTCGCTGACCGCGGCCACTTGCAGCAATGTCGATGACCCAGCTTGTGTAGGAGCGGGACGCGAAGTGGTCGGTGCGGCGTCGCGTGCCGGAGCAGGCGCGGCCGATGGAGCCGCCGTTCCTGCAATGGCCGCTGAGGGTGCGGTAGCCACGGGTGCAGGCGGCGGTGTCGGAGTTGGCGCAGGAGCTTGTATCGGGGCAGGCGCTGGCGGCGGAGCCGCGGGCACCGAGGCGACCGCGGGCGGTGGAGGTGGTGGAGTCTGTATCGGCGCAGGTTCCGCGCGCGGCATCGAAGGTGCCGTTGCTGACGGCGCAGGCATCGGCTCGGCACGCGCGATCTGTGCCGGCGGCGGTGGCGAAGCAACAGGTGGCGACGCAACCGGAGGCGCCGCAACGATAGGCGCTGGCGGAGCCGATGTCGTCGGTGCGCTTGGCGGCGGCGCGGGACGCGGTGCAGGTACTTCGGCGGGTGGCGCGACGTCAATAATCGGGGCGGGCGGATCCAATCGCTCGGTACGCGCGCAGGCCCGCTTCGGCGAGCGCGGAAGGGAGGTGGGCTCGGTGGCGCGGCCGGTGCAGGCGCTTCGCCCTCTTGCTGCCGGCGCATCGTAGGCGGAACGGCGGGCGTCGGTGGCAGTTGCCGCCCCTGCAGATCGCGGAACACCATGGTGTCCGGCAGAGTGGTCGCTGCGACCTGGCCGCGGATATAGTCGTACCGATCGAGAGCCAGCGACGACGACGTGCTTTCGTCGCGCACTACGTACGGCCGCAGGAACACCAGTAGATTGGTCTTGCGCCGGCCGCGGTTCTCGTAGCGGAACAACCCACCCACGAACGGAATCTCACCGAGCACGGGCACCTGGCTCTTGCTGTTGTCGGTGCGGTCCTCGATCAGTCCGCCCAGCACGACGATGTTGCCGTCTTCGACCAGCACGCTCGATTCGAAGCTGCGCTTGTTAGTGATGATGCCGCCCTGCGCGGCCGTCAACGTGTTCTGGATCGACGACAGCTCCTGATAGATCGCGAGCCGAACCACACCGCCTTCGGAGATTTGCGGCTTCACACGCAGCTGCAATCCGATATCTTTGCGTTCGAAAGTCTGAAACGGATTGGTCGCTGCCCCGGCGGTTTGCGTGAACGAGCCGGTAATCAGCGGAATGTTCTGGCCGACCAGAAACTTCGCCTCTTCGTTATCGAGCGTCTGGATCGTTGGTGTCGACAAAATGTTGGCGTCGGCACTCGTAGCGAGCGCTCTCGCCAGAAAGGCGAGGTTCAGAACCTCTCCGATGCCGGGAATGTTGACCCGGCCGCGCACGACGCCGAGGTTCAAACCTTGGCCCAGTGAACCGATGTTCTGCGCGGCGTTGATGATGTTATTCCCGCCGACGCCAAAGTTCGTGCCGCCGATCACGTTGGTGCCGGAGTTGTCGATTCCGCCCAGCGCCTGCCACTGAATGCCGAACTCGGCGGCCTTGTCGGCCGTCACCTCGACGATCAACGATTCGATTACGACCTGCGCGCGCCGCGTGTCCAGCTTGTCGACGATGGCGCGAATATTTCTATACAGAACCTCGGGCGCCGTGATGATTAGCGAGTTGGTCGCCGGATCGGCCTGAATCATTCCCGCCAGGCCGCCCGTACCGCCTCCGCCCGAGCCGCCACCGGCGATCTGGCCAGTGCCTGGAGAGGTTCCACCCGAAGTTCCGATCGATAAACCAGGCTGTGCCCCGCTCGAGCCGGGTCCGAGGCCTGTCGATGGCGCCAGGCTGCTACCACCGCTGCCCTGCGGCACGAACGACGCATCGGCACCGATGATCGCGCGCAGCAGCGGCGCGAGCCGAACCGCCTCGGCGTTACGCAAATGGATGACATTGATGTTTCCGGGGGTCAGCGCCGGCTTGTCGAGCTGCGCGATCAAACTCTTCGCGAGCTGAAGCCGCTGCGGGCTCGGCGCGCGAATGATGATCGAATTGGTGCGAGGCTCTGCCAGAATCGAAACGCGCTGGCCCGCGTCGCTTGCCTGGCCGGCGGCACGCGCTCCTTCGTCAAGCACGCGATTGACGACGGTGGCGATCTCGAGCGCCAGCCCATTTTTGACTGGAATCAGTTCGACGTCGCTGGTGGCCGGTGTGTCGATCGACTCGATGATCCGCTGGATGCGGCGCAGGTTGTCGGCGTAGTCGGTAATGACCAGCGTGTTGTTTTGCGGATAGGCTGAGATGGTGTTGTTCGGCGCAATCAGCGGCCGCAAGATCGGAACCATTGCCGTGGCTGACTCGTACTGCAGCCGGAACACTTGCGTCACGAGTTGGTCGCCGCTCGGCGCCGATCCCTTCGGAATGATCACCGCGCCGCCCTGCAGCTTGGCGTCGGCTTCCGGCACTACGCGCGCGACGTTGCCGGTCTGCACGATGGTGAATCCCTGCAGCCGCAACGCGGTCAGCAACTGGTCGTAGGCTTGCTGGCGTGTGACCGGGCGCTCGGTCGATAGCGACAGTGTGCCCTTGACTCTCGGGTCGATGACGAATGTGCGGCCGGTGTACTGGCCGATCGCGCGCACCACAGCGTCGATGTCGGCGTTAACGAAGTTCAGCAGCACGCCTTCTTCGCGGCCTTGCTGCGGTTGCGAAGTGCTCTGTTCGGCTTTTGCCGGCGGCTTGGCGCGCGATGTTTGTCCGATCGCCGGCGTGATGACCGTCGTCGCCGCCATCAGCCAGGCGCAGGCAAATGCAATCGAGCGGAACAGAAGGCCGCGGCCTGACGTGCACATTGGCTTTATCTCAACCACCGAAGTTCAACAGAGATCCCTCGCCGTCCCGTCGCCCCAGCAGCGAGATCAGCCCCGTCAGTTGCGCCTTGACACCAGGGTCGGTGCCGGCCACTGCTTGTGCCCGTCCGGTGAAGCGTAAGCGCCCACCCTCGTTGATTGTGCCATTGCCCTTCAGCTCGAGGGGACCCGAAATGGTTAGTAATTCCAGTTGAGTTCCCGGCCAGATGCCGTTGGTTTGCAGGCGGTAATGACCCATCGGCGACACGGGCGTCAGACCACTCGATGCGTATTGCCACTCGCCGCTTATGCGGCCTTGCCAGCGCCCCGGTTCGACCGCGAGGCGATCCCATGAAACCGTCAGGATGCCGCCGGGCCGCACCGTATTCCACGGAGCTCCAAGCCCTACCAGCAACGATGCCGGCAAGCGCATCGTCGTCGGCCCCAACGTCACTGTCTTTCCGAACAATGCTGCATTGATCGTTAGCGGCTGTGATAGCGCCGAGGGATGGGTCAGAGCCAGGTCGACCTGTCCAGCGAGCAGCGCCCACGGGCTCAGCCGCCACGACAATCGCTCGGGCAGGCTTGCGCGCGACGCACCGGTTTCCGCCGGTGACGCGATCACTACCACTGCCGAGCCGTTCCATATCGTGCCGCTTGCCTCGGCCAACTCGACTCTGCCGTTGCTGGCCGAGCGAACGTAGCCGGCGGCCCATTGCGCCGGCGCGATCACCAATGCTGTCAGGATCAGAATCGCAAGCGCTGCAGCAATGAGAGAAACGGCGCGCATTGTTTATGGCGTTCATCCGCTCGTTATTTGCGTGCCAAACGCAACGCAAGCTCGACGTCGACATTGCCAGGTGTCTTGTCGCGCGCAGTCACCGTCACGGACGTGGCACGCGCTCCAAGCTCGCGCTCGATGCCCGCAAGCCACGGTGCCCAGCTGCTGTAGGGGACATCGGAAAAAGTCATTTGCAAATCACCGTCGGACAACGGGACGATGCGCGCGGCCTTGATGCCGGCGCGGCCGAGCGATGTATCGACTGCTGCACGCACATCGCCTGCCGACACCGACGCGACCTGCTTCCGCGCGCGCATCGTCTTGACTTCTGCCAGCAAGGAATCGAGTTCGGCGGCGCCAGCGCGTTGCTGCGGCAGGCTGCGTTCGAGGCGGCCGATGCCCTTGTATGCAGGCTCGATCAATACCAGAAATACAAGCACTGCCAACGACAGCCGCGGCGCCCGCGAGCAGGATTGCCCGTTCGCGTGGTACACGCTCGGCCCAGAAGAGTCGTAGTGCTTCCATCTAAACCCCCGCCGCCGTCACGCGCGCCGAGCCATCGGCTTCGAAGCGAATGGCCAACCCTTGCTGCAGGGCTGCGGAGCGCAGCGTGTTTTGCAGGCCCGGATTGTCGGCAACGCCAGGCTTGAATTTGACCTTGAGGGCACCGTCGCGATATTCCATGCCGGCGACACTGCCAACGGGTGCGGCCGACAGCAGCATCGCCGTCCGCGCGTTCAGCACCGAAAAGTCGTTGGCCGATGCAATGCCGGCGCGTGACCGCACTTCGGCGAGCTTCTGCTTTGTCTGCACCATCGTATCGGCGACAGTCGTGACCTCCGGAAACGTCGAGCGAAAGCTGGTTTCCATCTGGCTGCGGATCGATCTTTCTTCGCTTTCAAGTTTCAGGTTGTAGGCATTCATGCCGACGATTGCGACTGCTGCACCGGCGGCGATCCACATCAGCGGAACACGGACGGCACGACTCGATAGCGATAACCTGGAGCTGCCGGCAAAGCCTCCCATCATTCCGCCCTGGGCGAATGCGCCTTGCAGCAAGCTGACCCCTGTCTCGGTGCTGTCCGGATCGGCTTCCTGCGCATTGACGTCGATCTGCACGTTCAGCGCCTGCGCAAGCGGCGCCATGCGCGCGCCGTCACGACCGAATACCTGGATGCGTTTGATGCCGAGTTGACGCACCGCGAGCGCAAGCGCTGGGGGAACAGCGTCGTCGGCAAGGTCGAATGCAAAACCGTCGTGCGTCGCCGAGCGGGCAATTCCACGCCCCCGATCGACTCGAACCGACAGCACACCGGCTGCGGGCGCCGGAACTGTGTAGATCTCGCTGTAGGCCGCGCGCACCTTGAAGCCGGCATCGGTCACGACGTCGAGCGCGCGCGTCAGGATGCCGCGGTCAATAACCGCCACGGGCATCTTTGGTTGCGCCGCAATGGTTGTGGTACCGGTGCCGCCGCGCGGAACGTTGAACGCGAAATGGCAATCGGTGGCGTCCGCCAGCAGGCGATCTTCCAGAATGTTCGGCAGCGCCATCCGCAAACGGCCTTCCGACAACTTCGGCGACGCGATCGCGGTGATGAATACATCGCCCGAATCGAACACCAGGTCGACAGCGCCGGCCTTTGGCAACAAGGCCACCGGCGCTTCACCGCGCGTCGATTCGCGAGCGGACAGCGCGACATACGGCACGACGGTTCCGGAAGCGAATTGCGCGCGGCCGCCGGCACCCAGGCGCGGCGGCAAGAAAATGAGTAGGCGTTGTGCCGATCTATTGCTCATGTCAGCACCGCCGGGACGTCGCAAGGGTGCTGACGCGCCTCGGGCGCAGCGAACGTAGTGAGCGTGGAGGTTTTTCAATCTCTCGAGTCCAAAGCACGGTCACCGCCTGTTGGCCCTGACCGGGAATTGCGCGTTTAACCAACGCTTCCATTCGTGTGATCGCTCGGTCGAGCTTCACTTCGCCGCGTATGAAGAAAAAACGCGATGAAGTCGATATCTCGGAGTCGGTAACCAACGCCCCCTTGTTGCCGAGCCGCGTCCGCACTTCGGCGGTGTTGTTGAAATAGGCAAGACGCTCGCGCTCGGCGACCAACGTGCGCGCTTCGGCAAGCGTCAACTCGGGTACGCGCGCGGCGATCGTCTCCGGTGCAGCGGTGTTGGTATTCAGTGGCGTGCGCTCGTCGAGCACGACGATATACGGAGCAAGCCGTTGCACGGCGGCGGGGTCGATGCCCAAGATCCCGGCGATGTCCTGCGGAAGCATCAGCGGCAGCGGGCGTGGTTTGTCGCGCTCGCGCAGCTGGGCGTCCGAGACCTGGCCGCTCGGATCGGTTGGCACCGCTGCCGGCAGTGCCTGCACCATACGCAGTGCGATCAATTCCGCCGTCTGGTCCGGCAACTGCAATAGCGACACCAGCCTCTGCAACGCCTCCAATTCGCGTTCGATGACCTGACCATTTTCGACCAGGTTGCGCAGATTGAACCGGCCTTGTGCGTCTTCCATCGATCCCGCGATGGTCGCGAGTGCAGCGAGCGATCCCGTTTCACCCAATTGATCGAGTCGCGTTTCGGCCAGCGGCTGTGACCACGGCTCGCTCAACGCGTCATACTGCGAGCGATGGCGTCTTCGCGCAAGATCGCACGGCCCCAGTCAAGCGCACCGCGCAACAGCAGGCGGCTTTGCGAGGTGAGCTGCTGATTTTCGATCGTGCGCAAAAGCACGAACTGTCGGTAGAACAGTCCGGTGATGATCATCGTCGCGAGCGCGGCGACGAATAAAGCCATCAGCACGGGCGCGGCTGCCGCACTGTCTGCTTCTTCATGCGCCCACCAGAAACACACGACGAAACGCCTTGCCGTCGCCACGCAGCAGAGTCACCTCGACGCCTGGAGGCGTCTGGCCTGCTTGCGGCTGAGCGCCAGAACCGTCGGAGGCAAACGGCGATACCCATCCGCTCGGAACCTGCCAGACACGCACGGTCATCGACTTGACGTTGTTCATCAAACGCGCGGTTTCGAAGCTCTCCGCATTGGCTCGATCGAAGGCGGGCAGCGGAGGTGTTGCCTGTCGCACCAGAGAGCCGTCGACCACTCGGTAGAACACTGTTTGTACTTCGGTTGCGCGGTCTGGGACCGGGCTTGCGACGCGCGCCAACTCGATCACTTGGCCGCCGTCTGCAACGCCGATATTTAACGGTGAGAAGGCAAGACCAAGAAAGGCGGGGTTCGTCACTTGCGTCAGGTCGCGCTCCATCTGGCCAAACGTAGTCAGTAACGAACGTACGTCGTCGACTTCGGGTTCGAGCCGCTCACGCGTCGCGACCAGCGAATCGAGGCCGCGCCACGCGATCATCGATACGATCGAAAGCACGGTGATCGCCACCAGCAATTCGAGCAACGTGAATCCGCGCGAGACAAGTCGTTGGTTCATCGCTATTGATTAGTGGGCATCACGGTCATCAGCTCGGCAAGCTGACTCCGGTTGCCGGCGTCATCCTGCCGAAACACGCGCACTTCTACGCGCCGGAAAAACGGGTTCGGAGTGGGCTTGATGGCCTGCGAGCAAACAAAGCTGGCGCCGCCCTGTTCGCACGGCAGCATGCTCTCCCCGGGCTCGAGGCGTTCACGTCCGAGGCGCAGCTCGAGCAATCGATTCTCGGCGGTCAGCACCGCCAACAGTTTTTGGCGCGTGTAGTCCGCGGTAGAAGTCAACGACATCGCGCCGCGCATGGCCGCCGCCAGAGCGACGCCAATGATCACCAGCGCCACCAGCACTTCGAGCAGCGTGAAGCCCCGCGGTTTCACGACTCTCCGCATCACTTTCTCGTCGCCTGTTCAACCGCGAGAAGCGACCGACCCGCTTCGTCGAAGTCGACTCGCACAGATCCATCTTCGCTCGTCAGCTCAAGCCGCCAGCGCGGCTGTATCCACTCACGCGCAATCGCCACCCGCACCGGTGGCGCGCCTGGGCCGAGCAGCACTTGCGCCGGCTGCGGCCCTCCGTTGTCGAGGACCGCAAGCCGCGTCAGCGGTGTCTCCCACGCGCGTTCGCGCAGCAGGTCATCGCCGGTCAACAATTTGCGCTCTCCACCCGACTCGGTGACGAACCGATAGCCGCGCAGATCGGCCTCCCACACGATCGGTTGCTGCGTGATGCGCGACTCGTCGGCAGCGAGCGCCATCAGCTGACCAACACGCTGCGCCTCGCGCTGCAGTTGCTGGCGTGGATCGGGTGCGATGTTGATCGTTACCAGCGAGACCAGGATGCCGGCGAGCACGATCACCACCATCAACTCAAGCAACGTGAACCCGGCGGAGCGGCGCAGTACGCCGCGCTCGCCGTTAGCGTCGAGCGTTATAGCTGCCACGAGCCGATGTCGGCGTCCGGCGTGTTCGGCTCGCCCCCGTTGGCCCGGTCGCGGCCGAGCGAGAACACGTCGATCTCTCCACGCACGCCGGGATTCAGGAATTTGTAGGGCTCACCCCATGGATCGGACGGCACGGTCGAGCGCTCGAGATACCCGCCCTGCTTCCAGTTGGCCGGCATAGGCTCGGTTGTCGGCCTTGTGATCAGGGCCTGCAACCCCTGGTCGGTCGTTGGATAGCGGCCGTTGTCGAGTCGATAAAGCTTCAGCGCCTGCATGATCGACGCGATGTCTTGCTTCGCTGCAGCGATCCGCGCGTCATCGGTGCGGCCCACAACCCGCGGCACGATCAGCGCCGCAAGCACGCCAAGTATCGTGATCACGACCATGATCTCGATCAACGTGAAACCGCGCGCGCGGCGCCTGGGCAATTGAAAAGAGGAACAAACGCCTGTCATTGGAGTCATCAGACCATTGGCCAATGCGGTAGAAAACTTGAAGATGAGCGTCGAACGCCTTGAAGTTCCTCGCTTTTCGACGCGGACAACCGAGGGTGCGAGGGATATTATCAACGCGAATCGGCTGCCCTACCCCCCGGAAAGGGGATGCTTCACGGACTAATACATGATGAGCTGCCGCCGAACGTTGGAATCGAGATCGTGAAAAAGTTTGCTTTTGCTGCGGTTCATCTGGTTTTCTTCGTCGGCGTGATGGCGATTGCCGGCTATTGGGGCATCCGCATCTTCACGCCGTCGCCGCTCGCCGCACCTCCACCGTTACCACCGCCGCCGTTGCGCGACCCCGATCCGATGGCGGCAGCGCGAATGTTTGGCAAGGTCGATGTAGTGCAGTCGGTCGCCAGCAATATCCAGGCGCTCGGAGTATTTGCTGCCGGCAAGGATTCGAGTGCTGTACTGGTCGTCGACGGCAAGCCGGCGCGCGCGTTCGTGGTCGGGCAGGAAGTCGCACCGGGTATGAAGCTCGTGTCGGTGACATCGGAGATCGCCGTTCTTGAAACGTCTGGCGGTCGGCAGGAAGTGCGTATGCCAGCTCAACCGGTCGCGCAGCTCGGCGGGTTTCCTGCCGCGCCGAATTTTTTTCGCGAGGGCAATACGCTGACGGCACCGAGCAGTGATGGCGCGCCGAACATTCCGCGCCCAGTCACCGATGCAATCCCCGCGGTCAGCGCCACCCCAACCCCCTCCGATGCCGCCGCAAATGCCTGCACCGCAGTTTCCAGCGCAGCAAGTGCCACCGCAGATGCAGCAGCAGCAACCGATGCCGCAGCAGCCGCCTGCAGCAACCGATGCCGCAGCAACCCGTCCCGCAACCCATTATTCCGGGTGGCGCGCCGGCGCAGTCGCAGTAACGCGCCGACCTTCTTACGCCACGACCAGCTTGCCCGCGTTCGGCGGGTACGTTTTCTCGCCCTGTAAGGTGGCGTCGATCGGAAGTGCAGGCTGATCCGCGATTTCCGCATACAGCGGCGAGAAGTCGGGCGCAGTCGCTTCAAACAGTTGATCGAACGATTCAACGACGAAGTAAGTGGATTGATAGTCGTCGATCTTGTAAGGTGTTCGTAGAACCCGCTTCAGGTCAAACGCAAGGCGTTGTGGCTGCGCACTCGTGAGCGCGTATTGCGTTTCACCGACGGAAGACAAGACACCGGCGCCGTAAACACGCAAACCGCGAGCGGTGCCGATCAAACCGAACTCGACCGTATACCAGTACAGACGCGCAAGATATTCGAGCGCTTGCAACCCTTGCGCCTTCAATCCGCCGCGACCGAATGCCTGCATGTAGTCGGCAAATACCGGATTGAACAGCAGCGGCACATGGCCATAGAGATCATGAAACACATCGGGTTCGACGATGTAGTCGAACTCCGCCGGAGATCGCAGCCAGACGGTGACCGGGAAGCGGCGATGGGCGAGCAGCGAAAAAAACGCGTGCTCGGGAATCAGGCCGGGCACCGCGACGACTTCCCAGCCGGTGGCACGCTGCAATGACTCACTGATCGATTCGAAGCGAGGGATGTGGTCGGCCGCACCCAGCTCGCCGAGGGCAGCGATGAACTCCTCGCAGGCCTGACCGGGCGCCTGCTTCACCTGGCGCGCGAACAAGCGCGCATACATCGCATGTTCTTCCGGCGTGTAGCGTTCCCAATGCTGGTCGCACGTGTAGTCGTCGCGCGCCTCCGAATAATCGCCGCGCGGTGGACGAGTGCTCGCGCCGTAGGTGACAGGTGCGACTGCCATTAGGGTCTATGCGGGCGCCTTGCTTTCGTCAGGCTTCAGCACGCCGCGGCGGATCTGATCGAGCTCGATCGATTCGAATAGCGCGCGGAAGTTGCCTTCGCCGAATCCTTCGTCGCCTTTGCGTTGAATGATCTCGAAAAATATCGGGCCGATCACGGTCTGCGTAAAGATCTGCAGCAGCAACTCGTTCGGCGCACCTAGATGCGTGGCGCCGTCGATCAAAATGCGCAGCAGCTTCAACTCGGCCAACGGCTCGCCGTGGTTCGGTAGCCGCGTGTCGATCAGGTCGTAATAGGTGTCAATCGTGTCCTGGAACGCCACCCCGTTTTGCTTCATCGCGCGCACGGTCGCGTAGATGTCGCTGGTGGCTAGTGCGACGTGTTGAATACCTTCGCCGCGATACTCATCGAGGTATTCGACGATCTGGCTCTTGTCGTCGGAACTCTCGTTAATTGGAATTCGAATTTTTCCGCACGGGCTCGTCATCGCCTTGCTCTTAAGCCCCGTCAGTTGGCCCTCAATATCGAAATAGCGCACTTCGCGAAAGTTAAATAGCCGCTCGTAAAACTCGGCCCATTCCTTCATCCGCCCGCGGTGCACGTTATGCGTTAGATGATCGATGTAGGTGAGTCCGCATCCCGTCGGGTTCGCTTGTGCACCGGCGATCGGCTCGAAGTCGACGTCGTAGATGTTGATATCGCCGATTCCGCCTGGGGCCGCTGAGTTCTTGCCGCGCCAGCGGTCGACGAAATAAAGCAGGGAATCGCCGATGCCCTTGATCGCCGGGATGTTCAACTCCATCGGGCCCGATTGTGAGTCGAATCCCCAGGCGCCGAGTTCGAGCGCGCGTCGGTACGCCTGTGCCGCATCGCGCACGCGAAACGCGATCGCGCAAATCGACGGTCCATGAAGGCGCGCGAAGCGTTGCGCAAACGAATCGGGCTCGGCGTTGATGATGAAGTTGACCCCGCCTTGCCGGTACAGCGTTACGTTCTTGTGGCGGTGCCTGGCCACTGCCAAAAAACCCATCGTTTCGAACAGATTGCCCAGCGCCGCCGGATCGGGCGCGGCGTATTCGATGAACTCGAAGCCATCGGTGCCCATCGGGTTGTCCCAGCCGGTGAATTGCATCGCAATCTCCCTATTGACCTCGCGCGACACTCACTGCAGCAAGAATTCTGCCGCAAATGGCGACGGTCTGACCGGCCCGCTACCACGCTGAACATTTCGTCGCACCAGCGGG
Organism: uncultured beta proteobacterium; assembly: GCA_963807155.1. Lineage (GTDB taxonomy): Bacteria > Pseudomonadota > Gammaproteobacteria > Burkholderiales > Burkholderiaceae_F > JACCZX01. The sequence continues at coordinate 14,224 of CAWEAZ010000009.1, forward strand.
CGATTCACTCCGGCCGTTCCGCGAGCTTGCAGTTCGCTCCACCATTTGCGCACTTCGTCGCACTCCGATCGCATTGTGCGGGCCGACTCCCTACAGTTCGTTACAACACAGACGGAACGCAACGAAGGAGAACACCATGTACCGCACATCCCACTCGATTCGCATTCTGAGCGCGGCACTCGCCGCAGTCTTCGGACTTGGATTGGTCGCCACAGCGGGCGGTGCGTTACGCGAGGAGCGGGCGCCGACGAGAGTTCGAGCCTCTGCAGGTGATTCATCTTGAACCCGTTGTCGTAAAGCTGCATCCGACGTCGCAGCTTTCAGCGGCTTGCGAGCAGGCACCCAAGGCGGCGCTTTAGAGCTCAGGTTTTCCATACAGCAGAGGCCCGGCAAGTCCGGGCCTTTTTATTTGTGGAATTGCGTGTGCCGTCCAGTCGCGATTTGTGCAGTCTGTTGATCGATAAGTGCAATCTGTCGCAGCAAATTGGTGTTAGCACGCGACGGCTTATAAAGTGCTTGTATGACAACCGAAAACAGCACCGACACATCCTTCAGCATCGGCGGACGCGCCTCCGACGCGGACAACGGCTCCACGCAGATCGCGCTGGAGTAGGGCATTCGCATGGACTCGCGGTGCAGCAGCCGATGCCGGGCGCGCATCGGCGCCAACGATTAAGAGTATCGGCGCCCGCATTGGCGACTGGCTCGCAACCGTCGGTTGGGCCAAGTTCTTTTTCGTCGCATTTCTTTTGCTGATCGTCGGCGCCATTGCCGACAACGTTTTCTATAACTCCGAGCCCGTAGTCGTCGTGAAAATGGGCGAGGGCAAAGATCGCGTTCAGGTCAACTTGCAGGTCGCACCGGATGGCGTGCGGATCCAGGCGCCCAGCGAAAAGAAGTCGCCGTCGCCGCATGCGGAAGGCGAGCCCAGTGTGAAGATCGACGACAAGGGTTTGCGCATCATGGCCGGCGACAAGGACAAGCGCGTGGCGGTCGTGATCGACGAAAAAGGGGTTCGCGTCGAGAGAAATCCACCCGAAACAAAAAAATCGGACGCGGAGACGTCAGACGAGGAGCCGGGTGTCACGGTCGAGGAAGACGGGCACACGGTAAGAATCAGCCCTGAGTTCACCCAAGATCCGCAACAACTCGCGTTGGCACTCGACAAAGCGCGCGATCAGATCGAAGAGATCGTCGAGAAGCAGATCGAGCGGCAGATCGCGCGCGAGACGCGCCATTACCGTGAGAAAACCGGCGATTGGCTGATGAGTTTCGTGATGCTGCTGATCATGGCGGGCATCATCGTCAAGGTGGTACTCGGCGGGAAAAAGCGCGCCGAACGGCGCGCTGAAGCCGCTACCGAAACCGCGGCCGAAGAGAGTTTGAAGCGGCAACTTGCCGAAGCGCAATTGAAGACAATGCAGGCGCAGGTGGAGCCGCACTTTCTGTTCAACACACTTGCGTCGGTCGACTACCTGATCGAAACCGCACCCTCGACCGCATCGAAGATGCAGAAGAGTTTGATCCAGTACCTGCGTGCGGCATTACCGCAAATGCGAGAAGGCTCGACCACGCTCGGCAAGGAAGTTCAACTCTGCCGCTCGTACCTCGAGATATTGAAGTTCAGGATGGAGGATCGGCTGCAGTATTCACTGATCGTCCCGCAGGGACTGAGCTCGGCTCAGTTTCCGCCGATGATGTTGCAATCACTGGTTGAGAACTCGATCAAGCACGGTCTCGAGCCCAAACCCGAAGGCGGTTCGCTGACCATCTCGGCTGACATCTCGAATGGCCGCTTGCGTGTGACGGTGGCCGATTCCGGGCTTGGGTTCGCAGCTGCTGGCGTGTCGGGCAGCGGTGTCGGTCTGGCGAACGTGCGCGAGCGTCTGGCTGCTTTGTATGGCGGTGCTGCGAAACTGTCGATTGAAGCGAACTCGCCGAGCGGGACGATCGTCACGATCGAGGTGCCTTACACGTTTGAAACCGATGACCGCTCGAACGGTAAAGCGAACGCATAGAATCGGCGAATGCCGACAGCAATCATTGCGGACGATGAACGTTTAATGCGTGAGCAGCTCCGCACGCGTCTCACCGAAGTCTGGCCGGACCTGCAAATTTTGGCGGAAGCGAAGAACGGCGAAGAAGCGGTCACAGCGGTCAACGACCATCATCCTGATCTTGCGTTTCTGGACATCCGAATGCCCGGCATGACCGGCATCGAGGCGGCGCGTCATATAGGCGACGCATGTCACGTCGTATTCATCACCGCCTACAACGAGTACGCGGTCGACGCGTTCGAGCACGGTGCGGTCGACTACGTGCTGAAGCCAGCCGAGGCCGACCGGCTCGCGATTACCGTTGCTCGCCTCAAAAAGCGGCTGGGTTCAAAGCCGAGCGATCTAGGTGATCTGCTCAGTAAGCTCAGCGCAAGACTCGAATCCCCCGGCGGTGCTGCACGACGCAGTTATCTGCAGTGGATACAGGCGAGCGTCGGACAACAATTGCGACTGATACCCGCCGCGGAAATTCTCTTTTTCACATCGGACGAGAAATACACGCGCGTGCAAACCGAATCGTTCGAAGCGCTGATTCGAAAGCCGATCAAGGAACTGATCGACGAGCTCGATCCGGAGCAGTTTTGGCAAATTCACCGAGGCACGATCGTGAACGCCAAGGCGATCGCCGGTGTGACACGCGATTTTCGCGGACGTCAGCTCGTGCTGATCAAAGGACATACCGAAAAGCTGGAAGTCAGCCGCAACTACACACACCTCTTCAAGCAGATGTAAGTCGGCGCTGCGCAGCGTCAGCATGCGCGACCCTAAAGCCGAGATCGATCGCTGCCAGCATTTCGGAAAACGTTTCGTCCATCAGCGAAACGGCAGTCGGCGGATCTAGGCTGAGGTAGGCGCGGGGTTCCTCTGTATCGGGTACCAGATGCATACCAGCGCGCTCAGCCATTTGCTTCAACGCATCGTTTTCGGGAACGTAGTTCATGATCAAACGCGTTGCCCCGCGGTTGCGCGCATGCACCGCAGCCCGCCCCAGCAGCTGCATCCCGAATCCACGGCGGCGTGCGTGCGGTAGCACCGAGACCCCGAACTCTGCCGTTTTCGAAGACGCGCCGCTATCGAAACCTAAATGTCCAAGCGCCATTAGCTCAGCAGCCTCGTCAAAAATCCCAAAGATCGCGTCGCGGCTGAAGTGCAGCTTGCGAACGTAAAGACGAAGGGCTTCGTCCGTAACCGCGTAGCCGAAGCGAAGCCAAAGGTCATGCGGCGGCAATGCCCGTAGGTGTTGCAATACGCGACCACGATGATGAGACCCAAGTTGCGCTACCAATGGGCCGGCGGCTGCCGATCTAGAGTTATCTTGATGCATTGCACAATTATGAGGGCAAGCGGCCCGAGGTCAATGCATGCCTGAGGGCATCCACTAGTCGAAAGGTGCGTCGTAAAGGCCGGATTGGCGGCCCTTTGTGAAAGTAAGCGCTCACATGATCTCAGAGTCGAAGCCGATCTCGCTTGTCCGTCACCTCGTCTAGCAACGACGCTCCGCGCTGCACAGCGTCAAATTCGGAGGTCGGTTTGACAAGCCTTTGTTCCGCAACCATAATTTGCGGTTCGCCGCGGAGGGGTGCCCGAGTGGTTAAAGGGGGCAGACTGTAAATCTGTTGGCTTACGCCTACGTTGGTTCGAATCCAACCTCCTCCACCAGTGCAACCTCCAAAGCGAACGGACGAGCGCGGATGCGGAAATTGGTTTCGTCGGGCGGGTGTAGCTCAATGGTAGAGCAGAAGCCTTCCAAGCTTACGACGAGGGTTCGATTCCCTTCACCCGCTCCACTAGACAAGAGGAATAACGCACCCTACGAAAACAACAACCGTGTCGCTTAGCGGACCGCGTATGCGCGACGCGAACCCGAAGACAGTACACAGAGGTACGGCGAGGGTGAGCAACAAAGCAGGCGCGGTTCGATCAGCGATCACGAGAAGCCCATGTGGCTCAGTGGTAGAGCACTCCCTTGGTAAGGGAGAGGCCACGCGTTCGATCCGCGTCATGGGCACCAAATTTTAAGAACTTAAGAACGTCGAGACAGAAAGCAGTGAGGAGTTAGCGATGGCGAAAGGCAAATTCGAGCGGACCAAGCCGCACGTGAACGTGGGCACGATCGGTCACGTCGATCATGGCAAGACCACCTTAACGGCGGCCATGACCTCGGTGCTGGCGAGCAAGTATGGCGGTGAAGCGCGCGCGTACGACCAGATTGATGCGGCGCCCGAAGAGAAAGCGCGCGGCATCACCATTAATACGGCGCACGTCGAGTACGAGACCGCCAATCGGCACTACGCCCACGTCGACTGTCCCGGCCACGCCGACTACATCAAGAACATGATCACCGGCGCCGCCCAGATGGACGGCGCCATCCTGGTCGTCAGCGCCGCCGACGGCCCGATGCCGCAGACGCGCGAACACATCCTGCTCGCGCGCCAGGTGGGCGTGCCCTACATCATCGTGTACCTGAACAAAGTCGACATGGTCGACGACGCCGAGCTGCTCGAACTGGTCGAGATCGAAGTCAGAGAGCTGCTCAGCAAATACGACTTTCCGGGCGATGACACCCCGATCGTCAAAGGCTCAGCCAAGCTCGCCCTCGAAGGCGACAAAGGTGATTTGGGCGAAGCAATCCATCATGAAGCTCGCCGAAGCCCTCGACAGCTACATCCCGACGCCGGAGCGCGCCATCGACGGCGCCTTCCTGATGCCGGTCGAAGACGTGTTCTCCATCTCTGGTAGAGGCACGGTGGTGACCGGCCGGATCGAGCGCGGCATCGTCAAAGTCGGCGACGAGATCGAAATCATTGGCATCAAGCCGACGCTGAAGACCACCTGCACTGGGGTCGAGATGTTCAGAAAGCTGCTCGACCAGGGCCAGGCCGGTGACAACGTCGGGGTCCTGCTGCGCGGCACCAAGCGGGAAGAAGTCGAGCGTGGCCAGGTGCTGGCCAAGCCCGGCTCGATCACCCCGCACACCAAGTTCACCGCCGAGGTCTATGTCCTGAGCAAGGAAGAAGGCGGACGCCACACCCCGTTCTTCAACGGCTATCGGCCGCAGTTTTACTTTCGCACCACCGATGTGACCGGCTCGATTCAGTTGCCGGCGGGCACCGAGATGGTGATGCCGGGCGACAACATCCAGATGGAAGTGGCGCTGATCGCCCCGATCGCCATGGAACAAGGCCTGCGCTTCGCCGTCCGCGAAGGTGGCAAAACCGTCGGCGCCGGCGTCGTCGCCAAAATTATCGAGTAGCAGTTACGGCTTAGGGGCGTAGCTCAATTGGCAGAGCGCTGGTCTCCAAAACCAGAGGTTGGGGGTTCGATGCCCTCCGCCCCTGCCACTTGTTGGAAGCAGTCATAAATGGCAACACAGAACATCGAAACAGTCACTAGCAAATCCGATCTCTTCCTTGTGGCGTTGGCCGTTCTGGCTGCGCTTGGAGGAGTGCTCGGTTTTACGTTTTTGACCGAGCAGCCGACGTTGGCGCGCGTCGGCGTGCTGATCGGCGGATTAGTTCTCGCGCTCGTGATCGCGTGGTTTTCGCAGTCGGGCAAGCGCTTTCTGGCTTATGCGCGCGAGTCGTACGAGGAAACGAAGCGGGTCGTTTGGCCGAGCCGCAAGGAAACGGTCACAACGACGGGGATCGTGTTCGGGTTTGTCGTGATCATGGCCATTTTTCTTTTCCTGGTCGACAAGAGTCTTGAGTGGGTGCTGTACGACGCGCTGCTTTCCTGGCGCTAGGGACACGAATGGCAACTGAGATGGCAACTGAACCAGTACCGGCAGAAGCCGAAAAGCAAAGCGCGCCGCCCGCCGCAGCGGGCACGAAGCGCTGGTACGTCGTGCACGCTTATTCCGGAATGGAAAAGGGCGTGGCGCGTGCGCTGCAGGAGCGTATTAATCGCGCGGGATTGCAGTCGCAGTTCGGACAAATCCTGGTGCCCGTCGAAGAAGTCGTCGAGGTCAAGGGCGGGAAGAAGTCGATCACCGAGCGCCGCATGTATTCGGGTTATGTGCTCGTCGAAATGGACATGACCGACGAAGCGTGGCATCTGGTCAAGAGCACGTCGAAGGTGACCGGGTTCCTAGGCGGCAGTGCCAATCGTCCGTCGCCGCTGCGTCAGAAGGAAGTCGACGAAATCTTGATGCGGATGCAGGAGGGCGCGGAGAAGCCGCGGCCCAAGACGTTGTGGGAAGTTGGCGAAATGGTGCGCGTGAAAGATGGTCCGTTTACCGACTTCAACGGCAACGTCGAAGAAGTGAACTACGAGAAGAGTCGGATGCGAGTGTCGGTAACGATCTTCGGCCGCTCGACCCCGGTTGAACTCGAGTTCGGCCAGGTCGAAAAAGTTTAGTTACAGGGGAGCCGCACTCGGTAGTGACGAGCGGCGCTTGAACCCACAGGAGAGTCGTGAATGGCGAAGAAGATAGTTGGATTTATCAAGTTGCAGGTGCCGGCGGGCAAAGCGAATCCATCGCCTCCGATCGGTCCGGCGCTGGGTCAGCGCGGGCTGAACATTATGGAGTTCTGCAAGGCGTTCAACGCGCAAACGCAGAACGTTGAACCTGGGCTGCCGATTCCGGTCGTGATCACGGCGTTTGCGGACAAGAGCTTCACGTTCGTGATGAAAACGCCGCCAGCGACGGTGTTGATCAAGAAGGCCGCCAAGATCGAGCGCGGTTCGCCGAAGCCGCACACCGACAAGGTGGGCAAGATTACGCGCGCGCAGGCCGAGGAGATTGCCAAGGCAAAGATGCCCGACCTGACGGCAGCGGACATGGAAGCGGCGGTGCGGACGATCGCAGGCAGCGCTCGCTCGATGGGCATCACGGTGGAGGGTCTGTAATGGCCATCTCCAAACGCACAAAGGCCAATCGCAGCAAGGTCGACATACAAAAGACGTATCCGGTCGGCGATGCTCTGACACTGATCAAGCAATGCGCGACGGCGAAGTTTGACGAATCGGTCGATGTTTCAGTCGCACTCGGTATCGACGCGAAAAAGTCGGATCAGACGGTGCGCGGCTCGGTCGTGCTGCCGGCGGGTAGCGGTAAGACGAAACGCGTCGCGGTGTTTGCGCAAGGCGCAAAAGCGGAAGAGGCCAAGGCTGCGGGTGCCGACATCATTGGCATGGACGACCTGGCAGCGAAGATCAAGGAAGGCTTTCTGGATTTTGACGTGGTCATCGCCTCGCCGGATGCGATGCGCGTGGTCGGCGGCCTGGGTCAAGTGCTCGGCCCGCGCGGGTTGATGCCGAACCCGAAGGTCGGCACCGTCACGCCGGACGTTGCCCAGGCGGTCAAGAACGCGAAGGCGGGCCAAGTGCAGTTTCGCGCTGACAAGGCCGGCATCGTGCACGCATCGATCGGTCGTGCTTCGTTCGAGGTCGATAGGTTGCAGACCAACTTAACGGCGCTGATCGATGCGTTGAACAAGTCGAAACCAGCGTCGTCGAAGGGCGTTTTTCTGCGCAAGATTTCTGTGTCGTCGACGATGGGAGTCGGCGTTCGCGTCGACGCGTCGACGTTGAACTGAGTGTTAAGCGGACAAGGGATTAGTCACGTAAAGACTTTGGGCCGCGTGTTACGTCGGAGCATCGATACGGACGCGCTGCTGTCAGAGACCGCTGGAAGAGACGAGTTTTTCTAAGACTTGTTTTCTTTAAGGTTGGAGAGGTTTTCCATTCCAGCGCAGACGGTGGACCCGAGGAGAGCATTGAAGTGCGTTGTAGGACGTGCG
>CAWEAZ010000010.1:0-20064 GCA_963807155.1 uncultured beta proteobacterium
GAAACGTAAGGAAGAGTTTGATGTTTGGCATCCAGCGGAATCCATTGGCGAGTGCAATGCGGTAGCCGGTCTTGCCGTTCTTGCAGTAGCCGATGCGGCGTGCCATAAAGCGTACACACCAGGGCCAAACATTCTTATTCACCTAGCTAACGATTCTGGGCAGCGCGCCGCTGCGGTGCTCCGATTAGAAACCTCCGCTGAGCAAAATGGCTAAATCAGTCTTCGCTAATTCGATGGAAATTTCGAGCAAATCGATGCCCGGAAAATCGATTTGCCAGTTTCCAGATGTTTGCTTTACTCCTCCTCAGACTCCAGCGACTCCCCCCGGCGTCCCGATTCCGTATCCAAACACGGGTAGAGCGGGCGATACCTCGGACGGATCGAGATCAGTGAAGATCGGCGGCGAAGAGGTAATGTTGAAAAACAAGTCCTACTTCAAACAATCGATGGGAGATGAAGCGGGCTGCGCGCCGAAAAAAGGAGTAATTACAAGCACAAATAGAGGAAAGGTGTACTTCATTGCATGGTCCATGGACGTGAAGTTTGAGGGGGAGAACGTCGTACGCAATCTTGACATGACGACACATAACCATGCCTCAAAGAGCGCGACGGGCGCCGTGCCTACGGTTCACGCCGCGATGGTCAGCCCGGGTTGGAACGCGGCTAGCTGCGCGGACGAGATTATCGAGGAGCAAGCCGCATGCAAAGACTTCGATCCTTACAAGAAAGGCTCGGTGTGCGCCGCCGCTGGAATGACCAAAGGTGTTCGCAGTCTGACGGAGCAGCAGCACCTCGCCAACGCGAAGGCGATCCAAAGCGCGCCACGCCCGGAAAAGGCAACGACAAAACGCGAGAAGGCGCTGGGATGCCTGCGAGCGCGACGATGTCGACTCGTTCCATATAGTCCCAAAGACCAAAAGGGCACTAAGGGTTGTTGTCCTAGCCAAACGCCGGATCACATTTTGCCGAAAGCTTCCTTCAAGGGCACCGATAAGAGAAGCTTCCCGGCTGAAGAATTACCGTTCGAGCAAGGCGCCGTGTATGTGCGCCGAGGGGCCGAGCAATCACGGTGAAGGCAGTCATCCGCTGCGTCATGCGCACCACAAGGCGATCCCGCCGGCAGGTGTCAAGCCGGGCGACATGATGCCTTGCGGGGATGCTGTTCAGTCACTCGGCGACCGGCGCTTCCAAAGTGTTCAAGGCGTCGGGTTGCACCAAGGCGTGCATCGAAGCACAGCTTGACGAGCAGCACAAAGCGATGGCCGACAATAAGAACAGCCCTGCCGATGTGAAGTACACGCCCAGCGGTTCCGTTGTGAAACCGGCGAAAGTGCGGACGAATCCAAGCCTGGCAAGCCGCGCCGCTAACGATGCCCAAGAAGATCGGAAAATTGAACGCTCAGGTCCTCACTGGCGTAGCGCGCTATCGCGATCTGTTCTATCTAGCCGTGACCGATGCCGAACTGGTGAGAGAAGACATAGCTCATTCGTTCTTTGTGGCGAACGATAGCGGTACCTGGGCGGAGTGCGGTCGCGCCGACTGGAAATGTGTTGGTATGACGGTCGTCAGCCATCCTGAAGAAAGAATGCTCGCTATTTCCGAGGATGGCGACGTGTTTACTACTGTTGCAGACAGTGCAGCGACAGAGGTAATCAAGCCGCGCCCGATCGTGCTGCGCGGCGTATCCACCATCGAGGGAAAGGCGGTGGCTTACGGCATGCGCCGGCAGGTCTATCTGCGCGAGGGAAAAGGCAGATGGAGGCCAATGCATGGACCGGACATTGCTGAGGGTGAGACAGCGGGCTTCGAAGCGTTATGTGGCTTATCTCTGAGGGATCTTTACGCCGTGGGCTGGGAAGGCGAAATTTGGCATTTCGATGGCAAGGTGTGGCGTCCAGGAAGATAGCCCGGTAGATGTCATTCTTACCGCTGCAGTTAGTTATGCGGACGGCACGGTCTACGCCTGCGGACAGAACGGAACACTACTACATGGGCAAGCGGGCCTATGGGAGGTCATTGCTGAAGGTGACACGGTAGATGACTTCTGGACGATCGCGTCGTTCAATGACCAAATATACGTGGCTAGCTTTACTGCCTTGTATGTACTAGCGGACGATCATCTCACGGTCGTCGATCTCGACAACATTAAATGCAATACATTTCAGATGCTAAGCCCAGCGCAAGGAGTCCTGTGGAGCTTAGGTGCGGAAGACATAGTCGCATTTGATGGCCGTCAGTGGGCCAAGGTATGGTAACGACGAGTCGTCTTGTACTGAACGCCACGTGATGTAGTTAAGACAGCGGAAAACGAGTCATACCGCGCCTCATTGGATATCTAGATGCTGCCCACCTCCGGACAGCCAATATTTCAAGTCATCCAACAGCACGCCGAAGAAGCCGCATTTCTGCGTAATGCACGGAGCTTTTTGGTCAGAGCTCCGCATGTGAAGCTCCATCACCTTCGCCGGTTCGACGATCGTCTCGCGGCAAATCTTGATGGTCTCGCCGTTGCGGGCGAATGGGGTTGGAGACTGTGCAAGTCTTTGTTAGCGAATCCCAGTATCGGCGAAGTGTTCACCGCGACCGTGCGCGCGATCGAGGATAGAAATGAGCTTGGTCTTAATGAACTGATAGCGCTCGCCGCTGCCCTTAATGAATTCCAGCCAGGCTTCGTCTCCGCATTCGGGTGGGTTTCTGCCCAATTTCTCCAGGGCACCATCAAGGAACTACTTGCCTCCAATAACCCTTTTGAACGGCAGGTCGCCCTAGCCGCCTGTGCCATGCATCGGACCGATCCAGGCTTCGCGCTGAAAGCGGCGCTTGAGGATAATGATGCATCGTTGCGCGCGTACGGTTTGCGTGTGTCGGGTCTATGCGCGCGGCGCGATCTGTTGACGCCATGTGTAGAAGCGTTGATGGACGATGATGCGGCGTGTCGCTTTGCGGCAGCATGCTCGGTCGCATTGCTGGGCGACGGTGATGACGCGATAGCTATTCTGACAAATACAGTGTTAGGTCTAGGGCCAAATTGCATACCCGCACTCCAACTCTTGCTGAAGTTTCTTGACCACGCGCAGAGCCACGCGTTGCTAAAAACACTTGCACAAGAGGGGGCAAATGTTCGAGTGCTTATTCAGGGAATTGGCATTGCTAAATGCATATCGTGCCCTGGATTCTCGAACAGATGGAGAATGTGAGGCTTACACGCGTTGCCGGTGAAGCGTTCTCGTTTATCACTGGCCTTGATTTCGCCTACCTTGATTTGGCCCGCAAGCCACCCGAACTTCGAGTCGCTGCCGAACGATGATCCCAACAATCCTGACGTCTCTACGGATGAAGATGAGAGCCTACCGTGGCCCGATCCGCTCAAAATCACGACTTGGTGGAATGCGAACAAGCCTCGCTTTCGCGAAGGCACACGCTATTTCTTGGGCAAGCCGCCGAGCCGCTCACACTGCACTAGTGTGCTAAGGGATGGTTACCAGCGGCAGCGCATCGCCGCAGCTCAATATTTGTGCCTTCTGAACCCAGGTACACCACTCTTCAATACTGCCGCGCCCGCGTGGCGGCAGCAGCGGCTACTGGCGAAATCGACCTGAATACGTGCAGGCTTGCGCTCGCGTCACGCGGCGGAAGCTCGCACATAGAGTGGTTTGCTGTTGCGCTCTGCATGAACTCGCAGAGGTTGTCAGTCAGATTAGCTGTCGCACATAGGCATCCATGACATGGACATGCTGATCAAGCTTTACGACTTGCCGTCTGCCGGCGCCACCTCGCATCGCTCCGACGCGATTTGCCGCAAGCCTCTGGCACCTGAGCACAGCTTGATCGCTGACTGGGTCGCACATGAGTTCTCCGCAGGTTGGGCGAGTGAGGCGCGGGTTGCGTTATCCAACCGGCCGGTCAGCCTATACGTCGCACTTCGGGCTGGGAAGGTGACTGGCTTCTGCTGCTACGACGCGACGGCGCGCGGCTTCGTTGGCCCGATAGGAGTTGCCACCAATGTGCGCCGAGGCGGTGTCGGAGCGGCTTTGTTGCGGGCCTGCCTGCACGACATGCGTTCTGTCGGATACGCCTATGCGATCGCGGGTGCAGTCGGTGCGCCAGAATTCTTTCACAACGTAGCGGGCGCAATCGAAATCGAGGGCTCAACACCTGGCGTATACCGCGACATGCTGCGGCCTTGATTGCAATAGCCGGCGGGACTCTTAGGCCTCGTACAGACCGAGCAGTGCAAGTCGTTTGATCCGCTGCTGTAGCACGTCATCGGTAATTGCTGGATCTTGCCGACGCAACTCACCCAGAAGCGCCCGGCGGTCGCGGCTTCCGTCGCTAAGCTGAACCAGCCTACGCGCGGTCGAGTCATCGACGCGCGCACGTCGATGTATCAGCGAGGTCACGACCTCGTCCGATTCCGATTCCATTCTTGCCAGGTCGCTTGCTTTCGGATGGGCGCCTGGCGTGTTGATCGCGCGCCACTCATCGCTAGTGATGTCGACCATTCGCAGGCCGAACGCAGTGACCATGACGTGCTCCAACACGCCGGCGTCTTCGTCTTGAATCGGGCGCCCGAGAAGACGTGCGGTCGCAGTGCTCAGTGCATCCAGCGACATGCACTGTGGCCAATGTTCGGCCAGCGCTACAAATACAGCTTTCGCAAGCGGATGGTCGGTCTTCAGGCTTGAACGGGTCCATCTGAACTGCACCTCGACCTCGGCAGAGAGATCCACTGGCTGCGATTCGGGCATCGCTGTCGATGCCACAAACAGCTTCCGCATGCTGCTGTTAATCGGTTGCAGGGCGACGTCGTTCGCTGGGTGGCAGAGCAATGACTGACGAAATCGCCGGCATTTGACGAAATCCAGATACTGACCGTGCAACACCGGATCGCCGCGCAGCTCGTCCAGCTTCTCGCGCGCGTCCTCGGATAAATCGGCGCTGCTCATCGACGCGAAATCGGCCTCCGCGACATATTTGAGTTCGAACTGCTTCGCATGTGCGACGAAGTCTCGGAAGTACAGTGGGTCGTTTACGCTGGCCAGGTCATCGTGGATCAGGTACCACGACGGATAACCGCTCAACCGCTCGCACTCGGCTGCAAGCAGCCGGCCGTAAGGATCGTCGGCTTCGTGTGCGGCTGTGATGAACCTCATTAGCGCGTTCGATTGCGCGACGCGCTGGGCGGGATCATCGATCTCGCGGGTGTGAAAGCGCAGCATGTCGCGCACCATTCCCGCGACGTGCCAGCCCGGATAGACGTTGTAGCTGACGAACGCCACGCCCGTTGGCGAAAGCGTGTCACTGATCAGTTGCAACAGGCTGTCACGCAAGTGTGCCGGCACCCACGAATACAGGCCGTGCGCGATCACGTAATCGAATTCGCCTAGCGATTTGCCGACGGTGGCGAGGTCGGCAGCGACGATCTCGCAGTTTTTCAACCCAAGTTTCGCAACGCGTTGCTGCGCTCTCGCCACCGCAGTCGTTGCGAGATCGAATCCGACGCAATGCGCTTGCGGTAACGAGTAGGCGATCGGGATCAGGTTGCCACCGTCGCCGCAAGCCACTTCGAGTACGCGTGCAGTGCGTACCGCTGGCGCATCTACGCCGAACAGGCGTGCAATCGCAGCGACTCGATTCGGATGCGTGTGTGACTGCACGTGCCCGAGATACGGCACGTTGTCGTAGGCGGTTTCGTTCAAAGCACGGGTCGCGCGGCTGTCTGCGGAATTACGGAGCAGCGCTTAGCGGACCCGCAGCTCGTACGAGGAAAGCACCGCCTGCCTCTGGCCTCAGTGATTCCAGAAGAAATCGACGCCGAGCGCTGCTGCCGCTCCGCCGACGAAGGCGCCGATCGTCACACACACCGGTGCACCAGGGCCGCACGCCAGACCCGCGAGCGCGCCACCGGCTATGCCACCTGCGATACCTGCACCGGTGACTGCGCCCTCGTGTAGTGCGGCACCCGCTTTGTCATCAGCTGTGGCGACGGTATAGACCGAAATGCCCAGCGATAGCAAAAGAAGTCCGCGGCCCGCGCGAGATAGCGTGCGCATGCGTGCAGTGATCCGCGGGTTGGACTTGCCCGCCGATTCAACAATCGCCGCATAGACCCGGTTTTGTTCCGCTGCAGTAAGTCGGACAAACTCGGCGTCTCATCCGAAGAGCTCAATAGTCTTCTTGGCAACGAGCTCGTTAAGCGTCAGGACTTCTGGGCTTCAGCCGCTCGGCTATCGATCGACCGACCGGAGAAGTGCGGCTGCGGGTCAGACGCATGACATCGTCTCGCATGCCGCGCGCTTGTTCGGCGGCTTCACCCCACGTGAGCTTGCTCTGCCGAACTTCAGCGTAGATATCGTCTCTAAATTCGCGCAGAAGCTGGTCGTAGCGCGCCCGTGTAGCTCCGTCCAATGTCGCAATGAAGCCAGCGTTTGCTATTTCAGCTTTCAGCAGGTTGAACGCCGCTTCGAATTCCTGCTGGTCGTTATGCAGCCCGACCGGTCCATAGTGCGGCGACGCCCAACGCACTAGCGTTCCAGCATCTACTACGGGCTGATTCGTCTTCGTTCCTATCGGGCCATTGTTCTTTTCGCCTGCCATGCATTGATCTCCTGAACTCTGCAGCGAGTCGCACCGCAATCGGTCGTGCTCCTACATAGCTCGAACTAATTAGGTGACAGTATGCGCATCCTTATTGCGAGCCATTGCGATGCCGTCCTTCGTGGCACGCCATTCCGACGATAGGGGTGGGGCAACCCGACCCGTCCTAAAGTGGAGCCGACGCAGCGGTGACCGTAGACGGCGCAATATCCTTTCTTCCAACCACGTTTGATCGAAGCCTGTCCACACCCCAGCAACAGTGAGCAGGTTGTGTTTGCAAATGGGGTAGACCTCGTCAATCAAAATCTGCTCAAGCTCTTCTGAGGAATAGGGCGAACGTGCCAGAACGTCAATGCGCCATTGGCGCGCAAGGGACACGTCTGTATCAAGGAACAAGTCAGACAGAGCCTCCCAAACGGGACGGCGGTTAGCCAGGTCTTCGGCGGCGGCTTTCAAGCGATGGGCCTGTGGTCGTAGGTTGGAGCCGGCGTACACGCTAGATGGCGTCAAGCGTTGCCGATCGCTCAGTCGCGCCTGACCTCAATCGTACCTCCGTGCTTAGTCCGGCGGCGTACGATCGAGCGCATGATGCGCGCTGGATTCTCGGTGTTCTGGCCGTTGTTTTGCCGCGCTGACATCGTGCGGCTATCCGCAATCGGGCGCGCTGGGATCCGGCGGCCAAGACCTGGGCGCTGATCGCGCTCATCTTCGCCATCGTCAGCCGTCCTGTGCTTGCTCGCTGACGAATATTCACGCCGCTCTGTGCACTAAGCGCTTGTCCGCGGCCCGCTTCCGACCGAGAATTCGCCGCTGGCCACGGGAGAGCATTCGCATGGAGAAAATCGGCCGTTACACGATCAATGGCATTCTCGGCCAGGGTGCGATGGCGACCGTGTACAAGGCGCATGACCCGGAGATCGATCGGACAATTGCGATCAAGGTACTGAAGCCGGAGCTGGCGCGCAACGAGGATTACCGCGTCCGCTTCGTTCGCGAAGCCAAAGGCGCCGGCACGCTGTCGCATCCGAATATCGTCACCGTGTACGACGTCGGCGAGCATGAGGGCCTGCCGTACATCACGATGGAGTTCGTCGACGGATGACACTGTCGCAGTGGCTCGAGCGAAATCGACGGCTACCGGCGAATGAGGCGGTCGCTATTGGCCGGCAATTAGCGGCGGCGCTCGGGTTCGCACACAAGAAGGGCATCGTGCATCGCGACGTCAAGCCGGGCAACGTGATGATGTTGCGCGATTCGCCGACGGTGAAGGTCACAGACTTCGGGATCTGCCGCATCCAGGGCGGCGATGCAACGCAGGCCACACGCATGGGTGACGTGCTCGGCACGCCGCATTACATGGCGCCCGAGCAGGTGTTGGGTCAACCGGTGGATGGCCGTACCGACGTATTCGCTACCGGCGTCGTGCTCTATCAAATGCTGACAGGGGAGTTGCCGTTCGCGGGCGACACGATGATCACGGTCGGCATGAAGATCGCCAAGACCGAGCCGCGTTCGACCCAGGAGTTAGTGCCTGATTACCAGCCAGCGTGCGGCGCATCGTCGATCGCGCGCTGAAAAAAGCGCCGGAGAAACGCTTTCAAAGCGGCGAGGAGTTTGCGCGTGCGCTCGCGCAGCCGAGAAGGAGCTGGAGGAGACAGCACCGAACGCGGAAGCAAGCGCCGCATCCCGCTCGGCATCAAATGGGCGGTGAGCATGGGCTTGTTGATCGCCGTGACGATGGCGCTGACGACGGTCTACGTCGAGAGCCGGCAGCGGGCGGCGCTGATGGATCAAGTGATGGGTTACGGTGGATCACTCGCCAAGTTCATGGCCAGCGAGAGTGCCGTGCCGGTGTTGAGCGAGGAGTGGGCAACGCTCGGCGAGTTTGTCAACACGAGTGTCAGCGGGCAGGACTTCAGCTACATGGTGGTCGTGGATCACCAAGGCATCGTGCGCGGTTCCAGCAACTCTGAACAAGTCGGTCAACCTTATCGAGGGCCTGACCGGTTCCCCGCTAGATCAGGCGCCAAAAGGTGTGGCCGTTGTCCGCACTGCCGCCGCCGACGGCCGCGACGTTCTCGATTTCGCCGCGCCGATTTTGTTTCAGGAGCGCGCAATCGGCCGTGTGCACCTTGGCATTTTTGAGACGCCTTTGCAGCGTGTAGTGCAAGTAACACTCGGTCTGCTCGGCCTGTTGATGCTAGTAACGATCGCAGCGGCCGTGATCGGCAGCTTCTTGATGGCGCGGCGGCTGAATGCTCCGATACGAACATTGCGTACCGGACTGCACGAACTCGCCGAAGGGCGATACGACTTTCGTATTGGCGAGACCCGCCGCGACGAGTTCGGTGAGCTGTTTACCGCATTCGATGGCGCGGCAGCAGCGATGCAGAACCGACACGACGCGTTCCAGCTCGCCCGTCCGAAGATACACCTGTACCCGCGCGGGCGACGAGTCACTGCATCAAACCCGCATTGATGAGATAGCTCAGAGTGCAAGTCAAGCGACTGCGACTACACGAGCGCCTGCTTAAAGCCGGCTGTCGCCGGCCGGTTAGCTTCGCGCTGCTGGTGGCATCGGGCTGTCAGCCTGCGTCACGGTTCCGCCGCCGCCGGCCCCGGTCGAGGTGCCTTTCCGGCTGCGCCTGCCGTCGTCGAGGTCCTGGCGCGCAACAGTGAGTTCATCGTTGTGCTGCCGCGACCGGGTGATGACTTTGCCGAGCTGGCGCGGCGTTATCTGGGTGATGCGCGCCGCGCCTGGTGGATTGCTGAATTCAACGGGGTGAAGCGTCCGCAGTCCGGTGTCGACCTGGTGATTCCGCTTAAGCCCTCAAGCCTGAACAGCGTCGATCAAAAGGGCGTGCATACGTTGACGATTCTCTGCTATCACCGGTTCGACAATATCCGCGGCAAGCTGTCGGTGTCGGCCGCCACCTTCGCCGAGCAGATGGAATATCTGTCGACCAATGGCTACAACGTCGTCGCACTCAAAGACTTGCCGGCGATTTTGCGCGGTCAGTTGCCGATGCCGCCGAAGGCCGTGGCGATCACTATCGATGACGGTTACCGCTCGACTTTCGAAGTGGCGGTGCCGATCCTGACGCGATTCGGCTTTCCGGCCACCGTATTTTTGTACAGCGACTTCGCTGGCTTGCCGGCCGCGATGACATGGTCGCAGATGAAGGAGCTCACCGCATCGGGACTGATCGACATTCAGCCGCACTCGAAAACCCACGCCAATCTGTCTTTGCGCAGGAGCAATGAATCAGATCGCAATTATTTGGAGCGGGTGCGGCAGGAGATCGAAACACCTTCCAACGAGATTGAGCGGCGCATCGGCCAGCCCGTCTATGCGTTCGCCTATCCATACGGTGATGCCAACGACGCTGTGACCGCGGCGATCAAGCGGCGCAACATCAGTCTCGCCTTTACCGTGTCCCCTGGGGGCAATGCGTTTTATGCGTATCCGTTGATGCTCCGGCGCACGATGATCTACGGCGAGGACCGGCTGACTGACTTCCGCAACAAGCTCGCGGTGTACGTTCACAACGGAGCGCGTTGATTGCAACAGGTGTGGCGTTCACGTGCCTCGCTGCTGATCACTTGCGCGCTCATGGCATGCCTTGCAGGCTGCGCGAGCGCGCCCTCGACGTCACCGGCGACGAGCGATCGTCCGGTTATCGAGGTGCCGGCAACACCGAAAGAAGTTGAGCGTGCGATCGAACGGCACCGGGTAGCGGCGCAGCGACTCGAGCAGGCGCAAGAGCCAGCCAAGGCCGCCACGCAGTGGCAGATCGTGGCGCTGTTGGCTCCGAACGATCGTCAGGCGGCCGAGCGGCTATCGGCCATCCGCGCATCGGTGGCCAAGAACGTGAGCGAAGGACTGGCCGCTGGCCGCGACGCGCTGCGCAAGGGGCAGGTTGAGCAGGCACAGGATTCACTGCTGCGCGTCCTCGCATTCGAGCCGAACAATGAAGAAGCCGCCAATGGGTTGCGCGAAATCGACCGCCAGCGTGCGATGCGCCGCGGCGCCGAGCGCGCAGCGCGTGTGCGAATCGACGAGTTGGCAGCCGCTGCCACGAACCGGACCCCCACCGTACGCAAGCCAAGCGAGGCCGGTGAATTCGATATTGAGCAGAGCCTCGAGTTGTTACGCGCCGGCAATTCGGCGGTTGCCATTCCCGAGCTGCGCCGCTACTGGGCAGCGAACCTGCGCGATAAAGCTGTGCGCGAGCGGATCGCGATTGCAATGCACGCACATGCGCAGCAACTCGAACGGCAAGGCGCGTCCGCGGCTGCGGTCAACACGCTACGCGGAGGCGATCAACATGCACGCGTCGCCGCCGCGCGAGTGGAGCACGCAACTGACGCAGTTGAAAAACCGGTTGGCGCAGCAGGAATATGAGCAGGGAGTGCGACAGATGGCGAATAATCTCAACGCAGCGATTCGCCACTTTGAGGCGGCACTGAGGTACGCGCCTGAACATACTCAGGCGTTGCTGCACCTCGATAGCGCCCGCAAGATGCAGCAGAATCTGAAAACCATTAAACCGACAACGGGATCCAGTTAACTCTTAATAGAGCAGCGAGCGCCGCCCCATTGCTTATTTCTTGCTGTCGAACTTCTTGAGCTGGTCTTTCAAGTAAATCGCCTGTTGTCGCTTGGCCTTGGCGTTGGCGTTGTCCGGATCGAGCTGCAATACGCGGTCCCAGGCAGCGATTGATTTGTCTAAATCCTGCTGCGCATATGCCTTCGTGCCCTCAGCGGTGTAGCGATCCAGGAGTTTTCGCCGTACCTCCGTTGCACGCTGACTGGCCTCGGTTTGCTGCGGATCACGGCGCACGATGTCGCTATAGGTGGCAAGTGCGCGCTCGAGATCGCCCTTGCGTTCCTGCTCGCGACCGTCGGCCATTTGCTTAGCGAACGGGTTTTCGACCGGCGGCGGACTGACCGGTGGTGAAGGCGGCGGCTTTGTAGGTGGCGCAGCAGGGCCAGGTCGAACCGCTGCGCCGGCGGCCAGATCGCCGCTTCGCTGCTTGCCAGGAATTTTGATGCTCTGTCCGGCCGCAATGCTGTTTGCGTTTGCGATGTTGTTGTAGCGCGCCAGGATAAGGAACAGATGCCGATCGTTCAGATACCTTTGTGCGAGCCGAGCTAACGAGTCACCGGACTGGATGGTGTAGGGAAAATTCGCGCTGCCCAACTCGGCCACCGGATCCACAGTGATTTGCTTCAACATCAGTCGCGCCAGCTCGTTGTTCGCATCAAGCGCAAGAGCCTGATCGAGCATGGCGCGACCGGCAGCCATATCACCGGCCTGCAGGATGTTCACGGACTCGTTAGCCAGCTGTTCGGCGCGCCGTTTTTCTTCCGGCGTCGGCACGCGCGGCGCAGGAGGGGGCGGGGGCGGTGTCTCGACCCGCGCGGGCGCGGGCGCCGGCGGCGGCGCTGGCGGCGGTGCCGGTTTGGGTGGCGTTTCGCACGCTGTGCACAACAGCAGTGCGGCAGCACTTGTCAGGCTCGTGCGTAAGGTCCTGTTAGCCAGCATACTCAGGGAACAAAGGCAGCATCGGTTGTGTTGCGGCTACGCTCCTGGCGAGTCGGCAAATGCAGCGTGGCGCGATGTTACTACGGAAGTGGGTTCCGCAGCACCGTCGGCTGTCGGTAGCGATTGGTGCGATCAGATTCCAACGCTGCGGCGATGAGGTTTAGTATCAAGAGCAGCAACGAATTTCGCGCGCGAGGGCCCGCATGCTGACGATCGAAGTGGTTGCGATTCAGGGAGCTCCGCCTCCGGTGCCGATTTCGGCTCGCTTTGGTGACGGGCGGAGGTTCGATCGGCCGCGATTCGGCGTGCACGTTGGTGCTGCCGGACGTTGAGAAGCGCATCTCGCGCCGTCATGCGCAGATCACGTGGCGCGATGGCCAGTTCAGACTGCGCAACCAGGGCAGCGCGATCGCCGTGATGGTCAATCGCAAGCCGCTTGACTATGGCGCAGACATAGCGCTTGCAAGTGGCGATCGAGTCGACATCGGTGAGTTCGCACTGCAGATTCATGGCGAACCTGTAGGACAGCCAACGTCGCCGCGCGCACTGATTCCGGCACGCGGAGAGGCCGCGCCGGCGGCGGCGGGCGACATTCTTGCGGGCTTCGGCCCGTCGTCGAGTGCAAGCGATCCGTTCGCCGATTTGATTCCCAATCCAGTGTCCGCAAGACAGCGCCGCCGCCCGCTGCACGCGGCGTGGCCGCTGCCTCCTTACCCAAGTCTTCTCCCGGTGTCGGGGCAGTTGCCGGATGACTTCGATCCGTTTGGCGAGCCAGCGCCAGCGCCGGCACCGAGCCCCGCAGCGCAAATCAGCGGCGGACGCGGTGATTTCGGCGATCTCGTGCCCGCGAGAACTGAAGGGGTCGATGAATTGTTCGGTTTGCGCGGCGGTGGTGATCCGTTTCCGCCCAACCATCCACTGGCTGCTCCAAGTGCTGCTTCGACGCCGGGGCCGACGGGCATCGACGACCTTCTACGCCCTGGGGTGACGCCGCAGGCCACACCGGCACGCAGTTCGTTCATGCCCGACGCAGCGCGATGATGCGTCCGAACTCAACGCACAGGTGCGACTGCCACAAAGCGCGCCTTACACGCCGATTGAAAATCGCACGCCACCGCCCGCGCTCAGTCCGCGTCGAGGGAGAAGCCACGACTGCGGCGACATGATGTTGTCGTGGGACGAAGCCGGCGACGGCCGTGTGTTCGATGGCACTCGAACGCTCGTCATTCGCGGTGAAAGCGCCGAGCGTCGCCGCGACGAGCGGCGGCAGTCGGTCACCACGGTCGCGGTTGCCCCACCGCCTCCCGAGCCGGTCACCCCACCCGCCCGGCCGCTGCGCAATGCCGATGATGCAGATCTGATCCAGGCGCTGCTCGACGGCCTCGGGCTGGAGCGATGGCCGGATCCAAACGGCATCGACGCCGAAGCGATGCGGCGCATCGGGAAGCTGATGCGGGCAGCGGTGCAAGGCACGATCGATCTGCTGCGCGCGCGCGCAACCATCAAGAGCGAAGTGCAAGCTCAAATGACGATGATCGTCACGCGCGACAACAATCCGCTGAAGTTTTCGCCGAATGTCGAAGCTGCGCTCGCTCATTTGCTCGGCCCCGCGCAGCGCGGCTTTATGAGTGCACCGGCGGCGATGGACGATGCCTATCGTGACCTCGTCGCGCATCAGTTCGGCTTTACTGCGGGCACGCGCGCCGCCTTAGCGGATGTCCTACGTCGCTTCGACCCGGCGGCGCTGGAGCAGCGGCTGGTCACGAAGTCAATGCTCGATTCACTACTGCCCGCAAACCATAAAGCCAAGCTGTGGCATCTGTTCACCGAGCGCTTTGCGCAGATCTCGAACGAGGCTGAAGAGGATTTCCAGCGCCTGTTTGGCAAAGAGTTCGTGCGTGCCTACGAGGCGCAAGTCGCGAAGCTGAACCTGCCGGGGCACAAAGAAAAGGAATAGGGCGGCGCAATGCAGCTTGGTGTGAGTGCGCTGTCGCGGCGCGGCGCTCGGCCGTTCGAGAACGAGGACGCGTGCGGTTTCCTCACACGCGACGGCATTTGCTTCTGCGTAGTGGCCGATGGCGCGGGCGGACACAAGGGCGGTGCGACCGCGTCGAAGATCGTAGTGAGCCGCGTGCTGACCTGCCTGCGCGACAATCCATCGTGCGAGCCGCAGGCGGTGCGACATGCCATTTTGGCTGCCAATCACGGGGTGCTGGTAGAGCAGCGCCGCGATCCGCAGCTCTCCGATATGCGCTCGACGGTCATCGTGCTGGCGCTCGACACGCAGCGAGGGCAAGCGGTTTGGGGACACCTTGGTGACTCGCGCCTGTATGCATTTCGCGAGGGAAGCCTGATCCACCGCACCAGCGACCACAGCCTGGCGCAGCAGATGATCGACACCGGTTACGTCTCGACCGAAGACATGCGCGGCTCGTTACAACGCGCCAGGTTGTATGCGGCACTTGGCGTCGCCGACCTTGCCCCGCCGACAGTGCTCGAGCCGCCGCTCAGCCCTGTAGAAGGCGACGCGTTTCTGCTGTGCACTGACGGCTGGTGGGACAGCATCGACGCCGACAACGATAGAGCAGACATTAGGCAGGCCACCAGCGCCGATGACTGGCTGCGCAGCATGGAGCGCGAGATTCTCGACCGCCATCGTCCCGGCCAGGACAATTACACGGCGCTAGCCGTCTGGTGCAGCAAGGCGCACGCCAGTAAGCAGCGTTACGACACTTCTTCCGTGCGCAGCGTGCAGCATCATCGTGTACTCAACCGGCGGCGGGAGGCCTTGCCATCCGCGCAGCGCAGTGGTGCGGGTGCGATCATCGCGCATCCACCAAAGGCTGCATTTGAGTCCCTGCGTTTCCATTAAGTGCGCGGCCGCGAATTCGGAGACCGCCGGCAAGGTTTCGAGCGCTGAGATGCGCAACGACAAGGGCCTTCCGGGCTGCTTCCACCAGCGCGCCAACTGCAGCGCAATGTTCCAGTCGTCACGCGCTTGATCGCCCGCCGGCACGGGTTGCAGCGGCTGTTCCGTCAGATGCGCCTCAAATGCTTCGAGCGTTGCCTCCGGCTCGAGCGCCCACAAAGCGATCCGCTCCAGCCACGTGTACCAAAATTCTGCGCCCGACACTGTTAGCAGTGTTGACGCCGTTGCCGGGATCGCGGCGGCCAACGTCAACGGGAAATAGCGGCCTGCACGATCAACGCTCGGCATCAGCACGCCGGCCCAGCCTGCGGTCCACAAGTCTGCGGCTGCAACACGAAGCGCCAGATCGGACTTTCGAGATACGTTTCAGTCCAACGCTCGCCGAGCTTCGCGCGGCTCGCCAGTAGCGCCTGTTGCAGCCACGCGTCCCACGGGGCGACGAAGGTCGTCGGCAACGTGCGAGTGACAAAGTCACCGGCACACGGCACCTTGCCGTAGAAACCAACGGCGGCTCCCTGGCCGCTTACAGGCGCGTCGGGCACTCGAACTGCTCAAGCTCACGGAATCGGAACGGGTTTTGAACGCTGCTGGCCACGACCTCGAACAGGTCTTGCGGCTGTCAACGGTGAACGTGACCTTAAAGCGCTCGGGCTGCGGGCCGGTGTCGATCTGCGCGCGGTCGAGCAACCGGAACAGCGCCCATGGTCCTTCGAATATGAGGCCGGCGTCAGCGCCAACGCGCTTCGGTTCGATCTGCAGCCGAACTTGAGATGAGCCTTTCGGTCCGGGCCACTGAATCGGCTGTGGCTGTAACGGGCCGTGTGTGTAGCGGACGATCTGTCCATCGACATCGAGCAGGAATTGCGTAATCGCCGCGTCCATTTCAATCGGCTTGAAGTCAAACCGCAGCGCCACCCCTTTGCCACCTCCGCGGAAAAACACGTCACGAATCAACTGCGAGCGCTGCAGCTGCACCAACGCGGGCGTGGTGCCGCCGCCGACGTTGTCGGCGACGCGGCGAAAGGTCCAGGGTCGAGTACCGAAGTCGACGTACTCTTTCAGTTCGCGCTGGATGAAATCGTCAAACAGCCCACCGGGTGCGAAAAGGCGCCCGAAGTCTTCCTGAGTCACGTCGCGATCGCTCGACTTGACGAACGGGTAGCGCCCGTTGATTGCGCGCGCACAGAAGTCGGCAATCCGCGACAGCTTCTCAGTCAGGTTGGCGCGCGTTTGCGCCTGCACTCCCCTTAGCGCGACCTCCGATAGCTCATTCAACGCACCGCGAACCGGCTCGGGCATGCTGGCTGCATCACCCTTCAGCTTCAGCGGCGCGCCGCTTTCAGGCGGGCTGAGCTTTTTCTTCTGCGCGGCATCGACCGCCAGCAGGTGCGCATAGATCTCCTGCATCAGCGGCGCGACCTGATCCACCGGTGCCTTGCCTTCGGCTCCGCGCACAAATGCGCGCAGCTCTTCAAAGCGCGCATCGACGATCTGCTCGGCGCTCGCAAGCTCGCGCGCAGTCGACGGCAACCCCTTGCCGGGCAGCTTCGACGAAAACTTCTCTACCTGTTTCGCACCGAGATCGACACCGCGCTCGAACACGCCTTTGTCGGCATCCTCGCGCCGTACCAGCGTCACCTCTCGTACGATCGCGCGCAGCAGTACCGGCAGCGGCGAATCCGGCGCCGACAGCACGCGCGCAAGGTTGACGCTACCTTGCACGTCACGCGCACGTACGAGCCGGATATCCTTTACGAACTCCTGCCAGGTGCGCGCGTAGTCTTCCAGATACAAGCGGCGCACTTCATCGGCCACCTGCCGTTTGCGGCCCGATCGAGCAACGAACTTTTGACGCCGAGCACCCACGATTCTTCATCGGCAAAAAGCTGGCTGACGCGCTCGACCTGCGCCTTCGAACGCCTGATAACCCGCGAGTGTGTACAGGCCGGGTACACCGGTCGTCAGCGGCTTGCCGCTGGCGCGGGCGAAAACCAGCGGTGCGCCGGCGCCGACTTTGCGCGCGATGGTGAACTCGGGGGCATTGGCGCCGACACCGTCTCGCCGCAGGCGCTGATAGATGCGCTCGGTGATCGTGCGGCCGGTCAACTTGCTGCGCGCCGATGCGACCAGATCTGCGTCAACACGCAGCGGCGGTAGATCGCGATGCCGTTCCAGCATTGCATCAGGTGAGCTTCGGCGGCAGGCCGCTGCGACGCAGGAAGCGACTGCGCCAGGTTCGTTTCCCAGTCATCGATGACGAAACGCTTGAACGCATCAGGCTCCATACGCGCAGGGTCGTACAGCATCAGGTACGCCTTCAGCGCTTCATAAAGTTGCTCGGGGTTTTGCGCTCCGGCGCGCAGCAGGTCCTCGATGCGGCGGTTCAGCCGTGGCAGAAAAGCATCCTGCAGCAGGCGTGTGTACGTGCGTTCGACGGCGGCGTTTAACTTGTCACCCTGATACAGGCCAAAGCTCATCGACCAGGGAACCGCATTGGACTCGGCGTCGGAGGCGGCCGCGACCGCACGTACCGCGTCGAGCACTGGCAGGATGGGCGCCACACCGGTGTCCGGCGCCACGCTGACCTTTTCCACCAGCGCTGCACTGGCGCAATGCGCTCGGCCACATCAGCTACATAGGTCCGATTGCGCGCATAGCTGATCGCCCACGCACTGGCTAAACCGACAGCTATGAGCAACGTCGCGGCCGCAGCGCCGTATCGAATCAGCGTGCGGCGCTTTTCCCAGCGCGGATTGCGGCCGGTGAGGGGTGCTTCGGCGAAAACGACGTCGCGCAACAGCCGCTGCAGGAAGTAACTACGGCCCGAAGAGCGTTGCGGCGGCAGCAGTTTTTGCTCCAGCCCCATCGCGCGCGCCATGTTGCCAAGCGCGCGATCAAGCGCCGATCCCTCCTGCGTGCCGCTTGTCAGATACAGCCCGCGCAGCTGCGCCGTGCCGGAAAAACGGCTCGGTGCGAATGCCGACTGCAGCAACGCGTGCAGCGGCTCACGCAACGCCGCGAACTGCTGCGGAAATGAGTAGATCAGCGAGCGCTTCGGCAAGTCGCGCTCGTTTTGCAATCGATCGATCAGGCGTTCATGCAATCGTCGCTCGAGCTGCGCGAACTCGTCGGAAAACTGCACCAGCGCCGCCGGAGAATCTGTATTGGAGACGGCGGGCACCGTGAAGCCCCACACTTGTGCGCGCTCTTCCTTGCCCAGATCGGCGAAGAATTCGCTAAAGCCCGCCATCAAGTCGGCCTTGGTCACCAGCACATAGATCGGAAAGGTGATGCCGAAGCTCTCCTGCAGCTCCTGCACGCGGCTTCGAATCGCATGCAGCTTCAGCATCGCGCGCCGCGGCTGAGTGGGATAACAGATCGGCCACGCTGACCGTGACGATCACACCGTTGAACGGCGAACGCGGCCGGTGTTTCTTCAGCAGCGCGAGAAAGCCATCGCCACGCGGCAGCGTCCGTCTTCCTGATTGCTGTCCTGCGTCGTATAGCGGCCGGCGGTGTCGATCAGCACCGCTTCGTCGGTGAACCACCAATCGCAGTTGCGCGTGCCGCCGACGCCCTGAACCTTGGGTTGCCCGAGCTTTCCAGCCAGCGGGAAGTGCAGGCCGGAGTTAAGAAGCGCGGTGGTCTTTCCCGCGCCCGGCGCACCGATGAATGCATACCAAGGAAGTTCGTAGAGGTGGCTTCCCGGCGTCAGAGCCTTCATCCAACCGGCGAGCGACTTGCGCTTCTGGTCGCCGCGATGCATCTGCCTCAAAGCGCCGATCGCCTGCTGGAACCGGCTCGGAGCAGCGCGACTTCGGGATCTTCCTTTGCTGCATCGCGCGCGGGCGCCGGCGCGAGCCCTTCAAGCAGCGGTGCGTTCGGCACGGCGCGAGCGCCACGCCCGCCAGCCGAGCCGCCCGAAGTAAAGAAGCAGGATCAACCCGATCAACACAGCGCGCACGATCTCGCTGCCGAACGGGTGGTAATCGGCAATCGCCAGGAAGGGGCCGCCGAACCAGATCAGCAAAGCAAGCGCAAGAAAGCCGAGCGCAAGAAACGTCCAGCGGTTAAAGAAGATGCCGAACAGTTTGCGCATCCATCGTTATCAGGCGAATGCGCTGGCAGAACTCATTTAGCGGGTGCTGCAGACGGCGCGTAGAGGACGATCTCGACGCGGCGATTACGCGCGCGCCCTTCGGCCGTGCTGTTCGATGCGATCGGCTCCGAATCAGCGCGGCCTTCCGAACTAAAGCGCGACGCGTCCGGCCCCGACGCAGCGAGGTCCGCGACCACGGCCTTGGCGCGCTCGCGAGACAGATCCCAGTTCGATGGGAAACGGCCCGCGCGGTTGATCGGCTGATTGTCGGTATGGCCGAGCACTACCACGCGACCGGGGACTACTGCGAGCGCACGCGCGATCCGTTCGAGCAGCGGCACGTATTGATCTGCAATCGTTGCGGAACCCGATGCGGAAAAGCCCGTCGCCGCGAATGGTGATCACGCTGGAACGATTGTCTTCGCGCAGCCCGACCAATCCTTCCTTGATTTCGCGCTCGAGAAACGTTGCCAGACGCGGCTTCGGCGCAGGCACGGGGCTCAGGTGGCGGCGGCCCCTTGACGCGAATCGGATGTGATCTGGGCGTACACAGGGTCTGATGCAATGCTGAGCTGGTAGCGCGCAAGCAAAAAGCCACCGAGCAATAGCACTGCGATCAGTGCGACGCCAATCCACCCGGGGCGCGGCCGCCCAGGTCGACTCTTTGCCGCAGCCTGACCTTGCCAATGCGGAGACAGCGCGCGCTCGTATTCGCCGGCATCTTTTCGCAACAACTCTGCCAGCCTCTGGCGCACGGCATCGAGTTGCGCCCGCCCGTTGTCGATCACTCGATAGCGGCCTTCGAAACCGAGCGCGAGCGCAGGCGTACGATCAGCTCGAGCAGGTCGCGGTTGGCGTCGGCACGTTCTCGGCCAGGCGCGCCAGCAGC
>CAWEAZ010000011.1:0-248521 GCA_963807155.1 uncultured beta proteobacterium
GGGTTGAGTAATGCGTATCAATGGACGCAGGCAGGTATGGACGAGGCACTTCGCTTGTTCCATCGAGCAATAGAAATCGATCCTGAATTCGCGCCTGCGTACGGCATGGCGGCGTATTGCTACGTCCAGCGAAATTCGTATGGTTGGTTTACTGACCGGTCGCAAGAGACTGCCGCGTGTAACCGCGTGGCGCGGCGGGCGGCCGAGTTGGCTAACGAGGACGCGGTCACCCTCGCCAGGACTGCGCACGCGCTCGCCGCCGTTGTCGGCGACTTTGACGGTGGTGCAGTGCTAGCGGAGCAGGCGTGCCGACTCAACCCCAATCTTTGGTTAGCGTGGTACTCGAGGGGTTGGATAAGGATTTTTCTCGGCCAGCCGAAAATTGCGATTGAGCATCTCGAGACGGCATTGCAATTGAGTCCGTCCGACCCGCTCGCTTTCAAAGTGCACGCAGCCAATGCGTATGCGCACTTTTTCAACGAGCACTACGACCAGGCGTGCCTATCAGCAGAACACGCGATGCGCACGCGAACGAACTACTTGACCGCGATGCGGGGTGCCGCGGCAAGCCACGCATTTGCTGGCCGGCTCATCAAAGCTCGGCAGTTAATGGCTCAGGTGCGCGAGTCGAATTCCGCACTTCGGCTGTCGCAGATCAAGGACTTGATACCTTTTAATCGCGCCCGTGATTCTGAGCGGTGGATCGAAGGCTTGTATAAGTCCGGATTGCCAGAATGACTTCGCAGTTTCTTGTTGACCGGCTGAAGTGACTTCGAGTATCGGCCCGATGGAATTGGGCTACCAGCTCGGCAAGATCCAGGAAGAGTCACACTGCACCACGAACACCTGAAACGCACCGGCGGATACCCGATTATCGGCGTCAACACCTTCCGTCATCCGCACGGCGATCCGGTACCCGATCACATCGAGACTCGCTGTCTCCTATGGGTCGCCAGCTGGCGCTCGCCTCTGTAATCCGCATTTCGGAGTGTTGACTTATCAACGGACGATAACCTTTGCCGTTTTCGATACTCGCCACCAGCGACATATGCTTACTTATGGCGGCATCGATCGGACGGTCCAAAGCACTATCGAAAGTAAGCAAAAGTACGTTTAGTCTTCGAGAGAGCAAAGGCGAACTGAAGGAGATCAACAATTTGGCCTTTCGCGGCAAAGACATCCTTTTACCTCGAAGCGTTTTGACAGTCGCCCGTATCGCTCTACAGGGCACGCATGGATTCCTGGGCCACCGTTCCTGAATTGTTTCGCTCCGGAGCGGTTCCACTACCAGCCCCCTGGGAAGCAGTGTTCGGGCCGCTGCGCGCGGGAAAGGTCGACGACATCGTGGTCGTCGGCCAGCTCGGCCAATCGCTCGACGGCCGCGTCGCCGCCCCGACTGGACATTCGCACTACATCAACGGACCGGCTGGGCTGGCGCATTTGCACCGGCTGCGCGCCTTGGTCGATGCAGTGGTCATCGGGATCGGGACGGCGCTCGCGGACGATCCGCAGCTGACCGTTCGGCGCGTTTCGGGCCCGCATCCTGTTCGCGTGGTGATTGACCCCTCCGGACGCCTGCCTGCGAGCGCCCGGCTCCTCGCCAACGACGGGGTGCGACGTATCGTGCTGAGCGCCAGCGGCGTGCGGCCGCCGCTGCCTCAGGGCATCGAGATCGTGGGATTGCCGAAGTCCGGCGGCCAGATCGCTCCGTCGGCAATCGTTGCGGCGCTGGCCGAGCGCGGCCTGCGCCGCATTCTCATCGAAGGCGGCGCGGATACCGTTTCGCGGTTCCTGGCTGCCGGCTGCCTCGACCGGCTGCATTTGATCGTGGCTCCGATCGTGCTCGGCTCCGGGCGCGTAGGTCTCGCGCTGCCGCCGATCGAACGTGCCGATCAGGCGCTGCGTGCCCACATGCACGTGCACAGACTGGACGATGAGGTGCTGCTCGACTGCGATCTGTCGGCTCAGCGCGTGCCGGCTCTAACGAAGGTGTAGCGATGCGGACGGAGCGGGAGCAGATCGAAGCGCTCACGCGGGTGTGCGTTGATGATCTCTTGTCCGGCTTTGGCTTGGGTGGGCTGCGCCGCGGCCGGCGCTTCCTGGAGTTGCTCTCCCGAATTCCGGCGCAGCGCGTCGCGCGTGAAATCGCGAACTACGACCGGATCGTGGGCGAATCGGGGCTCAGTGCCGGGGGCGCCTGGGCGTTGGAGCGGATGGTCGGGCGAGTTGAGATCGAGGGCCGAGAGCGCGTGCCGACAGAGGGTTCGTTGCTGCTGGTCTCCAATCACCCGGGGCTGGCTGACGCCGTCGCACTTGTTCAGCGCCATCCCGAGGCCGGACCTCCGCGTAGTCGCAGCTCAGTGGCCACTTCTGGACGCGCTGCCGAATACCTCGCGGTACTTGATAACGCTAGCGAAGGCGTTCCTCGAACCGGTTCGCGGTCCTGAAGTCGGCGGCCGGACATCTAAAGCGTGGTGGTGCGCTTCTGAACTTTCCGGCTGGACGCATGGAGCCGGATCCTGCAGTGCTGCCGGGCGCGGTCGAGGCGATCGAGCGCTGGTCGACGAGCGTGGACCTGTTCGCACGGTTGGCCCCAGACCTCACCGTCGTTCCCGTCGCGGTCAGCGGCGTGCTGTCCCCCATCGCCCTGCGCAACCCGCTAACCAATCTGCGTCGTCGAGAGGAGGACCGCTGGTGGCTCGCCTCCAACCTTCAGATGCTCGTGCCCGCGCTGCGCAACGTCACCGTGCGGGTCATCTTCGGTGTCCCGATCCGCGCGGCTGATGCCGGCGATGCCGTCAGCCAGCGGGTTCTGGCCGAGATGCGGCGCATGATCGAACGCTGCAGCGCGCGGTCGCCCTCGGCTCAGCGCATTCCGGTGGGGCACGCAAGCAGATCGACGTGACCGACGCGAAGCGACGAACGTCCGGCAGCGATCAGACCGCGCCGTCGCTCGAGCCAGTCGACGATCTCGGGCTGCGGCAAATCGCCGATCTCGCGCGCAGCATCGGCCCACCCTGAGAGGACCTCTGTCTGGATCTCGCGATCCGTCGGTCCGAATTCCCAATCGGCCAAACCGTGCAAGACCGTATAGCCAACGCGCTCGAAGGCCTCGATCGCTGTCTGCGCGGCTGATGGCCCCAGCGCGGGACCGAATCCCTTGTCGGTGCGCTGATGGCGGTTCACCGCGTCAACGATGCGCCGATCGGTGGGGTCTGCAGGCTTGAGTTCCGCGCGGCCGTCATAGCTCAGCGCTGCATAAACAGGCCAACGGCGCGCGGCAGCTTCGAGCGCGAGTCGGTTCAACCAGTCGTTTGAAACGAGATCGAGCAGCGCTGAGGTCGTGATCAGGTCGGCCGCGCTGTCGAACGCCGCTTCCAGATCGCGATTGAGATCAATCGACACTGTAGTTACGTTGATGCTGGGCGAGGAGGAAGGCGGAACGCGCGCAAGCAGATTGACATCGTGATCGACGAGCCGCCAGGTCTGGCGCGCGCTGATGCGCGGGCTCAGCGCGCGGAATGTGGAGCCCGTTCCGCAGGCCAAGTCGACAAGGGCGACGGAAGGCCGCCCCGCGAGCAAATTGAACACCGCATCCAACACCGCAGCATTGCGGGCGCGCAGATCGTAAGGCTCGCGCAGCTCGAGCCATTCCGCGCTGAAACCGCTCATGCGAGCCGCTCGAGCGCGCTCGCGAAGATCCGCGCCGTGCTCTCCCACGTCGGCAAGTCGGCTGCCGCGGCCAGTGCACCGCGCGCAAGCCGCCGCCGCTCTTCCTCGTTTTCGATCACCATCCGCAGCGCGCGCGTCAGCGCCTCCACGTTTCCGGGCTCGACCAGCACGCCTGCAGTCGCGGGCACCGTGTCCACGGTCGCGCCGCCCGTCGTGCCTATGATCGGCAGACCGTGCGCCATCGCCTCGGCGTAGGCCATGCCATAGCCCTCGAAGTGCGATGCCAGCACGAAAACATCGGCCGCGGAATACAGCGCGGCCAGCTGCGGCGGCGAGACTGCTCCGAGAAGATCGACACGAGCGGCGAGTCGGTGCCGTGCGATGTCTGCTTGAAGCTTGGACGCCGTCGGCGGCGAGCGTGTGAGATCGCCCGCGATCGTCAGCCGCCACGGCAATCCGGGGATCGACGCGAGTGCAGCGATCAAAACGTCGAAGCCCTTGCGCGGCACGACGGCCCCGACCGACAAAAGCCGGAGAGTGCCGTCGACGCTTCCTTTGGCGGGTGCTGCGCGATCGGTGCCTGGCGGCGCGACGGTGATGCGCTCGGGGGGAACGTCGTAGTCCGCGTTCAGTCGTTTCGCGGTAGCCCGACTGGTGACGATGACCGAGCGCGCAGCGGCCAGCGCCTTGCGCTCGCTTTCGAACAACTTGTGGGCGTCGGCGGAGGACAGTCCCGCTTCAAGCGCGAGAGGGTGGTGCACCAGCGCAATCAGCGGTGCGCGCCGGGCAATCTTCTCCGCTGCCTCCGGCAGCGCGCCGAGCGCCAGCCCGTCGACCACGACCGGGATTCCTGCCGGCAAGGCCTCGAGCCGCGCCAACGCAACCGCGCGCTGCTCGGCGCTGGGCTGCGGAAATCCATCGCCCACCGAGACGACATCGATCTGCCAGCCAAGCACCTGCAATTCCGCGATGATGCGTCGGTCGTAACCGTAACCACCGGTCGGAGTCGCAAGATCGCCCGGCACCGCAAACGCGATGCGTTTCACCAAAGAGGCGCTTCGTAAGAGGCGCGCGCCACATGCGACTCCGCGATCTTCACGCGAATGGCGCCAAGCTCACGGCCATCGCGGCCGAGCTCACCCGCGCGTGCCGCGGAAGCGAGCTTGTCGAACACGTACTTCGCCAGGAATTCCGTGGTGGTGTTCTTGCCCTTGAACTCCGGCAGCTCGTCGAGATTGCGATAGTTCAGCGGCTGCAGCACCGACTTGAGCACCTCGTGAGCGCGCCCGATGTCGATCACGATCCCGTTCTCGTCCAGCGTTTGTGCGATGAACGCCACGTCGATGACGAAGGTCGCGCCATGCAGCGCCTGCGCCGGCCCGAACACGGCACCGCGGAATGAATGGGCGATCATCACGTGGTCGCGGACTTCGACGGCAAACACGAAGACCTCTGTCTCAGGGATAGGAAATGAGCTGGCAGAGTACGCCGCTCTTCGGGTCCAGGATTTCGGAGAGCCGCTCAGGGAGTTCGTGGAACGGTACTGCGGGCATCAGCAAGGCGTCCAGCCGCGCGTCGGCCAGCAGCTCGATCGCCTGCTGCAGCCGTTGCCGATGAGATGTGGTTGCGCGGCGCGATGGCGCCACCTTGCCCACTTGGCTCGACACGATCTTGAGGCGGCGGCTGTGAAAGGCGCTGCCCAGCGGCACCGGCACGCTGCCTGCGCCGTACCAGCTCATTTCCAGGATCGTTGCTTCGTCGCTCGCGATGTCGAGCGCAGTGGCAAGCCCCCGCGGATCGGCGCTGGTGTGCACAACCAGTTCGCAATCGACCGGCGCATCGTCCGGTGTGGCGAAATTCAAGCCGAGCGCGCGCGCGAGCTCTGCACGCGCCGGATTGATGTCGATCAGCGTCACCTCCGCGCCCCGCTCCCGCGCGCACAGGAATCCGACCAGTGCACCGACCACACCTGCGCCGACCACCGCAATCGGCCCGGACGGAAGCGGGTCTGCATCCCAGGTTGCGTTCAGCGCAGTCTCCATGTTCGCGGCCAACACGGCGCGCGAAATCGGAACGTCCGTTGGCACCGGCAGAGCGGCGTCGACCGGCACGTCGAACATGGTCTGGTGGGGATGGAGGGCGAACACATCACGTCCGACCAGGCCGTCCGGCCCGGCCTCCACGCGACCGACCGTCGAGTAACCATACTTCACCGGGAACGGGAAGCTTCCGCCCATGTGGGGCGACCGCATCCGCTGGTATTCGCTCGATGGCACCTTTCCCGCAGCAATCAGCGCCTCGGTGCCGCGGCTGATGCCGCCATAGCGGGCGCGCACCCGGACCATGCCTTCCGCGAGCGGATCAATTTTTTCCTGCCGGATTTCAGCCCGTCCGGGGCCGACATACCAAAGCGCTTCTGCCGTCAACTCACCGCGCGACACGCACCCTCCCTGGACTCCCCAGCCGCTACACGGTTATATCGCCGATCTCGCGAACTGGCATGCGTCTTGTCAGGTGCGTGCCCGCCTCGCGGGCGGCACGACAAGGAGTGATCGCGTCGACCTTTGGAGTAGCGCATGTCGCAACTCAAATCGATCAAGGTTCTCGTGGCCCACTGCGACCCGCTTGCGCGAGCAGGCTTGTCGGCAGCGTTCTGCAGGTATTCGGATTTCGAAGTGATTGAGGCCTTGGACTGCGGCGGAGGACAGCCGACGCCGCACGCGCCAGCAAGCCCTTTATCAGACGTGGTGGTAACGGACTACAAGCGCGGAATGGCGCTCGTAGCGGACGCTGAGAGTCAGGAGACACCAATGGCTTCGTCGAAAGTCATGATCGTGAATGGAAGCGATCGCGAGTTCGAAATTCGACGTGCGCTCGAACGCGGCGTGCGCGGCTATCTGTTGCTGGGATGCGAACTGGATGAACTCGCTAACGGCGTGCGCGCGGTCCATCGCGGGGAGCGCCACGTCAGTCCGCAGGTAGCCCATCGGTTGGCGGAAAGCGTCTACGCCGATCATCTGACCGCGCGCGAATCCGAAGTGTTGCGACTGGTCATGCTTGCGGACTTCTAATCCGTTGGTCGGCAGTTCGAGCCTGCCACGACCTACCAAAGTTCAGCCTCCGGCGCTCGAAAAACGGCTCTCGACAAACGTATAAGTTTCGAGTAGGCTCGCCGCCGCATTCGCTTCAAGTCCAGTACCCCTCGACTCGTCTTACCTCATCGCTAGCTGTTGTTGCTTGATGGTCTTGGCAGTTCCCCCGGTTACGTTGCTTGATCCGCTTGCATGCGTGGAGCGTCATGTCGACGCGCGCGCGATTTTTTAGGAACGTAATCAAAATGGCTAGTGGCAAAGTTAAGTGGTTCAACGAGTCCAAGGGTTTTGGCTTTATTACCCCGGACGGTGGCGGCGCCGATCTATTCGCGCATTACAGCGAGATCGTCGGTAGCGGCTTCAAGACATTGACCGAAAATCAACAGGTCGAATTCGTAGTCAAGCAAGGCCCCAAGGGCCCGCAGGCTTCGCAAATCCGGCCGATGTAATTTTCACCGCATCAGACTAAAACCGCGGCTTGCCGCGGTTTTTTTTCGCCCCGAGTGGCACTATCAGCTCACGCACCCGAACCGACGTACGGCTGCTGACGAAACCATTTGGTAGCAATCCACTTTTCGCCGCTACCAACCGGGCTCCCGCCATGAAGCGTACGTACGTCGAGTGTCCCTGCCTCATCGCAATAGGCGAAATACACCGCGTGCCCCTTGCGCGGCAGCACGTCGAGTCCGATCTCGGGAAACACGGTCGAGCCGCCGCGCGTCACGTCGTTCAGATACATGATCAACGTTGCAATCCGTTGCCCACCCTGCGCAAGTACATCCTTATTGCCCGGGTGCGACGGATCGAAGTAGTCGTAATGCGGTTTGTATTCGCCGCCGGGTTGGTAGTGAAGCACCTGGATCGGTTCACCCTGTTCAACCGGGCAATCAACAAGTTCAGCAATGCGCTTTTCGATTCGCTGCAATAGTTCGTTCTCACCGCGCTTGAAGTAGGTGCCGGAACTGGTGCGATGGGGGTGAACGTCGTATGCGCCGGTGCTCGCGTTCACAACGCTGGACCGCTGCAGCTTGTCGCGCGACTGGTTGATTAACAGATCGCACTCCTCGTCGGACAGCAGATTGCCGAACAGCACGACGCGGGGCGACTCGATCACGAACAGCATTTCGACGGCGCGATCTGGCGTTTCGAGACTGTTCGGCATCTCGACGAGCTGCGTGCTGAGTGGACGCGAAGGCTGACTCGCCGCGTCGGCAGCAGGTGCAGTGCCGCTATCGGTTGTCACACCGATCGTAGTTGACGCCTCACTTCGCTTGAGCGGTTCGCACCAAGCTGCATCCACAACCATTCCGGCGTAGTGCGGGTCGTACTTCGCATCGACCAAGGCTTGAACCACCGCGTCGCGCGCGAAATTGCTCTCCTGCATCGTGCGCAACCACGCTTGCAAAGCTGCGGGAAGTTGATCGAACTTCACGGGGCTAAGTTTAGCGGCCGACGGCAGTATTCTTGGCACCTGACAGTTGCTTGCTGGGAGTTCACATGCTGCAGAAAGTAGGATTGCCGCAATTGGCGGACGGTGCGTTGCTGAAGACCGAGGCGTACATAGCGGGCGAGTGGACGCCGGCAGCGTCGCGCGCTCGCTTTGCAGTGCTTAATCCGGCCGATGGCGTCGAGATCGCGAAGGTGGCGAACTGCAAAGGCCCCGAGGCGCAGCGCGCAATTGACGCCGCGCGTGATGCATTGCCGGGCTGGCGAGCGAAGACCGCAAAGGAACGTGCGGCCGCGATGCGGCGCTGGTTCGATTTGATCATCGCGCACCAGGAGGACCTGGCGAAGCTGATGACAGCCGAGCAAGGCAAACCGATGACGGAAAGCCGCGGCGAAGTGACCTACGGCGCATCGTTTATCGAATGGTTTGCCGAAGAGGCCAAGCGCGTCTATGGCGACACGATCCCGACGACCGCCGACGACAAGCGTCTGATCGTGTGGAAGGAGCCGATCGGCGTGTGTGCCGCGATCACACCGTGGAATTTTCCGATGGCGATGATTACGCGCAAGGTCGCGCCCGCGATTGCGGCGGGCTGCACGGTGGTCGTCAAGCCTGCCGAGCAAACACCCCTGTCGGCGCTCGCGTTGGCCGAACTGGCGCAGCGCGCGGGGTTTCCTGCCGGCGTGTTCAACGTCGTACCTGCGGACGAATCGAACTCGATCGTGGTCGGGAAGACTTGGTGCGAGTCGGACGTCGTGCGCAAGCTGTCGTTTACCGGTTCGACGGCGGTCGGCCGCATCTTGATGCAGCAAAGCGCACCCACGCTGAAAAAGCTCTCGCTCGAATTGGGCGGGAATGCGCCGTTTATCGCATTCGAAGACGCTGCGGTCGATGCAGCGGTCGAAGGCGCAGTGGCGTCCAAGTATCGCAACGCGGGTCAGACGTGCGTCTGCACCAATCGCTTCTATGTGCACGAGAAGATCTATGACGAGTTCGTGCAGAAGCTGGCAGCGAAGGCGGCGCAGCTGAAAGTGGGTTCGGGGTTTGAAGCCGGCGTGCAGCAGGGTCCGCTGATCGATACAAACGCGCTGAAGAAAGTCGAGCAGCACGTGGCCGACGCAACGAAGCACGGTGCGAGCGTTGTGACCGGTGGCGAACGCCATGCGCTCGGCGGCACCTTTTATCAGCCCACCGTGTTGGCCAACGTCACCGACAAGATGTTGCTGACGCGCGAAGAAACTTTCGGTCCGGTCGCGCCGGTGTTCAGGTTTTCGAATGACGGCGAGGCGATTGCCGCCGCCAACGCCAGCGAGTTCGGGCTCGCCGCTTACTTTTATTCGCGCGACATAGCGCGCGTGTTTCGCGTCGCTGAAGCGCTCGAATACGGCATGGTCGCGGTTAACACCGGCCTGATGTCGAACGAGGTTTCGCCGTTCGGTGGCATCAAGCAGTCGGGGTTCGGACGCGAAGGCTCGAAGTACGGCATCGAGGAGTACCTGGTCACCAAGTACGTATGCATCGGCGGCATTTAGCCGGCGTCTACTTTCCTTCTTTAAGCAGCAGCTCCCGCGCGCGTTCAAGCTCGGCGCGCTGTGTTTCGTCGATCGTCGGATATTTGAGCTGCATTTTTTCGAGCGCCTCGACGATCGCGCCGACCACGACCAGGCGCGTAAACCATTTGCTGTCCGCCGGCACGACGAACCACGGCGCGCGCGGAGTGGCCGTCGCGCGTATGGCAGCTTCGTAGGCGTTCATGTACTCGTTCCAGTGGGCGCGCTCCTTGACGTCGGCGGCCGAGAACTTCCAGTTTTTTGAAGGCTCATCGAGCCGTTCCAGAAAACGCTTCTTCTGTTCCTTGCGCGAGACGTGCAAGAAAAACTTCAACACCGACGTGCCGTTGCGGACCAGATAGTCTTCGATCGCCGCCATGTCGCGCAGCCGCTGATCGAAAATGTCTTTGCCGATGCACTCCGGCGGCAGCTTCTGCGCGCGCAGAATCTCCTGGTGCACTCGTACCACCAGCGCTTCTTCGTAATACGACCGATTGAAGATACCGATGCGGCCGCGCTCGGGAAGGTGCCGGTAGCAGCGCCACATCCAGTCGTGATCGAGTTCTTCGGGCGACGGCTGCTTGAATGAAACGACCTGCACGCCCTGCGGATTCACGCCGCTCATCACGTGCTTGATCGTGCTGTCCTTGCCGGCCGCGTCCATCGCCTGAAAAATGAGTAGCAGCGAGCGCCGGTCCTGCGCATACAGCTTGTCCTGCTCGCGCAGCCAGCCACTGCACCCCCGTTGACAGCCGCTGCGCTGCCTCGCTCTTATCGGCCTTCAGTCCACGCGTGTCCGATGGATCGATTTTCTTCAGGCGAAACTTCGCGCCGTTGGTCACCCGATACGGATCGATCCAGCCGGCACACCTGTTTTAGTTTTTCCCGATTCGTAGCCATGTCGTCCTCGTCCGCGCTCGCGGGGTAGCATAGCCAATAGCGCCCAGGAGACAGTAAAGAGGAGCAGATGACCTATACAACGGAGAACATCAGGACCGTGGCCCTACTCGGCCACGGCGGTGCCGGTAAGACGACGCTTGCCGAAGCATTGCTTGCCAGAGCCGGCGCGATTCAGGTCGCAGGCAGCGTCGAAAAAGGCACGACCGTCAGCGACTTCGATCCGCTGGAAAAGAGCTTTCAACATTCGCTGCGCACGTCGGCGCTGCATCTCGATCTGCCGAACGTGCGCGTACACGTACTCGATACGCCGGGGTTTCCCGATTTCATCGGCCAGGCGATCGGCGCGCTCGACGCCGTCGAAACTGCAGCGATCGTCGTCAATGCATCGACCGGAATCGAGATGATCACGTCGCGCATGATGGATTGGGCCGCCAAGCGCAGGCTGTGCCGGCTGATCATCGTCAACCGCATCGACGCCGATAACGTCGATCTGCCGCAGGTGCTAGAGGATTTGCGCAACGCGTTCGGCAAGGAAGTGCTGCCGATCAATTTGCCGGCGGCCAACGCCACCAAGGTGGTCGACTGCTTTTTCAATCCGTCCGGAGACGCCGACTTTTCGTCAGTCGCCGAGGCGCATCAGGCGCTGATCGACCAGGTGATCGAGGTCGACGAAGAGTTGATGGCGCGCTATCTGG
The DNA here is from genome assembly GCA_963807155.1 of uncultured beta proteobacterium. Classification (GTDB taxonomy): domain Bacteria; phylum Pseudomonadota; class Gammaproteobacteria; order Burkholderiales; family Burkholderiaceae_F; genus JACCZX01. The sequence continues at coordinate 11,357 of CAWEAZ010000011.1, forward strand.
AGCAGGGCCAGGAGATCGAGGCCGACGAATTACATGCCCCGTTCGAGAAAGCATTGCGCGACGGCCACCTGATACCGGTGTGTTTCGTCTCATCACGCAACGGCGCAGGCATTGACGAGCTGCTGAACATTTTTGATCGACTGCTGCCAAACCCGGCCGAGGGCAACCCGCCGTTGTTCTTCAAGGGCGAGCTGGTTGACGGCAAGGGAGTCAACGAATTCCGCTCCGACCCCGATCCGAAGAAACACGTGCTCGCGCACGTGTTCAAGGTCGTTGTCGACCCTTACGTCGGCAAGCTCGGTGTGTTTCGTGTCCACCAGGGCACGATCACGAAGGACACGCAGCTTTACATCGGCAGCGGACGCAAGCCGTTCAAGGTCGGGCATCTGTTGATGCTGCAAGGCTCGAAGACGGTTGAAGTTCCGTCGGCGTCGCCCGGAGACATCGCGGCGGTCGCGAAGATCGACGAGATCGATTTCGACTCCGTGCTGCACGACTCGCACGATGAAGATCACATCCACATGCGGCCGCTCGAATTTCCAACGCCGATGAGCGGCCTTGCGATCCAGCCGAAGCGGCGTGGCGACGAGCAGCGAATCTCGGAAGTGCTGCACAAGATGATGGCCGAAGACCCCACTTTGGTGGTCGAGCACGATGTGACGCTGAACGAAACGGTTTTGCGGGGATTGGGCGAGCTGCATCTTCGCTCCGCGCTCGAGCGCATGTCTTCGCAATACAAAATCGAAGTGCAAACGCGCCCACCGCGGGTGCCGTACCGGGAAACGATCGGCGCCCCCGCAGAAGGCCACGCACGGCACAAGAAGCAAACCGGGGGTGCCGGGCAATTCGGCGAAGTGTTCCTGCGCGTCGAACCGCTGGCGCGCGGCGCGGGCTTTGAATTCGTCGATCAGGTCAAGGGTGGCGTGATTCCCTATCAGTTCATTCCCGCCGTGCAAAAAGGCGTCGAGTCGGTTCTGACGGCAGGGCCCGTCGCCGGCTACCCGATGCAAGACCTGCGAGTGACGGTTTACGACGGCAAGCACCATCCGGTCGACTCAAAAGAAATCGCATTCGTCTCGGCGGGCCGCAAAGCGTTTCTCGATGCACTGAACAAAGCGCGACCCATCGTGCTCGAGCCGATCGTCAACGCGGAAATCGAAGCACCCGAGTCCCACATCGGTGACATCACAGGCGACTTGTCTTCGCGCCGCGGCCATATCACCGGCACTCGTGGCCTGGCTGGAGCAATGACCGTCGAAGGCTTGGTGCCGCTGGCAGAGCTCGAAGGCTATTCGGCGCGACTCAAGTCGATGACGCAGGGCCGTGGCGCATGGACGATGTCGCTATCGCACTACGAACAGGCGCCGCCGAATGTTCAGCAGCAACTGGCGACCGAGCACAAGTCGAAAGCGAAGGTGGAAGAAGACGATTGAGCGGTGCCTATGCCGGTGCCACGTGCCGTTCTACCTTCGGCTCTCGAATCGGCAGGTTCACCAGCGCTGCAGCAAGCGCGAGCAGCGCATCGGCGTACCACATCCAAAGGTAGCTGCCGGTGCGATCGACCGCGATGCCGCCCAGATACGCGCCGAAAAAAGCGCCGATTTGATGCGTTAGCAGCGTCAGCCCAAATAGGGTCGCAAGGTATCGCACGCCAAACAGTTTGCCGACCACGCCTGCCGTCGGTGGAACGGTTGCCAGCCACGTCACGCCGAGTCCGATCGCGAAGATGTAGAACGTCATTGCAGTCTTGGGTGCCGCCAGATAAATCAGGATCAGTACCGTGCGCGACAGATACATCCAGAACAGGATGTACTTGCTGCGATAACGGTTGACCCACTGACCGGCGACCAGGCTGCCCGCGATGTTGGCGAGTCCGATCAACGCCAGCGACCAACTTGCAACGGAAGCCGGCAAGCCGCACAGCCCGACTTCACTCGGCAAGTGGATCACCAGGAATGCGATGTGAAAGCCGCACGTAAAGAATCCGGCGTGCAGCAACAGATAACTACGATCTTTAAACGCACTGCCTACCGCGCGCCTCAGTCCGCCGTCGGTCGCAGTGCCCGCGTGCGCCGCAGTTGCTTCTGGAGAGCGACGCAGCATGCGGGTCAACGGCAACGCGGCTAACGTAAGCACCGCCAACGAGTACATCGCGCCGGCCCAGCCAAACACGCTGATCAGCTTTTGCACCACTGGAGCGAATACAAACTGGCCAAACGAGCCGCCGGCATTAATCACGCCCGACGCAGTGCCGCGCTTGTTGGCAGGCACATGTTGCGCAGTGGCTCCGATCAGCACGGAAAAACCGGCGCCACCAGCGCCGGCCGCGAACAGGATGCCCATTGTCAACATCAGGCCAAATGCGCTCGTGAGCAGCGGTGTCAGCGCGCAGCCAATCGCGAGCACCACAATGCTGCCCGCGAGCACGCGACCGGTTCCGTAGCGATCAGCCAGTGCGCCGGCGATCGGTTGCACCGCTCCCCACACGAACTGTCCGACCGCCAGCGCAAAGCTGATCGTGACGATTCCAAGCCCGGTCGCGGTGTTCAGCGGCGAAACGAACAGGCCAAGCGACTGCCGCGCGCCCATCGTCACCATCAGGATCGCGGCGGCGATGAGTGTCAGCATCCACCACCCGTACCCTGCCTTCGATTGCAGTGTCGCTGCGTTCACCGTTTTGTTCTCGCCAAATCAGCGCCTCGCCAGCGGCTTAAAGCGCGGACGATGCGGACGCGCACCCTCTTCGCCGAGGCGCTGCTTCTTGTCCGCTTCGTATTCCTGGTAGTTGCCGTTGAAGAAAGTCCACTGCGAATCATCCTCCGATGCCAGGATGTGCGTGGCGATGCGGTCGAGAAACCAGCGATCGTGTGAGATCACCAGCACCGTCCCCGCAAACTCGAGCAGCGCTTCTTCGAGCGCGCGCAACGTTTCAACGTCAAGATCGTTCGACGGTTCGTCCAGCAGCAACACGTTGCCGCCGGCGAGCAAGGTCTTCGCAAGATGCAAACGACCGCGCTCTCCTCCAGACAGGTTGCCGACGATTTTTTGCTGATCGCCACCCTTGAAATTGAATCGTCCGAGATAGGCGCGTGATCCCATTTCGAACTTGCCAACGGTGAGAACGTCGAGACCGCCGGATACTGCCTCCCACACGCTCTTGTCGTTCGGCAACGCGTCTCGAAATTGATCGACCGACGCCATGCGCACCGTCGGGCCAATCACGATTTCACCTGCATCGGGCTTTTCCTTGCCGGTGATCATTCGAAACAGCGTCGACTTGCCAGCCCCATTGGGCCCGATGATGCCGACGATTGCACCCGGCGGGATGCTGAACGTCAGGTTGTCGATCAGCAGGCGGTCGCCGTAGCCCTTTGACACGCCGTCGAACTCGATCACCTTGTCGCCCAATCGCTCAGAAACTGGAATAAAAATCTCCTGCGTTTCATTGCGGGTTTGATGCTCGTAGGATGAGAGTTCGTCGAAGCGCGCCAACCGCGCCTTGCTCTTGGCCTGCCGGCCCTTCGCGTTCTGACGCACCCACTCGAGCTCCGACTTCATCGTTTTCACGCGCGCGTCTTCCTGCTTCGACTCGCGCGCTAGACGTTCTTCTTTCTGTTCAAGCCAGGCGCTGTAGTTGCCCTTGTACGGAATGCCGCGCCCGCGATCGAGTTCAAGAATCCACTCGGCGGCATTGTCCAGAAAGTATCGATCGTGGGTGACCGCGACAACCGTGCCCGGAAAACGCAGCAGAAACTGTTCGAGCCAGTCGACGCTTTCGGCATCCAGATGGTTGGTCGGCTCATCGAGCAGCAGCATGTCGGGCTTCGACAGCAACAACTTGCACAGTGCCACCCGACGCTTTTCGCCGCCCGACAACGTCCCCAGCACCGCATCCCATGGCGGCAGGCGCAGCGCGTCGGCTGCGATTTCCATCTGGTGCTCGGTGTCCTGACCGGAGGTCGCCAGGATCGCTTCGTACTTCGCCTGCTCGGCCGCCAGCAGATCGAAATCTGCATCGGGCTCGGCGTACGCGGCGTAGATCTCTTCGAGCTTTTGTTTCGCCTGCAGCGATTCGCCGAGGCCACCTTCGACTTCCTGCTTGACGGTGATCGTGGCATCAAGTTGCGGCTCCTGCGGCAGGTATCCGATCTTGATACCCGGCATCGCCACTGCATCACCTTCGATTTCGTGATCGAGCCCGGCCATGATCCGAAGCAAGGTCGATTTGCCGGAGCCATTCAAGCCGAGCACGCCGATCTTCGCGCCAGGGAAAAAACTAAGCGAGATATTCTTAAGAATCTCGCGCTTGGGCGGAACGACTTTGCCCACGCGGATCATCGAATAGACGTACTGAGCCATTGAATCTACCGAATTGATAGCAAATGAGGAGGGAGCAATGAGGACTACGACAAGCGGCGCAGAGTATCGCATCGCATGTATCATTCGCTTCGGATTGTGGTGCTGTGTGTTCCGGTTCGCACCCTCCCCTCGCGGTTGTTAATCAATACTCCCCGAACTTTTGTAGTGTTCGCATTTGCCTGAACCGGTTCTGCGATGCTCTTAGCGTCGCCCAGGCCGTGCTCAGGAGATTATTTTGAATTCGTCATTTGAAGCCCTCGGCTTGTCCGAGGCACTGGTTCGTGCTGTTTCCGAACTGGGTTACACCACGCCTACTGCGATTCAGCAGCAGGCGATTCCCGCCGTGCTAAGCGGCGGCGACTTGCTCGCCGGCGCGCAGACCGGCACCGGCAAAACAGCAGGCTTCGTCCTGCCGATCTTGCAGCGTCTAGCGACACAGCCCGCTGCCACAAACGGCAAATCGCGCAGGCCGGTTCGTGTGCTGATCCTGACGCCAACGCGCGAGCTTGCGGCGCAGGTCGGAGAAAGCGTGCGCGACTACGGCAAGCACAGCAAGGCCAGCGCCGCGATCATCTACGGCGGTGTATCGATCAACCCGCAGATCTCGGCGCTGAAACGTGGTGTCGATATCGTCGTCGCGACGCCCGGGCGGCTGCTCGACCACGTCGGCCAGCGCACGGTCGATCTGTCGCAGGTCGAAGTACTGGTGCTCGATGAAGCCGATCGCATGCTGGACATGGGATTTCTGCCGGACATGAAGCGGGTGTTCGCGCTGTTGCCGAAAACACGGCAGACGCTGCTTTTCTCGGCAACGTTTTCGGATGAGATCCGCACGCTTGCCGCTTCGCTGCTGAAGAATCCGGCGATGGTGCAGGTAGCCGCTCGCAATTCCACGGTCGATGCGACGACGCAGAAGGTGGTGCTGGTCGATCGCGGCCGCAAATCAGAACTTCTTGCGCACATGATCACGACCAACAACTGGTTTCAGTTGCTGATCTTCACGCGCACCAAGCACGGAGCGAACCGGCTGGCGGAGTTTCTAAACAAGCATGGCGTCACGGCGCTGGCGATTCACGGCAACAAGAGCCAGGGCGCTCGTACTCGTGCGCTCTCCGAGTTCAAGAGCGGCGATTTGCAAGCATTGGTCGCGACCGATATCGCCGCGCGCGGATTGGATATCGAACAGCTACCCCACGTGATCAATTTTGATTTGCCACACGTGCCCGAAGACTATGTCCATCGCATTGGACGCACCGGCCGCGCCGGCGCAACCGGCGAGGCCATCTCGCTGGTATGTGCCGATGACAAGCCGCTGCTGAGTGACATCGAGCGCGTGATACGACGCCAGGTGCCGCGCGAGATCATCGCCGGCTTCGAGCCGAATCCGCACGAGCGCGCTGAACCGATCGTGCGCCAGCGCGGTCAGGGGAATAAGAACGAACGCGGACAACGCGATCGGCCGCAGCGTTCAGCTGCGCGCCGTCCGTCGCAGGGTCAGTCGCGCAAGAACGGCAACGGGCAGCCCGCGAGGCCGCCGTCTTCGAAGCCGAATGGTCAACCTGCGCGCCCGGCGGAAGCCTATGCCAAACCGAAGCACTCAAAGCCCGCCCCACAGCCACGGCGTCCGGTTGACAGCGCGTCGACCGTGCGTACCAATATTCCAGGACTGCTGCAACCTTCGCATCGTCGCGGGCGTTAGTCTTACGCATCTCCTCGACGGGAGGTGTGATGTCCGACGCAACTATTGAGATCAGGCACAACGCAGCGGCAAAGCGGTTCGAAGCAACAGTCGACAAGCTACTGTGCCGCTGCGACTACCGGATGCACGGCAACACAATGATGCTCGTGCATACGGAAGTTGCGCCTCAACTCGAAGGCCGGGGCTTTGGTTCGATGCTGGTGCGTGCTGCGTTCGATTACGCCAGGCAAAACGGACTGGATGTCCTGCCTGTGTGCTCGTTCGTCGCGGCATGGGCACGCCGTCATCCGGAAGTCGAAACGCTGCTGGCACGGTAGCGCCGGCTGTCGTCGCACGTGGTGAGCGGCGCCGAAGCGACGACCGGCAGGCTGAAGCGGCTTTTCGGTGGCTGAACCCGCATCTACGGTAATTTTCCTACGTCCATTTGGACCCTAAGATGCCGTCATGAACTTGCTGATCATCGGCGGCGGCGTCTTTCTCGGGCAGTCTCTGTTGCAAGCCGCGCTCGTCGGCGGGCACACGGTCACGGTCTTCAATCGCGGCCAATCGCGCAACTGGTGGCCACCGGGCGTGAAGTGGATCGTCGGCGATCGCTTGGAAGACCTGCACCTGCTGATGGGGCGCAAGTGGGACGCGGTGATCGACACCTGCGGCTACCGGCCACAGGACGTCGAGGCAAGCTGTGCTGCGCTGTATGACAGTTGCGAGCGTTACGTCTTCATCTCGAGCGTGTCGGCGTACGCCTCGTTCGCCAACGTACCGATCCGTGAACAGGACCCTTTGGCAACCGCCGAGGACGTCGACCGCGAAACGATCAATGGCGCCAACTACGGGCCGCTAAAGGCTGAGTGCGAGCGGACCGTCTCGCGGGCGTTCGGACAGCAGGCGCTATTGATCCGGCCTGGGCTTATCGTTGGGCCCAACGATCCGACGGGCCGTTTTTCTTATTGGCCGTGGCGTATCTGCGCGGGCGGCCGGGTACTCGCGCCGGGCTCGCCCGAAACGCCGATCCAGTTTATCGACTCGCGCGATCTGGCGGCACTGATCATGCGGCTCATCATGCTGCGCGCCAGCGGCGCCTTTAACGCAACCGGTCCAAACGAAGGTGCGACCTTTGGCGAGCTTCTGGACACTTGCCGCTGGATTTCGGGCGAGGACGTCGAGGTCGAATGGGTCGATCAGCAATTTCTCGAGCGTGAAGGCGTGCAGCCCTGGACCGAACTTCCGCTGTGGATTCCAACGCACGATCCGCAGACGCGCGGCTTTCACATGGTCGATACCACGCGTGCGCGCCGCAACGGGCTGCGCACGCGCCCCATGGCGGTGACGGTCAGCGACATTCTCGAAGCCGGCATTCCCGAGCACGACGACAAGCGCCGCGTCGGCAAGATAACGCGCGAACGCGAGCGTGATTTGCTGGCGGTCTGGCGGCTGCAAAAAGCCGGGCTGGCGCTGGCCTAACGGTTACACCTTGAAACGAACAGGCGTCGGCTTGCGGGTGTAACGTTTCGTTGAATCTCCTGTAACACCTTGGAGGTCAATGATGAAACGTAAATTTTGGATCGGTGCTTCATTCAGCGCACTAGTGCTCGCCGCTATGGCACCCTGGTCTGCATCGCAGGCCAACGGCGTCTCGGTGAGAGTCAGCACTCCTGAGTTCGGAATTCGCATCGGCGCGCCACACTTCCCGATCTTCCAACCCGTGCCGGTTTACCAGCCTGTGCCGATTTACCGCCCGCGCGTTCGCTATGTGCCGCCGCCGGTGATCTACGTGCCGCCACCGCGCTGGGGCTACGGCTATGCTGGGTATCGTGGCCACGGTCATTACCGGCATTGGCAGCACCGCCACTGGCAACAGCATCGGGATCATCGCCACGACCGGCACGATCGCCACAGAGGCCGGTAGCACGCTGGCCCGCTCTGTGCTTGAATCCCCCGTGACAGAGTCACGGGGGCAAGCATGCGGATCGAAGGACAGAGTTCTAACGTAGACGACCGGCGCGGACAGTCTTTCGGTGGCCGCGGGCTTATCGGCGGGGGAATCGGCACATTGGTGCTGGTCGTCGTCGGATTGTTTTTTGGCATCGATCCACGCGTCATTCTCGGCCTGGCCGAGACAGCGCAAACGGTGCAGGAGTCCCGAGCTCCGCAGGGTCCGGCGAAAGCTCCCACGGATCCGGCCGGCCAGTTCGTTTCAGGCGTGCTGCTGGATACAGAGAAAACCTGGAACACGTTGTTCAAGCAACTCGGCCGCGAGTATCGCGAGCCCAAAGTCGTCATCTTCGAGCGCGCAACGCGCTCAGCGTGCGGCACCGGCCAATCGGCGATGGGGCCGTTTTACTGTCCGCTCGACCAGTCTGTCTACATCGACCTCGCGTTTTACCGGGCGTTGCAGGAGCGCTTCAAAGCGCCCGGTGATTTCGCACAGGCCTACGTGATAGCGCACGAAGTGGGACACCACGTGCAAAATCAGCTCGGCATCATGGAAAAAACGCAGGCCTTGCGGCAACGACTGAACGAGGCGCAAAGTAATGCCTTGTCGGTTCGCGTCGAACTGCAGGCCGATTGCTTCGCCGGCGTCTGGGCACACCATGCCGGCAACCGCAACCTGCTCGAGGCCGGAGACGTCGAGGAAGCGATGCGCGCCGCCGCTGCGATTGGCGATGACAACATTCAGCGACGAACCCAGGGACAGATCGTCCCCGAAAGCTTTACGCACGGCAGTTCAGAGCAGCGCGTCCGCTGGTTCATGACGGGCATGAAGAGCGGTCAAATTACGGCCTGCAATACGTTCGAAGGAGTGTGAACGCACGCGATGTCACGGCCGGGCTCGCTCTGACGATCGGGATTGCCGGTGCGGTATCGGCCTGGGCCGATCGCCCGGGATCGGTCGATGTGCCGGCCGGACGCTCGGACGCCGGCTCATACGTCGTTCAACCGCTCAGTGGCGCCGCGCCGATCAGCACGGCGGATGGCGGTTCGCTGCAGCCCGTGGCGGAATTCGAAACGCGCGGCCGCGTCTTGCATATCGAGCGCTTCAAACCGTATCAGTCACTGGTCAACTGGGTTCCCGGCCTGCGGCCCGCCACGCATGACATAGGGCTCGGGTACGGGCCGATGACCGACAGCGCGAACGTTCGACTCTTCAATTTTTCGCACGAAGGCGCAAGCAATGGCTTGCGCGCATTATTCCCGCGCCCGCGCAGCGCGATGACGCGCGAAGAGTTTGATCGGCTGGGTCCTCACATGACCAACGTGCACGTTATTCCTGCGTCAACCGCCATCTACGATCAGTTGCGACACGTGCGGCATGGCGAGCTGGTTACGCTGCGCGGCAAGCTGGTCAACGTGCGCGATGCGGCCGGGCGCATTGCGACGACGTCGATCACGGCCGGTGATCGAGACTGCGAAATCATGTGGCTTGAAGAGCTGCGCATCGCACGCCTTTAAGATCGCCATCGTGAACGCTCCTGAATCGCTGTCTCGCCGCTCGAATCTCGACGCCACGCTGCTCGGCCGCACTGCGCCGCTGCCTATTGCATCGTATTTCGATGCGGCATGGTTCGAGCGTGAGTTGCAGCATCTGTTCGTGCCCGGGCCCAACTACGCGGGCAGCGAGATGATGGCGCCCGAGGTCGGCGATTACATGACGTTGCCATCGACGGCGCACGGCAAGGTGCTGGTGCACGGGCCAGGCGGTATCAATCTGTTGTCGAACACGTGCCGGCATCGGCAAGGACTGCTGCTCGACGGCAAGGGCAACAATGCGAACATTGTCTGTCCGCTGCACCGCTGGACGTACGATCTAAACGGAAAGCTGCTCGGCGCGACGGACTTCGACATCACTCCGGACTGCTCGCTGCCGAGTACGCCGCTGACGCGCTGGAATGGATTGCTGTTCGCGGGACCGCGCGATCCGAGCGTCGATCTGCGCGATTTTCCGCTGGCGCCCGACTACAACTACGGCGCTTACGTCTTCGAGAAACAGATCGTCGAAGAGTGCCACTTCAACTGGAAAGCGTTTCTCGAAATCTATCTCGAGCTTTATCACGTCGAGGCGATGCATCCGGGGTTGCAGAAGTGGGTCGATCCCGACAACTACGAATGGGGCTTCGGCGATCGCTGGAGCTATCAGATCCTCGGCATCAAGGACGGATTGAAGTCGCAGGTCTCGCCGAACTATCAGCGTTATCGCGACACGATTCTCGAATATTCCGGCGGTGAGCTGCCGAAGTACGGGACGATCTGGTCCATCCTGTATCCGAACGTGATGCTCGAGTGGTACCCCTACTGTCTCGTCGTAAGTACGCTGATTCCGCGCTCGCCCGAATTGACGACCAACGTTGTCGAGTTCTACTACCCGGAGGAAGTGCAGGCGTTCGAGCGGCAGATTGTCGATGCGCACCAAGCTGCCTACGCTGAGTCAGCGGTGGAAGATGCGCAAATCTGCACGCGGCTTCAGCGCGGCCGCCGTGCGCTGTGGCTGGCGGGTGAAGACGACGTTGGCCCTTATCACACGCCGCATGAAGACGGCATGATCCACATGCACGACTGGATCCGACGTGAGATGGGCCAGCGTAGAACCGTGTGAGGCTGCGCAGCCGCTACACAGTGGTCGTTTCCTCGATTGCAATCGCGTTCGCAGCTGCCGCAATGACCGCCGCGATACGACCCACATCACGCAGTTGTTCGGCGCTCATGCCGTCCTGCTTCAGTAGCGCGTAGTGCGACTGCACGCAGAAGTGGCATTTGCCGACGATCGAAGCAGCGAGTGCGTAGAGCTCGAACAAGCGCTTGTCGACGCCGGCATGCGTGGCATATGCCTGCATCCGCAGCTGCGCCGGCAACGCTTTTAACTCGGCGTCGCCGGTCATATCCACATACGGATACCAGACGTTGTTCATCCCCATCAGCGCCGCCGCGGTGAGCGCCGCGTTTTTTTCAACGTCGGGTACTGCGTCCGAGTTGCGAATGATTGCCACCAGGCGCGGGGCCTGCGCGGCGTAGGCGGCTGCCAGCGCGACGGCAGCGGCTTCATTGGCGGGCAGGGACGATCGGCCGAGCACGCCATCCAGGTTGATCCGGACGTCTTTCGCGTAATCGGGAATCAGCGCTTTGACTTCGTTGATGTAGTCCATAGCGATTCACTCGACCCGTTAGTGCGCAACGACCGCGGCGTTCGGCGTCAGTGTTGCCGTTCCGACCGCACGATTGCACGGGCATAGCTCGTCGGTCTGCAGACCGTCGAGTACGCGCAGGATTTCTTCGGGGTTGCGACCCACGTTCAGGTTGTTGACCGACACGTGCTGAATCACGTTGTCCGGATCGACGATGAACGTTGCGCGCAACGCAGCGCCCTCCTTCGCATCACGCACGCCGAGCATGTCGACCAGCGAGCCGGTCGTGTCGGCAAACATCCAGTGATTCAGTCGATCGAGATCCTTGTGGTCGCGGCGCCATGCGAGCTTGACGAACTCGTTGTCGGTCGAGCCACCAAGCAAAACTGCATCGCGATCCTCGAAGTCGTTCGCGAGCTTCGCAAAGCCGACGATTTCGGTCGGGCAAACAAACGTGAAATCCTTCGGATAAAAGTAAATCACTTTCCACTTGCCGGCGAACGAGCGTTCGGTGACGTCTTCGAACGCGCTGACGCCGTTTTCTTCATGATGATTGAAGCCGGGCTTGACACCGACTACACGGAAAGAATCGAGTTGCTGACCGACGGTTTTCATTGACTGCTCCAAGTGAGGTTCGAGAAAGGTGGGTACACAAGCGTAAGTGAGGCGTAGTTTAAGACTATCAATAACTAATCTACGATTGTTATTTGCAATCTAAGCGATAGGCGTAGGCCGGGTGTCTGCAACAATGGCGTCTGTGACCTTGTCGCCGCATCGCATTTCCAGTTCTTGGCTCGCCTGGTACTTCGTCGTCGTCTGGGGCTCTGGCTTCCTCGCGACCAAGGTAGGGTTGCAGTACGCACCGCCCTTCACGTTCCTGACGCTGCGGTTCGCTTTTGGCATGCTTCTCGTCATTCCGATAGCTCTGGCGGTGCGGCCACGCTGGCCGGACTCGCCTGTGCAGTGGCTACACGTTGCGATCGCCGGTCTTGTTGATGCACGCGGTCAATCTGGGTGGCAGCCACTATGCCCAATACCTCGGGATGTCAGCCGGCATCGCGGCGTTGGTACTCGCCCTGCAGCCGCTGGTTACTGCGGTGGTGGCAGAGCCATTTATCGGCGAGCGATTGAACCGCCTGCAGTGGACCGGAGTTCTGCTGGGATTCGCCGGCGTGGCCCTCGTCGTCTGGCACAAAATCGATCTGGACGCGATGAGCGCCGCGTCGCTGGCGGCCGTGCTGATCGCGCTGGTCGCGATTACCGCCGGCACGCTGTATCAGCGGAGGTTCTGTCCAGCCATCGATCTGCGCGCAGCCTCGGTCGTGCAATTCGCCGCCACCCTGTTGTTGATGGCACCACTGGCACTGGCGTTCGAAGGCTTCCGGTTTCAAGTCTCGTGGCAGCTTCTGGCGTCGATCGGGTTTTTGGTGATCTTCGCGTCGATCTTCGCGGTGAACGCGCTGCACACGTTAATGCGCCGCGGTGAAGCAACACGCGTGACCAGCCTGCTGTACCTGACGCCGATCATCGCGGTCGCACTGGAGTGGCTGATGTTCGGCATTTACCCGACATGGCTGACGGCGCTTGGCGTCGTCATCACGTGCGCAGGCGTGGCGCTGGTGGCGTTGAAGCTGCGTGACAAAAGTGAGTTGCAGCAGGCCGAAGTGCCGCGAAGCACAACCTAACCATGGCAATGACGCTTCCGCGCATCATTGCGTTCGTCGTGCTGACGCACACCGCGTTCGGTGCGGCGCGTGTGACGGCTTCGTTGTATGCGTTGTCGAACAAGGCGTCCCCGTTCACCGTCGGTGTGCTGCTGGCGCTATACGCGTTGGTGCCCGCGCTACTTGCCGTACGCGCAGGGCGCTGGCTCGATCAGGTAGGACCGTTCCGTCCGCTGCTGTTGGGCACGGTGATGATGACGGTCGGAGCGGCGCTTCCGGCGGCGTTTCCCTATGCCACCGCCGACGTTGCGCCGCTACTCGTCGCCAGCGCACTCCTCGGCACCGGCTTCATGTACGTGCAGATGACGATGCAGAATCTGGTCGGGATCATGTCCGAGCCGGGCAGCCGACCGGCCGCGTTCTCGATGCTGGCTCTTGGGTTTTCGACGTCGGGATTGATAGCGCCGGTGGCGAGCGGATTTCTAATCGACAGCGTCGGCCATCGCGTCACATTCGCGTTGATCTTCGCGCTGATGATCGCGAGTGTCTTGATCTTGATTTTGCAGCGCGCGCTATTGCCGGCGCCGCACCCGCACGAGGCGACCACGGAATTGCGTAACCCGTTCGATCTGCTGCGCTACCCGGCGGTGCGCAATGTGCTGATCGTCAGCGGAATGATTTCGATGTCTTGGGATTTGCAGCAGTTTCTGGTTCCCGTTTACGGCACGAGCATCGGACTGTCGGCTTCGCAGATTGGCCTCGTGCTGGGCAGCTTTGCGGCGGCTACCTTCGCTATTCGGCTCGCGATGCCAACATTGTCGCGCCGCTATCGCGAATGGCAGGTGCTGCTTTTCACGCTGATCACAGCTGCGATCGGCTTCGCGCTGATTCCTTTCTTTACGACGCTCGCACCTTTAATGGCGGTAGCCTTCCTGCTCGGACTCGGACTCGGCGCGGCACAGCCGAACGTGATGTCGCTGCTGCACGACCGATCGCCCGCAGGCCGCGTCGGAGAAGCACTCGGAGTACGCACGACCATCATGAACTCAAGCCATGTGGTACTGCCGCTCGTATTCGGTGCATTCGGTTCAGTGCTCGGCGCCGGGCCGGCATTCTGGTTGATGGCGAGCATGCTTGGCGCCGGCGGCTGGACGGCGTGGCGCCGCATGAACGTCGAGAGACGGCCTCCCGAATGAACAAGGTGCCGTTCGATTTTCCGGGGCGAGTGACTGCTGAACAGCAAGCAGCGTCGCTGCATCAGGCACTGGCCGGCTGGAGCGGTAGCTCGCCCATGTGGCTGTTCGGCTATGGCTCGTTGATCTGGAATCCTGAAGTCACGTACGACCGCCGCATCACTGCACGTGTGCACGGGTACCACCGTCGCCTGTGTTTGTGGAGCCGGGTGAACCGCGGCACGCTCGATTGTCCCGGGCTCGTGGCAGGCCTCGACCGCGGAGGGTCGTGCGCCGGCATTGCGTACCGGTTGCCGGCCAAAACGGCACGCGACGAGCTTGAGCGGCTGTGGGATCGCGAGATGTTCATGGGGTCATACGCACCGCGCTGGCTCGACTGCCGGTTAAATGCAGACGCCGAAGAAGGGCCACTCGTCTCGGCGCTCGCATTCGTCGTACGCCGTGATGCTCAAAACTACGCTGGCAAACTGACCGAGCCCGAAATACTTGCGGTCTTCGAGCGGGGTAGCTGCGGCCGCTTCGGCACCAGCCTGGACTATCTGATCAAGACGGTGAGCTCGCTGCGTGAGCACGGGTTGCGCGATCCGCACCTTGAACAACTCGCGCGCCATGCGGGAGCCCAAGTGCTAGCGCCTGCTCACCCTAAGATCACGCTATGAACATCGCCGATTTGCGCGTCGAATACAAGCGTGGCGAGCTCGACGAAGATCATGCCCACGCCGATCCGATCACGCAATTTTCACTTTGGTGGGACGAGGCGAGCGCAGCGCAGGTACGCGAAGCCAACGCAATGACGCTCGCCACCGCCGATGCGGACGGCAAACCTGCGGCGCGGACCGTGCTGCTTAAAGGCTTCGATCAGTCGGGCTTCGTGTTCTTCACCAACTACGAAAGCCGCAAGGGCACGGAGCTCGCCGTGAATGCGCGTGCTGCGCTGCTGTTTTTCTGGCCCGAGCTCGAACGCCAGGTTCGCATCGACGGCATGGTCGAACGCACGACCGCCCAAGAATCGGACGAGTACTTTCGCAGCCGTCCGCTGGCGAGCCGCATTGGCGCCTGGGCCTCGCCGCAGAGTCAACCCATCCCCGGCAAGACCTGGCTGATGGCACGCGTGGCTGAAATGGCCCTACGCCACGCGACAGCACCAAGCCGACCGTCGTACTGGGGCGGCTACCGTGTCGTGCCCAATGCGATCGAATTTTGGCAGGGGCGGCCGTCGCGGCTGCATGATCGATTGCTCTATACGAGGTCAAGCTCGACAACGGACGGCGGATGG
Organism: uncultured beta proteobacterium; assembly: GCA_963807155.1. Taxonomy (GTDB): domain Bacteria; phylum Pseudomonadota; class Gammaproteobacteria; order Burkholderiales; family Burkholderiaceae_F; genus JACCZX01. Next base: position 26,665 of record CAWEAZ010000011.1, read on the forward strand.
ACGCGGGCCCGCCTCGCACCCTAGGTATTGTCTCCCAGGCTCGCTCGACGTACCGCCTCTTCGCCCTTCACCTTTCACGTTTCACTGCGGTTTCTGCGGCTATCATCCGCGCACCACAGCAAGAGCGCCCGGGAGAGCATTGATGGCTGAGCAACAGATCTCGATCATCATCGTCGAGGACGAGCCGGAGTTCCGGCGGCGCTTCGTGCAGATCGTGGAGAACGAGCCCAGCATGAAGCTCGTCGGCGCGGCGTGCAACAAACGTGAGGCGCAAGCGATCATCGATCGCGAATCCTTCGAAGTGATGCTGATCGATCTCGGTTTGCCTGACGGCAGCGGCATCGAGCTGATCCGCCAGGTGAGCCAGAAAAAGCCCGACGTCGACATCATGGTCGTCACGGTGTTCGGCGACGAGCAGCACGTCGTGTCATCGATCGAGGCGGGTGCCACCGGCTACATTTTGAAAGACTCGGCGCCGGCCGACGTTATCTCGTGCATTCGCTTGTTGCGGGCCGGTGGATCTCCGGTCAGTCCGGTTGTCGCGCGCAGCGTGTTGCGCGCGATTCGCAACCGGATGAGCACGACGGCACCTGCACGCCTGCCGGGTACCGAGCAAAACCCGCTGTCCGCCCGCGAGACTGAAATTCTGCAGTTGCTGGCGAAGGGAATGAGCTTCAACGAGATCGGTGACATTCTCGGCATATCGCCACACACCGTGACCGCGCACATCAAGAAAATCTATCGCAAGCTGGCAGTTCACTCACGCGGCGAAGCGGTGTACGAAGCGACTCAGATGGGATTGCTAAAAAACTAGTGCAGGAGCATTTCCGCGTCGGCGCCGTCGCCGGCATCGTCCACGCATTCGCGCGCGCTCTCGCGCTCTTCCTGGCACTTTGTTTCGTTGCGCCGCTAGCGGCCGCCGACGACGAGACGATAAAGATTGATCGGATCGAGTGGGTTTCCGGGTCACGCGGCGCCTTCCCGAGCCCTGACTCTCTTTGGCAATCGCACGCATTGCCGTTGCGCTGGTCGTCGGCGAGCGGCACGCGCCAGGGCGTCTGGATCCGTCTGAAGTTCGATACTCCAGAGATTCCTGTCGACGGCTGGAGCATGCTGCTCAATCGGCTACCCACCGGCGGCACGATTTACCTTAACGGCAAGATGGTGGCCGATTTGCCGCTCGACTCCGAGCAGCGTCATGTTCGCTGGCGTCGGCCGCATCTGATCAACTTGCCCAGCGGCTTTATGCAGGACACCAACGATGTGCTGATCTATACGTCGTACGGAGTAGGCGTGCATGGTATCGGGCCGGTCGATGTGGGCCCAACCGCCGAGCTGCAGCCGCGCTACGGCAACCAGTTCTTCGTCAGCCATACCCTGCGATGGATATCACTGTTGCTAACTGTGCTGCTGGCAGCGGGCTTCGCCGCGCTGTGGCTGCGCCGGCGTTCCGAAAATCTGTTCGGACTGCTGGCCCTAATGTCGGCGTTCTGGGCGTTGCGCTCACTGGACTTGGTGTTCGAATCAATGCCCGCCGATGCGCGATTCTGGATTCGTGGCGCGTTCTATCTGGGCACTGCTGTATTCACCGCGGTCGCGACGATCACGATGTGGCGGCAGGGCGGGCGGCATCGGGCTCGCGCCGAGCTGGGACTGATGGTCCTCGCCGCGATGGGGCCGGCGCTTTATCTGCTCTCGGGCGATACGTTCGACTTCACCGCCGGTGCGCTGTGGCAGGCGATTATGTTGGCCGCGTTGGCGACGGGCGTACTGACGCTGGCCGGCCATGCATTGTTCACCCCTTCTTTGATGCTGAAAGGCATCGTGGCTGCGCTGGTGCTTGCACTCGGCGCCGCGATCCACGATTACCTCGTGTATATCGGGGTGCTGCCGTTTGCGAGTCCCGAACTGCTGAACATCGCGACTCCGGTGCTTCTGATCGCGCTCGGAGCGACGCTGATCGATCGCTTCGTTCGCTCGCTGGCCGACGTTGAGAAGACCAACACCGAGCTCGAAACGCGGATTCACGAGCGCGAGCAATTGTTGAAGCGCAACTTCGATCGCCTGCGCGAAAGCGAGCGTCTGAAAGCGAGCGCGCAGGAGCGCCAGCGCATCATGCAGGACATGCACGACGGTCTCGGCTCGCAACTGCTGTCGTCGCTGATGCTGGTCGAGCGCGGGGCAATGTCGAACGAGCAGGTGGCACAAATTCTGCGCGAATCGATCGACGACATGCGGCTTGCGATCGACGCGCTCGCTGCCGAAGACTCCGACTTGCTGGCCGCGTTGGGCAACATGCGCTTTCGCATGGAACCGCGGTTGAAGGCGGTGGGCATGGACCTGCAGTGGGACGCGCGCAATTTGCCCGAAGACGTCGATCTCGATCCGAACTCGGTGCTGCCGGTACTGCGCATCACGCAAGAAGCGCTGACCAATGCCATCAAACATTCGCGCGCCCGCGTAGTGCGCGTCACGTTGGCGATCGATCATGAGGGCGACGCGCAATGGCTGACGATCCGCGTGACCGACAACGGGCGCGGCCTGGCCGCGGGCAACGGCACCGGGCGCGGCATGCTGAACATGCGCAACCGCGCGCAGCGAATCGGCGCGTTTTTGAAGTGTGAATCGGTCCCCGGCGCTGGAACGATGATCCTCGTGCGGCTCCCGCTGGATACAACACCCGGGCCGACCACGCGTGCGATGCAACTGTCGCTCGACACCGAAGCGGTAATTGAGCAGGTCCGGCAGGCTGACGTTGGAGCTCGGGGGCAGCAGGCACCCAGTGCGCCGTGATGTTGCCCTCGTAACGCAGCGCTCGTAAGACATCGCGCCCCAACTCATGGCCCCCAAATCCGCGGCCATGCCGCCGCAGGCCGATTCACTGTTTGACGACGCCGAGGAGGATCTGTTCGGCGAGCCTACCGTTTCCAGGGCAGGTCTTGCCGTCGACGCAGCGGACTTCGATGAGTCGTTAACGCGCCTCGGTCGCCTGTTGCCGCGCAGCGTTCATTTGGGTACATCGTCGTGGCACTTCCCTGGCTGGCGCGATCTTGTGTGGCGAGGTGATTCGGAATACAGCGAGTCGCAACTGTCACGCAACGGTTTAAGCGCTTATGCACGACATCCGCTGTTTCGCTCGGTCGGCATCGATCGCACCTTTTACCAACCGCTCGCCGTCGCCGAATACGCGCGTTACGCGGCTCAAGTACCGAGCGGATTTCGCTTCGTCGTGAAGGCTCCGGCGATGATTTCGGACGCCGCGATGCGCGGCAAGCGCGGCGAACCCATCGAAGCGAATCCACTGTTTCTCGACCCGTCAGCGACGCTAGACCATTTTGTCCAACCCGCGATCGAAGGCCTCGGCGACCGCGCCGGACCGCTGGTGTTTCAACTGTCGCCGCTACCCGGCGAGATGAAGCAGGCAGATGGGGGGATCGCCGTCATCGAGCAGATCGGCGCGCTGCTGGGTGCGTTGCCGGCGCGCATCGGCAACGTCACGCCGGTCTATGCCGTCGAGCTACGTGACGCCGATTTGCTGACGCCGCGGCTGGTGCGAACGCTGCGAAAGCACGGTGCGCGCCTGTGCCTCGCCCTGCACCCGCGCATGCCGGTAGCGGCGCGCCAGAGCGCTGCGCTGCGTGCCATGGATGCACTCGATGACGAAGGCGACGATTGGCGCCTGAAAGGACCGCTCGTCGTCCGCTGGAACCTCGCAGCCGGATTGCGATACGAAGAAGCCCGTATCCGTTATGCACCATTCGATCGGCTCTTGGATCCCGATATCCCGACGCGCGGCACACTCGCTCACCTGATCCACGTCGCCATCAAGAGTGCGCAGCCGAGCTACATCATTGCCAACAACAAGGCAGAGGGCAGTGCACCGTTGACGCTGATCGAGCTCGCGAAGGCGGTCGTTCGCTAGCGAGCACTATTTCGGTGTGACCGCGCCGCCAGCAGGCCAGTCGCTATCTCCGACTCGCTTTAGCGTCATCTCGAAGATCCGAACGGGATCGCCACTTGCGACGATCCGCTCGCCGATCTCGTGAAGAACGTCGCCTTTGATGGTTGCCGTGTAGCGAATCAGCGCGGGTCCCGCAGGTATTTCCCATGTGTAGCCATCCGCTGTTGGCTTGAACGCAAAGTCTCCCGCATGACCCTGCGCGTACGAGCGCATGCTGTACGTGCGTGTTGAAGGGTTGTACGAAACGATGCCAAACGCGTTAAAGGTGACACGGCCGTCGGCGTCATGGCCGCGACCTTCGATCACTTTCAGCGAACCATCAAGAAAGGGACCGATACGTTCGGTCTGTGTGCTCGTACGCTTTTCGCCGGAAGGTGTGGTCACCGTCGCGGTGCCACGCCATACGCCGTTCATGGCCTGCAGACTCGCCATCGCCTCCTTTTGAGCGGCGATGAGTTTCGCCGAATCACCAAATTGCTGCGCGGCCGCGGGCGCGATGAGGCAACCCATCAGTGCCAAGCCAAAGATAATTCTTGTTCGATTCATTTGTCCTTGCTCCTCACTTCGAATGCTGCTGGCCAGCAGCGTCGACAGCCAAATAGCGCACGCCCTGCGTCTCGAGAAACTTTCAGAGCGTCGTCCACCGGTTTTAGCATCGCCACCGTAGCGCAGGCACCCGCCGCGATCGCAAGCGGCGCGACAACCGATACCGAGCGCCAGTGCTCAACGGGCCATCCGGTGCGAGGGTCGAGCAAATGAGAATAGCGCCGACCCTCATGCTCGAAGAAGCGTTCGTAATCGCCCGAGGTTGCCATCGCGCCGTGCGGCACGTTCAGATGCGCGATCGTCACGCCCGGTTCGCCGCGCGGATCTTGGACCGCGACGCGCCACGGCTGGCCATCGGCGTGCGGGCCGATGACACGCACATCGCCACCAAGATTCACAAGGCCGTGTTGTCCGCCAAGGTCCACAACGATCGCCGCTGCGCGATCAGCCGCGTACTCCTTGCCGATGCCGCCAAAGTCGATCTCCATGTCCGCGCGCAGACGCAACGTCGGCGAATTCCACTCAAGCTTTGACCAGCCCACGCGCTGCAGCAGCTGATCGAGCGCGTCTTGCGAAGGCAAGCGCCCTGTCTTGAAATCCCATGCCCGGCGCAACACGCCACTCGTGAGGTCGAACATACCGTCGCTTTGCGCATGGAGCACGGCCGCGAAGTCGAGCAGGCGCGCGGTTTCAGCATCGACGGTGATTGCCGCGCCGCCCGCGGCGCGATTGATTGCTGTGGTAACGCTGTCGTCTCGATAGCGCGAGTACTTCGCTTCGATCCGACGTACGTCGGCAATCGCGGCGTCCGACCAATGTCGCGCGGTCGCGTCATCCGGCGCGTAGACGCGCACTTCGCAGTGCGACGCCATCGCGCGAAAGGTAAAGGAGTAGGAACTGAGTTGCACGCGCAGCCCGAGAGAAGCTGCGCGATGCTAACGCGTGAAACAGGCTCTAGAACTTCTTGCTGACGCCTACTTGATACAGCTGCGCCTTGAAGTCCTGCAGTCCAGGGCTGCCGTCGCCGCCGATACGCCAGTCGCCGCGCTGCTCGTAATACTCGGCCCTGCCGTCGATCGTCCAGCCACCCGGGAATGACTTTGCGAGTTTCAGGCCGGGCGTAATGCCGCCGAATGCCGATAGTCGCTGGTCACTGGTGTAAAAGGCGTTCGGATTGAGCGCAAAGCCCGGCGGGAAAGGTGCTCCCAGAGACGCGTCGTAGACCGGATCGTAGTAAAAGAACGCGGCGCTTTGCGTCGTGTACCGCAGGCTTGGCGTCAGCGTGAAGCCATGTGGAAGTTCCTGAGCCCACTCGATCGTACCGGTATGAGCGTTGATCTCCCAATCGTCGTGGTAGTAACGGTACGACGTTCGCAACGCGGCTTTCAGGCCATCAAAGTAGTGATTCCAACGAATCAGCATGGCTAGCTGATCGCGGCTATCCGGGCGCTGGTCAACGCCGAAGATCGCCTTGTATGGGTCCGTCAGATAGCCGCTCTGGCGCGCGTAGTACAGATTGATCTGCCCCGTATCGTTCCGGCTCAGCACCTGCGTGATGCCGACGATGCCATCGAGCGTATTTTTCGTGCGCGTGAAAACCGGGCCATCCTGCGGAAAGATTTCGTCGGACGAATAGCCAAAGCCGATCGTGAACGTCGTGTTCTGATCCGCCGTCGCATGGCGCAGCGTCACGCCACCCGCGATCGACTTGTAGTCATCTTCGGTCGAGTAAGCACCGCGCACTGAAAGCGCAGTGCGGCCGAAATACTTGGTGACGGTGATGTCGCCGGCAGTACGCTTGTCTTCTACCCCTTCACCAGACGCGCCCGACAGTGTCGTGTGGTAATAAGGCGACGCACCACTGATGTTGTCGTACACCGCGCCGATCTCGAACACCCAGCTGTCGCTGATCGGCGCCAGCATATAAAGCGCTGGCGACTTGACGGTCATCCGCTTGCCGTCGTTGTTGACGCCGCCGGACTCCTGATAGTCGCTGGTAGTACAGATACTTGAACTGAATCAAGGTCGCATTCGGCACTGTCACCTGCGCGTGCACAGACGGCACGACGCCCGGTAGAGCCAATGCGGCAGCGAGGATGGAGCCAGTTTTGGCTGGGGTTCGCATCAGTTGCACCCGCAACCGCCGCCGCCCACGCTCATTCCGCCGGATGCGCCTTCTTTGCTGAAATAGGTGTGCTCTTCAAAGCGCGTTTGCAGCGGATCCGAATCGAACGCCATATCGGGCTTGGCGAGATTGCCCTTCTGCCAAGGTTGCACCGTCTCGCATCCCATCAGAGCAACGCTCACCGCGAGGACGCCGGTGCAAGTAATCAACGAAGCGATCGATTTCTTCATCGCCATCCCTTATTTACGTGCCGCACTTAGCGCAGATTGAATCTCGCGCTCGAGTTCTTCGCGTTGGCTGTCTTTAAACCCAACGTGAACTGCGCGCACCTTGCCGTCGGCGCCGATCAGAAACGATGTCGGCATACCCTTCGGCTGATAGACCTCGGCGACTTTGCCCGTCGTGTCGTACGCGACAGCAAACTTGGCTGGCGTGCCAGCCAGAAACTTGTCGGCGTCTTCACGCTTCTGGTCGACGTTGATGCCGACGACCGTGAAGCCGCGCGCGCCGTACTTGGCCTGCATCTCGTTCATCCACGGAAACGACTGTTTGCAGGGCGCGCACCATGAGGCCCAGAAGTCGACATACACGACCTGGCCCTTCATGTCGGCCAGGCGCACGGGTTTAGGGGTGCCGACCAGGTCGAATGCCGGTGCGCGGCTTCCTACTTCCTGGGCCGACACGTTGCCGGCCGATAGTGCCAGCGCAGACAAAATGAGAGCGATTGCCTTACTGCGAGAGACCATTTGTGATGCCCTTTCCCCGAGGAGTGACCAGATACTAGCGGCTAAGCCTCGCAGGACGGCATCGCGGATTGCGGCTAATCCACCGTGGAATTCTTTCTTTTAGCCGCGAAAGTCTTACGGAATTTCGCGACTTTTGGTGAGACCACAAACATGCAGTATCCGGCAGCGGGGTTGTGCCGGTAGTACTCCTGGTGATGCGTTTCAGCACGGTAATAGTCAGGCGCGGGCAGCAACTGAGTCACGATCGGCTTGCTCCATTGCGTTTGTGCCTCTCGCATCACGTCCTCAGCGACGCTGCGTTGCTCATCCGAATGGTAAAAAATCACCGACCGATATTGCGTGCCCGAGTCGTTGCCTTGCCGATTCAGCGTCGTCGGATCGTGAATCACGAAAAATATTTCGAGCAACTCACGATAAGAAATTTGCTGCGGATCAAACTCGAGACGCACGACTTCGGCGTGCCCCGTGGTGCCGTTGCACACGTCGGCATAAGCCGGTTTCGCGACATGGCCACCCGAGTAGCCGGACTCGACATCAACGACGCCTTGTACTTCTTCGTACACCGCTTCCAGACACCAGAAGCAGCCGCCGCCCAGTGTCGCGAATTGGTTTCCGGAGCGCGGCTGTGCAGTGAGCGGATGTTCAATCGACATGAAATTCTCCCAATGAATAACGTTTGGTCGAAGACACGAGAGCGACCTTACGTGAGCGAAGCAGCGTTGCAGGCCCGTCACAACACGGTCGGTGCGTCGGCCAATTGGTTGGGGTTGCGCGCACCATCAGCCAGGCGGTAGCGCTCTGCAAGCACTGCGCTGATCGCGCGTACCGCCGCGATGCTGCCCGCTTCGAACTCGCCGACGCGAAATTTCTCGCGCATCATCTGCGAGATTTCTTCCCAGCGCGCATTGGGCACGTGCCGCGCAATGCCGCGATCTGCAACGACTTCGATCCGGTGGTCCGCGAGTTCGACGTAGATCAGCACGCCGTTGTTGTCTTCGGTATCCCAGACGCGAAGTTTGGCAAACACCATTTCGGCGCGCTGACGCGCCGATGCATCGCGACGCAAGTAGCTCCACGGCAAAGTCGCTTCGACTGCGAATCGAATTTCGCCCGAGTGCACGCGCTCGCCTTCGGCGATTTCATCCTGAATACGCTTGAGCACCGCGGGTGGAAACGCGCGATTCACCGATTGCGGTGTCGTGATCGAGTGGCGTAGCCAGCGTCCTAACTTGTTAGAAGGCATGTCGTGTCACCAGCTGCTTCCGCCGCCGCCACCGGAAAAATCGCCGCCACCGCCCGAGCTCCAGCCACCGCCACCTCCACTCCATCCGCCTCCTCCACCGCCGCTCCAGCCACCTGGAAGAAAGATCGGACCGCCACGTCCGCCCAGTGCTCGACCCCTCGACCGCCGCCGGAACCACCAAACGCCGAGAAGAGAAAGACTGCAATCGCTGCAACGCCGCCCAGCAGCAACGACGACAAGATAAATCCTGCGATCGCGCCAGCACCAACACCTCCAAGCGCGGCACCCGGAACCCCCATCCGCCGCCGCAACATCGCGCTCACGAAGGCTCCAACCAGAATGATCGGAATCAGCAACGACAGCACGCTCTCACCGGCATCGACGCGCTCGCGCGGAATGCCTGCAGGAGTCGGCAATCCTTCGCCTTCGATCCGCCGCATGACTGCATCGACACCGGCGTTCAGTCCTGCCGCGAAGTCGCCTTTCGCAAACCGCGGTCCCATGTGTTCGCGCGTGATCCGCGCTGCCACTACGTCGGGTATCGCACCTTCGAGCGCGCGCGCAACGCTGATCCAAGCGCGGCGGTCTTTGACTGCGACCACCATCAGCACGCCATCACCAATGTCCGGGCGTCCGATCTTCCACACGCCGCCAATGCGATTCGCAAAATCGGAAATCGGCTCGGGCTGAGTGCTCGGTACAACGATGACGGCGATTTGCGCGCCACGCGCCTTTTCAAACGCCGCGAGTTTCGCTTCGAGCTCCGCACGCTGAGCATTGCTCAGCACGCCGGCTGTGTCGGTGACGCGTGCCAGCGGTGGCACCGCGAGCGTGCCATCAGGCAGCCTCTGCTCGGGCGCAGATGGCGGCGCGGAATCGGTTCCGGAAGGGAACGTCACCGACGAGTCCGATGGCGCGAGACCCTTCGGCAGCTCTACCGGTGCCTGTGGTGTCTGCGGCGTCTGCGCTAGGGCAGACGCGCACAGCGTGATCGCCGCACACCAAAGCCCGGCGGTCGCGCCGAGGCGGCGCGCACTCGACAACATTCGGAGTCGCTACTTCTTCTGCGTTCCGAAATCGACCTTGGGCGGCTGCTTGACTGCCGCTTCGTCGGCCACCGCGAACTGTGGCTTCGGAGACGCGCCAGTCAGTATCTTGCCAAGGAAATTCTGCAGCAACGCAATCGTCGTGTTGTATTGCGCGACCGCATCGATATAGCGCTTGCGGGCGATCGCGATGCGATTTTCGGTGCCTTCAAGCTGCGGTGCGCAAATCCTGGAACGCTGCGTTGGCCTTCAGGTTCGGATAGTTCTCAACTGTCACCAGCAAGCGCGACAACGCCGAGCTCATCTGGCTTTGCGCCTGCGTGAATTGCGCAAACGCCTGCGGGTTGTTGATCAATTCCGGCGTCGCCTGAATCGATGTTGCGCGCGCCCGCGCCTCGATCACATTCTGCAGCGTCGACTGTTCGAAGTTCGCTTCGCCTTTGACGGTCTCGACGATGTTCGGGATCAACTCGGCGCGCCGCTGATACTGATTCAGCACCTCCGACCAGGCGGCGCTCACTTGCTGCTCCTGGGTCACGATCGTGTTGTAACCGCAGCCGGTCAGTACGCTGACGATCGCGATGGCGATCAGTGCCCGCAGTGTTCTCATTTTTCCTCCGCCTTGATGAGTGTTTGCAGCCGCATTGTGCCTCGACGCGCAGAACCGGCGTGGCGCACCCTGTTAACTCCGTAAACTGCCGCGATGAAAGCCCGTGCACGAACCGACTATCGACACGCGCTCGCGCAGTTTGCCACCGGTGTCACGGTCGTGACGACGCGCACCGCCGATGGCGCGCCTACCGGCCTGACCGTGAATTCATTCAACTCCGTATCGCTTGAGCCGCCTCTGATTTTATGGAGCCTGTCGCTGAAGGCTGGCGCGCTGCCAGCATTCCGGGACTGCACGCGTTACGCCATCAACGTGCTGGCCGCCGATCAACTCGATCTCGCCAAACGCTTCGCATCGCGCGGCGTCGATCGCTTCGACGGCACTCCGTGGCATGCCGGACCGCAGGATCTGCCCGTCATCAATGGCAGCGTCGCAACGCTGATTGCGCATAACCGCAACCAGCATCATTGAGGGCGATCACGTCATTTTCGTCGGTGAAGTCACGGAGTTCGACGTTCCGGGCGGCCCTCCGCTGGTGTTTCACGACGGTCGCTACATCGCAAGCGCCACCGAGGAGCCGCTGCCGCGCGCGTTTCGAAAACCCTGGCGTTAAAGGAATCGACCCGAATCAATGACAAGAACTGGAGTGATCGACGCGGCGGTGCAAACGACAATCGCTGCATGAAAGTTCGCGATCTGCTCGACTTCACGCTGCTCGCAGCTCTGTGGGGCGCGAGTTTCATGTTCACACGCATTGCGGCGCCCGCGTTCGGGCCGCTTGCGATTGCCGACTTGCGCACCGCAATTGCAGCGCTCGTGCTGTTGTCTCTGCTCGTATGGCGCGGCGGCGTTGCGGAGCTGGCGCCGAATGCGTTTCGTTTTTTACTGCTCGGCGCATTCAACTCGGCGATCCCGTTCACGCTATTCGCCTACGCCGTACTGTCGATCACCGCCGGCCTGGCTTCGATACTGAACGCGACCGTGCCACTGTTCGGTGCGCTGGTCGCTTGGCTTTGGCTACGTGAGCGCCTGACGTGGCTGCAATGGCTCGGCCTTGCAATTGGCTTCGCTGGTGTGATTTGGCTGTCGGCAGGCAGCGCCAGCTTCAAACCCGGTGGACACGGATGGGCGATCGTTGCCGGGCTGTTGGCGTCGGTCTCCTATGCAATCTCCGGGAGCGTCGTGAAACGTTACCTGGGCCACGTTCGGCCACTTGCGGTCGCCACCGGAAGCCAGATCGCAGCTTCTGCATTGCTGCTCCCGATAACGCTCCTTTATTTGCCGCCCGCCATGCCGAGCGGTCTCGAATGGCTTGCGTTGATCGCCCTCGGCGTGTTCTGCACTGGGCTTGCGTATGCGCTCTACTTCAGACTGATCGCGCGCGTCGGACCGACGAAGACGATGGCAGTGACGTTCCTGATTCCCGCGTTTGCCATTGTGTGGGGAGTAGTGTTCCTGGCCGAACGCGTGACTTCGGTCATGCTGGGCGGCTGTGCAGTGATTCTGATCGGCACCGCGCTTGCGACACAAGTTCTGATCAAGCGCTAGCCGTTTTTTGGCGAACGGTTTTCCGTGACGCACTCGCGCACGACATTCTCACGTGCGCGCCGCTCGATTGCATGCAACTGCTGCGCCCCGGGCAGATACTGTGACGGCCAAGTGACCCCTTCGTAGCCGAGCTCGGCTGCTGCGTGCAACGTGAAGTACGGATCGGCCAGATGCGGACGCGCCAGCGCGACCAGATCGGCGCGGCCCGACAGCAGCAACGTATTGACTTGATCCGCGGTCGTCACTGCACCGACGGCCATCGTTGCGATGCCGACTTCAAGCCGAATCTGCTCCGAAAAACTCGCCTGAAACATGCGGCCGTAGACAGGCTTGCTGCTCGGATCGGTCTGTCCGGTCGAGACATCGAACAGATCGCAACCAGCGTCTTTGAACGCCTGCGCGATTTGCACGCTGTCGGCACCGGTAGTGCCGCCTGCAATCCAGTCGGTCGCTGAAACGCGCACCGACATCGGCTTGTGTTGCGGCCACACAGCGCGCACCGCGCGAAACAACTCGAGAGGAAAGCGCAGACGATTGGCAAGCGATCCACCGTACTCGTCGCTGCGCTGATTGGTGATCGGCGACAGAAAGCTGGCAAGCAGGTAGCCGTGCGCCATGTGCAGCTCCAGCAGGTCGAATCCGGCGTCGTCGGCCATGATGGCCGAGTTGCAGAACTGCTCAATGAACTCATCCAGGTCGTCGCGCGTTGCGGCGCGCGGTACCTGATTCACGCCTGCCTGATACGCAATCGCCGAGGCAGACACGAGCGGCCAATTGGGCTCGCTGTCTTCTTCATCGAGCGGCCAGTCCATTTGGCGCCAGCCGACCTGCGTCGATCCCTTGCGACCCGAATGCCCAATTTGCATCGCGATCTTGGCGTCGGTATGACGATGCACGAAATCGACAAGGCGCCTCCACGCTTCGACATGCTCGCTCGCATACAACCCGGTGCAACCCGGCGTAATGCGGCCGTGCGGCGAGACGCACGTCATTTCGACGAAGACCAGACCGGCTCCGCCTTTCGCGCGCTCGGCGTAGTGCGAAAAGTGCCAGTCGTTCGGCGTGCCGTTCACGGCCGAGTACTGCGCCATCGGCGATACAACCACGCGATTGGCAATCGATAGATCGCGCAGCTTCAGCGGCGCAAACATCGGCGGCGTCAGCAGATCAGCCGGCGGGCGAGTGTTCAACCGTTTCGCTTCGCGGCGATTCCAGCGCTCGGTCGCATCGGCCACCAGTGCAGCATCGCGCAATCGCAGATTTTCATAAGTGATCTGCTTGCTGCGCGTGAGAAGGCTCACGTTGAACTGCCAGGGCTCGAGCTGCCAGAAGCGACGCACGTTTTCAAACCACGCCAGCGAGATGTTCGCTGAGTGCTGGATGCGACCGACCTCGTCGCGACGTTGATCCTCGTAGTTGGCAAGTGCGCTGCCCAGGTCACCGGGTTGCGCAATCACTGACTCATGCAGCGCAATCGCATCTTCAAGAGCGAGCTTGGTGCCGGACCCGATTGCGAAGTGCGCAGTGTGCGCAGCGTCGCCGAGCAACACCAGCGGAACCCCGTGCGGCCGTGCGTGCCACGTTGCAAGGGTGATCGTCGGAAATTGTCGCCATAACGAACGATTGGTCAGCACGCGGCTGCCTTTCAGCTCTTCGCTGAACACTCGTTCAACGTAGGCCGCGGTGGCGGACTCGTCTTCGACCGCAAGGCCCGATCGGCGCCATGTGTCGTCGGTGGCCTCGATGACGATCGTGCTTTCGCCCGGCGCGTACATGTACGCGTGCATGTTCCACAGTCCATGCTCGTTTTCGCGAAAACTGTAGAAGAACCCCGGCAACGATAAATTGGCGCCAAGCCAGACGAATCGATTGCTGCGCAGATCGACTGTCGGGGCAAAGTGTGCGTTGTGCTGCTCGCGAATTGCAGAGTTGGCGCCATCCGCTGCGACAACCAATTGCGCGCCACGATGCGCGTCGATACCCGGATCTTCGGTGCCGTAACGAACACGCACGCCGAGCACGCTCGCTCGCCGCTGCAGTATCTGCAGCAACGTGATGCGCTTGATGCCTGAGAACCCGTGACCCGATGATTTCATCGTGTGCCCGCGAAACTGCACGAAAATGTCGTCCCAGTAGGCAAAGTTGGCGGCGATCTCGCGATAGCTCGGCTCGTCGGCCGCTTTCAAATTCGCCAGTGTCTCGTCCGACAAAACAATTCCGAAGCCGAATGTGTCATCGGCTGCATTGCGCTCGACGACGTCAATGGTCGCGGCCGGCAAACTCTTTTTCGCCAGAATCGCGAAATACAGCCCCGCCGGCCCGCCGCCGATGATGTCGATGCGCATTGAGAAAGGATACAAGCGGACGCCTAGAATCCCGCCCCATGCAGCGTCTTTGGCACACTCCCGTCCGCGATTGGCGTCGTTCTGTGTGAGACCGCATGACGCGAGACGATTGCGTCGCTCTCGATAAGGAAGATCCGCTCGCAGCGCATCGCGGCAAGTTCGCCGTGCCTGCGGGCGTGATTTATCTTGACGGAAACTCGCTCGGCGCTCTGCCCCTCGCGGCGCGCGATCGCATCGCTCGGGTGGTCGAGCACGAATGGGGCGATGGCTTGATCCGCTCGTGGAATGCCGCGCGCTGGATCGAACTACCGCGCCGCGTCGGCACCAAGATCGCGCATCTGATCGGCGCGCAGCCGCCTGAAGTGATATGCGCCGACTCGACTTCGATCAACCTGTTCAAGGTGCTGGCGACCGCGCTCCGTCTGCAAGCGTCGCGGCCGCAGGTGTCGTTGCGCGAACGCAATGTAATCCTGTCGGAGAAAGCAAATTTTCCGACGGATCTATACGTTGCACAGGGCGTTATCGATTTGCTTGGCCAAGGTCACGAATTGAGGCTCGTCGAGTTCGACGAAGTGGCCGACGCGATCGACGACCGCACCGCAGTCGTCATGCTGACGCACGTTAACTTCAGGACCGGCGCGATGCATGACATGTCGGCGCTCACAAGTCGCGCGCATGGCGCGGGTGCATTGACGGTGTGGGATTTGTCGCACTCCGTCGGCGCGGTGCCGGTCGACCTGAACGTAGCCGCCGCAGACTTCGCCGTCGGATGCGGTTACAAGTATCTGAACGGCGGTCCAGGTGCGCCGGCATTCGTATTCGTTGCCAACCGTCATCTCGCTGCGATTGCTGACGACACCTACGCTCAACCGCTCGCCGGCTGGCTTGGCCATCACGCGCCGTTCGAATTTGTGGCGGACTATCGGCCCGCCGCCTCGATCGATCGCTATGCCGTCGGCACGCCGTCGATCATTGCGTTATCCGCGCTCGAAGTGGGAGTCGACACGGTGCTCGCCGCAGGGATCAATGCTCTGCGCGCGAAGTCGATCGCGCTGACTCAACTGTTCATCGAACTCGTCGAGCAGCGCTGTGCGGCGCATGGACTCTCGCTGGCCTCGCCGCGCGACCCGGCGCATCGTGGCAGCCAGGTGTGCTTTTCGCATCCGCATGCCTACGCAGTGATGCAAGCGCTTATCAAGCGCGGCGTGATCGGCGACTTTCGCGCGCCCGACATCGTTCGCTTCGGTTTCGCGCCGCTGTATGTGGGTTACGCCGACGTCTGGGATGCGGTGCAAGCGCTGCACCAGGTGCTCGCAGAGCGTGAATGGCAGCGAACCGAGTTTCAAACGCGCGAGGCGGTGACGTGAACGACCTCCGCTACGGCGACTACCTCGCGCTCGATTCGATATTGAATGCGCAGCATCCGCGCTCGTCCGATCCCAACGAGCTGTTGTTCATTATTCAGCACCAAACCAGCGAGCTGTGGATGAAGCTCGCGCTGCACGAATTGCGCGCCGCGCGCGACGCGATTCGTGCGGATGATCTGCCACCGGCGTTCAAGATGCTCGCGCGAGTGTCACGCATCATGGAACAGCTTGTACATGCGTGGGATGTTCTCGCGACGATGACGCCAAGCGAGTACAGCGCGATCCGTCCGTATCTGAGCACCAGCTCCGGTTTCCAGTCGTGGCAATACCGCGAGATCGAGTTCGTGCTTGGCAACAAGGCGTCAGCAATGTTGAAGCCGCACGAGCAGACGCCCATTCACTCGGCGCTGCAAAGTGCGCTGGATGCACCGTCTCTCTACGATGAGGCGATCCAATTGCTCGCTCGTCGCGGCTTTGCAATCGATCGGGCGATAACCGGGCGCGATGTTCGCGAGCCTCATGCATCCGATGTGTCGGTCGAGCAGGCCTGGCTGGCGATCTATCGTGCTCCACGCGAAAACTGGGATCTGTACGAACTCGCCGAAGAGCTGGTCGATCTCGAAGACGCATTTCGTTTGTGGCGCTTCCGCCACGTAACGACGGTCGAGCGGATCATCGGATTCAAGACAGGCACCGGCGGCACCAGCGGCGTCGCGTATCTGCGCAAGATGCTCGACGTTGTATTGTTTCCCGAGCTCTGGAAAGTGCGCACCGATCTATGAACATCCTGCAGCCTCCGAATTGGGCGCAACCGCGTGGCTACGTCAACGGCATTGCGGCAAGCGGTGTCGTGATCTCGGTGGCCGGTCAGATCGGCTGGAATACGCAGGGCAAGTTCGAAACCGACGACCTCGTCGGCCAAGTCAGGCAAGCCCTTGCCAACGTGCTGGCTGTCCTCGCGCAAGCCAACGCCGGTCCACACCACATCGTGCGCATGACGTGGTATCTGTTGAGCCGCGACGAGTATGTGGCGCGCGCCGCAGAAATCGGCACCGTGTATCGCGAGCTGATGACTAATGGCGCGGCGCATTACCCGGCGATGACCGCAGTGCAGGTCAGCGCACTGATTGAGCCACGCGCGAAGGTCGAGATCGAAGTAACCGCGATCGTGCCGGGCTAATTGGCGTTACGTGCAATAGCTGGGATCTGACTGATTCAACTTCCGTAACAATGCCGGCCACGCGAGGCTCGCCCCGGCGCCTCTAGTCACGTTTTCCCACTGAGCTGGCGCTCCCTCGATGATTGCCGCATCGATGTGGCGCAGGCGTTGCCCGCCACCCTGGGCCCGAATCTGAATCATGCAGGTTGATTCGAAGAAGTACATCGCGACAAACGCTTCAGCGACAGATCTTCCTACCGTAAGCAAGCCATGATTTCGGAGCATTAGAAAGCGCTTGTTTCCGAGATCGCGCACCAGCCGCGGTTTCTCATCGTCATCCAGCGCCACACCTTCGTAGTCGTGGTAAGCGAGCGACGAAAGCACAAAGATGGAGTGCTGGGACAGCGGCAGCACGCCTTGCTCTTGGGCTGAGACCGCAACGCCGTTCACGCTATGTACATGCAGCACACACTCCGCATCGTCACGGGCCGCATGAACGGCACTGTGAATGACGAATCCCGCCGGGTTGATGTCATGTGGACTTTCGAGAACCTTATGCCCCTCGAGATCCACCTTGACCAGGCTGGAGGCCGTGATTTCGCTGAACATCATTCCGTACGGATTGATGAGGAAGTGATGCTCCGGTCCGGGAACGCGGGCAGATATGTGAGTGAAGATCAGATCGTCCCACCCGAACATCGCGACAAGGCGATAACAGGCAGCGAGGTCTACTCGTCGCTGCCACTCGGCGGCCTCGACAGACGAGCGCACTTCAACCGTCAGATCATTCATTGCTGAATCCTCTAATTACTCGCTGGCCGCTGGAAGTGACGTACCGACGACGTGTCTAGCCGCCCGTGGGTCGATCAGCGTGGTTGACCTGATCGGCCGATAGGGTCGAGCGGTGTTCCTGCAGCGAACTCAGCACCAGCTCCGACAAACCTTCACCCTCTTGCTGATCGATATACGCCAACAACTCGCGCCGCATGCGCGGATCCCAGAATTTTCGAATGTGTGTCGCGACGCCCTGCAATGCTTCCTGCCGATCCGGCATCGCTTGAAAGAATTCGCCGATGCGGTTCGCCATGTGAACCAGCGTTTTCGGATTCACGACCGCGGCACTCAGTCGGTGGCTAAGGGTGGGAGACCAAACCGCTCGGGCGATGTGTAGGCGACGAAGTCCTCGCGCCGCGCGAAACCCGCGAGAGCCAATCCAGCAGCTTGCGCGATACGTACAGCGAGCACCGTCGGCGCGGACACCGCGACCAGCATCGTCGCGCCGGTCATTGCTGTCTTCTGCACCATCTCGAAGCTCGCGCGGCTGGTGACGCAAACGAAGCCCTGGCTCGCATCGGTTCCTGCACGCGACATTGCACCGGCCAGCTTGTCGAGCGCGTTGTGACGGCCAATGTCCTCGCGCAACAGCAAAGCCTCACCGTCGGGGCTGCACCACGCTGCGGCATGCGCGGCACCGGTGGACTGCTGCAGTGCCTGCGATTCGCGCAAGCTGCGCAGCGCGCGGGCCACCGCCGTTGCGGTTACTTCAATACGCTGCGCGCCGCACTTGAACGCCGGCAACGAGCGATGCACATGCTCGAGGCTCTCGGTACCGCACAGGCCGCAGCCCGTGCGGCCGGTCAGATTACGGCGCCGTTCTTTGAGCCTGAATTCGCAGGCCCCGGCAACTTCCATATGCACTTCGATACCGAGCCGGGTTTCCTGAATCTCAACGTCGTGCAGCTCGGAAGCCTCGGCGAGCAATCCCTCGGTAAGGCCGAATCCAAGCGCGAAATCGTCGAGGTCAGCCGGCGTGGCCAGCATCACCGCATGCGAGATACCGTTGAAAACGAGCGCTACCGGCACCTCGTCGGCGAGCCAATCAGTCGCGCGCTCGGTGCGGCCGGCACGATGCGTCGTAACCGTTGCCTGGCTGGCACCGGCCGGACGCAACTCGGCATCGTCGGGTTTCAATTGCCGACGACCTCAGCGGGTTTCTTCCTGGCCTGCGCCAGCAGGTTCAGCTGCGTCGTATTGAACTCCGAGTACTCGCGTTGCCAGCTCGACGGTTGCGCCACCGGCATCACCTGCACCGCAGTCACCTTGTACTCGGGGCAGTTAGTCGCCCAGTCGGAGCTGTCGGTGGTAATGACGTTCGCGCCCGACTCCGGAAAGTGGAACGTCGTATAGATCACGCCCGGCTGCATGTTTTCGCTCAGCACGGCGCGCAGCACGGTTTGACCGGCGCGGCTTTCGACGCCGACCCAGTCGCCGTTCTTGATGCCGCGATCCTGCGCATCGTGCGGGTGAATCTCCAACCGATCCTCGTCGTGCCAACGGTTGTTTTCGGTACGACGTGTCTGCGCGCCGACGTTGTACTGCGACAGGATGCGCCCCGTGGTCAGCAACAGCGGGTACTTGCGCGTCACTCTCTCTTCGCTCGGCACGTACTGCGTGATGATGAAGCGGCCCTTGCCGCGCACGAACTTGTCGACGTGCATGATCGATGTGCCGGCCTCTTCGGTGTCTTCGTTGCATGGCCACTGCACACTGCCGAGGCGGTCGATCTTCTCGAAGCTGACACCACGGAAGGTCGGTGTCAGTTCGGCGATCTCCTGCATGATCTGCTCGGGGTGCGTGTAGTGCATCGGATAGCCGAGCGCGTTCGACAGCCTGACCGTCACTTCCCAGTCAGCCAATTCGGCCAGCGGCTCCATTACTTTGCGAACACGCGAGATGCGCCGCTCGGCGTTGGTGAACGTGCCGTCCTTTTCGAGGAACGACGAGCCCGGCAGGAACACATGCGCATACTTCGCCGTCTCGTTGAGGAAGATGTCCTGCACCACGACGCATTCCAACGCCATCAGCGCGGACGCGACGTGCTGCGTGTTCGGGTCGGACTGCACGATGTCTTCGCCCTGGCAGTAAACGCCCTTGAAGCTGCCATCGTGTGCGGCGTCGAACATGTTTGGAATGCGCAGGCCCGGCTCCGGATTCAACGTCACGCCCCAGGCCGCATCAAACGTGCTGCGGACCGTGCTGTCGGAGATATGCCGGTAACCCGGCAGCTCGTGCGGGAACGAACCCATATCGCACGAGCCCTGCACGTTGTTCTGACCGCGCAGCGGATTAACGCCGACGCCTTCGCGGCCGACGTTGCCGGTGGCCATTGCAAGATTGGCGATGCCCATCACCATCGTCGAGCCCTGCGCATGCTCGGTCACGCCGAGGCCGTAGTAGATCGCACTGTTGGGACGGCGCTCGCCTAGCTTGCCTTCGACGTTGCCGGTCGCAAACAGCCGCGCCGCGCCACGAATCAGATCCGCTCGCACCCCGGTGACCGCCTCGAACGCTTCGGGCGAATTTTCGGGCCGCGCAACGAAATCTCTCCATTCGCGGAAGCTCTTGTCGTCGCAACGCTCGCCGATGTACTGCTCGGCGAGAAAACCTTCGGTAACCACCACATGCGCCAGCGCAGTGATGACCGCGACATTCGTGCCGGGCTTCAGCGGCAAGTGGAAATCCGACTTCACGTGCGGCGAGTCGACCAGATCGATCTTGCGCGGATCGACGATGATCAGCTTGGCGCCCTCGCGCAAACGTCTGCGCATGCGCGATGCGAATACCGGATGCGCGTCGGTCGGGTTGGCACCGATGATCATGATCACGTCGGACTGCTCGACCGACTTGAAGGTCTGCGTTCCCGCTGATGTGCCGAACGTCTGGCCAAGGCCATAGCCGGTGGGCGAGTGGCACACACGCGCGCAGGTATCGACGTTGTTGTTGCCGAACGCCGCGCGCACCAGTTTCTGCACCAGATACGTTTCTTCGTTGGTGCAGCGTGACGACGTGATGCCACCGATCGAATCTATGCCGTACGTCGCCTGCAGGCGTTTGAACTCCGAAGCGGCGTAGTTGATTGCCTCGTCCCAGCTCACTTCCTGCCACGGATCGCTGATCTTCTTGCGAATCATCGGCTTCGTGATGCGATCCTTGTGCGTCGCGTAACCCCACGCGAAGCGGCCTTTGACGCACGAGTGACCTTCGTTCGCCTTGCCATCTTTCCACGGCACCATGTTGACGACCTGGCTGCCCTTCATCTCGGCTCTGAATCCGCAACCCACCCCGCAGTACGCGCAGGTCGTGATGACGCTTTTCTCAGGCATGCCGAGCTTGATCAACGTCTTTTCCTGCAACGAGCCCGTCGGGCACGCCTGCACGCACGCGCCGCAGCTGACGCATTCGCTGTCCATGAACGCCTGGTCCTGCCCGGCCGCGATGCGTGATGCAAACCCGCGGCCACTGACCGTCAACGCAAACGTCCCCTGCGTTTCCTCGCACGCGCGCACACAGCGGTAGCAGACGATGCACTTGGCCGGGTCGTACGCGAAGTACGGGTTGGACTCATCTTTCGTGTCATTCAGGTGATGCGCCCCGCCGTACTGGTTACCGAATCCGTAGCGCACGTCCGACAGCCCGACCGCGACCGCCATTTCCTGCAGCTCACAGTCGCCGTTCGGCGCGGCTGCACGCCTGGCAGTCGGCCGGATGGTCGGACATGTAAAGCTCCATCACACCCTGACGCAGCTGCTGCAGTTTGGGGCTCTGCGTGCGTACCTTCATCCCCGCCTCAGCCGGCGTTGTGCACGAAGCCGGATAGCCCTTGCGGCCCTCGATTTCAATCAGGCACAGCCGGCACGAGCCAAACGCATTCAGGCTGTCGGTCGCGCATAGCTTCGGCACACTGATGCCCGCCTCGGCAGCCGCGCGCATCAGTGACGTGCCCTTCGGCACCGTGACGGATTCGCCGTCGATCTCGAGCGTCACGGTCTCTACCGACTTGCTGGCAGGCGTGCCGTAATCGACCTCTCGCCTTAGTTCCGTGTACATGTTGTTCTCCTGCTGCTTCCTGCTTCTACGCCGCCTGCTCGCTCGGCGCGGTGATGCCGAAGTCTTGCGGAAAGTGGTTCAGCGCTGACAGAACCGGCAGCGGCGTCATGCTGCCCATCGCGCACAGGCTGCCGTTCACCATGGTATCGCAGAGATCACGCAAAAGAATGACCTGCTGCGCCCTGTTCTGATTACTTGAAATGCGGTCAATAACCTCCATGCCTCGCGTCGAGCCGATCCGGCACGGAGTGCACTTGCCGCAGGACTCGATCGCGCAGAATTCCATTGCATAGCGCGCAAGCTCGGACATGTCGGCCGTGTCATCGTGCACGACGATTCCGCCGTGTCCCACCACCGCGCCGGCGGCCGCGTACGCCTCGTAATCGAGCGGCAGGTCCCACTGCGATTCGGGCAGGTACGTGCCCAGCGGACCGCCGACCTGGACTGCCTTGATCGGCCGGCCCGAACGGCTGCCGCCGCCGAAGTCATACAAAAGCTCGCGCAAAGTGATCCCGAACGCTCGTTCGACCAATCCACCGTACTTGATGTTCCCGGCGAGCTGGAACGGCAATGTGCCCGTCGATCGGCCCATGCCGTAGTCGCGGTAGAACTGGGCGCCACGCGCCAGAATCAGCGGCACGCTGGCGAAGGTGATGACGTTGTTGATGACCGATGGCTGGCCGAACAGGCCTGCGATCGCGGGCAACGGCGGTTTGGCACGCACGATGCCGCGCTTGCCTTCGATGCTCTCAAGCATCGCAGTCTCTTCGCCACACACGTACGAACCGGCGGCCTTGCGCACATGCAAATGGAAGGCTCGGCCCGAGCCGCATACATTGTTTCCAAGATAGCCGGCGGCCGTGGCATGTGCGACGGCTTCGTTCATCACCGCTACCGCATGCGGGTACTCCGAGCGGATGTACACATAGCCTTGCGTTGCGCCAACGGCAAGGCCTGCGATCGTCATGCCTTCGATCAGCATGTACGGATCGCCTTCCATCGTCATTCGATCGGAAAAGGTTCCCGAATCCCCTTCGTCCGCATTGCAGACGACATACTTCTGCGCTGCTTCGGTCTTAAACACCGTCTGCCACTTGATGCCGGCGGGAAACGCCGCACCGCCGCGCCCGCGCAGGCCCGATTGCGTCACGTCCTGCACGATCGCGGCACCATCGAGCGTCAGCGCGCGCTTCAGTCCTGCCCAGCCTTCGTGCGCCTCATAGTCGACCAGCGACAGCGGGTCGGTGATGCCCATGCGCGCAAACGTCAGGCGCTGCTGCTTCGCCAGATACGGGATCGCCTCGGTCGGCCCCTGCGAAAGCGCGTGCGCGCCGCCGCCGACCACAGCCTCGAGCAATGCCGGCACGTCTTCCGGTGTCACCGGGCCATAAGCGACGCGGCCCTGGGGGGTGTCCACCTCCACCAGCGGCTCGAGCCAGAAGAGGCCGCGCGAACTGTTGCGCACCAGGTCGAGCGCGATGCCGTGACGAGCGCTTTCGGTACGCAATGCGGCAGCGACCTCGTCGGCTCCGACGGCCAACGCCGCCGAGTCGCGCGGCACATAGATTCTTACGGAACTCATGCCGGTGATCCGAGCGCTGCGACCACGCGATCGAACTTCTCCGGCGTCACGCGCGCATACAGCTTTTCACCGACCATGATCGCTGGCGACAACGCGCACATCCCCAAGCAGTACACCGGCTCCAGTGTGTACGCGCCGTCGGCACGCGTGTGGTGTGACGCACAGCCAAGCACTTTTTCGGCGTGCGCCATCAGCGCGTCGGCTCCGCACGCCTTGCACGACTCGGCGCGACACACCTGCACCACAGTGCGTCCTGCAGGCTCGCTGCGGAAATGATGGTAGTAAGTGATGACGCCATGCACTTCCGCGCGCGACAAATTCAATCCCTTCGCGATCGCCGGCACCGCTTCGGCCGGGATATATCCCAGCGCATCCTGGACGTCGTGCAGGATAGGGAGCAGCGCACCCGGCTCTGCGGCGTGTCGCTCCAGCACGCTATGCACGGTACCTTGCGCATCGCGTGGAAACAGTGAAGCAGTCATCAAAATTGCCTTCCAGCATGCGGAGCCGGCACAGTGACAAGACCCGGCGCATGCCTTGGCCAGTTTATCAACGGTGACGCGGCGTACCATTGACCACCGTCAATTTGCTACCCAAGCTGATGAACGCTCCCGAGTCATCGCACCAGCTAAAAGCCTCCTTCAAGTGGGACGACCCCTTCCTGCTGGAGGATCAGCTAACACCCGACGAGCGGATGGTGCGCGACGCAGCTCACGCCTACGCGCGGGACAAGCTCGCGCCGCGCATTCTCGAAGCATTTCGGCACGAAAAGACCGACCCGTCGATATTTCGCGAGCTGGGCGAGCTCGGTGTGCTCGGCTGCACGTTGCCGACCGAGTATGGCGGGCACGCGCTGAATTACGTCTGCTACGGGCTGATCGCGCGCGAGATCGAGAAGGTCGATTCGGGCTATCGGTCAATGATGAGCGTGCAAAGCTCGCTGGTGATGCTCCCGATCTACGAGTTCGGCTCCGAAGCGCAACGGAAAAAGTATCTGCCGAAGCTCGCCACCGGAGAATTGATCGGCTGCTTTGGGTTGACCGAGCCCAATCACGGCTCGGACCCCGGCAGCATGGAGACGCGCGCAAAGAGTGTCGACGGCGGCTTCCGTTTGACCGGCTCGAAGATGTGGATCAGCAACTCGCCGATCGCGGACGTGTTTGTCGTGTGGGCGAAGAACGACGCAGGCAACATCCGCGGCTACATCCTCGAAAAAGGCATGCAAAGGGCCTGTCGGCACCCGCGATTCACGGCAAGTTCGGGTTGCGCGCGTCGATCACCGGCGAGGTCGTGATGGATGACGTGTTCGTGCCAGCCGAAAACGAACTGCCGAATGTTGAAGGGCTAAAAGGCCCGTTCGTGTGCTTGAACTCCGCCCGCTACGGCATCGCGTGGGGTGCGCTCGGTGCAGCCGAATCGTGCTGGCACACAGCGCGCCAGTACGTGCTCGACCGCAAGCAGTTCGGGCGTCCGCTCGCCGCGAATCAGTTGGTGCAGAAAAAACTGGCCGATATGCAGACCGAGATCGCACTCGGCCTGCAGGGCTGTCTGCGTCTGGGGCGTATGAAGGACGAAGGCACCGCCGCAACCGAGATCACATCGATCGTGAAGCGCAACTCGTGCGGCAAGGCGCTCGACATCGCGCGCGTCGCGCGCGACATGCTGGGCGGCAACGGCATCAGCGACGAGTACGGCGTCATGCGGCACATGGCGAATCTCGAAGTGGTCAACACCTACGAGGGCACGCACGATATTCACGCGCTGATTCTCGGCCGGGCACAGACGGGGATTCAGGCGTTTGCGTAGCAATATTGGGTTGATCAACTCACGGCCGAAGTCGAAGGAGGAGTTCGCGACATGCAAGGCTTACTTAAGCAGGGTTGGTGGGCGCTCTTGATCGGCGGAATCGCGTTGGTCGTGTTTGGCGTGCTGGCTCTTGTGTGGCCGATGGGGACGTTGCTGGTTTTGGCGCTGTTCTTTGCCGCATCGATTCTGATCGATGGCTTGTTCACAGTCGTCGGCGCAATGCGCGCTCGGGGCCGGGCGAACAATCGGTGGCTGTGGTTGCTCCTCGGCATCCTCGGCGTCGTTGCAGGCGCAATCGGCCTTTTCGCTCCCGAGGCTGCAGCGGCTGTGATGGTCTTGTTGCTAGCGGCGTACGCGATCGCGACCGGCATCTTGATGATCTGGATGGGTGTGAAGCTGCGCAAGGAAATCACCGGAGAGTGGCTGCTGATTCTGGCAGGCGTGGTATCCGTCATCTTCGGCGCGGTGATTATGTGGCAGCCTGTTGCGGGACTGCTAGGGCTCGTGTGGGCGATCGGTGTCTGGGCAATCCTCGTCGGTGTGCTGAAGATCGCCCTGGCGTTCCGCGCACGCCGCTTCGTGCGCGAGCCGAGCGGCACGCGGGCCGCTGCATAACGCCGCCACTGAGATCACTTTTAGCTTCACCGCGCTGAGCCGAGCGGGCCAACCGCTGCGGATGGTTTCACTTCGAATTCGCCGACGACGACGCGCTGCCCACCCTCGCTCTTCAAGCGCAGTGTCGTGCGCTGGTCCTGCTGCGCGGGCGTGCCAAAGCCGCTCGACAACCAGAGCATCAAGCCGGTGCTCGACGCCAGCACCTGCTGACGGTGGCCGAAGAAATTCGCCTCGACGCGGTACTTGCCGGGCTTGGCGTTTCTGAGTGCGAACTCCTCGGGCCCGTAGCCGCCGGTTGCATCGCGCGTGATCGCACCGCCCTGATACGAGAGGTTGCGGCCGTAAAAGACCTCGTCGCCATTCGGGTCGATGACGTGCAGGTCGACATCGGTGGCGTCTGCATCCCAGGCGAGAACGACACGCACGTCGAGCGGCAGGTTCTTCAGCAGGCGCGGTTCGATCGCGGAGACATCGACTGGCTTGCCCGCGCGCTCTGCCTCGGAGACGACAGCGTTGAGCTCCGCCAGCGCGATCAGGTCGACATCGGCGAAGCGCGAGTCCCACGCACCGGTGACAACTTCGTACAACCGGTCGACCGCTCGCTGCGACTGGCCCGATTGCGCCAGCGCGAGCCCGAGGTCGCGGTGCGACTGCGGCTCGTTCGGCGCCAGCTCGAGCACTCGCTCGAAGATGGGCAGCGCCAGCGCGATCTCGTCGGCCTGCTGCAGCCGATACGCCAGCAGGCGAAGCACTTGCCGGTTCTGCAGATCCATTTCTGCCAGGTTCGACAGTGCACGCAGGCCCCAGCTCGCGCTGGCCTTTCTGCAGAAAGAACTCGGCAGTGTCGAGGAAAGAAGCCGACGCTCATCGCGTTGTCGCGCCGCTCGTCGAGGTAAACCGCGTGCCAGTTTTTCGGCTCGGTCGCATTGCAGGCGTTTCGTCCACGCCGAGTTTGATGCCGCGGGCTTCAGTGCGATCGAGATGCTCGGCGCCGCCGATCGGCCACGGTCCCTTTCTCTTCCCGTTCGGCCGGTGCTGCGGCGAGACGTGAAAGCCGGCCGCCGGTGGAGCCGCCATCGGCTGCGGCACTGAGGCATCGCGCGGTGCGTCGGCCCGTCGTTGGCGCGACGATTCCTGGGTTTGACCGAGCGCACCTGCCTGCGACTTGGCGATCTGCAGGACCTTGGCCGGCTCGTCTTTCGGAAACGTACGATTCCACCAGGCGACCCGCGTCTCGAAGCGCCGTATCACCTGTGCAAGCCGCGCTGCATCGCTCTGCGCGCGATTTTTCTTCGTCGTCGCCGCCAGCCGGTCGTACGCCGCACGCAGCGACGGCGGGGGCTCGATGTCATTCCGGACGTAATCGTCGACCTGCTCGAGCACAAGCAACGACGTTTCGCGCGTGGCCAATGCGAAGCGCCGGCCGATCTCGCGTATGCGCGCCTTGTTGACACGCGTGTCGCCTTCCAGCGATGCGAGCGTGAGACGCGCCCACTGCACGGCGGCCAGCCTTGACACGTTGCGCCCCTCTTCGATGCGCACGGTTCGCGTGGTCACAGCGCCGTCACTGCCACGCAGCCGAAGCGTCAGATCGGCGCTTTTCGCGGTGAGCATTCCGGCGATGACCAGTCGGCCGCTGTTGGCATGGTGCGACTCGACGACGATCTCCTTCGCACCGAGGGCCGACACGTCGACAATTTGCGTGCCGCGCGCGAGCAAGGCATCCACGGCCTGCGCTTGCGTCAGTACCGTCAGATCGATGCTGCGCCCGCCGCTTGTCTCGGCCACAGCTTTCAGCGCTGCCGGGTCGGCGCTTGCCGAGCTGTGCACCATGTAGGCAGGCACCGGGAACGTGCGCCGCCAGTGCGCGCCGTAGTTCGCGAGGCCGTCGGTGAACCAGATTGCCTCCTGCGAAACTCCGTCGTGCCGCACGGCGCCGAGGTGGCTCGCGCCGTCGTAGACCGTCGCCTGCAAGGCACGCCGGAGCGCGGTCCAGTCACCGTTCTTCACGACAAAGCGCTCGCCTTCGTGAGCGACGTCGGCGAAGCGAGTCAGCGTGACCGCAATCGTTCCGGCGCGTTTGAAGTAGGCGTCGAGCAGCGCGAGCTCGCGGTCGAGGTGCCGGCCTGCGGCCGATCCGGAAGCGTCCCAGACAATCTGCACCTGGCGCGGCAGCGGCCGCGGCGCCGATTGCTGCGAGACCGCCAGGTCGAGCGTAAAGAAGACGTCACTGCCGCGCTGCTCGGTTGTGATCTCGACGGCGTTCGCCGCCGTGTGCACGACCAGCGGATCATTGGGAAGCGCCGCTCCGTCAAGCGATCGCCGGGCGACGAAGCCGCCGCGCGGATCGCGCTCAAACGCCAGCCCGAGCGGATTGCCGCTGACGATCTGCGGCCGCGCAGCCGCGCTCGCGTACCGCAACGAGAGCTCGAAGCGGTCGACGGCTTTCGCATAGGCAAGCGGCAAGGAAAGCCGTGCGGTGGCAGGCTCGACCAGCCGCAGCACGACGGTGCGCGTCTTGCCCGGCGCGAGCGGATAGATGCGCAGCTCGTAGTTGTTGCCGAGTGTCGTCTGCAGCAGGCCCGGATCAACCCGGCGCCGCACGATGTCTTCAAAGACCTGCTGCGCGCGCGCTTTCTCGACCGGCACCGCGTCGCGCAGTTCGCCGTCGATATCGAGCGCAAAGCCGCTGACGATTTGACCACTGGCAAGCGGAAACTGCAGCTTGCCTTCAAGGACGCGTCCGTTCGGATTGAAGAACTCCATCTGGACACGCGTTTCGGCAACGCCCGCCGAAACTTCGACATCGACCTTCAGCGCCTGCAGGCGGATCGGTTGCTCGGCACCCTGAACCTGCAGAACCGGCGGTCGCCAGACCGGCGGCGGGGGCGATGGCGCCAGGTGCTGGCGAGGCTGCGCCGAGTGCGGCGTGGCGGCTGCTAAGCCGGCGCAGGCCGCACCAATGAAAAACGAAAAGTCGGGTCAGTGCGGGCGGTCATGGCGTGTCTTTCAGCAAGCGGCGGATCGAGCGAATGCGATGCGCCTGCAAGCTGAAACGGGCCAAACACGCTTTCGGGGTTAACGATGTTTGTGACCTCGACAACCGGCAACTAAGCGCCGTCCCGCGAGCTACAGCTCAAACAGACTCGTTGCCTCCAGACTGAGTACCTCGGCGTCGCGCTGATTGCGCATCCGCCACGTCCAGCGAACGATTCCGAGCGTCGGACGCGACCGCGCAGTCCTGACGTCGACGACTTCAATTTGCAGTTTCAATTGATCGCCGGGGCGTACCGGACTTGACCAGTTGAGATTTGTCAGGCCAGGAGAACCGAAAGACTCCGAGCCGGCGAGAACATTGTCGACGACGAGCTTCATTGCGAGGCAGCACGTGTGCCAGCCGCTTGCGATCAGTCCTTTCCACCGGCTCGCTGCTGCGCGTTGCGGATCGATGTGAAACCACTGCGGATCAAATTCGCGCGCGAAGCGGATGATCTGTTCTTCGGTTATTGCGACCGAACCCGCATCGATCAGTTGTCCCGCATAAAACTCGTGGAACTTCATACCGATCGCTGCAGTCAGCAGCGGGCTTCGCTATCAGTTGAATCGCACGTATTCGAAGTCCATCGGCTGCTCGTTGACCGGCACCCGCGGCGGCGCAATCCAGCCTGCGTACTTGCCCGGCTCGACGACGCGCTTCATCAGCGATGCGACGAAAGCGCGATCGCCATCAGTGGGTATCCAGTCCTGCAGTCGCGAGTTCCATTCGTCTTCTGCAGCAATGCGGCCCTCGGGTGACACGTGTATGCCGGCCAGCGATCCGATACGGCGGTTGAACGCCTTGTGCGGAAGCGTAAGTCGATCAGGAAGACCCGACTTTTCGATCACGCGATTCCAGCGGCCGATACCGGCTTCGGAATCACGAATGAAATCATCGCGCAGCACTTCGTTCAGTGCGTTAAGCATCGGCACTTCGCGCTCGACGATCGCACCCGTCGATGCATCGAGCACTCTGTAGCTCGCGTCCTTCAGCACGTGATCGTCATCGCGTTTCGCTTCCTTGAAGCGACCTTTCAACCCTGAGCTGTAGAAGATCGCCGCATTCGAAGACTGATCGGCGCCGAACAGATCGATCGTTACGCTGTAATGAAAATTCAAATAGCGCTGGATCGTCGGTAGATCGATCGCGCCCGCCGCACGCACCTTGGCAGGATCGTCACTCTTCAACTGATTCATGACCTCGCAAGTGCGCTGGATCACGCGGGCTACGCCGGATTCACCGACGAACATGTGATACGCCTCTTCGGTCAGCATGAACTGAGTGGTGCGCGCCAGCGGCGCAAAACCCGATTCGGCGAGGGCGTTCAGCTGAAACTTGCCGTCTCGATCCGTGAAGTGCGTGAACATGAAAAACGCCAGCCAGTCGGGCGTTTTTTCGTTAAAAGCTCCGAGAATGCGCGGGTTATCGGGATCGCCCGAGCGGCGCTCTAGCAGCGCTTCCGCCTCTTCGCGCCCGTCGCGGCCGAAGTAGCGATGCAGCAGATACACCATCGCCCACAAGTGACGGCCTTCCTCGACGTTGATCTGAAACAAATTGCGCAGGTCGTACAGCGACGGCGCAGTCAAACCAAGATGCCGCTGCTGCTCGACCGACGCCGGTTCTGTGTCGCCCTGCGTGACGATAATTCGGCGTAGGTTTGCGCGATGCTCGCCCGGCACCTCCTGCCACACCGGTTGCCCCTTGTGATCGCCGAAGTGGATCGTGCCCTCCGATTGCACAGGATTCAGAAAGATGCCCCATCGATACTCAGGCATTTTCACGTAGCCGAAATTGGCCCAGCCGTCGCGCTCAACGCTGATCGCAGTGCGCAGGTAAACGTCAAATCCATGGCTGCCGTCGGGTCCGGTTTCGCGCCACCAGTCGATGAAGCGCGGCTGCCAGTGTTCGAGTGCGCGCTGCAGCGACTTATCGGCGGCCAAATCGACGTTGTTTGGAATCCTGTCTGTCGTGGCGATGCTCGTCGTGCCAGGACTCATACACGTTCCCAGTTGAATCGTGCTTTGTTGCCGCTGCCGTACACCTTCAATGCTCCGGCTTCACCCACCGCATTCGGGCGCGAGAAGATCCAGTTTTGCCACGCAGACAGACGCCCGAACACGCGCGTTTCCATCGTCTCGGCAACACCAAAGCGCAGGTTGGCTTCCATGCCGGTCAAGGCGTCGGGCGACATGCTTGCGCGTTCTTCAAGAGCGATACGAATTTCGTCGGCCCAGTCGAGCTCGTCTGGCGCGACCGTCACGAGGCCGAGTTCGAGCGCAGCACTGGCACCCAATTTTTTTCCAATCGCCGCACGAGCATGCGCAACCGGTTCTGCCTCACGGTAAAAACGTGCATCGATGCGTGCCCATTGATCGACGCGCGGATACGTGCCGAAGTTAAGCGCCGACAATGCGATTGCCGTGCTTTCCGCTGCCATGTAGCTGCGGTCGGCGGCCAGCGCAAGCTCGAATAGCGTCCCAGCAAAACACGATCCGCGTTCGATCAATGCGAACATCGTGCGCGATGAAACGTCGAGGCGTGCGAAGGTGCGTCTGAGCATGCCGATCGTCTCGCGCACAAACCAATGCGCACGGTGCTCGTCAAGCGTGGCGTCCACCGCGAGCACGGCATCGGGGTCACCGCGTGTCTTCAACAGCCACGTACCGATATCGATCTGATTGGTACGCAGCATCAGGATCGCATCGTCGAGCTCGCGCGCCATCGCCAGCGGCCACCAGTCGCAGCCGGCAGCGACGATCGAGTCGATGCTGCGCTGGTTGCGGCGCACTCGGCCCGCTCACTGTCAATGTGGCACGTCGCGTCGCGCGATCGATAACCACATCGACGAACTCGTAGTGATAACCCGCTTCGTCGATCGTGCGCTTCAGCGGATTCAGCGCGATACCCTGTTCGCCCGCAGTTGCCGATGAAGGTCGATCGCTTAGCGCGGCCAATTCAAGCGCGCGTCGCTTGACCTCGGCACCGAACTGCTGCGATTTGACGACAGCATCGACCAGTCGCCACTCCTTGGCGCGTGCGCCGCGAACTCCCTCGGTTGTAGTGCAGAAAATATCGGCGAGGTCGTGCCTCACCTTGCGCTTGTCGGTAAGCCGCGTCAGCCCACCGGTTCCTGGAAGCACACCGAGCAGCGGCACCTCGGGCAGGCTAACCGCGGACGAGCGATCATCGACCAGAAAAATCTCGTCGCACGCAAGCGCGAGTTCGTAGCCGCCGCCTGCCGTCGTTCCGTTGCACGCCGCGATGAACTTCAGCCCCGAGTTGCGGCTGGCATCTTCGATGCCGTTGCGTGTTTCATTGGTGAACTTGCAGAAGTTGACTTTCCACGCATGCGACGACAGGCCGAGCATGAAAATATTGGCGCCTGAACAGAAAATCCGATCCTTGCCGCTGGTGATGATCACGCAGCGCACGTCAGGGTGCTCGAAGCGAATGCGCTGCACGGCATCGTGCAGCTCGATGTCGACTCCGAGATCGTACGAATTGAGTTTCAGCTTGTAGCCAGGGCGGATGCCGCGATCTTCCTGCACGTCGATCGTGATGCGCGCAATCGCGCCGTCAAAGTCGAGTTTCAAATGCGCGTAGCGATCGGGCTCGGTTTGATAGTCAACCTGAGAGTCGACCGGCGCGGGCACAGTTTCGGTCGAGCCCTGGTGCAAAGCGTGCGCTGACACGCGGTCTCCCTTGCGACGAAAAAATCTGCGCTCTATTCTGCCCCCTTTGCTTCCGTAGTGCCGCTAGCGCAATGCCTGCCTCCCCTCCCCCTGCCCAATTCAACTTCGCGCGTCATCTACTTGAATTGAACGCAGGGCGCGCTGCGAAAGTCGCCTATCGCGACGATGAACGCACGCTGACTTACGGTGACCTGAGCGACCGCGTCCGCCGATTCGCCGCTGCACTAGGTGCGCTGGGTCTCCGGCGCGAAGAACGTGTGTTGCTGCTGATGCACGACACGATCGACTGGCCGGTCGCTTTTCTTGGTTGTCTTTACGCGGGTGTTGTGCCGGTCGCCGTCAACACGTTGCTGACGCCTGCCGACTACGCGTACATGCTGGCGCACAGCCGCGCCCAGGCCGCATTTGTTTCCAGCGCGCTGGTACCGGTGTTGACGCAAGCGATGAATGACGCGCCGCACGAGGTCAAGCGCGTGGTTGATACGTCCGAGTTCTCTTCGCTGACTGCTCGGCACGCACCCGCGCCAGCCGCCGCGCTAACCGCGGCGGACGACATCGGCTTCTGGCTGTACTCGTCGGGCTCGACCGGCAAGCCGAAGGGCACAGTGCACACGCACGCAAATCTGTACTGGACGGCAGAGTTGTACGGCAAGCCTGTTCTCGGTGTCCGCGAAGACGACGTCGTGTTCTCGGCGGCGAAACTGTTTTTCGCTTACGGGCTGGGCAACGCGCTGACGTTCCCCTTGTCAGTAGGCGCAACTGTCGTGCTGATGGCCGAGCGGCCGACGCCGCCCGCCGTGTTCAAGCGTCTGATTGAACAAGGCCCGACCATTTTCTACGGCGTGCCGACGCTGTACGCCGCAATGCTCGCGTCACCCGAGCTGCCGGCGCGCACACAAGTCAAGCTGCGCATCGCAGTGTCCGCAGGCGAGGCGCTGCCCAAGGACATCGGCGAGCGCTTCAATGCGCACTTTGGCTGCGAGGTTCTCGACGGTATCGGCTCAACCGAGATGCTGCACATCTTTCTGTCGAATCGCGCAGGACACGTGCGTTACGGCACCACCGGAACTCCGGTGCCGGGTTACGACATCGAGCTGCGCGACGAGCACGGAGCTGTCGTCGGCGACGATGCGATTGCTGATTTGTACGTCAAGGGACCTAGCTCGGCACTGATGTATTGGGGAAGCCGGGAAAAATCGTGCGCGACGTTCATCGGAGGGTGGACCAAGAGCGGCGATAAGTACGTGCGAAGCCGCGACGGGTACTTCACTTACGCCGGCCGCGGCGACGACATGTTGCGTGTCAGCGGTCAGTACGTTTCACCGTTCGAAGTGGAAACCGCGCTGATGCAACACCCCACCGTGCTGGAAGCAGCGGTAATCGGCAAGACCGATACGGATGGGTTGACAAAGACGAAAGCGTTCGTTGTGCTGAAAGGTGTGAACAAAGCTTCGGCTGAACTGGAAAACGAACTGAAAGCGTTCGTCAAAGGGAAACTGGCACCGCACAAGTACCCGCGTTTTCTCGAGTTCGTCTCCGAGCTGCCGAAGACTGCGACCGGAAAAATTCAGCGCTTCAAGCTGCGCGAAAAGGAAGCGTCGGTTGGATGATCCAGTGATGACGAGCCACGCGCGCGTCACTGCAGGATCGCGCGAATATGTGCTCGAGTATGAATGGATCTCACGCGAGCGCTCAGCCTCGCCCTTGCTCGTATTCCTGCATGAAGGTCTTGGCTCAGTCGCAATGTGGCGCGACTGGCCGCGGCAGCTGTGCACTGACCGGCGGATTTCGCGGACTGGCGTATTCGCGACCGGGCTACGGACGCTCGACACCACGCGCTGCCGGCGGAAAGATGGCCGGTCGACTTCATGCATTCGCAGGCGTACGAAGTGTTGCCCGCCTTGCTGCAGGCGGTCGGTGTCGACACCACAACTGATCGTCCTTGGCTGATCGGTCACAGCGACGGCGCGTCGATTGCGCTGCTTTATGCAGCCGCGTTTCCTGACCGTCTAGCCGGCGTCATCGCAATGGCGCCGCATGTGTTCGTCGAAGACTTATCGATCGAAAGTATTGCGCGTACGCGCGAAACCTACCTCGCTACTACCGATACGCAGGGGCCAGGGCTCAGGGTTAAGCTTGGCCGATATCACGACGATCCGGATTCGGCTTTCTGGGGATGGAACGACATCTGGCTGGACCCTGCCTTTCGCAGCTGGAATATCGAAGCCCTGTTGACCGCGATCACGAAGCCGGTTCTGGTAATACAAGGCGAGGATGACGAATACGGGACGATGGCGCAGGTCGACAGTGTCGCAAGACATGTCCCGCATGCGCAGCTGTTGAAGCTGGCCCGTTGCGGGCACTCACCGCAGCGCGACCAGTCTCAGCAAGTGATCAACGCCACTATCGATTTCATTGCAACGCATACGTAACGGAGACGATCGAATGAACCGGAGACACACACTCACTGTCGCTAGCTGCACTATGCGCTGCGGTTGCCGTGATGCCCGCGATCGCGCAACAGCAGCAGAAGTTGAAAGTCGGGTTGATGTTGCCGTTCACCGGAACGTTCGCGGCGCTCGGCAATGCGATCGAAAACGGATTCAAGCTGTATGTCCAGGAAAACGGAGGAAAACTCGGCGGGCGCGAGATCGAGTACTTCCGCGTCGACGACGAGTCCGATCCTGCCAAGGCGACAGATAACGTCGGCAAGCTGATCAACCGCGACAAGGTCGATGTCGTGGTCGGTACCGTGCATTCGGGCGTCGTAATGGCGATGGCCAAGGTCGCGCGCGACACCAACACACTGCTCGTTGTTCCGAACGCGGGCGCTGGCGCGGTCACCGGGCCCGATGTGCGCACCGAACATTTTCCGCACATCGTTTTCAAACTGGCAATCGGCCTACGCGGCCGGCGTCGTCGCCGCCGAGCGCGGCCACAAGAAAGCCGTGTCGATCACCTGGAAGTACGCAGCGGGCGACGAAATGGCCGCAGCATTCAAGGAAGGCTTCGCCAAGGGCGGCGGCTCGGTAGTCAAGGAGTTGAACCTGCCGTTTCCCGGCGTTGAGTTTCAGGCGCTATTGACTGAAATTGCGACGCTGAAGCCGGACGCGACCTTCGCCTTCTTTGCCGGCGGCGGCGCCGTCAAGTTCGTCAAGGATTATGCCGCGGCCGGATTGACGAAGACGGTGCCGCTTTACGGCCCGGGCTTCCTCACCGATGGCACACTCGAAGCGCAAGGTGAGGCTGCGCAGGGCCTGTTGACGACGCTGCACTACGCCGACGGCCTGCCGAACGAGAAAGACAAGTCGTTTCGGTTGAACTACGCGAAGGCCTACAAGCTGCAACCCGATGTATACGCGGTGCAGGGCTACGACGCGGCGCAGTTGCTCGCCGCCGGCTTGAATGGTGTCAAGGGCGACGTATCCAAGCGCGCGGAAATGATCAAGGCGATGGAGTCGGCGAAAATCGACAGCCCGCGCGGCCCGTTCACGCTGTCGAAGGCGCACAACCCCGTGCACGACATCTACCTGCGCAAGGTCGAAGGCGGCGGCCAACAAGTATCAGAAGGTGGCGGTAAAGGGTCTCGCCGATCCGGCGACCGGTTGCAAGATGTAGCTCCGGACGCTCGATAACACGGCGGTGCGTGGGAAACTGCGCACCGCCGTTTTATTTTGTATCGATGGACCTCGCCACTTTCCTGATTCAGTGCCTGAACGCTGTCCAGTACGGACTGCTGCTGTTTCTGGTCGCGAGCGGCCTGACGCTGATCTTCGGCATCATGGGCGTGATCAATCTTGCGCATGGCAGCTTCTACATGATTGGCGCGTACATGGCGTATGCGCTTGCGCCTTTGGTAGGTGCAACGGTCGGCGGCGGCTTCTTTACGACGCTTGCCCTCGGACTGATGCTGTCGATTGCGTTCGGCTATCTGCTCGAATGGGGCTTCTTCAGCTTCCTGTACGAGCGTGAGCATCTGCAACAGGTCTTGATGACCTACGGGCTGATCCTCGTCTTCGAGGAGTTGCGCAGCATCCTCGTGGGCGATGACGTGCACGGCGTGGCAGCGCCTGCATGGCTGTCAGGCAGTGTGCCGCTCGGCGATGTGATGACCTACCCGACGTACCGGCTATTTATCTCGGCTGTGTGCATCGCGGTCGCTCTCGGACTGTACTTCGTGCTTGCGCGCACACGTCTGGGAATGATGATTCGCGCGGGCGCGAGCAATCGAGAAATGGTCCAGGCACTGGGCGTCAACATCAAGTTCTTGTATCGCGTGGTGTTTGCGTTCGGCGTTGCGCTGGCTGTGCTGGCCGGGATGATCGCGGCTCCGGTGTCTTCGGTGTATCCGAACATGGGCGGTCAGGTGCTGATCATCAGCTTCGTCGTAGTCGTCATCGGCGGGATTGGGTCGGTTCGCGGCGCGCTGCTCGCCTCGTTGTTGGTCGGCCTGGTCGACACGTTCGGAAAAGTATTTTTTCCGGAAGCCGCAGGCGTACTCGTGTATCTGCTGATGGCGATGATTCTGCTGTGGAAGCCCGAGGGGTTGTTTCGGCAGGGATGATGATCGATTCGCGTTCCTTGCCAATGCTCGCGCTGCTTGTTTTCGCTGCCGCGTTTCCATTCTTCGGTGAGAAGTACTACGTCGACCTCGCACTGAAGATCATGATTCTCTCGGTGTTTGCGTTGAGCCTCGAGTTACTCGTGGGTCAGACCGGGCTCGTGTCTTTCGGCCACGCAGCGTTCTTCGGGATCGGGGCTTACATCGCGGCGCTGCTGTCTCCGCAATCGGGACCGGCATCGTTTTGGATTCTGTTTCCGGCATCAGTGGCTGCAGCGGGGCTGTACGCGCTGGCGGTTGGCGCGCTGTCGCTGCGTACGCGCGGGATCTACTTCATCATGGTGACACTCGCCTTTGCGCAGATGGCGTACTACGTGTTTCACGACACGAAGGTCGGCGGCGGCAGCGACGGAATCTATTTGTATTTTCGTCCAGACGTCGCGATCGGCAGCGTGAGGTTGCTCGATCTCAGTTCGCCACTCGTCTTCTATTCGTTTGTTCTTGTTGCACTGGTGCTGACGTTTGTACTGCTTGCAGCTCTGCAACGAAGTCGATTCGGACGTGCCCTTGCTGGCATCCGTGTGAACGAACAACGGATGCGCGCAGCTGGATTCGCAACCTATCCATACAAGCTGGCAGCGTTCGTGATCGCCGCGATGATGGCCGGTGTTGCGGGTTTTCTTTACGCGCTAAAGGACGGATACGTGAACCCGGAGATTCTGTCGTGGCATCAGTCGGGCGCGGTACTGCTGATGATCATTCTGGGCGGCATCGGCAGTTTGCGCGGTGCAGTGGTCGGCGCAATTGCGTTTGTCGCACTGCAGGAGTTTTATCAATCGCAGGCGATTTTCGGATCGTTTGCCAAACACTGGCAGTTACCGTTGGGCATTACGATCATCGTGTTCGTGGCGCTGATGCCGCGCGGTTTGATCGGACTCGGCTCGCAACTACGGGCGACGGAGTGTTGCATGACACTCCTGGCCGCGAAAAACGTCTCGCGCCATTTTGGCGGGCTGCGCGCAGTCGACGATGTATCGCTCACGGTCGATCGCGGCGAAATTCACGCGGTGATCGGCACCAATGGCGCCGGCAAGTCAACGCTGATCAACGTGTTGTGCGGCGAAATTGCCCCGACTTCCGGGCGTGTCGAGTTGACTGGCCGTGATGTCACCGGTTGGAGCCAGTCCCGCCGCGCGCAGTCCGGCCTCGGTCGCAGCTACCAGCGTACGAACATATTTCCGAGTTTCAGCGTGCGCGAGAACTGCCGCCTTTCAGCACAGGCGCGCAGGCAACGGCCGTGGGACTGGTTGACACCAGCCACGCAGTGCGATGTGTCGACCGCCGCGGCAGAAAGCGCCTTGCAGCGCGTTGGGCTTACATCGCACGCTGGCGATATTGCGGCGACGCTATCGCACGGCGCGAAGCGTCAACTTGAGATCGCCATGTGCCTGTCTACAGCGCCTCAGATCCTGCTTCTCGATGAGCCGTTGGCCGGCATGGGCTCCGAGGAAACAGAACGCATGCTGATGCTGGTGAACGACCTGAAGGCGAGCCACGCGATATTGCTGGTCGAACACGACATGGACGCCGTGTTTCGCGTCTCGGACCGCATCACGGTGATGGTCAATGGCCGCGTGCTTGCAAGCGGGACGCCGTCAGCGATACGCGCGAACGCAGAAGTGCAGGAAGCGTATCTCGGCACAAACTTGGACGAGAGGACCTCGCCTTGAGCGCGAACAGCGCACCTCTAATCGACGCTGCGCAGTTGCACACGCACTACGGGGCAAGCCACGTCCTGCACGGTGCGTCGCTCGTGATCGGCGCCGGCGAAGCGGTTGGCCTGCTCGGCCGCAACGGCATGGGCAAGACCACTTTGATTCGCACGCTGCTCGGACTCGTGAGGCCGACCTCGGGCGCAATTCAAATTCGCGGCAACGATTGCACGCGGTCACAGCCCGACCGCATCGCGCGGCTCGGCATCGGTTACGTGCCCGAAGGGCGTGCCATTTTTCCGAATCTCTCCGTGCGCGAGAATCTATTGATGGCGGCGCGCGCCGGCATCGACGGCAGGCGCGACTGGTCGATCGATCGTGTGATGCAAACCTTTCCTCGCCTTGCAGAGCGCTTGCAACACGGCGGCGCACAACTGTCCGGCGGCGAGCAGCAGATGCTCGCGATTGGCCGGGCGCTGATGACGAATCCCGACCTGATGCTCCTCGATGAGGCCACCGAAGGTCTGGCACCACTGGTCGTGCGTGAGATCTGGCGAATCATCAGCGCTATCCGAGCGACGGGAATCGCATCGTTGATTGTCGATCGAAACTATCGCTCGGTTCTCGCGCACACCGATCGCTGTGTAGTGCTGGAGAAAGGGCGTGTCGTGCTCGAAGGAAAATCGGCCGAACTGGCCAAGGCACCCGAAAAGCTCGCGCGATACCTGGGCGTGTAAGCAGCGCTCGGCGCCGTGTACGCGACGGCTACGCCGTCGCACGTGCACTCGTCGCGAATTAGTTTGTGTGCCGGGCTTCGGGCGGCCGTGCGCCCGGCACACGTACAACTTCGAATACCTAGCGGCCGCATCGTGGCAATCGCCCGCTGCGCAGATATGCTGTGCGTCGATGGTGGCTCTGGCACGGCCATGGCAAACTGACTTCCCAGCAGCTAGTGAGTGCGGGTCGTCGGATGCACGCCGTCCCAGAACAGCCAACGGTCCCAATTACCAGGGTTGCACAGACCGTTCGCTAAATTGTCAACGCACGCATCGGTCGTGTTGTCGAACCCGTAGGCGAGCGGATCAGCAAGGATTCTGGCAAATCGCCGGCGGTGTCGAACTGCACGATCTCGGCCGCAGGCGGCGCATCTAGCGCCGATCTGCTGTCCGCCAGTGCTCCGTTGAAAATTGTGCAGACAGTTGCGTAGCGCCAGCCGCCGCTGTGGGACCCAACGCCTGCGCGCGCGGGGTCTTGCCGACGTCCGGGGCGTTCGCAATGAGGAAATGGTCGCGCGCCGGACGCGTAGAGCCGGTATGATGATCGTGACGACGTTGGTCACCGCACCAGTCACACTGTCCGCCCGGTGAGCCTGCACTAAGCCCGGCAACATTCGTCTGCGCGAGTAGTCAGACGCATTCGAAACAGATATCGTTGCGAACAGCGAGGTGACTGCATCGAAGAGAAGGTTGCTGCTCGAGAGAAAGTCTGAACTGCCAGGCGTTGCCGAAATTACAGATCGGCTTCACCATGTTCGGCACGCCTTGGATCGTGCCGGAATTGAAATCGCCGACCCGGTGCGTCGCCCCGGCATAGGCGAAATTATTGCCGCCTGTGCAGAGACGGTGTGAACCCCCTGGGGCACCGTCGTAGCGGTCCACGATACTCGGCAAGCAGAGGGGCCGTTCGGAAAACTTGCCAGTTGCATACGGCGGCGCCGGCAGGGCGAGTTCGCGGTGTTAATAACGGTTGCAGGCGTAGGCCGGAATCACCGTCAACGCTGGCGCCGAAGAACAGACTGGTGATTCAATCAGCCCGGCGCGTGCCGGCAGTGGAAGCGAAAAGACCGAAATGACTGCAGCACCGCACGAAACGTTTCACCATCGTGTTCATTTTGGTTGTCCTGAGAGACGATTGCTTGCCAAGCGAATTATCGAACTGAGCCGTAAGGGATCTCGTTGGCGCCTCCTGGAAGAAACGCGGCCGCGGCCAAGCGCGAACTCAAGAACAGCGGCCTGGCGGCAGTGAGGATCGAATCACAAAAACAATGGGTTTGGTTCCGGTGGACTGCGATTATGGTGACACTGCAGCAGCAAGCTGTCGCATTTCCGCAGTGCTCGCAGCAACAATGCGGCCGCGTTGCGGTATTGGCCGTCGCTATGCAGTCTCCGCAGTTTCGCCCGTCGCAGGCGATCATGTATCGCGTCCCACTCGGGGCCGGTGGGTGGTTCCGCAACGATCAGGCGATCCGCGCCGCTCGAATCGAGCCGATGCAAAGACGAATACAGCAAGCGCGCGTAGTCGTCGGCGCGTTCTGCAGCGGCGATCGCTAACGCAACCTCGGCTCGACAGTTCTGCAGCAAACTCAAGGGCGCTAGCACTGCGATCCGTGCACCTCCCGGCTTCGAAAGCATCGCGGCCAGCTCGTCGACGCTCATCACGGCGAGGGGCGTGTGCGGTGCGTAGTGTTTTTCGAGCCGGCCCGGGGCGCGTGGGGATTGAGCACCGGCATCGACTACCTGACGGCCGAGTACCTCTTGTAGCTGATCGCGCGTGATTGCACCGAGTCGCAGCAGCGTCGGCTTGTCGCTGCAAACATCGACAATGGTCGACTCGATTCCCACCGGACACGGACCGCCGTCCAGGATTAGATCGACTTTGCCGCGTGGTTTGACCCCGAGATCGTCGATCACGTGCTGCGCGGTGGTCGGGCTAATGCGACCGAAGCTGTTTGCGCTCGGCGCCGCCAGCGCGCCGCCAAATTCGTGCAACAACGCGCGTGCCCAGGCGTGTGCCGGCGACCGGAGGCCGACGGTGTCCTGCCCGCCGGTGACGATGTCGCGTGCGCGCGCGCTCCGTCTAAACACCAGCGTCAGCGGGCCCGGCCAGAACGCGCCCGCAAGGACACGTGCAGCGTCGGGCACTTCGATCGCCCAGTTCATCGAACGCGTCGGCACCACTGACGTGCACGATGACCGGGTGATCGGCGGGCCGCCCCTTTGCGGCGAATAACTTTCGCACCGCGTCTTCATTGTCGGCATCGGCGGCAAGTCCATAGACCGTTTCAGTGGGCAATGCGACGATCCCACCTCGGCGCAAGACATCGACAGCGCGATCGATCGCTACCGCATCGACTGCCGGCGTGTTCATCCGATCCACCGTGTCATGTCGCTGGTGCGATGCCCAGCGCGCTTGCCACACGATGCGAGCGCGCGATCGCTTCCGGCAACGTCGGCGCTACGCAGGTCACATGTCCCATCTTGCGACCCAGGCGTGCTTCGCGCTTGCCGTACAAGTGCAGCTTCGCACCGGGCACCGCAAGCACCGACACCCAGTCAGGTTCGTGCATCGTCTGCCCGCCCGAGCGACTGCGGAACCATTGATCGCCGAGGATATTCAGCATGACCGACGGCATCATCTGGCTGGTATCTCCGAGGGGTAGATTCGCCATCACGCGTGCCTGCTGTTCGTACTGACTCGTCACACACGCGTCGATCGTGTAATGGCCGGAGTTGTGCGGACGCGGCGCGATCTCGTTGACCAAAAGCGAATTGTCGCGCAACACAAAGAATTCGACGCACAACACGCCGACGTAGTTCATGCGTTCGGCGAGCGTCAGCGCTGCGTCCCGCGCACGCCGCGCGATATCGTCATTCACGCGCGCGGGGGCAATCGACGTCGCGAGTATTCCGCCACGGTGCTCGTTCTCGGCGATCGGAAATGTCACGGCTGTGCCGTCTGTCGCGCGACACGCGACAACCGAAACTTCAAGACGCAATGGCACTTTCTTTTCCAGCACGCATGGCACGCTTCCCATTGCGCGCCACGCCGCCCGTACTGCATCGAGTGTGTCTACCGGCACCTGCCCCTTGCCGTCGTAACCCATCCGGGCAGACTTCAATAGCGCGGGAAAAAGCTGCGCGTCGACCGCTCGCAAATCGTCTTCGCGCTCGATCACGACGTGCGGTGCGACATCGATTCCGCACGCAGTGATAAAACGCTTCTCGGCAATCCGATCCTGCGCAATCGCAACGCTTGATGCGTCCGGGACTGACACTGCAATGCTGCGCGAGAAATTCCAGTGCAGCCGCCGGCACGTTTTCGAACTCGGTGGTCGCAGCGCGACAGCGTCGCCCCAGCTCCGTCAATGCAGCTTCGTCGAGATAATCGGCGGCAATGTGGTCGTCAGCGACTGCGCCCGCTGGACTGTCGTGTCCGGGATCCAGCACACACACTTTGTAGCCGAGCGATTGCGCGGCCATGCAAAACATCCGGCCGAGCTGCCCACCGCCCAGCAACCCGAGCCAAGAACCCGGAGGAATCGCGTCCATCAGCCGCTACAGCGGCAAGGTCATGTTGCGCGCTTTTTCGTTCTGCGTGGCGCGATATTGCGCAAGCGCCGTCGCAAGCTCGCCGTCCTGCGTCGAAAGCATCTCGAGCGCGAACAGCGCTGCATTGGCGGCGCCTGCTTCGCCGATCGCGAACGTCGCAACCGGTACTCCTCTGGGCATCTGCACGATTGACAACAGCGAATCCTCGCCGCGCAGATACTTCGAAGGAATCGGCACGCCAAGTACCGGAATCAGCGTCTTCGAGGCCAGCATGCCGGGCAGGTGCGCGGCGCCGCCGGCGCCGGCAATGATCGCCTTCAATCCCCGCGCACGAGCTTCCTCGGCGTACGCGAACATCTCATCGGGCGTGCGATGTGCGGAGACGACGCGCGTTTCGAAGCGCACGCCAAATTCCTTCAGCACTTCGCACGCGTGCTGCATCACGTCCCAATCGGACGTCGAGCCCATCAGCACGCCGATCAGCGGCGCGGAGTGCCCATCACGTTTCATCGTGTATCGCAGGTAAAAGAGCGATTGTACGGATCACGGATCACCGGTGACGGTCTGGCCGGTCAGTCGCAGCAACGCTTCGCGATATTTCGCGGCGGTTTTCGCAACGACCTCGGGCGGCAATGCCGGCGGTGGCGGCGCCTTGTTCCAATGCTGCGTCTCGAGCCAGTCACGTACGAACTGCTTGTCGAACGACGGCGGCGACGATCCTTCGACGTACTGCTCGGCCGGCCAGAAGCGCGACGAGTCCGCCGTCAGAACTTCGTCCATCAGTCGCAGCTCGCCAGCTGCGTCGATGCCGAATTCGAACTTGGTGTCGGCAATGATGATGCCGCGCGTCGCGGCGTACTCGGAGGCCGCGGAATAAAGCGCCAGGCTGATCGAGCGAATCGCGAAAAGCGAGCTCCGCACCGACAATTTCCTGCATTTGCTCGAACGAAATGTTTTCGTCGTGCGTGCCAAGCTCGGCTTTGTTGGCAGGCGTGAAAATCGGCTCCGGCAGTTTGCTGGCCATTCGCAAGCCGCGGCGGTAGCTCAATTCCGCAGACACTTGCCGGTGCGCTGATAGTCCTTCCAGCCCGAGCCGATCAGGTAACCGCGGACGACAGCTTCGACCGGCAGCGGCCTCAGTTTCATCGCGACCACCGCACGCCCGCGCACCTGATCCAGTTCGTCGCTGGCGACAGCAGACTCGGGCGCGAGACCGGTCAAGTGATTCGCTGTCACGTGTGCCAGCCTCTCGAACCAGAAGTTCGACATCGCGTTCAGCACCTTGCCCTTATCGGGAATCGGCTGGCTCATCACGACATCGAACGCGGACAACCGATCGGTCGTGACGATCAGCAGCTTGTCGTCGCCCACGGCGTAACTGTCGCGCACCTTGCCTCGATAGACGAGCGGCAACGATTTGATGCTCGACTGCAGGAGTCCACTCACGCGGATTTGCTCACGCTCGAAAGAAATACCATCCGACAATCGCAACCCAGGTGCCGCCGGCGAGCATCAGCGCCAGCATCACCGCCGCGCTGCCGACGTCTTTCGCGCGCTTGCCGAGCGGATTGATTTCCAGACTATCGCGGTCGACCGCCGCTTCGATGGCGCTGTTCAGCAGCTCGACGATCAACACCAACATCAAGACGCCGACCAACAGGATCTTTTCCGCCAATGCAATCGGCAGCACCAGCGCGACGGGAGTCGAGTACCGCCGCCAGCATGATCTCTTGCCTGAACGC
Source organism: uncultured beta proteobacterium (assembly GCA_963807155.1). GTDB lineage: Bacteria > Pseudomonadota > Gammaproteobacteria > Burkholderiales > Burkholderiaceae_F > JACCZX01. Next base: position 71,323 of record CAWEAZ010000011.1, read on the forward strand.
GTCTTCACTGGCCCACGCCGCGCGTAAGCCGTCCAGCGAGTAGTGGGTCGCGTCGACCACGCGGCGCAATCCGCGCTTGCGCTTTTCGGCAGCGCGGTCAAGAACAATGCGGTCGGACGATTGCTCGGACATGGCGGCGGATGATACGACCGCCGCAACGGCAAGGCGATCATGGCCAGTATCATCGCCGGCCTTGCCCTCGCCGCTCGCACCATGCCCACCATCGACTACTCGCGCTTTTATCGCTACGACGACTTGATGGCGATATTGCGCAGCTTTGCCGACGAAAATCCGGATTACGTTTCAGTCGAAACGATCGGAACGAGTCACGAAGGGCGTGCGATCCCGGTCGTCACACTGACCCATCGCGCGACCGGTGCCGCGATCGACAAGCCCGCGTACTGGGTGGATGGCAACATTCATTCGATCGAGTTGACGGCGTCGAGCGCTTGTTTGTACTTCATCGACTGGCTGATGAAGGAGCGCGCCAACAATGCCGACGTCACGCGTGCTCTCGACACACGTACGTTCTACGTTTGCCCTCGCATCAATCCCGATGGCGCCGAATGGGCGATGGGCGATAACCCACGCTACGTACGCTCTTCGACGCGGCGATATCCGTTTGACGAGGATCCGATCGACGGACTGATCACCGAGGACCTCGACGGTGACGGCCGAATTCTGCAAATGCGCGTCGCCGATCCGAACGGTCCGTGGAAAAAGCATCCGCAGCAGCCGAGTTTGCTGGTGCGCCGCGCGCCGACCGATGCGCCAGGCGGCGAATACTTTCGGGTGTTTGCCGAAGGACGAATCGAAAACTACGACGGCGTCAGCGTTACCGTCGCCGGTGTCACCGGCAACGCGCAGGGCCTCGACCTAAATCGTAACTTCCCGTCCAACTGGCGCCAGGAATTCGAGCAGCTCGGCGCCGGGCCGTTTCCCACGTCCGAACCTGAAGTGCGCTCGATCGTCGAATTTTTCATGTCGCATCCGAACATCTGCGGCGGCACCAGCATTCACACGATGTCCGGCGTGCTGCTGCGTCCGCTCGGCTCTGCGCCGGACGACAAGCTTCCCGCCGAAGACCTGTGGACCTATCAAACCGTCGGCAAGAAGGGCGAAGAGCTGACCGGCTATCCGGCAATTTCGGTCTGGCACGAGTTCCAGTACATGCCAGGCGAGCACATCAGCGGCTCATTCGACTGGATCTACGAGCACCTCGGGCATGTTCACGTGGACGATCGAGATCTGGAATCTGAAAAAGGAAGCCGGCATCGATAACAAGGAATGGATTCACTGGTTCCGTGACCATCCGATCGAAGACGATTTGAAGATCTTCGAGTGGGCGCAGCGTGTTGCGCCGAACGAGGGCCACATCGATTGGAAACCATTTGATCATCCGCAACTCGGCAAAGTGGAGATCGGCGGCTGGAATCGGATGCACATCTTTGCAAATCCGCCGCCGGCGTTACGCGAGAAGGAGATCGCACGTTTTCCGCAATGGCTGCTGTGGCAAGCGCTGATATCGCCGAAGCTCGAGCTTGGCAGCGTCGAAGTCACGGCGGCCGGCGCCAGGCACATGGCGCGTACGGCTGATCGTGCAGAACAGCGGCTGGTTACCGACCTACGTCACCAAGATGGCCGTGAAGCGAAAGCTGTTGCGAGGAGTACTCGCCGAGATCAAATTGCCCAGTGGTGCTGAACTCGTATCGGGCAAGCCGCGCGAAGAAATGGGTGAACTCGAAGGCTGGGCTTATCTGCACACCGGCATTTCATTCTGGCCGAACAAGAAGGTCACGGCCGACCGGGCGCATGTCGATTGGGTAGTGAAAGGCAAAGCAGGCTCCCAACTTCAAATCGCAGCCTGGCACGAGCGGGCGGGTCGACTGGAAACAAACGTCACGCTCGAATAGCAGGCACGCGCCCACCGCCGCGGCGCGCGGTACATTGTGCGACCGCCGTCACTACCCACAAGCAGATGGTCGGGGCAAGTTGGGGACAATAGTTATTCCGGTCTGGGTTGCGATCATCGGCGCCCTGCTCGCGCTATGGGCGGTGCTCGATCGTCTCTTGGTGCCCAGCGCGCGCTGGGTGATTCGGACTCGTGCCAACAAAGTGCTCGACGAAGTCGGGCAGCGACTGCGCCTGCAGGTTCGACCGTTCCAGCAAACAAGCCGGCGCACGCTGATCGATCGACTGGTGTTCGATGAGAAGGTGCAGCAGGCCGCGACCGCGCATGCGCAGGCAAATGAGATGCCGCGCGAGGTCGTGCATCAGATGGTCGAGCGCTATGCGCGCGAGATCGTCCCCGCTTTCAACGCCTACTTCTATTTTCGAATCGGCGCGTGGCTAAGCCGAAAAGTCAGCCGCCTGCTCTATCGCGTGCGCATCGGGTACTCCGACGAAGCCGGTCTGGCCGCAGTACCGCCGAACTCCACGGTGGTGTTCGTGATGAATCATCGCAGCAATATGGATTACATCCTCGCTGCGCATTTGGCTGCGGAACAGGCAGCGCTTTCGTATGCGGTAGGCGAATGGGCACGCATCTGGCCTTTGCAGCAGATGATTCGCGCGATGGGCGCGTATTTCGTCCGGCGCGGCTCAGGCAACGAGCTGTACCGGCGCGTGCTGGAGCGCTACATCGCAATGGCCACCGAGTCTGGAGTCACGCAAGCCGTTTATCCCGAAGGAGGCCTGACGCGTGACGGCCGTATGCGCGAACCCAAATTTGGCGTACTTGAATACATGTTGCGCGGTTTCTCACTCGACGGTGACCGCGATCTCGTTTTCGTTCCGCTCGGATTGAACTACGACCGAGTGCTGGAAGATCGAACACAGCTATTGGCAGGAGCGGCGCGCGAAAAGAGGTCGGCGGTCACGGCTTCCCTAAACACGTTGAAGTTTGTTTTCACCCAGCTCGGGCTCGCGGTTCGCAGCAAGTGGTATCGCTTCGGTTATGCGTGCGTCAACTTCGGCACGCCGATTTCAACCAAGAGCTACTGCGCTGAGCGAGGAATCGACTTTCGCAAGCTCGCCAAGGAAGAGCGGATCGTCGAAGTCAGTGCGCTGGGCCGCCATCTGATGGATCACGTGGGCCGTCTGATTCCGGTGTTACCGGTACCGCTGGTTGCGCGCGTGTTGCTGGCAGCGAAGGATGGAGCGCTCAGCGAAATGGAAGTCAAGTCGCAAGTCGGCACACAGGTGCAGCACTTACAGGCGCGCGGAGCTCACATCTACGTACCGCGCAGCGACTGGGACTATGCAGTCGGCGCCGGATTGCGCATGCTGACACTTCGACATCTGGTCAACGAATCGGCGGGGTTGTACAGCGCGAACCCGACTGAGACCGAGCTGCTGAGCTATTACGCGCGTTCGATCGAGCATCTGTAGCCGCGTTGCCTATACTCGTCCGCATAACAATTATTAGGAGACATTCATGGATCGTCGCACCGTCCTGATCGCGAGCGGCGCGCTTGCGGCGCTGCCGTCGACTGCACTGCGCGCACAGGCTTTTCCGTCACGACCGATCACGTTGTACTGCGCATTTCCCGCAGGCGGACCGACCGACCAGGTGCTGCGCGCATTCGCGGAGTCCGCATCGCGCACGCTGGGACAGCCAATCGTCGTCGAGAGCAAGCCTGGCGCCGGAGGAACCGTCGCACCGATCGCCGTGAAGAGCGCGAAGCCCGACGGATACACACTGACCCAACTTGCGATCAGCGTGTTTCGCATTCCGCACATGCAGAAGACACCGCAGCTCGATGCGCTGCGCGACTTCACCTACATCATCAACATGACCGGCTACACGTTCGGTCTGGTCGTGCCCGCGGGCGCTCCGTGGAAGACGTTGAAGCGACTTCGTTGAAGACGCGAAGAAAAATCCAGGCAAGATCGATTACGGCTCAACCGGCAGCGGCACGACGCCGCATCTGGCGATCGAGGAATTCGCGGCGAAGGCAGGCATCAAGCTGACACACGTCCCGTTCAAGGGCAGCGCCGATCTGATGACGTCGATTCTCGGCGGTCACATTCAGTCGGCGAGCGACTCGACCGGTTGGGCGCCTCACGTCGAGTCCGGCAAGTTACGGCTGCTTGCGACCTACGGTTCAAAGCGTACGAAGAAGTGGCCGGACGTTCCGACACTCGCTGAGCTCGGTTACGACACAGTGTCTGACTCACCGTTCGGCATCGGCGGGCCGCCCGGAATGGATCCGGCGGTGGTTAAAACGCTGCACGACGCGTTCCGCAAAACACTCGAGGATCCGAAAGTGCTCGCGATTCTCGACCGCTTCGATCAATCGGTGATCTACATGAGCCCTGAGGAGTACACAAAGTACGCGCGGCAGATGGTCGACGCCGAGCGGTTGACAATCGATCGGCTGGGGCTGCGCGGGACGATGTAGCTGCATCAACGCGCAAGCGTTGCGGCGCGGCACCACTCTTGGATTGGGTAGAAAAACTCCCGACGAGCGCCGTCGCGACAGCAGCGGCTGGCGCAGATGCGCCGCCTTTGAGTCGTCGCCCGAGGAACGGAGCAACGCCGGGGCGTTTGAGCAAAACAGCGCTTTAGCCCTGTTTTGCGCCGGCGTTGTGAGTACCGCAGTGGTTGCCACTGTAGTGCCCGACGACGTAGGCGGCGCAGCTGCGCCAGCCGCTGCGGCATGCGTACCCAAGAAGACTTAGTGCACGTGCTGCGACAAGGCGCCGGTTGTGTACTTGTGCGCGATCGTCGTTAGCGGCAGCGGCTGGATTCCGCTTGCCTGGCCCTCGCAGCCGAATTGCACATAGCGCTGCTTGCAGATCACCTTGGCCGCTGCACGCGCGGGCTTCAGGTAATCGCGCGGATCAAAGTGGCCGGGATTTTCGTGCAGAAATTTGCGTATGGCCGCGGTCATCGCAAGGCGGATGTCGGTGTCGATGTTGATCTTGCGAACGCCGTGCTTGATCGCCTCCTGGATCTCTTCGACCGGCACGCCATACGTTTCTTTCATGTCGCCGCCGTAGGTTCGAATTTCGTGCAGCAAATCCTGTGGCACAGACGATGAGCCGTGCATCACCAGATGCGTGTTCGGAATGCGGCGGTGAATCTCCTTGATGCGATCGATTGCGAGGATGTCGCCCGTCGGCTTGCGCGTGAACTTGTACGCGCCATGGCTGGTGCCGATTGCGATTGCGAGCGCATCGAGCTGCGTTTTGGCGACGAAATCTGCGGCCTGATCCGGGTCAGTCAGCAGCATTTCTTTCGTCATCGTGATCTCGGAGCCGTGGCCGTCTTCCTTGTCGCCGCGCATCGTCTCTAGAGAGCCAAGACAACCGAGCTCGCCTTCGACACTGACACCCTGCGCGTGCGCCATGTCGACCACTTTCTTCGTCACCTGCCAGTTGTAGTCGTAGTCTGCGACCGTTTTTCCGTCTTCGCGCAGCGAGCCGTCCATCATCACCGATGAGAAGCCAAGCTTGATCGCGCCTTCGCACACTGCAGGTGACGCCCCGTGATCCTGGTGCATCGCGATCGGAATCGCTGGATAAGACTCGACCGCGGCCTGAATCAGATGCTTAAGAAACAATTCCCCCGCGTACTTACGTGCACCGGCGGATGCCTGCATGATCACCGGCGCGTTGACTTCCTGTGCGGCCTCCATGATCGCCTGCACCTGTTCGAGATTGTTCACGTTGAAAGCGGGCACTCCGTAGCCGTTGTCCGCAGCGTGATCCAGCAATTGACGCAATGAAACGAGCGCCATGGCATTCCTCCTTATGATCCGTTTATCCAGCAAACTTCTACTGAACCGATGTAGTGAGCAACAAGCGATCCAGCAAAGCCTTTTCTGCGGCCTCCAACGCACGGTCGCGACCCGCGCGCAGATCCGCCAGCGTTGGCGGCGCGTAAATCGTCGGCGCCAGCGGCTCGCCTTCCATGCGCCGGCCGTGTGCCGACCGGAACCCGGTTTCGGATACGCGCACACCGCCCGCTCCCGGCAATACATACTCCGAACGCACGGCAACCACGCACCCGCACGTCGACTCGCCGACTATCAGCGCATCGCGCTGCTCGAGCAACGCCGTTGCCGTCAGTTCCGAAGCACTGCCCGAACGCCGATCAGTCAAGACCGCGATCGGTTTCAGAAACGGCGTCTCTGCAGGAGTAATGCGCAACTCGCGCGTGTTCTGCTCGTCGCCGCGCCGCGACAGTTGGGTAAGCACCATGCGGGGCTCAGGCAGAAACTGGCGCACCAGCCACATGAACTGGCTGTAATCACCGCCACCGTTACCGCGCAGATCGAGCACCAGCGCCCGAGCGTCCGCCACCTGACGCAGCGCTTGCTCGACGTCCGCCCGATTGCGCACCGAAAATCGATTGAGTTTTAGAACTGCGATGCCGGCATCGGAAACGTGCGCCGTGACTGCGGGCGGTCTTATCAGCGGCTCTGGCATCAAGGTCACCACGATCGGACGACCGGCGTCACGCTGCAGTGTCAGTGCCTGGGCGCGCGGTAGCGCATCGGGCATGCGCTGCAACGCGCGTCGCACGGCGCGCAGTTGCGCAAAACGCATCGCTTCATCCTGCCGCGCCGGTTCCGCCTCGGAAGACGTGACGTCGGCCGCAGTCAGCGGAAGATCGCGTGCGGCGCGCAAAAATGCCGCGTCGAACTGTCGGTCATCGATGGCGATGACGACGTCGCCCTTGCGGACGCCCGCGCGCGCGGCCGGAGAATCGGGATCGACGTCGATGACGAGCAATTGATCGTCGATGACCGACAATGTGAGCCCGGATGCGAGTGTGGCAAAGCGGCGGTAGTCCGCACTTTCACGCGGCGTCACGACCCGCGTATGCGAATCCTTGAGCTCGCGCACCATCGCTTTCAGCACCTGATACATCTCGGCGTCGCTTTTCGCAGCCATCACCGGCGCCTGATACTTTTTGCGCACCGCCTGCCAGTCGACGCCATTGAACGCCGGGTCATAGTGCCGATCCGCAACGATCTGCCAGGCGCGCTGCTGTACCTCGAGACGCATCTCGGCAGTTGCAAACTCCGCACTGAGCTCGTGCTGCAACGAACGCGCGGTGTGTTCCGACAACCCCGCCGCGGGCCCGCCGGCGGGTCGCGTGGGGAACGACGCCAGTGCGCCCGACGCGACAAACGCGAGTGCAAACGACAGACGGCGAAGAACGTGCGCCACGGGCTCGCTGCGGATTCCTGACGCGATCGCTCTCATAGCCGCTCACCGACTCTGACAATCTTTAGCGCATTGGTGCCGCCGGGTTGCCCCATCGGTTCCCCGACCGTCAGCACGATCAGATCGCCACGTCGGACCAGCTCCCTTTCGAGCAGCAGCCGTTCGGCGGCGGCGAGCGACTCATCGCGATCGGTATGCACTTGAAAGTGCAGCGGCCGCACGTTGCGGTACAGCGCCAGACGCCGCGCAGTCGATACGTTCGGCGTCAACGCAAAAATCGGTACGTCGATGTCGTGCCGGCTCATCCATAGCGCGGTCGAACCTGAATCGGTCAGCGCGCAGATCGCGGCAACCCGCAGGTGAAACGCGGTGAACAGTGCGCCGTACGCAATCGATTGATCGACGCGATTGAAGGTTTGATTGACAAACTGCAGGTCGAGCTCGACCTGCTCGGACTTGTCGGCTTCCTGCACGATCGACGCCATCGTCTCGACGACTTCGACCGGATACTTGCCCGATGCAGTCTCCGCGGACAACATGACGGCGTCGGTGCCATCGAGCACCGCGTTCGCCACGTCGCTCACTTCGGCGCGCGTCGGTACCGCGTTATAGATCATCGACTCCATCATCTGGGTCGCCGTAATCGCGAGCTTGTTCTGCTCGCGCGCCATCTTGATCATACGTTTTTGCAGCGCCGGCACGGCAGCGTTGCCGACCTCGACCGCCAGATCGCCGCGCGCCACCATGATGCCGTCGGACGCCTCGAGAATCTCGCGCAGTTTCGGAATGGCTTCGGCACGCTCGATCTTCGCAATGATCTGCGGCTTGATCCCGTGCTTCTCGCCGGCAATCGACGTCAGCTGGCGCGCCATCTCGACGTCAGTGCCACTCTTGACGAACGAAATTGCGACGTAATCGGCACCGCACTGCATTGCGGTCTCGATATCGCGAACGTCTTTGCCGGTTAAAGCCGGCGCCGATAAACCGCCGCCCAGTTTGTTGATGCCTTTGTTGTTCGACAAATCGCCGCCGACGCGCACCAGCGTGTGAATCTCGCTACCCGCGACGCGCTCGACGTCGAGCACGAGCAAGCCGTCGCTGAGCAACAGGGTGTCACCCGACTTCACCTCGCGTGGCAAATCCTTGTAGTCGAGGCCGACTCGATCATCGGTGCCAAGCGCAGTGCTAGCGTCGAGAACAAACTTCTTTCCGGCTCGCAACGTTGCTTTGCCGCCTTCGAACTTTCCGACGCGGATTTTCGGCCCCTGTAGGTCGGCCATGATCGCAACGTCCCGGCCGAGCTTGGCAGCGGTTTCACGTACCAGCTGCGCGCGCGCGAGATGATCTTCCGCCGTTCCATGCGAGAAATTGAAGCGCACGACGTCGACGCCGGCGACCAGCATGCGCTCGAGCACCAAGGGTTCACTCGACGCTGGTCCCAACGTGGCAACTATTTTCGTGCTGCGTGACATCATTGCTCAGCGTATCAATTCGGCTGGACTTGCGGTACGGCGAGAAAGTCCTTGTTCGCAGCGCGCTGCTCGAGGATCTCGATTGCCGGCAGATTCTTGCCTTCAAGGTATTCGAGAAACGCGCCACCTCCGGTGGAGATGTAGCTGATGCGATCGCCGAGATCGTACTTGGCGATCGCGGCGAGCGTATCCCCGCCTCCAGCGATCGAAAACGCGCCATTCGCAGTGGCTTCGGCAATTGAAAGCGCCATTTGCCTCGTCCCTTCGCCGAAGGCATCGAACTCAAACACACCGATGGGTCCGTTCCAGATGATGGTGCCCGCGCTGCGAATCATCTGCGCGAGTGCCAGCGCGCTCTGCGGCCCAATGTCGAGAATCATCTCGTCAGGGCGCACGTCGTCGGCTCGCCGTGTCGTCGCCGGCGCCGTGGCCGAGAACTCCTTCGCGACGACGACGTCGATCGGTAGAGGCAGCGTCGCACCCTTTTCGGCAAGCGTCGCCAGCACCCGCTTACATTCACTGACGAGATCGGGCTCTGCGAGCGACTTACCGATCGCAAATCCCTCGGCGAGCAGGAACGTGTTGGCGATTCCTCCGCCGACGATCAGACGATCGACCTTGCGCGCCAGGTTGTTCAGCAACGTGAGTTTGGTCGAGACCTTAGAACCGGCGACAATGGCCGCCAGTGGCCGTTGGGGGTCGCGCAACGCTTTCGACAGTGCCTCGATCTCGGCAGAAAGCAACGGACCGGCGCACACCAGCTTCGCGTAGTTGGCGATGCCTACGGTGGACGCTTCCGCGCGATGCGCGGTGCCGAAGGCGTCGTTCACGTACACGTCGCACAACGCCGCCATTTTTCTCGCAAGCTGGTCGCTGTTTGCCTTTTCACCCTTGTTAAATCGAGTGTTTTCCAACAGCACCACCTGACCTGGCGCAACGTCAACGCCATCGATCCAATCGCGTACCAACGGCACCTTGAACCCCAGGAGATCGCTGAGCCTGAGCGCGACCGGCGCCAGCGAAAATTCGGCCGCAAACTCGCCTTCAGCGGGCCGTCCTAGATGCGAGGCGACCATCACCGCCGCGCCCGCTTCCAGCGCCGCGCGAATTGCGGGCACCGACGCGCGAATGCGCGTGTCTTCGGTGATGTTGCCCGCATCGTCCTGCGGAACGTTCAGATCGGAGCGAATGAAAACGCGCCGACCGGCCAACTGCCCGTCCGCAATGAGCCGATCAAGAGTATTAACGCGCATTAAGGGTTGGATGAGCCGCGCCGCAGTGGACATGGCTCGAGCAACGATCGAATGAAACCGGAGTTGGGCATTATACGAACGGTGAAACCGATATCGCTCTCGCGCGCCGAAGTCATCGCGATCACCATTGGCCTGCTGATATTGGTGTTGCAGGCATTGCCGGACATTGCCGCCCTCGAATACCGAAACACGAACCCCGTCACCGAACCATGGCGCTGGCTGACCGCACACTTCATTCATGTGAACTGGCAGCACGCGCTGATCAACGCCGTCGCACTATGGGTCGTCGCGCGCTTGTTTGCGCCCGATCTGACGCCATCGCGCCAACTGTATGCATTGCTTACCGCTGCGCTGGCGATCAGCGCATGCCTCGCGCTGATCTATCCGACTATCGCGTGGTACCGCGGCCTGTCAGGTGCGTTGCATGGGCTGTACTTTGCAGGCTCCGCGCTATGGCTGATCAAGGCGAAGCCGCGCCGATTTCAACAGCTATGGCTGCCGTCGGCTCTGTTCTTTGGCGGCTGGATCAAAGTCGCACTTGAGCAACCGGGCGGCGCGACCACCCCTTATGCGGAATGGTTGGGCGCGGGCGTAGTGCCGCAAGCCCACCTCGTGGGTGCAGCCTGCGGCACGTTACTCGGGCTACTGTTCGCGATAAGCGACGCGAACGCGAGCCGCGAGCAACAGCGCAGACAGCAATAGCAACTGCCAAGCTGGCAGCGCCCCACCGCCGGAGGAAGGCGAATTCGACGCGCCACCAGTCACAGTCAGCACGGCCGCTGTACTCGGTCGTACCAAACAAGTTAGACATGTTGACTTGAAACGCGGCGTTGTTGTCAGTTGCAGCCAGTGGCGGGGTTGTGTAAGTCGGTCCAGTCGCTCCAGCGATGGCTACGCCGTTACGGACCCATTGATAAGACACGGCCCCGATCGCCTCAATGGCAAAGGATGCGGTCGCGCCTGCAGCTACGGTCACACTGGCCGGTGCTGTGACCACGAGGGGAGGCCCGGCCGCTTGCAATGCCCGCGTCGCGTCCAGCATGCCGGCACCGCAGCGACCGGCCCAAATCCGGCCGGGTGCACATGAAGTGAGATCCGGAAAAGGTCGCGCGCTGGTGATGATTGCGCTCTTGATATCGCTGCCGACGCGCTCGGAGCCTCAGATTTGATCAGTGCCGCCACGCCGGCGACTTGCGCAGCAGCGGGGCTGGTTCCGATGCGTCGAACGACTGCTGGTCCCGTCTAAGTGCCTGGCGTGCAGCCGCCGGCGCTCGACGGACAGTCGTCCACAGAGTCCGTGGACCAAATGTAGTAGCCGTCCCAAGCCGGATCATCGATACCAGCGCCGGCGGCCGGGCTGTGCCAAGGGCTGCCGGAGTGCCGCCGCCGGGTGCACTGATCGTCACCTGCGCGCCCTCCCACCGCATCGATATTCGAGTAACTGGCATTCTCGCCATTGATCGAGTGCGCAGTAACGGCGATGACGTTGTTGCAGTTGGCGGGTGCACTTATTCCGGTGAGGCTGCCCTCATTGCCTGCTGCTGCGACCACGACTGAACCGGCTGGCGACTGCAGCGTTAATGATCGCCCTGCAGAGTCTGGCTGCATGCGACACCCGCTTTGCCTCCAGGCGCCACCAGAATGACTTGGCTGGATTTGCGGCCGTTCGCCGCCGGGAGGCGTACTCCGGTCACCGGCTAATCCTGCCGACCACTGAATCGCATCGGCGACGTCGGACATCGCACCGCCGCACTGCCCAGCGCGCGGACCGGCAATATCCTGACGCCCCGAGACCGATGCCCGCAACGACCAACCGTCGCGAGCGTTATTGGCGGTGGCAGCGACCACGCCGGCGCTGTGGGTAGCCGTGCCATGTGCTGGGCGTGGGCGATTCTGTTGCGTTGGCGTGATAGTTGTCATGCACAGTGGGAACTTGGCCTGTCAGCCGCCGATACGTGGTCGCCTGGGTCGACTGGATTGTTATCGCGGCCGGATTGCCGTCGTTATTCTCGACAAAGTCCAGCGGCAGCACCGGCGCTCAGCGCAGTCTGATGAAACAAAGTCATAGCCCGGCAGGAAACGGCCGAGCTGCCGTACGTATTCAGCGGCGTTGGTGGAACCGGCAGTTGTTCAAGTCCGGGTGATTGACGATCCCGGTGTCGATGACTGCGACCACCACGGTGTCGGACCCGGTCGTGCGGTCCCACGCGGTGATGAGGTTCGCAGGCGCCCGCTGCGGGCGCCGATGTGGTCTTCGGCGGCTGGCCCATCGCGCTCATTACGCGCCGGGGTAAATGCTTGCGGGCGGATACAGATTCCACTGCTTCGTGACAAAGTCGGCCTCATTCGGCACTCGAACGGCGCTCTCATCGCCACATCCGGCTCTGCGTATTCCACCATCGGATCGCTTGCCAAGCGCGCAGCCACAGCTCGTGCTTCCGACAGGGTCATCGGACCGTCGAGCGAGATGTGAAGCGCTATCGCTGATCGGACGCACCGCCTTGACGCCAACGCCGGACATGTTCGACAGCGATCGCACGTACGCGACCGCCGCTTGGCCTGCGCCATTGCGATCCGGTTGCACGCATCTTCACGATCAGCGCCCCGACCATTTCCTCACTCGCTGCTTGCGCAGGAGCCGGCAGACCTAACAGCGCCGCTTGCTTGGCGGTGAGTCTCACACTTGATTGTGCAATCGCTGCCGGCAAGGCCACGCTTGCGATAGCCGCGATGGCGCTCAATCCAACTGCACCTAAACCGAATCTGTGACGCAACACGGCAGTTCCTCTCGCAAAGTTTTAGCCATCGCAAGTGTCTGATATTGAATCCGCCCGCAACCGGCAATCGCTCGATTAACACCGAAATCCGGTACGCGTGCGAGCGAGTGGCGCTCAGAGAGCGCAAGGCGTTGAAGTGACACGCAACAAGTGAAACGAGCTTACGTGAAGACGCCGTCGCAGAGACTCACGTGGCGGTCAGCCAAAAGGCGTACCGCGCCATCTTTTTTAGACGATGTGAGCGACTGAGTCACGCGGCAAGCGCTCAAGCCGGAGCGCTTGCCGCAGGAGCTCAGCGTAACTATCGCGCGCAATCCACAATGCGCTCGCGCGCGCCAACAACAAAGTGCGCGAGCAATCAACAATTGCCAGAACGGCAACGAACCCCCGCCACCCCCACCGCCAGTCGGTGGCGGCGCGCCGCCGGAAGGGGCCGCCGGTCACTGTGCGGCGGCACGTGCCGCTCGCCGTCAAGACGTAGCCTGGCGTGCTGGTTAGTTGAGCCGATAGCGTTGTCCGTAGGAATATCGTCGCCGAAAAGGTCGTCGCCGTCATCGGCTGCGACCGTGAAATCCGCTGGCGTCGCTGTCTGCCGGCGGAGTCAGCACCGGGGCTGTGACCCTGCCATGTCGGCGCCACTGATATGCGAGCGGCCCAACGCCGGTTGGAGCCGTAAAGGACGTGGCCGTTTGCCCCTCGAACGCCGACGCATTCTGCGGCTGCGCCATGATCACTGCAGGCGCAAAGGGAACAGCTGCGCGTAGCCGCGTTGGCATCAAGCAGCCCGGCGCCGACGACTGTCCCTGAGTCCCTTCGCAGGTCGAAGCGCCCACATGCACCTCCTGATGGGTGCGCCGTAACACTGTCTCGCATCGTTATCCAAGCCTTGATGAACGTGGGATCGCGGCGGCTGTGGTGGCGTTTAGCGACTTGATCAGCGCTGCCACGCCGGCGACCTGAGGCGTCGCCGCGCTGGTGCCGGTGAACCCGGCAAAGGCCGGGCCCAGATCGCGCATCGAGCTATCGTGTGCTGTTCGGGTCAGTGTTTCCAAACAGTATCGGGGCCCAGATGTAGTAGCCGCTCCAGCTCGGATCATCGGTCGCCCCGCCAGTCCCCAGCAAGGTCGGGCTGCCGCCGCCGGGTGAGCTGATCGACGTGTTCGCATCCAACGTTTGCGTAGTCGGCGTTATCGCCATTGATCGTGTGCGCGGTGACTGCAATGACGCCGTTGCAATTTGCGGGCGCGATGAGTCCGACCGAGCCTTCATTGCCGGTGGCAGCAACAACGACCGACCCTGCGGCCATTGCGTCGTTGACGGCTTGCTGCATTGTCACAGGACAAGTGCTTCCTCCGCCCAGGCTCAAATTTATTACGCGCGCCGGTGTGGGATTGTTCGGAACTCCCGCCGACCGGTAAGCCCGCTGCCCAGCGAACGGCTTCCGCAATGTCGGACAAGCTGCCGCCGCACTTGCCAAGCGCGCGAACAGGAAGTATCCGAACCCCCCATCCAACGCCAGCAATTCCATACGCATTATTTGGAGTGGCAGCAGCGACCCCAGCCATGTGCGATCCATGCCAGCTGCTGTTCTGTTGTCCAGCTTGTCCGTCATCGCAGAAGTCCGGGAACATGGGACTTCTCGGCAGCTGTGACCCAGTCGCCCGGGTCCGATGGGTCAGGGTCGCGTCCATCGCCGTCGTTTGCAACAAAGTTGTCCGGCAAGCCGGCGCCGCCCACAGCGCTCGAGATGAAGTCATACCCTGCCAGGAATCGACCGAGCAGGAACGTAGGTGCGCGACTGCGAAATGTTCCCGTTCAGGTCACCGTGATTGACAATGCCCGTGTCGATAATCGCTATCGTGACCGCGGCGGTCCCTGTAGTGATGTCCCAAGCCGTCGGCAGATTCGCACCACCGGCGGCAGCGGATTCCCGCGCTTTGCCGGTCATGCCGCGCATAGGTCCGTGCGGGAGCACGTAAATTCCATTGCCAGTCCGTGTACCGCACCTCAGTAGGGGTCAGGGACCGCTTCATCATGAAATCAGGCTCGGCGTATTCGACCTGAGGGTCACGGCTCAATCGCGCCGCCACGGCTTTTGCTTCCGACAATCGAAGGGGCGCGTCCAATTCCATCAGCGAAGCGTTGCCGGCCATGGCGCGTAGCGATTTCATGCGGACGCCTGCGCTCGCCGACAACGCCTGTACACGCGATGTCGCCATCGGCTGCACCAATTCGCTCTGCGGCGGATTCCGCAACTTAACGATCAGCCTCGAAACGATCTGCTCTCGCTGCGCACCGGGTGGCACTAGCGATCCCGTTAAGTGCCGCTCGCTTGGCGGTCATCGACGAGGCAGAACGGTCCGTTGCCGCACGGCACAGCGACCACGACGCAGGTCGCTACAACAGCGGCCAAACCTTTCAGTTGACGATTCACGGAATTCCTTTCGATGCCATTCAGATACGTTGTCATTGAATCTTCATCATCGAGTCGAGCTCGACATACTGAAATGCGCCTGAGGCCCTCAACGCGTTCAATCAGTTGCGGGACCTCGCTACGCTGTGCGGGCGCGGTCAAATGGATGATGTGCGCGTCACCCGCGATGGGCCGCACGTATCTAACGCCTGCCTTTTGGCCAAGCGTTGCTTGGATCGGCTTCACCACTGCCGATGAATCGCTCGTTACCACTGCGAGGCTTAACGATAATTGCCGCGACCACCGGGGTATCCGAAGATGACGGTATGGGCGCAGGTGCTGAGCAAGCGGTCAGCGCCATCACCCATAACCCCAACACAGCAACAAGCGCTCGAGCGATATGCATTGGGCGGATTTCAGGTTGAACGAGTAACGCCAGAGTAGGCAAAACGCCTACGCAACGGTACCGACAATCCATCAACGCGCCTGTCAGCCAAAAGGCGTACCGCTAGACAGCCCGCGTCAAGAAATGAGCGCCCCGCCAGCCGGTTATTTGGCGTTCATCAGCGCAACCGCCGTGTCCAGCATACGGTTTGAAAAGCCCCACTCGTTGTCATACCAGCTTGAAACCTTGACCAGACGGCCAACGACTTTGGTGAGCGTCGCATCGAAGATCGAGGAGCGCGGGTCGTGATTGAAATCGCTCGAAACAAGCGGAGCGGTGTTGACCCCGAGTATTCCCTTGAGTTCCCCATCGGCGGCCACCTGCATGATCGCGTTAACCTCGTCGACCGACGTATCTCGCGCTGCAATAAACGTCAGATCGACGATGGACACGTTGATCGTTGGCACGCGTATCGCGAAGCCGTCGAGCTTGCCGTTCAGTTCAGGCATGACCAGGCCGACCGCAGAGGCAGCGCCTGTCTTGGTAGGAATCATGTTGTGCGCAGCCGCACGCGCGCGACGGAGGTCCTCGTGATAAACATCCGTCAATACCTGATCGTTCGTGTACGAGTGAATCGTCGTCATCAGTCCGCTGACGACACCGATCTTTTCGTGCAGAGGTTTAACCAGCGGCGCAAGGCAGTTGGTCGTGCACGAGGCATTTGAGATCACGGTGTGCGCGGCTTTTAGCGTGCGATCGTTCACGCCGTAAACGATGGTCGCGTCAACGTCCTTTCCGCCGGGTGCCGAGATGATGACTTTCTTCGCGCCGCCTTTCAGATGCGCCGACGCCTTTTCTTTCGTTGTGAAAAATCCGGTGCACTCCAGCACTACGTCGACGCCCAGTTCGCCCCACGGCAGTTCAGCCGGATTGCGCTGCGCCAGCACGCGAATCCGATCGCCGTTGATGACCATTGAATCGCCATCGGCGACAGCGGTGCCGGGAAACGGCCCGTGCGCGGTGTCGTATTTCGTCAGGTGAACGTTGGTTTTGGGATCGCCTAGATCGTTGACGGCCACAATCTGAAGATCGTGCTTCTCGCCTGACTCGTAGTGCGCGCGCAGAATGTTGCGACCGATGCGGCCGTAACCGTTGATGGCAACCTTGATCGTCATTACCGCGCGCCTTCTTTTATGACTTGCTTGACGGTGGTAACGACGTTATCCACCGTGAACCCGAAATACTTGAACAGGTCTTTTTCCGGCGCCGACTCGCCGAAACGATCGAGTCCGATGACGGCGCCCGTCGCACGCACATATTTCCACCAGAAATCAGTCACGCCCGCTTCGATTGCGACGCGCGGCAGTCCCTCCGGCAGCACCGTCGATTTGTACTTTGACTGTTGCCGATCGAACACCGACGTAGACGGCATCGATACCACGCGCACGCTTATTCCCTTTTCAGCCAGCGCCTTTTGCGCAGCGGCCGCAAGGCCGACTTCCGAGCCGGTTGCGATCAGCACTGCTTGCGCATCTTTCAACCCCCCGTCGGCTTCACTGATGACGTACGCGCCGCGGCGGATGCTAGCGGTGTCGATCTTGCGTTCAATAAACGGCACCGATTGTCTTGAAAACAGCAAACTGCTTGGGCCGTCGAGTCGCTCGATCGCGGCCGCCCAAGCGACCAACGATTCGACAGTGTCGGCCGGCCGCCAGACATCCATGTTTGGAATCAACCGCAACGTAGATGCGTGCTCGACCGCTTGGTGCGTCGGCCCGTCTTCACCAAGGCCGATCGAGTCGTGCGTAAACACGTAGATCACGCGCAGCTTCATCAGCGCGGCCATACGTAACGCATTGCGCGCGTAATCGGAGAACGTCAGAAACGTGCCGGCGAACGGCAGGTATCCGCCGTGCACCGAGATCCCGCTCGAGATAGCGCACATACCGAACTCGCGCACGCCGTAGTTGATGTGGCGCCCATCAAGATGGTCAGGCCGCAGCGGACCGGTTTTGCTCCACTTCGTGTAGTTGCTGCCGGTCAGGTCGGCGGAACCACCAATGATTTCCGGCAATGCAGGCGCAATCGCTTCGAGCGCAAGCAGCGACGCCTTGCGCGTTGACACCGCTTCGCGTTTCTCCGCCGCTGCTGCGATTGCCTGATCGCGCGCCGCGAAATAGCTTGCCGGCAATTCGCGCGTGTTGCGGCGTTCAAATTCGCCGGCCTCACGCGGATAACGCTCCGAGTACGCGTGAAAAAGCTGATTCCACTTCGCTTCCCGCTCGGCGCCGGCCTTCTTGGCTGTCCCAGGCGGCGTACGCCTCATCCGGTACTACAAACGGCTTGTACGGCCAGCCTAATGCGGCACGCGTTGCTTCGACTTCCTTTTCGCCCAATGCTTCGCCGTGCGCTTTCTCGGTGCCGGCGCGGTTCGGCGAGCCCTTGCCGATAACCGTCTTCGCCACGATTAGCGTCGGCTTGGCGGTTTGGCGTTTTGCTTCGCCAATGGCGCGGTCGACCGCGTCAACGTCGTGCCCGTCAAGCGGGCCAATCACGTGCCAGCCGTAGGCCTCGAACCGCTGCGGCGTGTTGTCGGTAAACCAGTCCTTGACTTCGCCGTCGATCGAAATTCCGTTGTCGTCATAGACGGTGATCAGCTTGTTCAACCGCCATGTACCGGCGAGCGATGCCGCTTCGTGTGAAATGCCTTCCATCATGCAGCCGTCGCCTACGAACACATAGGTGTAGTGATCGACGACGTCGAACGCGGGGCGATTGAATTCCGCTGCAAGTAATTTTTCGGCAAGTGCCATACCGACAGCGTTCGCAAACCCCTGCCCGAGCGGGCCGGTGGTTGTTTCGACGCCGGGGGTGATGCCGAGCTCCGGATGGCCGGGCGTCCGGCTATGCAGTTGCCGGAAGTTCCTCAACTCCTGTAACGGCAAGTCGTAGCCCGTCAAATGCAGCAATGCATATTGCAGCATCGAGCCATGGCCGTTGGAGAGAACGAAACGGTCACGATTCGACCAGTGTGGATTGGCTGGATTATGCGAAAGGTGGCGACCCCAGAGCGCCACCGCAATCTCCGCCATGCCCATCGGCATGCCGGGATGGCCGGAGTTGGCGGCCTGCACCGCATCCATCGCCAGCGCGCGAATGGCGTTGGCCATCATCGTCACCGGCATTTCGGACAGCGCAAAAGGCGCGCTGACTCTATCCTTGAACCGGTCGTTCATCTGTGCCACGGCTGCAAAGCATGAAATGGTAGCAAAGCGATTGAATTTCCCTTTGGGCGCGGGACTTGCAATGTGGTGTTGCAACTCGATCTAGGAGCGTAATGCGCTGTGAAATCCGGTGCGTGATTGATAAATCGGCGGCGATTTCAGATATCATTCGGGGCTTTTCCAAATTCGATCCGGAACCAAAAGGAAGCAACGGGCGCCAGACTTCATCGCAGGGTTTTTCGTGCGAACGAGCGAAGGCAACGAGCCGTTAGGTTAGGCAGCACTCCCGTCATAGCCAGTGGGCATCCCGAGGGAATTTCTCTTGGGTTGCACGACTCATACGCCGCGCCACAGCGTATGGGTCCCGTATCGTGGGGTTGCGACGCAAGTCGCGCTTCAGGTCGATTAGGGCGGACCTGCTGGGGGACGAAGATGAATGGCCTTCACCTGACTGGCGATCTGTTCGACTGCAGCTGTAGCGCAGCGCTTTTAACGGATCTTGAAACACTCTCCAAGGCTTGCCGCGACGCGACCAACGAGTCGAAGTTGACTATCGTTGATCAGGCCTGGCACCGATTTCCTGAATGGAACGGCGAGGCGGGTGGCATCACCGGCACGCTGTTGCTCGCCGAATCGCATCTGGCGATTCACACGTGGCCTGAACGGCGTGGCGTCACCCTCGACGTTTACGTCTGTAATTTCACCGACGACAACACGGGTATGGCCGAGCACTTGTTCGAAACGCTGATGCTGGCGTTCCGGCCCAAGAATCACGCTGTGAACCGCATCACACGCGGCGATTTGGCCGCCGGCACCGCAGGTGACCCCGCGGACGCCGGCAGCCAAGCCGAAAGAGGCGACTTGATTTTCGACTGGCTGAACGCGCATTCCGGTTACGGCACGACCGCGACCAAGACGTTGGCGCAAATCCAGTCCCCGTATCAAAAGGTGGAGGTCTACGAGACGCAGCAGTTCGGCAAACTCTTTCGGCTTGACGGCCGCATGATGACTTCCGAAGCCGATGAGTTCTTCTATCACGAGTGCATGACGCACCCGGCCGCGTTGGTGCATCCGAATCCCGAATCAATTTTGGTCATCGGCGGAGGCGACGGCGGGTCATCGGAAGAACTGCTGAAGCATCCGAGTGTCAAGCGCATCGTGATGGCCGAGCTCGATCCTGTCGTTATCGACGTTTCGAAGAAATGGCTGCGTGCGATCCACAAAGATGCCTTCGATGATCCGCGGCTCGAAGTAACGGTCGGTGACGGGTTCGAGTTTGTAAAGTCGACTGCCGAACGATTCGACATGATCGTGCTTGACCTCACGGATCCCGATACGCCCGCATTTCACCTGTACTCCGAGCAATTCTTCAGGATGTGTCAGCGCATCTTGCGGCCAGGCGGCATGTTGACCCTGCATCTCGGCTCGCCGGTTTATCAGGCCGAAACGGTGCAAAAAAATGCGGCCAATCTGCGCAAGGTTTTTCGTCACGTAGCGCCGATGTCGCTGTTCGTTCCGCTGTACGGTTCTTTGTGGTGCCTTGCAGTTGCAAGCGACACGATCGACCCGCGTGCGACCGCTGCTGACGTCATCGCGCAGCGCATCAGCGAACGGCGCGTCGGCGATCTGCAGTACTACCACCCTGCGCTGCATTCCGCACTCTTTGCTCTGCCGGTGTTCGTGCAGGACTTAGTGCAGGCCAAAGTGGCGGCCGAGGAGCCGATGCACGTCGCTCAGTTAGAAGCGGCCTAGCGCTGAGCGACTGTTCGCACGCATGCGAGCGGCGCGCTTTTTTGTCGACGAGCCGCTCGCAATCAAATCGAGGATCGCGCTGCCCGAACGGGTCGCACATCACGCTTTGCGCGTGCTGCGCTTGCGCGATGGCGATCCGATCGTGCTGTTTAACGGCACCGGTGGCGAGTTTGCTGCTTGGCTGTCTGTAAGCGGGTCAAAAAACGCGCACGCAGCGATCGAAACGTTCGACGCCGTCGAGCGCGAGGCACCGCTGCGCGTAACGCTGGTGCAGTCGTGGGTTGCGGCCGACAAACTCGAGTGGACGATCGAGAAAGCCGTCGAGCTTGGCGTTTACTCGATCTTGCTGGCGCCCGCTCAGCGTTGCGTCGTGCGCCTCACCGGCGATAGATTGGACAAGAGGATCGAGCGCCTGCGTGACCTGATTGTTGCGGCGTGTGCGCAATGTGGACGGAACCGCGTTCCACGTATCGAGGCGAGCCCTACGCTTGCCCAGTCTCTGCGGACAGGCCTCAACGGCAACATGCGAGGGGTGCTGCTGCATCCAAATGCTGAAACGTCGGTGGCGAAAGCTCCGGTGGCCCATGGCGTCGCAATTGCGGTTGGACCCGAAGGTGGATTTGACGACGACGAACTCGCACTTGCCCAACAACTCGGTTATGCACCGTACCGGCTGGGACCCAGAGTGTTGCGAAGCCGAGACCGCGGGGCTCGCCGCACTAGTCGCGTTGCAAACGGTTGGTGGCGACTTCTTAGAGTAGTTCAGCCTGCCGTACCGAATTAGCTTCGAGCACTGTCACGGCCGTCATGTTGACGATGCGCCGTACCGTCGCCGCCGGCGTCAGAATATTCGCCGGCTTGGCGACACCGAGCAGCATCGGACCAATCGCAATGTTGTTGTCCCGCCGTCGCCTTGAGCAGGTTGTACGAAATATTGGCGGCATCGAGCGTCGGGCACACCAGCAAATTCGCGTCGCCGGTCAATGTGGAAAACGGCATGATCGATTTGCGAATCGCATCATCGACCGCGCAGTCGGCGTGCATTTCGCCGTCGACTTCGAGGTCAGGCGCCAGCTGACGAATCAGCGCCAACGCTTCGCGCATCTTCACCGCCGACGGCGCATCGCTCGATCCAAAGTTGGAATGCGAAACGAGCGCTGCTCGCGGTGCGATTCCTAGTCGCCTCAGCTGTTCAGCGGCCAAAACTGTGATTTCGGCGACCTGCTCCGCGGTCGGATCGAGGTTGACCGCCGTGTCGACCAGCGCTAATTGCCGCCCCGGCACCATCAAAATATTCATCGCCGCATAAACGTTGGCACCCGGCCGGCGCCCGATCACCTGATCGATATACGTCAGATGCGGCCCGTGCGTACCGAACGTGCCACAGAGCATGCCGTCGGCCTCGCCCTTATGCATCATCATCGCGCCGATCAACGTCAGCCGCCGCCGCATCTCGATTTTTGCGTACTGCTGAGTCACGCCCTTGCGCGCGGCAAGGCGATGATAGGTTTCCCAGTAGTCGCGATAGCGCTTGTCGAACTCCGGATTGACCAGATCGAAATCCACGTCCGGCCGCATACGCAATCCGAAGCGTTCGAGGCGCTTGCCGATGACTGCCGGCCGCCCGATCAGGATTGGCTTCGCCAACTGTTCGTCGATCACGACCTGCACGGCACGCAGCACTCGCTCTTCCTCGCCTTCGGCAAACACGATGCGCGACTTGCCGCCGCCCGCATAGGCGTTCTTCGCGATCGCGAAGATCGGCTTCATGAACGTGCCCGAGTGATAGACGAACTGCTGCAGCTGATCGCGATAGGCCTGGATGTCGTCGATCGGCCGCGTGGCGACACCGCTTGCCATCGCGGCCTGCGCGACTGCGGGCGCGATGCGCGTGATCAGCCGCGGATCGAACGGCTTCGGAATCAGATACTCAGGGCCAAAGCTGACGTCGGCCACGCCATACGCTGAGGCGACGATGTCGCTTTGCTCTTCGCGGGCCAGGCCCGCCAGCGCTCGCACGGCAGCGGTCTCCATCGCGGTCGTGATCGTGGTCGCACCGACGTCGAGAGCGCCACGAAAAATGAACGGAAAGCACAAGACGTTGTTGACCTGATTGACGTAGTCAGAGCGTCCAGTCGCGATGATCGCGTCGTCGCGTACCGCCTTTACCTGCTCGGGCATGATCTCGGGCGTCGGATTTGCGAGCGCAAGAATCAGCGGACGCGGCGCCATTTTCTTGACCATCTCGGGCTTCAGCACCCCCGCCGCTGACAGGCCCAGGAAAATGTCGGCTCCTTCAATCACATCACTCAGCTTGCGAAGCGGAGTGGCTTGCGCGAAGCGCGCCTTGTCATCGTCCATCAACGCTTTGCGGCCCTGATAGACGACGCCCTCGATATCGGTGACCCAGATGTTCTCGCGCGGCAATCCCAACTCGACCAGCAACTGCAGGCACGCGAGCGCTGCAGCGCCGGCACCACTGGTCACCAGCTTGACCTTCTTGACGTCCTTACCAACAACGCTCAAGCCATTGAGTACCGCTGCTCCGACGATGATCGCAGTGCCATGTTGATCGTCATGAAACACCGGAATTTTCATCCGCTCCCGCAGCGTGCGCTCGATATAGAAACATTCCGGTGCCTTGATGTCTTCCAGGTTGATGCCACCGAAAGTTGGCTCGAGCGCCGCAATGATCTCGATCAGCTTGTCCGGATCGAGCTCGTCAAGTTCGATATCGAACACATCGATACCTGCGAATTTCTTGAACAGCACCGCCTTGCCTTCCATTACCGGCTTTGCAGCAAGGGGACCGATCGCGCCGAGCCCTAGTACGGCTGTTCCATTGGTGACGACTCCCACCAAGTTGGCGCGCGCGGTGTACCGCGACGCAGTCGCAGGATCGGCGTGAATCGCCTCGCAGGCAGCCGCCACCCCTGGCGTGTACGCAAGCGCGAGATCGCGCTGGTTCACTAACTGCTTGGTGGGTGTGACGGAGATTTTTCCCGGCTGCGGCTTCTCGTGATATTCGAGAGCGGCGCGCTTCAGATCAGCTTGATCTTCGGTCGACATGGTCGGCGGAAAGTGGACAACCTCGGAGACGAAGCCGCGATTATCCTCGCGCGCGGCACATGAGAGCCGCGTGCCAGCCAGCCGAGCACAAAAACTAGACGGAGTGTTCGGCTACTGCGGGAAAAAGCTGCGCCTCGGACGAGCTGCTCGTAGGCGTGAGCTCGGTCTGGTCGAGGGGTGTGCCGCTGGCGGCGTTGACCGGCAACGCCGCGGGTTTCAACTCGGGAACCGGTGCGGGTGCGGTAGCAGCGCGAATGGCAGCAGCTAAGGCAGCTTCGACTTTTCCGGCGGCCGCCATCTGTAGCCGCGCGCGTTCGCCCAGCACGCGCGCGCCATAGCCTCCATCGTCCGGCAGGTTGCCAGCGCCCACGTACAACTGTAAGCCGCGCTCGACTGACCCGCCGCGCGAGATCAGCTCGTGCAATATCGAAGCGCCCACTTTCATATTGGCGATCGGGTCAAGCGCCGCGGTCTCGCCGCCATGCGGTTCGAAGCGCTGCGCATGGACACGAGTCATCACCTGCATCAGGCCTTGAGCTCCCATTGCGCTTTCGGCGAACGGGTTCAGGCTTGACTCAATTGCGACCACCGACAGAATCAGTAGTGGATCGATATTTTTTTCCCTGCCGATCTGAAACGCGGTAGAGACCAGCATTCGCGCTGCCCCGTCTGCGACCCGATAACGGCGCGCAAGGTATTGCACGACCCGCTTTTGCTGAGAATCGTCCGCTACCCGTCCCCGCTCGTCCCGGGCATCGGTAGCACTGCCATCGACCACCACTGTCTCGGCCGCAACCGCCTGCGGCGCCGTAAGACGCGCCTCCAACAGTAGCCGGGCGTCGTCGCTGCTAAGCAGTACGCCTACAGCAAGCAAGGCAACGGCACCAACCATCATCACAAGCAGCCGGGTTGTCGACAAAGCGCCATGCCCGATGTCCGTCACGCATGTAACCAAGGCGGCGATTGCCGGCCCGATAACCGCGACCCTACGCAGCGCATAATTCGAAGCGTTAGCCAAAGTCGTGTCTCCTTATGCCGAACGGCCACCGATCAATTTGGTCGGGTCGCATTCACAGGTGGAACGGTGACCGGATCATTCTTCGCCGGCCATTCAACTTTCCCTTGCAGCCTTCGGCGCCAAGGGGCCTGTCACTGCAGCGGTGTTACCCGCCACACCTAGAAGCAACGGCAGGGCCTACTTGCCGCCCACTCGTTTATACGCCAGACACGGAATGTTGCAACGCACGCGCTAGGGGTTATGCCAAACGGCTGGGCGGATTCTAGGTGCCTATAGGGCTCGGTCAAGCGGGTATTCCTTCTAAATAAATAGGAATTTTCTAGCCGCCCCGCCGAACGGCGGACCACTCTCTACATACCCAGTGAGAACCTGATAATAATCAATATGTTTGTGCGCGTATTCAGCATTGGAGTGTTCGCTCACTTAAGCTCCAGCCGTTCGTCGTCTGGAGCAGTGCCGTATGAAGTATGCCGACTTGCGTGACTTCATCGCTCAGTTGGAGACGGCCGGCGAACTGAAGCGCATTTCCACAGAAGTTTCGCCCCGCTTGGAGATGACCGAAATCTGTGATCGCACTCTGCGCGCGGCCGGGCCAGCGCTCCTTTTCGAGCGTCCGACGGGCTTTCACATTCCGGTACTCGGCAATTTGTTCGGCACGCCGCACCGAGTCGCACTGGCAATGGGCGCGACCGATGTCGCCGCGTTGCGCGACGTCGGCGAATTACTGGCAGCGCTAAAGGAGCCCGAGGCACCGCAGGGTCTGCGTGATGCACTCGGCAAAGTGGCGCAGCTGAAAAGTGCGCTTTGGGACATGGCGCCCCGGGAAGTGCGAAACGCGCCCTGCCAAGCCGTTGTGTGGGAGGGAAGTGAGGTTGATCTCGGCAGGCTTCCAATCCAAGCTCTGCTGGCCCAAGGATGTCGCACCGCTGATCACATGGGGATTGGTTGTTACGCGAGGTCCCCGCAAAAAGCGTCAAAACCTAGGCATCTACCGTCAACAGGTCCTAAGTCCCAATAAAGTTATCATGCGGTGGCTGCCGCATCGCGGCGGCGCGCTTGACTTTCGTGACCACTGTTTGGCGCATTCGGGCAAACCGTTTCCAATCGCGGTCGTGCTAGGCGCCGATCCAGCGACAACCTTCGGCGCGGTCACTCCGGTTCCAGACAGCCTGTCGGAGTATCAATTCGCTGGATTACTGCGCGGAGCAAAGACGGAGATCACCAAATGCATCGGCAGCGAACTTCGAGTTCCCGCCACCGCCGAGATCGTGCTTGAAGGCCACATCCAGCCCGATAGCGGGCACGAGAGCGGGTACGAAATGGCGCTGGAGGGGCCGTTCGGCGACCATACTGGCTACTACAACGAAAGCGAGTGGTTTCCGGTTCTCACAATCGACCGCATCACGACGCGCCGTAACCCGATTTATCACTCGACCTACACAGGGAAACCGCCGGACGAGCCTTCCGTTCTGGGCGTCGCGCTCAATGAAGTATTCGTTCCGCTACTTCGGCGCACATTTCCCGAAATCGCCGATTTCTATTTGCCGGCTGAAGGGTGCAGCTATCGGATGGCGATTGTGTCGATCCGCAAGCAATACGCCGGACACGCGAAGCGTGTGATGTTCGGCGTATGGAGTTTTCTGCGCCAGTTCATGTACACCAAGTTCATCGTCGTGACCGACGACGATATCGACGTGCGCGACTGGAAGGAAGTGATTTGGGCGATTACCACGCGTGTCGACCCCGTGCGCGATACGCTGTTGATCGATAACACTCCGATCGACTATCTTGACTTCGCTTCACCGGTAGCGGGGCTCGGCGGCAAAATGGGGATCGACGCCACTAATAAGTGGCCTGGAGAAACGCAGCGCGAGTGGGGTCGGCCGATTGTGATGGACGCCGCCGTCAAGGCGCGCGTCGATGCCATGTGGGGCCAACTGGGAATTTAGGGATGGAACGCAAACCGATCCGTCGCGGCGGTATCAAGTCTGCCGGTTACGACCGCAACAATCGCGTGCTCGAGATCGAATTCGACAACGGATCGATCATTCAGCACACCGCCGTTGGCGAAGAAATCGCCCGCAGGTTTATCGCCAGTTCATCGCCGGCGAGCGTTTACAAGGACACGATCCAGGAGGAGTTCACCGATCAAGCGCGTGAAGTGACCGCTACAGAAAGAACAGCGTCGCGAGACCGAGAAAGATAAAGACGCCCATGCTGTCGGTCGTAAACGTCAACAGCACAGACGAGCCGAGTGCAGGATCGCGTCCGGTGCGCTCAAGTAACAGAGGCACGAACATCCCGACCAGCGCGGCGATCACCATGTTCAATGTCATCGCCAGCAACAGCGTCAGGCCGATCAACCACCCTCGTGGGCTGTCTATGTAGATCCACCACGCGACCAGGCCCGCGATACTGCCCCATACGAGACCGTTCAGACCGGCGATGGAGAGCTCCTTCAATATCAATCGCTTTGCATTGCCGCCGGTAACCTGACCAAGCGCCAGCGAGCGAATCATCAACGTCATCGTCTGATTGCCGGAGTTGCCGGCAATCCCCATTACGATCGTCATTAACGTTGCAAGCGCGACGACTCTCTCGATCGTCGTTTCGAAGGCGCCGATGACGCGTGACGCGAAAAACGCCGTGCACAGATTGATCGCAAGCCATGACCAGCGATTGCGCGCCGAATTCCAGACCGAAGCGAACAGATCTTCCTCTTCACGCAAGCCGGCCTGCGCCAGCGCGGCGTCCTCGCCCTCCTCGCGGATAACGTCGACGACCTCGTCAACCGTCAGCCGTCCAACCAGGCGGCCAGCTTCATCGACCACCGGTGCCGAGACGAGGTCATAGCGCTCGAATGCCTGTGCCGCTTCGCTTGTCTCATCGAGCGGCGAAAGCGTCATCAAGTCGGTGTTCATTACGGCCGCAACCTGAACCTCCGGCTCGTTCAGCAGCAGGCGATCGAGCGGGAGTCCGCCCTTCAGCACATCGTGCCGGTCGACCACGAACACCTGGTCGGTGTGATTGGGAAGCGCATCAAAGCGTCGCAGATATCGCAGCACCACCTCGAGCGTGACGTCCTCTCGAATGGAAATCATCTCGAAGTCCATCAGAGCGCCGACCGAATCGTGTGGATACGACATCGACGCGCGCAATTGAGCGCGCTCTTCCGCTGTCAACCCTTGCTGGACTTCGTCGACGACATCGGCGGGCAGATCGTCGGCAATCGCCGCGATCTCGTCGGTTTCGAGGCTTTCGACCGCATCGACCAACTCCTCACGGTTCATCGACGCGATCAAGGTTTCGCGCACCGCGTCGCTGACCTCAATCAGGATTTCGCCATCGCGATCGGCCTTGACGCCGTCCCACACCGTGAGCCGGTCTTGCAGCGGTAACGCTTCGAGGATGTATGCGATATCGGCCGGATGCAGACGGTCGAGGATTGACTTGAGCTCGTTCAGGTGCTGCCGATGCACCAGCTGCTCGACCAGCGCTTTCTTTTCTTCGCCCGGGGTCTGCTCTCGCTGCACCAGCGCTTCGACACGGTGCTGCTTTTCCAGCAGCTGCTCAACGCGGGCGAGCGCACGCTGCGCCGCTTCTGGATCGTGCGCCTGAGCAGCATCCCGCCGTTCGCGTTCGAGTTTGAGTTCGTTCATTTCAGTCGTGCGTGGCCTCTTCCGCGGCGCACGGATTGTAGGCGGCAAGTTCAGTCGATCACGGTATGGGCGCGTCGACCATGAAGCGTTGAATGGCCGCCGTTCGGCGATCCAGATACGGACCAGAGCGAATGCGGCCGTAGCGCTTTGGGTTCGGCAGATACGCAGCGAGCCTCGCCGATTGCTCAGCGTTCAGTTGCGACGCACTAACGTTGAAATACTGCCGAGCCGCAGCTTCTGCGCCAAAGACCCCGTCGCCCCACTCGACCACATTCAAATACACCTCAAGAATCCGGCGCTTATCCCAAAGCGCCTCGATCATGTATGTGATGACCAGCTCCTGCGCCTTGCGCCAATAACTTCGCTCGGACGACAAGAAAAGATTTTTTGCGAGCTGCTGCGTGATCGTCGAGCCGCCGCGCGCGACCTTGCCCTTGCGAACATTTTCCTTGTACGCCTTCTCGATCGCTTGCCAATCGACGCCTTCGTGGTCGGTGAAGTTGGCGTCCTCGGACGCGATCACCGCGCGCTTCAGGTGATTCGAGATGCGCGCGATAGTCGATCCAGCGATGCTTCAGTTCTGCGTTCGGTTTCTTTTCACGCAGCGCAGCCAGCTCGCGGCTCATGAAAGAGGTTTCGCCGGGATCGTTCCACTTCCACCACGCCACCCAGCCGAAGTACCACAGTTGGATCAACAGCAAGACAAGCGCAGCAGCAACCCGCGCAGCAGCCAGCGCAACTGAGCGGTCGCGGCCGCGGGGCCGCGAAGTGGGGCAGAGCGCATTGCTATCTTGCGACGACGTACTCGGCCGATTGAGTCTTCAACAGTTCTCGCAGTTCGCGATACACGGCGCTGGTATCCGGCCGCACGCCGCGCCATAGCAGAAATGATTCGGCGGCTTGCTCGATCAGCATGCCGAGGCCGTCGACCACGTGTTTCGCACCGCCCACTTTGGCCAGTTGCATGAACGGCGTCGGATCCGCGGCGTACGCCAGATCGTAGGCGAGCGTGCAGTCGTTGAACGTGTCCGGATCGATCGCAGGCGCTTCGTGATTCAGGCTGGTGGTCGTACCGTTGATGATCAGGTCGAAGTGCTCAGCAGGAATCTCATCGAAGTGAATCGCCTCGACGCCGAATTCTTCGGCCAGCTCTTCGGCTCGTTTGTGCGATCGATTGGCGACCGCCAGCCAGCGCGGACTCTCGTCGAGCATCGAGCCGAGCAAGCCTCGGACCGCGCCGCCCGACCCGAGTACCAGCACCGAGCAGTCGGAAAACGAAAACTTCAGGCGTTCGCGCAGGTCGCGCACGAAACCAATGCCGTCCGTGTTGTCACCGACTATCGTGTCGCCGTCGAACTTCAGTGTGTTGACTGCGCCTGCGACTCGCGCGCGCGGTGTCAGATCATCCGCCAGCTTCGCCGCGTCGATCTTGAACGGAAGCGTGACGTTGAGTCCGCCGTAACCAGCCTCACGCAGAGTCAGTGCTTTGTCTTCAAAGCCGTCGAGCGGAGCTTCGATGCGCTCATACGTAAGGCGTTGCTTCGCCTGCTGCGCAAATCGCTGGTGAATCTCCGGTGAACGGCTGTGCGCGATCGGGTTACCGACAACTCCGTACTTGTCGACGGTGTTCATTGAGTCGGGTCAGGGCTTTGCGCTGCGGGTGGCCAGCTGATCGTTGGTGAATATCCACGTACGTGTAATTTCTAGGATATCCGTGTCGCGCGCAATCTCCGGTGGAAAAGGTGGGTAGGGACCGGCCATTTGCACGATTCTGCGCGCAGCGCGGTCGAGTATCTGCGAGCCCGATGATTGCTCGATCATCGCATCTGCGACCGATCCGTCCTTGCGAATGGCGACCGTCATGCGCAAAGCGCCATAGAAGCGGCCGCGCGCGTCATTCGGATAATTTTCGTTGCCGATTCTTTCAACACGCGCACGCCAGTCTTCGACGTAGCGAGCGTAGCGGTACTCCGACGCGCTGGGCATGAAGTGGTGCTTGCGTGGTCGTTTCTGATAATCCGAGATCTGTTTGGCGATCTCGGCTTGCGCGCGCGCCAGCTGTTCGTTTGTCTCGTCATCGGCGGTACCGCGCTGCGGCTGTTGCGCGGACGTCTCTGTCAGCGGCGTCGCCCGCAGCTGCAGCGACTCGCGCAGCGTGGCCAGTAGCTTCTTTTGCTCTTCCTCGAGCTGCTGCACGTTCTTGCGTGCCGATTCCAGCGAATCGCCGTCGCGCACCTCGAAGCTGTTGGGCAACGGGGAAGTGCGGCGACCTGCGTCGTTGGTGCCGCCGCCGTCAAGATTATTTTGCGCAAGCGCTTCGACTGTGCCCGGCGCGGTGTTGCTTTTTGCATTGACCAGAATGATCTCGACCGGTGGGTCGGTCGATCGCACTCGAAAGAGCTCCGGATCTACAAAGCGAACGGCTAGCGCAGTAATGTGCAAGCCGATGGACACCGTCATTGCCATCACCAGCACTTTGTCGGCAAGGAACGAGCGTAGTCCGTAGGCCGGCGCGGCCAGGCTGAGTTCAGCTATGTCCATTGAGCGCGACGTCATTGTCGTGTTCGGTCTTTGCATACGGAGTCAATTGATTGTAGCCAGCACCATCGACTTGCCATGTGACAAGATCGCGCTAGTCTTGCTGCCGCAAGCGGTGCCGCCTCGCTGCTACCCGCTGAGCGTCAAGAAGCCGTCGACGTTGTGTCGCCCGACGAATCAGCCGTCGCTTCGTTCGCAGCTTCCGCGACTTCCGCACTTTGTTCGACCGCGGACACTGGCGACGCTTCCAAGCTGTCGTCGCCAAGCTCTTCGTCGTCTGCTTCGACTGTAGTTTGCGCGGCCAGCACCTGGTGCACGCGCGCTTCCAGCGTGAGATCGACCTGGTCGGTAGAGATGACATCCAGCTCAACCTTCTGTCCGCGCGGCAGGTCGGGAAGTCCTGGAAGTCGGGTGATGAAAGGTACTCCGTCAAGGCGAAGTACGTCGCTCTTCAAAACCGTGGCGCCAATGCGCGTCAGCTTTTCCTGCTCTAACCAGCGCAGGGACCAATAACGCTCCAGTTTCTGTTGAAACTCCGCGTACGCCGCGTATGCCGATTCGAAGCCCGAGACGATGCCGAACAGCTCGGCATCGTTCGATGCGTACGGCGGCGTCTGCTCGCGGATGCACGCCAGAAGCTGGCGCTGATTAACCAGATCGACATAGCGGCGCAGCGGTGATGTGCACCACGCGTAGTGCTCGACACCGATACCTTCATGTGGGGCTGGAACGGTTCCCATCTTCACTCGGCCCAGGGCCTGCGAGCGATAAATGCCCGCTGTGCGACGCGCCGCCAGCCACCCGCCCCAGGTGCTGTTGGCGAAAATCATCAGTTCCGCGACGATTGAATCGAGCGGCGCTCCTCGCCGGCGCTGCAAGAGCGTTACGCGCGCCTGATCATCGGTCCCGTCGAGCTCGAACGAGTAGTCAACTCGGCCGGTGGGCTCGGGCCGGCCACGCACCTGTTCGCGGCGCGCCAGCAGCTTGCGAGCGACGTGCCACAGCGTGCTCAACTGCGCTGCATGTGGCGAATCGAATTGGCCGTCGGGGATCGTTGCTTCAGTGACGATTGCATCGAGCAGGTCGTGCCGCAGATTGCTTTGTATGCGCAGCCGCTCCAGCCTCGACTCGGTCGATACCACTTCGTAGGTTTGTGCGTCGACGTCTGCGTACAGCGACATCACCGGCACTTCACGACCTTCGTTCAGCGATAAGGATTCGATCCAGTCGTCGGGCAGCATCGTGTACTTCAGCCCCGGCGCGTACACGGTCGACATGCGCGAGCGCGCGACCGTGTCAATCGAGTGGCCGCGTGGCAAGACGACTGCAGGCGCGGCGATGTGAATGCCGATACGCGTCCGATCACCGAGGGGCTGCACCGAAAATGCGTCATCGATTTCGGTCGTCGCACTGTCGTCGATCGAGAACGCGCTAACGGTAGCGAGCGGCAAATCGCCGGCGTGATCCGGCGCAGGCGATTGCGCGGCAAATGCAGTTCCGCGCGGAAAATGCTGCTCCAGAAAACTGTCGACGTGCCAGCGGTACGGTGAAGCAATCGCACCGCGGGCCAGCAGCAAGCGTAGCGGCGTCAGATGCGATTCGTTCGCCGCCTGCTCGAGCGCCTTGAACTCGATCGAACTACGGTCGGGCTTGATAAGCAGAGCAATCGCCTGCTGCGCAATAACTTCGGGCGCGCGTCCCGACTTCAGATCGTCGACGTACTGTTGCCGTAACTCATCCTGCTTTTTCTTGCGCTCGAGCGCTGCCAGCGCTGCCTTCAGCGTTTCAGCCGGCGCCGGCCGGTAACGGCCGCGGCCCTTGCGATAAAAATAGACGGGTGCGCTGTGCAGTCGAAACAGCAGGGCTGCCGCTTGCTCGGCACTTGGCTCCGCGCCGAAATAGTCGCGAGCCAAGTCGACGAAGCCAAATTCTTCCTGTGGCGCCACCTCCCACAAAAAGTCCAGATCGATCAGCTGCGCTTGCGCGTGGGCGCGCTCGATCAGCTGCCCGGGCGTCGGTTGGGCAAAGCGAAGCAGCACATGCGAAGTCTTGACCTTGGTGCGCTTGCCGCTTGGCAGCTCGACCTGATGAGAGGTCCCGGCGTTCGCTATCTCGGTTCCCGCCTTGAACGCACCGTCGTCGTCAAACAGCAGATGCGTGCTCACACCGAGCCCGCTGTGAGTTCAGTGCGACGTGTCAAACCGTCAGTCCGCCCGACACTTCGACCACCGCGCCGTTGATGTAAGACGCTTCGTCGGAAGCGAGGAACGCATACAAGTTTGCGACATCTTCGGGCGTTCCGAGGCGGCGCAACGGCACGCGCTCCTTTAATTGCTCGAGCACTTTCTCAGGAATCGTGTCCAGAATGTGCGTCGCAACGAAGCCCGGAGCAACAGCGTTGCAACGAATGCCCTTGGGCCCCAGTTCGCGCGCCCAGGTTTTGACAAACCCAATGACCCCGAATTTGCTGGCCGCATAGTTGGTTTGCCCGAAGTTGCCGTAGATGCCGACAACGCTTGAAGCGTTCAGTATCACGCCACTTCCCTGTTTCAACATCGTATCGAGCACAGCCTGTGCGCAGTTATACGTTCCCTTCAGGTTCACGTCGATCACCCGATCGAACTGATCCTCCGACATTTTCTGCAGCCGCGCGTCGATCGTGATTCCGGCGTTGTTGACCAGCACGTCTATGCGGCCGTGACGCTTTACGGTTGCAGCCGCCATCGCGTCGATCTGGTCGCGCTTCGTCACATCGACCACCACGGCGTCAACCTGGCCGCGCGATGCCAGGCCCGCGACGGCAGAATCGATCGATTCGCTGCCAATGTCGCACGCAACAACTTTCGCGCCTTCATCTAAAAATTTGCGCGCAGTGGCGTAGCCGATGCCTTGTGCCGCACCGGTGATGATCGCAACCTTGCCTTGCAGCCGCTGGCTCACTCAAACTCCTCGCTCGATTCCACAGAAAGAAAGAACTTCGTCGACATACTGCGCAAAGTCAGACAGTTCGTGATCGCTGCCTTCGATCACTATTTGCCGCGCGCCGTAATACTTCGCAACCATCATTCGATAGTTGATCACCGTGTCACCTGTCGCGGCGATCAACAAGTAGCGCTCAGGATTCGTCACACCGGTATCGAGCGCCCGCAGCTCGTCGATGTACTCGGGTCGGAAATCAATCTCATCGTCGCTAAAGAAAACAGACTGCCTGCCAATGTGTGCCTGCAAATCGCGGGCGGGATCGACCGCCGGATTCAGCAGTACTGCGCGACAGCCGAGCTTTTCGGCGACCCAGGTGGCGTAGTACCCACCAAGCGATGATCCGATCAGCGCTACGCGCTCGGCTGGCGCCGAGCGGGCGGCATAAAGCGCCAGCTGCGACGCCATGCGCGGCGAGGCGGGCAAAGCCGGGCACACGAATTGATCCGCGAGACCGCGTTTCTGCAGAATCTCGCGCAGCGTCTGCGCTTTGCGAGACTGCGGCGAGGAACGAAACCCGTGCAGGTAAATGATCACGCGGCGCGCTGCGCAGAATCAGAACGCTCTGCAGAACCCGCCGCAGGGTCGGCGAGCTGCGCCAGCAGCTTCGTGTGGATGCCGCCAAAGTTCCCGTTGCTCATCACCACGACTTGATCGCCGGCCTTAACGTACGTGACGACCGAATCGAGCAATTCACCGAGGTGGCCGTGGACGGTTGCCTTTGCGCCCAACGGTGCCAACGCCTGCGCAGCATCCCAGTCGATTCCCGCCGAAAAGCAGAAAACCCGATCGGCACCCGACAAGCTATCGGGCAATCGCGCGTTCATCACCCCGCGCTTCATCGTGTTCGAACGCGGCTCGAACACCGCGACGATTCGGCTGAGCGGATATGACGCGCGCAGCGCCTGGATCGTCATCTCAAACGCCGTCGGATGATGGGCGAAATCGTCGATCACCGTCACACCATCGACCATGCCACGCACTTCGAGCCGGCGCTTAACGCCGCGAAATTCGGCGAGCGCGTCGAGCGCATCGCTAGCTGACACGCCGACGTGATCGGCAGCAGCGACCGCTGCGAGTGCGTTCATCCGGTTATGGTGCCCTGCTAATGCCAGCTGCAGCTTCCCGACGCGATGAGCACCGCGGTAGACGTCAAATGGTGGCTCGTGGTCGATCCGCCAGTCGCCAATTTCGCCGAAGGTCTGCAGCTCCGACCAGCAGCCACGCTGCAAAACACGCCCGATCGCTTCGTCCCCGGCATTCGCAACGATGCGCGCGGCTGCCGGTAACGTGCGAACCAGATGATGACATTGCGCTTCGATCGCGGCCAGATCGGTAAAGATATCGGCGTGGTCGAATTCCAGATTGTTGAGAATCAGCGTTCGCGCGCGATAGTGCAGAAACTTCGAACGCTTGTCGAAAAATGCGGTGTCGTATTCATCGGCCTCGATAACGAAGTGGCGGCCAGCGCCGAGTCGAGCAGAGCGTCCGAAGTCATCGGGCACGCCGCCGATCAAAAAGCCGGGTTCAAGACGAGCATGATCGAGAATCTTCGCGAGCATCGCACTCGTAGTCGTCTTGCCGTGCGTGCCCGCCACCGCCAGCACATGTCGATCTCGAAGCACGTTATCGGCAAGCCACTGCGGCCCGGATAGGTAAGGGTCGCCGCGATCGAGAATCGCTTCCATCAGCGCGTTTCCGCGTGTGACAACGTTGCCGATGACCCACACATCGGGCTCGAGCCGAAGCTGATCAGCGTCGTACCCGTCGATGACGCGCACATTCGCCGCAGCGAGCTGGTCGCTCATCGGCGGATATACGTTTGCATCGCAACCGCTCACGACGTGACCGGCGGCCTGCGCAAGCTGCGCGAGGCCGCCCATGAACGTTCCGCCGACGCCGAGAATATGTAGGTGCAAAGAGGGAGCGGCTGAATAGCGCTATCGCATAGAAGCGCGCGGATTGTAATCGCCGTTCACGGCGGCATTCTGCCGATAAACTCACTGAATGGCTGCTCATGACTTGAGAACTGAACTCGCAGCAACAGCCGCACGCTTGATCGCTGAAGAAGGCTGCGAGTACGCGCAAGCCAAGCGCCGCGCCGTGCAGGAAATCCTCGGCGAAGACGCGCGCCGCTCGACGATGCCGGACAACCACGAAGTCGAGCACGAATTGCGCCGCTATCTGAAGCTTTTTGGTGGCGATCAGCATCGCGCTCTGCTCGCGGAGATGCGCAGCGTCGCCGCCAAAACGATGCAGACACTGCAAGAGTTCGATCCGCACCTGATCGGGGCGGTATTAAATGGCACCGCGACCGAGCATTCGGATATCCATCTGCAGTTGTTCGTCGACAGCGCGAAGGACGTTGAACTGCGCCTGATGAACCTCGGCATCGATTTCGACGTCGATGACGGCGATGCTGAGGGCGATCGTCCCGCCGCGCTCGAGCGATTGAACTTTGTCTTACCGCCAACCGCGAGTCCCGGCAAGAGGCCCGGAGCGGATCGGCGTCCGATTACACATTTA
The DNA here is from genome assembly GCA_963807155.1 of uncultured beta proteobacterium. Lineage (GTDB taxonomy): Bacteria > Pseudomonadota > Gammaproteobacteria > Burkholderiales > Burkholderiaceae_F > JACCZX01. The sequence continues at coordinate 107,567 of CAWEAZ010000011.1, forward strand.
TGCGCGCGATGCGATCAGAATCGCGGCGCGCCACAGACGCGACGTCTCAAGCGAAGAGGATATGCATCCGATCGAGGCTGCCGGCCGTGCCAACCTCGATTCGGTGCGTCGACTGATCGAAGAATCGCATTGAAGGGACGGCGTCTTAGACCTAGCGGGGCCTAGCATTCGACGGTCTAGCCGCTTACGAAGGGCTGGACAGCCTCCCCTAAAAAGCGGACACTTCGCGGCTTCTTTCGCCTTTCTCGCCTAAATTCCTCGATCTGCGACGATGTGCCTTGCCCCGTTCCTTGTCGAGCACCCCTGTGGCTAGCCGCATTTTGGTCCTCAACGGTCCTAACCTGAATCTGCTCGGAACGCGCGAGCCTGCAGTGTATGGCAGCCAGACGCTGGCCGATATCGAAAGCGAACTTGCCCCCGCCGCACAAAAGAAAAATGCGCAAGTCGTGTTTTTTCAAACCAATCATGAGGGTGCGCTAATCGATCGCATCCATCTGGCGCGCACCGACGGCACCGATTTCATCATTATTAATGCGGGCGCGTTCACCCACACCAGCATTGCGTTGCGCGACGCACTCGCTGCGGTTTCGTTGCGCTTCATAGAAGTTCACTTGTCGAACCTGCACAAACGCGAAAGCTTCCGGCACCGGTCGTACCTCGCTGACCTCGCAGTAGGAACCATTGTGGGGCTGGGTGCTTCAGGGTACCGATACGCTTTGGATTTTGCGCTAGACGCGGCACCTTCGTCCTAACTCAGCGATCGCCAATGGATCTAAGAAAACTAAAAACATTGATCGACCTGGTCGCAGACTCGGGCATCGCCGAACTGGAGGTGACTGAGGGCGAAGATCGCGTTCGAATCGCGAAGTTCAGTCCTCCGCCGGCCGCACCCGCCGCCGCGCCTACGACGGTACAGGTACCAACTGTGCTCGGAGTCGCAGCAAATGGCACAGCAGCGCCGCCCGAGCCAGAGGGTCACGTCGTCAAGTCTCCGATGGTCGGGACTTTTTATCGCTCGCCGAGTCCCGGCGCCGCGTCGTTCATAGAACTCGGACAATCAGTCAAACCGGGTGACACGCTGTGCATAATCGAAGCGATGAAGCTGCTGAATGAAATCGAAGCCGAGATCGGCGGCACGGTTAAGCAAATCCTGGTCGAAAACGGTCAGCCGGTGGAATACGGCCAGCCGCTGTTCATCATTGAATAAGACGATCGACAAGAACCTTCCGTGGCGGCTCCGCTGCGGACTTCACTGCGGCCATGTTCAAAAAGATTCTGATCGCTAATCGCGGCGAGATTGCTCTTCGCGTGCAGCGCGCTTGCCGCGAGATGGGAATCAGTACGGTCGTCGTGCACTCAGAAGCCGATACCGATGCGAAGTACGTCAAGCTCGCAGACGAGTCGGTCTGCATCGGGCCGGCGGCATCGAAGGATAGCTACCTGAATATTCCCGCGATTATCAGCGCGGCCGAAGTGACCGATGCGGAAGCGATACACCCTGGCTACGGATTTCTATCGGAGAACGCGGATTTCGCAGAGCGCGTCGAAAAGAGCGGCTTTTGCTTTATCGGTCCGCGCCCCGAATCGATTCGCGCAATGGGTGACAAGGTATCGGCCAAGCAGGCTATGGTGGCGGCAGGAGTGCCGACCGTTCCCGGATCGAATGGCGCATTGGCGGAGGATCCGCGTGAGATTGTGAAGGTTGCGCGTGCGGTCGGTTACCCGGTCATCATCAAGGCCTCCGGCGGCGGCGGTGGGCGCGGCATGCGGGTAGTGCACACCGAAGCGGCACTCATCAACGCCGTCAGCATGACCCGACAGGAAGCCAATGCGGCGTTCGGCAACCCCGCCGTGTACATGGAAAAATTCCTGGAGGATCCGCGGCACATCGAGTTTCAGGTGCTGGCCGATCAGCATCGCAATGCGGTGTGGCTGGGTGAACGCGATTGCTCGATGCAGCGACGTCACCAGAAAGTGATCGAGGAAGCGCCCGCGCCCGGCATCAATCGCCGGATGATCGACAAGATGGGCGACAAGGTCGTAGAGGCGTGCAAGAAGCTCAACTATCGAGGCGCGGGCACGTTTGAGTTTCTGTTTGAGGGCGGTGAGTTCTATTTCATTGAAATGAACACGCGCGTGCAGGTCGAGCATCCGGTGACCGAGATGGTGACCGGTATCGACATCGTCCAGGAACAGATTCGTGTCGCCGCCGGCGAAAAGCTGCGTCTGCGACAACGCGACATCGAGCAAAAGGGTCACGCGATCGAATGCCGCATCAACGCCGAGGATCCCGAGCGATTTACACCGTCGCCGGGGCGGATCACGGCCTGGCATCCGCCGGGTGGGCCGGGCGTTCGCGTCGACTCGCACGCGTACACCGGATACTTCGTTCCGCCAAATTACGACTCGATGATCGGCAAAGTGATTTGCTACGGCGACACGCGCAATCAGGCGCTGGCCCGTATGCGCATTGCGATGTCCGAAATGGTGGTCGAGGGCATCAAGACCAACATACCGCTGCATCGCGAGCTCTTGATCGACGAAAAGTTCGTGCTCGGCGGCACCAGCATCCACTATCTGGAAAAGAGGCTGGCGGCGCGGCATCTTGCGTAGCGCGGTCGTGCTGGTCGAAATCACGCTGACTGCCGACAACGCGGCAGAAACATTGGCCGACGCGCTGCTCGAATACGGCGCCTTGTCGGTGTCGATCGAAGATGCGAGCGCTGGCGGTGTTGATGAACAACCGCTTTATGGAGAGCCGGGTTTCGAGCCCGCCAGACAGGCGTGGGCACGAAGCCGGCTACGCGTGCTGGCAGAACACGATGGCGCCGACGCGATGATCAAAGCGGCATGTGAAGCGACCCAAATTGCGGCTGTGATCGAGACTCAGGATGCCGGTACGGGACACGGACTGGGTGCGTGAAACGCAGTCGCAGTTTGCGCCGACGCGAATTAGCGAGCGGCTTTGGATTGTTCCCAGCTGGCATCAGCCGCCGGACGAGCAAGCGCTGGTCGTGCGGCTGGATCCGGGAGTCGCATTCGGCACCGGCACGCATCCGACGACACAGCTGTGCCTGGCGTGGCTGGACGCGACACTTTCGCCCGGAGCCAGTGTGCTCGACTACGGATGCGGATCGGGAATTCTGGCAATTGCCGCCGCAAAGCTCGGCGCAGGCGTTGTGATGGGAGTCGACATCGATCCCCACGCGCTCGTGGCCGCACGCGCGAACTCGCGCGCGAACGGCGTCGACGCCAGTTACACTGACTCGCACGGATTAAGCCAGAGCACAATCACCTTCGACGTCGTGCTAGCCAACATTCTTTCGAATCCGCTGAAGCTGCTGGCACCTGCTCTGGCCGCCCGTGTCGCACCGCGCGGTTCACTGGTGCTGTCCGGAGTTCTCGAGCGGCAGGCCGACGAAGTGATTGCCGTGTACCGAGACGCCGACGCCACGCTGCCACTCGAGGTCTGGCGGGCGGACGACGGATGGGTGTGCCTGGTGGGAACTCGCTAGCGTATGGCGCTCGCCACCAAATGCCCCCAGTGCGCCGCGTTGTTTCGAGTGGTTGCCGATCAACTCAAACTGCGCGGTGGACTGGTCCGTTGCGGCCAATGCCGCGCCGTGTTCGACGCGATCGGCAGTCTGACCTACGTTGACGACGCCGCATTGGCACAAACACGCACCATCACAGCGCTGACTCAACCTTTGCCCAAGTCGGCGGCAAGTCCAACTCCGCGCAACTCCCGCACCGAGCCCCCCGCTTCACCTGTGCCCGCACCTACGCGTCGGGGCCCGCGCACACGTCCGGCACCCGCCACCACCGGCCCGAGCAGGCATACGCTCGGACCTGCCACGACGCTGCGCATCGCGCCGACTGCGCCCGCGACGCTGGCTAACGCGTCGTTGCGCCGCTCGTCGCCGTTACCGGCAGCGTCGGCTGATCGTAAAGAAGGCGACGCGAAGCGCGACGCTCGAGCCAAACGCGAGCGCGCGTTTCAGGAGCAAGCCGAAGCGGTTCTTGGTGTTCCAACTTTGATTGCGCCCGGGGGCCGCGAGCGGGTTGATGCTTCATCCATCGTCGACGGCATCGAAGTCATCGAGCTCGCCGCATTGCCGAGGGAAACCGAAGCGCATCCGGCGCCGGCTACGCGGGTCCCCGTAGTCGAAGAAGAGCCTGAGTTCATCCGCAGCAATCAATCGCGGACGCGGCGCGGCTTCTCGATTATCTTCGGCGGCGGTTCGTTGCTGCTTGCCGCGTTAATCGCCGTGCAGCTTGCCGTTATCTATCGCGCCGACCTGCTGGCACGTGCTCCGCAGGCGCGCAATGCGCTGCTGCAGTTGTGCGCAGTGTTTGGATGCACAGTGGGATGGCCGACCCAAGTCGATCAGCTGGCGGTGATTGGCAGCGAGCTGCAAACGATCCCTGGCACCGACGTGCTCGAACTCACCGCCGTAATTCGAAACCGCGCCGGGTTCAGGCAAGCGTTGCCCGCCGTCGAGGTTACGCTGACCGATTCACTCAACCGGCCGATCGCACGCAAGGTGTTCACGCCAGCCGATTACCTTGCCGCTGCTGGCGAACCGTCGTCGCGCATTGAAGACGGCTTGGGAAGCGGCAGCGACTACACGATTCGCTTGTTCTTTGAAGCGCGCGGGGTGCAGGCCGCCGGATTTCTGGTTTATCCGTTTTTTATCTAGCCACCCGTCTTTCTAACAGCCCATCCGAGAACCTCAAGGCGCCGCCGTGAGCCTATTGATCTGCGGTTCGATCGCGTATGACTCGATCATGGTGTTTCCCGGTCGCTTTGCCGACCATATTCTTCCGCACCAGGTGCACATTCTCAACGTTTCGTTTCTCGTCCCGCAACTGCGGCGTGAGTTCGGGGGCTGTGCCGGCAACATTGCTTACAACGTCAAACTGCTCGACGGACAGGCGTGGCCGATGGCCACGGTCGGCGATGACGCGCAGCCCTACTTGGACCGTCTCGATCGGCTACAAATCAGCCGGCGCTTCGTCCTCAAGATCGACGGCAGCTTTACGGCGCAGGCATTCATCACGACCGACGCCGATAACAATCAGATCACCGCGTTTCACCCCGGTGCGATGTCCGATTCGCATCGAAATACGATTCCGAGCGATGGTTCGATCAAGCTTGGCATCGTCGCTCCCGACGGCCGCGAGGGGATGATGCGGCATGCGGCCCAATTCGCCGAGCACGGCATCCCTTTTGTGTTCGATCCCGGCCAAGGTTTGCCGATGTTTTCCGGCGAAGAGCTCCGCTGGTTTATCGAACGCGCGACCTACGTCACGGTCAACGATTACGAAGGCAAAATGCTGAGCGACCGCACCCAGCTCTCGCTTCCTGAGCTGTCACGCAAGGTGCGCGCGCTGGTCGTCACGCACGGCGCCGCAGGGTCTCAGATACACGTCGATGGCAAGGTTGTGCAGATTCCTGTCGCTCCCGTACGCGATCCAGTCGATCCAACGGGCTGCGGTGACGCTTACCGGGCCGGACTGTTGGTGGGCATTGCACAACAAATGGATTGGGAAACCACCGGCAAATTGGCGGCAACGATGGGTTCGATAAAAATCGAGCGCTCGGGCGGGCAGAACCACACAGCCGATCGCAATTCGATTGCCGAACGGTTCAACGAAGCGTTCGGATACAGGCCCTGGTGATTCAAATTCTCGCGACAACCATCTGCAGCACGTAAACAGCTAGCAGCAGCACCAGCGGCGACAAGTCGAAGCCGCCGACTGGAGGCAAGATGCGCTGAATCGGCGCAAGTAATGGCCGCAGCAACATGCCCAGCGCGGGCGCAAACGGCGCATGCGGATTGATCCAGCTGACAATCGCGTAAATGATCGTGATCCACACCACGACGTTAAGCGCCCACACGATCAGCTGCCGCAGACGCGGCCAGCAGCACGAATTCAAATGCGACCTCGGCGCCGACGATCTGCCGTATCACGAAAACCACAAGCAGCGTGACCAGGAACGCCGCCGCGAGCGATGCCCAATCGATTCGCCCGCGGGCAGGCAACAGTCGATGCAGCGGCCGTACCAGCCAACTGGTGAGTGCGACAACAAACTGCACTACCGGGTTGCGTCCTGGCATCCCGATCGCATGAATCCAAACGCGCAGGATCAGCAAGCCCACGAGCAATGAACCGAGAACGTCAAGCAGAAACCGAGCGATGTCGATCAGCAGCATGCAGGCTTCGCAATGGAAGAAAAGCGATCAGACCGGATTCTAAGCGGCCGGTGCCGCATGCACGCGCAGTGAGAGGCAGAACAAAAGAAAAAGGGCGCCGGCTACAGCGCCCTTGCCAAAAGGCAATTTTAAAACGCTTGCTAAGGCCGGCTGCCCGTCGGGAAGGGCCACGCTGCTGCGGGATTCAGTGCGGTCTTCGCACCAGGTGCAGCGGCGGTCGACGGAGCGGCCGGTGTCGGCATCGAAGCGGGCCGCGGTGCGGTCCTCGGCATCGGAGCAGGTCTGCGCACGGCTGACTTTTTCACAGCCTTCTTAGGCGCTGCCCGCTTCTTTGCCTTCTTCGCCGATTTCTTACCTGACTTCTTCGCCGACTTCTTAGCAACTTTCCTAGCTACTTTTTTTTTTGCAGCCTTCTTCTTGGCTGCACGCTTCTTAGTCGACTTCTTAGCAGCTTTCTTGGCTGCTGGTCGCCGCTTTTTGGAAGCTTTTTTGCCTGATTTCTTCGCTGATTTCTTCGCTGCTTTTTTCGCTTTTTTCTTCATAGCCATGATGAATCTCCTTCGATGCACGTTAGTGCGGAGGTTGAGAAGGAAACCCGCTGGGCCGCCATAAAGGCAGAACCCGTCGGGCTATTCATCGGCGCATGCAGATGCTCTGTCGCCGCGACACCCCCAGAAATGCGTTTGTGTTTCCGCAAATCCGAGAAATGCGCGGAACGGGCAGCGCACTGACCGCTGACGCTGATGAATTCGGCACGGCGCGCGCGAACAAGACGCGCGCGCAGGAAAAACGCCGGAACATAGCCGGCGTCTAGATGATCGAGAGTTGCAGAGGAAAAAGAGCCACAAGACCGGGATGTCTTGGCGCCAGTTTGCGTAGGTGCTCTTGAACTGTGTGGTTGCGTAGTCAATTCAGTGATCAATCGTCGTCTGTTAAACACTGCCGATAACAAACCGATTGAACAGTTAAACAATGGATCGCGTTTTACGCGCAAAATAATTTCATCGCAAGAATTTTTTGCAGTGAACATCGATTTGTGTGCGATTTGTTCCACTGTTCGAACGTTCAACGTTGTTCGCTCGAGTTCGTTGCGCTTCATCTGATCACGCTAGTCCCAACTCAATGCACCCCCGCTTTGATACTCAAGCACGCGCGTTTCGAAAAAGTTGCGCTCCTTTTTCAGATCGATCATCTCGCTCATCCATGGAAACGGGTTCTCTTCCTGCCGGAACAACGTTTCGATGCCGATCTGCTGCGCGCGGCGATTGGCGATGAACCGCAGATAGCCTTTGAACATCGGCGCATTGAGCCCGAGGACTCCGCGCGGCATTGTGTCCTCGGCGTACGCGTATTCGAGGTCAACCGCCTTGCGGAACAGCGCGCGCACTTCCTCGCGGAACGGCACCGTCCATAGCTGCGGGTTCTCGAGCTTGATCTGATTGATCAGGTCGATGCCGAAATTGCAGTGCATCGACTCGTCGCGAAGGATGTACTGGTACTGCTCGGCAGCACCGGTCATCTTGTTTTGCCGCCCGAGCGCCAGGATCTGCGTGAAGCCGACGTAGAAGAACAGACCTTCCATCAGGCATGCAAAGACGATCAGGCTTTTCAGCAGCGCCTGGTCACTCTCGGTCGTGCCGGTGGTGAAGTGCGGGTCCGTCAAAGTGTCGATAAACGGGATCAGGAACTCGTCCTTGTCCCGAATCGATCCGACCTCGTGGTAGGCGTTGAATATCTCGCCCTCCTCAAGCCCTAGGGATTCAACGATGTACTGATAGGCATGCGTATGAATCGCCTCCTCGAACGCCTGCCGCAGCAGAAACTGGCGACACTCAGGCGCCGTAATGTGGCGATACGTGCCGAGCACGATGTTATTGGCGGCAAGCGAGTCGGCGGTGACGAAGAAGCCTAGATTGCGCTTGACCAGACGGCGCTCGTCGTCGGTGAGCCCGTTTGGGTCTTTCCACAGCGCAATGTCGCGCGACATATTCACTTCCTGCGGCATCCAATGATTGGCGCAGGTAGAAAGGTATTTTTCCCAGGCCCATTTGTATTTGAACGGGACAAGCTGATTGACGTCGGTGCGGCCGTTGATGATTCGCTTGTCAGCCACGTTGACCCGGCGCAGCTCCGGAGCAACCGCGCTCGACCGATGCAACATTGCTTTCTCGCAGCCCCAGCGCGACCGCCGGCACCGCCGCAACGTTCTCCTCCCACGCAAGCACGCTCATTGGCATGCCTCGCATTCGGAAAATGCAGCGTCGCCTGGCTTCAGCATGCAAGCCTGGCCGTCCAATTTCGCACCGCTGACCAGCGTGTCCGTGGGAACTGCATTTAACTGGCCGGTGTGGGTGGTCGACTTCTCGGCATGCGTCGCGCCCACCGTGCGCAGGTAATACGTGGTTTTCAGCCCGCGCCGCCAAGCGAGCCGATAGGTCTCGTCGAGCTTCCTGCCCGAAACGCCCCCCATATATATATTGAGCGACTGTGCTTGATCGATCCACTTCTGGCGCCGTGCGGCACATTCGATCAGCCAGGTCGGATCGACTTCAAAGGCGGTTGCGTACAGCTGCCGCACTTCGGCCGGTACCCGCTCGCTCTTGGCGAGCGAGCCGTCGTAGTACTTCAACTCGTGCACCATCACTTCGTCCCACACGCCAAGGGCTTTTAGGTCGCGCACTAGGTATTCGTTAACGACGGTAAATTCACCCGACAGGTTCGACTTGACGAACAGGTTCTGAAACGTCGGCTCGATGCAGGCGTCAACGCCGACGATGTTCGAAATGGTGGCTGTCGGCGCAATCGCGACGCAGTTCGAATTGCGCATGCCATGTTGCTTAATGCGGTCGCGCAAAGCACTCCAGTCCATGGACGAACTGGTGTCGACTTCGACCAGCGAGAGGGCGCCCTCTCCTTTTAGGTGGCCGCGCTGTTCCCTCAGCAGCTCCAGCGAGTCCTGCGGCAAGATACCGCGGTCCCACAACGACCCGGCGAACGATGAATACTGGCCACGTTCCTCCGCGAGCTCGGTCGATGCCCAGTACGCGTAGTAGCAGGTAGCTTCCGTGCTGCGATCCGCGAACTCGACTGCTTCGTTCGATGCATAAGGCACACGCATCATGTGCAGGCAGTTCTGAAAGCCCATGATGCCGAGACCGACCGGACGATGCTTGACGTTCGAATTACGCGCCTTGTTGACGGCGTAGTAATTGATGTCGATCACGTTGTCCAGCATCCGCATCGCTATGCGGATCGTCTTCTTCAGTTTTACGTGGTCGAGCTCATAGCGGCCTTCCTCCGCCCTCTTCATATGAGCGGGCAGGTTGACCGAGCCGAGATTGCAGACAGCAATTTCCGTGTCCGATGTGTTCAGCGTAATTTCGGTACACAGGTTGGAACTATGGATCGTACCGGCGTGTTGTTGCGGTGAGCGCAGGTTGCACGCGTCCTTGAACGTGATCCAGGGGTGCCCGGTCTCAAACAGCATTGAAAGCATCTTTCGCCACAACGCCTGTGCCGCGACTCTCTTGAAGAGCTTCAGTTCACCGCGCGCGGCCTTTTCCTCGTAACGCACGTACGCTTCCTCGAACGAGCGGCCTGTGCGATCGTGCAGGTCCGGACAGTCTGACGGCGAAAACAGCGTCCACTCGCCGCCTTCGAACACGCGCTTCATGAACAGATCGGGAATCCAGTTCGCGGTATTCATGTCGTGCGTGCGCCGGCGGTCGTCGCCTGTGTTCTTACGCAGCTCGAGAAACTCTTCAATGTCCAGGTGCCAGGTTTCGAGGTAGCAACACACAGCGCCCTTGCGCTTACCACCCTGGTTCACCGCAACTGCCGTGTCGTTGACCACTTTCAGGAACGGCACGACCCCTTGGCTCTTACCATTGGTCCCTTTGATGTGGCTGCCAAGTGCACGGACCGGCGTCCAGTCGTTGCCCAATCCACCCGCGTACTTAGCCAGCAGCGCGTTTTCCTTGATCGCCTCGTAAATCCCGTCCAGATCGTCGCCGACCGTCGACAGGTAACACGATGAAAGCTGCGAATGCCGCGTGCCCGAGTTGAACAGGGTCGGAGTGGAGCTCATGAAATCGAAGCTCGACAGCACCTCGTAGAACTCGATCGCGCGCGTTTCTCTCTCAATCTCGTTGAGGGCGAGCCCCATGGCGACCCGCATAAAAAATACTTGCGGTAACTCAAACCGGCGGCCGTCGTGGTGCAGGAAGTAACGGTCGTACAGCGTTTGCAGCCCGAGGTAATTGAAGTTCAAATCGCGGCGCGCATCGAGCGCGGCCCCGAGGCGCTTCAGATCGAACTGGCCCAGCCGCTCGTCCAGCAACCCGGCGCTAATGCCGTGTTTGAGCAGACGCGGGAAGACGTCGGCATAACGCGCCTGCATTTCGGGTTGCGTGACCTCTTCACCCAGCACTTCGCGCCGCACCGTGTGCAGCAGTAGCCGCGCGGTGACTTGTGAATACGCGGGATCCTTTTCGATCAGGGCGCGTGCCGCCAAAATGGCTGACTTGTAAACCTCGTCAAGCGGAACCCCGTCGTACAGATTCTTGACCGTTTCCGACAACACAGCGTCCGGCGTCACATAGTCGGTCAGTCCGTCGCACGCAGCGCGAACGATGGCTTCGACCCGAGGCATGTCCAGCGGGACTCGCACCCCGTTTTCGAGCATCGACAGCTTCGGTGCTGTTGGACCCGCGCGCGTTGCATCCTTCGCGCGCTCTTGCGAGCGCTTCTCGCGATACAACACATAAGAACGTGCGACATCATGTGCGCCGTCGCGCATCAGCGACAGCTCCACCTGGTCCTGAACGTCCTCTATATGAAAGGTACCGCCGGCGGGTAGACGCCGCAGCAGCGCGCGCACTGTGCCATCGGTCAGTTTTTCCACCTGCTCGCGCACAGCGGCGGAGCCCGCTCCTTGACCACCGCGCACCGCGATGAACGCCTTAGTCATCGCCACCGCAATCTTCGAAGGCTCGAACGAAACGACCGACCCGTTGCGACGAATGACCTTGTAATCACCAAACGATGTCGCATTGACGGCGCTGATCCCCACAACACCCGGCCTGACCTCTTGCGAAAACTCATGGGCGCTTGCCGCAGCAGCGCCCCCGGGCGCGGCCCCCTGCGCCGCTATTTCCTGAAACTGCATGTCACCCCCAAGTCGAATTGCGGCCTGCATCCGCTACATCCCCCGACGCAAAACGAAATCTCGTCCGCTCGATGGCACGTCGTCTGTGCAGACACCACTAGTTCTAGTCGCTGACGTCAACGCCAAGCCTGCCGCTGATCAGCACACTGCGCTCCAAATGCCGCACACCGCCTTGCTGATCGAGCCCACAACGGTGCCCGCGCAAATCTCACTTCGGCAAAGGTGTACAACATCTTGTATGTACTCGTCGATACGTCACTACGAATAGTGTGCGCATCATATGCGCAGAATTTTTGAAACTCAACATATGTTGATGGCGCATCGCATCGAAGATACGTTGCGCCGTTCCGGCAAAGAAAAAAATCAGGCCGACGGAGTGGAAACGCTTGACGGGAGCTCGACTCGACGCCAGTCGAAAAACGGACCGGGATCGGTCTTTCGATCGGGTGCGATATCGGCGTGGCCGCGCACCGCTTCGATTGGGTACACAGCCAGCAACGCACCGATGACTGAGTTCAGCGCCGCATACTGCGCATCGGCAAACGCCTCGAAATCGGTTCCCTCAAGCTCGATGCCGACTGAAAAGTCGTTGCATGCAATGCGACCATCGAATTGTGAAACGCCCGCATGCCATGCTCGGTCAGCGAAAGAGACGTATTGCGTCACCCGGCCATCGCGCTCGATCAAGACGTGCGCCGACACGTTCAAACCGGCCACCTGCGCGAAATAAGGATCGGCGGAAACCTCCAGCGTATTGGTGAACAGTCGCGATATATGGCCACCTCCGTAATTACCGGGCGGCAGGCTGATGTTGTGGACGACGATCAGCACGATCGCGCAGCCTGGCGGTCGCGCATCAAAGTTAGGCGAATCGATGCGACAGACACCTTCTAGCCAGCCGTCGGCACAGACAATCACTTGATACCGAGCCGTTGCATCCGGTAGCGGAGTTGCCGAAACGTGATACCAAGTAGCTGCGCAGCGGCGGTGCGGTTGTACCGCGTCTTGGCAAGGGCGCAGCGAATCGCATCGCGCTCCAGCGAATCGAGATACGCGCCCAACGAGGTCGGAACTCCATCAACGACCTGAAAATCCAAAACTGCGGGAGTTGAGAGATCTTCAGCGGGTTCGGGCAGCGGCACGGTCGCTTCGTCCACCGAAATCGTCTCCGCCTCCATCGGCGCATCGAGCTCCGCGTTCGGCAGCATCAGATCGTCTGCCATTAATACGTCGTCGACGGCGAGCGCGACGGCGCGCTCGAGAATATTTTCGAGCTCGCGCACATTGCCCGGGAACCGATATCGCTTCAGCGCTGTGGCGGCGGCCGGCGACAAATGCGCGCGTCGCGAGTTTGCGCGCTCGGAGATGCGCGCCAATATTGACTCGGCGAGCACCGGAATGTCATCCAATCGTTCACGCAATCCGGGAACGCGCAGCTCGATCACATTCAGACGATAAAACAAATCCTGCCTAAATCTTCCGGCGGTAACGAGTGCGCCCAGGTCCTGATGCGTCGCACTGACGAGCCGAACGTCCACCGGCTCTTCCACTGACGCGCCCACCTTGCGCACTCTGCGCTCCTGGATCGCGCGCAACAATTTGACCTGCATCGCCAGTGGCAACTCGGCCACTTCATCCAGGAAAAGGGTTCCGCCTGCGGCGGCCTGAAAGAATCCTTCCCGATCGCGCTCGGCACCGGTAAAGGCACCCTTGCGATAACCGAAGAATTCGGCCTCCATCAGTGTCTCCGGGATTGCGCCGCAATTGACCGCTATAAATGGTTGCTGGCTTCGGCTCGAAGAGTCGTGAATGGCGCGGGCCGCAAGCTCCTTGCCGCTACCTGATTCGCCGCGAATAGCCACTGGCGCCATGCTGCGCGCGAGCCGGCTGATCATTGCCCGCATCTGCTGCATTACAGGCGTATCGCCGGTCAAGCGCGCCAATGAACTAGCGCCGATCAAGCTTGGTGCGCCGGAAGTATCGGCAGCGACGGGCGACTCGCGCACCGCCGAGCGAACCAGCATGCGCAACTGATTAATATCAACGGGCTTAGTCAGATAATCAAATGCACCCGCCTTTAACGCCGCTACCGCATTTTCAGCGCTACCGTAAGCAGTGATCACGGCGATTGGCGGACCGGCCGATGCCGACACGTGCCGCACCAGATCGAGGCCGGTGCCATCGGGCAGCCGCATGTCAGTCAGGCACAGCGCGTACGCATTGTGCGCAAGTAACTCGCGCGCAGCGCTGACCGATTCTGCCGTATCGACGTCGAGCCCAAGCCGGACCAGCGTCAACGACAAGAGCTCGCGTAGATCCGCTTCGTCATCAACGACGAGTACCGCCGGCAACCTGCGCTGCATCGGCGCAGCCGGCGAGGGTTCGGAGCCTACGGACGGGTTCATTTGGGGCGGTTATCGCTCAAGGCTCATTAACTCTCATAACACTCACCTAGTGAATAGGCAGCGTGTCAAGAAAGCCCTGCTGTTCGTTACCCACCAGTGCGCCTCCTCCAAATCGAAGCAAAAACCCGTCGCTTGACGAACCGTCGACTTCGCGCCGGGATGAATACGACAGAACCGCACGATTCGTAACGCAAAACTCGCGCGCCAGATAGAGCCCAAGGCCGGTTCCCTGTGTGCGCGTTGTGAAAAACGGCTCGAACAATGCGGCTCGCGCATCGGCCGGTACACCTGCGCCGTCATCGAACACCCACAACTGCGCGCGATCCTGCTCGGGCGCACGCTCGATCAGTATCCTGACTGACTTCGCGCCTCCTGTCGCATAACGCAGCGCATTGTCGACAAGGTTATAAAGTACCTGGCGCAGATGTGATTGCTCGAATTTCACGCGCAGTCCAGCTTCGGCTTCGAGTTGAATCGTTGTCGGAGCAAGCGCCCGGTCTCGGATGAACTCGGTCATGAACTGCTGTACGAATTCGTTGATATCGATTTCGTCGCCCAGCGGGGGCTCGCGGCGAGCCACCCTCAACACGTCCTCGACAAGCCGGTTAAGACGCTGAGTATTCTCACGCACGATACCCGCCAAGCGCTTTAGTAGTGGATCTGCGCTGTCCTCGCCCATCAACTGGCCAGCGTGGCTGATCGCAGCAAGCGGATTACGAATCTCATGCGCGATCGACGCCGTCAGGCGGCCCATCGCGGCGAGCTTCAGTTGCTGGGCACGATCTTCGACGTCGCGTACGTCCTCGATGAAAATGACAAACTCCTCGTCAGAGCCCGATGTCGGCCGCGCAAAGCGAGCGCGCATGCGCGATTCGATCAGCGGGCTCGTCGCCGCGTCTGTGCCGGCCATCACTGTGTTCGACCACGCGCCCTCGCTGCGCCCGGCATCGACCCAGCGTATGAAGGCTTCCGCGAGCGCGCTGGCAGCAGGAACGTCCTTCAACCGAACGCCAGTGAGCTGTGCTGAGGGTTCGAGTCCCAACATGCGACGAGCGGCGCGGTTATTGGCGCGCACCTGAGTTGCCGGATCCACGACGATCACGCCCTGTTGCATCTGTGCAATCACCAGCCGGTTGATCGCGAGCTGATTTTGAAGGTCGCGGCCACGCGAGCGGGCCAAGCGCTCCTGGCTCGCCAGTCTCGAACTCAGCGCGCGCAGTAGCGCAGTGACCGCAAATAGCGCGGCACCATAAAGGCCTGCTTGAAAGAGCAAGGGATCGGACCCGTCCACCGACAGCGTGCGCAACCCGGCATCGATCAGGATTGCCAGCACGGCGACGGCGCACACGAAAAATACAAGCGTTGACGACAACAACAACGAGGCGCCGGCTAGCGGCAGCAGAAACAAGATCACCCACCCAGATGCAACTCCACCGCTGCTAACCACCAGCAACGTGATAACGACAAAATCGAGTACCAGTTGCCCGATCACCTGCGCCAGAAAGCGCCGGTGCAAGTAAAGCGAAAGACCGGCGAACAACGCGGCGAATGCAAAATACGACAACGACGTCGCGAGTGTCGACCCCGTGGCACCGCTGACTCCCATCGGGCGCGGTCCAAAGGCCGCACTGGCAAACACGAGCGCGGCGGCGACGATCACGCGAGTGCTGGCAAAATATTCCAATGCGCGCCAAGGCGTTTCTTCCTCGCCAAGCGGCTTGCCGTCCAGCGGCAACTCGACCGATTGGATCGACGTATCGGAGGCGTTCATTAGGCGCGAAACAGAATGATTCGCCACATTTATTCGCGCGGTGGCGGCATCGCCCGGCGATGTTCCTCGCAGCAGAAGTAACGCTCATCCTGCATCAGCGCTTCTTCGCGCGGGACGTGCAGGCCGCACGTGGCGCAGCTGACCATCGGTAGACGAGCCACGCTGGAATCAGCGCCGCCTGGTGGTAGTTGCTTTTTTTGCAGCAGCCGCCAGACAAGATAAATCGCCAGCGCAAGCAGTACAAAAAACACGATCCGACTCATCGCTCAGACTCTCTGCAGCAGCACTTCGAGTACAAAATGACTGCCAACATACGCCAACATCAACATTGCAAATCCCGTTAGAGTCCACCGCAGCGCGGTGCGCCCGCGCCAGCCAAACACCATGCGCCCCAGCAATAAACCGGCGAATACGATCCAGGAGGCGACGGCAAATACAGTCTTGTGATCGAACCGCAGCGGTCTGCCGAACAGTTGCTCTGAAAAGAAAATGCCGCTGACGAGCGTCGCAGTCAGCAAGATAAATCCCACTGTGATCAGGCGGAACAACACGCCCTCCATTGCCAGCAATGGTGGAAGTCGATCGATGACAAACGCGAGCCGACCCGACCCTGCGGCGGCTTCCCCGTGCAACCGACGCTCCATCGTCGCCATCAGCAACGCATGGATCGCAGCGATCGTGAGCAAGCTGTAGGCGAGAATCGCCAGCAGCAGATGGACCTGGAACAAAGGCGCCCCGCTCGACCTGCCGACAATTGCGCCCGGGAACAGTGCCGGCAGCAAAGTTGCAATGGCCGCCAATGGCAGCACTAACAAGAACATCCCTCTTGATGGCGAGAACATCGTCTCGACACACACGATCAAGGCTGTGATCCAAAGCGTGGCAGAAAGCGCGTGTGCAAAGCCGAAGCGCAATTCCCCGTTTTCGAACATGCCGTGCAAAAGCAACGTGCCGTGCAGCACGAGCGCCAAGGCCAGAACAACACCGGGCCACAGTGGCGCGCGTTCGGAGTCTGGACGCTGACCGGTCCATTCGCGCCATGCGAGAAGCAGGTAAAGCGCGGCGACGGCCACGTACAATGCGAGCCACTCGAAGCGCAACTGCATGAATCTTTATACCATGCAGCTATTGAGTCTTTCCTCTGCGCATAAGGCGAAATTCGCTTCCTTTTTCGATGCTTGATCAACTGACTACCAGACTCGCGCGTGTCGTTAAGACGATGCGTGGTGAGGCGCGCCTGACCGAAGAAAATATGCAGGCGATGCTGCGCGAAGTACGCGTCGCGCTGCTCGAGGCCGATGTCGCACTGCCGGTCGTGCGCGATTTCATCGCCCGCATTAGGGAAAAAGCGCTCGGCGAAGACGTGATCGGCAGTTTGACGCCAGGCCAGGCGTTGGTGGGCGTCGTGCAGCGCGAGCTAACCACCCTAATGGGGGGTGATCTCGACGACAAGCAGCGCCAACTAAATCTGGCAACGCAACCGCCGGCGGTGATCCTGCTAGCGGGCTTGCAGGGCGCTGGGAAGACCACCACTGCGGGAAAGCTCGCGCGCTGGCTGAAAGCTGAGCGCAACAAGAAAGTCTTGGCAGTGTCGACGGACGTCTATCGGCCCGCCGCGATCGAACAACTCAAGATGGTGGCGGAGCAAGCTGGCGCGCAATTTTTCGAATCAGCGATTGGTGATCAACCGATTGATATTGCCGCGCGCGCGATCGACCACGCCAAGCGCCATTACTTCGACGTGCTGATCGTCGACACCGCGGGCCGCCTCGCGATCGACGAAGCGATGATGCAGGAGGTCTCAGCGCTCGAAGCGCGGTTAAATCCGATCGAGACGCTGTTCGTCGTCGACGCGATGCTCGGACAGGACGCGGTTGCAACCGCCAAAGTGTTTGCCGATCGCCTACCGTTGACCGGTGTCATCCTGACCAAGCTCGATGGCGATTCGCGCGGCGGCGCCGCGTTATCCGTTCGGCACGTGACCGGCAAGCCGATCAAGTTTGTCGGCGTGGGTGAAAAGCTCGATGGTCTCGAGCCGTTTTCACCCGATCGAATGGCAAGTCGCATTCTTGGCATGGGCGACATCGTCTCATTGGTCCAAGACGTTCAAAAATCAGTCGATCAGGCAAGCGCGCAGAAGTTTGCCAAGCGTATGCAATCGGGCGAGCGGTTTGATCTGAACGATTTCAAAGAACAGATCATGCAAATGCGGAAGATGGGCGGGCTATCGAGCATGCTTGACAAGCTTCCAGCGCAGCTTGCGGAAGCGGCCGGTCAAGTGAACGCTGATGTGCAGGAAAAACAGATCCGCCGCACAGAAGGCATCATCAATTCGATGACCGCCGCAGAGCGCGCAAAACCCGAGTTGATCAAAGCCTCTCGCAAACGGCGCATTGCTGCCGGTGCCGGTGTTCCGGTGCAGGAAGTCAACCGAATGCTGAAGCAGTTCGATCAGATGCAGGCAATGATGAAGCAGATGAAAAAGGGAGGGCTTGCGAAGATGATGCGAGGGCTTGGCGCCTTGAAGGGCCTGCCGGGCATGCCGCGTTAGCGTAGATCCTGCGCGCGATACCGTCGCCGCGCGCAACGTTCTTCAACTCACCCAACGCGGGGGTTCGGGGCCGTTTGCTCGCCTGGCGTTGCTTCATAGGTCCAGCGGTTTTTCCAGGCTGCGAGTATCGAGTCGGGATAGCCCGCCCGCCCACGGCTGCCGTTGTAGCGGCCGAGCGCCATGAACAAATCTCCTCGTTCGATGTCGAGGTAGTGACGGAGGATTACGGTGCCGTATCGCAAGTTCGTGGCCATCGAAAAGAGATGGCGCGATTCACCGTCGCCAATCACCCGCGTCCAAAACGGCATCACCTGCATCAGCCCGCGCGCGCCCGCGATCGAAATCGCATACTTGCGGAAGTTGCTTTCGATCTGGATCAGCGCAAGTACTAGCTGCCGATCCAAACCGGCGCGCTTGGCTTCGTAATCGAGCGTCTTGAGGAATTCGACGCGCGCCGCGTAGTCGCCTACCTTGTTGCCAAGCCGCTCCGACATCTCGCCTACCCACGCCAGATAGGCAATGCGCTCTTCGATTTTGTCGAAGCGCCGCGCTGGGGGGCGCGTATCAGCGATCTGAGCAGCGAGCGCGATCCGCACCGCGTCAGCCATCGGCTCGTACTGCTGTGCTCCCGCCCGGACCGCGGACGGGATCAACAGCGGCGCAGCGACAGCCACACCGCCCGCCATCAACATGCGCCGGCGCAATATGTCAGGCGGATGCACTAGGAATGTCCAACTGCGTTCGCACGAAAGAGAATGCTTCGGCAATCGGAATCGACGTCGTTTGCATCGAGCGACGATTAACGTACTCGACGTTGCCTTCCTTCAGACCGCGTTCGCCGACCGTGATCCGGTGTGGAACGCCGATCAGCTCCATTTCCGCAAACATCACACCGGGACGCTCATCACGATCATCGAGCAGCACGTCAACGCCCGACGATTGCAGTTGCGCATACAACTGGTCGGCCACCTGCCGTACCTGTTCGGACTTGCCGTAGCCGATCGGGGTCAGCACCACTGAAAACGGCGCGATCGCATCAGGCCACACGATGCCCTTGTCATCGTGATTCTGCTCGATCACTGCGCCCAGTAGGCGCGTCACGCCGATTCCGTAGCATCCCATCACCATTGTCTGCGACTTGCCAGCCTCGTCGGTGAATCGAACATTCATGCTTTCCGGATATGGCAATCCTGCAAACACTTGCCCCACCTCAATGCCCCGTTGGATCGCCAGCACACCGTTGCCGTCCGGCGACGGATCGCCCGCGACCACGCTGCGCACGTCGGCGACGATCGGCTCGCCCAGATCGCGCCCCCAGTTGACGCCGGTGAAGTGAAAGTCTTCGGCATTCGCGCCCGTGACGAAATCGCTCATGTTGGCGACGGTCCGATCGGCGACGACCGTCACTGGTTTCAACGTGCCGATCGGCCCCAGGTAGCCGGGCCTGCATCCGAAGTGTTGCAGGATCTCCGCTTCGGTTGCGAAGCGAAATCCACCATTTAACCCAGGCACTTTGCTGACCTTGACTTCGTTTAGTTCGTGGTCACCGCGGATCAGTACCAGCCAGATGCGTGCAGGGCTGGATTCCGGGTCATCGACCGCAAGCACGATGGATT
The DNA here is from genome assembly GCA_963807155.1 of uncultured beta proteobacterium. Taxonomy (GTDB): domain Bacteria; phylum Pseudomonadota; class Gammaproteobacteria; order Burkholderiales; family Burkholderiaceae_F; genus JACCZX01. Next base: position 127,295 of record CAWEAZ010000011.1, read on the forward strand.
TGACGGTTCGCGTGAGCGGAAGCCCGAGCAACTCTGCCACGTCTTCGCACCTTTCCTTGCCGGGCGTTGGCGTCTTGCGCAGTTCTTCCTCCGGTGCTGAGCGTTTGTCAATCAACGGCAACGCCTCCGCCATTTCGACATTGGCGGCGTAGTCCGAGGTCGGGCAATACGCAATTGCATCTTCGCCGGTATCGGCAATCACCTGAAACTCGTGGCTTGCGGTGCCACCGATGGTGCCGGTGTCCGCCGCTACCGCACGAAACTTCAACCCCATGCGCTGGAAGATTCGCACATACGCGTCATACATCGCCTGATAACTTCTACGCGCACCTGCTTCATCGCGATCGAACGAGTACGCGTCCTTCATCGTGAACTCGCGTCCGCGCATCACGCCGAACCGTGGCCGCCGCTCGTCGCGGAACTTGGTTTGAATGTGATAAAAGTTAACCGGCAGTTGCTTGTAACTGCCAATCAGCTCGCGCACGATATCCGCAATCACTTCTTCGCTCGTCGGCTGCACGATAAAGTCGCGCTCGTGCCGGTCTTTCAGCCGCAACAGTTCCGGCCCCATCTTCTGCCACCGGCCCGATTCGATCCAGAGCTCCGCCGGCTGCACGACCGGCATCAGTAGTTCCACCGCGCCGGAGCGGTTCATCTCTTCGCGAATGATGGCTTCGATTTTTCGGATCGAGCGCAAAACGATCGGCATGTACGTGTAGATGCCTGCTGCCAGGCGCCGGATCATCCCGGCGCGCAGCATCAGCGAATGACTGAGCACCTCGGCATCAGCCGGCGCTTCTTTAAGCGTGGAAATGAAAAACTGGCGCGCGCGCATCGCGTGGCTGCGTAGTGAGCCAAAAGCTCATCTGTCCCTATAATCGAACAAATAGTAAAGGTTCAGAGGTTGGCATGCTGGACAAGGACGGGTATCGCCCGAACGTCGGCATCATCCTGCTTAACAATCGCAACGAGGTTTTCTGGGGCAAGCGAGTCAAACAGCATTCGTGGCAGTTCCCGCAGGGTGGGATCAAGTACGGCGAGTCACCCGAGCAAGCGATGTATCGCGAGCTCGGCGAGGAAATTGGGTTGGGCGGCGATCATGTGAAGCTCGTCGGCCGTACTCGCGAATGGCTGCGTTACGACGTACCTGATCAATGGATCCGCCGAGAACTGCGAGGCAACTACCGCGGCCAGAAGCAGATCTGGTTTCTGTTGCGGCTCGTTGCACGCGACTGCGACGTTCGATTGCGGGCAAGCGCGCACCCCGAATTCGACGCGTGGCGCTGGCACGATTACTGGGTGCCTCTGGACGCAGTGATCGAATTCAAGCGTGAGGTCTACCAGCAGGCACTACTCGAGCTATCACGTTTCGTTTTCAAACCGGTGCGGGGGCATGTAAAGCCGGGCCGCACCCGTTCCGCCACGCTGGAAAACCCATCGACGAATGTCGCTGCCAGATCAGCGGAAGAGCCACCGGGCGAAGCTGCGTGACTATGTGAGCACCAGGTTGTCACGGTGGATCAGCTCGGGCTCTTCAATAAAACCCAAGATATTTTCGATTTCCGCGGTTGGTTTGCGCGCAATCAACCGGCTTTGCGTGCTCGAATAATTCACGAGCCCGCGAGCGACTTCGCGTCCCAGCTTATCCACGCACGCGACCACGTCGCCCCGCTGGAACTCCCCGTTGACGCTCGTCACACCGATGGGAAGCAAGCTCTTGCCCGCCGCAGTCAAAGCACGAGCGGCGCCGTCGTCGAGGATCACCTGTCCTTTGCACTGCAGCTGGCTAGCCAGCCACTGTTTGCGCGCGGTCAGAACGCCCGTACCGGCACTCAGTTGCGAGCCGATCGCTTCGCCCTGCGCAAGCCGAATCAAGACATCGGGTTCGCGGCTCGCGGCAATGATCGTGTGCGCGCCGCTGCGAGCGGCGCGCTTGGCTGCCAGCACCTTGGTCAACATGCCGCCGCGAGCGGTCCCGCTTCCAGCGCCTCCGGCAATCGATTCCAGCGCGGGATCTCCCGCGACTGCCTCACGAACAACCGTCGCATTCGCATTGCGGCGCGGGTCCTCCGTATAGAGGCCATCCTGATCGGTCAGAATGATTAACGCGTCGGCTTCAACAAGATTCGCGACGAGTGCACCGAGCGTGTCGTTATCTCCAAACTTGATCTCGTCGGTTACAACCGTGTCGTTTTCATTAATCACGGGCACGACGCCAAGACCAAGTAATGTGAACAGAGTCGAGCGCGCATTAAGGTAGCGTGCACGATCCGCCAGATCGGTATGCGTCAAAAGGACTTGCGCAGTTTGCAAACCCCGCGCGCGAAAGCTGGCTTCGTAGGCCTGCGCGAGACCCATCTGCCCCACTGCGGCCGCCGCCTGCAATTCGTGAATTTGATGCGGGCGCCGCTTCCAGCCGAGCCGTTGCATACCTTCCGCGATCGCCCCGCTCGACACCAATAACACTTCCTTCCCAGCCGCGCGCAGCGCAACAATTTGGCGCGCCCAACTATCGATCGCGCCGTGATCGAGCCCTCGCCCATCAGCAGTGACCGAACTGCTGCCAATCTTAACAATGACCCTGCGCGCGGCGGCAATGACCGACGTCACACCAAATCCCTGGCGTCCTCAGCGTTTGCGCTAAAACGCGCGTCAGCGTCGCCTTCCTCTTTTGAATGCTCGGAGCGTTGCGCGCCAAGGAACCGTGCCACCGCCGACACCAATTCCCGACACCCTTCGCCGGTTGCGGCGGACACGGCGAAGATCGGCGCCTTCGTTCGCAATCGGCGTCGAAATTCGTGCAGCAGAGCGTCACGCTTGTCGGCAGGCACCAGATCGATCTTGTTAAGCACGAACCAGCGCGGCTTGCGATACAGCTTCTCGTCGTACTTACGGAGTTCGGCGGCAATTGCGCGCACGCCTCTCACTGCGTCTTCACCCCCCGGCGGCATGCTGTCGACCAGATGCAGCAGAAGATCGGTTCTACTTAAATGCCGCAAGAATTGGTGACCTAGGCCGGCGCCCTCCGCAGCGCCTTCGATCAAGCCTGGAATGTCGGCGATGACAAAGCTCTGCTCGGGACCGACGCGGACCACGCCGAGATGGGGATGCAGTGTTGTAAACGGATAGTCGGCCACCTTCGGTCGAGCATTCGACACCGCACGAATCAACGTCGACTTGCCTGCGTTGGGCAAGCCAAGCAATCCAACATCGGCAAGGACGCGCAACTCCATATTGAGTTTCCGCCGCTCACCCGGCTCGCCTTTCGTAAATTGCCGCGGGGTGCGATTGATGCTTGATTTGAAATGCAGATTGCCGATGCCGCCGCGTCCACCTCGCGCCAATAACTCGCGCTGTCCATGCGCGATCATGTCGACAAGCTTTTCACCGGTCTCAGCGTCGGTGATTACTGTTCCGACCGGGACGCGCAAGTCAATATCGGACCCGCCAGCGCCGTAACAATCTGCTCCGCGACCTTTTTCTCCGTTTTTTGCCTGATGCTTGCGTGCGTATCGAAAGTCGATCAGCGTGTTGATGTTCCGGTCGGCGACGACCCACACGCTGCCCCCTCGGCCACCGTCACCGCCATCCGGTCCACCCTTGGGAATGAACTTTTCCCGCCGGAACGACGCGCAGCCATCCCCACCGTCGCCGGCCGCGATGTCGATCGTCGCCTCGTCGATAAATCTCACGCTGCTCCCAAGTCCTTCCGGAAAATAAAAAAGGCCCCACCGCGAACGGCAGGGCCCTCATCTTGAACGCTCAAACGATACTTAGGCCGCCACCGTTTCCGATTGCACCCTGACAACTCGGCGACTCTTTGCGCCGCGAATATCGAACTGCACCGTACCATTTATCAGCGAAAACAACGTGTGGTCGCGGCCCATCCCCACATTCTCACCGGGATGAAATTGCGTTCCGCGCTGCCTAACAATGATGGCGCCTGCCGTAATCGCCTGATTACCATAGACCTTGACGCCAAGTCGCTTGGACTGCGAATCGCGCCCGTTACGTGACGAGCCACCCGCCTTTTTATGTGCCATTCATAGACCTTCGCTTACCCCAACCAATCCGTCGCCGGACCGCAACGCGGGCCGGCTTCCCTGAACTAACTAATGCTATCGATCCGCAACTCGGTGTAGTTCTGCCGATGCCCACCATGCTTTTGGAAATGCTTGCGGCGCTGCATCTTGAATATGGTGACCTTGTCGTGGCGCCCGTGACTCAGTACCGTCGCCATCACGGCAGCCCCCGATACAAACGGAGCACCAAAGCGGAGGTTGTCACCGTCAGCTATCGTGAGCACATCGGTGAGCTTAAGTTGCTGCCCAACGTCGCCCTGCACCGATTCGATCTTGACGGTGTCGCCCGCCGCGACTCGGTACTGCTTGCCGCCCGACTTAATGACTGCGTACATCAAAACTCCCAGCGCGCCGGTAGAGTCCCGGCTAAACAGCCGATGATTATCTCACCCTTGGCAAAAGCGAGTCAAACGGTGGCGGATCTTGTCCAACCCACACCTATAATCGTCGAATGACGGATCTGGCGACCCCTACTTTCGCCACAGAATCGCCCCCAGCCGCTTGTCAAGCCGACACGTTGCAGGGAGTGCTGGCGCCGATCAGTGCCGACCTCTCGCTCGTCGATCGAACCATCCGGAAGCGGCTCGATTCTGATGTTGCGCTTATCAACACGATTTCCGAATACATCGTCGGAGCAGGGGGTAAGCGATTACGTCCAGCCGTCCTATTGCTGATCGCGCGCGCGCTCGGCTATTGCGGCGAAAAGCACGTCGATTTGGCGGTGGTGATCGAGTTCATTCACACCGCCACACTGCTGCACGACGACGTTGTTGACGAATCAGACCTCAGACGCGGGCGTTCGACTGCAAATTCGATGTTCGGCAATGCGGCCAGCGTGCTAGTCGGGGACTTCCTTTATTCACGGTCTTTCCAAATGATGGTCGAAGCCGGCAATACCCGCGTGATGCGCATCATGGCCGATGCCACCAATCGGATTGCCGAGGGAGAAGTGCTGCAGTTGTTGAGCGTGCACGACCCGTCGGTTAACGAAGACAGGTATTTCGATGTGGCGGAGCGCAAGACGGCAACCCTGTTTCAGGCCGGCGCCCGTATCGCAGCCGTCATCGCCGGCGCGGACGCCGCGGTCGAGAATCGGTGCGCAAATTACGGCGCTTCGCTCGGCAGAGCTTTTCAGATTATTGATGATGTGCTCGACTATGCGGGCGACAGTGAAGAAATCGGTAAGCGCCTAGGCGACGATCTGCGCGAGGGCAAAATGACGTTGCCGCTAATCCATGCACTGCGATCCGCGGCGCCCGCCCAGCGCGACTTTGTAACCGCTGCGGTGCGCGAAGGGCGGGGTGACTTTTCGACGGTGGCGCGCATCGTCACTGAAAACGGCTCGCTTGACTATTCGCGCGCGCTTGCGCAGCGAGAAGGGAACAATGCGCGGGCCGCAGTGGATCAGCTTCCCGAGACGATTTTCAGGGATTCCTTGCTACACTTGATCGACTTTGCGCTCGATCGCAAACGCTAGGTTTCGAGTGCTGCGAGTTGGCTAGACGTTCTTTCGGGGTGTAGCTCAGCCTGGTAGAGTACTGCGTTCGGGACGCAGGAGTCGGAGGTTCAAATCCTCTCACCCCGACCACATCCGCTTTGGTCCTTTTTTCAACCCCTCGTTTTACCAATCTGATCGCGCCGTAGAGCCATAGCTCGCGCCGATCGTCTTGCCCGGTTTGCGGTAGTTTAGGTTTACAAATCCACGGCTTATCAGCGGTATCTTTCGCCTTCTCTAGGGGGGCCGGCCGGCTATAACTTGACGGTTCGAACTGCTCGAACTCCGTTAAAACCCGGTCAGAGGTTGGGATACCAAAAACCTGATGTCCACCGTCATACAAGGTTCTGCCGCTGCCGTCGGCGCCCTCACCGGCCTCGCGCGTGCGCTCGTGCAGCAAGGCAAGCTGCGCCCCGATCGTGCAGAGAATTTCGCGCGCAAGGCTACCCAGAGCAACACGCAGTTCATCGATGAGTTGGTCGGCTCGGCGGACGTAACGGGACTCTCGGCAGCCGTGATCGCCAAGTTCGCCGCCGATACATTCGGGCATGCGTTGCTTGACCTAGGTGCTGTCGACATAGAGCAGCTACCGAAGGACATCATCGACAAGAAGTTGGTGGGATCGCTGCGCGTGCTCGCACTACGCAAGCGCGGAAATCGTCTCGCCGTCGCGGTCTCCGACCCTACCAACACACACGCGCTGGACCAGATCAAATTCCAGACGCAGCTTGCGATCGACGTCATTGTTGTCGAACACGACAAGTTAATGCGGCACGTCGAGGCCCAATCGCAAAGCGTCAGTCAGGCGCTCGACACGATCAGCGGCGGCAACGACGACATCGACTTCGGGATGCTCGATGAGCCAGCCGAAATCTCAGTGGAGGATGCCGCAGCTTCCGCTGAGGTCGACGATGCTCCGGTCGTACGTTTTCTTCAGAAACTCTTGCTTGACGCGATCGGCGAGGGTGCATCTGATTTGCACTTTGAACCGTACGAGAAGTTTTATCGCGTTCGCTTCCGTCTAGACGGTCAGATGCGCGAAGTTGCGCAGCCCCCGTTAGCGATCAAAGAGCGGTTATCGACGCGCATCAAGGTCTTGTCCCGTCTCGATATTGCAGAAAAACGCGTGCCCCAGGACGGCCGGATGAAGATTGCGCTGTCAGGCACGCGGGCTATCGATTTTCGCGTTAGCACGCTACCGACGCTGTTCGGCGAAAAAATCGTAATGCGCATACTCGACGCATCGCAAGCCAAGCTCGGCGTCGACGCGCTCGGCTATGAGCCTGACCAAAAGCAGACTCTGCTTGACTGCGTGCAGCGGCCATACGGAATGGTGCTAGTGACCGGACCAACGGGTTCGGGCAAGACAGTTTCGTTGTACACGTGTCTGAATATTCTGAACAAGCCGGACATCAATATTTCGACGGCCGAGGATCCCGCAGAGATTCAACTGGCCGGTATCAATCAGGTCAATTTGAACGAAAAGGCTGGACTCACTTTTGCCAGCGCGCTGCGTTCATTTTTGCGCCAGGATCCCGATGTGATCATGGTCGGTGAGATCCGCGATCTGGAAACGGCTGACATTGCGATCAAGGCAGCGCAAACTGGCCATATGGTGCTGTCCACACTGCATACAAACGATGCGCCTGGGACGCTAGTTCGGTTGTTGAACATGGGCGTCGCACCATTTAACATCGCATCCAGCATCATTTTGATTACTGCGCAGCGGCTGGCGCGCAAACTTTGCGCCTGCAAACAACCTTACGATCTGCCGAAGGATGCGTTCATCGGCGCTGGATTTAGTGCGGACGATATCGCCGGCGGTTGGATTCCTTACAAGCCCATTGGCTGTGAGCGCTGCAAGGGCAGCGGCTACAAGGGTCGGCTAGGTATTTATCAGGTGATGCCTATCACCGAGACGATCCAAGACATGATTTTGAAAAGCGCCACTGCGATCGATATCGGCCGCGAGGCACAGAGAAATGGCGTGCGCGACTTGCGCCAGTCAGGGCTGGTGAAGGTCAAGCAGGGAATCACCTCGCTGGAAGAGGTGCTCGGTTGTACTAACGTATAGAAGTCGAAGCGGAGTAACGGATGGCCACGGGAACACTTGCCAAGGGGCGCCCTACTGCAGCAGTACGGGAGTCGATGTTTCACTGGGAAGGTCGCGACAAGAACGGCCGGGTCGTAAAGGGCGATATGCGCGCTGGCGGCGAGTCTGTCGTCGCGGCATCGCTGCGCCGACGCGGCATCATGACGACGAAGATCAAGAAGCAAAGCTTCTCGCGCGGCAAGAAGATCACCGAAAAGGACTTGGCGCTTTTTTCTCGTCAATTGTCGACGATGCTGAAGGCTGGCGTGCCCTTGATGCAGGCGTTTGACATCGTCGGCAAGGGTCACTCGAACCCGTCGATGGCGCGCTTGATGAACGATATCCGCTCGGACGTCGAGACCGGTACTAGCCTGAATCAGGCGTTCCGCAAGTACCCGCTGTACTTCGATCCGCTGTTCTGCAACCTGGTCGCTGCCGGTGAACAGGCAGGTATTCTGGAGACGCTGCTTGACCGTCTTGCGACCTACCAAGAGAAAACGATCGCGCTGAAGGGCAAAATCAAGAAGGCGATGTTCTACCCGATCATGATTATTCTGGTCGCCGTTTTGGTAACCGCGGTGATCATGATCTTCGTGATTCCGTCGTTTAAGAGCGTGTTCACCAGTTTTGGCGCCGACCTTCCTGCTCCGACGCTGATGGTGATCGCGATGTCGGACTTCATGGTCGGCTATTGGTACGTCGTCCTGGGTATTACCTTCGGCGGGGTTTATTTCTTATTGCAGGCGTGGCGACGATCTGCAAAGGTCAAGGCGGCCGTTGATCGCGCATTGCTAAAGCTGCCCGTGCTGGGAGAGATGCTGCAGAAAGCATCGATTGCGCGCTGGAGCAGAACGCTGGCAACGACGTTTGCCGCCGGTGTACCGCTGGTTGAAGCGCTCGACTCGGTCGGCCCTGCAGCTGGTAATTGGGTTTACAAGGAAGCGACCAAGCAGGTGCAGAACGAGGTCAATGTCGGTACGAGCTTGGCGCAGTCGATGCAGAACACCGGTGTATTTCCGAACATGGCGATTCAGATGACGTCGATCGGCGAGGAATCGGGCTCACTCGATTCGATGCTGTCCAAAGTCGCTGACTATTACGAGCGAGAAGTCGATGAAACGGTGGATGCGTTGGCAAGTTTGCTCGAGCCGATGATCATGGTGATTCTGGGCGTCGTCGTCGGCGGCATCGTGATCGCGATTTATCTGCCGATCTTCAAGCTCGGTCAGGTGGTCTGACACTCAGGGGAGCCGGTGTCTTGCGACACCGGCAACTGATACTTGTTAGAAGGCCCTGTTCTAATCGCCGTTGTCGCCGTTTTCAGCCTGGCGATCGGTTCATTCCTCAATGTTCTGATTCATCGTCTGCCGAAGATGATGGAGGCCGACTGGCGTGCGCAATGTGCCGAGCTTGAAGGCGGCGCCGCCCCCTCGTCCGGACGCTACAACCTGCTGGTGCCGCATTCCCATTGCCCACAATGCAAGGCGCCATTGCGCGTAATCGACAACATTCCGATTGCATCGTGGCTCGCCCTGCGTGGCAAATGCGCGCACTGCGCGACACGAATATCGGCGCGTTACCCCATTGTCGAAGCGTTGACGGCGCTGTTATCGGCAATCGTCGCCTGGAAGTTCGGACTGACATGGCAGACGGCGCTTGCGCTTGTATTCACGTGGACACTGATCGCGCTCACGTTTATCGACGCCGATACCACGCTGTTGCCCGATGATTTGACTTTGCCGTTGCTCTGGCTAGGCTTGCTGGCCAACGTGTACGGGCTGTTCGTACCCCTCAAAGACGCCGTGCTCGGCGCGGCAGCGGGCTATCTGGTGCTGTGGTGCATCTACTGGCTGTTCAAGCTGACGACAGGCAAGGAAGGTATGGGCTACGGCGACTTCAAGCTCCTCGCCGCCCTTGGCGCATGGATGGGTTGGAAAGCGTTGTTGCCGATCGTCTTGCTGTCGTCGCTGGTGGGCGCAGTCGTCGGCATAGCACTGATCGTCCTGGCGCGGCGCGGGCGCGAAATTCCAATTCCCTTTGGTCCGTATCTCGCGGCGGCGGGAATGATCATGATGCTGACCGGTGATCGACTCACGCGGTGGTTAGTGCCGCTTTGATGTCGTCTGCTTTCAGCGTCGGCCTAACAGGTGGCGTTGGCAGCGGCAAATCCACGATCGGTGCGATGTTTTCGGATCGGGGCGCTGCGCTGGTCGACGCCGATTTGATTGCCCATCAACTGACGAGCGCTGGCGGCGATGCCATCGAAGCATTGAGGGAAGCATTCGGCGCCGAGGCAATTACCCCGCGAGGGATCGCTGGACCGGGTTCGCATGCGCGCTCGTGTCTTTTCCGATGCGGCGCTCCGCACGCAGCTCGAATCGCTGCTGCATCCGATGATCAGGGGTGCGATGCGCGAAAGTGCGGCGAAACTCATTGTCGAGGGTGCGCCTTACGTCGTGCTGGTCGTTCCATTGTTGGTCGAAACCGGCAACCGGGGCGGCTACGCTGACCACGTTCTCTTGATCGATTGCAGCGAGGCGACGCAGTTGGCACGAGTACGTGCCAGACCAGGAATCGACGAAATGACAGCACGAAAAATAATTGCCGCGCAGGCGACTCGCGCGGAACGCCTTGCCATAGCGGATGACGTATTGCTCAACGAGGCACCGCTCGACCAGATAGACCACAAAGTGGAGCGTCTGCACCAGATGTACCTACGATCCGCTGCGATCAAACGATCGCGCGAAACCCTGTGATATCTTCGACCATGCCCTCAATTTCATCGCGAGATGTCGACGGACGGTAAGGTCTTATACGAGTATCCGTTCAGCGAGCGCGTCCGGACCTTGCTGCGTCTTGAGGACCTGTTCGACAAGTTGATGTACTTCTGCGCGCAGGAGCACGCCTACTGCCACCATACGGCGCTGCTGACACTGTTCGAAATTCTCGAAGTCACGTCGCGCGCGGATCTCAAATCGGACTTGTTGCAGGAGCTCGAGCGTCATAAGCAGTCGCTTCAAGCGCTGCGCAATAATCCCCAGGTGTCGGAAAGTGCGCTCTCAGGCGTGCTGTCCGAGATCGAGCGCGCACAACAGAATCTGAATGCCGCTACGGGCAAAGCCGGCCAGCACGTGCGCGACAACGAATGGCTGATGAGTATCCGCAGCCGCGCAATCATTCCGGGTGGGACATGCGAGTTTGATCTGCCGTCCTACCACGCATGGTTGACGCGCGATGTCGACACGCGGATGCGCGACCTGCAAAACTGGGTGGCCCCAATGCTGCAGTTTCACTCCGCACTGGCGATCGTTTTGAAGTTGTTGCGCGAAACTGCGCATCGCAGCAAGCAGGTTGCAACGCAAGGCGCCTTTCAGCAGATGTTGCAGGGAAGAACCTACGCCCTATTACAGGTGCGAGTCGATGGCGCGCTCCACGCTATTCCTGAAATCAGCGCCAACAAGTACATGCTCTGGATCCGATTTACGACGCAGGATCGCGAACCGAAGCCCCGTTCGATGGATCAAGACGTGCCTTTCGAGTTAGCGCTCTGCGCGTTCTAGTTTCAAAATGGCCAAGGTCAGATGTCCGACTTGCGGCCGCGAGGTCAAATGGGACGAGCAGGAAAAGTTTCGTCCGTTTTGTTCCGAACGCTGCAAGCTCATCGATCTCGGAGCTTGGGCGTCCGACGGCTATTCGATTGCCGGTCCGGAGGACAACGATGGTGACAAGACACCGGACGCCTCGAGTCGCTCGCACTGATCGTCATTCCAAACTGCGGACAGCGATGCAATTCCGTGTGCTCCGTAGGACATGGCAGTCGCCAGATCGCTGGCTCGCATTCCTCCCAGCGCATACACCGGCACACTGCTGTTGGTGATCATGCCCGCGAAGGCGTTCCATCCAAGGGGCCGATCATGCGGATGTGTCGCCGTCTTCTGTACCGGGCCCGCTATAACGAAATCCAATTGCAGCTCGGCTGCTCGTTCAATCTCTGCGCGGGAGTGGACCGACGCGGCAACCCACTCGAGCTCCGGTCGCTGTTGCAAATCCGCAAGGTCGGCTGCAGTCAAATGCACGCCGTCTGCCTTTTCCCATAGTGCTCGGTCGTGCCGGCTGTTGACCAGCAATGTCGCGCCCGCGGCGCGCACCCGGGCTAGCACCTCATCGAAAAGCGCTGCGGCATCGGCGGCGTCGAGCGCGGGCTCCCGAAACTGCAACAGCTTCAAGCCACATGCGAGAGCCGTCTCAAGGCGCTGTAGAAATAACTCGCGACCCAGCTGTGCGACCGCAGTGATCGCATAAATCGGCGCAAGGGCAAGCCACCGCAAAACCGGAACGGTCGCCGGCAACAGCGGGCCCTCCGGGTAACACCTGGGTGGAAAAGAAACCAAAGCTCTGATGCTCGCGCGCACGAAGCTCTCCGCGCCAGTCAAACACTCGAAAAAAATGCAACCGGACCAATGCATGCGGATAGTCGAAAACACGCACGACCCAGGGATAAGCGGTGCCGATATCAATGCCAAGTTCTTCGTGCAGCTCGCGCGCAAGCGCTGTTGCGACTGCCTCACCAGGTTCCACCTTGCCTCCGGGGAACTCCCAGTAGGACGCGTAAGGTTTTCCCGCTGGGCGACTGGCCAGCAGAAACCGACCGTCAGGGCGAATTAGCACACCGGCCGCAACATCGACCGGCGTGCGCGTTGATGTCATCGCGCCGCGCTACCGCCTGCGAGGCGTTTCCCCCCGGCCCAGTGGCGCGCGAACTGCATTGCCACGCGGCCGGAACGCGATCCGCGCTGCAGCGCGAATTGCAATGCTTCGGCACGCGCTTCGCCTGCCTCGTGGTGCTTCAAGCCGAAGCGTTGCAGCCAGTGGGTGACGATGTCGAGGTAGTCGTCCTGACGAAATGGATAGAACGAAAGCCAGAGGCCAAAGCGCTCTGATAGCGAGACCTGCTCCTCCACCGCCTCGGCAGGATGAATTTCGCCATCGCCGTCGTAACGCGTATCAAGGTTGTCGCGCATCAACTCGGGCATCAGGTGTCGCCGATTCGACGATGCATAAATCAGGACATTGTCGGCCGTGCCGGCGATCGAACCGTCGAGAGCAGCTTTCAACTCCTTGTAGCCGGCTTCGTTCTTGTCGAACGATAGATCGTCACAAAAAATAATGAAGCGCTCGCCTCGTCCAGAAATGATGTCGACGATGTCGGCGATATCGACCAGGTCGCGCTTGTCGACCTCGATCAGCCGCAACCCACGTGCGGCAAACTCGTTCAAACATGCGCGGATGAGCGACGATTTTCCGGTTCCGCGTGCACCTGTCAGCAAGGCGTTGTTCGCCGGTAAGCCACGCACGAAACGTTCCGTGTTTTGCGCAAGCGCTGCCTTCTGAGTATCCACATGCTTCAGATCGTCAAATGGAATCAATGCCGGCCGTAGGACCGGCTGCAGCTCGCCTCGCTCAATGCCCAAGTAACGCCGCTTACGCCAGCGAAAGGCCGGCGACGACGGGAATTCGGTCGGCGACTGCACCGGCAACAACGATTCAAGTCGCTCGAGCACGGCGGCCAGGCGCTCCAGTGTCGAATCCGGCGTAGGGCGGGTCACGATCGATAGTCAGCGTTAATAGATACGTACTCGTGCGACAGATCGGTGGTCCATACCGATGCCACAGCGCGACCACGGCCCAACTGCAAACGCACCAGGATTTCAGCCTTCTTCATCACACGCTGGCCGTCTTCCTCCCGATATGCTGGATGACGGCCGCCATCGCGTACGACATGGACGTCGTCCAGATGCATTTGAACATGTTCAGGCTTGAGATCGTCAATCCCCGCGTAGCCGACCGCGGCAAGTATCCGCCCGAGATTGGGGTCGGAGGCGAAGAACGCCGTCTTGACCAACGGAGAATGCGCGACTGCATAGGCGACCTGGCGCGCCTCCTTCTCGGTGCCCGCCTGCTCGACACGTACCTCGATGAACTTGGTCGCGCCTTCGCCATCGCGCACGATCGCATGCGCGAGTTCACGCGCGACGTCGGTCAACGCAGCTGAAAACGCGGTGAAGAGCGGTTCGTTGGCCGACTCGATTCGCACCGGACCATGCCCACTCGCCATCACGATAAAAGAATCGTTGGTCGACGTATCGCCGTCGATCGTGATGCAGTTGAATGATCGGTCGGCCACGTGCTGAGTCAGTTGCTGCAGTAGCACCGGCTGGATCGCGACGTCGGTCGCGATGAAGCCCAGCATCGTGGCCATATTCGGTCGAATCATTCCTGCACCCTTTGCGATCCCAGTCAACGTAACGATGGCTCCGCCGATGTCGACTCGACGCGACACGGCTTTCGGAATGGTGTCAGTCGTCATGATGGTTTCGGCCGCTTGCAGCCAGTGATCCGGGTCGAGCCGGCCAACAGCCTCTGGCAGTGCGGCAACCAATCGCTCGATCAGCAATGGCTCCATGATCACGCCGGTGGAAAACGGAAGCACCTGTTCGGCATCGCAACCGATCAGTTGTGCCAGTGCCTCGCAACTCGTGCGTGCGGCCTGCAGCCCCCACTCCCCAGTTCCTGCGTTCGCATTGCCCGTGTTGATGACCAAGGCGCGCACCCCCTTTTTTGCGGCCAGGTGCTTGCGACACAACAATATCGGTGCCGCGGCAAACCGGTTTTGTGTAAACACACCGGCAACGCTCGCGCCGTCGGCGATGCGAATGACTAACAGATCCTTGCGGTCAGCCTTTCGTATGCCCGCTTCCGCCCAGCCGAGGTCGACACCTGCAACCGGGAACAGCGACTTCGGATCGGGGGCGTGAAGATTAACTGCCACGTTCAGAGATCAGCAAGAAATGCGGCATACGAAGCGACTCTCCCCTAGCCTTTGTACTGCGCGCGTACGCGCGGCCGCTCCGAAGGGAGCGCGCCTAACTAATCGCGACGAGTGCACGTGCAACCGCGTAGCGGTTGCGTACACGAGGAGCGCTACAGTTTTCCATGGCACTGCTTGTACTTCTTTCCCGATCCGCACGGGCACGGATCGTTGCGGCCGATCTTTTCACCGACGCGCCTGACTTGCTGCACGGCGGGTTTCGCGGCGCCGTCATCCGACTCCGGCAACGTCAATTCCTCGACTGTAACCGGCTCTTCTGACAAACCAAGGCCGAACTCGGAATGCTGCGCCCGCGCCTGCTCGGCACGGCGCTCGCTTTCCTGCTCAATCTGTTGCTCGGCCTGCTGGATTTCTTCCTGCGTCTGAATCCGCACGTTCATCAACACGCGCACGACGTCGGCGCGTACACGATCGAGCAGTGAACCGAACAGCTCAAACGCCTCGCGCTTGTACTCCTGTTTTGGCTGCTTTTGCGCGTAACCGCGCAGATGAATTCCCTGGCGCAACGCATCCAAAGCAGTCAGATGCTCACGCCACGCTTGATCGAGCGATTGCAGCATGATCGATCGTTCGAAGCCCGAGAACGAATCGCGGCCGACGATTGCCACCTTCGCGTCGTATGACTCTTCCGCCGCCTTCACCACCTTCGCCAGCAAATCCTCGTCAGTCAGCGAATCGTTCGACTCCAGCGCGCCTTTGAGAGCGACGTTGAGTTGCCAATCATTCGCGAGTGCCGCCTCGAGTCCAGCGATGTCCCATTGCTCTTCGACCGACTCGAGCGGAACGTGCGCACGAAACATGTCGGTGAAATAGCCCGTGCGCAGATTCGTCACCATTTCGCCGGTGTTATCGGTTTCCATAATGTCATTGCGAAGCCGATAAATCTCGCGGCGTTGATCATTGGCCACGTCGTCGTACTCGAGCAGCTGTTTGCGGATATCGAAGTTGCGCGCTTCGACCTTGCGCTGCGCGCTCTCAATCGAGCGCGTGACCATGCCCGCTTCGATCGCTTCGCCCTCGGGCAACTTCAGGCGATCCATGATCGCTTTCATCTTGTCGCCGGCAAATATGCGTAGCAGCGAATCCTCCATCGACAGATAGAACCGTGACGCTCCGGGATCGCCCTGTCGGCCTGAGCGGCCGCGCAGTTGATTATCAATGCGGCGCGATTCGTGACGCTCGGAACCGATGATCTTCAGACCGCCCGCGCCCACGACTTTGTCATGCAGCGATTGCCACTCATCGCGCAGCTTGTCGACGCGCTGCGACTTCGTTGCGTCTTCAAGCGCAGCATCGGCTTCGACGAACTGCATCTGCTTCTCGACGTTACCGCCAAGCACGATGTCGGTCCCTCGACCCGCCATATTGGTCGCGATCGTGATCACCGCGGGGCTGCCCGCCTGAGCAATGATCTCGGCCTCCCGCGCGTGCTGCTTCGCATTCAGCACCTGATGCGGCAGCCGCTCCTTTTGCAGCAGGTTCGAAAGCAGCTCGGAGTTCTCGATCGACGTCGTGCCCACCAGCACTGGTTGGCCGCGCTCGACGCAATCCTTGATGTCGTCGATGATGGCGGTGTACTTCTCCTTCAGCGTCCGATAGACCTTGTCCTGCGAGTCAATGCGGATCATTGGCCGGTGCGTGGGTATCACAACGGTTTCGAGTCGATAGATTTCCTGAAACTCGTACGCCTCGGTGTCCGCTGTGCCCGTCATCCCGGCCAGCTTGCCGTACATGCGGAAGTAATTTTGAAACGTGATCGACGCGTACGTCTGGTTTTCCGCCTGGATCTGCACGCCTTCCTTGGCTTCGACCGCCTGATGCAACCCTTCGGACCATCGCCGGCCCACCATCATGCGGCCGGTGAACTCGTCGACGATCACGATCTCGCCGTTTTGCACGACATATTGCTGGTCACGATGAAACAGCGAATGCGCGCGCAACGCTGCGTTCAGGTGATGCATCAGGATGATGTTGGAGGGCGAATACAAACTCTCGCCCTCGGCCAGCATTCCCATGCGCGTCAATATTTCTTCAAGCTTCTCGTGACCCCCTTCCGAGATGTGCACTTGGTGCGCTTTTTCATCAACCCAATAATCGCCCTCACCTTTTTCGTCGGCCTGGCGCGATAGCAACTTCGGAATTTCATTGACGCGCACATACGTTTCGGTGTGATCCTCGGCTGGACCCGAAATGATCAGCGGCGTGCGCGCCTCGTCGATCAGGATCGAATCGACCTCGTCGACGATCGCATACGACAGAGCCGCGCTGGCGGCGGTCGGCCACCGCGTATTCCATGTTGTCGCGCAGATAGTCGAAACCGAATTCGTTGTTGGTGCCGTACGTGATGTCGGCCGCGTACGCCACGCGCTTTTCCTCGGTCGCCTGCTGCGACAGGATGACCCCGACGGTCAGGCCAAGGAATCGATAGACCTTGCCCATCCAGTCAGCATCGCGCGCCGCCAGATAGTCGTTGACCGTAACGATATGAACGCCCTTGCCGGCAAGCGCGTTCAGATACGCAGGCAGCGTCGCCGCCAGCGTCTTGCCCTCTCCGGTGCGCATCTCGGCGATCTTGCCGGCATGCAGCACCATGCCGCCAACCAACTGCACGTCAAAGTGCCGCATCGCAAGAGTGCGCTTGGCCGCTTCGCGCACCACCGCAAACGCTTCGGGTAGCAGATCGTCAAGCGTTTCGCCGTTGGCGAGGCGCTGTCGAAACTCGCCGGTTTTCGCTTTTAGGGCATCGTCGGACAGCGCCGCTACTTCGGGTTCGAACGCGTTGATGCGCTCGACATTGCGGTCATACGTCTTCAGCAGGCGCTCGTTGCGACTGCCAAAAACCTTGGTCAGAATTCCGGAAATCATGGAGATGATCTGGGGCTGGCGTTAGCTGGATCAAGCTTCGCCGCGAATGGCATGGAACGAAAATTATGTCATAGGGGTGTTGAATGCCGACTTGGCGAGTAACCGCAGAGCAGGCGCTCCGGTGCCCGACGTCCAGGCAGGACGGCTCCGCCAGCGCTTGCGCGCCGAGACGACTCGCTAAAGCTGGTCTTAGTCCCGCGTCGATGCGGAAGCGGCAATAGCTTTGATGTCGACGCGCGGCGAGCCCGCGGCGTGTTGTTGCAGCGGACTGCCCTTGCCGAACAGGAACTTGGCAGGGTTTTGCGCAACACCCTGATGGTGCACTTCAAAGTGAAGGTGTGATCCGGTTGATCGCCCGGTTGAGCCGACTTCCGCCAGCTTTTGGCCGCGCTTGACGATGTCACCCGCCGCTACGTTAAGGCGGCTCGCATGTGCGTATCGACTCAGCAGCGAATTGCCATGATCGACTTCGACGATGTTGCCCCAGACCGGATGATATTCAGCCACCACGACGACTCCGCCGGCGGCAGCGTGAATCGGCGTCCCCGTGGGTGCCGCGAAGTCGATGCCCGAGTGATGGGACATTTCGCCGGAAAAGGGGTCGGATCGCCAGCCGAAGCCTGAGCCAACAAATCCGTCGGATACCGGCTTGCTGTGGGGTAGCAGGGCCTGCCGCACCTGTTGCGCCCGAAGCTCCGCCTCGATCACGCTCATGTAGTCCGCGCGCTGTTCGACACTGACTGAAAGCTGTTTCAACGCGACGTCGAGTTCGCGCAGCGTCATCGGATCGCTTTCGAGCGCACCGCCACGGCCCGGCAGCTGCGCAAAGCGAAACTCTTCCGGGCGAATTCCGGCGGCTTTGCCCACACGCTCGCCGACCGCGTCGAGCCGCAACAACTGCGCCTGCACCTCACCCAGTTTGCGCGCCAGCGCCGATACGTTGTCACGCACAAACTGGTCTTTGCGCTCCATCTCATCGCGCGAGACGAACGAGATGAAGTCCGAAAGAATTGGGATGCGGAACACGGACGCAGCACGCACCGTCAAAAACGAGAATGCGCCGGATAACAGCAGCACGCCCAATGCAAGAGTGATCGAAGCAGCGAGTGCATGGCGGCGGGTGATACTAAGCGTCAAAGCGCGCGCCAATCGCTTGTCGACCACTATGATCTGCATCCGCGCCCTCCTGCGCTTACCGCGTACTGCTTACCCCTGCCCATGTCGAGTTCCGCTCGCCTGATCGCTACCGCGCTGCGCGATTCGCCGCAAGCGGCTTCTCTGATCGCGCGCTGGGAAGCGACACAGCGAGCCGCGCTCGCAATCGCCCCTGCATGTCGCGTCGTTGCCGGCATCGATCCGCTGGAGCCGGGCGTGTGCGAACTACGTGGCGAAACTCTTTGGCTTAGCCTTCCCTCACCATCTCACTCGGCCAAATTGCGGCAAGCAACACCGCGTCTTTTATCAACATTGGCGGCCGATGGGTTCAGAGTCTACGAGATCAAGACGCGAGTACAACCCGCCGTCACGTCTTACCCTGGAGACGGGAGCCCTGTACCCTCAAGTCGGCGCTCAAGTCGAGGGTTGCCATGGCCGCGTAGCGAGTAAGACCGCCGCGGCAGCGGTGGCCGAACTGGTGGACTCGGTGGGGGAATCTCCGCTGAAGGAAGCGGTTCGGAGACTGGCGGCGACGCTCAGAAAGCGGGCGTCTCGTTAAGCGGTTTCAGTCTGGAAGCGGAAAGCCGTGGGGGCCTGCTCTTCGTCTTCGAACGTCACCAGCTCAAACGCCGCCTGATCGGCCGTCAGCGCGCGCAACAGCCTGTTATTAATGGCATGACCCGATTTGTGGGCCACATACGACCCAATTAACGGGTAGCCGAGCACCGCGAGGTCGCCAATTGCATCGAGCATCTTGTGCTTGGCGATTTCGTCGCCGGCGCGCAGGCCATCGGCGTTCAGAACCCGGTACTCGTCCATCACGATCGCGTTTTCGAAGCTACCCCCAATCGCCAAACCCGCCTTGCGCAACGCCTCGACATCGTTGACAAACCCGAACGTGCGCGCGCGCGAAACCTCCTTGATATACGAATCTCGCGCGAAATCGACCTCAACGCTCTGCTCGGTCGCATCAATCGCCGGATGATTAAAGGCGATCGAAAACTTCAGCTTGAACCCAAAATACGGTTCCAGCCGCGCCCAGGCATCGCCGTCACGAAATTCGACCGGTTTGACCACCCGCGCGAACTTCTTCGGTGCGTTCAGCTCGCTGATTCCCGCCGCCTGGATCAGAAACACGAAGCTCGCGGCGCTGCCGTCCATGATCGGAATCTCGGGCGCATCGACGTCGACGTAGCAGTTGTCGATACCAAGTCCCGCCAGCGCGCTCATCAAATGCTCGATCGTCGCCACTTTGACGTCGCCCAGTCCGATCGTCGTCGCCATCCGGGTATCGACGACGTTTTCCGGCCGCAGCGGAATGTCGACCGGCGGATCGACATCCACACGCCGGAACACCACACCGGTGTCGGCCGCAGCCGGCCGCAGCGCCAACTTGACTTTGGTGCCACTGTGCAAGCCGATGCCGACCGCTCGGGCGATCTGCTTCAAAGTACGCTGTTTAACCATGGCGGGAGTCTACTGATCGCTTAGTCGGCCTGCTTCCTTAAAAACGCGGGAATGTCGTACCGGTCGGATCCCGTGTCCTCCATGGCCGCCACTCGGGTCTGCGCCGAGTCACGCGTACGCCAGATCGCCGGTTTCTCAAAGTCGCTGTAATCCGAGACGAGCCATGCGCACCCGCGACAGGAACGGTCAGCGGCGCGTTATCGGTACCGGTACGCACCACAGTAAACGGCGTCGATTGCTTTTTCGAAGCCGCGCGGCCGAGACCGGTCGCCACCACCGTGACGCGCAACCCGTCGCCGATCGTTTCGTCGCACACGGTTCCGAAGATCACCGTCGCATCGTCTGCTGCAAATGCGCGAATCGTGTTCATCACTTCACGCGTCTCCTTCATCTTTAACGAAGAAGACGCCGTGATGTTGACCAGCACTCCCCGCGCGCCGGACAAGTCGACCCCTTCGAGCAGCGGACTCGCGACCGCTTGTTCAGCTGCGATCCGTGCGCGGTCAAGGCCCGACGCGAGCGCGGTGCCCATCATTGCCTTGCCTTGCTCGCTCATCACGGTTTTCACGTCCTCGAAATCGACGTTCACCAGGCCCGGGACATTGATGATTTCCGCGATTCCTGCGCACGCGTTATGCAACACGTCATCGGCGGCCCTGAAGCACTCGGCCATTTCGGCGTCTTCACCCATTACTTCTTCGAGCTTGTTGTTCAGGATGACGATCAGCGAGTGAACAGTGTCTTCGAGCTGGGTGACTCCGGCTTCCGCCAGCTTCATACGCTTCGGCCCCTCGAACTCGAACGGCTTCGATACGACTGCGACGGTCAGGATCCCGAGGTCCTTTGCGATTTCTGCAAACACCGGCGCCGCGCCGGTGCCGGTACCGCCTCCCATACCCGCGGTGATGAACACCATGTGCGCGCCGCGCAACGCATCGGCAATCCGGTCGCGTGCTTCCTCGGCCGCTGCGCGCCCTGCTTCAGGGCGGCTTCCTGCGCCGAGACCGGTCTTGCCGAGTTGCAGGATATTTTTCGACGACGATCGTGCGAGTGCTTGGTGATCCGTGTTGGCGCAGATAAATTCAACGCCCTGCACGCCGCGCGCAATCATGTGCTGAACCGCGTTGCCTCCCGCACCGCCGACTCCAACCACCTTGATGATCGTGCCGCGCGTTTCCGTCTCAAGAATTTCGAAACTCATGTTGCCTCCCGCCTAGCTAGTTAAGTAAATCAAGTACCGCAATTCGAAACGCGCAAAGCCAAAAGCACAGCAGCGCTTGGCATTGGGCGCTCCACCCTCAAAAATTCCCGACGACCCATTCCTTCATCCGTTTCACCGTCTGCTTAAACGAGCCTGTTTGCTGCGCCAGCTTCCGACCGCGCAGGCGTTGCGAGTGGGCTTCAACTAGAAGTCCCATCGCGGTAGCGAACCGCGGATTGCGTACGACGTCGGATAGCGAGCCGGTGTAATTCGGCCAACCGATACGCGCCGGTTTCAAGAACACGTCTTCGGCCAATTCGGTCATGCCCGGCAACAAGCTGGTGCCGCCTGTCAGCACAATGCCGGACGACAGCAACTCCTCGTAACCGGACTCGCGAACGACTTGCTGCGTCAGCGTGAACAACTCTTCGACTCTCGGCTCGATCACTGCCGCTAACGATTGGCGCGACAGCAGCCGTGGGCCGCGATCGCCCAGCCCGGGGATTTCGATTTTTTCGTTCGGGTCCGCCAAGACTTCCTTCGCCACACCCCACCGCAACTTGATGTCTTCGGCGTCGGGAATCGGCGTGCGCAGCGCCATCGCGATGTCATTGGTGATCTGATCGCCTGCGATCGGGATGATCGCGGTATGACGGATCGCACCGCCAGTGAAAATAGCGATATCCGTCGTGCCGCCACCAACATCGACCAGCGCCACGCCGAGCTCCTTCTCATCCGACGTCAACGCCGACAGTGATGACGCCAGCGGCTGCAGGATCAAGTCCTGCACTTCGAGCCCACAGCGGCGCACGCACTTGATGATGTTCTGCGCGGCGCTGACCGCGCCGGTGACGATGTGCACGCGCACCTCGAGCCTCACTCCGCTCATGCCGATCGGCTCGCGGATGTCCTCCTGGCCGTCGACGATGAACTCCTGCGTCAGTACGTGCAGTACTTGCTGATCGGTGGGAATGTTGACTGCCTTGGCGGTTTCGATCACTCTTGCTACATCGGCTGCCGCGACTTCGCGGTCCTTGATCGCCACCATCCCGCTCGAATTGAAGCTCTTGATGTGACTGCCGGCGATGCCGGTGAACACGTCGCGAATCTGGCATGCGGCCATCAGCTCGGCTTCCTCAAGCGCGCGACGTATCGATTGCACCGTCGCTTCGATGTTGACCACCACGCCTTTCCGCAGGCCCTGCGACTCGGCCTGTCCGAGGCCGATCACCTGAAACCGGCCATCCGAAAGCACTTCGGCCACAGCGACCACGACCTTCGAGGTGCCGATGTCGAGCCCGACGATCAGGTCTTTGCTTTCGTTTCTCATGGGCGGACCGTGCGGTCTGATCTGGTGGCCTTGGCCGGACTCGATGCGGCCAGACCGTTGGCGTAACGCGCGTCGATTCGCGCCGGCGCACCGCCCAGTTGCGCGACAACGAGCGGGTACGCTGCGACGACCTGCGCCACGCGCTCGGCGAGCGGCAGCGCAGCGCGATCACGGCCGAGCTCGACCCGAAGATCGTTGGACTGTTTTGCGTCTTCGCGCAGATCGGGAGCAAGGCGCAACGACCAGGCCTTGCGATCAGAGATATCGATCGCAGCAATGTGCAGCGACAAGGGCGCAAATTGCGCCGACAGGTCGTAATAACGCCTCGCCGCGTCCTTCGCCGCACTGAATGGTCCGCTGAACTCCGGCAGCTGACCGTAGATCTCCGCTTCATCGGGGTTGGCAACGAAGAGCTCGCCACGATCGGACAACAGCCGCCCGTCTTCCCAGACGCCGAGCGCCCGATGTTCGGTCAAGGTCACCAGCAAGCGGTCGGGCCACACGCGGCGGACCGACGCCTCAGCCACCCATGGCACCGTCTCGAACAAGCGGCGCGCGTCGTCGAGTCGCAGCGTGAAGTAGTTGCCGCGCAAGCGGCCCGCCAACGCGGTGCGCACCGACGCAGCTGTCACGTGGCGGAGATCCCCGCGAACGTCGACACGCTTCAACTGAAACTTCGGCTGCTGCGCGATCCGAGACAGCGCAGCAGCGCCGAGAGCCAACACGGCGAGCGCGACCAAAATTGCGGCCACTCGATTCATCGTGGTCGCACTCATCGCATCGGCCTTTGATCCAACGCAGCAAGCGACAGAATGCGAAGCACGAGGTCTTCATAGCTGATGCCTGTCGCGCGCGCCGCGATCGGCACCAGTGAGTGGCTCGTCATGCCCGGAGACGTGTTGAGCTCGAGCAAGTACGGGTCATTGCGGCGACTCAGCATGATGTCGATCCGCCCCCACCCGCGCGCGCCGAGCGCGTTGTAGGCACGCACCGAAAGATTGCGAATCGTTTCGCTCAACGCCGCATCGATCGGCGCCGGACATAGGTACTTCGTTTCTTCTCCAAAGTACTTGTTGTGATAGTCGTAGTTCGCATCAGGCGCGCGAATTTCTACCAGCGGCAGCGCCTCAGCCTGGCTGCCTTGGCCGAGAATTGCGCAAGTCAGCTCCTGGCCGTCGATGAATTCTTCCGCCAACACGACGTCGTCGTATTGGCGCGCCAATTTGAACGCCTCGCCCATCCCCGAGTACCCGCGCACGCGCGAGATGCCGATCGTTGAGCCTTCGTTCGGTGGCTTGACGACCAGCGGCAGACGCAGCTCATCGGCGACTTCGTTCAAATGCGCGCGGTCAGCGGATTCGATCACCCGATAGCGTGGCGTCGGCAGCTTGTGGGTTTCCCAGATGCGCTTCGTAAACACCTTGTCTATGGCGATTGCCGACGCCTGGACTCCGCTGCCGGTATACGGAATCCGCAGCGTTTCGAGCACGCCCTGAATCGAACCATCCTCACCACCGCGTCCATGCA
The DNA here is from genome assembly GCA_963807155.1 of uncultured beta proteobacterium. Lineage (GTDB taxonomy): Bacteria > Pseudomonadota > Gammaproteobacteria > Burkholderiales > Burkholderiaceae_F > JACCZX01. Next base: position 151,398 of record CAWEAZ010000011.1, read on the forward strand.
ATGCAATGAACACGCGATCGAACTTGGCCGTCTCGAGTTCGCCCAGCGATTGCGTCGCCGGATCGAACGCATGCGCGTCCACACCGCGTGCGCGCAAGGCATTCAACACCCCGGTGCCAGACATGATCGACACTTCGCGCTCGGAGGAGCGCCCGCCGAACAGCACGCCAACCTTGCCGAAATTGGCCATGCTCATTCGGCGCCCCCGCCCGTCAACTTGGCCGCCAGTTGACCGATCGAACCCGCACCCATCGCAATCACGACATCGCCGTCGCGCACGACGTCGAGCAGCGCCGCCGGTAAGTCATCGATCGATTCGACGAAGATCGGCTCGATCCTTCCGGCGACACGAATGGCGCGCGCAAGAGAGCGTCCGTCTGCCAGCACGATCGGCGCTTCGCCTGCCGGATAAACCTCCGCCAGCAGCAACACGTCGGCCATGGATAACACGCGCACGAAATCTTCGAAGCGATCGCGCGTGCGCGTGTAGCGATGCGGCTGAAAAGCAAGCACGATGCGCCGGCCTGGAAACGCGGCTCGCGCTGCGGACAACGTGGCAGATGTTTCTGCGGGATGATGTCCGTAGTCATCGATCAATGTGAAATGGCCGCCTGCCGGCGCGCTTACCTCGCCGTGCCGCGCGAAGCGTCGGCCGACGCCTGTGAACTCGGTGAGCGCAGCGACCATCGCTGGATCCTGGACGCCGAGCTCGGTTCCGACGGCAATTGCCGCCAGCGCGTTCGCGACGTTATGCAGACCCGGCAAGTTCAGAGTGACGTCAAGCTCCGCGGCGCTCTCGCGAGCAACCCGGAATTTCATCCGCGTGCCGTCTGCGCGAGCGTCGAACGCACGGATCTGCGCGTCTTCCGCAAATCCGTATGTCCGCAGCGGTTTCGAGACGGACGGCAGGATCTCGCGCACGTTCGCGTCGTCGATACATACGACTGCAGTTCCATAAAAAGGCAGGCGCGAGAGAAAATCAACGAAAGCCTGTTTCAGTCGCGCGAAGTCGTGCCCGTAGGTTTCCATGTGGTCGTTGTCGATATTTGTGACAACCGCGATCACCGGATTCAAATTGAGAAAGGACGCGTCGGACTCGTCGGCCTCGACCACGATGTAATCCCCACTGCCCAACCGCGCGTTGGCCCCTGCAGAATTGAGGCGACCGCCGATCACGAAGGTAGGATCGAAGCCGCCGGCAGCGAGCACGCTGGCGACCAGACTGGTCGTGGTCGTCTTGCCATGTGTGCCTGCAATCGCGATCCCCTGCTTCAGACGCATCAACTCCGCCAGCATCACGGCGCGCGGAACGATCGGAATCCGTTTCGCACGTGCTTCCTGCAGCTCGGGATTGTCTTCAGCCACTGCGGTCGAAACGACCACGGCATCGGCGCCGTTGATGTTTTGTGCGCGATGGCCGTGACTGATCGTGGCATTCAGCTGGGCAAGCCGCCGCGTCGTCGCCGTTGCTGCTGCATCCGAGCCGCTGACTCGATATCCGAGCGTGAGTAACACTTCAGCAATGCCCGACATACCGCTGCCGCCGATGCCGACAAAGTGAATGTGCTTGACGGCGTGCTTCATGACCGTTCGCAACTCACGCCGCAACTCTCTGGATAATCGCGGCTACGTTCTGCGTAGCCTCGGGCTTTCCGATCGAACGGGCTGACACCGCCATCGCTAGCAGCCGATCGCGCGTAAGCGAACGCAACAAATCTGCCAACTTCGGCGCGTTGAGCTCGGCCTGCGGCAGATGGATCGCAGCGCCGTGGGCTGCCATGAATTCGGCATTTGCGCGCTGATGCGAAGTGGTCGACACCACAAGCGGAACCAGCACGCTCGCCACTCCGGCCGCAGCAAGCTCCGACACGGTGATCGCTCCCGCGCGGCAAACGACGAGGTCTGCCTTCGCATAGCGATCCGGCATGTCATCGATGAACGCGACGACTTCGGCGTCGACACCGACGTCTCGATACAGCGCGCGCACAGACTCGAAGTGTTTCGCACCGCACTGATGAACCACCTTCGCCCGCAGATCGGGCGGCACCAGCGCCAGCGCACGCGGCACGCTCTCGTTGAGAGCCTGCGCGCCGAGGCTTCCGCCGATGACGAGCAGTTGCAGCGGCCCGGAGCGGCCCGCGTAACGCTGCTCGGGGGGCGCAATCTGGGCAATCTCAACGCGCACCGGGTTGCCGGTCACTAAACCTTTGTCGCCCAGCGTTTTTGCGGCAGCTCCATCGAAGCCGCATAACACTGCCGACGCCAAAGACTTCAGCATCTTGGTGGACATCAACAGTGCCGCATCGGAGTTCAGCAGCACCAGCGGCACTCCGAGCGTGCTGGCCGCCATGCCGGCGGGGACGGCGACATAGCCGCCGGTGGAAAACATCACGCGTGGCTTGCGTGCGCGGATCAGCGCCCGGCTTTGCCACAGGGCTCGCAACAGGTAGAAGCCGCCGAGCAGCAACGTTTTCACGCCTTTGCCGCGCAAGCCGGCAAAGTCGATCGCGTCGAATGCAATTCCGCGCGGCTCGACGAGTTGGCGTTCCATTCCGACCCGCGTACCGAGCCAGCTGACTGACCACCCACGAGCGCGCAGCGCCTCGGCAACGGCGAGTCCGGGCATCACGTGGCCCCCGGTGCCCGCGGCGACGACCATCAAGTGATGGAGCAACTTACCCTCGCGCTGCGCGCTCAGGAGTTCGTCCTTGGGGCGGCCCGGGGCTCACGCGCGTCCTCCGCGCATCAGCACACGGTTCTCTCGATCGACGCGCAGCAGAATCGCAATCGCCACCAGCGTCGACAGCAGCGCCGAACCGCCGTAACTCATCAGCGGCAACGTCAGGCCCTTCGTCGGCAGCAATCCGGTGGCGACGCCGACGTTGATAAAGGTCTGCACGCCGATCCAAAGGCCCACGCCTTGCGCAACCAGGCCCGCGAATGTGCGCTCGAGCGCGATCGCCTGGCGGCCGATCTCAAACGCCCGCTTGACCAGCCAGTAGAAAAGCACGACGACGGTCGCCACGCCGACCAGTCCGAGCTCTTCGCCAAGCACCGCGAGAATGAAGTCGGTGTGCGCCTCCGGCAGATAGTGCAGCTTCTCGACGCTGCCGCCGAGGCCAACGCCAAACCACTCGCCACGGCCGAACGCGATCAATGAATGCGACAGCTGATACGCCTTGCCGAGCGCATTGCCTTCGGACCATGGATCAAGGTAGGCAAAGATGCGCTCGCGCCGCCACGGCGATAGCCAAATGACGAGCACGAACACCGAAGCGAGTGCGGCGGTGATGCCGGTGAACAATCGACCGTTGACACCGCCGAGAAACAGGATACCCATGCTGATTGCCACGATCACGCCGAATGCACCCAGGTCTGGCTGCAGCAGCAGCAGCACGCCGATCGCACCCATCACGAACGCCATCGGCAGGAATCCTTTGGCGAAATGATTCATGTAGTCCTGCTTGCGCACCGTGAAGTTGGCGGCGTACAGCACACAAGCGACTTTCATCAGTTCCGACGGCTGCAGATTTAGGACGCCGAGCGGTATCCAGCGCTTGGCGCCATTGACTCCCTTGCCGACGCCGGGGATCAGCACGATCACAAGCAACGCGAGCGCACCGACGAACACGAACGGCGCCAGCCGCTGCCACACGCCGATCGGAATTTGAAACGCGATGACTGCCGCACAGAACGCGATGCCAAGTGACAATAGATGCCGCATCAGAAAATGCGTCGGCGCAACGTTGTAGCGTGGCGAATCGGCAAGCGATATCGACGCCGAATACACCATCACAGTGCCGATCAGCAGCAGCGCCAGCACGACGCCCACCAGCGGCCCATCAATGGCAGGCAGCGAGGCAGGACGTGCCGACACGTTTGCACCGCGGCCCAAACTCGTGCTGCTCAAGCCGACCAATGAGCCGGCAAACGCAAATGCACCGTTATCGGCACGCTCGCGTCTATTCGCTCTGTTGCCGCTGAGCGGGGCACGCAGACGCGCCATCACTCCGCTCATGATGGCTGCCCCGCTTCAGCCGATAACTCGCGCACGGCGTCCGCAAAGACCTCGCCGCGGTGCATGTAATTGCGAAACATGTCGAAGCTCGCGCACGCGGGAGACAACAGCACGGCGTCGCCGAGCCGCGCGTGCGCGGATGCGATACCAACTGCCTGCTCGAGGGTGTGTGCATCAAATAGCGGCACGCTGGGTGCCCCGTGCGCGAGCACAGAGCGAATCGCATCGGCATCGCGGCCGATGACGACAACCGCGCGAGCATGACGCGCGACAGGCGCCGCCAGCGGCTCAAAGTTCTGGCCCTTGCCGTCGCCGCCTGCGATGACGACCAGCTTCTTGCCTTCTGCTCCAAGGCCTTCGAGCGCGGCGACAGTGGCTCCGACGTTGGTGCCCTTGCTGTCGTCGTAATACGCGACACCGTCGATCGTGGCAATCAATTGCAACCGATGCGGCTCGCCGGCGTAGCGGCTCAGTGCATGCATCATCGGAGCGAGCGGACACTCGATCGCACGCGCCAGCGCCAGGGCCGCCAGCGCGTTCATCGCGTTGTGCCGTCCGCGCAAAGCCAGTGCGTCGACGGGCATCAGTCGATGCATCCGCAGTTGAGGTAGCTCGGGCAACTGCGACGGCTGATCCTCGGTTTTCTTGCGGCGCACAGGGACACTCAGGTCCTCCGCCCATGCAAGCCAGGCCACACCGTGATCGACGACGATGCCGTAAGAGTTGCCGGACGCTGGCGCCTGGGCGCCGAACGTAACGGTGTTGCCGTCCTTCCTCGCCATCGCGGCCACTTTTTCGTCATCGCGATTCAATATCCGAATCGTCTTTGCCGCGAAGATGCGGGCCTTCGCAGCCGCATAGGTCTGCAGCGTGTCATGCCAGTCGAGGTGATCATCGGTGATGTTCAGCACCACCGCGGCATCGCACGTGAGCGAGCGCGTCGTAGCGAGTTGAAAGCTCGAAAGCTCGAGCACCCACACTTCGGGTAGATCGTGTTCGGCCAATCGCGTGCGCAGCGCGTCGAGCGCAACGGGTGCGATGTTGCCTGCAACTTGCACTCGCCTCCCGGCGGCTTCAATCATCAAACCCGCAAGCCTGCTGGTCGTCGTTTTGCCGTTCGTGCCGGTCACACCGACGATCTCCGGTGCGTAGCCAGACTCCGCTTTCAGTCGCGCCAGCTCGCGCGCGAACAGCTCGATCTCGCCAACGACTTCGATCTTGCGCTTCTGCGCCGCCTTCACCAGCGGCGCCGCCGCTGAAAGCGTTGGCGATAGCCCGGGGCTCAGCGCCACCAGCTGAACATCGTCCAGCAGCGCCAACGAGAGGTCGCCGCCAACGAACTCGGCGTCTGGCAATTCGGCGCGCAGATCCGCTAGCCGCGGCGGGTCGCGGCGGGTATCAGCGACTCGCAGCGAGTATCCGCGCGATCCGAGAGACCGCGCCATTGCGAGACCGCTATCGCCCAGGCCAAGCACAAGCGCGCGATCGGCTCATCGAATCTTCAACGTCGACAAGCCAACCAACACCAGCATCATCGTGATAATCCAGAAGCGCACTACGACCTGCGTCTCTTTCCACCCCGAAAGCTCGAAGTGATGGTGTAGCGGCGCCATTCGAAAAATGCGGCGACCTCCGCTCGACTTGAAGTACGCGACCTGCAACATCACCGAGATGGTTTCGACGACGAATACGCCGCCCATGATGAAGAGCACGATCTCCTGGCGCGTGATCACGGCGATCGTTCCGAGCGCTCCGCCGAGTGCGAGCGCGCCGACATCGCCCATGAACACTTCGGCCGGGTAGGCGTTGAACCACAGGAACGCTAGTCCGGCGCCGGCGATCGCAGCACAGATGATCACAAGCTCGCCCGCGCCGGGTATGTAGGGAAAGAGCAGGTAGCGCGCGAAATCCGCGCGGCCGACGACGTAGGCAAATACGCCGAGTGCGGCACCGATCATCACGGTCGGCATGATGGCCAAACCATCGAGCCCATCGGTCAGGTTCACCGCATTGCTGGTGCCGACAATCACCAGGTACGACAGAACGACGAAACCGAATACGCCAAGCGGATATGCGATGTTCTTGAAAAACGGCACCAGCAGATCGGAGCGCGGTGGAAGGTCGATGTAAAAGCCCTGCGTGACCCACTGATGCATCAGATCCCAGATGCGATCGGTCGACGGCGCGGCAATCGCGAACGCGAGGTAGAACGACGCAGCCAGTCCGATCGCCGATTGCCACGCGTATTTTTCGCGCGCACTCATGCCTTTCGGATTGCCGTGTACGACTTTGCGATAGTCGTCGATCCACCCGATCATCCCGAAGCCCAGCGTGACGATCAGCGTGACCCAGATAAAGCGATTCGATAAGTCGGCCCATAACAATGTCGTGACGCCGATCGAAATCAAGATCAGAGCGCCTCCCATCGTCGGCGTACCGGTCTTGGTCGAGATGCGATTGCGGGCCGTCCTGCCGCACGGCCTGCCCGATTTTCAAGGCGGCCAGACGCCGAATCACAAGCGGGCCTGCTGCCAGACCGATCAACATCGCGGTGGCCGCAGCGAGCACTGCGCGCAGCGTCAAATACGAGAAGACGTTGAAAGATCGAATGTCCTTCGCCAGCCATTCGAAGAGTTCGAGCAGCATCAGTGGACCGATTCCATCTTCTGCGTGGTCAAGGCGTGCACCACACGCTCCATCTGCATGAAGCGCGAGCCCTTGACCAGCACGGTGGTACCGGCTCGCAAACTCGGGCGCAGTGCTGCGATCAGCGCATCGATGTCGTCGAAATGAGCCGCACCAGCACCAAACGCGTGCACCGCCTCGCGCATCAACGGACCGATAGCGAAGAGCGCATCGATGCCGCGTTCGCGCGCGTATTGCCCTACCTCGCGGTGAAACTCCGGCCCGCGCACGCCGACTTCTCCCATGTCGCCCAGCACCAGCACGCGCGGCGCTGACGCCGTCGCCAGCAGATCGATCGCGGCGCGAACCGAGTCTGGATTTGCGTTGTAGGTATCGTCGATCAGATCCCAATCATTGATCCGCAACTTCACACCACGCCCCGCAACCGGCCTCCACGCACTCAAGCCGGCGCCGATCGCTTCCGCTCCGATGTCGGCAGCAATCGCACACGCCGCTGCAGCCAATGCATTGCGAACGTTGTGCTCGCCACCGGCAGCGAGTCGCACGTCGATCACCCCATGGGGCGTCGCCATCGAAATGTGCACGCCGTCGTCTTCCGTTTGGAATGTCGCTGTGACAACGGCATAGGCTTGGAGCGCAAAGTCGATAACGCGACGTGTACCGGTCAGTTGCCGCCAGATCGGGGCACAGGGGTCATCGGTCGGAAACACCGCGACGCCATCGTCTGACAATGCCACGAGGGCTTCGCCGTTTTCGTATGCGGTCGCCTCGATCGACTGCATGAATTCCTGATGCTCGCGCTGTGCATTGTTAACCAGTGCGACCGTCGGCTGGACCAGCTGTGTGAGATAGGCAATCTCACCCGGATGATTCATACCGAGTTCAAACACCGCAGCCCGATGCTGCTTCGATAGTTGCCACAACATCAATGGAACGCCGATGTCGTTGTTCAGATTCCCGCGCGTCGCCAGCCGATTTTTCTCGCCATAGGCCGCGCCCAGGATTGCGGCAATCATCTGCGTCACCGTTGTCTTGCCGTTACTACCCGCCACGGCAATGACCGGCAGTGAGAAGCGCGAGCGCCAGGTGCCCGCGGCGATGCCGAACGCACGCTTGCTGTCGGCGACGATCAATTGCGGAACATCAACGTCGACACGTCGCTCGACCAGCGCCGCTACGGCCCCGTTCTCGTGCGCGCGTGCAACGTAGTCATGACCGTCGAAGCGCTCGCCGCTCAGTGCAACGAACAACGCGCCGTCCTGCAGCGTGCGTGAGTCGGTCGAGACGCTGGAAAATCCCGCCCGACCGTCACCGTGAATTTCTGCCGGTATGGCACTAGCCGACAACACGCGCGCGAGTTCGCCGACGGTCATCAAGCTCGACATTCGCCACCTGCCGCTTCAGCTCGCCGAGCCAGTGCAGCCCGCGCATGTACCAGATCGGAAAACGGCAGCTTTTCGGCGCCGATGATCTGATAACCCTCGTGTCCTTTGCCGGCGATCAGTACGACGTCGGTGGGGCCTGCGTTCGCGATTGCATGTGCAATCGCGCGGCTGCGATCAACAACGATAATCAGCGTCGCGCGCATCGGCCGCGCCGGCCGCAACCTGCGAAGCAATCGCGTCGGCATTTTCCGATCGCGGGTTGTCGCTCGTGACGACCACTACGTCGGCGCCTTGTGCGGCAGCAGCGCCCATCGGTGCACGCTTGCCGGCGTCGCGGTCACCGCCGGCGCCGAACACGACCCATAGTTTTCCGCCGGCGCTGTGCCCTCTGCGCGCTTCGGCGAGCGGCCGTAGAGCCGTGAGCGCTTTCGCCAACGCGTCGGGCGTGTGCGCGTAATCGATGACAGCCAGCGGTGCATCCGGCAGCGCGACTTGTTGCATTCGGCCCGGCGGCGGATGAAGTTGCGGCAGAGCTGCCGCCGCACGGGCGAACTCGATGCCGCACGCGTGCATGACGCCGAGAACACCGAGCAGGTTCTCAACATTGAACTGACCGACCAGCGGCACTTCGATTGGAATCGCGTGCCCATCGAGCTCGACTTCAAACGCGAGGCCGTGTGACGTGGCGCGGATCGCGCGGCCGGTTATCCGATGCGAGAGTTTCGCTTGGCCGGCATCGGTGGTGCCGTATCCGATCACGTCGACGCCACGCTCGGTCAGTCGAGGTATCAGCCGCCGGCCGGCTGCGTCGTCGAGATTGATGACGGCGTGCGACAGCGTCGGCCATTCGAACAGCAAGGATTTCGCCACCTCGTACCGTTGCATCGTGCCGTGGTAGTCAAGGTGATCGCGCGTCAAGTTTGTGAACAGTGCGACGTCGACCTTCATGCCGTTCAGGCGTCCCTGCTCAAGTCCGATCGACGACACTTCCATCGCAATCGCCTGCGCGCCAGCATCGAGCAGCGCGCGTACTTCGCGCTGCAGCGACACCGGGTCCGGCGTCGTCAGTGACGTTTCGGTCAACGTTTCGTCTGCGAATCCGACGCCTATCGTGCCGATCACTGCACAGCGGCGCCCTGCCCGCGTCAGCAACTGACCAATCCACTGCGTCGACGATGTCTTGCCGTTGGTGCCGGTGACGCCGATCGATAGCAGATGTTCGCTCGGGCGTCGGTAGAACTCGGCGGCAAGCGGTCCGATCGAGCTCCGCAAATTGCTGACAGCGAGTATCGGAAGCGAGCGCGTCGCTGATGAAGCCTTTTCAGGCCACCCTTCGGCCTCGACCAGCGCAGCCGCGGCCCCGCTAGCGGCAGCCGCGGCTACAAAATCACGCCCATCGGCACGCTCGCCGCGCAACGCTACAAACACATCACCGCGTTTCAACTGGCGGTTGTCGAGATGCAAGTCGCGCCGATCCGCAAATACCGCAGGCACCACCTGTCGCATCCAACCGAGCACCTCGGTCGCGGCAGCACACTCGCCGATCATGGCGCTCTCCGCAACGCAAATCATTGCGCGCTCCGCGACGCGATCATTTCGCGGCTCGGCTCGACCGGTGCATCAGGCGTCACCTGCAATGTGCGCAATGCACTCGCCGTGATCGCCGCAAATACCGGCGCGGCGACTTGACCGCCGTAGTGTTGGCCGGCCGGCTCGTCGATCAGCACCGCGACCACAATGCGAGGGTCGGATACCGGTGCGAACCCGACGAACGACGCGACGTATTCTTTTACGTACTGGCCGTTCTTGATCTTGTAGGCGGTACCGGTCTTCCCCGCCACTCGATACGCCGGGATGCGCGCTAATGGCGCCGTACCCTCGGGGCCGACAGCCATTTCGAGCATCTTGCGCATCGCTCGCGCGGTTTCCGCCGACATTGCACGCACCGGCACCGCCGTTGCATCGGCCTTGAGCAACGTCAGCGGTACGAGCCAGCCATCGTTCGCGAACACCGAGTAGGCGCGCGCGAGTTGAACCAGCGTTACCGAGACGCCATGGCCGTATGAAATCGTCGCCTGCTCGATCGGCCGCCACGTTTTCGCCGGCCGCAAGCGTCCGGTAACGGCGCCCGGGAAATCGAGTACGCGGCGCCTGGCCAAAGCCGACGCCGGTGTACGTCTCCCACAGCGTCTGCGCCGGCAAATCGAGCGCGATCTTCGCGGTGCCGACGTTGCTCGACTTCGCTACGATTTCTTCGACGGTCAGCATGCCGTGCGCGTGCGCATCGCCGATCGTGCGATTGCCGATCGTCAGGCGCCCCGGCGCGGTTTGAATTCGCGTGTCCACCTTCACTTTGCCAGCCTCGAGCGCAGCAGCCACCGAAAATGGCTTCATCGTCGAGCCGGGCTCGAACGTATCTGTCAGCACGCGATTACGAATTGCATCGCCCGCCAAGCGGCCGCGCAGGTTGGGATCGAAGCTCGGCAGATTGGCAAGTGCGAGCACTTCACCGGTCTTCACGTCGAACACAATCGCCGCACCCGCTTTGGCACGCGACTTGTCGAGCGCATTCTTTAACGCTGCGTGTGCGATGTACTGGATGCGATTGTCGATCGACAGTGCGAGATCCTTGCCGTCGAGCGGCTCGCGAAGCCAATCGTCTTCGACCACGCGGCCGAGCCGATCCTTGATCACGCGTCGGCTGCCCGCGCGTCCTGCGAGCAGCCGCTCGTGGGCGAGCTCGATACCCTCCTGGCCGCGATCCTCCACGTCGGTAAACCCGATCACGTGCGCGTTGGTCGCACCCTCCGGATAGTGACGCTTGAACTCGCGCGTCGAATGAATGCCGGCAAGCTTTAGCGCCGCAATGCGCTCGGCGACGTCGGCGTCCACCTGCCGGCGGAGATAGACGAACGTGCGGTCGTCATCGGCAAGCCGGCGCTTCAGCTCGCCTACGTTCATTTGCAGCAGGCGTGCCAGCACATTCAATTGCTCCGGCGCGGCGTCGACGTCTTCCGGGATTGCCCATACAGCTCGCGCCGGCACCGATGACGCCAGCACAACACCGTTGCGATCAGTGATTCGACCGCGCGTCGCCGGAATTTCCAGCGTGCGCGCGTACCGCGCTTCGCCCTGGCGCTGCAGGAAGCTGGTCGACACGCCGCCCATCAAATAAAACGATCGGCCCGCGAGGGCAAGAAAGCCGACGAACAGCAGGAACAACATCAGCTTCGAACGCCACGCGGGCAACGCGACCGTCAGCAGCGGATTCGCATTGAAGCCGACGCGGTCGGTGCGATCGCGCCGCGCGCCCTTTCGCGAGTTGCGTGACCGCTTCGGCTCAGGAAAGCGCGTCACTTCTTCGGCTCCGGCGCGGGCAGATTCAGAAAGACCGTTCGCGCGGCGTCGATCGGCTTCAGCCCGATCTTGCGCGCTTCGGATTCGACATAAGCCGGCTGCGACAAACGCGCTTGATCGATGCGCAGGCGATCGTGTTCGACGTCAAGGCGCTTGGCATCGACTTGCGCGCGCTCCAGATCAATGAACAGCGAGCGCGAGCGGTGCTGCGCCGTGATTAGCGACAGCGCCGACACGAACAGCAACACTCCGATCAGCACGATCAATCCACGCCGAATCACGACTGCGCCCCGGGCCAAGGCTCAGTCGTTCGCTGAGCGACTCGCATCACCGCACTGCGTGCGCGCGGGTTAGTCGCCATTTCTGCTTCGTCGGGATAAACGCGCGCGATCGCCGCGAGCGTCGCCCGCGGAAGTTGATCGGCACGCAAGGGCACGCGCCGCTGATCGCCGCTACCGCGCTCCGGATGATGGTGTGCATCGATGAAGCGCTTGACGATGCGGTCTTCAAGCGAATGAAAACTGATCGCGACCAGACGCCCACCGGTCGTCAGCATCGCAGCCGCTTGTTCGAGTGCTAGCGCCAATTCCTCAAGCTCTCGATTGATGTGAATCCGTATAGCCTGAAAAGTCCGTGTCGCCGGGTGCTGAGACGCATCTTTGCGGCTCCTGCCGACGGCGTTCGCGACCAGAGTCGCAAGGTCTGCGGTTGTCGAAAGCGGATGCCCGCCATCTGCCTTCGCGTCTGTGCGGCGAGCAACAATCGCCTTTGCAATCGATGCAGCAAACCGCTCTTCGCCATAGTCACGAATCACTTGCGCCAGCTCTTCGAACGGTGCGCGTGCAAGCCACTGGGCCGCGGTCTCTCCGCGCGAGGTATCCATGCGCATGTCGAGCGGCCCATCGGCGCGCAGTGAAAATCCGCGCGACGGATCGTCGATCTGAGGCGATGACATTCCAAGGTCGAACAACACTCCTTGCACCCGCGTAATCGACAGTGCGTCGAGCGTGACCCGCAGCCGTGAAAACGGCGTGTGCTCGACGTGAAAACGAGGATCCGCGATCGACTGAGCAGCTTCTACCGCCAGCAGATCGCGATCGAGCGCGATCAGGCGACCGTTCGGCGCCAGACGCTCGAGAATCAATCGTGAATGGCCGCCACGACCGAACGTTGCATCGACATAAATCCCGTCGCGGTCGGTCAGCAGCGCTTCGACCGCCGGCTGCACGAGTACCGAACGGTGCTCGCCTGCCAGCGGCGATGAGGGACGGGACATTCACGTTCAATGAGTTGCTAGAACGTGAACTGAGCGGCAGATTCGGGCAGGCCGCCGGCGAGCGAAGCACGTTCGTGTTCTGCGAGCCGCGCCGTATCCCAGAGCTCGAAGTGCGCACCCATGCCGAGCAGCATCAGATCGCGTTCGAGTTGCGCACCTGCCCTCAGTTCAGTCGGCACCAGTAGGCGTCCAGCGCCGTCGAGATCGATATCAGTGGCGTTGCCGAGCAGTAGCCGCTGCAGTGCGCGTGCCGAGTACGGCAATTGCGCGATCTGCTCGCGGCGCACTTCCCATGTCGGACGCGGGTAGACGAGCAGGCAACCGTCGGGATGGCGCGTCACGGTCAGTCGGCCATCGCAGTTGGCCGCGAGCGAGTCTCGATGCCGACTCGGCATCGAGAGACGGCCCTTGGCGTCGAGCGTGAGTTGTGAAGCCCCCTGAAACACAGCATCCCCGCGGGCAGGTCGATCGCGAAGCGAACGCTGACTAGCCCACTATCTCCCACTTTTTGACACGGCGGACTGTACGGCCTCGCCGAACAAGCGGTCAAGGGAATTACGGGGATTTTTTAATGTTCACAAGGACTTAGAGAGTACTTGTTGCCAACAGGCTGAAGACGCGAATTGCGTTCGAAAAGAAAGAGATAGCCTGTGCCTGTGCAAGTGGAGTCTCACGAGCGTCGTTGAGCAGCGTCCCGCGTCGCCGTATCCGCAAAAATAAGACGCGCATGCCGTTGGTGCGTGATGTACGCCAGCATCCAATCGACCATCGTCGTGATGCGATTGCGAAAACCTATCAGGAAGAAAATGTGCACCAGAAGCCAGGTCCACCACGCAATCAAACCCGATAAGCGAATCCCGCCGGGAAACACAGCGACTGCTGCTTTACGCCCTATCGTCGCGAGCGATCCGCGATCGCGATAACGAAACGGAGCAACGCTCGGTGTGACTTGGCCGTTGCGCCGTAAACGTTGCGAAATGGATTTCGCCACATACGCACCCATTTGTTTGGCTGCGTACGCAACTCCAGGCACGGGTTTGCCATCGTGCGTGATCGACGCCAAGTCGCCGATCACGAATATTGAATCCGCATCGGCCAGTTGCAGCGTCGGCGTCACAAGCATGCGGCCCGATCGGTCGCGCGGACCGGGCAAGCTCTGAGCGAGCGCAGTTGCTTGCACGCCGGCGGCCCACAGCACAGTGCGCGCGTCGATTTGCTCACCGTTACGCTCCCGTCATTGACCGTCACTCCACCCTCGTCGACATCGCCGACAGGCGCGCCGACGCGCACCTCGACACCGAGCTTTTGCAGTTGTCGCGCCGCCTTCGCCGACAACACTTCCGGATAGGTGTTCAGGATGCGCGAACCACCTTCGAGCAGCAGCACGCGCGCCTGAGCGGGGTCGATCGCACGGAACTCATTAGTCAGCGTATGCCGCGCGATCTCGGCGAGCGTACCGGCGAGTTCGACGCCCGTAGGCCCGCCTCCAATGACGACGAAGGTCAGCCACGCTGCACGTTTGACTGGGTCAGGTTCACGCTCAGCGCGCTCGAACGCAATCAAGATACGACGCCGAATTTCAAGCGCGTCGTCGAGCGTTTTCAGCCCCGGTGCATGCTGCGCCCAGTCGCTGTGCCCGAAGTACGAATGCGTCAGTCCGGCCGCAACGATCAGGTAATCGAATTCGATCTCGCCATCGGCGAGCACAACCCGCTTGGCTGCAGCGTTTATCGCTATGGCCTCGCCCAGCAGCACTCGGGCATTTTTCTGAGAGCGCAGAATATGTCGGATCGGCGAGGCGATTTGCGGCGCGGACAATCCAGCCGTGGCCACCTGGTAAAGCAGCGGCTGAAACGTATGGTGATTGGCGCGGTCGATCACGATCACTTCGACCGGGGCATTGCGCAAGCCGCGCGCCGCGGCCAGCCCGCCGAAGCCGGCTCCGATGATGACCACGACTGGTTTGCGATCGACGCTCATCGAACCGTTTGAATGAAGAGCAAAGTCCGCCTGTACGCCGGATTCTGTGCGGTGCTCCGTGTTGCCACTAGAACGCCGTGACGATCATTCCTCTAGGCCGACGATCGCTCGCCGGCTCAAGCCACCTACCCGCGGCCTCCCCGAGCAAGATCATCGGCCGCCTATTCGGTGTTGCTCCACGTAGAGATTGCCCGTTTCACCTTCGGCCGGTTAAGAGCCGCGCTTAGGCGCGTCTCCCAGCCGAAGCTCGTCTCTGTTGCTCTAATCCTCACCTCACGGTGGGCAGGTGTTACCTGCTACGTTGCTCTGCGGAGTCCGGACGTTACCTCTCGCAGCATTGCTGCCAGCGATCGTCCAGCGGACTTTGCAGCGCAATTTTACGCGGGCCGGACTTGATTCAATACACGGCGGGGTAAATCCGCCAAAATGCGCGCCAACATGAAAGATAGTCCACCGTTGAACCTGGTCGTCGTCGAGGATTCCGAGCTCGACTACGAACTGTTGCTTGCGATGTTATCGCGCGAGGGGTTAAAGCCACGCACCACGCGAGTTGAAGACGAGGCCGGAATGCGCGATGCATTTGCCAAGGGTCGCGTCGACGCGGTCATCACGGATCACAACCTCCCCCGCTTCGACTCGTTCGCATCGCTGACGGTCGCTAAGAGTATCGACGCCGACATTCCAGTGATCGTGTTGTCGGGCGAAATGTCCGAGGATCTCGCGGTAGCGACGCTACACGCAGGCGCGGACGACTTCGTGCTCAAAACGCGCATGTTTCGTATCGCCTCGGCGCTGCAACACAGCCTGCAGGCCGCCAATGCCCGGCGCGACGCGCGCACTGCCGTCGCGGCGCTAGCGCAGAGCGAAAGCAAACTGCACGCACTGACTCAGCATCTTGAACGCGCAAAAGAGGACGAGCGACGCGCCATCTCGCAGGAAATTCACGACGATATCGGCGGTGCGCTGACCGCGCTGAAATTTGAACTGGTCCGGCTCACGCGCGCCCTGCCCGATACCGGCGTACGGCCGCAGTTGGATGCGATTTCGCAACTGCTCGAATCCGCCGTTGTCGCCAGCCACCGGATTCAACACGCGCTGCGGCCGGCAGTGCTCGATGCCGGTCTCGTCGCCGCTCTCGAGTGGCTGGTGCGCGGGTTTGCCGAGCGCAGCGGAATAGAAGTCGACTTTCA
This sequence comes from uncultured beta proteobacterium, assembly GCA_963807155.1. GTDB lineage: Bacteria > Pseudomonadota > Gammaproteobacteria > Burkholderiales > Burkholderiaceae_F > JACCZX01. The sequence continues at coordinate 167,250 of CAWEAZ010000011.1, forward strand.
GGCCAACCGCGAAGAGTTCGAGATTGCGCCTGACCGCGCAGCTGCGGTGTACCGCGTGGCGCAGGAGGCGCTGACGAACATTCGCAAACACGCGCGCGCCAAGCGCGTTCACATGCAACTGTTCGCGCTCGGCGACGAAATCACGCTCGAGGTCGATGACGATGGGGAAGGCTTTCACACGAGCAGCCTTGAAGTCACACCGGGATTTGGCGTCAGTGGAATGATCGAGCGAGCGCGCGGGCTAGGGGGTTGGGCAGAAGTGTCTTCATCGCAAGGGCGCGGCACGACGGTGATGTTCTCGATTCCGACGGTGCCGGATCGATCGAGCCACGGAGCCGCCGAAAGGAGGAACGATGGCGATTAGATTGTTCGTAGTCGACGACCACGCGATCGTCCGGCGCGGCATCGTGCAGGTCCTGTGCGAGCACCCCGAGGTGCAGATCATCGCCGAGGCGTCCGACTATGCGGGGCTGCGCAACGAACTAAAAAAACATGGCGAGCCCGATGTGCTGGTGATGGATGTTGGATTACCCGGAAAAAACGGCATCGATATCCTGAAAGCGCTGCGGGACGAACACCCGAAGTTGAAAGTCCTAATCGTCAGCATGTATCCCGAAGATCAGTACGCCGTGCGCGCCTTTCGCGCCGGTGCATTCGGCTATCTGAACAAGGCGAGCGCGCCGGAAAAACTGTTGGAGGCGCTGGCGCAGGTCGTGTCCGGCCGCAAGTACGTCACACCGGAGATCGCACAGGCGCTGATTGAAAACTTGAACACGCCTGAGGCCGACGGCGCGCCGCATGAAAAGCTGTCCGATCGCGAATTTCAAACGCTAAAGCTGATCGCATCGGGCAAGCGACTATCGGAAATCGCCGAAGAATTGGCACTAAGCCCGAAGACCGTCAGCGTCTATCGCGCGCGCATCCTTGAAAAAATGGCGATGGGCAGCAACGCCGAGCTCACGCACTACGCGATCAAGAACGGGCTGGTGGAGTAGCGACCGCACCTGCGACCGAGCGCCGCGTAAACAACGTCAATAGCGGACCGGTCATCACCGTCGTCAGTATCGCCATCACCATCAGCATCGTGAAAATCTCCATCCCGATGACTCCTGCGTCGAGCCCCACTTTGATGACGATCAACTCCATTAGCCCCCGCGCGTTCATTAGTGAACCCACCGCCAGGCTGTCGCGCCATCCATAGCCAGCGAGGCGCGCCCCGGCGGCACCACCGGCCACTTTGCCCGCGATCGCGGCGAACAAGATCAGCAACATCGCCACTGCGCCGGCGCCAACGAAAGCATCTGCTGTGGTGTTCAGCCCGGCCAGTGCAAAGAAAATAGGCATCAGCACGATCACCGCCAAGTGCTCGACTCGCTCGATCAGAGTCTTGAGCAGACGATCGTCACGCGGCAGGCATGCGCCGAACAGAAATGCGCCGAATACCGCGTGCAGCTGTAGCCATTGGGTGATCGCGGCACACGCAAACATGCCGATCATCAACAGCGCCAACATCACACCGCCGGGCTGTCCGTCGGCAGCGAACTTGGTAAGCAGTCTGGCGTAGAGCGGCCGAAGCACTGTGAACACGACGGCAACCAGCACCAGCGAGCCGAAGACCGTCTTCCAGAATCCGGCCCATCCTGCGTGCGACGCGATCGTCGCGACCACGAAGGCCAACATGATCCATGCAAACACGTCAGCGACCGCTGCAGCACTCAGCGACAGGCGCCCGACGGGCGTGTGCGTCATGTTTCGTTCTTTGAGGATGCGCGCCATGACCGGGAACGCGGTGATCGCCATCGCGGATGCCATGAACAACGCAAACGGCCAGAACGAAACTCCCTCGGGGGCAAATCGCGGGTGCAATGCCGGCGCAATCGCCAGTCCCAGCGCCATCGGAAGCAGCACGCTCAGCACACCGACGGCGCCCGCCGCCTTGACCTGCGCACGCACACCGTTGGGCGCTCGCATTTCGACCCCGACGATGAACATGAACAGCACGAGGCCAAGCTGGCTCAGTGAATCGAGGGCCGGTAACGATTCACGGGCGAAGAGTGTTGCGTGAAACTCAGGAAAAATTGCGCCAAAGACGATCGGACCGAGCACGATTCCGGCGGCCATCTCGCCAATGACCGGCGGCTGTCCGACGCTGCGCAGGATCAGGCCGCAGACACGCGCGGTGGCCAGGATGATGACCAGCTGCAACAACAGGGGGGAATGATGCATACGCTCGGACGCTTCCGAGCGCGAATGTATCGCATTCGCCAGAAGCCGGACGCCTGAGGCGGCGCAGCTCCGTCTTAGCGCGGTGCTGCTACGCGCTGCCAGAAGCTTCACCCGTCGCGACCGATGAACCTATTCGCCCAGCGCAGCGCTCGATCTTTTTGATTCGGCTGCTCGCCGGGCTGTTCAACTTCGCGCGCCGGCGATTGCTGGTCAGCGCTTGGGCGCGGTGGCCCTACGACTTCAGATTCGAGCGCGCCAAAGTGCTGACCGTTGGAATGGCTGTCGGCACTGTCGCGGCCATCACTGGCACTCTTGTTGCGCGCGCGGGGACCGAAGTCGATGCGCCAATGCGACTGACTGGTGGACGCTTTCAGCATCGACGGAAAGTCGTCGCCAGGCACCGCAGGCGAGAACAAGAAGCCCTGCATCAGCTGACAGCCCTGATCGAACAGTCGCGTCATCTGCCCCTGCGTTTCGACTCCTTCAGCGACAACGCGTAGCTTCAGGCTTTTGCTCATCGCGATGATTGCCGCGACGATCGCTGCGTTATCTGAGCTCGTTTCAAGCTCGCGCACGAACGAGCGATCGATCTTCAATGTGTCGATCGGAAGCCGCTTCAGGTACGACAACGACGAATACCCGGTGCCGAAATCGTCGATCGAAATGGAAACTCCGAGATCCTTGAGCGCCTGCAGCAGCGGTAGCGTGGCGCTCAGGTTGTGCATCAATACTGTCTCGGTCAATTCGAGTTCCAGCAATCGCGGGTCGAGCTTGAAGCCGTGCAGCGCGGCCTGTACCGGCTCAACCAGGTTGGCGCGTTGTATGTGACGGCCCGAGATGTTCACCGACACCGGAATCGGCGGGTGCCCCTGGTCGGACCAGCGCACCATCTGTTCGCACACTTCTCGCACCGCCCACTCGGTGATCGGCACGATCAGACCGGATTCTTCAGCGACCGTAATGAATTCGGCCGGAGGCACCAGCTCGCCGCCGCGCTTCCAGCGCATCAGCGCTTCAGCACCTACGACCTGCCCGCTGACGACATTGATCTTCGGTTGGTAATACAACACGAGTTCCTGCCGCTCGAGCGCACGGTGCAAGCGGTCTCAAGCCGCCAGCGCTCGGCCGTCGCGGTATTCATCGCGCTCGAAAAACGCAACACGCCATTGCGCCCACTGTCTTTGACCGCATACATCGCGATATCGGCCTTGCGCAGCAGCGTGTCAACGTCGCTGCCGTCGGCAGGGTATGCCGCGAGGCCGATCGATGCGGTAACAAACAACTCGTGCCCCGAGAAGCTGAAAGGCTTGCGCATCGTTTCGAGAATGCGCTGCGCCACCGCTTCGATAACGCTCGGCTCCGAAACATCGGTTAACAGAATCGTGAATTCGTCACCGCCCAGGCGGGCGACGCTGTTGGTGTTCGTGGGCACTGGCGCCGACTGCGAGCCCGCAGCCAGGCTGCGTGTGGCCGAGCCAATCGACGGCGGCCGCACGCCCTGCGAAGGCCCGGCGCGCTCGGCCGCACGCGCCACCGTATCGTTTTCGCGTACGCATTGATAAAGCCGCTTGGCAACCTCTCGCAGCAGTTGATCGCCGACCTGATGGCCAAGCGTGTCGTTGATCTGCTTGAAGCGATCGAGATCGATGAACAAGACGCCGACCGCAGTGCCGCTGGTGCGCGCGCGCTCGAGCGCGGAGCCAAACTGATCCCGAAAGAAGCGCCGGTTGGGCAGCCCGGTCAGGCTGTCGTAATTGGCGAGCTGCCGAATTTGGTCTTCCGCATGTTTGCGCTCGGTGATGTCCTGCACAACGCCGTGCACCGCGACCGCGCGGCCGCCTTCGTCTCGATCGACCTCCGCTTCGATGTGCACGACCCTGATCTGTCCGTTCGGGCGAGCGATGCGGCACTCGAACTTCAGCTGCCCGGTGCCGGCGAGCGCTTCGCGAAACAGCATTTCGATTCGCGCACGTTCGTCCTCGACCGCCCTCGACCACACAAACCAGTCAGCAAGCCCATCGTCCTGCTGCGGCAGTCCGGCGATCGGAAAGCATTCTTCCGACAGTTTCACCCAACGCGCAGCGATGTTCCACTCCCAACTTCCGAGCCGCGCAATGCGTTGTGCCTTGGTCAGCTTGGACCGACTGTCGGCGAGTTCCTCGCGCATGCGCGAGGCGCGGATCATGTAGCGTAGCCGCTCGGAGAGCAGGGTCCACTGCGAAGTGCTCTTGACAAAAAAGTCGGTGGCGCCCGCTTCGTACGCTCGCGCAATCGAAGATTCATCGTCCAGCCCGGTCAGCATCAGCACCGGAACGTGCTCGCCGCCGGCTAGCCGGCGCAGCCGCTCACACGTTTCGAAACCGTCGATGTCCGGCATCAGCGCATCGAGAACCACGACGTCGGGGAGATTTTCGGCAAACAGCTCGAGGGCGTGACCGCCACCGTCGGCTTCAATCACTCGCCATTGACGCTCCGCCAGGGCCGAAGCGGTCAGCAGGCGCGCCACAGGGTCGTCGTCTACCAACAGGACCAGATCGTTGCGCGTCTCGCCGGCGCCATCGCCTTCACCATCGCGCCGGTTGGCCATCGCGCCACCACCGCCCGTGTTGCTGTTCCGATCGCTCATCGCCCGATCCATTAAGTGCTAAGCCGCGTTTTCAACGGCCAACAGCGCCTGCAGTGCCTGAACCGCGCGCGCATACTCAACTCGCACCTCAGGCCATTCGTGCTCAGCGTCCTGCGTTCTGCCGCCGCGCGCATGCACCTCGATTGCCCCAAAGCGCTGCGACAGCAATGTCGCCCCAACATTGGCACTCGACGACTTGAGCGTATGCGCCGCGTGCCGCACCATCACGGCATCTTGGTGCGCCAGTGCCAGTTCGGCGTCGGCCATAAGCTTCGTCGCGGTCGAGGTATACGTTTCGATCAGCCGCTCGAGCAAGCGCGCCGCACCGCGCTGTTCCATTTCCCGAATGCGCTCGATGACCGACATGTCGAGTACCGATGTTTCGTCGGTGGTGACCGCAATGACCGGCGTTTGTCGCCGCCGCCGTCACCGGCTTGAGTACTCGCTCGGCATTGCCCGCATCAGAGCGCCGCGTCCAGCGTGCAAGCAGCGCCTCGATCTGATGCTGCTTAAATGGCTTCGGCAGATACTCATCGAACCCCGCCGCAATGCAACGCTCCTGATCGCCGGCCAATGCATTCGCGGTCAACGCGACAATCGGCGTATCGAGCGCGGTTTCGAAGTCAGCTTGCGCGGCGGCGCGAAAGCGGCGCACCGCTTCGAATCCGTCCATCTCCGGCATCTGACAATCCATAAAGACAATGTCGAACGCTTGTGATCGCAGCGCATTGAGCGCCTCACGGCCGTTATCGGCCAGGCGGATCTCGCACCCGAGGTCGCGCAGCATGGCGCGGGCCACTTCCTGATTGACCATGTTGTCTTCGGCCACCAGCACTTTGGCACCAAGCCCTTTGGTTACGGCGTTGGAGCGCGCGGCAGCCGGTTTGTCGCGCGACAGGGATTTGGCGAGCGCTTGCAGCAACTCGTGCTGGCGCACCGGTTTGGTCAAGTACTGATCGACGCCATTTTCGTAAGCGAGCTGCGCTTCGTTGCCACTCGCGAGCGAAGTCAGCATCACCATTTTCACGTCGGCCAGATGGCGGTCGCTGCGCAGCGTCGCCGCCATCGTCAAGCCGTCCATGATCGGCATCTTCATGTCGATGACCGCAATATCGAACGGCGTGCCAGCGCGCGCAGCAGCGCGCATCAGCTCCAGCGCGGTGGCACCATGATCGGCAGTCGCCACTTCCATCTCGACCGCCTTTAGCTGCATCTCGAGAATGTTGCGATTGGTCGGGTTGTCTTCGACCAGAATCACACGGCGGCCGCGCAACTGCTTCAGATTCACGGTCGGTGCAACCGCCTCGGTGTCGCCGCTCGCCAGAGGAACGTCGAACCGGAACGTCGAGCCCTCGCCGAAGTGGCTTTCGACGCTGATCGAGCCTCCCATTAGCTCCACCAGTTGCTTGCTGATCGCAAGCCCCAGACCGGTGCCTCCGTAACGGCGCGACATCGACTGATCGGCTTGCATGAACACCGTGAAGAGTCTCTGTAAAGCTTCGGCGCGCAATCCGATGCCGGTATCGCGCACCTCGAAACGAACTCGATGGCGGCCGTCTTCGGGTTGCGCGCTGACCGTGACGACAATCTCGCCGGTCTCCGTAAATTTCAACGCGTTGCCTACCAAGTTCGTCAGCACTTGGCGGATGCGTGTGGGATCGCCCTTGGCAATCGTCGGCACTTCGGGTCCAATGCACGAAGCGAGCTCGATACGCTTCTGATGCGCGCGCGGTGCCAGCATCTCGAATACGTCTTCGACCATCGTGCGCAGGTTGAAGTCCACCGATTCGAGCTCGAATTTGCCGGCCTCGATCTTCGAGAAATCCAGAATGTCATTGATGATCTCGAGCAGGTTCTCGCCCGAGCGATAGACCGCGTCGGCAAAGCGGCGCTGTTTGTCGCTAAGCGCGGTGCCGAGCAGCAGCTCGGTCATGCCAAGCACGCCGTTCATCGGCGTGCGAATTTCATGACTCATATTGGCCAGGAACTGCGACTTCGCCCGACTCGCTGATTCCGCGAGTTCCTTCGCGTCGCGAAGCACACGCTCGCTTTCTTTCGCATCGGTGATGTTCTCGAGCATCGTCAGCCGAAACCGCTCGCCGTTGGCGTCGCAGAAGCGCACGCTGTGACCAAGCACCCACACCACTGTGCCGTCGCCCTTCAGCATGCGACGCTCGAACGTGAATTGCGCGCGCTCCCCCGACCCATCCATCTCGCTACGCAGCGCATAGGCGGCGTCGATCTCGTCAGGATGGACGAATGTGATCGGATCCTTGCCGATCATCTGGTCGATCGTGTAGCCAAGCATGCGTGTATGGGCCGCGTTAGCACGCACGATCCGGTGAGTCGGACGACATGATCGTCGAAGGCACGGGTGATTCGTCGAACAGTGCGCGGAAGTATTCGGCGCTTTCGCGCAGTGTGGCTTCGGTGCGCTTACGCTCCGTGATGTCAGGGCTGATCAGGGCGTACTGGAAGTAGCGTCCCTGATCATCCCGCAGCGGCTGTCCTTCGACCTCGAGCACACGCTGCTCGCCCGAGCGCGCATTTGCAATGAACTCAATCTTGCACGGCTCGCCGCGCACGACTGCTTCCGCCATGCGCCTGATTGCGCCGGGATCAGTCGCGGAGCCGCGCATCAACGTGTGCGCGCGCCGTCCGCGCATCTCCTGCATGCCGATGCCCGAAAAACGCATCACCGCATCGTTGGCCCATTCGATTCGGCCGACCGTGTCGAGGATCAGCACCATCTGCTCGGTGCGCGATGCAACCATCGCAAGCCGGCTCGCTTCAACTTCTCGCTGACGCAGCTCGCGTTCGGCGCGCTGCCGTTCCGCGACGCGCGAAAGCTCGGCGCCAATGGCCTCGACGAGCTCGAGCCAGGCATTGGTCGCCTCGACGCGATGATCGCTGTAGAACTCGATAAATGCGGCGACGTGGCCGTGGGCCATCACCGGAATTACCAGGCCGGTCTGCAGTCCCGCCGCCAACGCGACGTCGAGCCTGTTCCAATCGGTCATGCGCGATAAATCCGACACCCAGTTGGCCACGCCGGACAGATAGGCACGGCCGATCATGTGACTCGGCGACGGCACAATCGCAATGCCATTGCTGGCGTCGATGAACTCGCGAAAGCGGTCGGGCTCGCGGGTGAACCACAGCGAACGTGGTGGCAAGCTGCGATCTTCTTCGTAGTCCGGCAGCAAAGCCACGCGGCCCAGCGGCCACTCAAGATAGTTTCCGATTTCGTTCAGAGCGCGCTCCAATGTGCGCTCGACCGAGTCCGATTCGTTGGCCGCCGCGGCTAACCCGCGCAGCAGGCGCATCAGCGCATATTGGCGCTGCAATTCGAGGCTGCCCTGCAGCTCCGTCATATGCGCCTGCGACAACCGCTCCGAATGCGAAAGCAGCGCGGTGGTCATCGCGTCGAACGATCCGACCAGAGAGTCGAGTTCGTCTCCCTTGGGCTGCGTGGCACGACCTGCATACCGCAGCGAGAGTTCTTCTGCGCGTTCCGTCAGCGCCTTGATCGGCCGGATCAAGTGCCGGGTTAGATAGATACCCGCGACGATCGTCGCCAGAATCGTGAACAAGACGACCGCACCGAATGAGCGACTCGAATCCGAGAGCGCTTCGTACGCCATCGTGTTTGGCACAGTCACTGCCACCGACATCGGTTCCTCGCCTATCGGCAATGGGCGCAGCGACAAGTCTTCGCTACCGTCCAACGCGATGTGCGTCGTTGCACCAGTACGCACGCTGGGGCGTGCCTTCTGCAGCCAGTAGCGATCTTCCGGGGGCACGCTCGCCACCAGCACGCGGTCCTGTGCCAACAGCGCCACTTCAACGCCGAGGCGATTCGCCAGACCGTCGATATATTGGTCTCCGATCAAGCGCTCGACGACGACAGCGCCGATGATCCTATTGCCGTTCACGACCGGCGCTACGGCGCGGATCGAAAGACCGTGCAACCGCTCGATAACGTTGATGCTCTCCTGGCCCAGCAGCGCTTCGGCTACGCCGGCAGGCGCTTCCTCGCGATTCAACCGCTGGATGCCGCCTTCACCTGTGCGCTCGATCAGCATGCCACGAAGGTCGTGCACTTCGATCAGGCCGACTCCCGCATTTCTGCCTTCCTTCTGCGCCCACTCGCGGACGGCTCGCGCGGCATCCGCTTTTTGGGAAAGCGCCGCCACCAGATCCGCGCGCTCCGCCAGCGCACGCGCGCTGCGCTCGACCGCCGCATAGTCGGCAACAATCGTCGATTCAACCAACCGTGCTGCGCGCGCCCCTCGCGACTGCTGCTCGACAAGAAATTGCCGCTCGGTGCTCTGGTGATGAAAGTAATAGCTAATGCCGACCGTCCAACCTGCCACCAAAACGAGTACGCCGATCAGTGGCCATGCGATCGACCGAAACCGCGAGGGAATCACCGGCAGCGTGTGCAGAGCATTCGCCTCAATCGCACCCGACTCACCACCATTGCGCCCACTTGCATCGACGCGCGAGCTCAGGCGATTGGCGAGCCAAGAAAATCGCGGCAGCATTAAATCGAATGGCAAGTGAAGTCCTGCGTGGAAGCGGAAAATCCAACACGCAGGCTAGTGCCGAACGCCGCTTCTCACCCCCTCGAAAAAGGTGCCGTTAGAAGGGCATTTCGGAGGCCGTTTCGAGCACAATCAGCGCGGTTCCACTGCCACCTCGCGTCCAATAGCCCGATGCTGCACAATCGCCGCGATGGGCAGGCATAAAAACAGTGACTTGCAGGCACTGCGCCGCTGGCTTGGCACGCCGGTCATCGCCGGTCTGCCGTCTGTCGCTTTGGCTGCTACGGCAGTTCGGCCGGATGCTGCGCTGCTATTGGCTGCAGTCTGTGTCGGCGCTCTGATCGTGCTGGTGGCGGTAGCAATCGCGCAACGCCGACGCAACCCTGCATCTCAGGCGCCCCCGGACACACGTGCCGTGCCTCGCTCGTCGGACGCAACCGCAGGCCGCATCACCGAATTGCAAGCCACCCTTGACGGCCGCGAGCGCGAGTTAGCTGAGCGCACGCGCGAGCTCGCGGGACGGTTGCGCGAGCTCGATAACGCCGGACGTGAGCTCGATAGCCTCGCGCACTCGGTGTCCCACGATCTTCGCGCGCCGTTGCGGGTCGTGGACGGCTTCGCGACGATCGTGCTGGAAGACTACGGCGACCGCGGCAAGCCGCTGGACGATCTGGGACGCGACCATTTGCGCCGAATCGTTGCCGCCAGTCAGCGGATGAACTCGATGATCGACACGCTGCTCAACCTGTCCCGTATGACAAGCCGCGAATTGGCAAGCGAAAGGGTCGATCTTTCTCAGATCGCCCGCGAGCTGGCCGATGACCTGCGGGAGGACATGCGTATACGCGAGCCGGCCCGGTCGATCGAGTTCGTCATCGGGGCTGGCCTGAAAGCTGACGGTGATCCGACGCTGTTGCGCCTGGTGCTACAGAACTTGCTGGGTAACGCAGCAAAGTTCAGCGCGAAGACCCGCGAAGCGCGCGTGGAGTTCGGTCGCAACGAATCGGGTGCATCGACCGAATTTTTCGTCCGCGACAACGGCGCCGGATTCGATATGCGCTTTGCCGAAAAAATGTTCGGTATGTTTCAGCGGTTGCACAGCGCCAACGAATTCCCGGGCACGGGCGTAGGTCTCGCGACGGTACAAAAGATCATTCAGCGCCACGGCGGTCGCGTATGGGCCGAAGCCGTGCCAGCGCCGGCCGAAGGTCACGGCGCGACGTTCTACTTTACTTTGTGGGAGAAGGTTTAGGTGACTATTGCAACTTCCACACAGCCTCGCACTGAGTACATCGAACACTTAGCCAGTGCGGACGCCCCGCTTCGGGTGGATCGTTAGCGTTCGACGCTTCCTGCGCCAATACTTTGAATTTGCCCCACGCTTTGCACTGCGGACAGGTAGCTGCTTCGCCGAAATGCTCCGCACGCGCCAGCAGTACTCCAAAGCGGCGCCATGCCACCACTAACAGCGTCCCTCCGGCTGCGGCAGCAATCAAGATGACTATGTAACGGATACCGGCTTCAACGCTACTAAGCAACTCCAAGCCGGACAGCAACAAAATTAGTGCGACGAATCCAAGCGCCAAATAGGCGTGGCTCTCAATCAATTGCCGTTCATACCAGCGTCGAAAGCCGTGCCGCTCGATATAGCGCGTGACCTGCATTCGGGCGCACTGTTACTGACGAATCGAATTCAAGCGATTCGCTGCCTCGACCATGTTCGTGGCTAGCTCAGCAACCTGCTTGCCTTCGGCTTTCGCCTGCGCCTGCAGCGCTTCCAGTGCTCGCGCGTCGTCGAGACGCAGGCGCTCCATCAAAATGCCGATCGCAACCAGCTCGTCGCGCGCGGTTTCACTCGAAGGCTTACCTGACTGGAGCCGCTTTTTCGTCTCCCGACCGGGACAGTGCTGCGCGTACCGCGGGGACGATCTGCCCCACGTCGACCGGCTTGACCAGATACCCGAGCGCGCCCATCTTCATCGCTTCGTCGACGATGTCGCTGTCGCCGAACGCCGATAGAAACATGAACCCCGTGTCCGTGTTCGCCGCCAGATAGCGCGCGACGTCCATGCCCGATTTGCCCTGCATGCGCATGTCGAGAATTGCGAGCTTCGGCTTGTGCTTCCGCGCCAGCAGAATCGCATCGTCACCGTTGTCGGTCTCGATGACCGCGAGGCCCGCCCGCTTAAGGCCGGCGACGAGCGTGGCAAGCACCAAACGGTCGTCATCGACGACCATCACCAACGGGGCTTGGTCTATCTCCATTTGCAGTTGGGTGAAACGTGACTGACCAACATAGCGCTGACAGGGTCACGGCTATCGCATGCTCTCACGTTTCACCCTTCCTGGAACTCATAAACTGTCTTCGCGTATCGCGGGTGGAAACAATTGAAGTCGCGTCGACACCAATGAACCGGTGCGTTCGACCACTAACCGCGCTCCACGCCGCGGCAGCAGTGCTTTGACCAGCCCCAAGCCCGATACGCTGGCGGAAATCTGAGCGAGATCAAAGCCGTCTTTTAGCGTGCCGGGATTCTCGATTGCCAGTTCCAGGCCGTCCGGACGCGTCGTGACCTTCACCATGATGCCATCCTGCCGGGTGGCTCGATGCTTGATGGCGTTGGTGCCGAGCTCATTGATTACGAGGGCCAATGGGACCGCCTCATTTTCGGGCAGCCCGAAGCGCCATAGATCGGGCGGCGGCGGCTCGAAGCGCACTTCGACGCCGAACATGTTGGAAAGGGTCGAAAAAATTCCCTGAGCAACGCCCAAGACCGGTAACGTGCCGCTCGACCGTATCTGCAGCCCGTGCACTTGCGCGATTGCATGAATTTGCGTGGCCGCTTCAGACAGGATGTCGGCCACGTCGGGCCGTGCGTCTGCCGTTTGCTGCAGCAACCCGGCAACCCCCTGCAGATTGTTCTTGATGCGGTGATGCACTTCGCGCACCAGAACGTCACGCTGCTTGACGATCTGCTCCATTTTTTGTTGCTCGGCCCGCGTGCGCTCGGTAACGTCATCGGCGATGCCGAATACGCGGATCGCACCGTCTTCCATACGCACCGGCGATAGCCGAACGTAGATGTTGCGTATGCCGCGCGTTGGGTGGTCGATGCGCGCGGTCAATTCCGAGCGCATCAGTCGGCGCATGCGCGCAACCAGCCGCGGCAGCGCTTGGTTAACGGTCTGCACATCTTCAAAATGCACATGCCGCATCACATTGCGCGGATTGTCGAGCAGATCGGACACTGGCCCGCCGATCAGCGTCGTGTACCGCGGGTTGACGTACAGCGCGCTCGAAAAATCGCCGGTCATGATGAAGACGAGCTGATCGATATTCTCCGCAAACTGGCGGAACCTTGCTTCGGTTTCGCGCAGCGCGGTTTCGGCACGCACTTCCTCGGTCAGATCGTCGATGATCGACATGACGTAGCGCGCGTTTGCGTCACCGGCCGCTGCCGAGCGCCCGGGCTCGGATTCGAACAGCGGAACAACGCGCTGATTGATCGTGAGCCGCTTGCCGTCGGCGCGCAGCATCACGTCGCGCGGCCGATCGACTTGCGTCCCGGTCGAAAGCGCCTTGCGATCGAGCTCGGCATACAGGTCGGCGAACTGGCGCGCGTAGATTTCACCCCACGTTTTCCCGACCACTTGCTCCCGCGTCAAGCCGGTCATCGTTTCTCCGGCACGATTCAGGCTGACGAAGCGTCCGGTCTCGGCCTCGCGCACGGATACCAGCACCGGCAGATTTTCGACGACCAGATCGAGATAGTTGCGCACGCGACGCAACTCTTCCTCCGAGCGTCTGCGCGCATCGACGTCGACCAGCGTCAAAATGACGCCGCGATCGGGCGCCGATGGGTCGATCGGGCGCCCATAGCCTGCGCACCAGAACGTAGTGCCATCGGCGCGCCGCATCAGCCGCTCGAACGACACACCGCCCGCCGCGACTGGCTCGGCCTCTGCCTCCTTTTCTGCCGATTCTTCAGAATCGAGTTCTGCGAGCGGCAACTCGCGGATCTCTTCCCAGTCGCCGGGTGTTGCGAACAGCGAAGACATCTGCAGCTCGTCCCAGTCGCGTGCGTCGTAGCCGAAAAGCTGTTGCGTGGCGGCGTTCGCCTTGACGATTAGATCATTGGCCACGTACAGCACGGCCACCAGCGCGTTATCGAAAATCAGCTGAAGCTCGGACAGCGTCGCGCGCAACTCGCGCTCGGAACGCTTGCGCTCATCGACGTTGACGAAAGCGAAGATGTATCCCAGCTCGGGTCGCTCGGGATTGACGGCTCGCCCCTGCACCGCGACCCAGATTGGCGGACCCTTGCGGCGGAACATGTGCAGCTCGAATTCGGTGGCGCCGGTGTCGCTAATGCGCTGATAGTGCTCGGACAAGTTCGCCAGCAGCAGATGATCGGTTGGATGCGAAAACAACTGCATCTGAGACACCAGAGCACCCGGTTCGCACGCCAGCAAATCTTCCATCGCCGCGTTGGCGCGCACCGGACGGCTGTCTCGCACGAACAGCAATCCCACCAGCGCGGTGTCGAAAATCAACTGCTGCTGCGCGAGCGCACTCTGCAGCTCTTCTCCCTGCTCCTTAAGTTCAAGCAAAGATCGCGACAACGCCTCGCGCTGTCGCTTGATCTCGGAAATGTTCTGGAACGTGTAAATCGCTTCGCGCAGCACTTCGAGACCGGGCTCCTGTGCCTGGATCGGGCGCGCCTGAACCAGACACCACACCGGCTCGCCGTCGGTTCGGAACAGCACCACTTCCCCGCTTGTTGTTTGATGCGAGCGCACAACCGGCATGCCTGACACTTCGTTCGGAGCGCGGTGATGGCGATCAATACACAGGTCCCACAGCGGCATACCGATAACTTCACCATCGCTGTAGCCGAACATCTCGGCAAATTCACGGTTGGCCAGCAAAATCTTTCCCGACATCGTCTGTGCCACACCGACCGACATCGTTTCGAACAATGTCTGCTGATCGCGCAAGGCGACCTGCAGTTGCTCCTCAAAAATCTTGCGGTCGGTGAAATTTTCGAGCACGAGCAACGTGTGTCGCAGGCCGCTCTCGGATGCGATCGAGCGCATCGAAAGTTTGGTCCACACGACACGTCCGTCGCGATGCATGAAGCGACGCTCTGCAGACTCGGACTCGAGCGCAGCGCGTTGCATCTCTGCGCGCGCTTGTTGCAGCATGGGCCGATCATCGGGGTGTAGAAGTGTTGTCGGATCCTTTCCGAGCAGCTCGTCGACGTCGTAGCCGAGCGTTTCGCACGCGGCCCGGTTGACACCTATCAACCTGAACTCGCTGTCGAGCAAGAGTGCCGCCACCGGACTCTCGTCGAACAGCGCTCGAAAGCGCTCGGCGCTCTCGTTCAGATCGGACTCGGCCTGCTTGCGCGTGCCAACGTCGCGCGCGAGCAGCAAAATAAACTCGCGCCCATCGTGCACGACTCGCTGCAGCACCGTTTCGACGGCAAATTCGGTTCCAAAGCGCGTCTTGTAGCGCGTGTCGGCCTGAAAGGAGCCGCGCGTTTGCAGCTGTTCGTACAGCGGCGCGAAGCCGGCACCGTCGCCATCTGCCCCGGCCAGGCCGACATCGATTGCACCGATCGGCAATCCTTTTAGCGACTCGCGGTCGTAGCCGAGCCTCTGCCGCGCGGCATCGTTGGCGTCAACCACGGTGCCACGCTGATCGATTTCGAACACCATCTCGCCAACGGATTCGAGCGCCTGCCGAAGCGCCCCGAGCGAGTTCTGCGCAAAGCGCTCGCGGTCGATTGGCTCACACGTAACCAATACTCCATCGAAGCGTCCGTCAATGGCGAAAACTGGTGCCAACTTGACGCGCACCCATCCGCGCCCGGTTCGAGGCAACTGGTACTCACGCTCCACCGGCGTGCGATCACCGCTTTCGCTAATACGCTTCAACTCGGTAATGAGGTCCGGCAGCTGACTAAGCCCGTCCGATTGGTCGACGACGCTTCCGAGCAAAGCATCCGCCGGCACGTCGAACAGTTCCTCCAGACAGTTGTTCCATAGCCGGTAACTCATGTCGCGGTCGAGCAGCGCCAGACCAATGTGCGCCGCCGTCAGCAGCGTTTCAATAACGGTGTCTGCCGGCCGCGACGCGAAATTGGCGGCTTCATCAGGCAATGCCGCGAAGTCGAGTGGAGTGGCAGCCGCCGAAATCGCCGTCACGGCAACCGGTGACGGCGGTGGACCATTGCCTGTACCAGGGAGCCCGAGCGCCAATGCGCGCTCTTCGCTAACGACTTTCGGCGCATTGGCCGCGCGCGGAGCGAGGTGGGAGGAACGCTGCGAAATGGTAGGGCGGTCAGCCACGCGAAGTGTCGGCAGTCAGAGGCTCGGACGTCAAGGTAAGAATAATGCACCCTCAGGGGGGCGTTCGCTGAACGCCGACGATCTAAAGTTCGACGCCCAATTGCCGAATTTTGTAACGTGACCCTTTTGGCCCGCTCCAATCCACTGGCACCTCCGTGTGCCGAAATTCGTCTCGGACGCGAACTTTGCCGCGAAAGCCGGATCGTCGCGTTGCGCACGGCGGTGGCTGAAGGGCGCTATCGGATCGATTCGCAGGTGATCGCGGCCAAGCTGATCGCAGCAATCGATCCACATTTTCAACCCGTTGGACAACACTGATCGTTTCGACATGTATCCGCACTCCTCGCTACCCCCGGGTGCCCCCGCCCGCCTGTTCTCTGATCTTATAAAGGCCCTGCACGACGAAAGCGAAGCGTTGATCGCGAACGACCCCGCAGGCCTAGCCGACGCAAGCGGCCGCAAAGAGCATCTGTTGCGGCTGCTGGCGCCGCAGGCAACCGCACTGCGCGCAATGCGGCAAGGCGGAACCGATGAACTCGAACGCTTCGCGCGCGAAGCTGCGCAGTTGAGAATGTTTGCAGGCTAGCGCTTCGAGGCACGTGCGAGCCGCCGGCTCGCGTACACGAGGCGCGCGGTAGCGATTACCAGTTCTTGAGGCGGACGCGTAGACGGGCAACCGCCTGGCTGTGCAATTGGCAGACGCGCGACTCGGTAATCCCCATCACGACGCCGATTTCGCGCAGATTCAAATCCTGTTCGTGATACAAGCTCATTAGAAGCTTTTCGCGCTCCGGAAGCTCATCGATCGCATCGACCAGCGCGTAGCGAAAGCGCTTGTCGCGCAAAATTTCGCCCGGCTCCGGCGAATCGCCGACCAGGTGCCGCTCAAGATAGTCTTCGTCGTCGACCTTGCCGCCCAGATCGTCCAGATGCACTAGCTGTGCGCCGCGTGCGTCGTGCAGCATCTGTTGATATTGCATTAGCGACATTTCGAGCTCGCCTGCGATCTCGGCTTCATGCGGCGCGCGACCGAGCTTGCCTTCCAGCCTATGAATCGCATTTTCTATGTCACGCTGGCTCTTGCGCGCCGAGCGCGGCAGCCAGTCATTGGCGCGCAGTTCATCGAGCATCGCGCCGCGAATGCGCTGCGCGGCGTAGACCTCGAACTGCGTACCTTGCGTCACTTCGAATCGGGACACCGCGTCCATCAGCCCCATCATGCCGGCCTGGATCATGTCGTCCAACTCCACGTTGGCCGGCAGCCGCGCGATCATTTGATGCGCTAGGCGCCGCACCAGCGGCGTGTATTGCTTGACGTAGTCGCTGTCGAGCAGCGAGCTGGGGCGCACCTGCTCCAGCTGGCTAGCGTCAACCTGGCCGTTGTTAAGCGCCTGATAAAGCGCGTCGTATAGGAATGCGTCGTTCTTCATATGTCCAAACTTTAGGGGGATGGGAGAGGCCGCTAAACGCCGATAGGTGGGCGAAAAGCCGGACATCTGGCGGCATCGGGAATCGGCTTACAGAGGGCGTAAGGCAACGGAGAAGTGTGTGACTGCACTCCTCAAAGCGCAGAGCAATCAAAGCCGCGAAGACACGCCCACGCGGCCAGCATCGAGTTGCGGCAAGCGTGCAAAGCAGGAAAGGCATGTGATCGCCACCCATTCCCGAGGCAACAGCAGCCAGACCGCCCCCGATGCCGTCGGATGACGTTTTAAAGAACCGCGCGCGCAGGTCGATCTTGATCTCAACATGACGCAAACGCGCGTCACAACGATGCGATTAAAGGATGCACCGATGACCCGCAACCAACTTGTTAAGCAACTCGCGGAAATATCGACCCGACCGATCGGCGCTGCTTCTGCTTCCGATACTGCGGCGGTAGAGCCTGTATCTAACAAGGGCCATGCCGAGGCACCGACAGAGCTCTTCGTATGGTTCGAGGACACCGCCGCGCGTGCGCTCGAAGGTCGCCGTGGCATCGCGGGTTTGCCCGAGTCGCTGTTGCCGATCAGCCGCGAGATGCGGCTTGTCGAACGCCGCTACGCCGAAAATCATCTGCATCTATTAAGTGCGGTTCGAATCGCGTGCCGCCAAAACGCTGCAGAGTTGATCGCATCGCTCTATACCGCCGCGCTATCGGTCGGCACCGTTGCCTGGATCGGCACCGGCAAGCAGTACGCGCATACGTGGAACGACATGTACCCAGCGACTGCGACGAAGTAGAGACAGCGTGCAAATAAAAAAGGCGCCGCTGGCGCCTTTTTTATTATTTAGTTAGCTAGCTATGCGGCCGCTTCGTCGGGCGGTGGACCGTTCGAGCGCGCTGCAGCGTCGAGCTTGTTCATGTATCGCTGCAGCATGCGCGCAGCTGACTCGCTTAGCTCCACGAACTCGCATCCGCAACGGCGAACGCCGTCATTCGACGCCTGGACATCGTCGACGTAGCGCACGCGCAATGTGACGGTAATCTGGCCAATGTCCGGCAGATCGAGATAACAGTTTTCAAGCGTGTGATCGGCCGGCAATGAAAACTGAACCGGGTGCACGAACAACGCCAGACCGCCGACGCTCAAGTCGAGCACACGCACGGATTCGTATTGCCCTTTCTTGCCCGGCGAAGGCACCAGACATGTGGCCGGCCTCACGGCAGGTGGCTGTCTCCTGTATGCGCCGCGCCGCTGCATTCGCAACAGCTGCTGCGGCAATCGCACGCGAAATGCCGGGCGCCCCTGATGCTCGACCGCTTCGGCCGCGCCGACCGAAAACTGCAACTTGACGTTATCGAGAAACGCGACCACTACCAGTTGCTTCGACGCGTATATCGCTTTTTGTGCCGCTGCGTCGGACGTGCGATCCAAAATGAGTTCTTCGAAGCCTTCATTTACTTCGAGCACGTTGCTAACTGTGAACCCTGCTGCCTGGTCGTAATACAACGTGACCAATACCTGCTTGTCGCGCAACTGGCGCAGCAAGCCAGCGATCTCGCTGCGCGAGTAGATCGCGAAGCGCTCGAGCTCCGGCGAATCGGGTTCCGGAAAGGGGGTCGTCAAGCTCATGCGGATTCGGTATTCGACTTCGAACGCGGCGTCGAGATCAGCGGGACGATGGGTTCCAGCCAGGGCTCGGCTTGCCCTCGAATAGACGCGTCGTCGGCCAAAATCTGCCGCAGCAGAAACATGCGGCGCTCATCGTCGGCTGCGTTCAGCGAGCTGGGGCGCTCATCAGCCGCCTTCAAAATCGCAATCAAAGCACCGCAGCGCTCTTCCTGACGCTCGACTTCGATCCAATCGCCAGCGCGCGCCGCTGCGAGCATTGCGCAACTCGACTGCGCAATGGCTTCGTAGTGCTGCAGCAAGCTCGAGCGCGCAGGCTCGGCTGCCGTCGTCGATGAGGCCTCGATCATCTCGGCCACCTCGCAAAATTCATTCGGCATCGTGCCGTTCCCCGTCAGTGCTGATCCGTACATCAAGCTTGAGCACTGTACCGATGATGGGGTACGCGCCATCGTCCGATTGGAGGGCCGTTCCGAGCGCTTTTCGTCCAAAAAAAAGCGCCGGTCATAGACCGGCGCGAAGGCGGGGGAGGAAACCAAATCCACATCAACCAACGTGGCGAAGCGCTCTTGCCATCTGTCCGTCCATCGACGTGACTGCGGCGCGCGGGCCTCGCACAGTTCGTTTAACGGCACGGCCGCAGCGGACTTGAATAAATTGTGACGCGGCGCGTGTAGGAAAAAACCTTACAAGCAGACGAGCGGCAGGCCGACAGGGTTCGTAGCGACACGCTGATTCAACGAATTGAGCCGGTTTCCCACAATGGCGTCACTTCGAAACGCAACGAATCGAACCACACCAACACCGACTCAACCGCGAACCAGGAGCAACATAGATGAGCACGATCGCAGCCAGCAACGAACAACTTCTGCAGGAAATCCGCGAAGCCAACTTGGCCTACCTAGTTCTGGCGCAGCACATGATTCGTGCCGACAAAGCGCAAGCGCTGTATCGCTTGGGTGTTTCTGAAGAAGTCGCAACGATCATCGATCAGTTAAGCCCCGCGCAATTGATGAAGATTGCGGGGTCGAACCAGTTGATCCTGCGATTTCGATTCGACGACGATATGGTCTGGAACCTTTTGACCAGCCATTCGAAGCCGAAGTCGAGCGCGACCGGTGCCGCCGTCGCCGGCCTGCATGCCAACATCGTGATGGCCGGGCAATTGGCCAACGTGACCGCGTAACTTCGAAACCGCCGGCAAGGGAATCATCATGCGTATCAAAAGCATCGTCTCCGAAAGCAAGCAGATCCAGCGTGCGATCGCGTTGATCAAGCTCGGTGCACGTCTGCAAGTGCTGGAGTCGGAAACCGATCTGTCCTACGAGCGCCTGTTGCGTCTGTACAAGGAAGTCCAGGGCGAATCACCGGCGCGCGGCATGCTGCCTTTTTCGACCGACTGGTTCATGACCTGGCAGCCGAACATTCATTCGTCGCTGTTCCTGAACATGTACGAGTATCTGGACAAGACCAGCGAGCTCGAAGAGATCGACGGCATCATCAAGGCCTACGAGCTGTACCTCGAACAGATTCGGGCGCAGGGTCTCGAGCCGCTGTTGTCGGTGACGCGCGCGTGGCGCCTGGTGAAATTCGTCGATGCCGGTATGGTGACGCTCACTTCGTGCTGCAAGTGCAACGGCAAGTTCGTTACGCACACGTTCGAGCTCACGAAAAATTATGTCTGCGGATTGTGCGAGCCCCCGGCACGTGCCGGCAAAGGCAAGGCGCAGGTTCAAACGGGTGCACAAGAGGTTCTGCACTAGCAGAGTTCCTCCGGCCCAAAAAAAAGCCCGCTTCGCGCGGGCTTTGTCATTTGAGCAGCTTGTTGCGGAGCTACGTCCTCGCGTACAACGGCACCTCGAGCTCCCGCACCAGTTGCGAAGTGACGTACGCATGGACCGCCAGTTTGTCGGTCTGGCTCAGCGCCACAAACGACACTCCCATTAGGCGCTCGCCTGTTTCGTCGGGCTTGCGCACCGGTCGTGCGCGGGCTTCGATCATCATGTCCTGATCCGCGACGGCGAGCTGAAATACGACTTTGACTTCGTCGTAGAACACGCTGAGATCGTCGTGCAGCGCAATCGCGGCGCCGCCGGTGGACAGATCGCTAATGGTCCCTTTAACGAAGCGCCCCGATGCCTGCGCACCCGGGTAGACCATGCACGGCAGCTCGGTCTTCACCCGCGGAGCCGCACGCAGTTCACGTTTTTCGACATGCTGTTGCTGCGGCCAGCCGATATGTAAGTACTCGAACGGCTCGCTGCAGGTCTTGACGAGCGGCGCGATGAATTCATAGATCGTTTCCCCGGAGAAGCTGCGGAATCGATACATCGCACCTTCTTTAACCGGCAGCGAATCATCTTCGGGCGCGGTGACGACGATCGAATGACCCTCGTGTACGCCGATCAACTTCACCGTGACGGCGTCGGCCAGAGTGTCGCCATTGGCCCACATCCTGAGGACGCGCCAGCTCGCAAGCTCGCGCGCAGGCGTACGCCGCGAAGCGGATATCGGCGCGCCAGCAGCTGGTACTGCCGCTTGCGTTGGTGCAGAGGAAGGAACAGTCAGAGGTTCGACCAGCGTCGGCACCGTAATTGGAGTCGACTCGTCAACCACCGTTGCAACGGGCTCGGTCACGTTCATGGCTCAGGCGCGGACGTCGCGGAATCAATAATGAATCCCAAGTTTGCGGGAGATTTCGCGGCTCGGACCCGCTGAGAAAACGTCCGCTCGCCCTTCAATTCATAGGCTAGAAGCGATTCGATGAATAACGGTGGCCGGCTCAAGTTAGCGGTCGCCTCAGCCGAAAGTCTGAACGTGGACCCAGGGAGGGAGGTTGTCCTGATCCCCGCCGAGCGGCCTCTCCCTTGGGCACCACACCACACATACAACCAATGCTTAGCTCATAAGCATTGGTAACAAGGCAGACCGCGCACGCGGCTACACTCGTACGAGTCAATCATTTGTGCAACTTCGAGATGAAAACATTTCTTGCAGCGGTCATAGTCGGCGCGGTCGCTATCGCTACCGGACCGACGTTCGCTCAGGAGAAGAAATCCGAACCGACGAAGGAAGAATCGAAAAAGGCCGAAGTCAAGAAGGCTGAGAAGGAGAAGGGCGAGAAGGGCGAGGCAAAAAAGGACGATGGCAAGAAGAAGGTAAAGAAGGGCGGCTGCTAGACAGCACTGTCAAACCTTCTCCACAAACGGCCGCTCACGCGGCCGTTTTCATTTCGGCTACTGGTGCCCAAGCACCGGATGCGGCTGATATGGCGCCGCCAGCAATGCCAACTCTTCCGCACTCAGTGAAACATCGAGCGCTTGAACCGCCTGTTCGATTTGCCACGTCTTGCTTGCGCCAACGATAGGCGCACTGACTCCGGGTTGGTGCAGTAGCCACGCGTACGCGAGCGTCGCATTCGACACGCCTTTTTGCTGTGCCAACTTGCCGAGTACACCGACAACCGCGTGATCGGCGTCACGGTAGTAGTACTTCTGCGCAAGGTCATCGGTCTGCGCACGCGACGTTGCACCGCTCGCCTTTTCCGCTTTTGCATCGCGCGCGCGGTTGCCTGCCAGAAACCCTCGCGCCAGCGGGCTCCACGGCACCAGGCCGACGCCCTGGTCGCGGCACAGCGGAATCATTTCGCGCTCTTCTTCACGGTACGCCAGGTTGTAATGATTCTGCATCGACACAAATCGTGTCCAGCCGTGACGCTGCGCGACTTCCTGCATCTTGGCGAACTGCCACGCCCACATGCTCGATGCACCGACATAGCGCGCCTTGCCCGCGCGCACGACATCATGCAGTGCCTCCATCGTTTCTTCGATCGGAGTGTCGGGATCGAAGCGGTGAATCTGATAGAGATCGATAGTGTCGACTCCGAGTCGCTGCAGACTCCCATCGATTGCCGCAAAAATGCGCTTACGCGATAACCCACTCATGTTCGGCCGCTCTACCGACTTTCGCGCTGCCGCGTTGCCGCCCTTGAACGCAAGATCGACGGGGTGATAAACCTTCGTCGCGATTACGATTTCGTCGCGCGGCGCGAGCTCGCGCAGTAACCGCCCGGTGACCTGCTCAGATACTCCAGCCGAATACATGTCGGCCGTATCGAACAAGTTGACGCCAAGCTCGATCGCGCGCTGCACGATCGGTCGCGCCGCCTCCTCGCCGAGGGTCCATGGACGCCACTCGGAGCTACCGAACGTCATCATGCCGAGTGCGATGCGTGACACTTTGAGGCCACTAACACCGAGATTGACGTACTCCATCTCGCTTTAACCCAGTCCAAGCAAGCGACCGATGCGCGCCAGATAGTCCGAGCCGGTTAATGCACCGCTTTTCAACTCGTCTCCCAATTCATCGAGCTTGGTGCGCACCCCATGCAGGCCGACTTGCACATCAGCATGCGAAGGCTCGGCCGCACTCAGTGCTGCGCGCAGTTGTTCAACTTCAGCGCGCAAGGTCTCGACGCTGGCATCGCCCGCTCGCGCCTTCGCAAGATCCCGCTCAAGCTGATCGACGAGCTCTCCCACCTCGTCCAGATTTACGGTACGCGACGCGTTCATCACTACCCCCTTCACTTTGACGTCAAAGCGAACCTAAACCTTACACTCCCGCCCCATGCCTTCCCGCACCGGCGCCCGCCTGCTCGTCGATCAACTGCTGATACAGGGCGTCAATCACGCCTTCACCGTTCCCGGCGAAAGTTTTCTACCGGTACTCGACGCGCTGTACGACTCGCGTGACATGGTCAAGCTGATCGTCAACCGGCACGAGTCTGGCGCCACGTTCATGGCCGAGGCTTACGCTAAGTTGACGGGCCAGCCGGGCGTTGCGTTCGTCACGCGCGGCCCCGGTGCGACTAACGCCGCGATCGGCGTTCACGTTGCGCATCAGGACTCCTCGCCGTTGATTCTGTTTATCGGCCAAGTAGGCAACGACTTCGTCGAACGCGAAGCATTCCAGGAAATCGACTACCGACGAATGTTCGGACAGATGACCAAATGGGTCGCGCAGATCGATCGCTCAGACCGCGTGCCGGAATTCGTTGCGCGCGCGTTTCAAGTCGCCACCAGTGGGCGTGCGGGGCCGGTCGTGCTGGCGCTGCCCGAAGACATGTTGTCGACCAAAGCTGAAGTCGGCGACGCGTTATGCCATCAGCCGGTGCTTGGCGCGCCGAGCGACACGCAGATTGCCGCACTGCGCCGCCTGCTAGGGCGTGCACAACGGCCGATAGTGATTCTTGGCGGTTTCGGGTGGACACCGGCTGCGTGCGACAACTTCAAACGCTTCGCCGAGGCGAACTATCTTCCGGTTGCGTGCGCGTTTCGCTTTCAGGATTTGTTCGACAACCGCCATCCGAATTACATCGGCGATGTCGGCGTAGGCGTCAACCCAAAGCTTGCACAGCGCATCAAGGATG
Organism: uncultured beta proteobacterium; assembly: GCA_963807155.1. Classification (GTDB taxonomy): domain Bacteria; phylum Pseudomonadota; class Gammaproteobacteria; order Burkholderiales; family Burkholderiaceae_F; genus JACCZX01. The sequence goes on from CAWEAZ010000011.1 coordinate 191,484, forward strand.
CCGATGTGATTCTTGCGATCGGGCCACGGCTGGGTGAGATGACGACTTCGGGTTACACGTTGCTCGATGCACCTGTGCCAGCGCAGACGCTGATTCATGTGCACGCGGGGGCCGAGGAACTCGGGCGCGTGTTTCAAGCGCAGCTAATGATCAACTCGGGTTTGCCGCAATTCGCGTCGCGTCTGGCGATGATGGTGCCGATCGAGGAGCCGCCGTGGCGCGAGACCGTAGCGTCTGCGCGCGAGGAGTTGGAATCTTGGCAGCAGCGCCCTGCGGTCTACTCGCATGGCGATCCGCCACTCGATCTGTGGGAAGCGGTGCAGATCTTGTCGCGCGCTGTTCCGGAGGACGCGATCATTGCCAATGGCGCAGGCAACTTCGCCACGTGGGCGCATCGCTTCTGGCGCTACACAGGACTGCGCACTCAACTCGCGCCAACTGCCGGTGCAATGGGGTACGGTTTGCCCGCTGCGATCGCGGCCAAGATCGCGGCGCCCGAGCGCACCGTGCTCGCACTGACCGGCGACGGAGATTTCTTGATGACCGGGCAGGAACTTGCAACAGCCGTGCAATATGGCGCAGGCGTTTTGGTGCTGGTCTTTAACAACCAGATGTACGGCACGATCCGCATGCACCAGGAGCGCGAATTTCCGGGGCGCGAACATGGCACTGCGCTCGTGAATCCTGACTTTGCGAAACTGGCGGAAGCCTACGGCGCTTTCGGTGCGGCCGTAGCGACAACCGATCAGTTCGCAATTGCGCTATCTCAAGCGTTGGCGTTTATTCGTGAGCGCCGACTGCCAGCACTGATCGAGCTCAAGATGGATCCTGAAATCATCACACCGAATGCAACGCTATCGGCGATCCGCGCGACGGCAAGATTGCAGCGGTGATCCGCGCGTTTACTTGGAGAGACTTTTTTTCAAGAGCTCCGCTGTCAATTCGTTCAAGCCGACGCTTTTTTTTGTCGCCTGCTCCTGCAACGCCCTTACCAGTTCCTGCGGCAGCTTGACCGCAAACGGCACGAGTCCAAGCGCGCGGTCACGGTCGCGCTGAGCGCGCCGATCGGGCTCAGGCGCAATGGCACGGTCGTAGGCATTGCCCGCGGCCCGCATCTGATTGGTGAGCTTGCTTCCTTGGCGTTTTTCAAGTTCGCCACGTTTCATGAATCCGTCTCCGCTTTGCGATCGCGGCGCATCTTAGCCGGACGGAACACTGCGCGGTCTGAGTAGAAGTCCGGGTTCTCGTTTTGCGCCCACCAGCCTGGAATCCCAAGCACTGGCAATGGCATCAGATGGGACGGAGACAGTTGCTGATCGAGGACCGTAGCCAGGCACCGATCGACGTCGTGTAAAGGCGACCTCGCCGGAAGCGCGATATGGAGCGCATGCGCAGTGATGGCCTTGTACGGATGCACTAACTTCTCTAGTAACGCATGTCCAAAGGCGACGACATTGATTTCTTTGGTCCACGCGGCGCGCCTGCTTTGAAACAGAATCGCCCAGTCGTGGCCACGCAACGACTCGACAACGTCCGCACGATCGGTGACGATGAGCACGGCATTTTCATCGATCAGCGTCGCGGCGTCACGGACGGAACCTCGCACCGCGCGCACACCGTCACGCTCGATCGCCGCTGATTGCAATCGGTTCAGCTGTGCCTTGGCCCTCGGAAAGTGCAGAAACATCAGCGCGTTGAAGAAATCGTGCAGATTGGCGCGCGTCGGCACGCGTCCCGTTCGAGCGATACCGGCTTCGTACGGCTCGTCCGCGGCAACGTCAGGTTCGCAAAATGCAATGGACTGGTCGTTGAAATTGCAGACGTTGGCGGCAGCAGCCGCGTAGTTCAACGATTTGCGCCAATCGCTGCTCGCGGCCACCGTGTGGCCCAAGCCTGCGAAGGGCACCAGCCACGGTGCCGACCAATCAACGTCCGCTAGTCCTGTAACTTCCACCGCAGCATTTCACCGGCTCTTAACGGGACGATCGTCTTGTCGGCAAACGGGAACTCGTCGGGCAACTTCCACTCGGATCGCTTCAACGTGATCGTCTGCGCGTTGCGCGGCAGCCCATAAAAATCAGGACCGTTGAAAGAAGCGAACGCTTCAAAGCGATCCAGGGCATCGGCTTCGTCGAAGGCTTCGACATACATCTCAAGCGCCGATGCTGCTGTGTAGCACCCTGCGCAACCGCACATCGACTCCTTGTCGCCTTTCGCATGCGGCGCTGAATCGGTACCGAGAAAAAATCGCGAGCTTCCACCGGTTGCGGCTGCCATCAACGCTTGTCGATGCGTCTCGCGCTTTAATACTGGCAAGCAGAAGTGATGCGGACTCAATCCAGGTTGGCCATCGCGACGAGAAAAAATCGAATTGCGATTAAAGAGCAGGTGGTGCGCAGTGATCGTGGCGGCAAGTGGGCCACGCGCTTCGAGAACGTAGCTAACTGCGTCCTTCGTTGTGATGTGCTCGAACACAATCTTCAGCTCTGGGAAATCGCGCCGCATCGGAATCAGCACTTCGTCGATGAATATCCGTTCGCGATCGAACACATCTATCTGCGGGCGAGTGACTTCTCCATGGATCAGCAGCGGCATTCCGACGCGCTGCATCTCTTCCAGCGCAAAGGCGCAACTACGCAGATTCGTGACGCCCGACTCGGAATTCGTCGTCGCTCCCGCCGGGTAGAGCTTCACAGCGTGAACGACGCCGCTGTCGCGCCCTCGACGGATTTCGTCCGGACTCGTCGCGTCAGTTAAATAGAGCGTCATCAATGGCTCGAACGCGCGAGCCATTGGGAAGCGCGGCCTTGATGCGACGCTGATAGTCAGACGCTTGATCGGTCGTAGTCACCGGCGGCTTCAAATTCGGCATCACAATCGCGCGCGCGAACTGGCGCGCGGAGTGCGGCAAAACGGAGGCCATCGCCGGGCCGTCGCGCAGATGTAGATGCCAGTCGTCCGGTCGAGCAATGGTCAACGAGTCCGTGGTCATGGCGCGATTATCTCAGTCCGAACCTGCTCGGCTGGCGGATAATTCGCCACATGAATTTCGACGACCTCGCCAAGCTGATTCCAAACGCTGCGTGGCGGTTGCGCGAAGACGACGTCGATCCGCAGGAGACGCGCGAGTGGCTGCAGGCGCTCGATGCTGTGATTGACGCCGTTGGGCCCGAACGCGCCACGTTTGTGCTTAAACACTTGTTGCAACACGCTCGCACCCGCCGGGTGCCTTTGCCGCAGGTGTTGAACACACCGTACCTGAATACGATCTCGCTTGCGGATCAGCCGCCGTTTCCGGGCAACCTCGAGATCGAGTCGCGTTTGAGCGCGCTGGTCCGATGGAACGCCTTGGCAATGGTTGTGCGCGCCAACGCGGTGAGCGCCGAGTTAGGTGGCCATATTGCAAGCTATTCATCGGCCGCCGATCTGTTCGAAGTGGGTTTCAATCATTTCTTTCGCGCGAGCTCTAAGGAATCGCGCGGCGATCTGGTTTATTTTCAGCCGCACTCGTCTCCTGGGGTTTACGCGCGCGCATTTCTCGAAGGGCGGTTAAGCGCAGAGCAGCTCGACCACTATCGTCGCGAGACGGAAGGTAAGGGGTTGAGCTCATACCCGCATCCATGGCTGATGCCGAGCTTCTGGCAGTTTCCGACCGGCTCGATGGGAATCGGCCCGTTGTTCGCGATCTACAACGCGCGCTTCCTGCGCTACCTGCAAAACCGAGCGCTGCTGGATACGCAGGGACGCAAGGTGTGGGCGTTCGTCGGCGACGGCGAAATGGACGAACCCGAATCGCTCGCGGGGTTGTCGATCGCGGCGCGCGAAGGGCTCGACAACCTGATTTTTGTTGTTAACTGCAACCTGCAGCGTCTCGACGGCCCTGTGCGCGGCAACGGTTCGATCATCCAAGAGCTCGAGGGGCTGTTCGCCGGCGCAGGCTGGAACGTGATCAAGCTGCTGTGGGGGTCCGACTGGGATCCATTGTTCGCGCGCGACACGCAGATGCTGTTGTTGCGCGCGTTCCATGAAACCGTCGATGGGGAATTTCAGACCTTGTCGGCCACCGATGGTCGTTTCAACCGTGAACATTTTTTCAACAAGTATCCAGAGCTCGCGCAGCTGACGTCGCATTTGTCGGACGAGGATATCGACCGGCTGCGACGCGGCGGTCACGATCCGATCAAGATCCACGCGGCATATCACGCGGCAGCGAATCATCGCGGCCAGCCGACCGTGATCTTGGCGAAGACTAAGAAAGGCTACGGTATGGGCACGGCCGGTCAGGGTCGCATGACTGGTCATCAGCAGAAAAAGCTCGATACGCAAGCCCTGCTCGAGTTTCGTGACCGCTTTGCGCTGCCGCTCAGCGACGCGCAAGCCGAGCAAGTCGAATTCATCCGGCCGGCACCCGACACCCCCGAGATGAAGTACCTGCATGCACGACGCCACAAGCTCGGTGGATATCTGCCGGCACGCGATGCTTCGTGTCCGGCGCTTCCAACGCCAGACGCCGCGGCGTTCGGCAAATTTGCGCTCGACGCAAACGGCAAGGAAATGTCGACCACGATGGCATTCGTGCGGATGCTCTCGGCGCTGCTGAAGGATCGCGAGATCGGCGCGCGCATCGTGCCGATCATCGCGGACGAAGCGCGCACGTTCGGCATGGCGGATCTGTTTCGCACCGTCGGCATCTACTCGCCGGTCGGACAACTGTACGAACCCGAAGACCAGGCGCAGATCAGTTACTACAAGGAAGCCAAGACCGGCCAGATTCTCGAAGAAGGCATCAACGAGGCGGGCGCGATTGCGTCGTGGGTCGCGGCTGGCACCAGCTACTCGACCAACGGCTTCGCGATGCTGCCTTTCTACATTTTCTATTCGATGTTCGGCTTTCAGCGCGTCGGCGATTTGCTGTGGGCGGCTGCCGACTCGCGCACGCGCGGGTTCCTATTGGGCGCGACCGCCGGCCGCACAACGCTATCGGGCGAGGGACTCCAGCACCAGGACGGCACGAGCCATCTGATCGCCAGCACGATTCCAAACTGCCGCGCGTACGACCCGTGCTATGCGTACGAGCTGGCGATGATCGTCGAAGACGGCATGCGACGCATGCTTGCGGAGCAGGCCGACGTTTTCTACTACGTCACCGTGATGAATGAAAACTACGCGCAGCCGTCAGCACCGCCGGATGTGCGTGAAGGCGTGTTGCGCGGCATGTATCGAGTAAGGTCTAGGCCCGAATGCGAAGGTCCGCTTGCTGGGCTGCGGGGACAATTCTGCGGGAGGCGTTGGCAGCAGCCGAGATATCTGCAAGAGGAGTTATGGTGTTGCGCGGATGTTTATTCAGTGACGAGTTTCACCGAGTTGCGGCGTGAAGCGCTGGAATGCGAGCGTGCGCACGAAGGACCGGACCACGGCGCATCAGGCAGCGTGGATAGAACAGCCAACTGCCCGTGAACGGAGCGCCGGTTATTGCAGCCAGCGACTACGTCACAGCTGTTCCCGACTTGATCCGGCCATGGATTCGTGATCGCTACATCACACTGGGCACAGACGGATTCGGCCGCTCAGACACGCGCGCGGCCCTGCGCGAGTTCTTCAAAGTGGACCGAAGGTCGATTGCTCGGCCGCTTTGACGGCGATCGCCGACCCGCGTGCCGACGCCGCCGCCGAACGTTGGCGGCTTGGCCCTGCAAATCCAAGTTCGCAAAAGTAGAAGCGCGTGTCTAGCGCTTGCTTTTCGCACCGATGGTGGTGTCGAGGAAATTGAAGATTTCGTTATACAGGTCGACATTGTTTTCCAGCTTGCCAAACCCATGGCCTTCGTCGGCCTTGACGATGACTGTCTTCGGAGGGTTTCCCGCTCGTTCGAGCGCTCTTACAATCGCGTTGCGTTTGTTCCAACGGCGTTCGAATATCGTCCGAGCCTGCGTAAACATCATCGGCTGCTTGATGCGATCGGCCAGGTTGACTGGCGATGATCGTCGGGTAATCGGAGGGATCGTTTACTCGCCGACTAAGTCGTGAAGAGAGTCACGCCGCTTTGCTGTAGCGATATCGCCAGCGGCGAAGTCAGGAACAATTTCCAGTCGCTGACCATCAGCCCGGAGACCCCGCAATTGAAACGTCTTCGGGAAACCTGCCAGCGCCATCAACGTGGCAGCACCGCCATAACTGCCCCCGGAGATGCAAACTCGATCAGCATCAACAAAGCCTTGCTCAACACCCCATTCGACGGCGTCCTCATGGTCGTCAACCATCTGACGACCCAGGTCCCAAAGCCACTGTAAAAACCTTGCCGCCCAGACCAGGCGTCATGCGAAAGTTCGGCAACAACGACCGCATACCCCGTGAGGCTAGCAGCTGCGCCTCGGAATATCCGTAAGCCAGCCTCCGAATTGTCGGCTCGAACGCCGTGGACCACCGTGGATATGCAGAACGGTCGGCAGGCGCTCACCGGCCTTGTGGCCACGTGGCAAAAAGTAATAACCGAAGATATCTCCAGTCCATCGCGTGTTTTCAACCTAAAAGGCGCGTTGCTCAACCATTTGTCGGAGGCTTCAACCATGGCCGGCATCGAACAGTTCCTCGATCGTCTTCTTGTTTTCGTCCAGCATGATACCACTTGCTGGTTGCAAATGTCGGAAAAAGCCTCACCACCAGCGCTTGCCGTCGGGCGTACGCGTAAAACGTGTTCATCGTGCCCGGCAACGCGGCGTCGAGCATGCGCTGCAGTCGCGAGTAGCGACTCATCCGTCCACACGATCTCGGGTCTTATCCGCGCGACTCGAAAGCCGACGATTTGTCGGACTTCGAGTCGCGCATGACGCCCGGTACCGATGCGCCGGCTGCGTCCGCCCCCATGTCAAAGCGCGGGTGTTGCGCAACCAGTTCCCCCAGCTTTTTCGTGTTTGGGTCATACCGATAGACCGCCATCGTGTCGCGACCGGCGTTGCTCGCGACTAGCAGCGTCTGATTGTCAGCTTTTCAAAGTACAACGGAACAAATGTGGGTCCCTTAACAAAGTCGTATCGAGTCAATTCCTCCCATGGTGATGATTCGTCCTTTCGGTAAAAGACAATCGAAGTTTGAGTACCTTCGGATTCGAGACGCACCACGCGCGGCACAAAGTTACCATCCAAACTCAGCCGATAGGGCTTGTCATCGAATCCTCACGGCACTCGATCAGGTCGGCTGGACGTCAACAGCGCGGCACGCCCTGTCTTGACATTCAGGCGATACACATCGAAGGAGTCTTCGGAGCGAATATTGCCAATGGCGATGATTTCCTCGTCCGAGTTGGAAGAGATCGAGGATCTGTGTACCCGCGATAGACAAGCTATTAGGCTCGACGTAAGTCCCGACAGTCGCGGAAAGCTTGCCGGCTCGTCTTTGCCGTCGCGCGAGACCATAAAAGACCGCCGCCCTCGAACTGCCCGGGCGCCGTCGGTGCATTCAATTGTCCAAGCGAGTAGACGAGATACTCATTGCCGACCCAGGCAACGTCCTGCACGTCGAAGTCGCTGAAGTTCGTGAGCGCCGTTCCCTTGCGCGTCTCAAGATCCACGATCGGCAAGATTCAAGCGGCCATTGACGGGTAAAGGTTACGGCGAAATGCTGACCGTCCGGCGAAAGAAGGGACTCGCAAACGCTGGCCGGGTCGCAGAAATCTTCAATCGTAAGTGGCTTCCCGGCGTAGCCGGCGCCGAGGCGGTTGGGCGTCTGCCCAGACACTGATTCCGCTCAAAACCAACGCGACAAGCTCATTGCCTAACCACGCCATCTACATCTCCTGCAATAGTCGTGACGCTGAGTTAACTGGCTTCGCAATTCGTCAGAGCCAGCAATCGATTTCGGTCTGACGAAATGTAGCGCAGGCGTGTCCCGCTACGCCCAACTTACTGGATCAGGATTGCCCGAAAGTCGTTGACATTAGTCCGCGTCGGTCCGGTGACAATCAGTCGGTCTGCCGCGTTGAAAAATCCGTACGAGTCGAGCGATCAAGTGCTTCGCGTGCCGGACATGCCGCGCGCCGCGGCTTGCGCAACCGACTCCGGTCGCAAGCCATGCGCCGGCGTTGTCCTCGGTGCCGTCGATCCCGTCGGTGTCGGCGGCGAGCGCATGAACATCAGGCATTCCCTGTCAAGCTCGAACGCCAACGACAGCAGAAATTCAGTGCACCGCCCGCCTCGGCCGGTTACGTCCCGGCGGCAATGTCACGGTGCATTCGCCGCCTGAAACCAGCGCGACCGGCGGCATGAACGGCTGGTGGTGGCGCACGGATCTCGCGCACCAGCGCTGCGTAGACCTTTGCAACTTCGCGTGCTTCTCCCGTGACAGTGTCACCCAAGGACGACCGCATTGAATGCCGGCCGATCGCGAAAGCACGTCAGCCGCGGCTTCGAGCGAACGGTGCGCCGTTGCGATTACTCGGTTTTCGACTTGTCCAAACAGCGGATCGCCCGGTTTCGGCGTTTCGTCGACGAGGCCATCCGCACCGCGTTGCAGCCACGCCGACACGTCGACGGGCGCCTCGACATTCCAGCGCGAAAGGACGGCAATCGCATCGGCGTACGTGGACGGATCGGCCGCGCAAGGTCCGGATGCGATGTCGGTTGGTGCGTCGCCTGTCACGTCTGAAATCATCAGCGCCAACACGCGTGCGCCACGCTTCGTCGCGGCCGCGGCAAGCCGTCCTCCCGCGATTTGCGACAGGTGCTTGCGCACAATGTTCATCTCGCCGATCGGCGCACCACTGGCTAGCAACTTGGTAGTGACGGACTTCAAACTGCGCCATCGATACTTCAGGCACTGGGAGACTTAGCAGACTCGATCCTCCACCCGAAATCAACGCCAGTAGCAGATCGTCGCGCTGCAAACTTGAAACGAGCTGCATGATGTCGCGCGCCGCAGCCTCGCCCGCATCGTCGGGCACCGGATGCCCCGCTTCAACGACACGAATGCGCTCCGTAGGGGCGCCGTGGGCGTAGCGCGTGATGACCAACCCTTCGAGCGCGACATCGGGCCAGGCACGCTCGACTGCGAGCGCCATACTGGCGGCGGCTTTGCCCGCGCCCACCACCTTCACACGGCTGGGAGGGGACTGCGGCAGATGCGTCGCGACAATTCGCAAAGGATCCGCCGCCGCCACCGCAGCGTCGAAGCTCGCTCGCATCAGGTCAACAGGACTCATCATGTGAGCGTGAAATGGCGACGTTGCTGATGCTTGCTTAAGCAACAGACGCTGCGTGATGACGTCCGGCTGCTCTCACTTCAACACCCGGAACATGTTGTGATGGGCGTCGGTGAACGTCGGCAGATCGGTTCGATCTTCGATAGGCGTGGCCACGTAACCCAAGCTGCCGGTGCGCAGCAACTTCTTGTCGCGCGAGACAAGAATCTGATCGGTCGGCGACAACCAATACTCCGGCCCCGCTTTGAAGCCGGGTACGTCAGAGACCAGTACGGCCTCCATATCGAACTCCTTAGCCAACCGCTTTACCACCGGCATCAGATCGATGTAGCGATTCGTCGCCTGAAAGACGATGACGCCGTTCGGCGCCAGGTGCCGCACGTACAGCGCCATCGCTTCGCGAGTGACCAAATGCATCGGTATCGAATCGCCGGCGAAGGCGTCGATTCCCAGAATGTCATAAGCCTGCGGCGCCGCGCGCTCCAGGCTCAAGCGGCCATCTCCAAGCACAACTTGAATTTTTGCGGCGCTGTAACGCAGGAACGTGAACTCGTCGTTCGCAATGTCGACGACGCGCGGGCTTATTTCGTAAAAAGTGAATTCGTCACCCGTGCGTCCGTAAGAAGCCAGCACACCGGCGCCAAGGCCGATAATCCCGACGCGGCGTGGTTGCGGTCGCACTTCATTCAGCGCTTCGAACAAGCGCCCATAACCTGACGAAGGCCCGAAGTAGTCGCTCGGTCGATTGCGAAACTCTTCGCCCAGAAGTTGACCGCCGTGCACAATGCCTCCATGAAACATTGAGCGATACGGCGCCGGATCGCCGCGATCGCGCGTGCGAACCACGCCATAAAAATCGCGATCCATTATGCGCACGTCGCGCGAATATTCTTGCGCACCACGTATCGAGAAAAAAGCGGTCACGGTAAACACCGCGAATCCAAACAGCCGCCATGCGCCGCGCAGGCGCAGCGACAGCGTCAAGGCCAGCAATACCAGCGCAATGTTGACTTCGAAGTAGCCAGGTAAGACCAGCGGTGCAACGATCGCAATCAGTACGGCACCAAGCGCCCCACCGAGCGAGAGCATCAAGTAAAAGCGCGTCAGCCAGCGCGGATCGGGCTTCATCGCTGCCAATTCACCGTGGCAGAACATGCACGCTACAAACAACCCGCCGAAAAAAACCGACGCAGCCGACATTAGATTGAGTGACGGAATCAGCCACGCCATCGTCGGCGCAAGCACCGCCAGCGCGGCAATGAACAACGCGCGCTGGTACCAACGCGGATGATCGAATGTCAGGATGAAACTCGCCAAGTAAATCGATAGCGGAAGCACCCAAAGGAACGGCACGCTGGCAATGTTTTGCGTGACATGATTGGTGACTGCCAGCAACATGATTGAAGCCATCGCAGCCAGAGCGAGCCACGTGAGTTGTGTCAGCGCGCTCGGTGCTGTTGTTGCAGCCGCAGTTAGCGGCGCTGCGGGACTGTGGCTGACCTCGCGCGCATTCTGGAGCGAAGCCCACGCGATCCCCGCGCAGAGCAATGCGAACGCGCCGTAGGCGATCGACCATGCCCATCCGAGCTCGATCAAGCCAAACCACGGTTCCAACAGCACCGGGAATCCGAGCAATGCCAATAACGAAGCGAAGTTCGACAACGCAAACAATCGGTACGGCACCGCGGCTCTGAACCGACGCCAATACCAGGACTGCAGCAACGGAGTCGTGGTCGACAACAGAAAGTAGGGCAGCCCGATCGTTACGGCCAGCAGCAGCAGGATTCGAAATATCGGATCTTCATCGCCGCGTGGTTTCCAATCCGTCGATGCAAGAATCGGCAACGTCGCGAGCGAGAGCACGAGCAAGCTTATGTGCAGCAGCGTTTGCCTTCGCACGCCCAGACGTGTTGTCCAGTCGGCGTACGCGTAGCCCGCCAGCAGCGTCGACTGGAAAAAAACCAGCGCCGTTGTCCAGACCGCCGACGAGCCACCGAACCACGGCAGGATCTGCTTCGCGATGATCGGCTGCACCAGGAACAGCAGAAATGCAGACAGAAATATCGTGCTCGCATATGGCAGGATCACAAAGCGAGGACGGATATCAGGCGACGAGGCCGCTACGGACATATCAATGCTGCGGAAATTTCTGAACAGCGATTATCTTCGATTGCCGCCCGCGTCGAATAATAGGTACGGCGACTGTCGTTTCACGAAGGCAATTGAATGCGCTAGAACCTAACGGGACGGCGGAAGCAGCCCCGCTTCGTTTTCACTACAAGAGCGGGCTAACGAGCCGCGTTAGGTTCTGGGTCAACTCCTGCACAAACGGGCGTTTGCGCCATTGATCGAGCGTGATCTGGTGTGAGCCGCGCATATAGCCCTCTTCGATCGCGACCAGCTGCGCAGCGATCTCTTGATCGAAGAACAACGCAACGACCTCTTCGTTCAGCTCGAACGAGCGCATATCGAGATTGCACGAGCCGATCCACGCCATTTGTCCGTCAATCGACACCGACTTCGTGTGCAAGAACGCCTCCGTGTAGGCGTGAATTCTTACGCCCGCGAGCAGCAGCGATTCGTAGTACGAACGCTGTGCATTGCCGACAAAAAACTGATCGATGTGATCGTCCACGATCAGATGCACCTCGGCACCGCGATGCACCGCAGTTTCGAGCGCATCCTGCAATGACTGGCTTGGGATGAAGTAGGGTGTCGTCACCACCACTCGTCGTGTGGCCGAATAGATGAGGTTGACTAACCATGCGCAGCGCGCGCTGCGTCGAGGATGAGGGTCCGTTGGGAAGCACCTGTGCCGGCGTGGGTCCAGCCAGCACCGGCGGTGGAAACGCCGCTTCGCCGATGAACTCTCCGCTTTCAACAAACCAGTCGGAGCCGAAAACTGCCTGCAACTGCAATGCCGACGGCCCTTTGATGCGCACCATCAATTCGCTGTAAGTAAGCCCGGGTTTGAAATCGGCGCTTACCATGTTCTGCGACCCGGTGTACCCGATATTGCCATCGACGACGACGATCTTGCGGTGGTTGCGCAAATCGAAACGCGCACTCTTGCGGCCGACTCTGACGGGCAACGCGACACGCGCGGCCACACCGAGCGCTCGTAGCTTCGGCAGCAGCGTGCGACGCGAGGGCCGCGAGCCGAATGCATCGATCAGCACTCGACAAATCACGCCGCGCGCTACAGCGCGGCCGAGCGCGCTGATGACGATCGCGCTGCACGCGTCGTCGCCAAAAATATAGAAGCACAGGTGCACGTGGTGACGTGCGGCATCGATATCCGCAGCAATGCGGTCGATCGTGCCCTTGTAGTCAGTTAGAAGCTCGACCGAGTTGCCACCGAGATTGTTGAGCATGCCAAGGTCGGTAGCGAGACGCACGCTCGGCTGGTACTGCGAATCGACCACGGGAGCGGCAATCTGAGGCAGCGCCGCCATTCGCCGGCGCACTGGCTCGATCAGGTCGATGTATTGCCAGCGCCGCTCGATCCTCCAGCGCGGCAAGCGTGGGCGTCCGATCAACACGTAGAGCAGCAGCCCTACCCACGGCAGAAAGAAGATGAAAAGTAGCCAACCCTTGGCCGCTTCCGGCGAGCGGCGCGTCGGCACGATCGGCAACATCACCAGGCGGATCGCCCAGTCGCTGAGGATCAGCAACGTGGTCCAAAAGCCGGTCGCTTCGATATCAAACATTGCGTGGCCGGTGGCTCAGCGTCCACCCGCGCTGTCCCGACGATCAGTGATCAACGATCACGAATCACTTGCTCATTTCATCACCGAGGCGGTCGGTTGGCCAACGCAACTGGTCGCGCAACGCAAACGTCATCGGCAGATCCATTTTCAAGTTGTTCGGCGGAATCGGCTGCAGGAACCACTTGTCATAGAAGCGGCCAACCACGCCGTCCAGCATCAGCGCAGCCAAATGGCGATCAACGGTCTTCTTGTATTCGGCATCGCCCTTACGCAGCAAGATCGCGATCGGCTCCAACACCAGAAATGAACCCACGATCGCCAGCTTCGACGGGTCCTTGGACTTCGCCCGCTGCGCGGCCAGCAACACGTCGATCGTCGCAAACGCCTCGACCTCGCCGCGCTCTACCGCTTCCCGTGCCTCGTCGTAGCTCTTGTATTCGACCAACACCGCACCGGGTAGGACACCGCCTTCAATCCTCTGCTTGAGCAACGGGACAGAATTCGTGCCGGGGACGACCGAGATGCGGCGGCCCACCAGATCCTGAATAGCGCGAATCTTCGAATCGGAGCGCACCAGAAAGCGCGGGCCCGAGAATTGATATGGCATCGAGTAGTCGATGGTCTTGCGGCGTTGCGGATCGTTGATCGTCGTGCCGCATTCCATGTCGGCTTTGCCGCTGTTGACGACATCGAATCGCGTACGTGCGCTCACTTCGACAAACGCGATCCGTAACGGACGCTTCAAGTCGCGCTCCATCAGTCGCACGATTTCGCGGCAGATGTCGATGCCATAACCAATGGGCTGCTTGTTGTCGTCCAGGTAGGCAAATGGAATCGCGTCGGGTCGATGCGCGATTGTGACGACGCCGGTGTCGCGCACCTTTGCCAACGTTGGCGGCAGCTTGGGACTCGGCACCTCAGCCGTCTGCGCTGCGGCGATACCAGAAGCGCCAAGGGCAGTTGCAACCATGAGCCAGCGCCCAAGACAGACGAAGCCTCGGACCAAGCCTGAATGTCGGAAGTTCATGGGCCTCGACGTGCACTCGCACGCGCAATAAAGACAATTTTTAGTCTACGCGGTCGTTTTGCGATCAACGCCGCAAATTCGCGGCAGTTTCGGCCGCACTCTCGGTACACGGGCGCGCTTGCGGCCACCGCTAGTGCTGCAGGATCTTGGACAGGAAAAGCTGTGCGCGCTCCGACCTCGGCTGACCGAAAAAGTCATCCTTCGAAGCGTCCTCGACGATCTCGCCCTTGTCCATGAAGATCACACGATTGGCCACCTTGCGTGCGAACCCCATCTCGTGCGTGACGACCATCATCGTCATGCCTTCTTTTGCAAGCTGCACCATCACGTCGAGCACTTCGTTGATCATCTCCGGATCGAGCGCGGACGTCGGTTCGTCGAACAGCATGCATATCGGATCCATCGACAGTGCACGCGCGATCGCGACCCGCTGCTGCTGGCCGCCCGACAGCTGACCCGGAAACTTTGCCGCTTGCGTCGTCAGACCAACGCGGTCGAGCAGCTTCATGCCGCGCACGCTCGCTTCCTCCTTGTTGCGGTTCAGCACCTTGATCTGCGCCAGCGTCAGGTTGTCGATGATCGTCAAGTGTGGGAAGAGCTCGAAGTGCTGAAACACCATGCCCACGCGCGCGCGCAGCTTCGGTAGATTGGTCTTCGGTGCACCGACCGAGATGCCGTCGACGGTAATAACGCCCTTCTGAAACGGTTCGAGAGCATTGACGCACTTGATCAATGTCGACTTGCCGGAGCCCGACGGGCCGCACACGACAATCACTTCGCCCTTTTCCACCGTCGTCGAACAGTTGGTCAGCACTTGGAAAGCTGCCGTACCACTTCGACACGTCCTTGCACTCGATCATCGCCATTGCTTGCCCGGCTCCTCAGCGGATGACTGCGATTCTTTTCTGAAGCAGTTTGACCAGATACGACAGCGTGTAGCAGAGCACGAAGTAAACCGCCGCCACGAACAGGTACATCTCGATCAGCCGCGAATCGCGCTGCGCGATCTTGGATGCCGCGCCGACGAAGTCCGTCGCAGAGATCACATACACCAGCGACGTGTCCTGAAACAAAATGATCGTCTGCGTCAGCAACACCGGAATCATGTTGCGGAATGCTTGCGGCAAGATCACCAGTCGCATCGCCTGCCCGTAAGTAAGACCCAGCGCGTACGCCGAGTAGACCTGGCCGCGCGGAATCGACTGAATACCGGCGCGCATGATTTCGCAGAAATACGCCGCTTCGAACAGGATGAACGTGATGATCGCGGTGCGCTCGGCTCCGATCTGGATCGGACGCTCGGATCCGGTGATTGCCTGCAGGATCTGCGGCATCAAGAAAAAGAACCAGAAGATCACCAGCACCAGCGGGATCGAGCGCATCAAGTTGACGTAGCCCGCCGCTGCGTTCGATAAGATCTTGTTCGAAGACAAGCGAGCCAGCGCGAGCAGGGTTCCAAAGAACAGTCCGCCGACAACCGAGGTCGCCGTCAACTGCAGCGTGTACTTCATCCCTTGCCACAGATAAGGCAGCGCGTTGATGACGATCGAGAAATCGAGATTCATCGCGCTATTTCCCGCCGCCGATATAGCCGGGCACCGCAACTCTCCGCTCGACGTACGCCATCACACGGTTGGCTGTCATCGCGACGACAATGTAAATCGCCGTCGCCGCAGCAAACGCCTCGAAGAAATTGAACGTGTACTCACCGATTTCACGCGAGCGGAACGTCAACTCGGCGAGCCCGATCGTCAATGCGATCGATGAGTTCTTGATCAGGTTCATCGTCTCGCTGGTCAGCGGCGGAATGATGATGCGAAACGCCATCGGCAGCAGCACGAAGCGGTACACCTGAACCTGTGTCAGCCCGACCGCCATGCCGGCGTTACGCTGGCCGCGCGACAGCGACTGAATGCCGGCACGAACCTGTTCGGCAATCCTCGCCGAAGTAAACAAGCCGAGGCAAAGGACGGCCGCGAGGAACTGCGCATAGATCGGCTCGGTCGAGACCATCCAATTTTTCAGCGGCGGGATGAACTCGGGGATCACGTAGTACCAGAGGAACATCTGGACCAAGAGGGGAATATTGCGAAACAGCTCGACCCAGGCGTTGCCCAGCCGCACCAACCACGGCTTGTCGGTCGTGCGAACCGTGCCGACGATTGAACCGATCACTATCGCGATGATCCAGGCCGCCGCCGAGATCGCCAGCGTCCAGTAAAAACCGGCGAGGATCCACTCCCAGTAGGCGCCATCGCCGTCAGGCGTTTGCTGCAGGAACACGCCCCAGTTCATTTGTAGTTCATTTTCGCCCCGTCCCAGGGCGAAGCTTGCCGCAAAAAGAAAAAGGCCGAAAGCTCTGCTTTCGGCCTTTGCGTTCCCCGCAGAGGCGGGGCACTAAAGCTACGACTTACTGCACACCCTTGTCGTTGGGACTCTTGAACGCCTCCTTGATGGCCGGCGTTTGCGGAAAGTTCATGTTGATATTGCGTGGCGGAATCGCACTGGTAAACCACTTTGCATAGATCTTGTCGATCTCGCCGGACTTGAAGACGGCGCCGACCGCGCGATCGACCAGCGCTTTGAATTGCGGGTCTTCGCGGCGCAGCATCATGCTGTACGGCTCGGTCCGCAGCGACTCGGGCAGGATCATGTATGCGCCCGGGTTTTGCTGATTCGCAATCTGGCCCGCCAGCAAGATGTCGTCCATGATGAACGCCTGTGCGCGATCGCTCGCGACCAGCTGCATCGACTCCGCGTGATCCTTGGCCTGCAGCTCCTTGAAGTCGATCCCCTTGGCTTTCTCGTAGCCGCGCAGCAGCGGAATCGAAGTCGTACCCGACGTCGAGGCCACGGTCTTGCCGTTCAGGTCAGCAAACGTCTTGATGCCCGAATCCTTCTTGACCGCCGCCGATATGTTGACCACGAAGTACGTCGGACCAAATGCCACCTGCTTCTGGCGCTCGACCGAGTTGGTCGTAGAGCCGCACTCCAGGTCGATCGTGCCGTTCTGCAACAACGGGATGCGGTTGGCCGAAGTCACCGGCTGATACGCAACCTTCAAATTCGGCATCTTCAGTTCAGCCTTGACAGCGTCGACCACCTTGGCGCACAGCTCCATCGCATAACCCACAGGTTGCTGCTTGTCGTCCAGGTACGAAAACGGAATGGACGATTCGCGATGTCCGATGGTGATCGTGCCGGTATCTTTGATCTTCTTCAGCGTTCCGGTGAGCTCCTGCGCGTTCGCGCCGATCGCCACCGAACCCAGCAAGCCCGCACCTGCCAATGCCACTACAAAGCGGGAAATCTTGAGACTGCTCATTTTTGTACTCACTTTCTGTACCCTCCTCGGGAAATCAAAATCAGTCTAGCAAAACGCCCCGCTTCGAGAGCGCGTTGACGAGGACGAGGGTTACTACCTGAGGCAACTGCGCGTCTATGCATCGGCCGCCGCCGGAACGACAGCCTCCGCCTTTGCGCGCTCTCTGCTTTGAATCTCCCACATCGATGCATACGCGCCCCGCCGCGCCAACAACTCGCCGTGCGTGCCGCGCTCGACGATGCGGCCGTGGTCCATCACCAGAATCTGATCGGCGTGAACGACAGTCGATAGCCGGTGCGCGATCACTAGCGTCGTGCGGCTTTCCGAGATGCTCTCGAGTTCGTGCTGGATCACGCGCTCAGTCCGCGAATCCAACGCCGACGTTGCTTCATCGAACACCAGAATGGCCGGGTCCTTCAGCAGCGTCCGCGCAATCGCAACGCGTTGCTTTTCGCCGCCCGAAAGCTTCAGTCCGCGCTCGCCGACGCGCGTCTGATAGCCGTCGGGCAACGACTGTACAAACTCATGGATGTGCGCCGCGCGCGCTGCCGCTACAACCTCGTCATGCCCCGCACCTGGCCGGCCGTACGCGATGTTGTATTCGATCGTGTCGTTGAACAGCACGGTGTCTTGCGGAACGATACCGATCGCTGCGCGCAGGCTTTGCTGCGTCAGCGTGCGCACGTCCTGCCCGTCAATCAAGACGCGGCCGGCATCGACGTCGTAAAACCGGAAAAGCAGTCGCGCCAGCGTCGACTTGCCCGACCCGGTCGCACCAACCACGGCAGTGGTTGACCCGCCCGCGATCACGAGATCCACGTCGTGCAGCACCTGCCGCCGCACGTCGTACGAAAAATCGACATGCTCGAACCGCACCTCCGCCCGGCGCACCGACAACGGGCGCGCATCGGGCGCATCCGCAATTTCGCGATTCTGTTCGAGCAGCACGAACATGCGGTCCATGTCGGCGAGACTCTGCTTGATCTCGCGGTAAATCACTCCCAGGAAATTCATCGGGATGTACAGCTGAATCATGAAGGCGTTGACAAGCACAAGGTCGCCGATGCTCATCCGGCCTTCGACGACGCCGAGCGCCGCACGCCACAGAATCAGCGTCAACGCGACCGCGATCAGCGCCTGCTGCCCAGCGTTCAAGAATATTCAGCGACTGTTGCGACAGCACAGCTGTGCGCTGCGAATCGGCGAGGGTTTCGTCGTAGCGCCGCGCTTCGTAGTCCTCGTTGCCGAAGTACTTGACGGTCTCGAAGTTCAGCAGCGAATCAACGGCACGTGAATGCGCCTTGCTCTCGAGCTCGTTCCAGCGTCGCCGCACAGCGGTACGCCAGTTGGTCACCGACACCGTGAATGCGATGTAAATGATCAAACTCGTCCCGACGATGGCGGCAAACCAGATTTCGTAGTTCCACAGCAGATAGGCAAACACCAGCGTGATCTCGATCAGCGTCGGCAAGATCGAGTACAAAGTAAAGCTGATCAGCGATGAAATACCGCGAATACCCTGGTCGATCTCGCGCGTAACGGCGCCAGTACGGCGATCGAGGTGGTAACGCAGCGACAGCGAATGCAGATGCCGAAATGTCTTCAGCGCCAACGTGCGCGTCGCCGCCTGCGTCACCTTGACGAAGAAAAACTCGCGCAGCTCGGTAAATAGCGACGTCGACAGCCGCAACGCGCCGTACGCGATGATCAATGCGAGCGGAACGACAAGAAGAGCGGTGACTGCCTGAGCGCTCGGCGTTGCCGGAGCCAGGCCATCGACCATCTCTTTCAGCAGGATTGGCACCGATACCGTCGCCACCTTCGCAGCGACCAGGCATGAGAGCGCAAATAACACACGGCCCTTGTATGCCCATAGATAGGGCAACAGAGTCTTGAGGGTTTTCCAATCGTTGCGCTCAACGCGCTCGGAGGGCAGTGCTTCTCTGGGTGGGGACCAACGCATCGTCAGCGGATGACGTTCGAGGTTACGCTTTGCATCCGTCGATTATCTCAGTACGCATATGACCGAATCCGACCAGCTTCCCTCCGACCGCGTGGCAATGTTGCGCATGATGCCGATGCCCGCGGATGCGAATGTCCACGGCGACGTGTTTGGCGGCTGGATCATGTCGCATGTCGACGTCGCCGGCGCAATTCCAGCAGCGCGTCGTGCGGGCGGGCGCGTGGCGACAGTCGCCGTGACGTCGTTTGTTTTCAAGCAGGCAGTTTTCGTCGGCGACCTGGTCAGCTTCTACGCGGACATTGTCAGGATCGGCACAACGTCAATCACGGTTGACGTCGAGGTCTATGTCGAGCGCAATCGTATGGAGAAAGAAGTCGTCAAGGTAACCGAGGCAACGCTGGTGTATGTGGCCACCGACGAGCAGCGGAAGCCGCGAATGCTGCCGCCGGTATAACGCGTCGATAGCTGCGTTCGAGGCTCGGCTATGCAGCGCCCGTCGCGGCCGCAGTGCTGCCGGCGATATACCCGCCGACAATCGCAGTCAACAGACCATTGCCTTCCAGATAGCCGCCGGCCGCGTCACCGGACACTCCGCGGGCCGCGCCGCCGGCAGCAAGCAAGTTGGGAAATGGCGAACCGTTTTTGCGCAGCACTCGACCCATCGCATCGGTCGCCAGTCCCCCTTCAGTGCCGAGCAGTGCACCGGTCACGGGTACACCGTAGTACGGACCGAGCAGCATCTGAGTCGCCCGAAACTGGCGGCCGAACTCATCGGCGGCGTCGTCGAACGCGAGTGCATTCACCAGTGCGATCGTCGCTTCGAGCCCTTCCCGCTTCACTCCGAGTTGCTCAGCCAGATCGCGCAACAGGCTTTCACGCTTGATGACGCCGGACGTTACAGCGGTCGCGTAATTTGGCATCGTTAGTCCGATCTCGTGCACACGCTCGTCGTAGATCATGAACGCGGTCGCACCCGGCTGCGCGAGCACGAACAACGCAGACTCCGAATACCCCTCGTGTTCGTTCACGAAGCGCTCGCCGTCTCGATTGACCTGGACCGCGCCCTCAGTCATCAGCGACCACGGCAGCGGCAAGCGCTGCGACAGGATCACCGCGCCGTGTGCCAGGAATCCATCGATATCAGCAAACTGTGCGTCGAGCGCAGTGCCCCAGGCAAGAGCATCGCCCTGACTGCCGTCGTGGCCCGCGAACGGCAATCCGCGAACGTCCGGCAGATACTTGGCAACCAGCGAACTGTTTCCGGCAAATCCATTGCACGCGAGTATCAGCGTGGTGCAGCCGACCGACTCGACCTTGCTGCCTCGTTTGTAGCGAACACCAATGATGCGCTGCGCGTCATCGGTAACGAGATCGGTTACGAGCGCGGAAGACTCCATTCGCACACCCTGGGTACCGAGCGCCGCATACAGCGACGACAGCAACGTGGCGCCCCCACGGTCTGCCAGCGCGTGCATCCGCGAAAGCGAGTGCCCTGGCGCAACGCCTTCGACCAGTTCGAACCGGATTCCGTACTGCTTGGTCAACCACTCGAGCACTTTCGCCGACGCATCGGTCAACGCGTTGACCAGCGGTGCGTGAGCCGAGCCGTTCGCCTTGGCCTGAATGTCATCGGCAAAGCGTTGCGGAGAATCGGCGATGCCGCGCGCCTTTTGTTCCGCGGTGCCTGCCGCGGGCACCATGCCGGACGAACACGCGGTGGCACCGCTCGGCGCGGCATCGCGATCCAAGACGAGCACGTCTGCGCCGGCGCTACGCGCAGCGAGCGCCGCAGTAGCGCCAGCGCCTCCAGCGCCGATGACAACGACCGATGCAGTGGTGTCAAAGCGCGCAGTCGAGTCGTGCACGATCCCCATCGTTCAGTGGTCCGTAGCGCTCGCTCGCTTGAGCTGCTGTTCAATCCAGTGCGCCGCACGCAAGGCACGCACATCATCGTTCGGGCGGCCGATCACCTGCACGCCCAGCGGCAGATCGGCTTGACTGCGGCGCAATGCGCGCGGCACCGGCACGTTGATCTGCGGCCCACCAAGCAGCTGCCAGGGGCGATTGAATTGCGGATCACCGGTACTGGCGAGCCCGTGCGGCGCCTCGCCTGGCGCGCTTGGCGCCAATACGACGTCGGCCGAGCCGAATATTTCGTCGATCGCTGACGCGCAGTCGCGACCAGTATTGAGCGCGCTCTGATAATCGTTCGAACCCATCGCTCGCCCTTCTTCGATCAGCGCAGCGAGCAGCGGCGATAACTTGGCACGCTGATAGTCATACTCACCGCCTAGTGCGCGCGACGTTTCGAACACCTGCACGGTTCGCTGCGCATCGGCGAGCGCCGTGAATCTGGCGGGCCAGCGAATTTCGTTAATCTCCGCGCCGCTGCCAGCGCACACCCGCACGACGGACTTCAACGCCTCGCTCATCGCCGGTGACAGCCGCTCCGCCCATGGCGTGTCGGTCCACGCGATGACCGGCGGCGAAGCGTGATCCTTATCGTGCGAAACCTCGCGCCAGTCGGCGCGTAACGCGACTACTGCTGACAGCAGCGCTACGTCTTCAACAGAATTCGCAAAGCAGCCCACCACGTCAAGCGTATCGGACAGCTGCAAGACACCAGCGCGCGGAACAAAGCCGCGCGTCGGCACAAATCCAACGACTCCGCAAAATGCTGCCGGCCGAATCACCGAACCTGCCGTTTGCGTACCGAGCGCAAACGGCGCCATATGCGCAGCGACAGCCGCTGCAGACCCGCTCGACGATCCTCCGGGCGTGTGTTCCAACCCCGATGGGTTGCGAGTGGGTCCCGGCGTGAAGTTGGCGAGCTCTGCGGTGACCGTCTTGCCGAACACGTAGCCGCCAGCTGTGCGCATCACCGCGATGCATGCGGCGTCGGCATTCGGAACGCGCCCAGCGTAGATCGGTGATCCGCGTTCGGTCGCAATGCCCGCGGTGTCTATTACATCCTTCACTGCGACCGGAAGTCCCATCAGCGGACCCGACTTTCGCACCATCGTCGAACCCACGCGCGATATTCAGTGCACTTTCCCCTTCAAACCACGCAAACGCATGCACGTCGCCCTCACGTTGCTGGACTGCATCGACGAACGAATGGGTCACCATCTCGCAGGTCACTTCCCGAGACGCAATCATGCGCAGAAGCTGGGCGGCGGGCAGGCGATTAAGCGGAGGTCGCATCGAATATTTCAGAGACTGACAGCATGGACGGAATCTAGCGCAAGCGTGCTTGAAGGTCCGATGCCATGGTCGCAAAAAAAGATGCCCGCAAGCCGCTTTGGACCGCGGACGCGTGCTAGAGCGGCAAAGCGCGCCGCTTATTGGAGAATCGACTACAGGAACAAGTCCGGCACCAGCTCACGGCTGCCTGGGACGACCGAATACTTGCTCAGATCCGTAATGCCGGCCGTTTTCAACACTTCGTCGTCAATAAAAAAATTGCCGGTCGTCGTCTTAGCGTCGGAAATGAGCACCTGATAGGCGGCGTCGGCCATGATCTCTGGCGTGCGGCAATGCTCGGGTTTGATCCCGGGGATCATCTGGAGTGCGGCCGTGTAAATGACTGTGCGCGGCCATAGCGCGTTGACCGCTATGCCGTATTGGCGAAACTCGGCTGAGTGCCCGAGCACGCACATGCTCATGCCGTACTTTGCCATCGTGTATGCGACGTGCGGCGCGAACCAGCGCGGGTTCATATTCAGCGGCGGTGACAACGTAAGAATGTGCGGGTTGCGCTTGCGCTCGGCCGACTGCTTCAGATACGGCAAGCACGCCTGCGTGCACAAAAATGTGCCGCGCACGTCGACGCCGAACATCAGGTCGAAGCGCTTCATCGGGGTTGCTTCGGTCGGCGTCAGACTGATTGCGCTTGCGTTGTTGACCAGGATGTCAATTCCGCCGAAGGTTTCAGCGGTTTTCTTGGCAGCAGCTACGACCTGTTGTTCATCGCGAATGTCGCAAGCGATCGCGAGTGCCTTGCCGCCCGCCGCTTCGACTTCTTCTGCAGCGCTATGAATCGTGCCGGGTAGTTTCGGGTTCGGCTCGACCGTTTTGGCTGCGATCGCAACGTTCGCGCCGTCGGCAGCGGCGCGCTTGACGATAGCCAAGCCAATGCCGCGCGAGCCACCGGAAATAAAAATCGTCTTGCCTGCAAGGTTCATTTTTTTGGCCAGAGAATCATCTGCGTGCAGCGAAACAGCGCAATCGTCTTGCCACTGTCGACGTGCGTCACGGTCGCATCCCACACCTGAGTCGTGCGGCCCTGGTGCGCAGCGCTGGCGTCAGCGCGTAACGTCCCGTCGATTGCAGTGTTCAGAAAATTAGACTTCAACTCAATCGTCGTAAAGTTCAGTCGCGCCGTCCGGCAGATGCGCGATGGTGGCATACCCCGCCGCAGTGTCCGCCAGCGCGATGACGGAAGCCGCGTGCAAATAACCGTTCGGCGCCAAGAACTGGGGCTTAATAACGACCTCCATCGCCAGCCGTCCTTCGCTGATGCCGACGACCTTGAGGCCGAACCAGCCCGGTAGGTTATCGCCGGTGCGCCGATTCAAATTTTCGAGACTGGCATCGGGACGTAACGGCATCGTCGTGTTCGATTTGGATCAAGCAAACTTCGAAAAGTCCGGCTTCCTGCGTTCGAAAAACGCCGTGAACGCCTCTTTCGCCTCTGCGCTGCGCAGCATCTGTCCGAACGAGCTGGCCTCGTCAGCGATGACCCTTTCGGTGACCGCCTTCCATCCTGAGCGCAACAATCGCTTGGTCGCGCGCACCGAAGCCGGCGGCAGTTGATTGAAACGTTCGGCCTGCTTGATCGCAAAGTCAAGAACCTCGTCCGGCGGCAGCACGCGGTTGACGATTTTCATTTCGACCGCTTCACTCGCGTTGATCGGCTCCGCCAGCAGAAGCTTCTCCACTGCCTTGTGATAGCCGGCGTTAAGCGGGATCAGAAGGCTCGATGCGAATTCGGGGCATAGAGCCCAGCGACACGAACGGCATCGAAAAAACGGAATTGTCGGCGCAGTAGACCAGATCACAGTGCATCAACATCGTCGTACCAATGCCGACCGCGGCGCCGTTCACCGCAGCAACCACGGGCTTCTCTGCATAGCCGAGCGCTTGCATGAACTGAAACACCGGCGCGTTCATGTCGGCCGGCGGATTCTTCATGAAATCTTCGAGGTCGTTGCCGGCGGTGAAAATGTCTTTCTGGCCATGGATCAGTATCGCGCGCGCCGCAGGGTCATCTTGTGCAGTTGCCAGCGCTTCGGCCATTGCCTGATACATCGCTGCCGTAATGGCGTTTTTCTTTTCCGGCCGCACGATTTGAATGCGGGCGACGCCATTGATGGTCGTACTTGCGACGGTCATTTGCGGCCCCGCCGACTATCGTGAATCCGGCGCGGCTTTGCGCGCAAAGTCGCGTAGCGCCGCCGAGGCCTGCGCGCGGATCTTGTTGCGAACGAATGGTGTCCAACCCAGCAGCGAGCCCTTCGCGCCCAGCGCCTGCGAAGACCAGCGCCACAGGCTGAACTTGTCTTCCTGGCGCACGATCTTGCCAGCGACCAATTGCATCTCGGTCGTTACATGATTCTTCACGGGCCGCCCGGTGGCAGAGAACGTGTACTGCGCTACCCAATTCACGCGCGCACGCGACTGACCGTCTTCAAGAATGTCTACGTCGATGCCGAAATCATCTTCAGCGCGCGACAGCAGCATCTGCCACATCAACCGAGTGCCTTTCGCATTCAACAACTGAAAAACAGGGTCGCTGAACGTAGCGTGCTCGGCGTACAGCAAGCCCATCGTGTAGTGGTCGCGCACAGTGAAAGCTTCGTAGAAGCGTTCTGCGACCCCCATTAGGCGCGCCTACACACGTTCAAAGATTCCCGCGGCGCCCATTCCGGTGCCAACGCACATCGTGACCATGCCGTATTTGAGGTTGTTCCGACGCATCGCATGCACGACGGTAGCAGAGCGTATCGCACCGGTCGCGCCGAGCGGGTGGCCGAGTGCAATCGCCCCTCCCATCGGATTGACTTTGCTTGTGTCCAAACCGAGATCGTTGATAACGGCCACCGCCTGTGCGGCGAACGCCTCATTCAATTCGATCCAGCCTACATCTTCCTTCTTGATGCCGGCCAACTTCAACGCGACCGGTATCGCTTCCTTTGGACCGATCCCCATGATTTCAGGTGGCACGCCGCGAATGGCGAAGCTGACGAAGCGCACCAGCGGTGTCAGATTGAACTGCTTGACGGCTCGCTCTGAAGCGAGAATCAGCGCCCCAGCGCCATCAGACGTTTGCGAACTGTTGCCCGCGGTAACGCTGCCCTTGGCGGCGAACACCGGGCGCAATTTCGCGAGAGCCTCGAGGTTCGTATCAGCCCGCGGGCCCTCATCGAGACTCACAGCGCGGGTGCGAACGTCGAGATCCTGGGTGCCCAAGTGCGGAAATTTTTCCAGAATCTCGATCGTCGTCATCTCGTCGGCAAACAAACCGGCCTTTTGCGCCGCGATCGCTTTCTGATGCGACTCGTATGCAAATTTATCCTGCATCTCGCGCGTCACCTTCCACTGCGCCGCGACCTTTTCCGCCGTCAAGCCCATACCGTAGGCAATTCCGACGTTCTCGTCTGTCTCGAAGATGCGCGCGTTGAACGACGGCTTGTTGCCAGTCATCGGCACCATGCTCATTGATTCGGTACCCCCGGCGATCATGACGTCGGCCTCGCCGACGCGAATCCGATCCGCTGCCATCGCTACCGCGTTTAGCCCGGACGAGCAGAACCGATTGATCGTCACACCCCCGGTGGAGTTCGGCAGTCCAGCCAACAGGACGGCAACGCGCGCGACATTCAGCCCCTGCTCGGCTTCCGGCATCGCGCAACCGATGATGGCGTCTTCGACCGCCTTCGGATCGAGACTCGGCACTTTTGCGACATCACCGATCGAATCGCCGCGACCAGCAGATCGTCGGGTCGCGTATTGCGGAACATGCCTTTCGGCGCCTTCCCTATCGGCGTACGTGTCGCGGCGACGATGTAGGCGTCTTGAATTTGTTTCATCTCAGTTCCTCACCGGCTTGCCTGTTTGCATCATGCCCATCATGCGTTCCTGCGACTTTGGATGATTCACAAGCTCCGTGAAAAATTTGCGCTCCAGATCGAGCAGCCACTGTTCATCGGCCTGCGCGGTCGCTTCGACGTCACCGCCGCACATCACATTTGCAATGCCCGACGCCAGGTAGAAGTCGTGTTGGCTGATAAAGCCGCCGTCTCGCATGTTGACCAGCTGTGCCTTGATATTGGCGACGCCGGTGCGGCCTGCTACTGGAAACGATACCGGCCGAAGCGCGGGTCGATAGCCGCTTGCGTGCAAGGCCGACGCCTCGTTGATCGCCGTCCACAACAGTTCATGGTTGTTGAACACGATTTTGTCGGTCGCACGCAGGTAGCCCATCTGCTGAGCCTCGAGCGCTGACTTCGAAACGTTCGCCATTGCCGCGTTCAAAAACCAGTTCTTAATGAACGGAAACACGTCGGTGATACCGGCCGCCTGGGCCGCCTGCGCGCCGCGCAGTGCACCTTCTTTCAATCCGCCGGCACCGGGAATCAATCCAACACCGACTTCGACCAGGCCGATGTAACTTTCGAGTGATGCCACTGTTTTCGCGCTGTGCACGATCAGCTCGCAGCCGCCCCCGAGCGCCATGCCGCTGACTACAGTGATAACAGGCACTTGCGCGTACTTGATGCGCATCCAGGCGTCCTGCATCTTTTTCTCTTCGACGTCGATCGCCTTCGCGCCGCCGGACATGAACACCGGCATCATCGCCTGCAAGTCGGCGCCGACTGAAAACGGATCGTCGGGCGACCATACGACCAATCCGCGGTACTGCGACTCTGCGAGATCGACCGCCTTCAATAGTCCTGCGATGACTCCGGGACCGATCGCGTGTACTTTCGTTTTGATCGACAGAATCAATACATCGGCAGTCGTGCCAGACAGCCCGATCGTCCATATCCGCACCGAGTCGTCTTCGAACACCGTTGTGCCGCCGGTTGCGCCCGTCGGATTTCCCTCGCCCAACAGCGGCGCACGAAAGATCTGCTTCGAATAGACCGGCAGCGTCGAGCGAGGAATGAATTTCTTTTTCGAAGGCGACCACGAACCTTCAGGCGTGTGCACGCCCTTCGCGTTGGCCACTGGTCCTTCGAAGACCCACTTCGGCAACGGCGCTTTCGATAAGGCTTCACCCGCGTCGATATCGGCCTTCACCCATTCGGCAACCTGTTTCCATCCCGCTGCTTGCCACGTTTCAAACGGTCCGGTCGACCATCCGAATCCCCAACGCAGGGCAAAGTCGACGTCGCGTGCGGTGTCGGCGATCGACTCGAGATGCACTGCGATGTAATGGAAACGCATCGCGAAAAATCGCCCATAAGAATTTCGCCTGCGGATGATCCGATTCGCGCAGCAGCTTCAGCCGCTCGGCCGGGTCTTTCTTCTTCAAGATGCGGCCGACCAGCTCATCGGCTTTGCCGCTGCTTTCAACGTAGCCACCCGTTTTGGGGTCGAGCACGTTGATCGCCTTGCCTTCTTTTCGATAGAACCCGGCGCCGGATTTCTGGCCCAACGCGCCCTTTTCGACCAACCCTTTCAGCACGGTCGGCGTTGCAAAGTGTTCGGCAAACGGATCGATCGACGCCGGCAAAGTGTCCTGCATCGTCTTGATCACATGCGCCATCGTGTCGAGTCCGACGACATCGGCGGTACGAAACGTCGCGCTCTTCGCGCGTCCGAGTCGCACGCCGGTCAGATCGTCGACGACGTCATACGGCAGCCCATACTTTTCGGCTTCCTTGATCGTCGCCAGCATGCCGAAGATGCCGACGCGGTTCGCGATGAAATTCGGCGTGTCTTTGGCGCGCACGACGCCCTTGCCGAGCGTCGAGGTTAAAAAGGTTTCCAGGTCGTCAAGGATTTCAGGCCGCGTGGCGGACGTCGGAATCAATTCGACCAAGTGCATATAACGCGGTGGATTGAAAAAATGGACGCCGCAGAAGCGTGCCTTCAATGCATCGTCCATCGCTTCGGCAAGCTTGGCGATCGGCAGGCCTGACGTATTGGAAGCGAAGATTGCGTTTTCGGAAACGAAAGGCGCGACCTTCCGATACAGGTCGTGCTTCCAGTCCATCCGCTCCGCGATGGCTTCGATGATCACATCGCAGCCGCGCAGCAGCTCCAGATTTTCTTCGTAATTGGCGGGTTGTATGTGAACCGCATCGTCCTTGTTGCCGAGCGGAGCCGGGTTCAGCTTTTTCAGATTCTCGATCGCGCG
Organism: uncultured beta proteobacterium; assembly: GCA_963807155.1. Classification (GTDB taxonomy): domain Bacteria; phylum Pseudomonadota; class Gammaproteobacteria; order Burkholderiales; family Burkholderiaceae_F; genus JACCZX01. The sequence continues at coordinate 220,069 of CAWEAZ010000011.1, forward strand.
CAGCACGATTCCGTTCTTGTTCGGACCTTTAGCGTCGGGCAAGTCGAACAGAACAACCGGCACTTTCGCGTTCACGCAATGCGCGGCGATCTGCGCCCCCATTACTCCGGCGCCGAGTACCGCCACTTTTCTCACTACAAAGTTCTTCATCAAAAACTCTCCGCCGGCAGTTCCATCAAATTCTTCACGCCCGAGCGCGCCGATCGAATGCGAGACGCGGTTTCCGGCAGCAGACGCTCAAAGTAAAAGCGCGCCACCATCAATTTGTTGCGATAAAACGGATCGACACGATCACCGTCAGCCTTGATGCGCGCCAACGCCACCTTCGCCATACGGGCCCAGAAATACGCGTACACCAGATGTCCGACGATGCGCAGATAGTCGACCGCCGCACCGCCGGCTTCGTCCGGGTTGGCAAACGCCTTCATGCCGATCTCGGTGGTCAGCTTCGTAACTTGGTCGCCCAGGTCCGCCAGCGGCGTTACGAACTCGCTCATCTCACTCGCAGTCCCGTTTTCATCAATGAAGTCGGTAATCAACTTGCCAAAAGCTTTCAGCCGCGCACCGTTATCCATCAACACCTTGCGTCCAAGCAAATCAAGCGACTGGATCGTGTTGGTGCCTTCGTAAATCATGTTGATGCGCGCATCGCGCACAAATTGCTCCATGCCCCATTCGCGGATGTAGCCGTGGCCGCCCAGCACGCCAAGGCATTCGGACGCGCAATCGAATCCGTTGTCAGTCATGAAAGCCTTAACGATCGGCGTCATCAGCGCCATCATGTCCGCCGGCGAACTTCTTCTGCTGCTCGTCCGGGTGGTGAAATTGCAGATCAGCCATTAGCGCAACCCAGTAGGCGAACGCACGGCCGCCTTCGGCGTATGCGCGCGCCGTCAATAGCGAACGTCGCACGTCCGCGTGCACAATGATTGGGTCAGCCGGCTTGCTCGGATCCTTGACACCCGACAGCGAACGCCCCTGGAGGCGGTCCTTCGCGTACGCTGCCGCATTCTGATAAGCGATCTCGGTCAGGCCGAGGCCATGAACTCCGACACCGAGCCGCGCGCCGTTCATCATCGTGAACATGGCGTTCAAGCCCTTGTTCGGTTGGCCCACCAGCCAACCCGTTGCACGATCCAAGTTAATCTGGCACGTCGCGCTGCCGTTGATTCCCATCTTGTGTTCAATTCCGCCGCAGTACAAACCGTTACGCACACCCACTTTGGCCTCAGCGCCGGCGCCTTCAGGCAGAAATTTCGGCACCACGAACAACGATATGCCCTTGGTACCCTGCGGCGCGTCCGGCAGGCGCGCTAGCACGAGATGAATGATGTTCTCGGCCAGGTCGTGCTCGCCAGCAGTGATAAAAATCTTGCCGCCGGTCAGTTGATAGCTGCCATCGGCCTGCGGCTCGGCTTTCGTGCGGATCAATCCGAGATCGGTGCCGCACTGAGGCTCAGTCAAGCACATCGTTCCGGTCCACTGTCCCGACGTGAGCTTCGACAGGTAGACATTCTTCTGTTCGTCGGTGCCGTGCAGCAGCAGGCACTCGCTGGCGCCAATCGTCAGTCCGGCGTAGGAAGCCCACGCCTGGTTGGTGGAATATTGCATTTCGTAAAACGCGATCTGCAGCAGGTGAGGCAAGCCTTGGCCGCCGAACTCGGTCTCGCCTGCCAATCCTGGCCAACCCGCAGCGCGAAAGGTGTCGAACGCATGTTTGAAACCGTGCGGCGTCTTCACCGAATGCGTAGCAGCGTCGTACGTGCAGCCCTCTGCGTCGCCGGTCTGGTTAATCGGCAGCAACAGCTCCTCACAAAACTTTCCGGCCTGTTCGACCACCTGATTGATCGTGTCGACATCGAGATCCGAGTAGCGGGGCAACGCATTCAACGCGTCGACGGCGCCAAGCACTTCGTGAATGACGAATTGCTGATCACGCAATGGGGCTTTGTAAATAGGCATGACGACTCCTGTTAACTTTTTAGCGACGCGCGCTGTCGATCAAGCGGCGCAGACCCGCGCGCGCGCGCTTTGCGCTATCGGCCGAGCGCAGCAGTCGCGCGTCCTGATGCATGGCGAGCATCAGGCCGTAGATCTCAAAGACGAGTTGCTGCGCGTCCAGGTTCGGTCTCAGATGACCTTCGGTCACGGCCTGCCGGATCGCCTTGATCAGTTCGCGCTTCCAGCCTGCAATGATCGCGACCATCTCGTCACGCAGCGGGCCGGGAACATCGTCGTATTCGACCGCGCCAGCGATCATGATGCAGCCGCGTGTCATCTCGCGCGCCAAAAATGCAACCCAGCGCTCCAAAATGGCTTCGAGCCGCGGCAATCCGCGCGGCTTTGTGACCGCCGGTCTCAGCACTTCGTCGACAAATCGCTGTACGTACGCTTTCAGCACTGCGAGTTGCAGCTCTTCGCGCGAGCCGAAATGCGCGAATACGCCACTCTTGCTCATCTGCATCGAATCGGCGAGCGTGCCGATCGTCAGGCCTTCGAGCCCGTCGCGGCTCGCCGCTAGAAGCGCAGCTTCGACGATTGCCGCACGCGTCATCTCGCCCTTGCGCGGTGACGTCGCAATCGACACGTGAGAAACGGAATTTGGCATTCAGGGGAGAGTAAAATCGAACGTTCGTACTATTTCAGACGCAGCCTCGGCAGTCAACCCGGCTTTTAGAGGCCGCGACTAAGTGCGTTTTGGTGGTTTGCTCGAACCACCGTTTGACGTGATCGACGAACAGCCGCACTTTCTGCGACAGGTGCCGGTGACTCGGATAAACAGCCCAGATCTCGCCCCGCGTAGCCTCGAACCCTGGCAATACGCGCACCAACTTGCCCTGATCGATGGCATCTTCGACCAGAAAGTCGGGCTCGCACACGATGCCCAACCCGGCAATCGCCGCTGCTACCAGCGCCTCGGCGCTATTCGCGTGCAGGCTGCCGGTCACGCGCACGTCATGCGGTTGCCCGACTGGAATCGGTAAAGCGCCAGCTGCGCGGCGCACTTGCGTACGCGTAGGTCAAAACGTTATGCGTGGCCAGATCTGCGGGTGTTGATGGAAGTCCGTGCCGCTTCAGATAGTCAGGGGAAGCGCACGCGATCAGCTGCATCGACCCCAGGCGGCGCGCCACCAGCCGGTCACTGCCGACTTGCCCAACGCGGATCGCTAAGTCGAAGCCTTCTTCGACCAGATCGATTATCCGATCGGACACGACAACATCGAACTTCACGTCCGGATAGTGCTCGACAAACTCGGCGATAGCGGGCGCCACGCGTTTCTCCGCCATGTTGTACGAGCACGTCAGGCGCAAAGTGCCGCGTGGTGCTACAGCCGATTGGCCGACGATCGCCTCCGCCTCTGCCAGATCGCTTAACAACGCGACCGAGCGTTCATAGAACGCCTGGCCACTTTCGGTCAGCGAAAGCCGGCGCGTTGTCCGATTTAACAAGCGCGCCCCAAGGTGCTGCTCGAGATCCGCGATCTGCCGCGACAGCGATGAAGTCGACGTGCCTAGGCGTTCGGCGGCCGCGACGAAGCTGCCGCTTTCAACTACGCGCACAAACGATTGCATCGCGGACCAGCGATCCATCGCGCGATTCTCCCGTATTTCGGGATGAACATTTGCGCGCCGCCACCTTTGTCTCGATCGAGGGCGCGCCTACATTGCCTCCAGTCACAAAACCAATGGAGAAATTGATGATCGACGCTCGCACAGCGCCTTACGCAGCCTTCACGTTGCGACTCGCGCTTGGCGCAATGTTCATTGCGCATGCATTACTGAAAGTATTTGTATTCACATTGCCCGGCACAGTGCAGTTTTTCGAATCGCTCGGCCTGCCCGGAGTCCTGGCGTACGTGACAGTCGGCGCCGAGCTGGTAGGCGGCGTCATGCTGATACTCGGCATCGGAACACGCTGGGTCGCTGCGCTATTGATACCGGTGTTGCTCGGAGCAACGTGGGCACACGCGCCCAACGGGTGGTTGTTCACCTCCCCGAATGGAGGGTGGGAGTATCCGGCGTTCTTGAGCATTGCCGCGTTCGTGCAAGCGTTGCTCGGTGACGGTGCGTTTTCGCTGTCGTCTGTATTCAATTCCAGGCCCGGTGCGCAGTTGCGTACGGCTTAGCAGATCAACACGGCTCACCGAAAGGACTTGCAATGAAACTCTACTTCTCACCGGGCGCCTGTTCGCTGTCACCCCACATCGTGCTGCGCGAATCTGGCCTCGCGTTCACGCCGGTCAAGGTCAACCTGAAGACGCACCAAATCGACGGGGGTGCCGACTTCTATGCGGTCAATCCAAAAGGCTATGTGCCTGTGCTCGAGCTTGACGATGGCTCTCGTCTGACCGAAGGACCGGCGATCGTGCAGTACGTCGCCGATCAGGCGCCCGCCACAAAACTGGCGCCAGCGAATGGAACGATCGCGCGCTACCAGCTGCAGGAGTGGCTCAATTTCATTTCAACCGAGGTGCATAAGCAGTATTCGCCGCTGTTCGATCCGAGTACGCCCGACGAAGTCAAGGCCAAGCAGCGCGACAAACTCACCAAGCGCTATGAATGGATTGCGCAGCAACTCGGCGACAAGGAGTACCTGACAGGGTCGACGTTCACCGTGGCCGACGCCTACCTGTTTACGGTCACGAACTGGGCAAAGTCCACGGGCATCGATATGGCTCGCTGGCCCGTGTTGCAAAGCTATATGAAACGCGTCGCGGCGCGCCCGCACGTGCAGGAGGCACTGAAAGCCGAAGGGCTGGTGAAGTAGTCGATGTTGCCGACGGTCTTCGTCTCGCACGGCTCGCCGATGCACGCGATCGATGCCGGACGCGCCGGCGACGTGTGGACAGAGCTTGGCCGCACGTTGCCGCGCCCGTCGGCGGTGCTGATTGCATCGGCACACTGGGAAACCGAGCTGCCGATGCTTTCGACCGCGCGGCAACCCGAGACGATTCACGACTTCGGTGGATTTCCGCCGGAGCTCTACAAGATCAGCTACCCGGCGCCGGGGGCGCCGGAAGTCGCCGAGCGGGCGATGCGGTTGCTTCAGTCGAGCGGCTTATCCGCCACCGCCAATGCGTGCCGCGGACTCGACCACGGTGCATGGGTACCGCTGCGCCGCATGTTTGCGAATGCCGACGTGCCGGTGGCGCAGGTGTCGATCCAACCTTCGCTCGATGCTGCGCATCACTTGCGTGTAGGCACCGCCCTCGCGCCGCTGACTCGTGACGGCGTGCTGGTCATAGGCTCAGGACACATCACGCACAACCTGCGCGATTGGATGGCCGGCGTGCGCCAACGAGGTTCGCGGGCGGTGGCCGACGGTGCGGCCGAGCCCTACGTCATCGAGTTTCGCGAGTGGATCGCTGATGCTTTGCAAGAAAACGATCGCGCACGCCTGGTGCGCTGGCGCGAGCTCGCGCCGCACGCACTGCGCGCGCATCCGACGCCCGAGCATTTCATGCCGTTGTTTGTCGCATTCGGCGCGGCTTCTGCGCGGATGAGCCGGGCCCGCGCGTCAAGCGTCTAGACGCAGGGGTTGACAGCGGCGTACTGGCGATGGACGCGTACGTGTTTTGGCCGCAGGCGCCGGAAGTCAGCAACTCATAACGCAGCGACGGCACTTCGAGATCCGGTCTTCGCCGATCTGAACGCGGCGACTTGACGCGCTTCGTAGCAGCGGTCACAGTTCAGTCAGCGTGTATCCGCGCGCACGCAGCAACTCGACCAGCCCTTGCGGGCCCACCAGATGCAACGCGCCGACCGCGAACACGTACGGCTTGCCGTCGGCCATCATCGTCTCGATTTTGCGCACCATCTGCGGATGGCGGCCTAGCAATATCGTGTCGACGGTAAAGCGCGAGCCTACCGACGACTGTGCGCGCATCTCAACGAGCAGGCGCTCGAGCGAGCCTCGATCCGCCGTTTCCCATGCCTGCACGATTCGATTCAACTCGCGACGTGCGGCACGCGATTCAACCGCCTTGATTGCCTCTTCCAGAAACGAGATCTGTGTTGCCCACGGCGCCTTTTCATAGAGCTCGAACTGCTGCTCGATACCTTCGAATTCAAGAATGGGCTTGCTGTCGGTTTTTGCCACGCGCAGCAAGTAAGCCTCAACCGACAGCCCCGGTACATATCCGGCCTGCGCGGCCTCAAACAGTGCCAGCACGTTGGCGAGCATCCACGGCTTCATCCGCATCATCGGCGCTGGATCGAGCTGATTACGTGCCAACAGAGATTCGACGCGCTGTCGCAGCTCGGGAGTCAATCGAGTCTCAAGACCAGGAGTTCCCGCCGGATACTGCGCATATTTCTGTGTGGCCGCGATCGCGCGTGAGCTGTCGGAAACATCAGCCTCCAACACGATCGCCTCGGCGCGCTTTAAGGGAGCCAGCCGCGACGCCGGTAACGGATAAAACTCGGGGCGGCCGACGTGAATCGTGCCCAACAGCCAGGCAATTTGCTTGCCTTTGCGCACCTCCCACAGGAACCCGCGCCGGTCACTGTCTTGCGCATGGCTGTCGCCAACCCACAGCGACGGCAGTAGCGCACAGCACACAAAGGCCAAGGTCAATCGGCCGATAAGTGATGAATGAGACATGACGTAAACATTGTACGGTTGCCGTTGCTCGCAGCCGGAGGTCTGATTAGACTGCGCCGAACTCTAGATAGGAGCGGGTATGCGCAACTTGTTGGTCGGAGCGTTATTGACATGTGCGGCAGCATCGGCGGCGGCGCAACCACTACCGTCACCACCGGGGTACTTCGGCGCCGGCCTTGGTGTTTCCCGCTATCACGATTTCTGCGCCGTTGGCGGCGGTAGTTGCGACGAGGATGGGACAGCATGGAGGGTGCACGCCGGCTACATGTTTCGACCCTGGATCGGTGTAGAAGGTGCGTTCATTCATTTCGGTGAGGCTCACCAGCCGGGATTTCTGTTGAATCCGCCAGCCGGCACGACGCCGTTGCCCAGTGCCTCGGACGGGCGCACCTACTCAATGGGTCTATCGATGCTGTTGCGCGCACCGCTTGGGCCGGTAGGGTTGCACGCAAAAGTGGGCTACGCGGCGGTCACGTCGAAGTTCGTCGGCAACGCAGCCGTACAGAACAACACGACGGGCGCCGTGACCTACTTCAACTCCGAAGCGCGTGAAACCAAGGGTCGATTCATCTACGGCCTGGGTGGCACCTACGACTTTGCGGGCCCAGTGGCAAGTGCGCTTTGATTGGGATCGCACCGAAGGTAAGGACAACATCAATCCAAAGTACGACGTCGAGGCGTACACACTCGGCTTTGGCTATCGCTTCTAGCCGGGGACGCTTTGCCCGAACGGCCCTGCCTATGCAGGGCCGTTTTGCTTTCAGTCCTTCGCCATAATGTCCTCACATGAACGTTGGCACGACCCCCTATCGTTCGATCTGGCCGATCGGTGACGATGCTGTCGGCATCGTCGACCAAACGCGTTTGCCGCACGCGTTCGCGACGCGCACCGTAACCTCGTAGTGAAGACATGATTGCCGCGATCCAGACGATGGCAGTTCGCGGCGCGCCGCTGATTGGCGTGGCCGCTGCCTACGGACTGGCGCTGGCGATGCGAGACGAAGCAAGCGACGCACATCTTGCCGTCGCTCACCAGCGCCTCAGTGCAGCGCGCCCAACGGCAGTCAACCTACGCTGGGCACTTGATCGCATGCAAGCGGCGCTATCGCCGCTGCCGGTCGCGCAACGAAGCCGCGCTGCGTGGCTGGAAGCTGGGCGCATCGCAGACGAGGACGTGGCGTTGAATCAATCGATCGGACACCATGCGGCTCGCCTGCTCCAAACAATGCACGCAGGCTTGAAGCGACCTTTGCAGGTCATGACCCATTGCAACACCGGCTGGCTCGCGACGGTCGACTTCGGCACTGCACTTTCCGGCATCTATCAAGCACACGATGCAGGAGTTCCTCTGCATGTATGGGTTGGTGAAACACGCCCTCGAAATCAAGGCCTGTTGACCGCATGGGAGCTGGCGGCGCACGGCGTACCGCATACGCTGACGGTTGACAGTGCAGGCGGTCATCTGATGCAACGAGGTGACGTCGACCTGGTGCTCGTCGGGGCGGACCGCGTCAGCTCGCGGGGAGACGTTGCGAACAAGATCGGCACCTACTTGAAAGCGCTCGCGGCGCGCGACAATAACCTGCCGTTTTATGCGGCAGTTCCATCGCCGACGATCGATTGGTCGCTGCATGACGCATCCAGCGTGCTGATCGAGGAGCGCGCTGGCGACGAGGTAGGTCGGTTGACGGGAATCGGCGCCGATGGCGAAGTTGCCAGCGTACGCATCGTCGATCAAAACACCGCCGTGGCCAATCCTGCGTTTGACGTTACGCCGGCGCGACTGATCACCGGCATCATTACCGAGCGTGGCATCGCGGCGCCCGCCGATCTGGCAACGCTTTTCCCGGAGCATCGACGCGCGGCATGATTTCTGCCGGAAGACTGGATGCACGAAGAAGAGCATCGAGTCGCGCTCAGCGGTGATTGTTGCCAAGAGCATCCGACTGGCGTCCGTCCGTCGGACGCTACGCCGTCTGGCACCGCCTATTCTGGGTATGTTCAGCCCACTACGGCCCGACAGAATGCCGAGTCCACTCGCCTCCGTGACGCATGACCCCGCAAAGCTCGCCCTATCCATCGTCCGGCGAAAGCGTCGGCCGCTTCCGCGGTTCGGTTCGCGCCACACTTTGGCCCACGTGTTCGCTGATAGGCACTCAGCGCTGGTTCGACGAGTTGTATCTTTGGACCGAAGGTGGGAGCGCTTCGACAACCGAGCGTGCCGGAATTCAAATTCACGCGTTGCGTAACGCTTTCGATTGGCTTGCTTACGACCTCGTCGATCGTATTGGAGTCACGGTCTCGTTCGGCACAGTCGAGCGCTCGCTCGATCCACTGACCGAGCTGTTCGAAAAGAATCTGTTGCTCGCGCATCGAATGTTCGTGATGTTGCGCGGCGCGCCACAGCGTTTGCGGTCGCGCTATCGGTTGCGCGCATTTGCCGACATGCTGCGTGGATGGCAGTTTCCGGTCGGCTACCGGATTTCCGCGCCTCGCGTCAGCATGGAGCTTTCCGGCATCGACCTGGTGCAACCGATCTTCGCCAAGGTGCTGGCAACGACGTCTAATCGCGCCGACGCCTGGAACGATCTCGCACTCGAGGTTCGTGCACTTTCGCTCGACACAAAGAGCACGATCGTAGGTGCACTAGAGACGCGCCAGCAACAGCAATCGGCCAGCCGCGTCGGCTTCGAGCTCGGTCAAGGACGCGCGATTCGAATGCCCTATCCACCGCCTACGCTACCCACGCGAAGTTAGTACTCCGTAGTTCGGGTATTTAGCAGAGAATCGGCCACCCGCTGCATTTTGCAAAGCGGTGGCACCATCTGTTATTAATGGCGAGCAAGACCTTCTACTCCGAGCAGCTTGGCAGTCACCAAGTCGAACTCGATCCCACTGTTGATTCGCTGAGTCGGTTCGGCTCTCGCGTGCGCGCCCTCGTGTGGCCAACGCGCACCTTGGTGGGATCACAGCGCTGGTTCGACGAGCTGTATGTCTGGACCGCTGACTTCGAGCCCGATCGTTCGCTGCGCTCGCAAATTCAGCTGGCCGCAATGGAACACGCGTTTTCGATGCTGGAGCACGAAAGGGTCGAGCGCGTCGCGGTCACGGTGTCATTCGGTTCGGTCGAGCGATCACTGGAAGCGTTCGCCAACGTTTTGGAGGCGCATCGATACACCGCGCATCGACTTTCCGTTTTGCTGCGGGGTGCGATGGAGCGTTTGCGCTGGCCGTATCGCGTACGCGAGTTCATCGATCTGCTGCGCTCGTATCAGATCGCCGTCGGTTATCGATTCGCCGAACCGCGTCCTAGCATGGAAATGTCGGCAATCGATTTCGTAGCGCCCGATTTCGCGAAGATGCTGGCGCCGATCAGCTCTCGTGAAGAGACTTGGCAGGAGATGTCTCGCGAAGTCAATGCGCTGGGGCTGACGCGCGAGACATTCGTGCTCGCCGGCATTGAGCGCGAAGAACAATTAAATCTGGCGCGTAATACCGGCTTCGTTTTGGGGCAAGGACGCGCGCTGAAGAAGCCCTATTTCCCACCGCGCGTGCTGAGGCCTCGTTAGGCAGTGCGTTACCAGCGCAGCCTGGCAATGTCGCTGTTGCTGTCTGAGCTTCGCACTGCATCGAGCACGATGCGCATCTTCAGGAAAAAGCCCTTGGCGCTATACGCGGTGCTGGAGAGGTCCGGATCGTTGAATCCAAGCGGGTTGTAGCGCGCAGCGATCCATACGTTGTGCAGCAACCGCACACCGATTGAAGCGCCGGCACTGTAATCGACAGCGTCGGCATCCCACGAATGGCGTGCACCGATGTGCGAGGCGACTTTCCAGCCCGATGCAAACTCGTGCTGAATCTCCAGCGACAACAGATCCGTGTAACTGCTGCCACCAATGGCGTCGTTGCGCTCGATCAGCCTGCCGCCGTACTGCACGCTGAATTGCGGGCCTTCATCGGGCGCGTACATGGCGTTGAGCGTGTTGATCCATCGGCGCTCGCGCGCGTCGCCGGTCAGATCGGCGCTAGTCAGGGTGACCGCTTCGAGCCGGTCAAATCCTGCCGAGCGCGCGGTCGACGGCAGAAACGCGTAGCTAAGACGACCGTCGAAGCGCTGATTGCACGCCTGAAACGCCGCCTGCAGTGGCTCATGCGCGGGCGGCGCTAGGATCGGCCTGGCCGCCACCGGGCCTGCATGCGCGTACAGCGGCACGGCGCCGAGCAGCCCTGCACACAACATCACTACAGTTCGCCACATCGATCTGCCTCTGCAAGTGAATGGCGCCGTGTTCACGTCGACGCGCGTATACATTTTTCCGTCGTAACGCTGGCACGTATTACTTGTTAAGAAGCGCATTTCCGTGGCGATTCGAAGAACTTCGTCGCGCAACGATGTCAGCGTTTCGCCTCTGATGACGTACGAATTTCTCCTACATTCACCGCTCGTCGGGGCACGCATCTGCAATTTGTACCTGCAGCGATGAAGTGACCTACGTCTGACAGGCATTTCGCCAGTTTTGAGTAGCGCCTTCTGGCTACATTGCGCCGGTCCAAGACGACACTTAAGGGAATCGGCAATGACCAAATTCAATCGTGTGTTCGCAGCGGCCGTGTTACTCGCGGGTGTTCCGCTCGGCGCGTTGGCGCAAATGAGTCAGAACGTGCAGGTTTCAGTTCAGGTTAATGGAAATTGCACCGTCACCGCTCCGTCAAACGCCACGTTTGCCCCACAAACACCGCTGGCGCCGACGACTATCCTCGCCGACAGGCCAAGTGACGCTGCGCTGCAACGCAGGCGCAGCGCCCGTGCTCGCGGTCAATGACGGCGGCAACTTCAGTGGCACGCGCCGGATGATCGAAGCGGCACACGATTTCGTCGCGTACTCGATCAAACAGCCGACGATCAGCGGCGCCGACTACACCGCCTGCCCCGCGCTCGGCGCGGGGACTGCGTGGACTTCTGCGAGCACGCTGAATGCCAGCCGCAGCTTTCGCTTGCATCAGGTGGGAACCGTACCGTGACATGTCTGCTTCGAAACCACGGTTGACGAAAATACGCCGGTCGCGACTGTATACCGATACGGTCGCGGTGTCGGTAACGTTCTAACCGCACGGCGCAATGAGCGCGCGGGGCGCTCTGCGCGGATGCGCTGGCACTTGTCCTACTTGCCGCCGCGTCACAGGCGTCGGCGGCAAGTTTCGGACTCGCGCCTCTCGGCCTGACGATCGCGGCCCGTGAGCAATCCGGCTCGGTAGTCGTCACGAATACCGGCACCGATGAGATCGTGATTCAGGTGCGTCCGTATGCGTGGACGCAAAACGGCCAGGAGTCGCGCAGCGAAACGCGCGAACTGATCGTCAATCCCCCGATCTTCAAGCTTGCCAGCGGGCGAGCAGCAGCTCGTCCGCATCGCAGTCGCGAGTGCGTTCCACCGAAAGAGGTCGAGCGAGCCTACCGGCTGGTGTTCGGCGAGGTGCCAGTTGGCTGCGAGTCGACGGGCGGGGGTTTTCGCATCCGCGTTGCGATGGACATCCCGCTGTACATCGAGCCGGTCACGCCCGCATCGGCGCAGGTCACCTGGCATATCGAGACAACCGCCACCGGCAGCCGGCTTATTGCCGTCAACACCGGCGGCCGCCACTTTCGACTGCGTGAGGTTCGGGTGCAGCAAGGTACTGAAGTCATTCATACGCTCCCGCGAATCGTCGTTCTCGCGAAGTCCACGCTTGCAATCGAGCTGCCGGAGGCGGCGAAGGATCTCGCAGCTGCTCCGTTTGATCGGACAGGACGATGCGGATCAGCCCGTCTCGATCGACATCCCGGCCAAGCGCGCGCAGTAGCGCGATGGCCGTCGCAATCGCATCCGCGCTTGCCTGCGCCGGGACCGGTCCTGCCCGTGGCCGAGCAGGTCATCGCGCAACTTGCCGCCGCGTCTGCGCGCCAGGTCGCGGTGCTCGATAGCGTTGTCAATGGCCAGCCGCAGGGGCCGGTCTTTGCGCATAGTCGAGCGCGGCGAAACACAACGCCATCGAAGTGGCTGCGTTGCGCCGATGGCGCATAAAGGTGCCGGGCGAACTGCACGTTCGAGTTCGAGGATCGCCTGTACGTCGCGGTGGCCGATCTGGGCGGAGTGCGAACCAATATCGAACAGCGGACCCAACGTTTGCTGGTCAACGTGTCACCGTCGCTGCTCGAGCATGCAGACATTCAGTTCCGCGCTGCCGTGACCGATACGCAAGCTCTCGACCACACCGCTTGCAGGATTTCTGAACTACACCCTGTTCGGCTACACATCGTCGGACACGAGCTATGCATCGGGATTCTTCGAGCTCGGCTGTGTCGGGCGATCTTGGCTCGCTCATCAATACCGCCGCAGTGAATACCGTCGCCGTTGGCGGCGACCCGACGAATCGCGTCATCCGCTTCGATACGGCCTGGCGTCGCGACGATCGTGACGGGCTGCGCACGCTTGAACGTCGGCGACGCGTTCACGCAGGCGGGCATCTGGGGCCGCAGTGTCCGCTTCGGTGGCGTGCAGTATGGAACCAACTTTCAGTTGCAGCCGGAGCTGATCACGTATCCGTTGCAGCCTTTTTCTGGCACCGCGGTGGTGCCGTCTACCGTTGACGTTTTCGTCAACGGCTCGCGCATCGTCCTCGCAGACCGTGCAACCGGGACCATTTACCGTCAACGACGTTCCGCTGGTCAGCGGAGCGGGTGACGTGCAGCTGGTGGTGCGCGATCGCATTCGGACAGCAGCAGGTCATCACGCAGCCGTTTTATGCGAGCCGCCGCCTGTTGCGCGGCGGTCTCGACGAGTATCAGATCAGTGTCGGTGCAATGCGCGAGAACTACGGTCTGGAAAGCTTCGATTACGGCAGCGCACTGGCGTCCGGCTACTGGCGGCGCGGCATCAGCGATCACGTTGACTGTCGAAGGGCGCTTTGAAGGCGACACCAGCGTGCGCGCGCGTCGGCGCGACGGTGGATTTTTCGCCCGGCTTGCTCGGGTATCTTCACTGCAGGCGCCGCTTTCAGCGATGGCGACGCCGGCACCGGGCACTTATGGCTCGCCGGCTATGAATATCAGGGGCGACGATTCAATTTCAGCTCGCGCTCGATGTGGGCCAGTCCGCAGTTTCGTTTGATCGGCGACCCGAGCTGCGATTGTTCTGCAGCGCCAGTCGCAGGTGTCGGCTGGCGTCAACTTCGGCACCTTCGGGTCGGTCGGTGTCGCCTGGGTTGCGCAGCGATACCGTAATTTTCCCGGCTCTCGACACCGCAGCAGTGTCGTACTCAGCGACTGTTGCGCAGCGCGCGTTTCTTGACGATTTCGGTATCACGCTCATACGGCGAGTTTTCGCAGACGTCTGCCTATGCGACCTTGACGGTTCCGCTAGGCAGCCGCACGAGCGTGACTGGCGAAGCGTCTGCCGCCAGAAGCGGCGGAGCAGCGCACCTCATACGTCGGAGCAGCGGTGCAGCGGACGCTACCGAGCGACGAGGGAATCGGTTATCGCTTGCGCGCCACAACGCATGAACAGTTCGACGCCGGTGTCGGATACACGTGGCCCTTCGGCCAGTACACGCTGGAAGCATCGTCATTCGAAGGCTCGAGCGCAGCACGCGCGACCGCAAGCGGCGGCGTCGGCGTCATCGCCGGCCGCGCGTTCGTAAGCAGGCTGATCACCGACAGCTTTGGCCTGGTGCGCGTCGGCGACCTCGAAGGCATTCGCGTCTTCCACGAAGGGAACCCGATCGGACGCACTGATCGCAGCGGGGAAATCGTACTGCCGCGGCATGACACCGTATGCGGCCAACCGCATCACGATCGACGAGCGCGACATTCCGATCGACGTCGCTATTAAGGATCGCGAAAAGCGCGTGGTTCCGCAGTTTCGCTCGGGTACGCTCGCCGAATACGATGCGCGCAGACGTGCCAGTGCGATCCTCGAAGTGCGGCTCGCCGACGGCTCACACGTGCCGTTGGGTTCAGAAGTGCAGCTTGTCGGAACGTCGCACAGCTACATCGTTGGCCACGACGGCGAAGTCTTTATTCCCGACTTGCCGGTCTCATCGCGCTTCACCGTTAAGCTTGCGTCCGGCCATTGCAGCTTCGAAGTCGAGTTCAGTCCGCAGAAGGAAACGTTGCCAAAGCTTGGCCCGTTTGTTTGCCGGCGAGGATCCCTGTGAGGAGCATTCAGCGACTCGCGTTGCTTGTCTGCGGCGCATTGGCCAGCGTCAGCACGCCGGCTTTCGCGGCTTATTCATGCAGCGTATCCAGCGGCGGATCGATTAACTTTCTGTCCTACGACTCGATTTCGGCGCTCACCGCAAATGCACTGTCACGCTGACCTGTACTCACTTGGGTGGCGGCTCCGAAAACATTCCATGGGCGATGACGTTGTCGAACGGGTCTTCGGGCACATGTCTGGGCGCTACCGGCCGCACGATGCAGCGCCAGGTCGCGCCTGCCGCGACGGTGGGCTACAACATCTATCAGAACAGCACGGCCGCCGAGTGGGGAAACACTGGCTGCGGCACCTATCCGGTCAGGTTTGCTGCGAGTGACCAATGGCAAACCCGTGCGATTCGACGGCGCAGACGCTGCGTGGCGTGATGCCCGCCGGGCAACTCGTGCCGGCTGGCTCTTATCTGGAAACACTGGTGTTGACAGTAGCGTTCTGATGCGGGCGAGCAAGCCGTCAGCTTCAGCGCGTGACTGAGCGCGTTGTAGCGATCACCTGGCCGCTAACGGGTACGCTGCTTCCCGGGCAATTCGGTCAAGTCAAGTTTTCGGTGCAGGCGCAACCTAGCCGCGATTCCGTTACGCCCACGGCGTTTCGAGCTTCGACAGCTTTAATAGCCGCGCCTCGATATCGAGCACGCGACCCGGCTCTATGGACGCCGACCACTGTTGCACCGACTTCTTTATCCGAGCCGATTTAGTCAGTTGCGGCAACACGGCGTTCGCCACTGATGAGTCGTTCAATAGTCCGAGCATGTCCTGAAGTTCGGCCAGCGCCTTGGTGTAGCGCGCAGTCGCCTGCTTAGGCAAGGCAACGGAGAACAAGTCGAGCGCATAGCGCAATCGCTTCGCAAGGATTCGTACCTGGTGCCGCCGCGCCGGTGTTAGCGCCGCGAAAAAGCGCGCCGCTTTGAATAGCTTCTTTGACGCGCGCTGCAGCGCCGGCGCCGCCGCATCCGCGAGCAATTCGGTGCCAACCGGCGCAGGTGTCATGCACCAACGCTCGCCGTTTAACACGAGCGCGGCGTAGCGCGCCGATCGCGCGGTCTTGCGAATGTGTTCGCGCGCCTGCCGGCGCCGCGCATCAGCTTGCACAACCAGCGGCTTGATCGCATCGACACCGATGCCTTCGGCAAGCGACGGCAGCGTTTGGTCGGCGATCACATCCCAGTCACGCGCTTCGCCCAGCGTGCGCGCAAACCATTGCAGCTCGTCGGCGAGCGATTGCGGCACATCACGGTGCTCACGATCAAAGAGCCGGATCGCGGACCGCACTCGGCGCAGCGCAACGCGCGACTGGTGGACATACTCGGGATCGTCGTAGCGCAGCAGACGTTCAATGTTGGCCGTCAACACCGCCAGACCGTGGGCAACCACCGCGCGCAACGCACCTGCTGTGGTCGATCGATTCGTGATGTTTTCGACGAACGCCTTGGCGGACGCTTTGACCGCCGGTGCCGGTCGTTTCGCCGCCAGTTGATAGCCGCGCTCGGCTTTGCTGCGCGCCACCGGCGTCAGCGCCAGGGGCGATTTACCGCCGACCTCGAGCAGCTCTAGGGCTAGATCGATCAACGCCGCAGCCCCGCCTTCATCCCTTGCTTGCTTCAGTTCCAGCTCTAGTTCGCAAATCGGTTCGCGAAGCGATTGATGCTCGACCTCAGCACTGATCGCGCCGACGTCGAGGGCAACTTCAATCGACGCATTGCCGCGCTCGACGGTCCATTGCGCGCGTCGCACGCGAGTGCGAAACACGGGCTCCAACTCAGGTCGCACCTTTTGTTTTGCCAACAACTCCGCCAACGGGGATTCCGAAAGTCGCGCAAGGTCGATGCGGCCCTGCCCGCGCACCACGCGCGCCGGCGTCTCCCACTCGCCGCGACTGCTGAGCGCACCACTGTTTTTGGTTGAAGTTTTGAGCGTTTGCACCCAGCGCCGGCCGATCCGACGCACCCGCAGCGCCATCCGGTGGCGCTGCAGCAACCGGTCTTCGGTGTCGAAGTAAACGTTATCGATGTCTGCCTCTGTGCATACAGACTTTGCCAAAACGGGGCTGTTTCTGAGCCGGTCGACGTGCGCTGCAGCTAGGTGCAGTTTGAGTTCTGTCTCGGTCGGGCGAGCGTGCATGGGTCGATTTGGAATCGGAAAGCGGCGGCCAGTTTATCGAGGGGCCGGTCACGGCTGATGACATTGACCGTTCATCCAGCCTGTGCCGATTTCGTCACATTGGGATTGCGCCCGCCGTCAGCCGGCGTAGAGTTTCCCGTCAGCGCAGAAATCCTGCGCCGGGCAACTACGGAGGCATCATGAGAAAGGCACTGATCGCAGCTCTCGCCGTGTCGTTCATCGCCGGCTGCAGCTCGATTCCGACGGCGCAGGCTCCCGTGGCGGACAACACCGATTACCACTATGTGACTGTCGTCGAACGCGCCGCCAAGCAGTATGGGACGTATGTGGTTTGGCTAAACGTTCCGCAAAAGCGCGAAGCTTCCGTGCAATAACACCGGCGCAATAGCCGCCCGCGCGCGGCTATTGCGCTAGGTCCGCTCGGCGATCGCCTTCAGGTTTTTAAGCCCGGCTTCGAAGTCTGGCCCCACCAGCCTGTCCATTGCCTGCGCGAAATAGCGGTTAATCGGACTGGAGCCGACGTCGCCCTCGTTGGTCCACGTCACGCGCGTGCCCGGGCCGGCGGGTTCCAGTTTCATTTCACCGGCCGAACTCATGCCGACGTCGGGAAAATGCAGTGAGTAGTCGACGCGCTGATTTGGCACGACCGAGGTGAAGGTCATCTCGCCGTTGCCCTCAGATGCGCTTTGCCATGTCCATTTTGCTCCGGGACCCGAGGGCGGCCCGCTGTAGACGATCTTCATGGCCGGATCGCGCGCGTTCCAGGCCGACCATCTTTTCCATTCGCGCGGGTCGGCGATCAGCGGGTAAATCTTGTCCGGGCCTGCCGCAATGTCGACCGAGCGCTGAACTTTGAACGTTGACGGCAAAATGAGTCCAATGCCTAGTAGCAGCACGACGATGGCAACCAGCGTTAGTGCAATCCGTTTCACCCATCGCATGGCGTGCCTCCGTCGTAAGATCAAAGAGCCTAGCGTTCCTCAAGGAGTTTGTGTGATGAGTCCACTGAAAATCGCATTGTTCGCTGTCGCCGTGGCCACCCTGGCCGCTTGTGCCACACCACAGTCGTTGGCACCCGGAACGACCGTCGATGAGGCGCGTGCCAGGCTCGGCAAGCCGACGGGCAGTTATTCGCTTCCCAATGGTGGCACCCGACTCCAGTATTCGAACCAGCCGTTCGATCAGTCGGTCTGGAACGCCGATTTTGACGCGCAAGGGCGGCTCGCACGCGTTGAGCAAGTGATGAACGATGCTGCATTCGCGCGCGTGCGCTCTGGCAAAGACACGCAAAACGACGTGTTGCGCGATTTTGGCCAACCCGCTGACATGTTCGTTTACAAACTGCGCGACGAAAGCGCGTGGATGTACCGCTACTACACGTTCGGAGGATTCAAGGCGGCCATGTTCGTGTATTTCGACCCGACGGGTGTCGTCAAGCGAACCGAGTCCGGGCTTGACCCCTGGGCAATACGAGACGGCGGCCGCAACGACTAGCTTTTTTGTGACGCTGACCACGCAACGCCCGTGGCACAATTCGTGCTGCGATGTTGTACGGGTCGGATATCACCGCCAAGATTCTGGTCATTGATTCCCACGGGCAGCCGGTTCGCTGGGCGTTGATGCAGCGCGCTGCGCGTTATTACGCGGCGGGCAAAGTCATTACCGAGCTCGGCGAAAACCTGTTCGGCATGGCCGGTGGCATACAGGAGTCCACCGGGGCTCGGTCCGAATTCGTCACCAGCTCGATCGTGATGATCCGCGGCCGGCACCGCATCCCATTCGGACACGCGCACGTTGGCCTTACCAAGCACCGGCTGTTCGTGCGAGATCGTCAGATCTGCGCGTACTGCGCCAATCGTTTTGCCGAGACCGACCTGACCGTCGAGCACATCGTGCCGGTGTCACGAGGTGGCCGCCACGAATGGACTAACGTTGTCACAGCCTGTCGCTCATGCAATACGCGCAAGGGCAATCGCCGGCCTGAGGAAGCAAACATGCCGCTCAGTTACGTGCCGTACGCAGTGTGCCGCAACGAAGGTTTCATTCTGAGCAATCGCCGTATCCTCGCTGACCAGATGACCTTTCTGCAGGCTTCGCTGCCTCGGCATTCACGCTGGGCGCAGTGAAGGCCAGCCGTGTTGTCGAATTGTCTGCTCCTGGCACCCTGATCTTTCCCTTCAAGTCCTAGCGCTGCGGCAACTATCGTTTGCCCATCGGACCGGCAGTCGGTCCTATGGGGAATGAGATGACTTCGCAGTGGCAGTTTGAGCTCGATGACACGGAGCAGCAGACGGAGACGTCGCGCGGCTTTCCGGCGCGCATCGCGGCGGCGATTGCCATCCTCGCTACGTTGACGTTCGTGGATGCGGCACCGCAGATGGTGTTGCGCTCCGAGTCGGCCGCTCAACCGCGTACCGAGCGACCCATGCCGTCCGCGTGCGGTGCGGAAGCGGTGGCGCGTGCACGGCGCGAAGTTCTTGGCATCCGTCCGCCAAGCCCAGCTGCATACAGCTAAGGACGCACTGAAAAGACAAAGGCCACGCGTACGTGGCCTTTGTTTCGGGCGGAAAAGCGACCGACTACTTCAGATGCTTGCTGACGTATTTGGTGAGCTCGAACATCGACGCCTGCGCCTTGCCAAACAGCGCGCGGAGCTTGTCGTCCGCATTGATCATGCGTCGATTCGCTTTGTCTTGCAGGTTGTTCTTCTTGATGTATTTCCAAATCTGGCTGGTGACTTCGGTACGCGGCATCGGAGTCGAGCCGATGATCGATGCCAACGGGCCGGTGGGCATCATCGGCTTCATGAATGCTGCGTTCGGTTTACGTGCCGTTTTCTTTTTCGCAGCTTTTTTGGCCGGTGATCTTTTCACGGCCTTCTTGGCTGTTTTCTTTGCGGCTTTTTTCGCCGACGATTTCTTGGCTGATTTCTTTCCCGCTTTCTTTGCCTTCTTCATTGCCATTACTTTCTCCTTCTCGGGGTTGGTCACAGCGACAGGGTTCTCAATCCAAAACTATCAGAGAGCGCTCTCGTTGCGTGACGCGATCCTAAGCGAATCGGAGTGAAATACAAGAGAAAAAAACAATTTTCAGAGGGGAATTGCATGTCAGCAACGCGATTTCCCCTCTGAAATGCGCCGACCAATGCGGCTGTCGCGCACGAAAGCTATACAAGAAATAGGTGTTCCGCTCTCACGAACACAATATCTGGTATGCAGTGGCCCCCTAGTACGCCGCGCGCACGCTCCCAGATCGGCGATCATCCACTCGATGCACGCGCCGTGTAGCGGCAATGGATGCGGCGGCGACGGAGGGTGCGGGGGAGGTGGCGACTGAGCTTCTAACCGTCATCGCGGCGAGTCGCAACCAGGGTAAGCACACGCACCAGCTGATACGCAACCCAGCTCATGCCCCGTCGCAGGCGACTGCGACGGGCGCACGCCTCCGCATCCACGACGACCGAGTCATTGGCGATTGCCGCATCCAGTGCTTTCTGCAAATCCTGCGCAAACGCTTCGTCATAAACTGCCACGTTCGCTTCGCGCGCCAGCAAAAGACTATAAGGGTCAATGTTGCTCGAGCCCACAGTGGCCCACTTTTGGTCGACCACAGCTACCTTGGCGTGCAGATAGCTGGGCGTGTACTGATAGATCTGCACTCCACACTTGACCAAGTCTCCGTACAGCGCCTGCTGCGCGTAATACTGCAGGCGGTACTCGACCAATCCCTGCAGCAGCAGCCGTACCCGCACGCCACGCTCGGCGAGATCGCACAGCGCGTCGCGAAACTTCTTGCCCGGCAAGAAATAGGCATTCGCAATCAGCACTTCATGCCGCGCGTGCGCGAAAGCGTCCATATAGGCGCGTTCGATCGTGCTCCGATTGCGGAGGTTATCGCGCAGCAGTAGCGCGGCGCGTACGCCGTCTTTCGCCGGTGGTGTCTCGATGTGCTGCGGCCGAGACGATGGTCGCCGCTTCATTTGCAGCACCGATACCGTCCACCAAAGCCGCGTCACCGTGAACGCGATGGCGGCCACCAGCGGACCTTCACAGGCGACCGCAAAGTCGAAGCGCGGCCCGAGTTTGGAGCGCACCGGCTCCGGATCAGGATGGTGATAGTCGTCGATGATGTTGATGCCTCCGACAAACGCCAGACGGTTGTCGAACAGCGAGATCTTGCGGTGCAGACGGCGCAGCAGCCGCCGCTCAAATCGCCACCAGCGCGCCCGCCTGAACACGATGACCTTCGCGCCCTTGGGTCGGAGCTTCGCGATCAACAAATCGGCGGTAGCTTGTGAGCCGAACCCATCGATCAATAGATGGACCGAGACGCCGCGCTGTGCCGCGGCCGCCAGCGCATCGCTGACTTTCTGGCCGATGTCGTCAAGCTCGAAAATGTAGGCTTCGATGTAGATCGATAGCTTTGCAGCCTCAATCGCCGCAAGCAACCGCGGGAAATACTCCTCACCGCTTCGCAGCAGCTCGATGCGATTGCCACCATAGACAACCGGTCGCGTGCCGGTCGCAAGCTTTCGGAGAGCGCGCCGCGCACGCTGCACCGGCAGCGGCTCGAGCAACGCCTCGTCGTTCATCTCGATAGAACGCTCACGCCACTTCCATGTCTGCAATCAGCGGCATGTGATCGGAGCGCTGCGCCCATTCGACACCCTTCGGCACGCGCACGTCGTTGACTTTGAACCCGCGCACGTAAATGCGATCCAGTTGTAGCCACGGCATCATGCTTGGATACGTACGCGCAACGTGCGAGCGCGGCAACTCGCGCCACGGCACGAGCCTGTCGCGCAGCCGCGGCTTTGACTGACGCCGGTTGAACTCAGAAGCCGCTTCGAAGACGTCAAGCTCGTTGTGCAGGACCTCGTCGACACCGCGCTGCCAGTCGTTGAAGTCACCGGCGATGATCAGCGGCGCCCCCTTCGGTACCTCCGTCTTCACGAACTCAATCAAGAATTCGGCCTGCCGAACCCGGCTGCGTTTCATCAGACCAAAGTGGGTGTTGATCAGATGCACGTCGAGCGCGCCTCTACTCGTTTCAACGTGCGACACGGCGTGCAGCAGCCCACGCTTTTCGAGCGCGTGATGAGAAATATCGTGATTTAGGCTGCGGCCGATAGCATGGCGTGAAACGATGGCGTTGCCGTGATGACCATGCGGATATACCGCATTCATCCCGTATGCGCGGTGCAGGTAGCTGCCGGTGCACAGAAAATCGAGCTGGGTGCCTGCGGGGTAGCCGTTGCGCTGGGACATCCGGTCGTTTTTTTCCTGTACTTCCTGCAGGAAGACGATGTCGGCATCCATCGAATGCAGCGCGAGCTTGACGTCGTGAATGCGCACCTTTTTGCGCAGCCCACCGCTCACGCCCTTGTGAATGTTGTAGGTAGCGACTCGAATCTTCATGGTTGTTATTTTGTCAGCGGTGCAATTCGAAGTAAGTGTCTAACAGCAAGGGATCGTCGAAATGACGGCGCCCGACGAACGCCGTTGCATGATGGCCCCACTGGCGCATCTGCCCAGCCGATTCGATGCCCATCGGCCAGAAAAACCATCGCTCGCCGCGCTCGCTGCCGGCGATCATGCCGTCCTCGCCGTAGGCGCTGCGAGTTCCACCGCCGCGGCGCGCCAGCGTAGTCAACGCGCGCTCGTCCTGTAGCCGATACACCATCGTGGGCGCCGAATTTTTCTCCGAGCTCATCAGCACGCGCTGCAAGTAATGCGTGCCGGATTCGACTCGCAGCACGACTCGCTCACTCGAAGGGACCCTAGGCAGCGTTTGCGGAACGAACAGTGACTCATCCAGAGTTGCAGGCAAATCGCGTGCGACCACTTTATCGGTCGGAAAGAAAAGGTGATAACAGCCACACGCGTGAATGCTGTCGTAGACCAGCGCGTCGCCGGCTGAATCAATCGTCACTCGCCACACGACTCCGTCGAGCTTGCCCGCGAGCAGATCGAAGGTGCTGCCGGCGCTGGTGGGCGCTCGCTAAACCAGAACGTGTAAACCAACTGTGGACGAATCACGCCCCCAAGCAACGTGTAGGTGATGCGCGTGTACACAACGGGCGTTGCAGCATCGACGCTTACCCGGTCATCCGCGTCCAGCGTAAGTGCGCCGATCCGGTCGAAGTCTCCAGCGACGTCGATTTCCAGCACCGGCGCGTGCCGGACGATGAGCGCCGCCGCTTCCGCTGCCGAAGGCACAGGAATGCCGAGTGCGTCGACTGTTAGCGCTGCCGCGGGCTTTTCAGCCTGCGGGGCAGGTGCATAGCGCAGCAGCCGGCCACGCACCGGCAACGCGTCGATCGGCGTCGCGAACACCGTACGCGTGTCATCGTGCCACCGCGCGATACCTGCGGCGAATGGCAAGCGCGTCAGCGGATAGATGCCGAGCGTTCGCATACCGATGCTGTAGTCGTCGGGAACCTTCGCCGCGGCTCGCAGCTCGTTGACTGCCGCCGAATCCGCAGCGCCGAGCAGCTCTCGGCAACGTGGCAGATCGTCGATCGTCAGCGCCGCGTTAGCCAACTCGCTGGCACGCGCGGTTTCATCGAGCTGTTGCAATCTTGAGCGCCATGCTCGCTCTTGCGCGGCATTGGTCGCACGCTGCGATAACGCAGCGCTGAAGCGATCGACGCGCAGGTAGGGAAATCCGGCGACGCGATGCGTTTCGGCATCGCGCACGCCCAGCGAGTCGATACGGCGATCGATATCGGCAAACAATCGCGCGCAGTAGCCAACGTCGTCTTCGCGCTGCAGGTTGTGCGACATCGGCAGCGATGAATAGGGATCGATGGTCGAGCAGCCGGCCAGCACCAGCAGGGCAAGTGCAAGCGGAGCGGTGCTGCTCGATACCCGTCGCATCGCCATTTGACTCATTGGGATTTCTCAATGGAAGCGCGGCCGGCCTGACGCCGCACCATCTCGCGCACCATGGCTTCAAACTGCAAGCGCACGGTCTTGGTCACCATCGCCGTGCCGAACAAATCGCCGATGATCGGAGGCAGTGGCTCGGCCAGCTCGAAGCGCGATTCGTATTCGAGCCGGACTCCGGCACGCCGTTCGAGCGTAATGACCGCCAGGTCGTAGCTTCCCGCAAACGAACGCAGTGTCTGCGGCGCTCCGTCGACTTCCCCGGGCTCGGAGCGCGCAACGATGCGCTCGTACGGCTGCTGCGTGACGGCCAGGCGCACACGCACCGGAATATCGAAAAAGAACAGCGGAAACTGTCCGACATGCTCGACCGTCAACCGCGTGCCCTGGCGCGCAATCACCTTCGAATGTTCGATATTCGGAAGGAAGTCGCGCATGTGCTCATAGTCGGTAAGGGTCTCCCATGCGACGCGCGGGTCGACCGCCACGCTGGCGCGCGCATTGACATGGAACGTGTCGCCGACGCGCTCGACCGTGACAGTCGGCAGCGGTTGGGCGCGCCCATCGCTGCACACCCCCAAGATCAGGCTAAGTGCCGCGACTTGCCTCCAAACTCTCCAAACGTCGAATTGCTTCTGCGTTGGTCCAGGAAAAGCACGCATCTGCGGCGGCGCGCCAGGCGAGCCATCGATGCCGGACGTGTTCGAGCGGATTGAGCCGAGGCTCGAACCGCTGCGGTAAGCAGAGTCCAAAAACATGCTCCGTATTATGCGTAACGCCTTGCGCATAGCGATGACGCCAATGCTCGTAGATCGCGAAACGATGACTGATTTCCCAGTCGTCAAGCTGCTCGGCAGACACATTAAGCCCGGTCTCTTCCGCAATTTCACGCACACATACTGTGCGCAGCGGCTCTTCCGGCGTTGCCTTGCTGCCGGTGACCGACTGCCAGAACCCTGGATGGTCGGCACGCTCGATGATTAGCACATCGAGTGCCAGGGTGTAGACGACTACAAGCACCGACTCCGGAATCTTCATCGGTGCGTTGACGACGCAACTACGCGACTCTGGGTTCGGCCGTCTTTGCTTCGCCGCGTACCCGGATATGCAGTTCGCGCAGCTGCTTCTCGTCAACTTCGCTGGGCGCCTGTGTCAGTAGGTCCTGCGCACGCTGAGTCTTCGGAAATGCGATCACGTCGCGGATCGATTCGGCGCCCGCCATCATTGCGACGAGCCGGTCCAATCCGAACGCGACGCCACCGTGTGGCGGCGCACCGTACTGCAGCGCGTCGAGCAGGAAACCGAACTTCGCGCCCGCTTCTTCGGCACTGATCTTCAACGCACGGAATACCTTGCTTTGCACGTCTTCGCGATGAATACGGATCGACCCGCCGCCAATTTCCCAGCCGTTAAGCACGAAGTCATATGCCTTCGCCAGTGCCTGCGTGGGATCGGTCGACAGATAGTCTTCATGCCCGTCCTTCGGGCTGGTAAACGGATGATGCGCGGCGACAAACCGCTGCGCTTCCTCATCAAACTCAAACATCGGGAAATCGACGACCCATAGCGGCTGCCAACCTTCTTGCGACAAACCGTGTACGCGGCCAAACTCGCTGTGGCCAATCTTGATCCGCAACGCACCCAGCGCGCCGTAAACGATCTTCGCGCGGTCAGCGCCAAAGAAAATCAAATCGCCGTCTTTGCGCCCCCGTGCGCTCGACGATCGCTGCCAGCACGGCATCGTGCAGGTTCTTGATGATCGGACTCTGCAGCCCGGCCCGACCCTGCGCCGATTGATTGACCTTGATGTACGCAAGACCCTTTGCGCCATAGATCTTGACGAAATCCGTATAGCCATCGATCTCCGAGCGCGGCAGTTCACCCCCGCCCGGGATGCGCAGGGCGACGACCTTGCCATCCTTCATCTCGGTGGCCGCCTTGAAAACTTTGAACTCGACATCGCGCATCACGTCGGTCAATTCCGTCAGCTGCAGGCCGATCCGCAAATCGGGCTTATCCGAACCATATCGCCGCATCGCGTCGGCATGACGTCATCACCGGAAACGGCTGGGGCAATTTGACCGCAAGCACTTCGTCAAACACAACGCGGATCATCTGCTCCATCATGCTGCGGATCTTCGGCTTCGTCGAGAAACGATGTTTCGATATCGATCTGCGTGAACTCGGGCTGGCGGTCCGCGCGCAGATCCTCGTCGCGAAAGCACTTGACGATCTGGTAGTAGCGATCGAAGCCCGCGACCATCAGCAGCTGTTTGAAGAGCTGCGGCGACTGAGGCAACGCGAAAAAGGCTCCAGGGTGAACACGCGACGGCACGAGGTAATCCCGCGCGCCCTCCGGCGTGCTTCGCGTCAGCATCGGCGTTTCGATGTCAATAAAGCCCGCGGCGTCGAGATAGTTGCGCACTTCCATCGTCACACGATAGCGCAGCATCATGTTTTTCTGCATTTCGGGCCGGCGCAGATCGAGCACGCGATGCGTCAACCGCGTCGTCTCCGATAAATTATCGTCATCGAGCTGAAACGGAATCGGTACCGAAGCGTTCAGGATCGTCAACTGCTGACATAACACTTCGATCTCGCCCGACGTGAGCGCGGTGTTGATGGTCCCTTCGGGGCGCTTGCGTACGATGCCTTGAATCTGCAAGCAGTATTCACTGCGCACGTTCTCGGCCGCTTCGAAAACGTCAGCCCGATCCGGATCGCAGACGACCTGCACCAGGCCCTCGCGATCTCGAAGGTCGATAAAAATGACGCCACCATGGTCGCGGCGCCGATGCACCCAGCCAAAGAGATTGACCGTTTGTCCGATGAACTTGGAGTCCACCAGGCCCGCGTATTCGGTTCGTTTCGTCATAGTTCAGTAGCGCCGGCCTGCTTTGCAGTCCGGCTACTTGAGTTAAGGGGTTTGAGCGTGGAGCGTGCGGAAAGCACGCGGGTCGAACGGTCGCGAGCCGCCCGACCCTAGCGGTTTCGATTCGACGTGACGGTTAGCGCAGAAAAAACTCTTGTCGTCATGGCGCGCAGCTTAATCAAGATGCCCGATTGTCTCAACCCGCGCTGACGGCGACGCTTGAGCCGCTGCGGCTAGCGCCGCGCGTTGCATACGGCCATTTTCGCGTGGCGAAACCACTCCGAGCGAGATGTGGAATTTCAGTGCGTCGTCGACGCTGATGTCGACTTCGCGCACGTCGTCCGGACGCACTACCAGTACATAGCCGGAGGTCGGATTCGGTGCAGTCGGCACATAAACGGTGATCACATCGGCGGAAGTGGCCGCTGCGATCGTCGCACCCGGCGATCCGACGACGAAGCCGAGTGTCCACTGCCCTTGCTGCGGAAACTCGATCATCACGACCTTGCGGAACGACTGGCCGCGCGTCGCGAGCAGCGTATCCGAGATTTGTTTCACGCTCGAATAGATCGAGCGCACGATCGGAATCCGATTCAGCAGACCGTGCCACCAACGCACCAATCGCTCGCCAATGATGTTGGCGGCGAGTACGCCGGTCGCGAGAACGATCAGCAGCGACAGCAGCAATCCGAGGCCGGGAATGTGAAATGGCAGCAGCGCATCGGGCCGCCAGCTTGTCGGCAGCAGCAGCAGGGTCTGGTCCATCGTCGTGACGATCAGATCGAGCACCCAAAAAGTGATCGCCAGCGGAATCCAGACCAGTAGGCCAGCAATCAAATATCTCTTAAACATGGGACGCGTCAATTTGTGCCTTGTTTACCACCGGTCGGCGCCGGCGGTGGAGGTGATGGAGCCGGTGCAGGGGCGGGCTTGGCACCGCCCTCCGTCTTCGTCTCGGTCTTAGTGACGCCTTTCGAGTCGGCAGTCTCGGTTTTCGAATCCGACTTGGTCTCGGTTTTCGAGTCCGTCGACTGCTCGGTCGCCGCCTTTTCGTCAGCCTTGGCCGTGTCCTTCTTCTTACCCGACCCCTGGTCGCGAAAATCGGTGACGTACCAACCCGCACCCTTTAACTGAAATCCGGCCGCGGTCACTTGCTTGACGAGCGCCGGCTTGCCGCAGCTGGGGCAGTCGGTCAAAGGGGGATCAGACACTTTCCGAATCACGTCCATTTGGTGGCCGCACTCGGCGCATTTGTATGCGTAAATCGGCATTGCACTCTCTGACGAACACAAACGTGCGATTGTAGGGCTTGTACATTTGCGAGTCCGCTGATTCAGACTGCTCGCCGACGAAGGAGTGAAGATGCCCAGTAAGAACAAAACGGCGACGCCTGCCGAATTTCCCCTGGCCGACCCCGTCAAGGCGGTGCAAAGCTCTGCCTCAGGCAAAGTCAAGGTCGCGGTCACCGATATTGATGGCGTGTTGCGCGGGAAGTACCTGCATAAGGACAAGTTTCTTTCCGCTGCTGACGGTGGATTCGGGTTTTGCAACGTCGTATTCGGTTGGGACATGACCGATAGCGTGTACGACAACGCCCACGTGATCGGGTGGCAGCACGGCTTCCCGGATGCGATGGTGCAGCTCGACCTGGCCACCGGGCGCAACGTGCCGTGGGATGACCATGTACCGTTTTTCCTTGGCGATTTCATTAACGCCGA
>CAWEAZ010000012.1:0-24655 GCA_963807155.1 uncultured beta proteobacterium
CACCGCAAAACTCGCCGCTTGAGCATCCAGATTCAACCATTTGATGTCACCCGATCTGAAACCCGGCATTCAGTTCGACTTTGAGTACACGGTCCCCGACAGCAAGACCGTGCCGCGCCTGTATCCCGAATGGTCAGAGTTCGGCGAGATGCCAGAAGTGTTCGCCACCGGATACTTGATCGGCTTGATGGAAGGCGTGTGCCAGTTGGCCATCAAGCCATTCCTTGATTGGCCCCGCGAGCAGTCGGTCGGCACCCATGTCAACTTCTCGCACCTGGCAGCGACGCCACCGGGGTTCACCGTGCGTGTCCACTGTGAAGTGCTCAGTGTCGACGGACGCAAAGTCACTTTCCGCGCGCAAGCGCACGACGGCCACGACCTGATATCCGAGGGCACGCATGAACGCGTCGTCATCGACGCGGCGCGCTTCAACCAGAGGCTGCAATCGAAACGAAGCGCGACGGTTTGAACCCAGTACCTCTGACACCACAAGATTCGCCGGTGCCGTCGCCGTGCATTTCGGTTTGCAGAATGGATGCGAGCAGCGGGTGGTGTGAGGGCTGCTTGCGCTCGATCGACGAAATCGCGCGGTGGTCGCAGATGGGAGAAGACGAAAAGCGCGCAGTGTGGGCACAACTGGCAGGACGACGCACAGCGTGACCGTTGCCTCGGCAGCTGTTTCTTCGACGATGCGCGTACTCGAACGCGGCTGGGTGTCTTCGAACAACATTTTGTTGTTCGACGATGATCACTCGGCGACGCTGGTCGACACCGGCTACGTCACACACGGCGAGCAGACGCTGCAGCTGTTGCGCCACGCCCTTGATGGCAGGCGACTCACTCGCATCATCAATACGCACTTGCATTCAGATCATTGTGGCGGCAATTCCCTGCTAAGCCGGGAGCTCGGCGCGACGATCACGATTCCGCCCGGCCATGCCGAGGCCGTAGAGCGCTGGGACGACACGGCGCTCGGCTTCTCCGCGTGCGGTCAAGCCTGCGATCGGTTCAATGTCGACGCCATCGTCCGGCCCGGCGAGCGCTTGATGATGGGTGGCTCTGAGTGGCAAGCGTTTGCATCGCCCGGACATGATCCACACTCGATCGTCCTTTGGAATGCCGATGACCGCACGCTCATTTCAGCGGACGCTCTCTGGGAGCACGGATTCGGCGCGATCTTTCCCGAAGTCGAGGGGGAATCGGGTTTTGCCGAGCAACGCGCAATCCTGGAGTTGATAGGCGAGATGAAACCGCGGCTGGTCATTCCAGGCCATGGCGCGCCGTTTACCGAAGTCGATCAGGCACTCGCACGCGCGTTCGCGCGCCTGGATGCGCTCGAGGCGAGCCCCGAACGCAACGCGCGCAGCGTGATCAAGACGTTGCTGAAGTTCCACCTGCTGATCGTGCGCCACGTCGCGCTGGAAGAATTAATCCAGCGCTGCGGCGGATGGCACTACGCGCGGACTATCAACGAGCGCTACTTTCGATTGCCGTTTACGGAGTTCATTTCGCGCAACGTCGAGGAGCTCGTGGCAGGTGGCGCGCTGCTGCTAAGCAACGGCGTCGTCGCCAATCGAGATTGCCGTCGCGCTGACTAGCTCAGCAGAGCCGTGGCCATCAGCGCAAGAGATACCAGAGCGACAACACCCGCCAACAAGTTCAGATCGTCGCCCGGATCAGAACCGTTTTTGACATCTTCCGGCATTGCCGCCTCCATTGCCTGCGTCCTAACTGAAACATCGGCGCCTGCGTTGCGGCATTTAATCGTCCCGACGGACGGCACAAATGAATGGATTAGCTCAAAAAATCAACGTTCGCGTTCGCGGGTTCAGCGTTTCGGAAACGACCGTAGCCGCACCTGCGTGCCCGTCACACTCGGCAATCAGCGACGCGCCGCGCGCGTGTTCGTGCATCGCCATGCTGCATGCATACAGCTTTACACCTGCAACTTTCACTTCGCGAATGAAGTCGCCGACGGTCTTGGTGCGCTCCGCATCGGTATACGCGGCGTCCGCCACGCCGGGTAGTAACCACCGCACCGTGCTCGACGTGAAGTGCATATCGACGTCGACTTCTAGCGCGCGTGCCGCGAGTGCATAGACGAACGGGGCCGCTGCCAGCGCAGGGCCGTCCGGAACTCTCGGACCTGCCGACCACAGCACGATCACCAGTTTGTCCGCGCCCGCGCTCATTCGATCAGTAACCGCGGTTGGGATCGATGTCGAAGTCTTCGGTGTAAAAGTCGTCGATTGGCGGCACCAGTTTTTCGGCCAACCGTGGCTGCAGCCATTCGCGATACGCCACGACGTCCATCAACATCGCTCGCTCGGTCTCCAGAGCGGTCGGCTCGACGCTGAACAGCCAGCCTGCTCCGTACGGGTCGGTGATGATCAGATGAATATTGTCGACCGCGGACGAATTCGCCTCGATGATGCGGCAGGATAGCGGCGCGTGAATCGCAACCGCGGTCTTGCCGGTTTCCATCACGCCCATCGATCGATCACGATCGATCGTGCTGCCCGCGGGTCGCGGGGTGAACAGCATGAACTGGCCGTGTGCTGATACCAGGTGCGTGGCCCCGACACGCGCGCGACCATCGGCATCGAAGCGCACCCACATGTCTTGCTCAGGTGCGTAAAAGCAATCGGTGGCCAGTTGAGCGAGCGGGTCATTCATCGAGAATCAGTCGATTCGTGGCGGAAGAGTATGGGAGTCGAACCCACCAGGGATTGCTGGCAACCCCTACCAGATTTGAAGTCTGGCCGGCCCACCGGGACACGACACTCTTCCACGTTAGTGATGTTGCAAGGGATCTTAAGCGCGCCATGGATTTGCGCGCCGGACCAGGTGGTCGTCTCGCACTCTGCGCAGGTAACCGACCTTGTCGAAAAACTCCAGAATCTGGATTGCCAGCTTGCGTCCCGTAGCGATTTGGTCGCGAAACTCGGCGGCGCGCGCGGCGCCGTGGCGCTCGGCTACGCTGCCTGCGATGTCGGCGAGTTCGGCGACCGCGCTCGTCAGAAAAAAGTGGTCGTGCGCAACTTGCGCCACATCACCGGTGCGCGCGACAGTTTTCAGCAAATGGCGCACTTCGACTTCGGGAATGCCGGTGTCGCGCGCGATGTCGCGTACGCGAGGCGGATCGAATTTGCGATCGTCCAGCAACGGCTTGATGCGCTCCCAACGCACGCGCTGATCCTTGCCCAACGTTGCGGTGTGCGTCGGCAACGCGAGAAATGCACCGCGGCGCTGCAGTGCTGACTGTTCCAGCAACTCATCGATCAGCGAACCGAACGCGTCGATGTCGAGCGCGGGTGCGAGCATGCGCCTCAGTCTCTGCTGCTCGACTCCGGG
The DNA here is from genome assembly GCA_963807155.1 of uncultured beta proteobacterium. Classification (GTDB taxonomy): domain Bacteria; phylum Pseudomonadota; class Gammaproteobacteria; order Burkholderiales; family Burkholderiaceae_F; genus JACCZX01. Next base: position 3,355 of record CAWEAZ010000012.1, read on the forward strand.
CATTTCGGGTTCTTTCTCGTGCGCAAGCCCGATCGCGGTGACGACTTCGCTGCGCAAGCGACCCCAGTGTTCGGCGGAGATGGCGACGCTGGCGGCGACGTGTGCAGCGCTCGCGTCGATCAGATCACGTAACTCGTCGTCGCGCAGATTCCAAGCCGACGCGATGCGCGCCAGCGGCACTGGCTCGCGATCCAGCCACGCGCGCAACGCGTCAACCGGCGAACCGTCGCGCAGCGTCGCCAGCAACTGCAGACGCGCAGGAGCACGGCGACCACGCCGTGCGGCGCGGCCGAGCGGCATTACATCGAGCACCGTGCCGCCGCCGAGCGTGCGCTGTGCCGACGCATCGCGAATCACGAACCGGTCGCCACGGCATACAGCGAGCGGACGGTCGAGTGTCACCGATACCAGCTTTGATTCACCTGGTTCGATGCGCGCAGCACTCAGCACCGCGACTTTGGCCATCGCATCGTCAGTGCCGTGATGCAGATGCACCGTCGACGAATTACTAAGCGCCTTAGCAACGCGCGGCGACAAGGTTAACGTCGCATCGAATCGCTCCGCCATGTTTGCCAACGATGGCGCCTGCACCCACATGCCGCGCTCGACCTGCGCCTTTTCGATGCCTGCGAGGTTCAGCGCGCAACGTTGTCCGGCGACGCCGAGAGTGCTCGCGCGATCCTGGGCATGGATCGTGCGCACGCGCGCGGTCAGCGCACCGTGGGCAGTCGGGCCTACGGTCACTGACTCGCCGACGCGAATCTCGCCTGCGTGCACGGTGCCGGTGACGACCGTCCCGATACCGGATAACGTAAAGCAACGATCGATCGCCATCCGAAACTGCCCGCCAGTCGTTCTCGCTATACGGCTCGCTGCCGCGTCAAGCAGATGCGCCTTCAGCGCGTCGATACCGTCGCCGCTCAGCGATGAAACCGGAAAAACCGGCCAGCTCGCCGCAGCGGTGTTGCGTACACGATCGGACAGCTGAAGGAGCACCTCATCGACGCGTTCCGCGGACACTGCGTCGATCTTGGTCAGCGCGACAGCGCCTGCATCAATGCCGAGCAGCAATAGGATGTCCAGATGCTCATCGGTCTGCGGCATCACACCGTCGTCGGCCGCAATCACCAGCAGTGCGAAGTCGATGCCAGTCGCTCCTGCCAACATCGTGTGCACGAAGCGCTCGTGTCCCGGCACATCGACAAAGCCCAGGACATCGTCGCCGACCGGCACATACGCATAGCCGAGCTCGATCGAGATGCCGCGCTTGATTTCCTCAGGCAGCCGATCGGTGTCGCGACCCGTCAAACGCTTGATCAGTGATGTCTTGCCATGATCGATGTGCCCCGCGGTTCCGATGATCATGGTGTGACCAGCGCCTTTAGATTCTCAGCAAACGCGGCTTCATCGCGCGGCCAAAGGCAGCGCACGTCGAGCCATAACGCACCGTCGGAAATGCGGCCGATGACAGGCGTCGGCAGCGCGCGGAGTCGGTCCTGCATCCGCTCGATCGCACGGCCGCTGACTTTTCCTCCCGGACGCAGTACCAATGCCGCCGATGGCAGCCGCTCGGTCGGCATACTGCCCGAGCCGATTTGGCTCGCGCAGTCTTCAACCGCGACCGAGAAAGTCGGCGCAACCGCCCTTTTCATCGCAACCGCAATTCGCTCGCACGCCGAGCGGATTTCTGCCTGCCTGCGCGTCAGCAAGGCGAGCGTCGGCAACCGCTCTTCGAGCCGATGACCGCTTGCGTAGATGCGCAGCGTCGCTTCGAGAGCCGCCATCGTCAGCTTCGAGACCCGCAACGCACGTTTCAACGGGTCTTTCTTGACTTTCGCGATCGCGTCTGCCCGACCGACGATCAATCCCGCTTGTGGCCCACCGAGTAACTTGTCGCCCGAGAACGTCACGACGTCGGCGCCGGCAGCGAGCGACTCCTGCGGCAACGGCTCTTTGGGCAACCCATGCAACGCCAGGTCAATCAGCGCTCCGGAGCCCAGATCCACCATGTACGGCACGCCGCGCGCGTGTGCGATCTGCGCCAACGTTGCATCGTCGACCGTCGCAGTGAACCCGGTAATCGCGTAGTTCGACCAGTGCGCCTTGACGATCAACCCGGTCTTCGGTCCGCACGCGTCCTCATAGTCGCGCGCATGCGTGCGGTTCGTGGTGCCGACTTCCACCAGCTTGCAGCCCGCGGCCTTCATGATGTCGGGCATGCGGAACGCGCCGCCGATCTCGATCAGCTCGCCGCGCGAGATGATCGCTTCCTTGCGCGTGGCAAGCGCTTTCAGCGACAGCAACACGGCCGCGGCATTGTTGTTGACGACCGTCGCGGCTTCGGCGCCGGTCAACTCGCGCAGCAAGTCCTCGACGATATGGTCACGGTCGCCGCGGTTGCCGCTGGCAACGTCGTATTCGAGCGCGGTGTAGTTTCGCATCGCGTCACCGACCGCCACGATCGCCTCTTCGGCGAGCAGCGCACCGACCAAGATTCGTGTGGATCACGGTGCCGCTCAGGTTGAATACCGGCCGCAGCCTTGAAGCGCTGACTTGCGACAAGCGCAGCCGCACTTGCGCAATCAAGGCTGTCGTTATCCGGAACCGCTGCACCCGCAACAATGGCTGCGCGGTTTTCGGCCAGTACGTCCTGCACCGCACGCTTGAGCTGCAACGTCCCATGCTCAGCCGCTACCGCGTTCAGTTGCGGCGAAGCCAGCAGCCGATCAACGGCCGGCAGACGAATCGCTGCCCCCGGCGAAGAGTCGGATTTTGATCCGCCTGTCTTGCCTTCGCTTGATTCGCCCGTACCGGGCAGAGTCAAGTTCGGCATCGCTACGAGCTTCCGGGATGAAACAACAAATTCGGCCCCGACCGCGCGTAGCCCTGTTCGTCAACCAGCAGGTCGAGCGCCAGCGTGGCCAGATCGTCGGCGGTCGGATCAAGGTGCGGATCTTTTTCCTGATAGAAGATCTTCAGATAGCTCTTGCATTCGTCGCAGGTCTCGGCGCGCGCTGCGGTCTCGGTCTTTGAATCGCCTTCGGCCTGCAGCACCAAATATTTGACGCCTTTGTCGGTATCGCACGACGTGCATTGAATGCGCGACATGTTCCATTCGGTTGCACATAGCGAGCACACGAGATAGCGCAAGTTCGCCTGCTCGCCACCGATGCGGAGCACGCTGGCCACGGGCCGCGACGCGCAGACGGGACAAATGCCCGGTATATCGCACTGCTCGACCAAGGCGACATCCAGCGTCGCGGCGAGCCGCGTGAAATAGGTTTGCAGCGCGGCGCCGACGAACGGCACCAACGCAGCTTCATCGTCGAGCGAAGTGCCGGCGAGCACACGATCGGCCAGTGATTCCTGCGCCGCCTCGTCGAGCGCGTCGAGCGTCGGTCAGAGCGGCCTGCACGCCATTGGTCGATTGCGCACGTACGTGGCTGACAATATCGGCTAAGTCCGCGCGCCATTGCGGTGAGCGCTCGTGCGATTGCGCCGACAGCGGCGGCATTCCGTACTCGCGGCTTGCGGTCATCGCAGCTTCCGGCACAGCATCCGCCGTGCGGTTCGCAAGCGCCGACTGCTGCGCATGCGCCACTTTGGCCATCAGCTGCAGATAACCCGACATCGCATTGCCGGCCGCCACGCTTGCAAAGCGCGCCGCACGGTCGGCAAAGATGTCGGCGCGGACGGGCAGCACGACGCGCGGCGTCTTGCGCACGCGATCGAGGCTGCCATCGGTGATGATCGGGGTTGCCATAAGCGTCAAGTGTGAAGCAAAAGCGGCAGGATCGCTCCTGCCGCCTTTACAAGTCAGCGCGCCGGCTATTCGGCGTTGCCGCCCGTCATGCGCCGGTACCACAGCGGGTGGTGGTGCCGCGCCCAGGCATGCGACACATGTGCCGCGCGTCATCGCGCGCAGCGAACCGGCGACCCAGAAAACGCCAGCGTAGACGTGCACGATGATGCCGAGGATCAGGATGAACGCGGAGATCGCGTGCACCAGCGCTGCGATGCGGATAACGTTGATCGTGAAATGCGTCTGCAAAGTACGGGCGCCACATGACGATGCCGGAGACGATCAGCAACGACCATCGTGACGACCATGATCCAAAACACCCACTTTTGCCCGATGTTGTACTTGTCGATCGCCGGCAGATCGTGATCGCGGTTTTCGATGACGTCGGGCAGGCGCTTGCCCCACTCGCGGTCGTACGGCTGGATCTTGTTGTCGTCCCAGTAACGCATCGCCATGATGAAAAACAGCACGAACATCAGCACGCCGAGGAACGGATGCAGGATGCGCGCCCAGGTACCTCCACCCAGCAGTGCGCTCAGAAACCAGAACGCCGGGTGGAAGAACGCGAGCCCGGAGGCGGCCAGCAGAATGAACAGGATCGCAACCGCCCAGTGATTGAGCCGCTCATTGGCGTCATAGCGCCGGATCTCCCCACTTCTCATGACAACCGCCATCAGACCTCCCTATCGTGACGTGTGACGGTGCGTCCGCCGGAATCGGCCGATTCGTCGACTTCTTTCGGACCGCGCGTCACGTAGTGGAAGAACGCCCCGAGCGCCGCAACGCCGAGCGCGAGTGCCATTAACGGCTTGGCGATTCCCTTCCACAGGCTGACCCACGGACTGATCGTCGGATCTTTCGGCAGATTGTTGTACAGCCCCGGCCGGTCCGCATGCTGCAGCACATACATCACGTGCGTACCGCCAACGCCCTGTGGGTTGTAAAGACCCGCCTGCTGGAAGCCACGCTCCTTCAGATCGACCACTCTTTTTTCGCCGCGCGCCACCATGTCGACCTTGGTGCCGAACTGCAGCGCGCCGGTCGGGCACGTCTTCACGCATGCCGGCGCCAGTCCAACCGCGACGCGATCGGAGCACAACGAGCACTTGTAGGCCTTGTTGTCCTTCTTGCTGATGCGCGGAATGTCGAACGGGCAACCGGCGATGCAATAGCCGCAGCCGATGCAGTTCTCGGAGATGAAGTCGACGATGCCGTTGGCGTACTTGACGATTGCGCCGGGCGCCGGACACGCCTTCAGGCAGCCCGGATCCTCGCAGTGCATGCAGCCGTCCTTGCGGATCAGCCACTCCATCTGCCCAGCCATCGGGCCATCGGGGGCCGTGACTTCGGCAAACCGCATCACGGTCCACGATTGATCGGTCAGATCGATCGGGTTGTCGTAGACGCCGACGGTGGTGCCGATGTCGTCGCGCAGATCGTTCCACTGCATGCACGCAACCTGACACGCCTTGCAGCCGATGCACTTTGAAATGTCGATCAGCTTGGCGACGGGCTCGCCGGCTATGCGAGCCTGCGGCGAAGCGGTGGTGGTGGCCGAACGCTTTTGAATATCGAGTGATTGCATAGATGGCATGGTTTCCTCCTACGCTTTCTCGATGTTGACCAAAAACGCCTTGTACTCCGGCGTCTGCGAATTGGCGTCGGCTACATACGGCGTCAAGGTGTTCGCCAGGAAGCCGCTCTTCGCGACCCCGATGAAGCCCCAGTGAATCGGGATTCCCACCGTCATCACCTCCTTGCCGTTGCAGGTCAGATCCGCAACGCGCTTGGTGACGACCGCCTTGGCCCTGATCTCGCCGCGATTACTCGTCACCTTGACCGAATCGCCATTGCGCGATGCCTTTTGCTTTCGCCAGCTTTTCGCCGATTTCGACGAACTGAGCCGGCTGAACGATCGCGTTGGATTCGACGTTCTTGGTCCAGAAGTGCATGTGCTCGGTCAGGCGATAGGTCGTCGCCGCGTACGGGAACTGCTCGGCTTTGCCGAACGATTCCATGTCGCCCTTGAACACCCGCGCCACCGGATTGCTGATCACCTTCGGATGCAGCGGGTTGGTACCGATCGGCGTCTCGAACGGCTCGTAGTGCTCAGGGAACGGACCTTCGTTCAGCGCCGGCGCGAACAGACGCGCGACACCTTCGTTGGTCATGATGAACGGCCCGGCGCCGCTATCGGGTCCGAGAGTCGGAGCGATATCAGGTACGTCGATACCCACCCAGCGCGTGCCGTCCCAGCGAATACCGCCGCGCTTGGCATCCCACGGCTTGCCGCTCGGATCGGCACCGGCACGGTTGTACAAAACGCGCCGGTTGGCCGGCCACGAATAGCCCCACGTCAGGTTATTGCCGAGATTGCCTGGATCGTTCGAATCGCGCCGCGCAGTTAAATTGCCTGCCTGCGACCACGAGCCGCAATACAGCCAGTTGCCGCACGCGGTCGAACCGTCGTCCTGCAACATGCCGAAGCCGGGCAAGCTGCTCACCCGCTCTGGCCAGCACCTTGGTCTTGTCCTTCGGATCGACCACATCGGTTAACGCACGGCCGCTGATTTCGCGCAGCAACTCTTCGGCGCTCGGCACACTCGGATTGGCGTAGTTCCAGGTGACCTTCGCGATCGCGTCGGGAAACTTGCCGCCATCCTTCGCGTACATCTCGCGCAGCTTCATGAACAGGCTGCCGATGATTTCGCGATCGATCTTGGCTTCGCCCGGTGGTTCGGAGGCGGCCCAATGCCATTGCGCCACCCGGCCCGAGCTGGTAAACGACCCGGCTTCTTCGTGGATGACGTTGGCCGGCAGCATGATCACTTCGGTCTTGATATCGGCTGCAGTAACGTTGTTCGAGTCGCCGTAGTTTTTCCAGAATTCTCCGGTCTCGGTGCGCAGCGGGTCGATGATGACCAGATACTTGAGCTTCGATAACGCAGCGGTGAGCTTCTTCTTGTTCGGCAACGCAGCCAGCGGATTCATGCCTTGCGTAATGAATCCATTGACCCGCCCCTGATACATGCGCTCGAAAATGGCGAGCACGTCGTACGCGCCATCGCGCTTCGGTGTCAGGTCATAGGCGTAATCGTTTTCCTTGGTCGCGTTGATCACCGAACCATGCCTTCTGCAGACTGACGTGCCACTTTGCGAAGTTCTGCGCGAAGTTCATCTGGTTCGGACGCAGCGCTTTCGGCGTGCGCGCGGCGTTGTATTTCTCGCGCGTATCGTCGGCGTCGGTCGGCGCCGACAGATAGCCAGGCAGCACTTCGGAGTATGCGCACATGTCGGTAATGCCCTGCACGTTCGCATGGCCGCGCAACGCGTTGACGCCACCGCCCGAGCGGCCCATGTTGCCGAGCAGCAGCTGGATCATCGCCATCGTGCGGATGTTCTGCGAGCCGACCGAATGCTGCGTCCAGCCGAGCGCGTACAGAATCGTCATCACGCGCTCCGGCGTCGCGGTCGATGCCAATCATGTCGCACACTTTCAGGAACTGTCTCCTTCGGCGTGCCGCAGATTGAGTTCACCATGTCCGGCGTGTAGCGGCTGAAGTGCGTCTTCATCAGCTGATACACGCAGCGCGGATTTTCCAGCGACTCGTCGATCACTGCGTAGCCGTCGGCGCCAATCTGATAGCCCCAGCTCGACTTGTCGTAGGTGCGCTTCTCGGCGTCGTAACCGCTGAAATACCCGTCGTTGAACGCGAACTCGTCCTTGATCAGGAACGGGGCGTTCGTATACGCCTTCACATACTCCTGATGAATCTTGTTGTTCGACAGCAAGTAGTTGATGACACCGCCCAGGAACGCGATATCGGTGCCTACTCGAATCGGCGCATACACATCGGCGATCGCTGCCGAACGGGTAAAGCGCGGATCGACGACGATCAGCTTCGCTTTGCGGTGCTCAAGCGCTTCGGTGACCCACTTGAAACCGCATGGGTGTGCTTCGGCGGCGTTGCCGCCCATGATGATTGCGAGGTCCGTGTTCTTGATGTCCACCCAGTGGTTGGTCATCGCACCTCTGCCAAATGTCGGGCCCAGACTGGACACCGTTGGCGCGTGTCAAACCCTCGCTTGGGTATCGAGCGCGACCATCCCCAGCGCGCGTGCCATTTTCACTGCAAGATAACCCGGCTCGTTCGAGATCGCACTCGAGATCAATAAGCCAGTCGTGTTCCAGCGGTTGACCGTGACGCCCTTGTCGTTCTTCTCGACAAAATTGGCGTCGCGGTCCGCCTTCATGTGCTTGGCCACACGCGTCAGCGCGTCGTCCCACGAAATTCGCTTCCATTCGTTGGCGCCCGGCTCGCGTACCTGCGGGTACTGAAGGCGGTGCGGCGAATGCACCAGATCGAGCAGCGCGGCGCCCTTCGGGCACAGCGTGCCGCGATTGACCGGATGATCAGGATCGCCCTCGATATGAATGATGCTGGTCTTGGTGTTCTTCTCTTTATTGCCGCGGGTGTACATGATCACGCCGCAGCTGACCGAGCAATACGGACACGTACCCCGTGTCTCGGTTGTTTGCGCGAGCTTGAACGTGCGCACTTCTGCCAGTGCGAGCTGCGGCGAAAAGCCGAGCCCGACCGCCGAAGACGTGCCGAGTCCCGTCGCGCAAATTCGAAAGAACTGGCGTCGACTCAGTGGTGCATTCATTGAATCTCCCGGTGGTATTGATGCTGTCGCACTACTTTTAGTTATTGGCGCTCGCGCAAAGAATTCAGATAACCTTCAACGCAAGCGCGTATTCATGCGCCATAAAACATATCGGTGCCGCGCGCACTATATGCCCGCAACGGCGCGCCTTCAACTTCATCGCGATATTGCAATGCAATAACCAAACGCTCGTTTGTGTAATCTCCAATTGCCAGAAAATTACTTCTATGAATCGAATTTCTCTCATCATCGGCTCGGGGTGCGTTGCGCTGTTGACGGCGTGCGCTACACCGCGTCCGGCGTTCCCGCCAGCTTCGGGTTCGGCGTCCACCGCGGCGGCTCCGGTCCCTGTCCCAAGCCTCGGCTTTTTCTCGAAGATCAAAGTCCCGTCGACGCATGCGCCCACGCTGCAACTCGCATCGCGTGGAGTGCAGATATTCCGTTGCGAGAAACGGGACGGCGGTCCGGTGTGGGTGTTTCGCCAACCCCAGGCTGATTTGCTGGACACCAGCGGTAAGACGGTCGGAAAGCACGGAGCCAACTTTTCATTCGAGCACGACGACGGCAGCCGGCTCGTTTCGACGATCGCGGCGTACGACGAAGCGTCAAAGCCGACCGATCTGCGCTGGCTGCTGCTGACAACGCGAAGTTTTGGCAATGGCGCACTCGAAAATGTCACCCATGTGCAGCGAGTTAACACGTCGGGTGGCATGCCGCCCGCGCGATGTGAGGCTTCGCAACTAAACCAACTGCTTCGCGTTGACTTCACCTCCGACTTCGTTTTCTACCGGCCACGACCCGACTGACACACCGTACTTGGCGAACGCGGTAAAATCGCCCGTTTGCGTGTGGGTTGCCGGAGGAAATGAACATGACCTCGACTGCTTCGACGGTGGGCGCATATTTGCGCGATCTGCCGCCGGATCGTCGCGTGGCAATGGCGCGTTTGTGCAGCATGATCCGGCGCTCCGCGCGCGGGGTCCGTGAAAGCATGCGCTACGGCCTGGCGTTCTATGAATTGGACGGGCCGCTGTTCGCCCTCGAGTCCGGCCGCCGGCATATGTCGCTCTACGTGGCCGAAAGAGACGTCGTGCTGAAGCACAAGGAGGCGCTGACGGGGGTCAACGCAGCCAAGAGCTTCATCAAGTTCTCGGATCTGAACCGGTTACCGCTCGATGTCGTCGAACGGATCGTGCGCGATTCGGTGGCGGCACGCAGGCAGCGCGTTGCCTCGGGCTCGGTGCCGACGCAGGCCGAGTTGTTGAAGCTGTGGGACATCAAGGAAGAGGACGCGGCGCCTCCGGCAAAAACCGTCAAGCTTGCGATCGGCAAGCCGCCAACGGCGATGACCGACGCGATCAACGCGATGGCGCACTCAATGCGCGATGCGATGGTCGCCGCGATCGATATCGCGACGGGCAGCATTGCTACCGGCAATGGCAAGACGCCGATCAAGTCGCGCGCCGTCAAAAAGAAGACGGCGGCAAAGAAATCGACCGGGCGTACGGTCAAGAAGAAAAGCGCTACGCGCCCGCCGCCAAAGAAAGTGGCAAAAAGAGGATCGGTCGCGGCCCGTCGGCCGGTGAGCGCGCTTGCTTCGCTAAAAACTGCGCGCGTCCTCGATCACCTTGCCGTCGTTTGGCAATGATCCGGGCGCAAGCAATTCGACTGCACCCCCCAGCTTGGTAATAGAGCGCAGCGTTTCGCCGACAGCGCGCTGCAGTGACGGATCGTGCGACTCGGACTCGGCACGCAACGTCATCGCGTCCACCTCACCGGCGCGCGTGACCACCAGACGCAAACGCTTCAGCTCCGCATGGCGGCGCGCCAACTCGGCCATCTGCTCGGGCCGCACGAACATGCCTTTGACCTTCGTGGTTTGATCAGCGCGGCCCATCCAACCCTTGATACGCGCGTTGGTGCGGCCGCACGGCGACACGCCGGGCAAGATCGCCGACAAGTCACCCAATGCCAATCGAATCCAGGGGCGATCCTGGTCAAACGATGTCACGACGACTTCGCCGACTTCACCATCGGCCACCGGAATGCCAGTTCCCGGCCGCACGATTTCGATCAGCACGTCTTCGTTGACGATCAAACCTTCGCGCGCCCGGCTTTCATAGGCGATCACGCCGACGTCAGCGATGGCATACGCCTGATAAGCGTCGATGCCGCGCGCCTTGATATTCGCCTGTAACGACGGCGGAAACGCCGCGCCCGAGACGACCGCCTTCTTGATTGAAGATACATCGCGGCCACCCGCGTCTGCCGCGTCAAGAATAATCTTCAGGAAATCGGCGGTTCCCGTGTAGGCGGCCGGCTTCAGATGCTCGATCACGTCGAGCTGCTGCTCGGTGTTGCCCGGACCCGCGGGAATGACCGTGCATCCAAGGCAGCGCGCGCCGCCGTCCATGATGAAGCCGCCCGGCACCAGGTGATACGAAAACGTGTTGAGCACGATGTCGCCGGCGACAAAACCGGCCGCGTGCAACGAGCGCGACGCACGCCATGCATCGTCATGTTTGCTCTCGGGCTCGTAGATCGGCCCGGGCGACGTGAACAATCGGCCGAATCGCTCGAGATCACTGGATATGAAATCGCCGAACGGTGCCTTCGCTTTTTGCAGCGCGGGCAATTCGGATTTGCGCAGTAGCGGAAGCCGTGCGAGCGCCGCACGGCTGTTGAACTGCGTGGTATCGACATCGCCCAGATGGCGCTGCCAGCCGGGCGACTTCAATGCTTTCGCAAGCAGGCCCGGCAAGTGGCCCATCAGGTCGAGCTCGCGGCGCTGCGGATCACGCGCCTCGCGGTTGTCAAGATGCTCAGTCATTTGCCCGTTCTCTTCATTTGGCGACATCGTCGACTTGGCTCCGGCGACGCTCTGCGTCCTCGCGCGCTGTATCGAGCTTCTTATTGACCGGATCGATCGTCGTCTGGCGCGTTGGAAGCGGCGTTTTCGCGGCATCGCCCGAATCGCGCCCGGTGCAGGCGATCAACGCCGCCATTGCGATGATGCTGTAAACGCGTAGGTTCATTGAATCGTTTGAGCAAGCAGCGCCGCATCATAGGCGCCCGCTCGACCGGCGATGTGTCCCTGTCGGGCACCTCTTTTGCTGTACCACCCCTGTAAGTTCAACCCACGAGGAGGAAGTATGCGCAAGTTAATCGCAACCTTAGTTGGAGCAGCCGTAGTCGGTATGACCGGTTCGGCTATCGCTCAAACAACCGCTCCGACTACGACGAAAGAAGCGAAAGAACAAAAAACAGCGGCGAAACAAGACGCGCGGTGGAAAGCGATGGACACGAACAACGACGGCATGATCTCCCAAGAAGAGTTCATGAAGTATCACGAAACGACGTGGCAGAAGGTGAAGCGCAACGCTAAGGGGCTGGCCACGTCGGCGGACATCGACGCAGCGTACGCGCCGGGCACCGTTCCGAGCGCGATTCCAGGCCAACCGGCCGAAAAAGCAAAGCCGTAAGCAGCGCTTGCGCGCATTGCGCGCCGAGCCGGCCCTGGCACAAGCCACGGCCGGCTTTTTTCAACTCTATCGAACGGAAACTAGGCGGCTCAAGCAAGCCAGCGCTTGCGTCGTTTATAGAACTTTGCATCTCTAAAGCTTCTGCGCCCGGATGTCGAGATGCCGAGATAAAACTCCTTGACGTCCTCATTTTCGCGCAGCGAGCGCGCTTCGCCATCCATCACGACGCGCCCGTTTTCGAGGATGTAGCCGTACTTGGCGTACTTGAGCGCGATGTTGGTGTTCTGCTCGGCCAACAAGAACGACACACCTTCCTTGCCGTTCAAGTCGTGCACGATGCTGAAGATCTCTTCGACGACCTGCGGCGCCAAACCCATCGAAGGCTCGTCTAGCAGAATCATCGAAGGCCGCGCCATCAACGCGCGCCCGATCGCCGTCATCTGCTGCTCGCCGCCCGAGGTATAGCCCGACTGGCTGGTGCGCCGGTGCTTAAGGCGCGGGAAGTACGCATAGACCTTGTCGAGATCAGTCGCAATGTCCGCGCGCGCCATCCCGCGCCCAGACGAGCTGCGCGAATACGCGCCGGTTAGCAAGTTCTCCTCAACGGTCAGGTGCGCGAAGCAGCGACGTCCTTCCATCACCTGCACAACGCCACGCTTGACGAGGTCGTACGCTGTAAGTCCCTGGATACGCTCGCCACGATATTCGATCGAGCCCTTGGTGACGTCGCCACGTTCCCCCTGCAGCAGGTTTGATACCGCTCGCAAAGTGGTGGTCTTGCCGGCGCCATTGGCGCCCAGCAACGCGACGATGCCGCCTTCCGGGACGGTCAGCGACACGCCCTTAAGCACCAGGATCACATGGTTATAGATGACCTCGATGCCGTTGACTGATAGAAGCAGTGGCCATGCGTAGCAGCACGGGCGTGCTCGCGCACGCCCGTGACTCCGGTTCTAAATCTACTTCTTCGCTGCAGTCGGCATCGCCTTCGCAGGTGCCTCCGCGGCTTTCATCTCCGCTTCGCAGCTGCGCCGCGTGATCTTCTTTTCCGCCGCATAGCGCGTGGAAGTATCACGAATCAACGGGCGGATGATCTGCATGTCGGCTTCGTACCAATCGGATGTGTAATTCCACTGCTTGCCATCCCACTGATGGATGCGTGCTACGCGCGCGCCTTCATGATCACGGCAGTTAGTAGCAAGCGGGCGCATCACCCCGGTAAGTCCGAGTGCTTCGATCCGCTTGGCATCGATGTTGAGGTTCTCCAGACCGTAGCGCACCTGCTCGCCGGTCAGAGGCTTAACGCCATAGCGCAGCTGTGCTTGCCGAACACCTTCCACGCCTAGCATCGCGCTAAGCATGCCGCGGGTATACAGCACGGTGCCGACTTCCTCTTTGGGTCCGGTGCCCTGCCCTTTGTCGTGTACCAGCTTAAGAATGTCCTGATGCATCTTCGCGCGGTCGTCACTGTGCTGCAGCGCCAGGCCGTTAAATCCCTTGGCGTCGGCGCCGACCGGTACGACATCGGGTTCGGCCGCGGCCCACCACACGCCGTACATGCGATCACGCGGGAACCCAGTTGCCACCGCCTCGCGCACGGCGGTGGAATTCATCACACCCCAACCCCACAGAAACACATAGTCGGGACGGTTTTGGCGAATCTGCAACCAAGCCGCTTTCTGCTCAACACCGGGATGGGTGACCGGAATCAGCGTCAGCTCGAAGCCGTGCAGCTTCGACCGTTCGGTAAGCAGCGGTATCGGCTCCTTGCCATACGGTGAATCGTGATACACGAGCGTGATCTTCTTGCCCTTCAGCTTGTCGAAGCCACCGTTGATTTTGGCGACGTGCTGAACCAGGATGTCGGCAGCGCTCCAGTACGTCCCCAACAGCGGAAAGTTATAGGGGAAGATCTCGCCCTCGACCGAGTCAGCCCGTCCATAGCCGGCGGTGATGATCGGAATCTTGTCGGCGAACGTCTTGTCGGTCACCGCAAATGTGATGCCGGTGGACAGCGGATGGAACAGCGTCGCGCCGGTCGGGCCCTTGCCCTTCAGACGCTCGTAACACTCGACGCCGCGATCGGTTGCATAGCCCGTCTCGCATTCCTCGAACGTAATCGTGATGCCGTTGATGCCGCCCTGCGCGTTCACGAGCTTCAGGTAGTCAACGTACCCGTTTGCCCACGGGGTGCCGTTTGGCGCATAGGCACCGGTTCTGTACACCAGCACCGGGAAGAACTGCTCACCCTTGCCGGCTGCAGGTGCCTTTTGTTGAGCCGCGGCCGGTGCCGACATGCTTAGCGTGACGGCGGCGGCGATTGCCGCCAAAGCGGAAATTGCGCCTGTCCTCGTTCTGTTCAAAACTGCCATCGTGGTCTCCTTTGGTCCGGTTCGATTAGATGAAGGCCATTCCGCCTTGGACCTCTTCAGTGCGGAAACGGCCAAAGCCGTAGCTTTTCTTTGCCAATTGCCCAAAGACGTGCGAGCCCATGCGGCTCAGCGATCAAGAAAAATACGATCAAGCTGCCGAAGATCATCGCCTCCAGATGCGACGCCAGCGCGGTCGAGATCGGCACACCGAACCAGCCCGGAACCTGGTTCAACAGAATCGGAAGCAGGACGATAAACGCAGCTCCGAAGTATGCGCCGAGCAACGAGCCCATGCCGCCGATGATGATCATGAACAGCAGATTCAATGAAAGATTGATATTGAACGCCAACGGCTCCCACGCGCCTAGGTGGACAAACCCCCAGAGTGCACCGGCCACGCCGGCGTAAAACGAGCTCACCGCAAAGGCCGAGAGCTTGGCGGTCAGCGGCTGGATGCCGATCACTTCTGCGGCGACATCCATGTCGCGCGTGGCCATCCAGGACCGCCCGATATGTCCGCGCACAAGATTCTTGGCCGCCAAAGTCAGCAGGATGGCAATCGATAGAACGAGCAGGTACTTCTCGACCGGCGCGTCGATGGTCCACCCGAACATTTCTATCGGGGCCGTCGACACCGAACCCGACGATGAATAATTGGTAAACCACTTGACCCGAGCAAACAGCCAGTCGATAAAGAACTGCGCAGCGAGGGTTGCCACAGCCAGGTACAAGCCCTTAATTCGCAAGCTCGGTATTCCGAAAAGCGCACCGACCAGAGCCGCGATGCCGCCCGACAGCACCAGCACAATCAGAAAGTTGAGCGACTCGACACGGATCGTCAGGTTGTACGCAGCGTATGCGCCCACCGACATGAATGCCGCGGTTCCGATCGAGATCTGGCCGCAATAGCCCACCAGGATGTTCAGCCCGATGGCCGCGATCGCGAGGATCACGAACGGAATGATCAGCGCGCGAAACATGTAGTCGCTGGCCAGCGCCGGCACCGCCAAGTACGCGAAGACGATCAGCCCGATCACAAACCAGCGGTCCTGCGCGATCGGCAGCAACTGCTGATCGGCGGCATAACTGGATTTGAACTGGCCGTTTTCTCTGTAGAGCATTTCAGACGCGGTCGATGTGCTTCTCGCCAAACAAGCCTTCGGGACGCACCAGCAAAAACAGTAGAGCCAGCACGTACGCAAACCAGTTTTCGATGCCGCCGCCGGCCAGATCGAACTGCTTGACCAAAATAGGGCCGAGGAAGACCTCGGCAAATTTTTCGCCGACTCCGATGATCAGCCCGCCGAGAATCGCGCCGGGCACCGACGTGAACCCGCCGAGAATCACCACCGGTAGCGCCTTGAGCGCAACCAGCGATACCGAAAACTGAACGCCGAGCTTCGATCCCCACACGACGCCAGCTACCAGCGCCACAAAGCCGGCGACCGTCCATACGATCACCCAGATGCGATTCAGCGGGATGCCGATCGATTGGGCGGCCTGGTGATCATCGGCCACCGCGCGCAGCGCACGCCCGGTCGGCGTTTTCTGAAAGAACAGCGCGAGTGCGATCACCAACAACGCCGCCGCCGCTGCGGCAACCAGGTCTTCGGTGTTGATCAGGATGCCGCCCTGAAAGATGTTCTCCGCCACCAACACGGGAGTCTTCGGGAGGCCGGTGTCGATGTTGATATATGTCGCTGCCCCAAAGCGTCTGTCCGAAGCCGTCGAGGAAAAACGAAACGCCTAAGGTTGCCATCAGCAGCACGACAGCATCCTGATTGACCAGATGCCGCAATACCAGCCGCTCGATCAACCACGCGAGAATCGCCATGACCCCGATCGCCAGAATGAATGCGACCGGTAACGGCATCACTTCACTCATGCGCGCAACCGCCAGCGCCCCGAACAGCACCATCGCGCCTTGCGCGAAGTTGAATACGCCGGAGGCTTTGAAGATCAGCACCAAGCCCAGCGCGACCAATGAATACAGCACGCCCGACATCAATCCACCGAGCATCACCTCGAAGTAAAAGCCGGGGGCACTGATGCCGGTGGCGAGCGGCAATATCATGCCGATCACCAGCGCAGCGATCAGTGCGACGACTGCCCAATTCTTGAGCAGGTAGGCGCCCATCAGTGCGCGACCCCTAGGTACGCGTCAATCACGTTCTGACTGTTGCGAACCTGGTCTGGCAAGCCGTCGCTGATCTTTTTGCCGTAATCGAGCACGACGACGCGATCGGAGATATCCATCACCACGCCCATGTCGTGTTCGATCAGCACGATCGTCGTGCCGAACTCCTCGTTGACGTCGAGCACGAAGCGGCACATGTCTTCTTTTTCTTCGAGGTTCATGCCTGCCATTGGCTCGTCGAGCAGCAACAGCTGCGGCTCCATCGCCAGCGCGCGCCCCAGGTCGACGCGCTTCTGCAGGCCGTACGGCAAGCGGCCGACGGCAGTTTTTCGGTACGCCTGGATCTCGAGGAAGTCGATGACGTGTTCGACGAACTCGCGATGACGTAACTCCTCGCGCCGGGCGGGGCCAAGGTGCAGCGCCTGCCACAGCACGCCGGTGTTCATGCGCAGGTTGCGGCCGGTCATGATGTTGTCGAGCACGCTCATGCCCTTGAACAGCGCCAGGCTCTGGAACGTGCGCGAGATGCCGGCGGCGGCAGCTTCGTGAGGGTCCATGTTCGCGCGCACCTTGCCGCGAAACGTGATGTGGCCTTGTTGCGGCGTGTAAACACCATTGATCACGTTCAGCATCGAACTCTTGCCGGCGCCGTTGGGGCCGATGATCGCGCGGACCTCGTGCTCATAAACGTCGAACGACACTTGCTGCAGCGCTTTGACACCGCCGAATGCAAGCGAAACATCTTCGACATTCAGCAACACGTTGCCCGCATTGTCGGCACGCGCGCGGCTCACCGCTTACCCTCTTCGTTCGTTTGCGCCGGCTCGTCCTTCATGCTCCACGCGGAGTTGGTGGCGCGCTTGATCTCATGCTTCGGCTTGCCTGCCTTGTTGGCTGCTTCCATCACCAGATACAAAAATGTGAAGATCAATGCGAAGCCAATGATGGCGAGCAGCAACTGACCGTTGGCCAATGACCACGCGGCGAGACCGACTCCGACTACGAGGCACGCGATGGCGGCCACCGTGCGCGGAGTCATTAACTAGGCCGCCTTTTTCAGCGCGGAAAATACTTCGGCGTCGATCACCTTCAGCGTTGCGCTGATCTTGCCGGTGCGGCCGTCCTCGAACTTGACTGCGGTTTCGACGTACTGCTCATTTAGCCCGCCGTACATCGCATCGACGAGTTGATCGAACTTCTGGCCGATGAAGCGGCGGCGGACCTTGCGCGTACGTGTCAGCTCGTCATCGTCGGCGTCGAGCTCCTTGTGCAGCACGATGAAGCGATGAATCTGCGCGTTGGCGAGTGCCGGGTCGTTGGCGAGGTCGGCGTTGACCTTGCCGACGGACTCGCGCAACAGCGCAAGGACTTCAGGCTTTGCCGCCAGATCGGTGTAGCCGGCATACGGCAAGTTATGACGCTCGGCCCAGTTGCCGACGGCTTCCATGTCGATGTTGAGAAACGCAGTGACCATCTGGCGTTGGTCGCCGAACGCGACGGCTTCCTTGATCGTCGGAAAAAACTTCAGCTTGTTCTCGATGTACTTGGGAGCGAATAGCGTCCCGTCCGCGAGCTTGCCCACGTCCTTCGCACGATCGATGATCTTTAAGTGACCGCCCTGATCGAAGTAGCCGGCGTCACCCGTGTGAAACCAGCCTTCGGCATCCTTCGCTTCGTGCGTCGCCTCGGGCGCTTTGTAGTACTCGCGAAACAGCCCCGGTGAGCGAATCAGGATCTCACCGGTGTCGGTCAGCTTGATTTCGACCCCTTTGACCGGAGGACCGACCGTGTCTGCCTTGACGCCGCCGTTTTCCTGCACGCACACAAACACCGACGTTTCGGTCGAGCCATACAGCTGCTTCAAGTTGATGCCGAGCGAGCGATAGAACGTAAACAGATCGGGGCCAATCGCCTCACCGGCCGTGTACGCAACCCTGACACGGCTCATGCCGAGCGAGTTGCGCAGCGGCGCATAAATGAGCGAGTCGCCGATTGAATAAAGTAGCCGGTCGGCAACGGCGACCGGCTCCCTGTCCAATAATCTTCCGCCGACGTTGCGCGCGACGCGCATGAAATAGTGAAACATGCGCCGCTTGATCGCCGAGGCGTCTTCCATCCGGATCATCACCTGCGTCAGCAATGCCTCGAGCACGCGCGGCGGAGCGAAGTAGTAGGTGGGGCCGATCTCGCGCATGTCCGCGGTGACTGTTGCCGCCGACTCCGGGCAGTTCACGGTAAAGCCGCACACCAGCCACTGCGTATACGAAAAAATATTCTGGCCGATCCATGCCATCGGCAGGTACGCGAGAACTTGTTCGTCCGAACTCAGCGCCTCCATCTCGGCGCCCGCACGCCCGGCCGCGATCAGGTTGTCGTATCCAAGCACGACACCTTTGGCATGTCCGGTCGTGCCCGAGGTGTAAAACATCGCGCCGACATCGGTCGCGCGCCCTTTTTTATCTCGTCTTCGATGACCGCAGGTTGCTGCTGCAACAACTGCCGGCCGCTCGCGCGTAACGCTTCATACGATTGCAGGCCGGGCTGCTGATAGTTGCGAAGGCCGCGCGCGTCGTCGTAAAAAATGTGCTGCAAGTGCGGCACTTTCTCGCGAATCTCCAGCACCTTGTCGACCTGCTCCTGGTCTTCCACCACCGCGAAATGAATCTCGGCGTTATCGAACACGAACACCATCTCGGCGGCGGCGGCGTCCTGGTACATCGGCACCGGTATGCCACCGAGGCACTGCACCGCCGTCATCGTGAAATACAGGCGCGGACGGTTTTCTCCGATGATCGCCAGATGCTGGCCACGCTTGAAGCCGGCCTGCAAGAGCCCGGCCGCGATCTCGCTCACCTCCTGGTGCATCTGCTGCCACGTCCAGCTCTGCCAGATTCCGAGATCCTTTTCGCGGATCGCGGTCGCACGCGGACGTGTGCTCGCGTGGTGCGCGAGCAAGCGCGGAAAAGTGTCAGCGCCGGGCACGGAATTCACAGGTTGTCTCCTTGATTGCGCGATTTGTATCGCGTCGCCGGTTGTGCCGCACCGTAAGCGAGCTAGCTTACTTCACCGGTCGCGCGACAATTTCGAACGGTAAAGCGCCGCTGCTTGGCAAACTGTCGTCGCGGCGACAGTCTGCGCGAGAATGTCGGGCCTGTTCGCCCTAAGGCTCTATGTCGGAACTCGATCCTCAACCGCTTCAGTTGGTCGACATGCTGGCCGCCAGCGCATGGTGGACCGGCCTCGACCTGGGCCAGCGCAAGCGGGTCACGACGGAGGTTGAGGAACGGCGCTTTCCAGGCGGCACGGTGGTGATGCGCAGAGGTGAAATCGTCGAGGCATGGACCGGCGTCATCGAAGGACTTGTCAAAATGAGTTCGGTCTCGGCGGCGGGCAAGAGTGTGACGTTCACCGGCATCGGCGCCGCTGGCTGGTTCGGCGAAGGCTCACTGCTAAAGAGCGAGGCCCGCAAGTACGACATCGTCGCCCTGCGTGACACCCGAATGGCATGGATGCCGCGCTCGACATTTGATTGGCTGCTGTCGACCAGCATCGCGTTCAACCGATTCCTGTTGTTGCAACTGAACGAGCGTCTGGGTCAGTTCATTGGGCTGGTCGAGTACGAGCGGATGCTCGAACCCGATGCACGCGTCGCGCGCTGCCTGGCCGAGATGTTCAACCCGCGTCTGTACCCCGGTCATCGCAACGAACTCGAGATCTCGCAGGAAGAAATCGGCTATCTGTCTGGAGTATCGCGCCAGCGCGTTAACCAGGCGTTGCAGGTGCTGGCACGCGCGAAGCTGGTCGAAGTCGAATACGGCAGCATCCGCATCATCGATCTGGCGGCACTGCGCCGTTACGGAAGCTAGCGATGAGCGTCGAGTGGTGGGAAATCGCGAGCTACGTCGTCACCGTGATCGGCTTGCCGCTGGCCATCGGCGTGTTCTTGCTCGAGCAGCGGCGCGAGCGGCGTAACGAGGAGGACGAGGTCTATCAACTACTCTCGGACGCCTACAACGATTTTCTACGCGTCGCGATCGATAACCCCGATCTTCATCTGCGCAGCAATGCGGTAACGCCCGATTTATCCCCGAGCAGCAAGAACGCATGCTGTTGATCTTCGACATGCTGATCTCGCTGCTCGAGCGCGCGTATCTGACCGCGCACAGCGACGACATGACGCCGGCCCAGCGCCGTCGCTGGAATTCATGGGAAGACTTCATGCGCGAGTGGCTACAGCGCGACGCTTTCTTCTATCGGCTGCCCCATCTTCTCAAGGGTGAAGACCCGGAGTTCGCTGCGTATTTTCAGCGCCTCGCGCATGAAGTGCGCGGCATTGAGCTGCCGCGCCAAGCTTGATCATCGTTACGCACCCGGATTTTCCTGCACGAATTCGGCCGAGTGAGCGGACGCTTTCTTCGTAGGGGCGCGGTTAGATTCGTTTTGCGCCCAGGCAGCCTGCTTGCGCCTCGTTGACGTAATCCGAAAAGTCAAGGCTTTCGATAATTCTCATGCGCTCTATGTACCGACGCAGTGCACTCGGACTTTCTTTCGCCTTCTCGCACGCGATGCGGTCGACACGTACTGTCGGCGAATCGCATTTGAATTCGGCACGAGCTTGCGTCGACAGCAGAGCCAGAGCGGGAACTAGAACAAAGGCTGAGCCAATTGCTTTGAAGCGATTCATATGGACCTCATCTAAAGTGGGCGCTGATGATTCCGCCGCGCCCGGTCGCGGAAGGGTTCTCATGGTTGAGAACTTGTCGGCATTAGGCCGCGGTTACGACGTTGCGGCTAGCTGAAAAGTCGGCATGTAGACGTGTGCAAAAACGACAACGGCCGC
>CAWEAZ010000013.1:0-12905 GCA_963807155.1 uncultured beta proteobacterium
CGCGGCGATCGGGCGCGATGGAGCGCGCCGGCTCGCATCGGCCGCACGCCGAGCATTCGCCGGTGGGGACATGCACGCGGCAGCCAATCTGTTCCAACGCGCAGCGGCACTGCTTGCCACGGACGATCCGCATCGTGCTGAACTTCTTCCGGAGCTCGGTGAGACCTTGATCGGACTGGGTGATTTCGCCGGAGCGCGGTCCGCGGTAGAGGAGGCTCGCGTAGCAGCCGATCGTATCTCCAACCAGCGGCTCATTGCGTCGAGCAAGCTGGTAGGAATATTCAGCAGTCTGTACAGCGGCGAGCTTGGCGACTCAAGCGAAGTGGCGCTTAAAACCGCCCAGGAGGTCATCCCTATTCTTGAGAGCGAGAGTGCACATAGCGAGCTTGCAGCGGCATGGCGACTGATCGTCATTGTTCGTGCAAGGGCGGGTCAATACAGCCTCGGAAGCATGGCGGCGGAGCGTTCGATAGCGCACGCACGGCTAGCGGGCAATGATCGCCTGATTGCAAAAATCGGCGGCTACCTATCGTACTTTGCGCTCTATGGACCGACTCCGGTCGGACAGGCCATTGTCCAGTGCGAGCGACTTATCGCCGACGGCTTGACGGATCGCCAAGTGGAATGCAAGGTCATGTGCGTCCTGGCCCAGTTAAAAGCGATGAATGGTGAGCCGGAAGAGGCACGTCGACTTTTCCATAAAGGACGGACGATGCTGCGCGACCTCGGGCAGGGGGTTAACACCGCGTCGACTGGCATCGATCTTGTCCGTGTCGAGTTACATGGCGGCGACCTTGCTACCGCAGAGCGTGAGGTCCGCGCTGACTACGAGTTCCTTGCGAAGATAGGCGAGACTTACTATCTGTCGACCATCGCGGCGCTGCTCTCGCGTGTCGTGCGCGATCAGGGTCGCGACGACGAAGCACTTATTTTGTCCCAGACCGCGGAGGCGGCCACTGCGGCGGACGACATTGAATCGCAGGCATTGTGGCGTTCGATCCGTGCGCCGATCGTTGCGCGTGCCAGAAATACAGCTCTGGCTGAAGAACTTGCGCGGACTGCGCTTGAAATGGTGCGTCGAACCGAGGCCCTCAGCTTGCAGGCTGACGCTCTCTCCGAACTCGCGGCGGTGCTGCGGATTTCTGGGAAAGCCAACGAGGCGCGCCAAGTCATCGGCGAGGCGATCGCGCTCTACAACTCGAAGGGCGATGTCGTTTCAGCCGCACGTTCCAGGGCATGGGCCAACGAACTGGACAGCGTCTGAACGCAGGCCATCGTGAACGCGGGGCCGGCATTCGCATGCGCGGCCCCGCGATGTCAGAACACTAGCGACGGTCGAGACTCAGAACATGGCGAAGCCGCCGTTCCCGAGGTTGAGCAGCTGAACCCGAAGCCGACGTTTAGCTGCGGTGTCCAGCCGGCAACCGACTTGTTCTTGTAGAACACGGCCTTGGCAATGCAGGGAATGCCATCTGGACCTGGGAGTCGTTGGATCTGTGTCGCAAAGCTGCCTGACATTGTGGATGTTGGTGCCATCGTTGTACTGAATGAGGACGTCGCTGATCTTCGTGCCGGTCTTTATGTTCGACGCATCGACGCGAAGAACGAACGTCATGAAGGTGCCGCTTGCGGCCGTGAAAACGATATCTGGAATCGTGACCTCTACCCCAAAGCACCGAATGAAATTTCCAAGGCTCGGTGCAATTGATGTTCGTGGTCACATCCGATTCGAGAAGTTCTGCGGTCGAGAAGGTCGGTGCTGCCGGAACGGTGACCTTAACCGCGAACGGATCAGAGGCCATGGTTGTTGCGCCGTTGCCCGTAAAGAAGCTGCCGCCACTTTGCGGCAACGCCGACCTGACGTTGATTGGGTCGGTCGTCCCGAGGCTCACGCTCGGCCCGGTCCATGTCGTGGCCGAATTTGGTCGCGGGTTCTTACCGCTTGTTCCTTCCGCATAAACGAGCTCGCCGCCGACGTTCACGAAGTCGCTGCCCAGCGCATCCGCCAACGGTGTTGACGTCGACTTTTACCGGCGCCCTGAAGAACACGACGATCGGCTGGGTGAAAAAACTTTCGCCGCTTGAAGCTGGCTTCTTTGTGCAGGCGAAAGAATTAACGCCGGTTTGCGTGCAGCCGGCCGGCAAATAGACCGCTGGGTTAAACAGCGCGACTGTTTCGGCCGTATCGGTTGCCGATGCCACAAACGTGAAACGCGCGTCGTTGATCGTATTGCCGCCGGTGTTGGTGAAGTTGAGCGTGTATGCAACGTATGTTTCGAGCGGAGGCGACGAATTTGTGCCAGTGGTGCTGTAAGTCACCGGTGACGTCAGCGGCGTTACCTGGGGGGTGATCACTCCGGCTGCACCGAACGCTGAAGTTGCAACCGACATCGCTGTCGCAAAAAGAAATCCAACTTTGAAAAAACGCATGGTCGTTGCCTCTGTGAATTTGTAGATCGCCAACCGCACCTTCGGCTGGCCTGATCGCGCGAATATACGGGCTTTTAACGCACTCTTCTGGAACTGCGGCCCCGAAGCTTGGACAATTGCAGCCATCGCGTCAACGGCTTCGTTGCACCGTCTGTCAGGTCTTGCTCCAGCCACGGCGCACCAAAAACCGCCGTCTCACGCCTTGGTATGCTGCACCGCCGTGCCGCTACCTAAAAGTATTGCCTGTTGCCGTGTAAGTGAATACTTGTTCAGGGGTGCGCCGCTTCGGTCTTGGGGAGAACAATGAGCCGTGCGGCGGCGTGGTCGGACTGGTCGAAATCGTTATTCAGTAGCCGCGGTATCGCCCGCGGTGATATCGCCGGTGGGCTGACAGCAGCGATCGTGATGCTCGCAATCGAGGGCAGCTATGGCCTCGTTGCGTACTCGCGACTCGGGCCAGAGCACGCGCCGCTCGGCTTCGTGCTGGGGGCTTGTTCAGCCGCGATTGCCAGTGTGACGATGTTCGCGATGGGTGGGCGCGGGCCGCTGCTAAGCGGTCCCAGCGCCGCGCTGGCGCTGCTGGTGCCGGCGCTTATGGGTGCGCTGGTCATTGATCCGCGATTTCTGTCGGCGGACGGGCGGCCGGCGATACCCTTACTGCTGGCTTTCGTAGCGTTTGCCACCGTGCTGGCCGGCATCATGCAGGTGCTGCTTGCATGGCTCAGATTGGGCGGCTTGGTTCGCTACGTGCCTTATCCGGTTCATGCCGGTTACATGAACGGCACTGCCGTTTTAATGGTGTTGGCGATGCTGCCACATTTGCTCGGTTTGCCTGCCGGGCAAGGGGCGGTCGATTGGCGACACGCACAGCCGCTGGCCCTAGTCGTTGGGTTAATTGCACTGCTGCTTGCAGTTCGACCGCCACGATGGACGCGGCGGGTGCCGGCGTATTTGATGGCCTTGTTAGCCGCCACAGCGCTGCACCACTTGCTGGCCCTTACGCCACTATCAAGTGCACTCGGACCGCTGTTCCAGGCGCCGCGCTTCGACTGGCCCGGTATCGGCGCGATGACGCCCATATTTGAACGGCTGGGCGACGGTCTGCTGCGCGACAAGCTCTGGGTGGTCATCCAGTTCGCCGCTGCGGCTGCGTTCGTGTCGAGCCTGCAGACGGCGCTGGCAGGTTCGACCATCGATGAATTTACGCATCAACGTAATGACCGTGAGCGCGGACTGCTTCAACAGGGGATCGCAAACGTCGCCGTTGGTTTCATCGGTGGGGTGGCGAGTGCTGGTGCCGTCAGCCGTAGTAAGGTCAATGTCGACGCCGGCGGGATCACCGGCATGTCGCGGTTTTTTTTCGCGATCGGCCTGCTGCTTGCGCTCGCCATTGGCCTTCCTTTTATGAGCTTCGTGCCGATGGCGGCGGTCGCCGGTGTCTTTGCAGCCGTCGCTTATACGTTGGTCGATGCATGGACGCGGCTCGCCACCGGCGTGCTGTGGCGACAGGGCCTCAAATGGCGCGTGCCGCGCGCGCTCGCGCAAAGCTACGGAATCATGCTGCTGGTGGCAGGTATTGCAGTCTTCATATCGCTGCCGCTAGCAATCGGCGTTGGCGTACTGGTGTCGATCCTGATGTTCATTCGTAGCAACAGCAAGCGTCCTATCCGTAAGATCATTCATGCCGATCGTCGCAGTTCGCGCAAGGTCCGGCCGGCACACGAAGCCGAATCGTTACGCGTTCACGGCAAGCGGATTGCGCTAATAGAGCTCGATGGCGCGTTGTTCTTCGGCACTGCAGAGGCAGCCGACGAGGAAATCGAGCGCCTGGTCCACGTTTCGGATCAGATAGTGATCGACTTCAGGCGCGTCACTGAGGTGGATGCGAGTGGTGCGCGTGTGCTGTTACAGGCGGCTGATAACGTGCTGCGCGCTGGTAAGCATCTGCTATTCGCCGGTTTGACGCCGCGCGACGCCCGCATGAGGATGATCCGCGATATGGACGTCCATGAACGGCTTGCCGATACCCACTTTTTTGCTGACGCCGACCGCGCGCTGGAGCACGCCGAAGACTGTTTGTTGGCGACGATTGCCCGTACTCCAAGCGACGACGCATCGCTGACGCTTGCACAAGCTCTTGCCGGTTCGGGGCTTGAAGCAGAAGAGGCCGAACTGCTGGAATCACTGATGAGCGAGCGTCGCTTTGCGAAGGGTGAGTTCGTATTTCGGTCCGGCGACCCGGGTGACTCGATGTTCGTGTTGTTGCAAGGGCAGATCGGGATCTGGCTGCCAGAAAAGGACGCCGAGGATGACGCTCCACACGGAAGGCGGCTGATTTCGTTTGCGCCCGGCGTGGTGGTCGGCGACATGGGCCTGCTGGCCGGGGCCGCGCGCTCGGCAGACGCGATTGCGGAAAGCGATGCGATCGTTCTCGAACTGCAGCGTGAGCAATACGATCAGCTCGTCGCGGAATATCCGCAAGTGTTTGGGAAACTCCTGCTGAACATCAGTTTGCTGCTTGCGTCACGCGTACGCGCGCTGAGCGACG
This sequence comes from uncultured beta proteobacterium, assembly GCA_963807155.1. Classification (GTDB taxonomy): domain Bacteria; phylum Pseudomonadota; class Gammaproteobacteria; order Burkholderiales; family Burkholderiaceae_F; genus JACCZX01. The sequence goes on from CAWEAZ010000013.1 coordinate 4,979, forward strand.
AGCTGCAAGCCGAGCACTCGGTGAGCTGATCAAGCGCAGCCATGAGCAAAGAGACGGCAAGGCCGCCGCATCGTGACGCGCTTCTAACGCAACACTTGCAAGTGCTGCTGGGCGACGCTGCGCCACTGGCGCTCGCCTTCCTGCAGCAACATTTGCAGTGGATCGAACTGACGGGCGGCGAAGTTCTGATGGAACAGGGTGAGTCCGGCGATTCCGCCTATCTCTGCATCAGCGGACGGTTGCGCGTTTATTTACGGGGTGAGGGCGGCTCGCAACGAATGGTGCGCGAAATGTCGCGTGGCGAGCTCATCGGCGAGATGAGCCTGTACACGGGCGAGCCGCGATCCGCCACGGTCATCGCGCTGCGCAACTCGGTGCTGGTGAGGCTAGATAGGCGGCACTTCGACGAGTTGCTCGCGCTCAGCCCTACGCTGTCGATCACATTTACTCGCCAGATCATTCGCCGTCTGCAGACCGAACACCAGCGGTTACCGGTGGCGCCTCCCGTCACAGTCGGCCTGCTGCCGATTACTGGCGGTATTGCACTGGAGGATTTTGGGCGGCGATTGGCGCAGCAGTTGAAACGGTACGGGCGCGTGTGTGTGATCGATGCTGAAGAAGTCGATCGCGCCGTGGGAACGCCTGGCATTGCGCTAAGCACCGCTCCGCGCGCAGAGCAGAGCATCGCGCTGGCACTCGATGCGATTGAAGCTGAGCATGATTTTGTTTTGTTGCTGGCGCACGCAAGTCCCACTTCCTGGACCCGGCGCTGCATCAGTCACAGCGACGAGCTCCTTTTGATTGCTGACGCCACGCAGCCGCCGGCCGTGCATGCGATTGAGCAGGCGTGCCTTGCCGAACGTCCCGCGCGCATCGAAGCAAGTGAGATCCTGGTGCTGCTGCATCCAGCAGCGCTAACGACGCCGCGAGCCACGCGCGAGTGGTTGGCGCGCCGCGCAGTCACCGGACACGTTCACATTCGTTCTGACCTCGAGCGCGACGTAGCGCGCCTTGCCCGCCTGCTGGCACGCAAGGCCATCGGGTTGGTGTTTGCCGGCGGCGGCGCGCGCGGCTTCGCGCATCTCGGAGTCTGGCGCGCCCTGAAGGAGCACGGTGTCGAGATCGACTGCATCGGTGGCACCAGCATTGGTGCCGTATTGGCTGCGTTGGTGGCTGCCGACCCGCCAGTCGAAGACGCGACCAACATCGCGCGCAAGGCCTTCAGCACCAATCCGACTGGCGATTTCAACTGGTTGCCGTTGATGTCGCTGATCAAGGGCCGCCGCGTGCGAGCCGCGATTAACGGATCAATCGCGGAACTTGTCGGCTGCTCGATCAGCGTTGAAGATTTATGGAAGACATACTTTTGCGTCGCGACCAACTACTCGCAGGCGCGCGAGCAGCAGATCGTCAGCGGCGATCTCGCGCACGCGCTGCTGGCCAGCATCGCGATCCCGGGCGCATTGCCGCCGGTTGTGCATGACGGCGATCTGCTGTGCGATGGCGGTACTTTCAACAATTTTCCCGTTGACGTGATGCGCGATATGCGCGGGGTCGGCACGGTGATCGGTGTTGACCTGGGTGCGCGTAACCCGCGCCGGCTGGAGTTCGACGAAATGCCTGGCAGCTGGCAATTGTTGCTTGATCGGCTGCGGCCGCGCAGCAAGCGACGTTACCGCCTGCCATCGTTGACGGCGTATTTGTTGAACGTCACGATTTTGTACAGCACATCGCGTCAGCAGCAGTTGCGTGAGCTGACCGACCTGTATTTCAGTCCACCGCTGCAGAGAGTGGGATTGCTTCAATGGTCGCGTTTTGACGACATCGTGAAGCAGGGCTACGACCATGCAATGGAATTGCTCGGCGGGCTGAGCGACTCGCAGCGTTCTGCGCTTGGATTGACGCTGCCGGCCACCAGCAGTGAACTAACAGCCGCGTCCAAATTCAGACGCGCACGACCTTCCCCGGATTCAAGATATCCAGCGGGTCAAACGACCGCTTGATGCGCGCCATCAGTTCGAGCGCGTCGTCGCCGTGTTCCTCGCGCAAGAAATCCATTTTGTGCATGCCGACGCCGTGTTCGCCGGTGCAGGTGCCGTCCATTGCGAGCGCGCGAGTGACGATCAGTTTGTTCAGCCGCTCGGCTTCGGCGAGTTCTTCAGGCTTCGTCGTATCGGCCAGGATGGCGCAATGAAAGTTTCCGTCGCCTACGTGTCCCAGGATCGGCGCGGGCAGGAAAGATTGCTCGGTGTCGCGAACGGTGTCAGCAATGCATTCGGCGAGCCGCGAGATTGGCACGCACACGTCGGTGGTGAAACTGCGGCATCCTGGTTTGAGTTGCAGACATGCAAAGTACGCGTTGTGGCGCGCCTCCCACAGGCGCGTCCTGTCTTCGGGGCGCGTGGCCCATTCGAAGGCGGCAGCGCCGTGTTCGCGCGCGATCTCTTGGACCATCGTGGCCTGTTCAGCGACGCTCGCTGCCGACCCGTGAAACTCGAACAACAGCAAGGGCATCTCGGGCAGCCCGAGCTTGTCGCGCGCGTTAACTGCCTTCACGGTCAGCGCATCGAGCAATTCGCAGCGTGCGATCGGAATACCCATTTGAATCGTCGCGATCGTCGTCTGCACGGCATCTTCGACGGTCGGGAACGAACATGATGCGGCGGAAACTGCCTCGGGATGGGGGTAGATCCGCAGCGTGATTTCGGTGATCACACCGAGCGTGCCTTCGCTGCCAACAAAAAGCCGGGTCAGGTCGTAGCCTGCACTGGACTTTCTTGCGCGCCGCGCGGTGCGAATGACCTTCGCCTCACCTGTGACGACTGTTAGCGCCAGGACGTTCTCACGCATCGTTCCGTAGCGCACGGCGTTGGTGCCCGACGCGCCGGTTGCGCTCATGCCGCCGATCGTGGCATCGGCGCCGGGGTCGATCGGAAAAAAGAACCCCGTGTCGCGAATCTCCTGATTCAACTGTTTGCGCGTGACGCCGGCCTGTACGGTAACCGTCAAATCCTCAGGGTTGATCGCGAGTACCTTATTCATCTGCGACAGATCCACGCTGACGCCGCCCTGCAGCGCGAGCAGATGCCCCTCGAGCGACGTACCAACGCCATAAGGAATCAGCGGCACGCGATGGCGTGAGCACAGACCGACCAGTGCAACCACTTCCTCGGTCGAGTGCGCAAAGACCACGGCGTCCGGCGGCATCGGCTGGTACGGTGACTCGTCACGGCCATGGTGCTCCCGCACTGCATCGGCGGTAGACAGTCGCCCGCCGAAGATTGTCTGCAGGCTGTCGATGAACCCGGCAGGCAACGGCTTGCGCAACCGGTGCGGGAATAAAGGCGCATTCATAATGGCGTCCTTTGTTCTGGCTACAGGGCCATTCTATGGGCAACCGACTATCGCAGATCGCAACTCGCACCGGTGACGATGGCACCACTGGCCTGGCCGACGGCACGCGTGTTAGCAAGGATCATCTGCGGGTCGCGGCGATGGGCGATGTCGATGAGCTCAACTCGAACATCGGTGTGTTGCTGACGGGGGAACTGTCGGACTCGATACGCAGCGATCTGGCTGCGATCCAGAACGACTTGTTCGATCTCGGCGGCGAGCTCGCGATCCCTGGCTATTCGATGATCAGCGATAAACAAGTCGCACGACTCGATGCGCGGCTGGCGCATTACAACGCCGATCTTCCGCGCCTTGCCGAATTCATCTTGCCCGGCGGTTCACCTGCGGCCGCGGTCGCGCACGTGTGTCGTACCGTGTGCCGGCGCGCCGAACGCGCGCTGGTGGCGCTCGGCAAGCAGGACAATATCAATGACGGGCCGCGGCAATATTTAAATCGACTATCCGATCTGCTGTTTGTGTCTGGCGCGCGTTCTGAATCGAGAAGCGGGCGGCGCCGACGTGCAGTGGCAGCAACGCAAGAACCAATAGTGAATCCGATAATGAAGATCAAACATCTGGCCGCAGCTGCCGGTGCAATCGTGATCGGTGCCGTGGCCGCTGCTCCCGCGCGCCCATTGATTCCGCTGTTCGACGCCGCCACGATCACTGCTCGCTGCGACAGCGAACTCGCGAAGGCACGTGCGACCAAAAAGGCGATTGAATCGAAGAAGGATTCGGGTGTCTTTGCGGACTGGAACCGGCTGTCAATTCAGTATGCGGACTTCGCGTATCCGATCTACCTGCTGCAAAACGTCGCGACCGACAAGGCGACGCGTGATGCTGCGCAGACGTGCCTGGAGAAGCTCTTACCGTTCGAAACGGAATTGGCGCAGAGCGAGCCTTTGTATCGGCGCGTGCGCGCGCTCAATCCGAAGGATGCGATCGAGCAGACGTTCAAGCAGGATCTGATCGAGAAGTTCGAGGACGGCGGGGCGACGCTACCGCCCGACAAACGCAAGCGCGCGCAGGAAATCGCAGATGAGATCGAGCGCCTCGACCTGCAGTTCGGCAAGAACGTCAACGAAGATCCGACCACCGTTGTACTGACGCCGGCGGAAGCGGCCGGAATGCCTGATGCATGGCTCGCGGCACGTAAACGTGATGCCAACGGCAATCTGGTGCTCGGTCTCGACTCGCCTACCGTCGTGCCGTTCATGCAGAACGCGACCAGCGAAGCGGCGCGGCGCAAGGTATGGATGGCGAAGAACCGCGAGGGTGGCGAGCAAAATCTCGCACTGCTCGATCGAACCCTCAAGCTGCGCTACGAGTTGGCGCAGCTGCACGGCATGCCGGACTATGCAACCTACGCGATCAAGCGTCGCATGGCACAGACACCCGCGGCGGTGAACGAATTTCTAGCCAAGGTGCAAGCCGCAGTTGATGAGGTCGAAGCGCGCGAGCTGGCCGAGTTGCGCGCCGACAAGGCGAAGTTCACAGGCACCGATCCGGCGGTGCCGATGTTTTATCGCTGGGACCTGGCGTTTCACCAGGAGCGTGTGCGTCGCGCGCGTTTCAAGATCGATCAGGAAGCGCTGCGTGCCTACTTCCCAACCGACAAAAGCATTCAATACGCAATCAAGCTGGCCGAGCGCCTGTACGGAATTGCGTTCGTGGAGCGCAAGGTGCCCGTGTGGCACGAGGACGTGCGCTACTTCGACGTTTTCGAGCAAGGGTCAGGGAAAAATTCGTCGGGAAAGCTCGGTGCATTCATCGGCGGCGTCTACCTCGACCTTTATCCACGCGAGGGCAAGTACAACCACGCGGCGGCGTTTGCCGTGCGCGCGGGATCGACGCTTGCGAAGCGCACACCGATCTCCGTATTGGTGACGAATTTCGACCGCAAGGGGTTGAACCACGACGAGCTCGAAACGATGTTGCACGAATTCGGCCACGTATTGCACGGTGTCCTCTCGAAGACGCGTTACGCCGATCAAAGCGGTACGTCGGTCAAGCGCGACTTTGTCGAGGCGCCTTCGCAGATGTTCGAGGAATGGGCACGGCGCGAAGAAGCGCTGAAACTGTTGGCGGAGATATGTCCCGACTGTCCACGCTTGACCAGCGCGCAGATCGAACAACTCGATTCGGCGCGCAAGTACGGGCAGGGCATTCGCTTTGCGCGCCAACGCGAGTACGCGGCCTACGACATGAAGCTGCATACGGGTGTTCCGCCGGCAGCGATGCCGACATGGGCCGAACTTGAAGGTAAGACCCGGCTCGGTCATGTGGACGGCTCGATGTTGCCCGCGAGTTTCGGTCATCTGATGGGAAGCTACGCAGCGGGCTACTACGGGTACATGTGGTCGCAGGTGCTGGCACTTGACATGTTGTCCGCGTTTGACGGCAAGTTGATGAGCCCGGAGGTTGGGCGCCGATATCGGCAAACGATCCTCGCGTCGGGCGGGCAGCGCCCACCGCAGGCGCTGGTCGAGGCCTTTCTAGGCCGCAAGCCGACCAGCGATGCGTTTTACGCCGAGATCACCGGCCGCCGATGAGCTTAGAACGCGTGAACCAGCTGGAAGGCAAGGTCGCGATCGTCACCGGCGGCGCCGGCGGATTCGGTGAAGGCATCGCACGCGCCTTCGTAGCGGAGGGCGCGCGGGTTGTTATCGGCGACCTTGAACGCAGCAAGGGCGAGACGCTGGCGCGGTCGCTAGGTCCGGCCGCGGTATTCGCGCACTGCGATGTTTCGCTGCGGCCCGATATCGATGCGCTGGTGCGCTCGTGCGTTGATCAGTTCGGCCCGCCGGACATCGTCGTCAACAACGCCGGCACGACGCACACCAACATGCCGCTTCTCGACGTCGATGAAGCGACGTTCGACAAGGTGTTCGCGGTCAACGTCAAGTCGATCTATCACATGGTGCTCGCGGTAGTGCCGTTGATGCGCAAGCGCAAGAGCGGGGTGATTCTGAATATCGGTTCCACAGCAGGTATTCGTCCGCGCCCAGGCCTGACTTGGTACAACGCCAGCAAGGGTGCCGTGAATCTGCTGTCGAAGTCGCTCGCAGTCGAACTGGGACCCGATCGCATTCGAGTCAACGCGATCTGCCCGGTGATCGGCGAGACCGGCCTGCTCGAACAATTCATGGGCATGCCCGATACACCAGAGAATCGAGCGAAGTTTCTGGCGACCATTCCTCTTGGCCGGATGTGCCGGCCGTCCGACGTTGCCGCGGCGGCGGTTTATCTGGCGAGCGACGCTGCGGAATTTATTTCGGGCGTCGAGTTTCCGGTCGACGGGGCGCGCACTGCTTGAGTTAGCTGGCGTGAGATTTCTTCGACGCTTTCGGTCGAATGCCGCGTCGCTCGAGCGCCTCGCGCAACATGAATTCGATCTGCGAGTTCACCGAGCGCAACTCGGTTGACGCTAACCGCTCGAGCTCCGCCCACAAAGCGGGGTCGACCCGCAGCAGAAACGCCTTTTTCTCCGCGCCCGTCACTCTTGGATGCCTAGCTTCGGTTAGCGACCCGGTGGCTTGCGCTGGCGTATCCAAAGCAGCGTGCCGACGGTTTCGAGAGCGATGCCGCTGCCGATCATCGCAAGGGCGACCGGGAGATCAAGCCGGCCCAGCCCAAGCAGCAGCGCACCGATAATCACCAGCAGCGTTCCGGGAATCCACAGCACCAGCGCATTCATCGCCGTGCGCTTACTGATACAGCGTGCCGGTGTTGATCACCGGTTGCGTATCGTTTTCGGAGCAGAGCACCACTAACAGGTTCGACACCATCGCGGCCCTGCGCTCGGAGTCGAGATCGACGATGCCGCGCTCGGACAGTCCGTTGAGCGCCATCTCGACCATGCTGACCGCGCCGTGCACGATCTTGCTGCGCGCGGCAATAATCGCCTCGGCCTGCTGCCGCCGCAACATCACCTGCGCGATCTCGGGCGCGTAGGCAAGGTGAGTGAGCTTCGCATCCTCGACGACGATGCCCGCCGGCTCCAGTCGGTCTGCCAGCTCGCGGATCAGCGCCGCGGTCACTTTCGATTGGCTGGCACGCAAAGTCGGTTCGTTGCGGCCTCGTGCTCGCCTTCGTCATAGGCATAACTCGATGCCAGGTAGCGAACCGACGTTTCAGCCTGCACGCCGGACATATTCGTCGTAATCCTCGACATCAAACACCGCCTGCGCAGTGTTGCGCACTCTCCAGACGATCGCCGCCGCGATCTCGATCGGGTTGCCGCGCTTGTCGTTGACCTTCAGCCGTTCGCCGTTCAGGTTGTGCGCACGCAAGCTGATCTTCTGTTTCTTATAAAACGGATTGGCCCAGCGCAGCCCTTCGGACCGGTCGGTTCCGACATACTCGCCGAACAGCAGCAGAATCGCGGCTTCGTTCGGCTGCAACATGTATAGCCCTGCAAGCAACAGCGCGCCGCGAAAGAATCAGCGCCGACACCCAAAGCGAGCGATATCAGTCCCGATCGGCCGCACAACCAGGAAAATGCCGGCGAGCACGAAGGCGATGCCGATCGCTG
>CAWEAZ010000014.1:0-28636 GCA_963807155.1 uncultured beta proteobacterium
ACGGAATCAACGATGCCCCCGCCCTGGCAGCCGCCAATGTCGGCATCGCAATGGGAAAGGGGCAGGAACCGGGGGCACCGACATCGCGATGCAATCGGCGCGCATCGTGCTGGTCAAGGGCGATTTGAACGGCATTGTGCGTGCGCGCCTGCTGTCGCGCGCGGTGATGCTCAACATCCGGCAAAACCTGTTCTTCGCGTTCGTTTACAACGCTGCCGGCGTACCGATAGCCGCGGGAGTTCTTTATCCGCTGACCGGCTGGCTGCTCAGTCCGATCATCGCTTCGGCGGCGATGGCGTTGTCGTCGGTATCGGTGATTGGCAATTCGTTGCGGCTGCGCCGCGCCGAGCTTTCGCCCGGCGCGGCAACCTAAGCTTAAGCGGCGTATATCAAGCCGCTGACAGGCCGAGCAGCTTCAACTCTTCGGCTTCACTGCGGCGCTTGACGCCGGTGATGCGTTCGATCACGCGTTCGACACGCGACCAGAACATCACCTCCTCGAGCAGCGGGTTAAGGAAGTTGGTAATCACGCAGTAATGCGTCGTGCGCGATCCTGCGTGGTGCTTGCCGTGGTGACGCGGCGTTTGCAGAACATGCAGCTTCTGCAACCAACGCACGGTAGTCGGCACTTCGGCACTGTTCATGTGTGCCCACTTGTGGATCTGGTTTGCATTGATCACCAGTAGGGCGAACAGCACCACATGCCAGCTAAGCCAGCCCATATAGAGCGCGGCTGCAATCAGTATTGCGCCGGCAAGCAACAAGTCCCACGAACTGGCGAGCCAGGTCTTGCGCAGAAATTCGCGCGGCCGCCAGTGGTGGCGCAGGTTGTCCTCTGCCAACGAGCCGATCAGCGGCGCTCCGGGCCGCGCGTACGCGTCTTCAACCCAGTGCACCACGCCTGACACGAAGTCAGCCAGCAATACAGTGACGCCTGCTTGCATGATCAAACTACTCATACATCCTCTAGGGCATACCGCGACATCGCGGCGTGCACAGAATCGACGAGGAGCAGGCACAGCCCTATACTTCGCTGATAACGTATCAAGTATCGATACTGCGGGCACTACGGGGGCGCACGAATGAGTACCGAACAACTGATCGATTCGCTAAAGCGGGTGTTGAAGAGCCGGCACATCACCTACGCGGAGCTGGCCCGCCGCATCGGGATGTCCGAGGCCAGCGTCAAGCGGCTTTTCTCTCAGCGAACATTTACATTGAATCGGCTCGAACAGGTACTGGCGGCGCTCGAGCTCGACTTTTTCGAGCTCGCAAAGCTTGCGCGCGGGGCCGGCGACGCGCCGGAAGAAATGACGGAGACGCAGGAGCATGCCCTGGCCGCGGAGCCGCGCCTGATGGGAGTGTTCTATTTGCTGTTCAACGACTGGCAGCCGGCGCAGATCCTGGCGCGCTACGAGCTGACAGAACCCGAGCTGACGAAGTTACTGGTGAAGCTCGACCGATTGCAGCTTATCGAGCTTCTACCGTCGAACAAGGTAAAGGTCCGCGTTGGGCGGCATCTACGTTTGCGGCCGAGCGGTGCGATCCGCGCCAAGCACGGTCAACGGACGATGGCTGAATTTCTGGCGGTCGAGTTCGATCGCTACGGCGGCAATTTTCGTTTCGAATTCCGCGATGTCTCGCCAGCATCGTTCGCGGTGGTTCACCGCAAGCTCGACAGACTGGCTGCGGAGTTCAACGAATTGGCGGAACTCGACAGTACGTTACCGCCTGATCAGCGGCAGTCGATTGGCATCGTGCTGGGTATGCGGCCATGGAAAATCGGCCAGATCACGAACCTGAAAGAGCGACCACGCCGACACTAGGAGCGTCGACCGCTAGCCCTTGATCGCGGCAGCGCTCTGCTGCGAACTTTTCCGCACGAAGTCGAGTACCGCATCGCGATACGTGGTGCCGCCGGTGCGGCTTGCGCCTGAGTGCGTGCCGCCGTCGATCTTGATGACCTTCTTCAATTTGCTTGCCGCGGCGGCGAAAAGCTCGTCGGCCATCGCATGCGGCACAATGCCATCGGAGGTGCCATGAATGATCAGCAACGGTGTCTCGACCCTGCCGATCTTGGTCGCCGAATCAAACGGCTGGGTCACCGCGAGTTCGATACCCGGCACCCAGCCATATTTCGTCGCACGCACGACAGCAGGAATCGACGTAAAGGTGGATTCGATGATGATGCCGCCGACTTCGTTCTCCGATTCCTTCAGCGGGCCTGCCGCCAGATCGATCGCCAATGCGCCACCAAGGCTGTGGCCATAGATGAAGCGGCGTTTGGGATCGGGCTCGCGGCGTTTCAATTCGTCGAGTGCAACGCGCGCGTCGGCGTAAGCGGTTTCTTCGGACGGAAGCAGCTCGGTGCTCTTGCCGAAGCCACGGTAATCGACCGCCAACACGTTGAAACCTAGATCCACCCAGCGTGCCATTCTGAACACGCTGCCATTCAGATTCCAGCGCGCGCCGTGCAGGTACAGCACCGTGGGCGCACTCTTGGGATCTTCTTGAGGCACGTACCAGAAATTCAGCGTGTGGCCATTGGCCAGCGTGACGTCGAATTGCTCGGTACCGGCGAGCGGTTCGGAAAACCACCGCTGGCTGCCGTTTCGCGGATCAAAAATTGCCTGCCGCTGCCATTCGTCAAGTGACGCACAGCCCGCCGCACCAGCGCCAACCGTAAGCGCGCCTAGCAGCAGAGTCAGTGGACGAGTCAGAAATTTTTTCACGACGTTTGGACGTTAGGCGCGAGCGAGAGTTCTTGCTATCGAACGTGTGGATTAATGCGCCGGACCTCAACCCGGTTTACGTCGCGACTTGGGAGATTTGGCAGTTTTCGGCATTTGCCGCTTGCTGAGTCCGAGCATCGTCCCGCGGCAGTTCTTGGAGCCGCAGCGGCATTCGTAGTTCATCCTGAGAGTGGGCGTCAGCCGCTCTTCGATCGTCAAGCTGTAGTCGTAGTTAAGTTCCTCGCCGGGCCTGATATCGCGCATCGCCTGGATGAATACCCGGCCGTCATCCGTTTCCTCGGTCTCACAATTGGGGTCGCACGAATGGTTGATCCAGCGCGCTGCGTTGCCGCCGACACCGGCATCGATCACGGTCTTCTGATCGTCGAGCGAAAAGAAGAACGTGTGATACGGCTCGTCAGGGTTCGACGGCGGGCGTCTGTCGGCCTCTTTCCAGGGAATACGCTCGCCCTTGTACTCGATGATGTTCTCGCCGGCTTTGAGGCGGCGCGCTGCGTAAACGCCGCGTCCATGGACGCGCGAGTTCTTGACGACGATGCGAGGTTTGCGTTGCGTTGGCATGTGGGAGTCAGCTAAGTCCGATCAGTCGCCGAAGCTCGTTAATCGGATTCGATTTCAATACGTCGATAAGGTTGTTGAACTGATCGGTCCAAAGCGAGAAGTTCGGGTTCGGGTCGATCTCCTCGACGACCTCAGCAAGCCGCTCGTCGTCAAACGCGGCGGGCGAGCGTGCAAGCAGCACCCAGTCGGTGGTCGACGCTGTACTGCCGTCGGCCGGCAAATCGGTTACCAGTCTCACCGCCAAGTTGTTCGCTTGCGCAATGTTGGCGAGCACCGGCTTCAGATCGAGGAAGCGATTGGAGATGTGAAACGCCAGGATACCGTCGGGTTTCAAATGTTGAAAAAACAGCGCGGTCGCTTCCGAGGTGATCAGGTGCACCGGTATCGAGTCGCTCGAAAAAGCGTCGATCGCCAGCACGTCGTAGCGCTGCAGCGCGCCGGATAAAAGTTCGCGCTCCATCGACAGGCGCGCATCGCCGATCACGAATTCGATCGCCGCCGAGGATGAGCTTAAATAGGAAAACTGGCTCTTCGCCAGCGCCAGCACATCCGGATCGAGCTCGTAAAACCGCACCACGTCACCGGCACGTCCGTACGCCGACAACGTGCCGACGCCGAGACCGACAAAGCCCAACCGGACCGGGCCCTGCTTCTGCTTCGCTTCGATCGCGCGGCCAACGCCCGACGTGCGCGCGTAGTACGTACCGGGCTCGAGGCGCGCCGCATTGATCGTCTGCTGTTCGCCGTGCAGGATCACGCCGTGCAGTAGCCGGCGCACCTGCTGATCGCCTTCGCCCTGTTCCTTCACGCGCAGCGTGCCGTAGAAGTTGCGGTGCATGTAGACAACGTCATCGCGCAGGAATCCGATGTACGCGCTGCCGAACCACGCGGTCGCCAGCGTGGCGACGATCGCTGGTCCGACCAGCCATCTGATCTTGCGCGCCACGAACACGGCGAGCGATGCGAGCAGCACCAGTGCAACCGGCAATTCGAAGTACGTCGGAAACACGCGCGGCGCGACCAGGCCGACCAGCATGCCGCCGAGTGCACCGCCGAGTGAAATTGTCAGGTAGAAGTGCGTGAGGTAACGCGGCACCGGCTTGCTCAACGCCAGCTCGCCGTTGCAGAAAAATGCCGCCATCATCATGCCGACGGTGTACAGCGGAACTGCCAGGCTGACGTCGAGCACGCCGCGGTTGGCCTCCAAACCCGCGGCCATCGCGACCAGCAACAGCAGCGTAGGAAACAGAAACCAAGCGCGCTGATACCAGCCGCGGCCCTGCCGACCTTCAAACGCGACGACGAAGCTCAGCAGATACAGCGACAGCGGCAGCACCCACAAAAACGGCACCGACGCAATGTTCTGCGTAATGTGGCTCGTGGTGGCCAACAGCAGCACCGAACCGAGTGCGGCAAACGCAAGCCAAAGCGCGTAATCGCCGAGGCGCGGCGCCGGACCTTCGGGATCAGCTGCTAGCACGCCGGCGGCTGCATCTCCCACTATCGAGTGCGACGCCTTCCACGCCGACGCGGCGCAGGCGACCGCAAACACTGCGTACGCGACGCTCCACACGATCGATTGCGCATGCGATGTCGAAAATGGCTCGATAACGAATGGAAATGCAAGCAGCCCGATCAACGATCCGAAGTTCGACAACGCGAACAGCCGATAAACGGACTTCTCGGGAAAGCGCGGCGCCACCCACTTCTGCAGCAGCGGACCGGTCGATGACAACAGGAAGTACGGCAGCCCGATCGTCGCGACCAGCAGCACGACGATGCGTAGCGCGGCGTCGGCACCGGCGGCGGGCTTCAGTGCTTCGCTCGGAACAATCGGCAGAAACAAAAGGCTTATCACGAGCAGCGCGATGTGCAGACGTGCTTGCTGCTTGGGCGACAAATACCGAGTTGTCAGATGCGAATACGTGTATCCCGCGAGCAAGACCACCTGGAAGAACACGAGGCATGTGGTCCAGACGGCCGATGTGCCGCCGAACCACGGCAGGATTTGCTTCGCGATGATCGGCTGCACCAGAAACAGCAGAAACGCCGACAGCAGGATCGTGGAAGCAAAAAGCGGCATCGAGGGGGGTCGAAAGACCGGAGATGGGGGCGAAAAGGCACGCAGCGGCGCGAAAAGCGCGCGATTGTCTCATGCGTAGACGAGGGCACCACCGCAGTTGGGATGGCCAGCCGGGGCGCCCCGCTAAAGCAGCGCCGAAGTCGGCCTTTTCGGGGTTCCAACAATTCAAGCGATGGTGGTTTGACGCCGAAAGTCAGGTATGGACGGCTCCCTTCTCCGACTGGACGACGCTACCGACCGCGCAGCTGACCAAGGCGTCGCGTTGGATCACCTGCGCCTCGGCTGGAGACCCATCGTCACGCGTGACCGCCGTGTGCTTGGAGTGCGAATAGAAATCAGGCCAGCGCCCAACACGGCAGAGTCATTGACGTCAACGGTTGGTGGCGTCATCGCCGCGCTGGCGGATCAGACCACGTCGTCCTCGCGCGGAATCGTCGTACTCGCGCCGACGCCACTTTCACTGAACACCGAATTGCAGGCGATCGGCGAATGGGGCAGGAAAGCCAACGTACTCCTTGAAATCGGCGCGGAGGTTATGACCCCGAAGCACCTACCGCTGATCGAAGCTGCGCATCAGGGAGGGCTGAGATTCGTATTGCGCCAATCCAAGCATCCGCTGCCGCGCGACACACAGCGGCTGTTTACCGCGGTCGTCGATGATTCTGAAAGCGGCCGGTCGCACGACGGTGCGTCGGCGCTGTGGGTGCGAGATGTGCACACGCGCTCTGATGTCGAATCGGCGTTCGCACACGGAGCGCAGGCGACGATCGGCTGGCCGCTTGATGAGCCGATGGTCGAGCCGTCCGCCGGTCTTGAGCCGACACGGCGCGCGGTGCTCGACATCGTGCGATTGATTCAAGGCGATGCCGATGTGATGGCGCTGGAACGTGCCTTCAAGAATGAGCCGAGCCTCGCCTTGATGCTGCTTTCGGTCATCAATAGCCCTGCGCTGGCGCCGGCTGCGGCACTGACTGCGCCGATCACGTCGCTGCGCCACGCCATCCTGGTGCTCGGCTACAAACGGCTGGTGCGCTGGCTTGTGCTGCTGCTTGGTGTGTCGTCGGCAAATACGCGTTCGATGCCGCTCATTTACATGGCCGTCCAACGCGGCTTCTTTCTTGAAGCTCTCGCCAGTCAGGTGGGTGGGATGCGCGATGACCTGTTCGTTGTCGGCGCATTCTCGCTGTTGCAGCAGATCACCGGGCATTCGCACGAAAGGCTGTTTACCTCCGCCGTGCTGCCGCGGCCGGTGCTAGACGCAGTGCGTGCTCATGAAGGTGCCTATGGCGTCTATCTCGCGCTGGCCGAAGTGATCGAGCGCGGCGACACGGTAGGCTCGGAGCGGGCAGCGCAACTCGTCGGAGTGTCGATGGGCCAAATCAATGCGGCGCTGCTGTCCTCGCTCGCTGCCGCCGATGCAATCACGATGAACTAATCCAAGCGCGCGCCGCTGCGCTTGATCACCGGTTGCCAGCGCGCGCGCTCAGCTTGCATAAAGTCTGCGAACGACTGCGGCGTGCCGCCGCCGATCTGCCAGCCCGCCGCTTCGATGCGCGATCTCACATCCGGCATCGCAAGAATGGTGTTGATCTCCCGATTGAGTTCGTCGATACGCGCCCGTGGCATGGCTGCCGGTGCGACGAATCCATTCCACGCGATCGCTTCGAATCCGGGAAAGCCGCTCTCGTGAATCGTCGGTAGTTCACGAAGTGCGGGCCATCGCGCGCGGCTCGTGACTGCGAGCAGTTTTATTCGTCCCGTCTGCACGACCGGCAATAGCGTCGTCGGGTTCGACATCACGGCTTGTACGTCACCGGCGGCGGTTGCCTGCACGGCGGGCGGTGCGCCGTTGAATGGAATATGAACCAGAAACAAACCGGCTTCGGTCTTCAGCAATTCCATCGACAAGTGTGACGCGCTGCCGTTGCCTACCGACGCGTAGTTCAACTGCCCGGGGCGTTGCCGGGCGTAGGCAAGAAATTCTTTGAACGAATTGACCGGCAATGCGCTCGGAACTGCCAGCACGTTCGGCGCGGTGCCGACGAGCACGATCGGTGCCAAGTCTTTGACCGGGTCATACGGCAGCTTCGAATACAGAAACGGCGCAGTCGCCAACGGGCCGGTGAATGACAGCCCAATCGTCGCACCGTCGGGCGTGGCTCTCGAGATCTCATGGGTGCCGACAGTGCCGCCTGCGGCTGGCCGGTTCTCGACGACCACGGCTTGACCGCTGCGCTCGCGCAATTTGTCTGCAATTACTCGACCCAGCACATCGATCGATGATCCGGGGGGTGCCGTCAGAATAATGCGCAGCGTTTTGCTCGATGCGAGTTGCGCGAATGTTGCGCCCGCCGCCGCGCTCAGTGCAGTGGCCGCGGTTGCGCCCAGCACGCGGCGGCGCGATACGTACCGATGCGCTCTTGCCGGCATTTGGGATGAGGAGGCCTAGTTCGGTGCGTGAATGCCCGCGCCGGCCTGACAGTTCGATAGATCGCCGCCAAAAATCTTCGCAGCCAGCGCGACACCTTGCGTCGTATTGTCGACTGCGCTGACATACTGCTTGACCCCACCGGTGAATGATGCCGCGCGGGCACCGCGCCCATACGGATCCGTATACCAAATCGTCGCTCCTCCGCCATTGCGAACCGTTGAGGCAGCGAATGTCACTTCGCGCCGGCAGCCGTTGAACGGCGAACGAGGATCATCGAAAGCGATGCGCGCAACGCGTGCGGTTGCGGGGCCATTCGGAGCGATCGAGCTGCATTCAACACCGCGCGCTTGGCGCACGATGCTGCCGGCGTTGAACGGATCGTCGATGAATTGCCCGGCCACACCAAGACCGGTGTAGCAAACGTCGATCGATCGGGCGATGCCATCTATCGCATCCGGATCGAAGTAGCGCGACGGTGAATACACGGTAAACGCAGGATCGAATGCGGCCAGCTCGGTGCCGTCCTGCTTGACCAACGACACCGCGCTGAACCACGTTTCAATCAGCCCGGTCGAAAAATTCGAGGTCTGCGTGATTGGGACGAAGATATCGTTGCGCACATTGTCGATCGTCGGAATTACGCGACCAAGCTCGACACCGCCCTCCGGCGAAGTGGCGGGTTGCGCAGTGCCGAAAACGATCTCAGTGAAGCCGGTCGCCGGAAGATTCGCGACGAAAGTCGCCGGATCGCCAAAGGTAGCCATCACATTCGCCAGCAGCTTGACCGAGTAGAGCGACACATCGGCGCCGCGATTGCAATCGATCGCGTAAGTCAGTTGATGCAGATTACTTGCAAGCGATTCCGCGGCGTGCGATTCCTGATGAATGACGGTCAACACATCGCAGAACAGGTCGAATGTCTGCACCTGGCCGTTGATCACCCGCTCGCGCAGTACGCTGTTTTCCCAGGCGATTTTGTAGCCGACATGGTCTTCGAAACGATCGGCATCGGTATCGCCGATGGCAGCGTTCAGCGCAATCAGCTGTTCGGCAACATAGCCGAACGGAATGCCGCTTAAGTCACGCTCGGTCGGATCGATCACTCCATTGCGGTTTTCATCGAACGCATAGTGGTCGCGCACGAACGCCCAGAGCGCCGAAGCGCGCGGATCGCGCCCATGCTCGTGCCCGAAGCTGCATTCGCGCCCATTCGCCGGGTCCACTGCAACGGGCGGATGCCAGGTCGGATACCGCTTGCCGTCCGGTCCGACGACAAAAAAACTGTCGTGAAATTCTTGCGTGCAGGTGTCGTATGTCGTATTCGGAAGCCATTGGCCCATCGCCGCACTGGCAGGTCGGCTGGAGCCAGAAGGATTGGACGGGTCCGATGGGCGCGACGGGTCGAGTGCAGGATCACCGCTGCATGAAACACTCACTCCGCCGGTCAGCAAGAACATCGCGGTCAGCGCTGCGCCGACGGTCAACGCACGCGAGCGAATCGCGGCACGTATCTGATTCATATCGTTGACGCTAAGCGCGCAACAACGTGCGGTCAACCGCACGAAACGACTAGCGTCGCGCCGCCGGCTTTCTTGCGCTGGAGGTGCGCGCGGTGTTCGCCACCGGCTTGCGAGCCGCAGCGCCACTCACTTTGCGCGCCTGTTTACTCTTCACCTGCGACACTGCAGTTGCGCCGGCGACCACGGCTGCCCGCACTCGTGTCTTCGACGGCTTGGCGACCGGCGCCGCTTCGACTGTGCCGTTGCTGGTCTTGCCAGCGCGTTTGGCCGGTGCTCCGGCTTTCACCGCCCGCGGCTCGAATTCGAATCCGGTGGTGCCGTCCGGTTTTCTGACCAAAAACGCCGAGAATTTTCGACGCGTCCGATTCGAAACGAATCCGCGCATCAGATCCGTTCGCCCCTCATTCAGCAGCTTCGTCATTTGCGTCGCATCGATCGGCTGCTGCAAAATGACTTTGCCCGAACGAAAGTCGCAGCGCTTCTCAGCCCCGACACTGTTCTCGCACAGGTACGACATCGGCTGCTCGAACACGCGGCCGGCACATTTCGGGCACGGACCGATCATCGTTGCATTTGAAAAATCGATCGGATCGGAGCTGCCGTCGTCGTTAGTCTGCCCGAAATCGAACTCGATCTTCAACTCCGGCGTGATCTTCAGCACCGCCGAAAACGGCCGCCCCATTTTGCTGATGAAGCCATTCAACGGGCCGATCGTTCGATCGCGCAACAGTTGTTCGACTTCCTCGACCTCGAACGTCCGGCTGCCCGGATGCTTCGGCAGCGAAAACTCGCACTTCGTACACGCGTAGCGCCGGTAGTTCTCGACGATCTTGCCTTTGCAGTTGGGGCACGGCGTTGCGAGCGTGGCAGGATCGTCGATCGGCACCGTGTTCGATTGATAACTCTTGGCGCGGTCGACGACCTTCTTCGTCATGCCGGCGATCTCTTTCATAAAGAGATCGCGCTTGAGCTGGCCGTGCTCCATTAGCGACAGCTTGTGCTCCCACTCACCGGTCAGCTCGGGTGCGGTCAGCTCTTCGATATCGAGACCCTTCAGCAGCGTAATCAAATCGAACGCCTTGCGCGTCGGCCGCAAATCCTTGCCATCGCGCACCATGTAGCGCTGGTCGATCAATCCTTCGATGATCTGCGAGCGCGTCGCCGGGGTGCCCAGGCCTTTGCCGACCATCGCGGCGCGCAAGTCATCGTCTTCGATCAGCTTGCCTGCGCCCTCCATTGCCGACAACAACGTCGCTTCCGTGTAGCGCGCGGGCGGGCGTGTTGCGAGTGCAATCGATTGGACGTCGGTGGCTTTGACACGCTCGGCCTGATCGATCTTTGGCAGCGACCCCTGCTCCTGCATCGCCTCGCGCCCGTAGATCGCAAGCCAGCCGGGCTCGACCAGCACTTTGCCTTCGGTTTTGAACGAGTGGCCCTCGACCTCGGTGATGCGCGTCGTCACCAGATACTCGGCCGCCGGGAAAAAGATCGACAGAAAACGCTTAACGACCAGGTCGTACAGCTTCGCTTCGACTTCCGACAAGTGATTGGGGGTCTGCAGCGTCGGAATAATGGCGAAGTGATCGGAAACTTTCGCGTTGTCGAACACGCGCTTGTTCGGCTTTACCCACCCTTGCTTGACAATTTTCTTCGCGAACTCGCGATACGGCGTCGTGCTGCCCAGTGCGTCCATTGTCTTGCGCACGACGGCGACATAGTCTTCTGGCAACGCGCGCGAATCGGTACGCGGGTAGGTCAGGACCTTGTGCCGCTCGTAAAGCGCTTGCGCAATCGACAGCGTGGTCTTCGCGGAGAATCCGAATTTCGAATTCGCTTCGCGCTGCAGAGAAGTCAGGTCGAACAGCAAAGGCGCCAACTGCGTACTAGGCTTTGACTTCCTCCGTCGCTGTGCCGGTCTTGCCGCGGCATGCGTCGGCGATCGCAGTCGCTTTCTCTGCATCCCACAAGCGTTCGGCGCGTGCATCGACGTCGTCGCTCTTCTTGAACTTCGGATCGAACCAGCGACCTTCGTACGTTCCGGCCTTTGCATCGAAGCTGGCACGCACTTCCCAGTAGTCGCGCGATACAAACTTCCGGATCTTGTCCTCGCGCTCGACGACGATCGCCAGCGTCGGCGTCTGCACTCGACCGACCGTGGTCAGATAAAAGCCGCCCTCCTTGCTGTTAAATGCGGTCATCGCGCGCGTGCCATTGATGCCGACCAGCCAGTCGGCCTCGGAGCGGCTGCGCGCGGCGTCCGCCAGCGGCATCATCTCGTCGTCAGTTCGCAGTTGCTCGAACGCTTCACGAATCGCAGCCGGTGTCATCGACTGCAGCCATAGCCGGCGGACCGGTTGCTTCGCCTTCGCCGCCTGCACGATGTAGCGAAAAATGAGCTCGCCTTCGCGCCCGGCGTCGCACGCGTTGATCAGCTGTCCGACATCCTTGCGCTTGATCAGCCGCATCAGTACCTTCAACCGCGCTTCGCTTCTCGCGATTGGCGCCAGATCGAAGTGCGGCGGGATTACCGGCAGGTGCGTAAAGGTCCATTTGCCGCGCTTGACGTCGTATTGCTCGGGCGCGCGCAGCTCGAGCAGATGGCCCACCGCCGACGACAAGACGTACTGGTCGTTCTCGAAATAGTCCTGATGCTTGACGAAGTCACCCAGCGAGCGCGCGATATCCGCGGCCACGGAAGGCTTTTCGGCGATGATCAATGCTTTAGACATGAATGGACGGGGCGGCCCGAAACGAGCGGCTCCCTAGCTTGTTCCTTTTTTCAGGATAACAACTTACTGGAAAGGGACCTGCCGGACCGTCAATCCGGCCGCTGAGACGGGCGCAGCCTAGTGCTTTGCGCGATCGTCGCCGGCGCCGAGCAGTTCTTCCAGAAGTAACACGTCGATGTCGGCCTGTTGGCTCCACAGCACCATGAGGACGATCACCTTTAGCATATCGAGCGAGATGGGTGTTTCGTCGGTGGCAAGTGCACGCTCGATGACGATCTCGCGCTGCGTCGGCGTCAGTTGGGAAGCCTGTTCGAGAAAGCTGAGAAAACCTACCGCTTCGATTCCGAGTCGTTCGAATTCGGTCGCCGCGTAGACGCGAAACGCCCGCTCGCTCTCCGGACCCACCGCGATCGATTCGGATGTGACGAGCTGCAGTCCAGACAGCCAGGTGAGCGCGTCGGAAATCTCTTCGTCTTCAAACCCGGCGTCGGTCAAGCGTTTCGACAGCGAGTCGGAGTCCGGGCACGCATGCAGCGCGCCATAGTTTTCGTATAGATAGACGAGGACGTCAAACACGTGGGCGCAATTTATGCGAGCGGTAGCGCGCTGTAAAGGGTCATAGTCGGATTAACGCAACCTTTGGTATCGATTACCCGGCAGACGCTCAACATGTTGTGCCAGTTCGAGCTCCAGCAAGGCACCGACCAACTCGCCCGGCTCACGGCCGCTCTGCTCGACCAGACGCTCAAGGTCAATCGGATCGTGGCCAACCAGGTCCAGGACGTCTGCATGCGCTGCGGGTTCAACCGGAAGGTCGTCGGCACGAGCAGCGCCGCGGCGCGCCAAACCGATTTCTTCCAGTACGTCCTGAGCAGATTCGACCAGCTTGGCGCCGTCGCGTATCAGCCGGTGGCAACCCTTGGACAACGGTGAGTGAATCGACCCCGGCACGGCGAACACTTCGCGGCCATTGTCGGCGGCCACTCGCGCGGTAATCAGCGAGCCCGAGCGCAGCGCCGCTTCGACGACCAAGGTTCCGCGCGTGATGCCGGCGATGATGCGATTGCGCCGCGGAAAGTTGTGCGCGATGGCCGGTGTGCGCAACGTGAACTCGGAGATCACTACTCCCCGCTTTCGTACGTCGGTCGTCAATGTGCGGTTGCTGGCCGGATAGGTCACATCAACTCCGGTGCCGACGACCGCAATCGTCGAAGCATCGCTATCGGCCGCCAGAGCACCGCGATGCGCAGCGGCGTCGATGCCGAGTGCAAGGCCGCTGGCGACGGTGATGCCGGCCTGCGCCAGCGCGCGCGCAAACAGTTGCGCGTTTTCGCTGCCTTGCCGGGTCGCGTTGCGGCTGCCGACGATCGCCAGCGAAGGCCGATTTAGCAGCTCGACTCGGCCGATTGCAAACAAGACCAGCGGCGGGTCGGCGGTCGCGAGCAGCGCTTGCGGATAGGCGGAGTCGGCCAGCGTCAGTAGCGCATGATCGGGCGCGGCCGCCAGCCAGTGCTCGGTGGCATCGATCGCCGATCGCGCCTCGGAACTCGGCGGTTGCGCCAGCACGCGCGCAAGCGGCTCGGGCATCGACCGCAGAAGCGTCGAGAGCCCGGCATCGAAGATGGCCTGAGGCAGGCCGAATGCGGAAAGAAGCTGGCGCGCGGTGCGCGGGCCGAGGCCCGGCGTAGTGATCAGGCGCAGCCAGGCGGCGCGTTCAGCCGCCTGCATTTACGCGCGTTGAGTGTATTGATGCCGCGTTATTTCGGCCGCAAGTCGCCCAGATCTTTGAGGCGCTCTTGCTCCGGCGACAGCTTCGTCCGATCGGCGGTGATCCCCATGCGCTCTTCTTCGCGCGCAAACTCCACTTCGTCGCTCGGATTCGTTGCGCGGTCGCCGACTTCAACTGCCTTTGTTCCGCGCGCGATCAACGCGTAGGAGATACCGGGAAACACTCGGAACACGAAGGCCAGTCCAATCTGCTCGTCGGGCAACTTGATGAATTCGCGTTTGTTGGCGGTGCGATCGAGCTTCGTCTCACCGGTGCGATACAACTGAAGCACGTCACCGGTGGAAACTCCCTCGTTGCTGCCGCGGCTCAAAGTCACGATGCTTCCGCCACCGGCATATCGAACGCCGTCATACATCGCAATGACACGCGCGTCGATCGGCGCATCCGGTCGCTTCGGCATGTAGGTGACGAGTTCCTGGCGCTCGACCGCTTGCAGTCGGTCGCCGACGCCGATCTCCTGCTTGCTCGAGTCGATGCGCATCTTCGCGATCTCGCCGCCGCCCACCTTGTTGGCGGTGCCGAGGTAGAACGCCTCGTACGCGATCGGCTTCTTGCGGGCCTTGTCGTCCGGGTCGTACAGCGGCCGCAGCGGACGGAAAACGTTGTAGTTGATGATCGAATCGTCCTGGATGCCGCGTGCGTAGGCATCGTCACCACGGCCGACGAACACGCGGCCTTCCTGCGTCGCGACGATGCGCGGCGAGTCGGCCAGGCCGTTGGCGTCGAGCACCAAGGGCTGCGACAAAAACGGAGCGATCAGATTGTTTGGAATCGCGGAAATCGCAGTGCGCTCGCTGCCGATGTCGCGTATGCGAGGCTCGAGCCGACCGATGCCTGGCTCGCCCTCGGCGATTTGCAACCGGGCGCGATCGCCGTCCTTGACCAGCACCAGCGTTTGGCCCGGATAGATCAGGTGCGGATTCTTGATCTGCGTCTTGTTCATGCCCCACAGCTCGGGCCAGCGCCACGGGCTGGTCAGATACATTCCCGACAGGTCCCATAGCGTGTCGCCGCTCTTTACGGTGTAGCGTTCAGGCGCGTTGGGTGCCAACGCAGAAAGCGGCACGCCCGATTGCGCGACCTGATCTGCGGTAACGCGCTGTTTGGGGGTGACCGGCAAACGCGACGCGGGAGTCGAATCCTGCGCCTGCGCACCGCTGCCTAACAGCGACAGGGTGAATACCGCGGCTGAAACGACGCCTAACTTAAAGTGGGTCATCAAAACTCCTGGTCACGCTTGAAACCGCGGAACGGAAACGAAGACAAAGGAAGCGCTGAACCCTTTCCCCTTGAACTTTCCCGGGCTGCGCCGATATCTAATAATGGGCTGCAAATTTTGACGGTAATGCATTGATATAGCAACGGATGCTGTAGGAGTTCGATCCCGACTAAGCGCGATGCCATAGGTCGTAACCGACGGTACCTGGCGCGCAAGTTTGGCTGAGCCAGCGCGCGGCGGGTGCTTGAAAAGCACGCAAACTTCGGGCATTTAAGGCAGATTGAAAGCTGGCAGCGTGGCTTCGGCCGGCGCAAAAACGCTTCTGGAGAGCGTCAGTGGCACTGCTTAACATCATCGAGTACCCCGATCCGCGCCTAAGAACGGTAGCGCGGCCGGTGACTCGTTTCGACGAAAAACTGCGTCAATTCGTTGATGACCTCGCACAGACCATGTACGCCGCGCCCGGCGTAGGTCTGGCGGCGACACAGGTTGATGTGCATGAACGTCTGCTGGTCGTCGACGTGTCAGAAACCAAGGATCAGCTCCACGTGTTGGTCAATCCCGAGATCATGTGGGCGTCGGACGAGCAGATCGAGTGCGAAGAAGGCTGTTTATCGGTGCCCGGCGTCTATGACGCGGTGACTCGGCCAGCGAGGGTGCGCGTGCGTGCCCAAAAGGTCGATGGCACGCCCTACGAGATGGATTGTGAGGGCTTGCTCGCGGTATGCGTGCAGCATGAGATGGATCACTTGCTCGGCAAGGTCTTCGTCGAGTATCTGTCGCCGTTGAAGCAGGACCGAATTAGGACGCGACTGAAAAAGCGCAAGGCCAAAGCGGCGTAAGTCGCGCCGGCTGATTGCAGCAACTGTGGCGCCCGACCGCGTCGATTGGCGCCGTGTTCCGGTGGCTCCGTCGTATCTAGCTGCGCTTGCTGGCAGCAGCGGCTACATTGCGGACCCTGCTTCGGGCGCTGTATATGTTCAACGTCGCGGTAATACGTCAGTCATGGCGCAGCTGGTGGTCCTTCTCGATGCGGGCCGACAGGCCCCACCTGGCTGCAGTTTCTCTGGACGATCCTATTCAATACCGCAATCGCGGTGGTGCTGACGTTGATCGTCTGGGGCTTCGCAGGTCGCGCGGACCTATGGCGAATGCTCGGGTGGAATTTTGTGATCGCGCAGTCAATCGGCCTCACGATCCATTTGCTTTTCGACGCCGGCGGATTTCTCATCGGGCGTGAACGCATCGCCGAATTCTCCACCACCATGCGCGTTCTGTTCTTTGCGGGCATCCCGATCGTCGGATGCCTGATCGGGTATTGGATCGGGTTAAGTCTGCTCGGTGTCGACGTCGGACGCATCATCCAGGGCGCACCGCGCGTGGTAATCGCGATTGTCACCGTGTCGATCATTTTCTCGACGTTCTGGTATCGCTACTTAAGCGGCAGGACTCGGCTGGCACACGCTGAGGCCGAGAGTGCGCGCGAACGTGCGCAGGTCGTCGAGCTGCAGCGGCAGGCCCTTGACGCGCAGCTGCGTTCTTTGCAGGCGCAAATCGAGCCGCATTTTCTGTTCAATACATTGGCCAACGTCGTCAGCCTGATCGACAGCGCGCCCGGTAATGCGCGGCTGATGCTCGAGCGTTTGATCGATCTACTGCGCGCGTCGCTGGCCGCCAGCCGTGGCGAGCGCACCACGCTCGGGCAGGAAACGGCCTTGGTTGCGGCGTATCTGGATATTCTGCGGATCAGAATGGGCGAGCGGCTTTCATACACGTTCGACGTGCCGGCCAACCTTATGAGTGCGCACATCCCACCGCTTTCGCTGCAGCCGTTGGTCGAGAACTCGGTCAAACATGGGCTTGAACCGAAACTCGAAGGCGGGCACGTGCATCTGACGGCACGCTCAGTCGGCGGCGCTCTGCAACTCGACGTCGAGGACGACGGCCTAGGCTTTCCGCCCAACGCGGGCGGCGGTGTCGGCCTTGCTAACCTGCGACAGCGCATCGCGTCGCTGTACGCCGACCGCGGGCAGTTGGCGGTCGAAGCGCTGGCGCACGGCACGCGTGTCCGAATGACGATCCCGCTCCAACAGGCATGAACGCGATCATCGCGGACGACGAGCCGCATTTGGCCCAGTATCTTCGCGACAAGCTTTCCAAATTGTGGCCCGAG
Source organism: uncultured beta proteobacterium (assembly GCA_963807155.1). GTDB lineage: Bacteria > Pseudomonadota > Gammaproteobacteria > Burkholderiales > Burkholderiaceae_F > JACCZX01. The sequence continues at coordinate 17,259 of CAWEAZ010000014.1, forward strand.
TTGCAGATCGTGGCCGTTGCCGACAGCGGGCCGGCGGCGGCGGCTGCAATTGCTGAACATGCTCCGGATATCGCGTTCCTCGACATCCGCATGCCGGGTGCCACCGGACTGGAGGTGGCAGAAAAGTTGGCGCGCAATACCACCGTCGTGTTCGTCACCGCGTACGACCAGTACGCGCTCGACGCATTCGAGCGCGACGCGGTCGACTACCTGTTGAAGCCGGTCACCGACGAACGGCTCAGCCGCACGATCGAAAAGTTGAAGGCGGGCCTGCCGGTACGCAATCTTGCACCGCTGCTGCAGCAGCTAACTGAACATCTGACCGGCGGTGCTGTCACGCGCCACTTGCGCTGGATTCGCGCCAGCAAGCGCTCTGCCGAAGGAGAAATCACGCAGCAGATTCCGGTCGGCGACGTGCAGTATTTTCAGGCCGACGATAAATACACCTGCGTTTTCGCGCGGGAGGGTGTCGAGCTCACCGAATGGTTGATCCGAGTGCCGCTATCCGAGCTGAGCGAGCAGCTCAATCCTGATGATTTCGCTCAAATTCACCGCTCGGTCATCGTCAATTTGAACGCAGTGGCCGCCACGCGCCGGGATATCGCCGGCAAACTGTACGTCAGGATGCGCGAGACCTCGCGTGAACTGCCGGTCGCGAGACAGTACGTGCATCTGTTCAAGCAGATGTGAGTGGTAATATGCGCGCGACCGTAGGGACTGCTCCCCCATGCCTGTTGTAGTGCGCGCGTACGCGCGGCCGCTCCGAAGGGAGCGCGCCTAACTAATCGCGACGAGTGCACGTGCGACCCGAAGGGTCGCGTACACGAGGAGCGCATATATGAAAATCGTCTTTGCCGGCACGCCGGACTTTGCGGCGGCCGCCTTGGACGCCATTGTTAGCGCCGGGCCGGACGCGGGTTGGACTGTGCCCCTGGTCCTGACGCAGCCCGACCGGCCTGCCGGTCGCGGCATGAAGATGCAGGCCAGCCCAGTCAAACAGCGCGCGCTGGCGCACGGTCTTGAGGTTGAGACTCCTGCGTCGCTCCGCAAAGGCGAGTCGGCCACGATGGCGCAGGCACGGCTCAAGGCGGTTGCGCCCGACGTGCTGGTTGTCGCGGCTTACGGCTTGATATTGCCCCCTGAAGTGCTCGCCACTCCACGCGGATTGCGTGGCCAATGGCAGCCAAAGCTATCCGCGCTGAACATCCATGCTTCTTTGTTGCCGCGCTGGCGTGGGGCGGCACCGGTCGCGCGCGCGATTGAGGCCGGCGACACCGAAACCGGTATCACGATCATGCAGATGGACGCTGGCCTGGACACGGGCCCGATGCTGGCCGCCGAGAAAGTGGCCATCGCGCCCGAAGACACCACCGCCACACTGACTGCGATGCTCGCGCGTATCGGCGCCCGCCTGATTGTCGATGTGCTTCGTCGTATTGATGGACTCGTGGCGACACCGCAACCCGAAGGTGCCACTTACGCTGCGAAACTCTCGAAGTCGGAGTCGTGGCTTGATTGGTCGCAGTCGGCAGTGGAACTCGAGCGCAAGGTACGTGCATTCGATCCGTTTCCGGTCGCGTCGAGCTCGCTCGGCAGTTCGATAGTTCGGATCTGGCGCGCGCGAGCAGGCGGTAACTCGCAGGCGAACCCTGCCGATGTAGGGGTCGTCAAATCTGCCGATGCTTCCGGCCTTTGCGTCACGTGTGGGTCCGGTGAGTTGCTGATAACGGAGCTGCAGCGCGCCAACGGAAAGCGGGTAGCGGCGCGCGAATTTGTTAGCGGATCGCTGATCAAGGCGGGCGATCGCTTCGTCAGCCCGCATACCCTAGCGCCCGAGTGAGCAGCGGCGAGTCACCCGCGCTGGCCGATGTGCTGCGGCACGCGGCCGCCGCCTGGCAATTCTTTCGTTCCGGCCGCTCGCTCGACCGCGCGCTGGCAGCCGCGCTCGCAGAGCATCCGGAGCTGAGACCCGCGGTACAGGATGCGATGTACACCGCGGTTCGCCATCTGGCGGTGAGTGAACGCATCGTCGAGCGTCTGGCCGCTCGACCTCCGGCACCCGACGTGGCGGCGCTGCTGGCGGTATCGCTTGCCCAATTGCAGCGCGAATCGCATGCGCCTCATACCGTTGTCGACCAGGCGGTTCGCGCTGCGCAACTGTCGGGGCACTCTTCGGCCGCATCAGGCTTCGTCAATGCCGTTCTGCGCAACTTCTTGCGTCAGCGTGCGGCGCTACTGGCCGAGTTGCAGAGCGATGCCAGCGTGCGATACAACCTGCCAGCGTGGTGGATCGAACGTTTGCGCAGCGAGTATCCGAATGAGTGGCCGTCGATTGGCGAGTCGCAGCAACAGATGCCACCGCTCGTGCTGCGCGTCAATGCAAGGCAAGTTACCGCGGACGATTACCTTGCGCGACTCGCGCAGCTCGGACTCGAAGCGACCCGGGTCGGCGCGCACGCCATCTGGTTACATCAACCGCGGCCGGTAACGGACATCCCGGGCTTCCGAGACGGCGACGTGTCGGTCCAAGACGGCGGCGCACAACTGGCCGCGGCATGGCTAGACGCCAAGCCGGGCATGCGCGTGCTCGACGCCTGTGCTGCGCCTGGCGGAAAGACTGCGCATCTGGCCGAACTCGGCGCCACCGACTTGACCGCTGTCGAAGTCGATGCCGCACGCGCCGAGCGCATTGCTGAAAATCTTAGTCGCGGACACCTAAGCGCACGCGTGATCCTGGGGGATGCTGCCCATCCGGCCACTTGGATCGCAGCGAGCGGCGGCGGCTCATTTGACCGAATTCTGCTCGATGCACCGTGTACCGCCTCTGGAATCGTGCGCCGTCATCCCGACATTCCTTGGTTAAGGCGTCCGGCTGATGTTGCGCAATTGACAAAGGTGCAACGCGAATTGCTGGACGCTTTATGGCCGCTGCTAGAGGTGGGTGGTAGGCTGCTTTACGTCGTCTGCTCGCTGTTTCCGGAGGAAGGGCGCGAGCAGATTGCTCGCTTTGGCGAGCGGCGACCCGACGCGCGCCGATGCAAGTTGCCGGCGTCGCAGTTGCTGCCGGTATCGGCCGCTGAGCCGGCTGCCGTGTCCGCGTGGCAGGGTTCCAGTTTGCCGACGCTGCATGACGGCTTTTTCTACGCGTTGCTTGAGAAGACCGGATGAAACCGATCATCACGCCAAGGCTTGCGGCAGCACTTCTGGCATGGCCGCTGTGGCTTGCTCTGGGCGCATTTTTCTTGGCGCCGTCACATGCATTCGCCGACGAACGGATCGGCGTGATGGCGGCCGCCCTCGAACCCGCGCGGGATCCGCAAAACCCGACTGGCGATGCGTTGCTGTTGAATGCCACGTTCGAATTCGAGATGCCGCAGGCGCTGGAAGAGGCGGTGCAAAAGGGGATTGCCCTCTACTTCAATATCGAGTTCGAGTTGTTTCGCAAGCGCTGGTACTGGTTTGACCGGAAGGTCGCTTCGAGCACTTTGACGTATCGCTTGTCGTACAGTCCGCTGACGCGGCAATATCGACTGGCCCGCGGCGGACTGTCGCAGTCGTTCGAATCGCTCGACGAGGCATTGGCGCTGTTGAAAAGCGTTCGCAATTGGAAAGTCGCCGACAAGAGCATGTTGAGTCCCCGCGACGAATACGACGCCCAGGTGCGAATGAGACTCGATGTCAACCAGCTGCCAAAGCCATTCCAGGTAAATGCGATTACCAGCCGCGAGTGGACGCTCGCGTCCGATTGGCGCGACGTGCCGGTCCACGCTGAACTGACACGCTAACTGCCCGATGAAAAACGTAGCGAGCAGCCGCCTGGCGCACATGCTGCCGCGCGCGCTTCGCTACGGCCTGCTTGCCGCCCTTGCGGTCGGTGGCGTGCTGCTGTTCCTGTTGGCCTCTGCCAGCGGAAACACCGCTTTCTTCGAGCGCAACTATCCGCTGCTGCTGGGCATCAACGGCGTCATTGCGGCACTGCTGTTCGTGCTGGTGCTCGCGCTGATTCGCCGGCTCGTGCTGCGGTTGCGCGCAAAGCAGTTCGGCGCGCGAATGATGATGCGGTTTACGGTCGCGTTCGCGCTGATGGGCGTGCTGCCCGGCGTGCTGATCTATGTGGTTTCGACCCAGTTTCTGTCGCGCTCGATCGAGTCGTGGTTTGACGTGCGTGTGGATCGCGCGCTGGACTCAGGTTTGACACTGGGTCGCGCCGCTCTCGACAACCTGAAAGACGACGTCAGCAACAAGGCGCGCAGTTGGGCGCTCGAGCTGTCCGACATCCCGGAGTCGTCGCAGCTTTCGCAGTTGAATCGATTGCGCGAGCAGGGCGGAATTCAGGACGCGCTGGTAGTGAGCGGCAACGGACAGCTGATCGGAACCAGCGGTTCGCGGTTGTCCCAGCTGGTGCCTGAGGTTCCATCCAGCAACGAGTTGCGTCAGGCGCGCACGCGGCTTATTTTTGCGACGATCGAGGGTGAGGCAGGCGCACTTGAATCTCGCCACGGGTTACGCGCGCGCGTGATCGTTCCGATCCCCGCGCCGGCGTCTCTGGTTTCCTCCAACGTGTCTTCGGCCAAACCGGGGACGGTGCGTGACGACGCCAAGGCTGGATCCGCTTTCGCCGGCATTGTCCCGCCCCATGAAACACACTTTCTGCAGCTGATCCAACCTGTGCCGCCGTCGATCGCAGCCAATGCAGAGGCGTTGCAGAACGGATATCGGGAGTACCAGGAGTTGTCGCTCGCGCGCCAGGGGCTGCAGACGATCTATGGGCTGACCCTTACTTTGACGTTGCTGTTATCGATCTTCGCAGCGATTGCATCGAGCGTGCTGCTGGCAAGCTCGATGACCGCGCCGCTGTTGCAAGTCGCCGAAGGCACGAAAGCAGTCGCCGAGGGCGACTACCGGCAGGTGCGCGAGTTTCCGGGTAACGATGAGCTGAATTTGCTGACGCAATCGTTTAACGCGATGACGCGACAGTTGACCGAGGCGCGCGATCAAGTCGAAACGAAACAGCGCGAGGTCGAAAACGCGAAGACTTATCTCGAGCGTGTGCTCGCCAATCTGTCGGCCGGCGTTGTCGTGCTGAACAAGGATTTCGATCTCGTCACTGCAAATCACGGCGCCTCGCGCATCCTCGGTTATTCGCTGATGCAGCAGGCCGACCGGCCGCTGAGTGAGATCGATGCGGCGTTGTCAACTGCACTCGCAACCGCGTTTGCAGACCACGCGCTGACTGCTTCGCCAAAAGATTCGTGGCAGCAGCAGGTCGAAGTCAAACGCGCGCCGGCACCGTCGCCGTCCGATTTCGACAAGATCACCAAGGCCGGCGCAACGGGCGAGCCGCTGATGTTGCTCGCGCGCGGGTCGCGCCTGCCGCTCGATGACGGACTCGGCTACGTTGTCGTATTCGACGACATCACTCAGGTTATTTCGGCGCAGCGCGCATTGGCGTGGGGCGAGGTTGCGCGGCGCCTGGCGCATGAAATCAAGAATCCGCTGACGCCGATCCAGTTGGCGGCCGAGCGCTTGCAGATGAAGCTGATAGAGAAGCTGTCGCTGCCGGACGCCGATGTGTTGAAGCGCGGCACGTCGACGATCGTCAACCAGGTGAGCGCAATGAAGCGGATGGTGGACGATTTTCGCGACTACGCTCGCGTGCCGCCGGCGCGGTTGTCGCCGCTCGCGCTGAATACGCTGGTCGAGGAAGTCGCTGCGCTTTACGGTGCAGAAGCAGGCACCGGCGCGATCCAACTATCGCTGCGTCCCGGACTACCGCTGATCGAAGGAGATGCCACGCAGCTGCGGCAGGTGATTCACAACCTGCTGGTCAATTCGCAGGACGCATTAGCCGGGCGGCCCGATGCGCGCATTCAGGTGCGAACCGAGTTGGTCGAAATCGAAGAGGCGAGCACCAAAGCGCGCGCGGTGCGATTGGCCGTTGAAGACAATGGGCCGGGGTTTCCAGCGAATATACTTCGCCGTGCGTTCGAGCCTTATGTCACGAGCAAGTCAGGCGGCACCGGCCTTGGACTCGCGATGGTGAAGAAGATTGTCGATGAGCATGGCGCTCGCATCGAAGTCGTCAACCGCGGTGGCACGGGACAGAGTGGCGGCGCAATCGTTACGATCGTCTTTCGGAGGCTCGCCGAAGTCAGAGCGGCGCCGGCGCTTTTCGCGGCGTGACATTTCGCGTGTCGCAGCGTGCGGCGTAAGCTGGCGTACTCATTTGCAGGAAGCTTGTTGATCAGTCATGGCTAACATCCTCGTCGTCGACGACGAAATCGGTATTCGAGAACTCCTATCGGAAATTCTGGCTGATGAGGGCCATGCGGTTCTCACGGCAGAAAATGCAGCAGCGGCACGCTCCGCACGCAGCCGCGAAGAGCTTGATCTCGTTCTGCTCGATATCTGGATGCCCGACACCGACGGCGTCACGCTGCTTAAAGAATGGGCGTCGACCGGTCAGCTGACGATGCCCGTCATCATGATGTCGGGTCACGCAACGATCGATACTGCGGTAGAAGCCACTCGCTTTGGCGCGCTCGAGTTCCTGGAGAAGCCGATTGCGATGACGCGCCTGCTGGCTGCCGTGCGCTCCGGCCTTGAGCGCGGGCGGGTGATGCGCAATCTCCGGATGGCGGTCCCTGCTGCGCTCACTGCCGTCGCACTCACGCCAGCCGCCGCTGCCATAACCGAAGCCGACAACGCGGCGGCCAAGCACGCAGAGGTCGCTCAGCCGAACGAGCACAACGGCGTCGCGCTGGACCAGCCATTGCGCGATGCGCGCGATCAGTTCGAGCGCGTGTACTTCGAATATCACCTGGTGCGCGAGAGTTACAGCATGACGCGCGTCGCCGATCGGGCCGGACTTGAGCGCACCCATTTGTATCGCAAGTTGAAGCAGCTGGGTATCGAGCTGTCGCGTGGCTCACGACGAAACGATCGTGCGCCCGACGACGTGCCCAGCGCGCACGAAATGCCGGCTGCGCGCAGCGAGCCTCCGGTCTACTCTCAACGCAGCAGCCACGAGTACGACGACTAAATAACGGCGCCTGCTCGCCCCGCGGTTTTATGAAAATCATCATCGTCGGCGCCGGCAGGGTCGGCACTTCGGTCGCCGAAGCGTTGGTCTCCGAAGCCAACGACATCACGGTGATCGACATCGACGGGGCGCGCGTTGCTGAGCTGCAAAACCGTTTCGATCTGCGCGGCTTGGTCGGCAATGCAGCGCTGCCGTCGGTATTGCAGGCAGGCGGCGCGGCCGACGCTGACATGCTGATCGCGGTCACCGCTTACGACGAGACCAATCTGGTGGCGTGCAAGATCGCCGCCGATCTGTTCAACACCCCGATGCGTATCGCTCGCGTACGCAACACCGAGCTGCAACAACATCCGAACCTGATCGGCGAGAGCGGCTTTCGCGCGACGCAAGTGATTTTTCCCGAGCAGACAGTGACCGACTATCTGCTGAAGCTGGTCGATTTTCCGGAGGCGCTGCAGGTGCTCGAGTTCGCCGACGGACGCGCCAGCCTGATTGCGGTGCGGGCATTCGCCGGTGGGCCGCTGGTGTCGCAGCCGATCAAGGAGCTGCGGCGTCACATCCCGAATGTCGACACGCGCATCGTCGCGCTGTTTCGCGACGACGCCAGCGTGCGCGTCGACGGCGACACGATGATCCAGCCGGGCGACGAAGTGTTTTTCCTGGCAGCGACGCGCGACGTGCGTGCGGTGATGAACGAGTTGCGGCGTATGGACAAGCCCGTGCGAACCGTGATGATCGCGGGCGGCGGCAACATCGGCCTGCGGTTTGCGCGCGCGCTTTCGACCGGCGAAGGGCTCGACGTGGCTCAGCGTTGCAGCGTCAAGATTATCGAGACCAACAAACGGCGCGCCGAGGTTCTGGCGCAGCAGACTCCACCCGACGTGCTGGTGCTGCTCGGCGACAGCACCGACGAGGATCTACTGACCCAGGAAGGCGTAGCCGATGTAGATCTGTTCGTTGCTCTGACTAACGACGACGAAAACAACATCATGAGCTCGCTGTTGGCCAAGCGGCTCGGCGCGCGCCGGGTGATCGCGCTGATCAATCGCAAGAGTTACGGTGATCTGATGCAGGGCGGGCAGATCGATATCGCGATTTCGCCCTCATACGTCACGATGTCCGCCTTGCTGCGCTTCGCCCGACGCGGTGACGTGGTGGTGGCGCACACGTTGCGTCGGGCCGCCGCCGAAGCGCTGGAGCTGATCGTGCACGGCGACGCCCGAAGCTCGCGAGTCATCGGCAAGACGATCGAGCAAGTCGAGATGCCACGCGGCGCGACGATCGGTGCGATCGTGCGCGGCCATGGCGACCAGGCGCAGGTGTTAATGGCGCACCACGATGTGGCAATTCAGCCTGAAGACCACCTGATTATCTTCGTCGAGAACAAAAGGGTGATCTCGCGCGTGGAGAAGATGTTTACCGTCGGCCTGGGGTTTTTCAGTTAGGTTGCTGCTGCTTGTTGCACTGCGGCGGACAACTCCTTGGGACTTACGCGAAGTTCGTCACAGCGGGCAGCCGCTTTCAATAGAATGCGCGCCTGCGGCATTTGTTCTTGCGACTCTTGCAGTTGCCGCTTGCCAGGAAATCAGTGGCGCTTTAACTACCGGCCTCGGAGTCGCACGAGTTTCACAACGATAGTTGCATTACCTAGGAGACCTCATGAACTTTCTCAAAACAAAAGACGAGCAGAAGGACACAGCGTCCTCAGTCGGGAAACGCCGCAAATTTCTTTCCGGCGCGGCGGGTGCGGGCGCGGTAGCGCTCGGCTTTCCGATGATCGCCAAGGGGCAAGCGACCCGATCGCGATGCGCTTGCAAAGCACGTGGCCGGCGAAGGACATCTTTCACGAGTACGCCAACGATTTCGCCAAGAAGGTCAACGACATGACCGGTGGCGAGCTGAAGATCGAGGTACTGCCTGCGGGCGCTGTGGTTCCGGCGTTCGGCCTGCTCGATGCCGTGACCAAGGGCACGCTCGACGGCGGCCATGGCGTGCTCGTTTATCACTATGGCAAGCAGAACGCGCTTGCGCTATGGGGATCGGGTCCGGCGTTCGGCATGGACGCCAACATGCTGCTGTCGTGGCACAAGTACGGCGGCGGCAAGGATCTGCTGGCCAAGCTCTACAACTCGATCAACGCCAATGTGGTGTCGTTTCCGTACGGTCCGATGCCGACGCAGCCGCTCGGCTGGTTCAAGAAGCCAATCACGAACAACGAGGATTTCAAAGGGCTGAAGTTCCGCACCGTGGGCATCTCGATTGACGTGTTCACTGGCTTGGGTGCAGCGGTCAATGCGCTGCCCGGCGGCGAGATCGTTCCCGCAATGGACCGCGGCCTGCTCGATGGCGCCGAATTCAACAACGCAAGCTCGGATCGCATGCTCGGCTTCCCGGACGTCTCGAAGGTCTGCATGCTGCAGAGCTTTCACCAGAACGCCGAGCAGTTCGAGATCATGTTCAACAAGCCGAAGTACGACGCGCTGCCGGCCAAAATGAGGGCGATCATCGAGAACGCCGTCGAGGCGGCATCGGCGGACATGTCGTGGAAGGCGGTCGACCGCTACTCGAAGGACTACATCGAGATGCAGACCAAACAGGGCGTGAAGTTCTACCGCACGCCCGACGGCCGTCCTGCAGCAGCAACTCACTGCGTACGATCAGGCGGCGGCGAAGAAGACGGCAGAGAACCCACTGTTCAAGGAGATCGAAGCGTCGCAGCGTGCTTTCGCCGAGCGCGCGGTGCGCTGGGATCTTGATACCAACGTCAACCGGGGCATGGCGTATCAGCATTACTTCGGACAAAAGTCCGGCGCGGCACCGAAGAAGGCCTAACCGATCGTCTGCGGTTGATGCAAACCATCCGGCAGTGCCGGATGGTTTTTTATACTAACTAGTGAGCGGTCGAGCACGTACGGCGACCGGCGGGAGAGGGCTTTGCAAAAGCTATTGCTGGCGGTCGACCGGTTTAGTACCTGGATCGGACAGGCGTTTTCCTGGCTGATCGTCGCGCTGACGCTGTTCGTGTCTTGGGAGGTGTTTTCCCGCTACGCGCTGGATAGCTCCGCACGCGTGGGCGTTCGACGTGATGATCATGATGTACGGAACGATGTTCATGATGGCCGGCGCCTACACGCTCTCGAAGAACGGCCATGTGCGCGGCGACGTGCTGTACGGGTTTTTCACGCCCCGAACGCAGGCGACGATCGATCTGACGCTGTACATCGTTTTCTTTATTCCGGGCGTGGTTGCTCTCGCATGGGCCGGCTACAACTACGCGGCCGAATCATGGGCGATCAACGAGCATTCGAACATCACCGCGGAAGGTCCGCCGATCTATCCGTTCAAGACGGTGATTCCGATTGCCGGCGCGATTCTGCTGCTGCAGGGCATCGTCGAGATCATCCGTTGCGTCATTTGCATCAGGCAGGGTTACTGGCCGTCGCGCGAGCAGGACGTCGAGGAAGTCGACGTCGACAAGCTGAAAGAAATGGTGCACGTCAAGGACGAGGACATTCAGAAGCTCGACCAATATGTCGTGCGGGAGTCGAACAAATGAGAAAGGAACTCTGGTTCGGCTTTTCGCTGATGGCGATTCTGATCGTCGGCTGCGTCTTCATGCTGGTGAGCGCGAAGACCATTACCAACGGCCATCTCGGGCTGCTGATGCTCGGTCTGGTGGTGGTCGCCATCATGATGGGCTTTCCGACGGCGTTCACGCTGATGGGAATGGGGATGATGTTCGGCTGGTTCGCGTATCGCAGCGTCAATCCGGACCTCGCGATCGCCAGATTCTCGATCTGATGGTTCAGCGCACGTATGCCGTGATGTCGAACGACGTGTTGATCGCGATTCCGTTGTTTGTGTTCATGGGTTATCTGGTCGAGCGCGCCAACCTGATCGAGAAGCTGTTCGAAGCCTGCATCTGGCGATGGCGCGAGTGCCCGGCTCGCTGGCGGTGGCGACGATCGTCACGTGCGCGATATTTGCGACCGCGACCGGGATTGTCGGCGCCGTCGTCACCTTAATGGGTCTGCTGGCGTTTCCGGCAATGTTAAAGGCCGGCTACAACGTCAAGGTCGGTGCCGGCGCGGTTACTGCGGGCGGCTGCCTGGGCATCTTGATTCCGCCATCGGTGCTACTGATCGTCTATGGCGCAACAGCCGGCGTATCGGTGGTCCAGCTGTACGCGGGCGCGTTTTTTCCGGGGATCATGCTCGCCTCGTTGTATGTCGGCTACGTGATCCTGCTGGCAAAGCTCAAGCCGAGCCTGATGCCTCCGCTATCGAAGGAAGACCGGCGCGTCGCGCTGCCTTCTTTTGCGCAGCGTTTGTCGCAC
>CAWEAZ010000015.1:0-13858 GCA_963807155.1 uncultured beta proteobacterium
ATCAGTAACGTTACTGGCCTGTGACAAATACTCGTTGATTTCGCCGATATACAACGCATCGCGGCGGCTTCCGAACCAACTCGAAAGTTTCGGAAACAGACTTCTAAGCGCCTGTGCCCGGCGTGCCGCCAAATGCGGGTTAGCCGCTAGTTCCGGCGTCGCGGGCACTGAGACCGCGGCTTGGATCGCGCTTTGCATGGACTTTCGGCGTGGCCGACCGAAACGGCCGAAATCCAGTCAGATGATTGAATGTCCAGGTAAACATATCGACTCCGATTTTTGAATCGGGCAGCTAAATTGCTGCCACGCACCATGAGATAATCGGGTCGAAAAAGAGGTAAATAAAATCGTAATTTCAGATGCTTAGGATCAGGAAGAGCGATTAGGCTGCGTTTGGTATTGCGGCACCGCGCAATACCCCGATTTAATGGTCAAAGGCAGGGCAAATCGATGGAGCTGTACCAGCTTCGAACCTTCGCGGCAGTCGCCGACGAGGGCCATTTAACACGCGCATCCGAGCGCCTTCACCTGAGCCAACCCGCGGTCAGCGGGCATGTAAAGGCTCTGGAGAGTGAGCTGGGCGTGCGCCTGTTCGAACGCGCTTCGACAGGCATGCAGCTCACTGCCGCAGGCAGTGAATTGCTGGAACGCGCGCGCCTCGTGTTGAGCGCTGCCGACGACGTGAAACGTGCCGCGAAGCAGATGCAGGGCGATATTGCAGGAGTTCTTCGCGTGGGTACGGTGGCCGATCCGGAATCGAACCGGCTCGGCGAGCTGCTTGCGCTCGCGCGCGATACACATCCGCGCTTGAAGCTCGAGCTGCATCACGCGATGTCGGGTGCAGCGCTGGCCGGCGTGCAAAGCGGTGAGCTCGATGCGAGCTTTTTCTTTGGAGATGACGCGGGTCCCGAGTTCTATGCGCTGCCGCTGCGGCGACTGATTTATCGGGTGGCCGCGCCGGCCGCGTGGGCCGATCGCGTCGATGGCGCGCAGTGGGACGAGATCAGCCGGTTGCCGTGGATCGGAACACCCAACATCAGCACACACACGCGGCTTGTTGGTGATCTGTTTGCGCAACGATCGTTACCTCCGCCGCACGCATCGGTTGAGGCTGATGACGAGAGTGTGCTGACGAATCTTGTTGTCTCCGGGCTGGGTGTCGCGTTGATACGAGACGACATTGCACGCCGGCTCGAACGCTCGGGCGACGTAGTGATCTGGACGCGCGCCGCGATCGACACCGCGCTCTGGTTTGTTTGCACGGCGGCACGCGCCAACGAGCCGACGATCGCCGCGCTGCTCGACATCGTGCGCAAGACGTGGAAGCTCGACGCGCCCATCGATGAAACGATGGAAGCTGCTTCGGCGTAACTCGTTCAGCGCGCTGGTGGCGGCGACGACGCCTGCGCGAATGCCTCCGGCGACCAGCCGCCGCCGATCGCCTTGTACAGATCCACCAACGCCACCTGGCGCTCGCGCAGCGCCAGTACGCGCTGCCGCTCGGCTTCCAGCAGGTTGCGCTGGGTATCCAGCACGTCGATGTAGGTGACGTAGCCGCCTCGGTAGCGCAGTTCGGCCAGTGCGAAGGCCTGTGCGAACAGCGCGCGCCGTTCACTCTGCGCGACGAAACTATCTCGCGCGCTGCTATGCGCGACGAGCGCGTCGTGCGCGTCACGAAAGGCCGATTGCACGGTCTGCACGTACTGCAGCTCGAGTTGCTGCTGGCGCGCCGTGGCGCCATCGACCTGCGCCGAAATCCGCCCTGCGTTAAAGATGGGCTGAAGTAGACGCCCAGCGATCGACCAGATGACAGCCGGGCCGGAGAAGAGGTTCGACAAGTCCGAGCTCTCGCTGCCGTAGACGCCGGTCAGCAGAAGCGATGGGAAGTACTGGGCGCGCGCTTCGGCCACGCGGGCGCTCGCCGACGCGAGTTGCGCCTCGGACTGCCTGATGTCGGGCCGCCGCGCCAGCACGTCCGACGGCAGCCCGACCGGCACCTCGGGCACTATCGCTGCTTGCACAAGGTCCGCGCGCGCGATCACCGGCGTGAACACGGCGCGCGCGCTGCGGCCCGCGAGAGTGGCGAGCGCGGCTTCGGCCGTCGCCCGCGCGCGCTGCAGCGGCGGAACCGAAGCCGCCACGCTGGCGCGTTCGGCCTGCGCCAGTTTGAGGTCGTACTCGCTGATCAGGCCGGCGTCGTAGCGCTGGCGCTGCAGCCCGACGGCGTCGTCGCGCGTCACCAGCGTATCGCGCGAGATCTGCAACTCGGCGTCGAGTGCCAGCAGCGTGAAATATGTCGTGGCAACCTGCGCCGCCAGCACCGTGCGCACGGCCTCGGTGTTGTAACGCGTGGCCAGCAGAGTCGAGTCGGCGGCACTGACACCGGCCGCTACGCGTCCCGACAGATCGACTTCGTATGAGGCCTGCAGACCCACCCCGTAGGTGTTGGTGTACAGCGGTCCCGGGAATGAGAAGTCGGTGGCATTGCTGCGTCGTGAGCGGTCCGCATTGGCGTAGGCATCGACCGTCGGGTAGAGAAACGATCGGGCCACACCGAGGCCGGCCCTCGCCTCCTCGATGCGCGCCATCGCGACTCTCAGATCGAGATTGGCAGCGAACGCTTCCTCAATCAAGGCGTTCAGTTGCGGATCGTTGAACTGAGTCCACCAACGTTCGACGTCCGGAAGACTCTGCACAGTCGTTTCCGGAAGCTCGACCGGCGGCAGCTTGGTTTCGATCGTCCTGCACGCGGCAAGCGACACGATGGTTGCGGCAACAAGAACCGTGAGGCCTCTCATCACTCACCCCCTTCGTGTGCCGGAGTCGTCGTAATCGTCTTGCCCTTGCCCACGTGGACGTGTGTTGCCGCTTCGGCAGCGAGCTGTCGGTGACGCTCGGCGCTGCGCCGTTCACCTTCGGCGACCTCGTCGCGCAGTTGCTGCTCCGAACGCTCTTCGCGAACTTTGCGCTCGGTGATCAGCTTGAAGAAAAACGGAACAAAGAAGATTGCGAGGAACGTTGCGGCCAACATGCCACCCATCACGCCGGTACCCGCCGACACGCGCGCGCCCGCACCCGCGCCGGTGGAAAACGCAAGCGGAACGACGCCGAGAATGAACGCCAGCGAAGTCATGATGATCGGACGGAATCGCAACCGCGCAGCCTCGATCGCCGCCGCCGAGCTCGGATACCCTTCAGCGCGTTTCAGCGATGCAAATTCGACGATCAAGATCGCGTTCTTTGCCGCAAGCCCCAGCAGCGTCACCAGACCGATCTGGAAATAGACGTCGTTGGTCAGAGGATGGCCGCCGAAGATCGGTACCAGCAGATTGTGAATCCAGATCCCCGCGAGTGCACCAAAGGTCCCGAATGGCATTGCCATCAGTACTGAGAATGGCAACGACCACTTCTCGTACTGAGCCGCGAGAATCAGGAACACCATGGCCACCGCCAAGCCAAGCGCTATCCCGGCGGTTCCTGCGGAGCGTTTCTCCTGGAACGACACGCCGCCCCAGTCGAAACTGAAATCGGACGGCAACACCTCGCGCGCAATCTTTTCAACACGTGCGATTGCCTGGCCCGAGCTCACGCCCGGCGCACCCTGGCCGAGAATTTTCACGGCGGGCAAATTGTTGAAGCGATCGAGCGAATCAGGGCCAGATACGAACTTGATCGTCGCCAACGACGACAGCGGAATCATTTCGTTCTTCGCCGAGCGCACCCACATGCCGCCAACGGTGTCGGGTCGATTGCGGTATTGCGGCTCGGCGCTCATGATTACTTGCCAGGTGCGGCCGTACTTGTTGAAGTCGTTGACGTAAAAACTGCCAAGCGTCGCGCTGAGCGTGTTAAAGACATCGTCGATCGGAACGCCGAGCGACTTGGCCTTGTCGCGGTCGACGTCGACATACAACTGCGGCACATTGGCGCGCCACAATGTCTGGGCGCCGCCCAACTGCGGGTCCGAATTCAAGGCGCCGAGAAACTGTTGCAGCACTTCCTGAGTCTTGGCGGGGCCGCCTTCGCCGCGGTTCTGCAGATAGAGCTCGTAACCGCCCGCGGTGCCGAGG
Organism: uncultured beta proteobacterium; assembly: GCA_963807155.1. GTDB lineage: Bacteria > Pseudomonadota > Gammaproteobacteria > Burkholderiales > Burkholderiaceae_F > JACCZX01. The sequence continues at coordinate 4,071 of CAWEAZ010000015.1, forward strand.
CCGAATATCGCAGGCGGCGCAAACGCAAGTACCAGCGCCTCTTTGATGTGGCCGGTTTTCATGAAGAACTCACCGACCAGCTGTGGCGTTTCAATACCCTTGCGCTCGCTCCACGGTATCTGGGCGGCGAACAGCGTCGCCGCGTTATTGCGAAAGCCGCCGCCGAGAAAATCGAGGCCGGTGAATGCGACTACATCCTGATTGACCGGGTTCTCTTTCATGATGCGAGCGACCTCATCGACTACCTTGTCGGTGCGCTGCAGACTTGATCCGTCGGGCAAGATCACGGCCACGATGAAGTAACCTTGGTCTTCGTCCGGCACGAGAGAGCTGGGAGTGAAGCGCCAAAGCGCGGCTGCGACAGCGACCATGATGCCGAACAGCACCAGTGCGAGCGCACCGCGCCGGATCATCCAGATCACGCCGCCGGTATAGCGCCGCGTCACGTTCGCAAACCAGTTGTTGAATGCGGTGAAGAAGCGCCCCGGATTCTTGTGTTCGCGCTTCAAAATCATCACGCACAAGGCCGGTGTCAGCGTCAACGCGACGATGCCCGAGATCCCTACTGCGATCGAGATCGTGATCGCAAACTGACGATACAGCTCGCCGGTCAACCCGCCGAGGAAGGCGATCGGAACAAACACCGAAATCAGCACCAGCACAATCGCGATGATCGGGCTCGTCACCTCTTCCATCGCGATGATGGCCGCTTCGCGCGCGTTGAGTTTCTCCTCGTGCATGATCCGCTCGACGTTTTCGAGCACGACGATTGCGTCGTCGACCACAATGCCGATCGCGAGCACCATGCCGAATAAACTCAGCGTGTTGATCGAATAGCCGAGCATCAGCAGGCCAGCGAAGGTGCCGATCAGCGATACCGGCACTGCAATCACCGGGATCAAGGTCGCGCGCCAGTTCTGCAGGAACAGATAGACGACCAGGAACACCAGCACGACTGCGATTGATAGCGTCAACACGACTTCGTGAATCGACACCTCGACGAATCGCGTCGTGTCGTACGGAATCGAATACGCAAGCCCTTCCGGAAAACGAGTCGCGAGCTGATCAGCCGTCCGCTTGACGGTGCCGGCGACCTCCAGCGCGTTGGCGCCCGGTTGCAGAAAAGACACCGACCAACGTCGCCTGTTTGCCGTTTACGCGGCCGATGAAGTCGTAGTCCTTGCTGCCGAGCTCGACCCGTGCGACGTCTCTCAGACGCACGGCCGCCGCGTCGCCATTGGAGCGGATGATGATGTTTTCGAACTCCTTCGGATCCGCCAACCGCCCTTGCGAAGTTACTGTGAAGACGAGCTCCTGATTGCCGCTATATGGCGCCTGGCCGACCTTGCCCGCGGCAAACTGTGCGTTCTGTTCGTTGATCGCTTGAATCACATCGGAGGTCGTCAACTTCAACTGAGCCAGCCGGTCCGGACGTATCCAGATGCGCATTGCATAGTCTTTGGCGCCGAAGATCTGCACATTGGTTGTGCCGGGCAGCCGCTTCAGCTCGTCCAGCACATTCAACGTCACATAATTCGACGTAAACAAATCGTTGAACCGATCGTCGGGCGAATAGAAAGCCAGCACCTGCAAAAACGCAGACGAGCCTTTTTCGACCGTCACACCCTGGCGCCGTACTTCCTCTGGCAAGCGTGCTTCGGCCTGCTTGACGCGGTTGTTGACGTTCAGCGCCGCCTGGTCGGCGTCGGCGCCGATCTCGAACGTCACCTGAATTTCCGTAACGCCGTTGGACGACGAGTTGCTGTACATGTACAGCATGTGCTCGACACCGGTGATCGAGTTTTCGATCGGCGACGCCACCGTCTGTGCCATAACGGTGGCGGAAGCGCCCGGATAAACGGCGCGCACGGTGACTACGGGCGGTGCGATCTCTGGATACTGCGCGATCGGCAGCACGCGCATCGCCGCCAATCCTGCGATCACGATAAAGGTCGACAGCACTACTGCAAAAATCGGGCGGTCAATGAAGAAACGCGAGAACATGATGTGACCTCTCCGTGATCAGGTGATCGGTACTCAGGCGCGGAGTCGTGCCGCGCGAGCGGCCGCCGTCGCTATTTCTTTGGCTCGGCTTTCTTCACTGCACCTTTGCCGCCTTTTCCAGCGTCTGGCGGCGCACCTTTCCCATCAGCTCCGGGCGGCGGCCCGAGCATGATGGGTGTTCCACCGGGAATCGGGAATATCTTGGCGGTACCTTCGACGATGACCACGTCGCCCGGCTTCAAACCCGATTCGATAATCCATTGCTGCTGCCCTTCAAATTCGACCCAATCACCAACCGTCACCGGGCGAGGCAATGCAACGTCCTTGCCATCCTGCGATTTACCCGTGACGTATACGAACTTGCCTTGCGGCCCATCCAGCACCGCGCGCTGCGGGAGCACGATGGTGTTCGGACGTGTGGCGCCTTCGAGCACGACACGTACGAACTGTCCTGGCAGCAATCCGTGATCGGGATTCGGAATATGCGCCTGCGCATCAAACGACCCGGTGCCCGGGTTAATGCGCGTGTCGACAAAACCGAGCTTGCCGGCACGTGGATAAGTGCTGCCGTCCGACAGCTTCACAGAGACCGCATAGCCGTTTCTGGCGCCCTTTTCCACACTCGGTGTCGTGAGCTTCCCTTCCGCGAGCAGCCGGTTCAGCCGCAACTGCTCTTGCTCGGACACGCTGAAGTTCACGTGCAAGGGGTCGACCTGCGAAACCGTTGCCAGCAGACTGTCTTGCCCAGGAGACACCAACGAGCCTTCGGATTTTTGCGCGCGGCTTGCAAACCCAGCCACCGGTGAGCTCACCGTCGTGTAGCCGAGGTTCAGTCGCGCTTCCGTCAAGCGCGCCTGCGCTTGTTTTATTGCAGCCGCTCCAGTTTCTTCATTCGAAACCGCTTCGTCGTATTCACGGCGGCTCAATGCATTGCTGTCAGCCAGTGGTTTGACGCGATCGAAGTTGCGCTTGGCTTGCGCGTACTGCGCTTGCGCGCGCGCGAGATCGGCCTCGGCCGCTTGTACTTGCGCGGCGTAGGGTCGCGGGTCGATGACGAACAACAATTGGCCGGACTTCACAAGGCCGCCCTCTTGATACGCGCGGCGCTCGAGAACGCCCTGCACCCGCGCTCGCACCTCTGCCTCTTTCGAGCCAGCGGTCTGACCGACATACTCGAACCGAACCGGAACAGTCGCGGTCTTGACTTCCTGCACGCTGACAGGCGCCGGCGGGAACATACTCTTGCCTGCCTTTTCATCACCTTTAGCGTTGCATGCGACCAATATGAATGCCGTAGCGATAAGGCTTACCGCGAGAGTAAACGCACGCACCCAGCCAAATCTGCGCTCGGAAATCTCAAGCCGCGTAGCGGCGTTTCGGTCCATGGGTCTCCTCGACTCGCCCTTGTTCATGGGCGCTTGTGAAACACGGCATAATACATACATACGTGAATGTTTGTATGTCACTGACGTTTCAACATTGTTTCGAATGACATCCAATGGCTAGACGCACTAAAGAAGAAGCTCTCGAGACCCGCGAGCAATTGCTGGATGCAGCAGAGCAGGTGTTTCGCGAGCGAGGTGTCGGTCATGCGTCGCTGGCCGAAGTGGCCGACGCTGCGGGTGTGACGCGCGGCGCGGTTTATCACCATTTCGAGAGCAAGGCCGAGTTATTTCAGGCGTTGATGGCGCGCGCCGAAATGCCGATCGACACGGCATTCGAGGATTTCGAGAATCAAGACATCGCCGATCCGCTCGCGCTGTTTCGTCAACAGGGTTTGCAGGCGCTCGAGCATCTGACGAGCTCGCCGCAGATCCAGAACATCTTCGAGGTCATCTTATCTGCGCTGCGAGTACACCGACGAGCTCGCACCCGTCGCCTTGCAGCACGTGCAGGATCGCCTTCAATGTCTTGCAAAGTGCAAGGCGGTGCTTGATCAGGCAGTCGCGAAAGGGCAGTTGCCGGCGGATACCGATACCCACCTGGCGGCGCACGGCGCGATCGCATTCGTCGGCGGGCTGATGCGCGACTGGGTTGAAGCGCCTGACACTTTTGATCTGAAAGCGGCGGCGCCGCAATTGATCGACACGTACATTGCCGGGCTTGCGCGTGAACCCGCCGCGGCGAATTGTCACTAGCAGGACGTGCTGAATGACCGAAACTTTTCTGAACGATCAAAACGTTTACTGGATTCTTTGGCTCAACACGCTGTTGCATGAGCTAGGCGTGCCGGTGCCGATGACGCCGACTGCGCTCGTCGCGGGTGCGCGCGCGGTCACGGGTACCGGAGTAACCGTTGTTGCTGGTTGCTGAGATCGTCGTTGCGATGACGATCGGAAACGCGGCGTGGTTCGCCGCGGGCCGCCGTTACGGTTCTGCCGTGTTGAAGCTGTTGTGTCGCGTTTCGATATCGCCCGATACGTGCGTCGCTCGCACCGAAGGGACGTTCGGGCGCTGGGGCTGGTCGGCACTGGTGATCGGACGCTTTTTGCCCGGTGTGACGTTGGTGGCGCCGCCGCTCGCGGGCGCGCTCGGAATGCAGTGGAGCAAGTTTTCTTGGTCTGACAATTGCAGGCTCGGCGCTGTTCGGCGCAGTCGTCGTCGGCGCTGGGATGTTGCTGCCCGATCAGATCGATGTCGTGCTTCATCAGCTCTCGATGTTCGGCTGGGAAGCGGCGGGAATACTGCGGCGTCTTGCTTGTGCTTTACATCGCATGGCGCTGGTGGCGCAGGCGCATCGCGCTCGGCGTCGGCGTACCGCGCATCGACGTTGACCGGAGCTGCGCGCGTTGATTGATGCGGGCGAGCCGATCGAGCTGATCGACGTTCGCGGCCGCGATGCGAACAAGCTCGACCAGCGGCGGATTCCCGGCGCATCGATCATGCATCTCGACGAAATCGAAGCAGGCAAGTTTCGCGGCGCGCGCGATCGGCAGATCATCGTGTACTGCTCTTGCCCGAATGAAGCGTCGGCCGCGAAAGCAGTGCGGCTGCTGCACGAGCACGGTTATTTGCGCGCTCGTCCGCTGCGCGGCGGGCTCGACGCATGGATGGCAAGCGAGGATTCGCGCAATAGTGCGTCACAATCGCCGATTGCAGCGCGCGTCGAAGTCGAAAGCACTTGATGCGCGACAGCTACCGATACAGGCGCTAGCGCACTTCTAATCGGCTCGCCTACGATCAAAAATTCGAAGAAAAACTTAAAGGGGCACGCGATGCGTATCGCAGTCATGGGATCGGGCGGAGTCGGCGGCTATTTCGGCGGACGATTGGCCCACGGTGGCGCCGACGTTAATTTCGTTGCTCGAGGCAAGCATCTCGAGGCGATGCGCCGCGACGGGTTGCGTATCGACGGACCGGAGCAGATTCACATCAAGCAAGTCAACGCCACTGACGATCCGAAAGAGATCGGCGTCGCCGACATCGTCTTGTTGTGCGTCAAGCTGTGGGACACCGAGCAGGCGCTCACCCAGATCAGGCCGATGGTGGGAACAAACACGACCGTTATATCGCTGCAGAACGGAGTGCTGAAGGACCAATACCTGCGCGCGGCGTTCGATGAGCGTCAGTTGATGGGTGGCGTCGGCTATGTGGCAACGACGATTGAAGCGCCGGGCGTGATCCGGCAGACCGGGCCGATGCAACGCCTGCTGTTCGGCGAGTTCGACGGCTCGCGGTCACGCCGCGCTGAGGACTTTCTTTCCGCATGCCTGGCCGGAGGGATCAACGCCGAACTCTCCTCCGACATCGTGCGCGAGATATGGCAGAAGTACGTATTCCTTGTCGCCCTTTCGGGAACGACTACAACAATTCGCAAGCCCATCGGGCCGATTCGCTCTAATCCGCAGACACGCGCCTTCCTGCATGACGTCATGCGCGAGGTCGTCGAAGTGGCCCGTGCGCATGGCGCTGCGGTTCCGGCGGACTACGCGCAGGTGCGGCTGCAGCTCGCCGACGATGTATCGCCCGATATGACATCGTCGATGCATCACGACCTGCAGCGCGGCAACCGGCTCGAAGTAGGTTGGCTTTCGGGCGGCGTGGTCAAGCTCGGACAGGAAAAGGGCGTTCCCACCCCGCTGAATCGAGCCATTGCGGACATCCTGGCGCTGCACGCGGATGGCGGCAGCCATCACTGAAAAGCCCGGCTCACTTCCGGCGCTGCAAGTACGCAGCGTCAATTGCATTCCGGTCGAAGTGCCGATGCGCTATGTGCTTGGCACGAGCGCGGCGACGGTGCGTGCGGCGCCTTTGCTTTTAGTTGAGGTCTTGACCGAGCAAGGCGTCGTCGGACGCTCGTATGTGTTCTGCTATCGGCGCAGCGGCGCGAAGAGCATCGCTCTGTTGCTGGCCGATGCGGTGGAGCTGGTGCGCGGCGATAACGTCGCGCCACTGACGATCGCCGCCAAGCTGCAACGCCGGTTTGATCTGATTGGCGTTACCGGCACCGTCCGCATGGCGCTGTCGGCACTCGATATGGCGTTGTGGGACGCGCTTGCCATCGCTGCTGATGCGCCGCTTGTGTGCCTTCTCGGCGGCACACCGAGACCAGTCCGCGCTTACAACTCATGCGGCCTCGGACTGATGAGTCCGCAAGCGGCTGCAGATGAAGCAGAGGCGTTGCTTGAAGGAGGCATGCAGGCAGTGAAATTGCGTCTCGGCTATCCGACGTTGGCTGAAGATCTGGCAGTCACCCGTGCCGTGCGCTCGCGCTTACCCGATGCGGTGCAGCTGATGGTGGATTACAACCAGGCCTTGTCGCGCACTGAGGCGATCGTGCGTGGTCGGGCATTGCAGTCCGAGGGCGTGGCGTGGCTCGAAGAGCCGATTGCCCACGACGATCTTGACGGCAATGCCGAGATAGCGCGCTCACTGGAGTTGCCGTTGCAGTTGGGCGAGAACTTCAATGGCCCAAAGAACATGATGCAGGCACTGCAGGCCGGTGCGTGCGACCTCGTGATGCCGGATGTTGCGCGCATCGGTGGTGTCAGCGGTTGGATGCAGGCGGCCGGACGTAGCTCAGGCCTATGGCGTACCGATGAGCTCACACCTGATGCCGGAGGTCAGCGCTCATCTGCTTTGCGCTACCCCCACCTGCCACTGGCTTGAATATGTGGATTGGACCAACGCGATTGCGCGCGCACCGGTGAAGATCGAGAACGGTTGCTGGCCGGTCAGCGATCGTCCGGGCAGCGGCCTGGACTGGGACGCCGACGCAATCGAGCGCTACCGCATTGCCTGAAGCGGGCTATGATTTTCGCCTAGCTGTCCTGGGCGTAACGCGATGACCGACCTCTCCGAAATCAAGAAGCTCGCCGAGTACCGCCCGACGCACAAGGTGCGCTTCGTCACCGCGGCGTCGTTGTTCGACGGTCACGATGCATCGATCAACATCATGCGGCGCATTCTGCAAAGCATGGGCGCCGAAGTGATTCATCTGGGTCACGATCGCTCGGTCGAGCAGATCGTCACCGCGGCGCTGCAGGAAGACGTGCAGGGCATCGCGATCAGCTCGTATCAGGGCGGGCACGTCGAGTTCTTCAAATACATGATCGATCTGCTGCGCGAGCGCGGCGGCGAAAACATTCGCGTCTACGGCGGCGGCGGCGGCGTCATCGTCGGACCCGAGATCAAGGAGCTGCACGACTACGGCGTCGCGCGCATCTTTTCGCCCGAGGACGGGCAGCGACTCGGTCTGCAGGGAATGATCGGATCGATGGTCGCCGAGTGCGACGTCGATTTGTCGCCGCACGCGCCCAAATCGCTCGATGCACTGAAAGACAAGGATCAGACCAAGCGCTGGCGTGCGTTGGCGCGCGCGATCACCGCACTGGAACTGGGCGAAGCGGACGTCAAGTTTCGCGAGTCGGTGCACAAGGCAGCCGACACCGCGAATGTACCGACGCTCGGCATCACCGGTACCGGCGGCGCAGGCAAGTCAAGCCTGTGCGACGAGCTCGTGCGCCGCATTCGCCTCGATCAGGGCGACAAGCTGCAGATCGCGGTGATCTCGATCGATCCGTCGCGCCGCAAGAGCGGCGGCGCATTGCTCGGCGATCGCATCCGCATGAATGCGATCAATCCGTGGGCGGACGGGCCGAAGGTTTACATGCGCTCGCTGGCGACGCGCGAGGCCGGCAAAGAAATTTCGCAGGCGCTGCCCGACGCGATCGCAGCGTGCAAGGTCGCCGGCTTCGATCTCGTCATCGTAGAAACATCGGGCATCGGGCAGGGCGACGCTGCGATCGTGCAGCATGTCGACAGCTCGTTGTATGTGATGACGCCCGAGTACGGCGCCGCGAGCCAGCTCGAGAAGATCGACATGCTCGACTTCGCCGATTTCGTTGCGATCAACAAGTTCGATCGCAAGGGCGCGGCCGATGCGCTGCGCGACGTCAGCAAGCAGGTTCAGCGCAACAAGGGCGCCTTCAGCAAGAAGCCGAACGAGATGCTGGTGTTCGGCACGATCGCGTCACGCTTCAACGATGACGGTGTCACGGCGCTGTATCAGGCGATCGCGCCCAAGCTGAAAGAGCTGGGTCTGGTGATGAACGAAGGCGTGCTGCCGCGCGTCGAGACGCGTCATTCGACGCATCAAACTCCGATCGTTCCGCCGCAGCGCACGCGCTACCTGGCGGAGATTGCCGACACGGTGCGCAATTACAAGCGCAACGCGCTGAAGCAGGCGCGCCTTGCACGCGAGGTGCAGCAGCTGCAAGCGTCCAAGGGAATGCTGAAGATGGGCGACTCGCACGAGCACGGTGCCGTGCGGCAGCTCAACATGGAGTCGGGCGGCAAGGCGATGGACTCGCTGGTCGTTGCCGAAGCGCTTGACCGTTTGGCTGAACAGCGCACGGCGTCGCTCGACAAGCGCAGCAAGAAGCTGCTCGAGATGTGGCCGCAGATGCAGCAGGCGTACGCAGGCGACGAGTACGTCGTCAAGATTCGCGGTCGCGAACTGCGCACGGCGTTGACGCAGACGTCGCTGTCGGGCAGCAAGATCCGCAAGGTCGCACTGCCCAAATACGAAGATCACTTCGAGCTGCTGCGCTGGCTGCTGCTCGAAAACGTTCCCGGAAGTTTTCCGTACACCGCCGGCGTGTTCGCGTTCAAGCGCGAGAACGAAGATCCGACGCGGATGTTCGCCGGCGAAGGCGATCCGTTCAAGACCAATACGCGCTTCAAGCTGCTGAGCGAAGGCATGCCGGCCAAGCGGCTGTCGACGGCGTTCGACAGCGTCACGTTGTACGGCAACGATCCCGCGACGCGGCCGGACATCTACGGCAAGGTCGGCAACAGCGGCGTCAGCATCGCGACGCTCGACGACATGAAGGTGCTGTATTCGGGCTTCGACCTGACCGCACCGAACACGTCGGTCTCGATGACGATCAACGGCCCGGCGCCGACGATCCTCGCGATGTTCATGAACACCGCGATCGATCAGAACCTCGACAAGTTCAAGGAAGAAAACAAGCGCGAGCCGACCGACGACGAGGCCGCGAAGATCAAGGCGTGGGTGCTCGAGAACGTGCGCGGCACCGTGCAGGCCGACATCCTGAAGGAAGACCAGGGCCAGAACACCTGCATCTTCTCGACCGAGTTCTCGCTGAAGGTGATGGGCGACATTCAGCAGTACTTCGTGCACAACAGCGTGAAGAACTTCTACTCGGTCAGCATCAGCGGCTATCACATCGCCGAAGCCGGCGCGAACCCGATCAGCCAGCTCGCATTCACGCTGTCGAATGGCTTCACGTTCGTCGAGGCGTATATGGCGCGCGGCATGC
>CAWEAZ010000016.1:0-5550 GCA_963807155.1 uncultured beta proteobacterium
ACAATTTTTCCGCGCGCCAAGAGCAAAACGCTTAGCGAGGTTCGCGCCCGCCGCCCGACGTCCTATCCGGCGCTGGGGGCGCTCCGCAACGGAACGATGCCCAGCGCGCCAGCGCGCTCCGACTCATCCAATTCCGCGGCGGCGTCACAAAGAATGCTTTCGATTTGCTCCAAGTCCATCGGCTTAACCAGATGGTGTCGGAACCCGGCAGCCTTGCTCCGCATGCGATCGGACGTCATTCCGAATCCGCTCATTGCAATTGCGTAGATCGGTTTTGGAAGATCAAGGCGAGCCAATAGCTGCCACCCGTCACCATCGGGCAGTCCAATGTCAGAAATCAAGACATCGCAGTTGGCGGCGGGCACCTCGCGTAATGCGCGGCTCATCGTGTCAGCCATAAATACGGTATGCCCCAACTCCTGGAGCATCAGGCTAAGGAACTCGCGGGTGTCGGTATGATTTTCAACAATAAATACCCGAAGCCCCGTGGCGGCACGGGGCGTGGTTCGATTAACGCTGGTTAGCATTTTCAAACTAGGGCCGCGGTCTATACCAACGGCAACTCAACGGTAAAAGTGGAGCCTTGCCCGACTCCGCTACTTTCAGCTTTGATGGTGCCGCCATGTGCTTCGACAGTCGCTTTCGAGATAGCAAGTCCGAGTCCCAAGCCGCCGTATTCACGCGCAACCCATTCGCCTCCCTGACTAAAGGCGTCAAAAACCGTTGGGAGGACAGTGGGATCAATGCCAACACCGTTGTCCGAGACCGTGAGCAAGAATTTCTTACCTTCGCTGCGCGACGACAGTCGAATTTCACCACCCCGGCGGGTAAATTTCGACGCATTTTTCAACAGATTCCAGACGACTTGCTGCAGTCGGGTGAAGTCGCCTTCCATCTCGTGCGCCACTGCATCAAGTGCAACCGTGAGCGTTTGATTCTTACCGCGTATATCCGACTCGCAAATTTCAATCGCACCGCTCAATTGCCGCATGCATGTCCATCGGCTCCGCCACCACTTCGAACTGGCCGCGTGAGACCCGAGTCAGGTCGAGCAAATCGTCGATCAGATGCGACTCGATTTTCACATTGCGCCGGATCATCTCCAACGCCTCGCGCGCGGGTTCGGGGATGTCGGGGCGACGTACCAGCGTCTGTACCGCCATCACCACCGGCGTCAACGGCGTGCGCAACTCGTGCGACAGCACGGCGAGGAATCGATCCTTCGCGCGGCTTGCAGCCTCAAGCTCGTCGCGCGCAATCCGATTGTCTTTTAAAGCCTGAATCAGCTCTGCTTCGCTGCGTGCAAGCGCTTCGTTAATTTCGCGCGCCTGCGTTTGGTCGCGAAAGATTTTCAGCAGGCCGATGGTTTGATTGTTGGCATCGTGCATCGCCATCATCGAGCCGCTGCCCCAGAACCGGCTGCCGTCTTTGCGCAAGTGCCAGCGTTCATCAGCCGAGCGGCCCTCGGCAAACGCAACCTCAGCTTCATGCTCTGGTGCACCCGCCGCGCGATCCTCCGGCGTAAAGATCACATCGGCGGATTGCCCGATGATTTCGTTTTCGGTATACCCAAGCAAACGCTGCGCACCCGAGTTCCAGCTGGTAATCCGCCGCTCAAGATCGGTCAGAGAAAATTGCGTATTCGCGCGCGTTTTCTATCACCAGCCTAAGCCGCTCCTCGCTTTGGCGCGACGCCTCCAACGCTCGGTTGCGCTCGGTCAAATCGAGTATCAATGCGGTTGCCATGTGAGGCCGCCCGTCACGGCCACGCAAAACGGACACACTGATCGCCACCCACACCAGACTGCCGTCGCCGCGAATGAACCGTTGCTCCATTTGAAACGGGATGCCGTCGCGTGCGAGCCGCGCAAACAATTTCTCGTTCGTCGGCAAATCGTCCGGGTGCGTGATTTCCTGAAAGCGAAGCTGATACAGCTCTTCCCTGGTGCGCCCGACGATTTCGCAGAAGCGCTGGTTGGCAAACTGCAGGTGGCCCGAAAACCCGCATCGAACGACTCCAAGCGTCGTCTGCTCGACCATCGCACGGAACGCCTCTTCGGAAGCACGCACCGTCTGTTCGGCGAGCTTGAACGCGATGACGTCAGCGAACTGGCGCGCGTATAGATCGGTAAGCCTCAGTTCGCGCGAGGACGGTTGATGCGGCTGGCGAAAATGCGTGGTCAGCACGCCCAGTGGCTGATCATTACGATCAAACAGCGGTGTCGAATGCACCGCCCGATAACCAGCCTCTGCCGCAAACGCGCGCAGCGGTGCGTAGCTTTTGTCCTCGTTGACATCCGGCACAACAATTCGACCGCGTTTCGCAATCGAGCGCCTGCCCGCCCCGACCTGGTCAAGTCCGAGGGTTGCGAAGCGTTCCAGATGCAAGGGATCAAAGCCGCGCTGAGCAACCAGGTCCAGCGTTCGCGATGCCGGGTTATACAACTGCACGCAACCCAAATCGGCGCGCTGCATTTCGATCGTTGCATCGAGCAGCTGCGTCAGTAACGCCGGTAGCTCGGTTGCGCTGAGCAACCTCGAGCTCACTTCCTGCAGCTTTAGCGTCGCGGCGAGATCTGATGCCTGCTCCTCCTGCAGCTCGCGCAGCGCTTCCTCCGCACGGCGACGCTCGGTGATATCAAAAAACGTGAATACGACTCCGCCAATGCGGTCATCCGCGGTTCGATACGGCAACGTGCGCGCGAGGAACCAGCGGCCTGCCGCTTGCACTTCGCGCTCCGCCGGCACCAATTCGCCGAGAGCGCGCCGTGCGTCTCGCTCGATCTCGGGATAGTCAAGGCGGTGGGTCAGATCGGAGAGCGGGCGGCCAATGTCGGTCGGGATCAGGCTAAACAGATCCACGGCAGACGGCGTGTAACGCAGGATGCGCAGATCGCGATCGAGAAAGATCGTCGCGATCGCGGTCGCCGCCATCAGCACTTGCAGGTCGGAGTTTGAATGGCCAAGCTCGTCGACCTTGTTCTTTAGCTCCAGATTGACGGTCGCCAACTCTTCGTTGATCGATTGCAGCTCTTCGCGGCTCGTCTCGAGCTCCTCGGTGGCCGAGCGCAGCTCTTCGTTCATCGCCTGCAACTCTTCGTTGCTGGCTTTCAGCTCCTCGGTCGATGCTTCTGACTGCTCAACGATGTCACGCAACTGCGCCTTGGTGCTTTCAAGCTCGCGCTCAAGCTGATGAGAAACTTGATCTGGCTCCGAGGTACGCGTGCGATCGGTGGTTAACCCCGGAGTCAGCGGGTGCGAATCGAATTTGATCAGCAGGTGCTCAGGCGCGAGATCCGCGGCAGGAAAAACGTGGATGTCGACTACTTTGCGATCGCCGTTCAAGTCCATCGGCACCTGGAACGCGTCGGCCTGCGTCTGCGATTGCGCAGCGCTGAACAATGCCGCGCGTAGATCGAGCCGAAGCATTGGGTGTACGACTTGCAGCAGATTTCGTGTGGGCTCGCCGCCGGGGAACTGCAAGAATCTGCCTGCTTCGTCCGACATATGAACGATGTCGTATTGCGCATTCACCAGAATCGACGGCGGCGCGAAGCGCTCGATCAGCTTGTAATGGAGCTCGCCAAAGCTCGCGCCGGTATCCAGCGCGGTGCCCAATGGGTTCGCTTGCGATAGCGCATCGCCGTTGGCGCCGTTTCCTTTAGGCAGCGCCGGCCGATCGATTATTTTTTCCTGCAATTCCAGCGCCCGCGACAGTGCGCTGACGCCGACCGGAACCGGCAGCGTCGTGCGCACAGTAGGCCGCTGCGCGTAGATGCGGTACTTCTTGTCAAGAACAGAAAACAGCACGCCGTCGTTCTCAATCGACTCCGAAGTCCCTAGAAACAAACGTCCCGCAGGACGCAGCGCAAAATGAAAGATGTCGAACGCGCGCGACTGCGCTTCATTGGTCAGATAGATGAGCAGGTTGCGGCAGGAGATCAGATCGAGCCGCGAAAAAGGCGAGTCCTTAAGAACATCATGCAGCGCGAACAGCACCAGCTCGCGTATCTCGCGCCGCACTCGATACCCGCGCGCCTCTTTCAGAAACCAGCGTCGCAATCTTTCTTCCGATACGTCGGCGGCGATCGTGTCCGGATAGCTTCCGTCGCGCGCGCTCTTGATGACGTCTTCATCGAGGTCGGTCGCAAAGACCTGAATCTGCGGTGGCGCATCGAGTTTTCTCGCGTGCTCGGACAGCAGCATTGCGATTGAATAGGCTTCTTCGCCGGTCGCACACCCCGGTACCCAGACGCGGACCGTGTCGGTTGCGCGCTTGTCCTTGAACAGCCACGGGATCTGCGATTCGAGCGCATCAAACGCTTCACGATCACGGAAAAAGTTGGTGACGCTGATCAACATGTCCTGCAACAGCGCGCCGGTTTCGCCCGGGTGCGTGCGCAGAAACGCAAGATAGCCCGGCAGGTCGTCGATGTCGTTGACCTGTAATCGACGGCCGATGCGTCGCAGGATGGTGGCGCGCTTGTAATAGGAGAAGTCGCGGCCGGTGCGCGTGCGCAAGAACACCAGCACGTCACGCAACGCCGCCTCCGCCTCGCCTACCGACGGTCTTGCCGCTGGCTGGGCAGGCTGCGGTCCATCCTCAGGCGGCAACGTCACCCGCTTTGCCAGCTCGTAGTAGTTGAGCAGCCGCTCCGGCATTTGACTGACTTGAAGAACCCAGTCGACCATGCCGGTGCCGATTGCGGCGCGGGGCATGCCCGAGTGCTCGGCTTCGTTCGGGTCTTGCGCGATCGTCAGTCCACCGCGCTCCTTGATGCGCTTGATTCCGATCGCACCATCACCGTCGGCGCCGGATAACACGATCGCGGCCGCGTGCGGACCATGCGTGTCGGCCAGCGTGCGAAAGAACAGATCGACCGCGAGACGCCGGCCGCGATCTGTCGGCAAATCCGCCAACTCCAAATGACCATCGGCCGAAGCGAGTTGCTTGCCGGGCGGTATCACGTAGACGTGATTGCGCTCCACCGTCGCCGTCGCGTTCACCTGCACCACCGGCATCTTGGTAGAACCCTGCAGCAGTTGCGCGAGCGTGCTTTCGTGCTCGGAGGACAGATGCAGGATGACGACGTACGCCAGTCCGGAATCCTCCGGCATCGCGCGAAAGAAAGCCTGCAGCGCCTGAATACTGCCGGCTGAGCCGCCAAGCCCGACCATCGGCAGCATTTGATAGCCGCGCGTCGGAATCGCGTCGTCGATCAGGTCGGCAAGCTCTACTTCGGCGTGATCGGGCGAAAGTTCGCCTTCGGCAAATGTCGTTGGCCCTTGCGGGCGCGACGACCTGGACCTAGTGACGTCCGACTTTGTCTCAGACTTCTCAATATCTGTTCGTGGCTTGGCCATTGCTAGCTTCGTCATCTATTGCCACCACCCTCGCGTGCATGGCTCCCGACGCTTAGCCCGCACACGCCGTGCCTACGGGCAGCTAAGCTAGCGTCTTCCCGAGCCAGGAGGGGTCATGCCCAGCACCATTCTGCGCGCTTTTTGCGCACTTATCGCATCGGTCGCAACCCTTGGCTTAGCGCAAGC
>CAWEAZ010000017.1:0-15515 GCA_963807155.1 uncultured beta proteobacterium
TCTGACCAAGCAGGCATGGGCGTACCGGCAGGTCTCGTTGCTGCTGCGTCGTCCACCGGGTCGCGAAGCGTATCCGGGTGACGTGTTTTATCTGCACTCGCGTTTGCTCGAACGCGCGGCGCGCGTCAACGCGGAATACGTTGAGAAGTTCACCAAGGGAGCGGTCAAGGGCAAGACGGGCTCGCTGACGGCGTTGCCGATTATTGAGACGCAGGCCGGCGACGTCACCGCCTTCGTCCCACGAACGTGATTTCGATTACCGACGGCCAGATCTTTCTCGAAACCGATTTGTTCAACGCCGGGATTCGGCCTGCGATCAACGCCGGCATTTCGGTGTCGCGCGTCGGCGGCAATGCGCAGACCAAGGTGATCAAGAGGCTGGGCGGTGGCATTCGCCTTGCACTGGCGCAGTACCGCGAACTCGCCGCGTTTGCGCAATTTGCATCGGACCTTGACGAGGCCACTCGTAAACAACTCGAACGCGGCCGCAGGGTGACCGAGCTGATGAAGCAGCCGCAGTATCAACCGCTGCAAGTGTGGGAAATGGCGGTGACGTTGTTTGCCGTCAACAATGGAGCGTTTGACGACATCGAAATTAAAGACTGCCTGGCCGCTGAAAAGGCGTTGCGCGATTTCGTCAAAACGAAGCACGCCGCGCTGGTCGATCGCATCGAGTCGAGCAAGGATCTGTCGAAGGACGACGAGGCCGAGCTCACGACGGCAATTGCCGAGTTCAAAAAGTCGACATAGTTCATGCCGAGTACCAAAGAAATCCGCGGCAAGATCAAGAGCGTGCAAAACACGCGCAAGATCACCAAGGCGATGGAAATGGTCGCCGCGTCGAAGATGCGCAAGGCGCAGGAGCGCATGCGCCAGATTCGGCCGTATGGCGACAAGATTCGCAACATCGTCGCGCATCTGTCGCTGGCAAACCCCGAGTATAAGCATCCCTTTGTTCTCAAGCGCGAGGGCAAGAAGGCGGCGGGCGTGATTTTGATCACGACCGACAAGGGACTATGCGGCGGCTTGAATACGAACATTCAACGCGCAGTGCTGGCGAAGGTGAAAGAGCTTTCGAGCTCAGGACGTGCAGGTGCTCGCCACCGCGATTGGCAACAAGGGGTTCGGTTTTCTGCAGCGGCTCAATGCGAACGTCGTTTCGCACTACGTTCAGATGGGCGACCGGCCGCATATCGAGAATCTGATCGGCCCGGTCAAGGTGCTGCTCGATCAGTACGCAGAGGGCAAGCTCGACGCGGTGTATCTGGCTTACACACGCTTCGTCAACACGATGAAGCAAGAGCCGGTGATCGAGCAGTTGCTGCCGCTGACGGCCGAGCGGCTCGCGCAGACCGAAGAAGAAAAGCGCGCCTATTCTTGGGACTACATCTACGAGCCCGACCCGCGCGCGGTGATCGACACGCTGATGGTGCGCTATGTCGAGGCGCTGATTTACCAGTCGGTCGCTGAGAACAAGGCGTCCGAGCAGAGCGCGCGCATGGTCGCGATGAAGGCGGCGTCGGACAACGCAAAGAAGCTGATCGAAGAACTGCAGCTCGTCTACAACAAGACGCGGCAGGCAGGTATTACGAAAGAAATTTCGGAAATCGTCGGCGGCGCAGCCGCCGTTTCATAGACTGGAGTTACGCAATGATGCTACTGGAACAATCGTTCAATGTATTGGCGCAGTCGTCGATATCGAATTTCCGCGCGACCAGATGCCGCAGGTCTACAACGCGCTGACGCTCGATGAAGACAAGACCAACAAGCTGGTCGAGCAGGGTCTGACGTTCGAGGTCCAGCAGCAGTTGGGTGACGGCGTCGTGCGCACGATTGCGATGGGCTCGTCGGACGGGCTGCGGCGCGGCATGTCGGTCACCGATACCGGCAACAACATCATGGTTCCAGTCGGTCCCGGCGTGCTCGGTCGCGTGATGGACGTGCTGGGTCGTCCGATCGACGAGCGCGGCCCGATCGAGTCGGACGAGCGGCGCGGAATTCATCAGCAGGCGCCGAAGTTCGACGAGCTGTCGCCGTCGGTCGAACTGCTCGAAACCGGCATCAAGGTTATCGATCTGATGTGCCCGTTCGCCAAGGGCGGCAAGATCGGCTTGTTCGGCGGCGCCGGTGTCGGCAAGACCGTCACGATGCTGGAGCTGATCAACAACATCGCGACCGAACATTCGGGGCTTTCGGTGTTCGCCGGTGTCGGCGAGCGCACGCGCGAAGGCAATGATTTCTATCACGAGATGTCGGACGCCAAGGTCATCGTGCAGGAAGACCTGAGCAAATCGAAAGTCGCGATGGTGTTCGGGCAGATGAACGAGCCGCCCGGCAATCGACTGCGCGTGGGCCTGACCGGCCTGACGATGGCCGAGCGTTTTCGTGACGAAGGCCGCGACATCCTGTTCTTCGTCGACAACATCTATCGCTACACCCTCGCAGGCACCGAGGTGTCGGCGCTGCTGGGCCGTATGCCGTCAGCGGTCGGATACCAGCCGACGCTGGCCGAAGAGATGGGCAAGCTGCAGGAGCGCATCACATCGACCAAGGTTGGATCGATCACGTCGATCCAGGCGGTTTATGTGCCGGCCGACGACCTGACCGATCCGTCGCCGGCGACAACGTTCGGCCATTTGGATGCGACCGTCGTGTTATCGCGCGATATCGCCTCGCTCGGCATTTATCCCGCGGTCGATCCGCTCGATTCGACTTCGCGCCAGATCGATCCCAACGTGGTGGGCGAAGAACACTACGACACCACGCGCCGCGTGCAGTCGACGCTGCAGCGCTATCGCGAGTTGCGCGACATCATCGCGATTCTGGGCATGGACGAGTTGTCACCCGAAGACAAACTCGCCGTCTCGCGCGCGCGCAAGATTCAGCGCTTTTTGTCGCAGCCGTTCAAGGTCGCTGAGGTGTTCACTGGTTCACCGGGCAAGTACGTCACGCTGAAAGAAACGATTCGCGGCTTCAAGATGATCGTGGACGGCGAATGTGATGCGCTGCCCGAGCAGGCGTTTTACATGGTCGGCACGATCGACGAAGCGTTCGAGAAGAAAGTGCAGTAATGGCAACGACGATTCACGTCGACGTTGTCAGCGCCGAGGAAAGCATCTTCGCGGGCGACGCCGAATTCGTCGCTCTGCCCGGTGAGGCAGGCGAGCTGGGCATCTATCCGCGCCACACGCCACTGATCACTCGCATTCGCCCCGGCGTGGTTCGCATCAAGATGCCAGGTAAAGCTGAAGAAGAACAGGTTTTCGTAGCCGGTGGCATTCTCGAAGTGCAGCCGCACCTTGTGACGGTATTAGCGGACACGGCGATTCGCGGCCACGACCTCGACGAAGCGAAAGCGCGCGACGCGTCTGGCAAAGGCGGAAGAAGCACGCAAGAACGCTGGCAGCGAGCTCGAAATCGCAAAGGTCGAAGCCGAAATGTCGGCCCTGGCGGCGCAGTTGGCCGCGATACGCAAGCTGCGCGGCAAGTAGTGCGACGCACGTAGCCAAACCTGCAGTGCAGTGGAAAAAGGGCAGCGATCGGCTGCCCTTTTTCTTTGGCGCTTCTACTACCATGGCGCGAAGTAACCCGTACCATGCGCCGCCTTTCGTTATTGCTGCTGCTGCCGTTCGCGTCCGCCTACGCGCAGGAAAGCGTGCAAACGCTTGAGCGCGTTGTCGTAACGGCGACGCGGACCGAGCGTTCGCAGCTCGATGTGCCAGCGTCCACCGACGTGGTCGATCGCGACGAAGTGCGCGATACGAACCTCAGAGTGAATCTGTCCGAATCGCTGGTGCGGGTGCCAGGACTGGTCGTGCTTAACCGGCAGAACTATGCGCAGGACCTGCAGATCTCGGTGCGAGGCTTCGGTGCGCGCTCGACGTTCGGCGTGCGCGGTGTTCGTCTTTACGCCGACGGCATACCCGCAACGATGCCCGACGGGCAAGGACAGGTGTCGCACTTCGCATTGAATGCTGTCGATCGAATCGAGGTACTGCGCGGTCCGTTTTCTGCCCTGTATGGGAACTCGTCGGGCGGCGTGATAGCGATGACGACGCGTCTCGAGTCAGGCCCAACTGAGTTTGAAGTCTCCGGCGCCGCCGGTTCGTACGACACGTGGCGCGGCGGCATCAACATCAGCGGCGGTGACGCACCGTACGCGTATGCAATTGACGCCAGCCGCTTTTCGACCGACGGCTATCGCGACTACAGCAGCGCGACGCGCGACGTCGTCAACTTGCGCGCGGCCGCGCTTGATACTCCGGTCGGGCGCCTGCGGATAACACTGAATGCGCTCGACATTCCTGAGGCCGAAGATCCGCTCGGACTTACGCGCGCGCAATGGCAAGAGGATCCTCGCCAGGCATCTCCGCAAGCGCTGCAATTCAGAACGCGCAAATCGACCGAGCAACAACAACTCGGCGCGCAGCTCGCAGGGGACATTGCTCAGGGCTGGAGTTATCAAGCGGCCGCATGGGGAGGCCGCCGCAGCGTCACTCAATTTCAGGCGATTCCAGTCGCTGTGCAAGCGCCCCCCAACCACCCGGGTGGCGTCATCGACTTCGATCGAACCTACGGAGGTGTCGATGCACGGGTACAACTCGCGCTTGACGCACTGACGCTGACGCTCGGCGCAAACGTCGAACGGCTAGACGAAGACCGCCGCGGCTATGAAAACTTCACGTTGCAACCCGCGCTAACGCTCGGGACTTTGGGCAGGCTGCGACGCGACGAAAGCAATATCGTCGAATCGCGCGATATCTATGCGCAGATCGAGTCCGGTATCGGGCCAGGATGGAAGCTGCACGCGGGCGTACGTGGCATCTCAGGTGGAATTTCGCGGCGACGATCGATTCTTGGCCAACGGTGATGACTCGGGAAGCGCTCGCTACGACTCGATCAATCCTACCGTTGGCATTGTGTATCGCCCTTCGCAGTCGAGCAGCGTGTACGCGTCGTACGGCCGCGGATTCGAGACGCCGACGTTGAACGAGCTCGCGTACCGGCCCGACGGTAGCGCGGGGTTTAACACCGCACTCGAGCCGGCGCGCAGCAACAACTACGAAATCGGCGCCAAAGCCGCTGCATCGAAGACGCTCCGCGGAACAATCGCCGCCTTTTTCGTCGACACTGAAAACGACATCGTCGTTCGTACGAACGCAGGAGGGCGCTCCACCTTTGCCAATGCGGCAGCCACGCGCCGACGCGGCGTCGAGGCGAGCGTCGGATGGGAGCCGCACAGCTCGTTGTCACTGTATGCATCGGTGGCCGCAATACGCGCCGAGTTTGCAGAACCATTTTTCACCTGTACAGCGGCCCCATGCACCCAGCCGACCGTCTTGGTACCTGCCGGTAATCGGCTTCCCGGCATTCCTGCCTACACCTCGTTCATCGAGGCGGTCTACCGTGTTCGCGAGACCGATATCACGCTTGATTGGCGCGCACAGTCGAAGATCAGTGTGGATGACCGCAATACCGACCATGCGTCCGGCTATGGAACCGTCAACCTGGCTTTAGCCCGCACGTTCGTGGCTGGGCCGGCGAAATTGCGCGCTTTTCTACGGATCGACAACGTTCTGAATGCGCGATACATCGGGTCAGTGATCGTCAATGAAGCGAACGGGCGCTATTTCGAGTCAGCTCCCGGCCGCACATGGTTGCTTGGACTTGATGCGAGGGTTCCATGACACGAGCGTTTGAATCCGGCCTATCGCGTTGCGTGCTGATAATGACGCTGGTCCTCGCTGCGTGCGGCTCGCCCGCAACCGCTCCTCCTAAGGCAAGCGGCCCGACGCCGGCGCCGATCGTCACGCCTCCGATCCAGACTGTTGACGTTGCACCTTCCGCACCGGCATCTCCCTCGTCATCGAAGTTGCGACTGGCAGCACGCGATCCGGCGCTCGATGACTGGAAGCGCGTCGCGGCCGAAAGGGTGTATGCGGTCAATCGCGCTCATCTGTTCGACGGTCGGCCCGAGCATCTT
Organism: uncultured beta proteobacterium; assembly: GCA_963807155.1. Classification (GTDB taxonomy): domain Bacteria; phylum Pseudomonadota; class Gammaproteobacteria; order Burkholderiales; family Burkholderiaceae_F; genus JACCZX01. The sequence continues at coordinate 5,984 of CAWEAZ010000017.1, forward strand.
CTGCGGGCGGTGATCGTGGTTGAGGCTACCGTCGACCGCGAAGGCAAGGTCACCCGCTCCAAGATCCTGCGTTCCCCGGGCATCGCATCGCTCGACGAGGTAGCGCTAACCTCGCTCAAGGCAGCCTCGCCGCTACCGGCGCCGCCGGCGAAACTTGTCGCCAAGGGACCCCTGGTCTTTTCGGAAACCTGGTTGTTCCGAAAGGACGGCAGATTTCAATTACGGACTCTTGCGCTGCCGCAGGAGTAGCGAAAAAGCATCATCGGGCGCCCTGAACGGGCCCAAATCGAGCCGTTTTACCGCTGGAACAGCCACTGGCGGCTCGAATGTGTCAACCTGCGCCCCGGCTGCGCGTTGGCAGCTCCAGAGTCATTGGATCGGCCCTTTCGGTTCGGCTAAGACTCACGGCGTTGTCTCAATCGAGTCAATTCCATTAACCCACCGTTCCAGGGACACAACATGAAAAAACTAGTTGCTGCATTGATCGCTTCGGCGTTCGCGACAGTCGCGTTCGCGCAAGACAAGCCAAAAGCTTACAGATACCAAGCCTTACAGCCCGACCCCACCGGCTGCTGCACCAGCTAAAGCGCCTGCTGCTGCGCCAGCGAAAGATGCGGCGCCTGCGAAAAAAGATGCAGCGCCGACAGCAGCCGCCGCGCCGGCCGCCAAAACCACGAAGAGCACGAAGGAAATGACGGCGGAAGAAAAGAAAGCCGCGAAGGACGCGAAGGCCGCAAAGAAGAAAGCGCGTGCCGATAAGGAACCTGGAAGACATCAACAAAGGCACCACGAAACCGTAACGCGATTCTTCAAGCTGTACACAAGAGCAGGCATCGACCTGCTCTTTTTTTTGCACTTCTTGTGTTCCAATAACTTCGTGAGACCACAAAACGATACGTTGCTGCGCGCGCTACTACGCGAGCCGACGGAATACACGCCGATCTGGTTGATGCGCCAGGCAGGCCGCTATATGGCCGAATACAACGCCACGCGCAAGCGCGCCGGCAGCTTTCTCGGACTGGCCAAGTCTCCCGCCTATGCCACTGAGGTAACACTGCAGCCCGTCGATCGGTTTGCACTCGACGCTGCGATTTTGTTTTCAGACATTCTCACCGTGCCGGACGCAATGGGGCTCGGACTCTATTTCGTCGAGGGCGAAGGTCCGAAGTTCGAGCGGCCGATCCGTACCGAAGCCGATGTGAATCGACTGGCGCCCCCGGATCCGAACATCGAGCTGCGTTACGTGACCGACACCGTGCGTGAGGTACGCCGAGCGCTCGGTAATCGCATCCCGCTGATCGGATTTTCCGGCAGTCCGTTCACGTTGGCGTGTTACATGATCGAAGGCGGCGGCTCAGACGACTTCCGCTTGATCAAGACGATGCTGTACTCGAGACCGGACCTTCTGCATCGTCTTCTCGAGGTCAACGCACTCGCGGTCGCTGCCTACTTGAACGCGCAGATCGAGGCGGGCGCACAAGCCGTGATGATCTTCGACACTTGGGGCGGCGTGCTGGCGGACGGTGCGTATCAGACCTTTTCGCTTGCCTATATGCGCCGGGTGGTCGGCAAGCTCAAACGAGAGCACGACGGAGAGCGCATTCCCTCGATCGTGTTCACGAAGGGCGGCGGGCTGTGGCTTGAAGAAATTGCCGACTGCGGATGCGACGCGGTCGGGCTTGATTGGACGGTGAACCTTGGCGAGGCGCGCAAGCGAATCGGCGATCGCTGCGCGCTGCAGGGCAACCTCGACCCGATGGCGCTGTTTGCGGGTCCGAAGGAAATTGAAACCGCCGCCGCTGCCGTGCTGAATTCATTTGGCGCCCCAAAGGGCGCGGACGGCGCGTGGCACGGTCACGTGTTCAACCTGGGTCACGGCATATCTCAGTACACACCTCCGGAAAGCGTCGAGATTTTGGTAAACGCCGTCCATACACAAAGCCTCGAAATGCGCAGGTAAGCGGTCACTCCGCTCGGCTGTCTCCGTTGCTTCGAAAGCACTCAAGTGCTTGACTTATGCACAAAACGCTGACTTATGAGAATTGGCGCGGCTGTCCAAGTGGTTTAGCGCGGAAACGCTGATAAAGTTAACGTAACTATATGATTGTTAACGGAACATTTATTACCGCTCGGTGACACCAGACTTGGCGCATGAGGTCAGCCCTCTGGCTCGCTGTGCGCCTTGAAGGTTTTCCACAAATTTGTCCACAGGCTGCCACCGGGCGCTGCCGGTGTCATTAAATCAGGTACTTAATCGGCTTTCTTCACGCGTCGCCTGATGAGCAAGGCTGAAGTCGAGTCGCCCTGTGCGCAGGTCATCGTCGACCTACCGGGCGTGCAGCCGTTCGATTACTCCTTTGATGCGGACAGTGCAGCTCACATTCAGATCGGGGTGCGGTGCGTTGTTCCGCTTGGCCGAAACGATCGGGTCGGCATCGTCGTCGGGTTGAATCGGCCGGCGATTGACGCGAACAGAATCAAGCCGATCAAGCGCGCGCTCACCGAGATAGAGCCGCTAAGTTCACACTGGCTGCAGCTGACTCGTTTTGCTGCCGAGTATTACCAGCATTCGTGGGGCGAAGTGGCGCTGCCATCGCTGCCCCGTGCCTGGCGGAGTGTGCCCGGAGCGCGTCACGCACAATCGCTGTCGAGATGGCGCGAGCGTGCGCAGTCGCGCTGGGCTGAGTCCGGTGCACCCAATCTTGAGCACACGAGCCAACAGGCGGCGGCGATCGATGCACTGATCAACGCGTCAGGATTCGCGCCGCACCTGCTGTTCGGAGTCACGGGTAGCGGCAAGACCGAGGTCTACCTGAGCGCGATCGCGCGCAGGCTTGCCGCGGATCCGACTGCGCAGGCGTTGCTGCTGGTGCCGGAAATCAATCTGACGCCGCAACTCGAATCGTTGTTGCGCGCACGCTTTCCCGAGCGAATATGTAGTGGCATTGCACAGCAACCTCGCAGACACCGAACGCGCCGCCGCTTGGTTGGCGGCGCATGAAGGGCGGGCGCGCATCGTGGTCGGTACGCGCCTCGCCGTGTTCTGTTCGATGCCGCAACTCTCGATCATCGTGGTCGATGAGGAACACGACCCGTCGTACAAGGCAGGCGAAGGCGTGCGCTATTCCGCACGCGATCTCGCAGTTAAGCGCGCGCAGTTGCTCGACATTCCCATCGTGCTGGGCTCGGCCACGCCTTCGATCGAGAGTTGGGCGCTGGCGCAGGCCGGCCGTTATCGGTTGCTGCAACTGACCGAGCGCGTTGGCATGGGCGACTCGTCTGCAGCCGCGACCGGCGATCGAGCTGATCGATGCGCGCGTGCACAAGCCGCAGAATGGATTGTCGGCGCCGGTTGCGCAGGCCTTGACGGATACCTTCGATCGCGGCGAACAGTCGCTGGTATTTCTGAATCGGCGTGGCTATGCGCCGGTGGTGACATGCGAATCGTGTGGCTGGCTATCAAACTGCCCGCGTTGTTCGACGTTTGCGGTTTTCCACAAGCCGGATCGGTCGCTGCGCTGTCATCACTGCGGATACGCTGCCCCGGTACCGCGCGCTTGCCCGACATGCGGCAATCAGCACTTGAAGGGCGTGGGTCAGGGCACGCAGCGCATCGAAGAAACGCTGCGTGCGTTGTTGCCGGCAGCGAAGATTGCGCGTATCGATCGCGACTCGACGCGACAGCGTCACGCTGCGAAGAAAGCGCTCGATGCGGTGCATGCGGGCGAAGTCGATGTGCTCGTCGGCACGCAGATGATCGCGAAGGGGCACGATTTTCAGCGCGTTTCGCTGGTCGTCGTGCTCAATCCCGATGGTCAGCTGGCGTCGCACGACTTTCGCGCTCCAGAGCGATTGTTTGCGACATTGATGCAGGTCTCAGGCCGCGCAGGCCGAACCGGCCTGCCAAGCCGTGTGCTGGTGCAAACGCGTTTCCCCGCCCACCCGCTGTTTGCCGCACTGGCGCGGCACGACTACGCGCAGTTTGCCCAGGCGCAGCTGGCCGAGCGCCAGGCCGCGCGCATGCCGCCGGCTACGTATCAGGCACTGATGACCGCAGAGGCGCGCACGATGGAAGCGGCACTCGATTTCTTGCGCGCAGCGCGCGATCAAGCGCTGCAACAGTTCACCGCGGCGGCGTCGTACGTGCGCCTGTTCGATCCGGTGCCGATGTCGTTGCAGCGGTTGGCTGGCGTATCGCGTGCGCAATTGCTGATCGAAGCGGACCAGCGCACGCAACTGCACACCCTGCTGGGCGCCTGGCTCGCGGCACTGCGCGAAAAGCGCACAGCATTGCGATGGAATATCGAAGTCGATCCGCTGGAACTGTAGTAGCTGCGACCAGGACGTCGCGCGAAGGCTTTACTTCGCCGCCGCCACCATGTGTTCGACGGCCGCGCGCAATTCGGCGTCGCTGACATTGGCGACGGCGCCGCGCGGCGGCATCGCGCCCTTGCCTTTAATTACGGATGCCGTTAGCGCGTCGATGCCCTGTCCGATGCGTGGTGCCCAAGCCGCTTTGTCACCGAACTTCGGCGCGCCGGCAACGCCGGCGGCGTGACACACGTTGCAACCCGACGCATACACTTTGGCCCCATCGACCTTCGCGGTGACTGCGGCGCCCTTCGCGGCGCCAGCTGCGGCAGATGGCGCAGCGCGTACGGCGCAACGCTGGCGGCAGGCGCTGCGAGTCGGCGGCAGCAGGCGCTGCACTGCCTGCCGGTGCCGCGGGCTCCTTGAATTTTCCCCCGACTGATTGCCGATGAACGCGACCGCGCGCGCGACCTCGATCGAATCCAGATTCGAGTTGCCGCCTTTCGGGGGCATCGCTTTGAATCCTTCGACGGCATGTTTCACCAGCAAATCGAATCCTTGTTTGATGCGCGGCGCCCATGCAGCAGCGTCGCCGGTGCGCGGCGCGCCCGCGATACCTGCGGCGTGACACGCACTGCATGCAGCCGTGTAAACCGCTTCGCCGGACTGCAGAGACTTCGCTGCGCTTGGATCTGCGAACGCCACCAAGCCCACTGGCCGCATGCGTTCAGCGATCGCTTTCTCGCCCATGGCGTCGGACCCCGCGCCGCCGCTGGTCGTGCTGCGGACTACATACGTTGCAAGCAGAATGATCAGTATCACCGGCACGATGAACGCCAGCGCGATAACGATGATCAGTTGGCGCGGTGTTTTGATCAGGGAATTGTCGTGTTGCGACATCGAACGCTCCAGTGCGAGGCGCGAAAGTATAACGGCGGCGTCTCGGGTGAGCATCGCTGCGCTCGCCACGCTACCATTGCATACCTATCTGCGCCCGTAGCTCAGTGGATAGAGTACTGGCCTCCGAAGCCAGGGGTCGTGGGTTCGAATCCCGCCGGGCGCGCCACTCGCACCGCTGACCATGGCACCACACGCACCCACGCCGATCAACATCACGCTGCACTCCGCGTCTCGCGTTTTCGAGATCGAGTTCGACGACGGCCGAAGCTTCAAGCTGCCGTTCGAGTTCATGCGCGTGCACTCGCCGTCGGCGGAAGTGCGCGGCCACGGTCCGGGCCAAGGCACGCTGCAGGCAGGAAAGCGCGACGTCACGATCACCGAAGTGCAGCCGATCGGCCACTACGCGGTGCAGCCACTCTTTTCGGACGGGCATTCGAGCGGCATTTATTCGTGGGAGTACTTGTACGAGTTGGGTGCCAATCAGGGCCGCTTGTGGGATGAATACCTGGAGCAGCTGAAAGCGGCAGGCGCCAGCCGCGATTCGGCGCTGACGCCGGAGGCTGCCGCGCCAGGCGCTGCGGGTTGCGGTCATCATGGATAAGCCATCCACGACGCACTTCGGCTTCAGCGAGGTGGATGAATCGGAAAAGTCGCGGCGCGTGGCCGGCGTGTTCGATTCGGTCGCATCGAAGTACGACCTGATGAACGATGTGATGTCGGCCGGACTGCATCGCCTGTGGAAGGCGTTTGCCGTGCGCGAAGCGAATGTGCGCGCGGGGATGAAAGTGCTCGACATCGCGGGTGGAACAGGTGATCTGGCGAGCGCGTTCGCCGAGCGCGCCGGCGCAACGGGCGAGGTGTGGCTAACCGACATCAACGCGTCGATGCTGGCCGAAGGCCGCGACCGCTTGCTCGATCGCGGGCAGATGATTCCGATGGCGCAATGCGATGCCGAGCGTCTGCCGTTTGCTTCCGGCTACTTCGACGTCCTGTCGGTCGCTTTCGGGCTGCGCAACATGACGCACAAGGATGCGGCATTGGCAGAGATGCAGCGCGTGCTAAAGCCCGGCGGCCGACTGCTCGTGCTCGAATTTTCGCGTGTTTGGCAGCCAATCGCCCCCATATACGACGCGTATTCGTTGAACGTATTGCCGTGGCTGGGCGAAAAGATTGCTAACGATGCCGAAAGTTACCGCTATCTCGCCGAATCGGTGCGCATGCATCCACCGCAAGACGAATTGGCCAAAATGATGGAACATGCTGGGTTCGATAGCGTCCAATGGTTCAATCTCACCGCCGGTGTATGCGCACTGCACGTCGGCACGAAGTATTAGTAGTGGAGGTCACATGAAACATTTCACAGCGAAGAGTCTGACTGCATTGATGATCGGCTTCGTCGCCGCCACGTTTGCGTTTGATGCGGACGCGCAGCGCCGCTTTGGTGGGGGCAAGAACCTCGGACGGCAATCGGCGCCGGTCCAGCAAAGACAGGCCACGCCGCCGCAACAGCAGACACCGCAGGCAGGCAATCAACAACAGACCCCGGCCGCGGCCGCAGCGGCACGTCCGGGCGCCGCAGCCGCAGCACCGCGCAGTCCATGGCGTGGTGCGTTAATGGGGCTCGCCGCCGGTTTGGGCATCGCTGCCTTGGCTTCGTATCTCGGTTTCGGCGAAGCGCTGACGATGTTCCTGACGGTGCTGCTGATCGGCATGGCGCTGTTGCTGATCGCGGGCTTTGTGATGCGGCGTATGCGCGGCGGCACACCGCAGCCCGCGTATGGAACCGCTGCCGGTCGCACGGCTCCGAGCGCAGGTTCGCCGGGCACTTACAAACATGTCGGCTATGAGAGCGCTCCGGTGCCTGCGCGCAGTTCAGAGACTCCTCTCGCAGCGGGTGCACGTCCCGGTTCGGCAATGGATCAGTTTGCGCGCGGTAATGGGGCGGCGGGCAGTGCCCCGTGGGGAATTCCGGCCGGTTTCGATAGCGCGGGGTTTCTGACCGCTGCCAAAGCGAACTACGTCAAGCTGCAACAGGCGTGGGACAGCGGAGATCTGGCCGAGCTATCCGAGTTCACGAGCAACGATATGTTTATCACGCTGACGCACGAGCTGCGCGCGCGCGGCGGAAAGTCGACGACGGAAGTCGTGACACTCGATGCCGATTTATTGGGTATCGAATCGACCGCCGATGAGCACATCGCGAGCGTGAAGTTCGACGGCACGTTAAAGGTCGATGGCGAGGTTGAACGCGTTTCCGAGGTGTGGAATCTGGCCAAACCTGTGCGCGGCGGCGGTTGGGTGCTGGCAGGCATACAACAGCTTGCGTAACGCATGTCGATGGAATTCGGAGGGCGCTGCGGCGCCCTCTTTCACTTCGGCCACTGATGATTGACCAGCTAGCGAACTCGGCCGCAATCGCGCTGCTTAACCGCACGTTGGCGCACGAGCAGTGGGCGCGCGACAAGCTGGCACCGTTCGCAGGGCGCAGCGCCCGCTTCGACGCAGCACCGTTTGCGTTGACGCTGCAGGTAACCGACGATGGCACGTTCGCAGTGGCCGACAAAGGCGAGCCAGCAGTCACTATCGGAGTTGCACTTTCTTCGTTGCCGCTTGCGATGCTGGACCCGCAAGCAGCGATGAAGGACGTGCGGCTTAGCGGTGATGCCGAGTTCGCGCAGGCCCTCGCATTCGTGCTGCAGAACCTGCGGCCCGAGCCGGAAGAGGAGCTGTCGCGCTTTATCGGCGACGCGGCTGCGCAACGCTTGGTTGGCTTCATGCGCGCAAGCGCGTCCCAGTGGAAGCAAATAGCCGAGAACATGCTCGACAACACTGCGCACTACGTCGTGACCGAGAACCCGATGGTGGTCGGCCGCGACGACCTCGAAAACTTCAATCAGGATGTCAATCATTTACGCGACGCGGTGGCGCGGATTGAAAAGCGAATCGATCTGTTGGTGCGTGCGTAGCGCCGAGCCGTAGTCAGCCGTCGTACACCCTACAATCGCCGCCCATGCGGCTCCTGCGCCTTATTCGCATCCTGGCGGTCGTCTGGCGCTACCGCCTTGATGAAATCGTCGTAACAAGTTTAAAAAATCGAGCGCTGGTGCGGCTGGTCGATTGGACGACCTTCGGCGCACCGCGCGAGCCCCGTGCGGTTCGACTGCGGCGCGCTCTCGAAGATCTCGGTCCGATTTTCGTCAAGTTCGGGCAGGTCCTGTCGACACGGCGCGATCTGTTGCCACCCGACATGGCCGACGAGCTCGCGCGGCTGCAGGATCGCGTACCGCCTTTTGCGTCCGAGATTGCGATGCGCGAGATCGAGCGCGGGCTTGCGTCGGCCGATCGATGCGGTGTTTTCGTCGTTTGACCGCGAGCCGGTAGCGTCGGCGTCGATCGCGCAGGTGCACTTCGCGGTGCTGAAAGAAGGCGCGCACGCCGGCAAGGAGGTGGCCGTGAAGGTGTTACGGCCGAACATGCTGCAGGCGATCGAAAGAGATTTGTCGCTACTCGATACCGCGGCGCGCCTGGTTGAACGACTGTGGCGTGACGGCAAGCGCCTACGGCCACGCGCAGTCGTCAAGGAATTCGACCGCTATCTGCACGACGAGCTTGATTTGATGCGCGAAGCAGCGAACGCGTCGCAACTGCGACGCAACTTTGCTGGCTCACCGCTCTTCGTCGTGCCTGAGATGTACTTCGACTACTGCAGCGATAACGTGCTGGTCATGCAGCGCATGACCGGAATTCCTATCAGCCGCATGGATCGGTTGTTGGAAGCGGGCATCGACATCCAGAAGCTGTCGCGTGACGGCGTCACGATTTTTTTCACGCAGGTCTTCGACCATGCGTTCTTTCACGCCGACATGCACCCCGGCAACATTCTGGTCGGCACCGAAGGCGAAGATTTCAACAAGTACATTGGGCTCGACTTCGGCATCGTCGGAACGTTGAGCGAGAGCGACAAGAATTATTTGGCACAGAACTTTCTCGCGTTCTTTCAGCACGACTACAAGCGTGTCGCCGAGCTGCATATCGAATCGGGCTGGGTGCCCGAAGACACCCGCGTCGATGAGTTGGAAAACGCGGTGCGCGCGTGTTGCGAGCCGGTGTTCGACAAGCCGCTAAAGGACATCTCGCTCGGCCAGGTTCTGTTGCGGCTGTTCCAGGCGTCGCAGCGCTTTAACGTCGAAGTGCAGCCGCAGCTGGTGTTGTTGCAGAAGACGTTGCTCAACATCGAAGGCCTCGGCCGCCAGCTTGATCCCGAGCTCGACTTGTGGAAAACCGCCAAGCCGTTTCTCGAGCGGTGGATGGAAGATCAAGT
>CAWEAZ010000018.1:0-31354 GCA_963807155.1 uncultured beta proteobacterium
TCCATAGAGACTGCGAACAGGCGCGATGGGCCGCTTCTGACCGAAGCTTCACTGACCGCTGTCGCATTCGGCGGTGCATGCCGCACGACAGAAAGCCGCCAAGGAACTTGGCTTAAGTAACGCGACCGTCATGCGTGAGTTTTCAACAGGATGTCAGATGTGGCTTTTCTTAGTTCGCGCTCGATCCACAATTTGGCGCGTATCGCTCCGCCAAAAGCGAAGACAGCCATTAGCAACAAGCCGAAAAAGATGGCGTCTACATCTGTGAACACACCCAACGTACCGAAATACATTTGTCCAGGCGTCCAACCGTTGATGTACCACGAGAGGACCGCAAGAGACACAAACACCAAGCCTGCCCACGTCAGGTAGATGTGCTCACGCTCATTCCATCGTTGAAGAACCCGGGATGGAGCGCGTTCTACGACTGCTTTGCCCTTTGCTCGATGCGCATGGCGAATGTGCCGAGGCGGTGTATCGGTAAAGAAGTAAAAGACCGGACCTATGAACGGCACGACAGTGATCACGCAGAAGGCGATCTTGAAGAACCGGTAGTCATCGGAACTAAGTATCCGGCGCCAACAGAAAGCTGTCAGAGCGATTGAGATCGCCAGCGTAGCTACAGTCGTAAACGTCTCCATAGGACGGCGCACGTTGTTAAGACCACACTATTCTGCTCTCGAACGTGCTAATTGCACGCGGACACGGACACCATTCGTCGGCGAGCCGCCTCACCCTAACGCCACCGGCAATGTTCGCTAATGGCCGAGCCAGCTCCATATCTACGACGACCCAAACTACTTCTAGAAACGCAAGAGAGTCAATGGAAGTTGGACAAAGTCGCCTCATCCGATCGAACGATATTGCCGTCAGTTGGGTTCGAACACACTAGGTATCACTGGTATGTGTCGGCCCGGCACTAGCGTCAGCTTCCGATATTTAGCACTTGAACTGCGAGGCAAAGCGGCATGAACGTGCTCGGTAAAACGTGTTACCTCGTGTTGGCCGCTTCCCTATTGGTGTGCGCTGGCACATCCGAGGCTACTCCCCGGTGTGAAGGCAAGCTATTGCGGAGCGAGATCACCGAGCGTCAAGAAGCAACACTGGCGCTGCTGAAGTCTAAGAAGTTTGCTGAACTGGAAGGCCGAGTCAATGGGTTCTTGTCGGCTTACACATCCAACCGTATATCGGATGAAGAACTGTTCTACGAGTTCGGCGCCTTCGACCGCTCGCTGGCGTCACTGACGCCGTTGATACAAGAGTGGATTGAGCGTCATCCAGATTCGCATGCCCCGCATCAGGCCATGGCACTGCACATGAGCGCCGTGGCGTGGAGGATGCGCGGTACTGACTTTGCGAGCGAAACTTCGTCGCATCAGATGGATGCTTTCCACGCTGGCCTGCGAGCGGCCCAGAACTGGGCTGTTCGGGCGGCGGCCTTACATCCCAAGCCGATTCTGTCGTACCAGCAAATGGTAGCCAACGCGAAGTCGCTCCGCGTTGACTCGGAACTGTTAACGAAGCTATCGCTATCTTCATCCACAGCCAAGCCCACATCGCTGCAACCACGCCCAGATGTCCTGGCACTGCTTGACGCAGCCGCTCGGATTCAAGCCGACAACGTCATCGTGCGTCACTCATACGCCAACCTGCTTGCTCCAAAGTGGGGTGGAACCGTCCCGGCTTTGCAAGAGTATGCGAAGCCGTCTGTGCACAAGGGACTGAGCGCGGATCGGGTAGCCAGTGTGACCTATGCAGCGACGATGGAATTAGCCGACGACCACATGAGGCTCAAGCAGCCCGATCAGGCGTTACCGCTCTACCTGGCCGCCAGTAAGATTTGTCGCCTTAATTTCCCGTTGATCAACATGGCACGCATCTACGGAGAGCAAAAGCGTTTCGCAGAGGCACTCGAAGTCAGTGAGGCCGCGCTTGCGGTGGCACCAGAGGGGTCGCAGGCATTACGTTGGAAGGCGTACGCGTTGGGTGGAGTGGGACGGCACGTCGAAGCGGTCGCGATCCTACAGCGGCTCGCCCCCGAAGGTTCGCCCGACGTTGCATACGCGTTGGGCGAGTACTACGCACGCGGCGAGGGCGGACTCCAACGAAACATGACGGAAGCTCGGCGTCTTTTCGGCATCGCTGCCCGTGGCGGTGATGAGCGAGCCATCAAGCGACTCGCGGCCGGAAATTAGTCGGCTCTGTCTCTGGACGAAATTGGCGGCTTCAAGCATGACCGCTAGTGGCCGCTTTGCGACATTTGACTGCTACGTCCGAAGCAGACGCCGCACCTCCAGTTCGATGCTCGACGTCTCGTCTCCGCTTCACGCAGAGAAGCTTTGCGAAGCGCGTGCTAAATGAACCGCTTAAAGCGACAATCCTCCGGTCGCTTGTCGCATTGACAAAGTTCATCATGTTCGGCCTCGGCCGCGCGAACGCGGCGCATGATTTTTCTGCATGGACTGCCGGTGGGATCACGAAGCGGCTGTCCAAGGCAACACTTGATGCAGCGCCCACATGAGAGCGACTACCGTCAGTGCCAGCACAAGCATGTAGCCGATCCGAAGCCAGGAAAACGTCTTGCGTTCGGTCGCCTTGTCGACAGCGCGAGTGAGGCTATTTCTAAAGAGCAGCTCGCCGATCGCCTCGCCTAGCAGTGTCAGTGGAATGGCGAGCACAAACAGCACGCCCCATTGCACAACCGATTGCGGTGCGGACGGATAGGACTGCAAAACAAGAACAGCGCCAAGCACAAGAGAGGCAAGAACATACGCCGCCAAGAACTGGAAGACGCGTTTCACTTTAGGCATCGAGTTGCACCGCCATCACCTTCGGGGTCAAGCACATCCCGTAGCAGGTATTCGCGCGCTCGCTGGCGAAAGTACTGCGCCTCCGAGTCTTTCAACACTTCAATTGACAGAAGTTCGCTGATTGGAACGTAAGCGAGTTCTTCCAGAGATTCGATGCCAGCAGCAATGAGGGCGTCCGCAATTCGCGGTTCCATTCCAAGTGTCCGCTGGAACATTGCCGTCGGCGATTCGTCGGGGGTGGCCATCGCTATCCTCGACGCCGTTTGTGAATTGCCGCGCCGACGAAACAGCCAATTGCGGCAACGCTAAGTTAGTTGTTGGATGCGTGCCTGCGTCGACATAATGACCAACGCACGCACGCATTGAACCGATATTTGCCGCTCACGCTGCCCGTTGCATATGCATGACATTGGCGCTGGCAACTTCGTGAGGTCGGTAAGAACGGCCATCGAGACGCCGGACCCGATTCTTTTCGTGACACAAGTAGCGCGCACCCATTGACTCTTTCAACTCTTTGGCACGCTGCGCCAACCATTGCAAACGCTCCGCCGGCGGCGCGACTTTAACGATTTCCACTTGCGGTGGTGTGATCCAGTCTTGTAATTCAGCTTTCTCATTCTGTTTGAAAATCATAATCATCCTCCCGTCGTTCGATCGTCATCATGCAGATGCGACGTTCAATTGACAATCACAATCAGTGCCAATGCTGTCAAAAAAACTACCATTGGTCGGCGCGGCACACGATTCATCACGCTCGGTTGTGGTGCATGTGCCGGTGACAAAAATTGTCGCAGCATCAAAGCGCGATCTGAACAAACGTAGGACGGCCAGGAGGGGTTGTCGTGCGCACGTACCTCTCGCTTTGCGCGCACAAAAGTGCTACGACGGGCTCATTGCATATTGCGCATGGTCGCGTTAGTTTGCTTCTGCATACCGTTATGTTTCTGAGTTCGAGCAAACAGACTGTGGAAAGGGTGCATGAGAAGCGGTTTGTACCTAGCGCTAGCGTTGCATTGCGTGTCGCCTATCGCCTGGTCTCAACAGGCCTACGTCAAGGCGTCAAACACGGAGAGCACTGACCTCTTTGGCATTTCCATCGCGCTAAGCAGTGACGGCAATACGCTCGCCGTAGGAGCTACGGGCGAAGACAGCATTGCGAGATCGACAGGCGGTGATCAGACAAACAATTCCGCTGCCGGAGCAGGCGCGGTCTATCTATTTTGCAGGAGGGGTAAACGGTTGGTCCCAACAATACGTACGTCAAGCCCTCCAACACCGAGGGCTTCGACGGCTTCGGCGCTTCCGCAGCACTGAGCGCAAATGGCGACACGCTGCTGATTGGTGCTACCGGCAAAGCTAGGGGCGGTGGCGCTGCGTACTTGTACTAGGCGCCATTCCCCCACATGGCGACCTCGGAGCCGTTTGCTCCGGAGTAAATAGCAGTTGCGCCGGATCAGCGCTGAGTCCCGTTATAGGAACTTTGTTGCCGTCTGCTACGACTTGAATTTCACCGAATCCGGCAACCTGTCTAGAGCTGTTGCCATTTTCCCGACAATAGGCTCTGTCTCGAAATGGGTCCGGACTATAACGTGCACATCGGGCGTGGAGAGTTCCGAGAGCAGCTTGCGGTAGCAAGCCGTGACAGCATCCTCGGATGCGGTGGGACGTATTTGGAGCTCTAGCAGTCGAACAGGTAGCGAGCTCGTGGAGGAGGCTGTAAGCAAGGGTGGCCAGCCTTCGGCCAGCCACCCACGCACTACATCGGGGTCCTGTTCCAGTGTCTTCGACAGCACGTCAAGGTGCTGCGTCCCTAGTCGGCCAGCTTCAAGTTCGCCTTGCTCGGTGGCCTGCAGGAAAAGCGCAATCGCGGCACGCCGGCGCTCAATTGCGCGATCTCGATGGCTGTCCCATACACTGGCTTGAACGGCATCGCCCCCGTCCGTGAAATAGCGCACAAGACACTTGTATGCGGGCAGCCGCAACGGCGCACTTTGCGTTGCGGCCATTTCCACCAACGGCAAGCCCGCAGCGTCGCCGTCCGTAAGCAACGCCTCCCCGTATAAGTAGGTCACCAGTGAATCGTTCTCAGAGCTTTCATACAACTGCTTGAACGCGTTTCGGCCAGCAACCGGATCTTGAGCGCGGAGCACGCGCGCCCGCTCGACCCGTCTCAGATGCGGTTCATCCGTCCCATTCGCCTCAGCAAGTAGGGGCGCATAGAGCCGTGTGCGAACCAGATGCTGTGCACGCCAAGAGATTTCGCTTGTTTTCCGCCAATCGCCGTTCGCGTCCCGCAGGATCGTGTCCCATGCTTGACCGAATAGCGCCTCGCCAGCACACGGGCGTGAGGTCGCAACAAACTTTGCCGGCTGCTGCAGTGAATTTAGCCGCTCGCGCAGCAGCGGATGGGTGGCTCGCCAATCGGCATTCACCTCCAACCCTTCCTTGAGCAACCCACCTAACCGATCCGTCGGCTCGTTGGTGAAGGCGAGCGTGACGCGCTCGTAGAAATTGTCAGGCGCATTCGCTTCGTCCCGCTGCCAATCCCCAACTACAAGCGAAAGTCTTGTTTCAAACCATCGGACGGCAACAGCGATTTTGCACAGAGCCAGCGCGAAGTTATCCGGACCGACCGATGCGGCGCCATCTGCATCCGCTTCGTACTCACATTGCCGGGAATGGACGTATGAGAGTGCACTGAAATAGGGAACAAAGCGGCTGGCGAACGCGCCCGCCGCTCGGTCCATGACAGAACTAGAAGCGTCCACGTAGTAGGCGTGTTCTAGCCAGCCTATGTGGGCGCGATAAAGCCACTGTCCCAGTCTTCCGTGACGACGGGAAAAGTGGCCAAACTCATGCGCGATCACAGCGAGCACCTCGTCCTTCGAAAGGAGGAGCAGGAGCGGCACCCCTAACGTCAACACCCTACGTGTGCCCAGTACGCCAAATAAGCCGCGTGTTTCGGAAGCGCTTGCATTGAGTTCATGATCGACATGGACGTCGATGCGTCCGCGCATACCGACTTGCGACTGGAGATCAGCCAGTGCGGTGAACAAATCAGGTACGGTCTTTCTGTCAACGTGTTTGCCTCCAATCTGGAAGGTAGGACGCATCAGCCAGACAAGCAGAAGGATCGCCGCAACTGCGCCCCACCGAAACACCGGGTGATCGAAGAAAATGGCGCCGATCGCGATACCGATCGCCCACGGCAACACTTCGACAAAGGTGAGGACGATGTCACCACCGATGGCGAGAGTCGCAAGCTGCGCGCCGTAGAGTTTGGGTGATCGTCGCGCGAATGCCTGAATTTGTTCTAGCCGCCCTTTTGTTGGTGGTGTTAACTTGATATGCATTGTTGAATGCTTGAGCCACGGACTAGCGAATGGAAGCAGACTCAAGAAGCGAAGGCAAGAGGCGTTCGGGTGAACCGTTCCCGCTCGACTACCGCTTCTACTCGCGATAGCGTCGAGTGACGAATCGGCCAAGAGCTTTTTGAACGAGTTGAACGGACCGCGGCGAGATTCTGGGAGAAGTGAATGCACAACATGAACGCCATCGATCTCGCGCGACTGGTGCGCACCAAGGCGCTCAGCCCAGTGGAAATACTGAAGTCGCATCTCGATGCGATCGCGCGGGCCAATCCGGCGATCAACGCCATTTGCACGCTTGCTGCGGAGCAAGCGACCGAGGCGGCGCGAGAGGCTGAGGACGCAGTGATGCGCGGACGCGCTCTCGGTCCGTTGCATGGCGTACCGATCGGCATCAAGGATGTCACGCCGACCGCCGGCATTCGTACCACCTATGGCTCGCCGTTGTACGCCGAGCATGTGCCCAAAGAAGATGCAGAGGTGGTGACGCGTCTCAAAACCGCCGGCGCAATCGTCGTGGGTAAGACCAATACTCCCGAATTCGCGACCGGAGCGAACACGGTCAATAAAGTCTTCGGTGCTACGCGCAATCCTTGGGATTTGCGTTTGACGGCGGGCGGCTCGACCGGCGGTGGAGCGGCCGCGGTGGCCGCGCGCATGCTGCCGCTCGCCGAAGGGACCGATGTCGGTTGCAGTCTGCGAGTGCCCGCGGCGTACTGCGGCGTGATCGGCCTGCGTCCAACCGCCGGCGTCGTGCCGAACTCCGCCGAGCCGCAGCCTTGGGATGTGACCACCGTGCATGGACCAGTAGCACGCAACGCGACCGATGCCGGCCTGATGCTCGATGCGATGGCTGGTGTCAGTGCGTCGTCACCCATCTCGTTCGATCCGCCGTGGCGCGGCAAACTGGCCCAAATGATCGAGGAGACGCGCGACTTGCGCGATCTGTCGATCGGCTATGTCGCCGATATCGCGGGGTTGGGTGTCGATGCAGAAGTCGAGCGGATTTGCCGCTCGGCGGCGCTAGGGCTTAGCAACGCACACGCCTCGGTGACGGAACTGACGCTCGATCTTTCCGACGGCGTCGATGCTTATCAAGTCTTGCGCGGTGAGTGGATGGTGGCGCAGTACACGGATCGACTCGACCGCCTGCATGAGTTCGGCGCGAACCTTGCCGGCAACATCGAGTCGGGCTTGGCGCTAACGAGCCGCGATCTTGCAGTCGCCGAGCGCAAACGTGCCGAAATCTGGCATCGGCTGCGCCGGTTTTTCAGCGACTACGACCTGCTGCTCACGCCCACCGTACCGGTGCCACCGTTTCCGGTCGAGAACAACTATCCGACCGAGATCGGCGGCCGGAAGCTCGACAATTACACGACATGGTTCGCACCGGCCTTTATCGTGTCGCTCGTTGCATTGCCTGCCGCCTCCGTCCCGGCTGGGATGACGAGCTCGGGTTTGCCCGTTGGAATTCAAATCATCGGACCGCGCTGCTCGGAGCCGCGCATCCTCGCCTGCGCGAAGCTGATCGCTGAGCTCAATCCGATCGGGCGTCCGCCGCAAGCGGCATAGCTGCAGCTGGTGCGGCTTCGCGTAAGTGACATGCGGCCCAGTGTGCAGGCCGAACTTGTTTCATCAGCGGCTCTTCGATGCGGCAGCGATCAAAGGCGTACGGGCAGCGCGTATGAAAGCGGCAGCCTGACGGCGGATTAATGGGGCTCGGTACATCGCCCGCAAGGATCACGCGCTTTCTTTGAATTTTCGGGTCGGGCACGGGCACCGCCGCGAGCAACGCCTCGGTGTACGGATGCTGCGGATACTCAAAAAGTGAGCGGCGGTCAGTGAGCTCCACGATCTTGCCGAGATACATGACGGCGACTCGATGGCTGATGTGTTCGACGACCGCGAGATCGTGCGCCACGAACAGATACGAAATCTTGAGCTCGTTCTGCAAATCCATCAGCAGATTGATGACCTGTGCCTGCACCGACACATCGAGCGCGGAAACGGGTTCGTCGCAAACGATAAGCCGCGGATTGGGTGCGAGCGCACGCGCGATACCGAGGCGCTGACGCTGCCCACCCGAGAACTCGTACGGATACTTCACCATCTGATCCGTGCGCAGCCCCACCTTCTCGAATAGCGATGCCACGCGATCGCGGATTTCGGTCGACGATTGAGTTTCGAAATTACGGATCGGCTCAGCGACGATATCAGCGGCACGCATGCGCGGATTGAGCGACGAATACGGGTCCTGAAACACCGCCTGCAGCTCGCGCCGCAGCGCGCGCATTGCGCGGCCTCCCAAACGATCGATGCGCTGCCCGCGCCACAGCACTGCGCCGGAGGTCGGCTCGATGAGTCTCAAGATCGTCTTGCCGGTGGTTGATTTGCCGCAACCGGATTCGCCGACGAGTCCGAGCGTTTCGCCTTCAGCGATCGAAAAGCTGACGTCGTCGACCGCGTGCACATAGCCGCTTACCTGGGAGAACACGCCCTTCCTGACAGGAAAGTGCTTGGTGAGGTTCGACACCTGCAACAGCGCGACGTCAGGCACCGCACTCGCGCTCATCGCACGATCCCTGCAACACGATCCGACTCCCAGCAAGCGGCAAAATGCCCTGCGGCTTTGGCTTCGAACGGCGGATATTCGGCACGGCAGCGCTCGGTCGCATACGCGCAGCGCGGCTCGAAAGTGCAGCCCACCGGCTCCTGCATCAGCGATGGCACCATGCCTGGAATCTCGGCGAGTCGCGTGCGCGCGCCGATGCGCGCGTGTTCCAGTCGCGGGATCGAATTCAAGAGTCCCCGCGTATACGGATGCCGGGGTTGCGCGAAGAGCTGTGCAACCGGTGCTTCCTCCACCTTGCGGCCGGCGTACATCACTACAACTCTTTGCGCCATCTCGGCGACGACCCCCAGATCGTGCGTGATCAGCACAATCGCAGCGCCGGTCTTGTCCTTGAGCGCGCGCATCAGATCGAGTATTTGCGCCTGGATCGTTACGTCGAGCGCGGTGGTCGGCTCATCCGCGATTAACAGACGTGGGTCACACGCCAGCGCCATCGCGATCATCACACGCTGTCGCATGCCGCCCGACAGCTGGTGCGGGTACTGGGTAACGCGCCGCTCGGGTTCCGGAATGTTGACGAGATGAAGCATCGCGATTGCGCGCTGCGTTGCCTGATGAGCCGAAAGCCCGCGATGCAGCTCGAGCGTTTCAGCGATTTGGCGGCCGATGGTCAGCACCGGATTAAGCGAGGTCATCGGCTCCTGAAAGATCATTGAGATCTCGTTGCCGCGGACCGCGCGCATCTCGCGCTCCGACAAGCTCAGCAGGTCGCGTCCTTCGAAGCGGACCTTGCCGGACACGATGCGGCCAGGCGGGGATGCGATCAATCGCAAAATCGAAAGCGAAGTGACGCTCTTTGCCACAGCCGGACTCGCCGACGATAGCCAGCGTCTCGCCCGTGATACACCGAGAACGACACGCCGTCGACCGCACGCACGACGCCGTCGCGCGTGAAAAAGTAAGTCTTGAGATCCTCGACTTCGAGCAGCGGTGTTGCCATCGCGCTCATATGCGCCGCGCCAGCCGCGGGTCGAGCGCGTCGCGCATGCCGTCGCCCAGCAGATTCACGGCGAGCACGGTTATGGAAAGACACAAGCCCGGAAACAGGATCAGGTAGCCGGCGATCTGAAAGAGACTTCTCGCCTCCGCCATGATGTTGCCCCAGCTGGGAATATTGGGCGGTGTGCCGGCACCGATGAACGACAGGATTGCCTCGGTGATCATCGCCGAGGCGCAAACATAGGTTGCCTGCACCAGCAGCGGCGCGACGGTGTTCGGCAGAATATGGCGCACGAGTATCCGCGGTAAGGTCGTGCCGGCCGCGATCGCCGCCTCGACGTAGGGCTGCTCGCGCAAACTCAAGACCAGACTGCGCACCAGCCGTACGACGCGCGGTACTTCCGCCAGCGTTATCGCGAGTACGACGTTTTGAATGCTTGCCGTGGTCAGCGCCATCAGCGCGATCGCGAGCAGAACCGAGGGAATCGCCATCAGCCCGTCCATGATCCGCATCACAATCGCATCGAGCCAGCGGATGTAGCCGGTCACAAGGCCGATCGCGAGCCCCACGAGCGTGCTGAAGAACGCGACTGCGAGTCCGACCAGCAACGACACGCGGGCGCCGTAGAGCACGCGACTGTAGACATCGCGCCCGAGCATGTCGCTGCCGAACCAGAATTCGGCCGACGGCGGTTTCAACCGCCTGATCGGCGACACCGCCTGCGGATCGATGGTGCCGAGCCAGGGCGCGAATATCGCGATCAAGATCATGATCATCAGCACAGCGGCGCCGACGATGGCAGTCGGATGACGCCGCAGTGCATCCTTCAAGCGCCGCCAGGTCGGCGACACGGATCGCGGCGGGTCAAGCGCGAGCGCCGACATCTCAGTAACGAATCCGCGGGTCGAACAGCATGTAGGAGAGATCGACCGCGAGATTGATCAGCACATAAGTCGCCGAGAAGATCAGGATCACGCCTTGAATGATCGGGTAATCGCGACGCAGGATCGCATCGACTGTCAGGCGGCCAATGCCGGGTATGGCGAAAACGGTTTCAGTGACGATCGCGCCGCTGATCAGAAGCGCAATGCCGATTCCAATAATCGTCATGATCGGAACGGCGGCATTTCTGAGCGCGTGCGTCGCCAGCACTGAATGCGGCGCAAGTCCCTTGGCTTGTGCGGTGCGCACGTAATCCTGCGCCAGCACGTCGAGCATCGTGGCGCGCGTGATGCGCGCGATCAGCGCCATGTACACCGTGCCTAACGCGATACTCGGAAGGATCAGGTGTCGCAGCCATTCCCAGACGCCCTCGTCGAAGTTTCGATAGCCCTGCACGGGCAGCCAATCGAGCTCGATTGAAAACGTCAGGATCAGGATGTAGGCCAGCACGAACACCGGCACCGAAAACCCCAGCACTGAAAATGCCATCACGCTGCGATCGATCCAGGTGCCGACCTTGGCCGCTGCGATCACTCCGAGCGGTACTGCGACTGCTACGGCTACCAGCAGCGTGCATAAGGTGAGCGCCACCGTCGGCTCGACTCGCTGTGCGATCAGTCGCGTGACCGGCAGGTTCGTGAAGATCGAGGTGCCGAGATCGCCGTGCAGAAGTCCCCAGACCCAACCGCCAAAGCGCACCAGGAACGGCTCGTCGAGGCCGAGGTTGGCGCGAATGCGCCGGATGTCGTCGCTGGTAGCGGCGTCGCCGGCGATCACCGCCGCCGGATCGCCTGGCGTCAGATAAAGCAGCGAGAAGACGAAGAACGCGACCACCGCCATGACGACGATGGTCGCGAACAATCGGCGTACTACATACGCGAACACCTACAGGCCATGAGTGCCAGCGCCTTACTTCTTCTCAACATTCCAGAGGAACGCGATCGGCGCAATGATGACCCCTGAGATGTTCGAGCGATACGCCGTCGGAAGGATGAACTGCGCGGTGGTAATGAACGGTACGAATTCATACGCTCGCGCCTGCACTGCGTCTGCCGCCTTTTTGGAGCTGGCTTGATCGGTCGAATTGAACCAGGCTTCGCGTAACTCTTCGAGCTTGGCATCGGTCGGCCACCCGAACCACGCCTTGTCGCCGGTGCCACGGATCGGGAAATTCACCGCCGGATTCACCATGTCGGGTCCCACGATCCAGGTATGGAAGATATTCCAGCCGCCTTTTTCCGGAGGCTCTCTCACCGCGCGTCGCGTGATCAGCGTACCCCAGTCTCCCGCTTGCACTTCCGCATTGAGGCCGAGCTTCTTCAGCAAATCGAGCGTCAATAGCGACTGCGCATGCACCATCGGCTGGTCGGTCGCATCGATGATGACGATGCGCTCGCCCTTGTAGCCCGACTCCTTGATCAGTTGCTTCGCCTTCTCCAGATCGCGCTTGCCTTTAAGCGGGTCTGCTGCCACCTCGGATGCGAGCGGCGTGCCGCAAGTGAAATAGGAATAGCAGGGGTTCCCGTTCTTCGGGTCGCCTGCAATGCCGATCACGTAATCCTGCTGGTTGATCGCATACAGCAGCGCCTGGCGCATCTTGACGTTGTTGAAGGGCGGGTGCAGGAAGTTAAAGCGGATCATTCCCATCGAGCCCATCGGGTCGATGTTCTTGACTGTGATGTTCTTGTTTCGGGAAAGCAGCGGAATCAAGTCCGCCGGCAGGTTTTCCCACCAATCGGCTTCGCCCGCGCTAAGCGCCGCGGCGGCGGTGGCCGAATCGGGAATGTAAATCCACTCGACCCGGTCGACCTTGACCACTTTGCCGCCCGAGGCCCAGGACGGCGGCTCCTTGCGCGGCACATAGTCGGTGTTCTTGACGTAGACCACTTTGTTTCCGGGCACCCATTCCGCTTTCACGAATTTGAAAGGACCCGAGCCGGTCGTGATCGTCGATATTCTTGAACGGATCGGTCTTGGCAATACGCTCGGGCATGATGAAGGGCACGTTCGACGATGGCTTGGCGAGCGCTTCCAGCGTAAGTGGGAAAGGCTTCTTCAGCTTCAGGCGGAAGGTCTTATCGTCGACTGCAGACCACGATTCGGTCGCTTCAGCGAGCTTCTGGCCGAGCGCGTCACGTTTGCTCCATCGATCGATCGACGCGATGCAGTCGGCTGATCGCACCGGCTGACCATCGTGGAACTTGAGACCGTCGCGCAAGGTGAAGGTGTAGGTGAGCTGATCCTTGCTCACGTCGAACTTGTCGACCATCTGCGGCTTGACCTGGAATTTCTCGTCCATCGCAAACAGCGTGTCGTACACCATGTAACCATGATTGCGAGTGATGTACGCCGTAGTGCTGATCGGATCGAGGATGCGCAGATCAGCCTGCGGAATGAACTTGAGAACCTTCTGGCTCTGCGCCAGTGCGACTGAGGCGGGCAACGCAGCCACCGCAGCCAGCACAACGAAACCTGCAAGACGACAAAGCCTGGATTTCATGACGGTCTCCTTGTCCTTGGTTTGAACCCGGTCGTCTCTATGTGCGGACGCTGGCCGGAACTGTGAGCTTCTTGAGCATCTTAACGAGCCGCGAGGCGGCGCGCATCTGAGGTTCCCCTAGTTGTCCTCAGATGGTGGACGTCATTCAAAATAATTGGGACATACTCCGGCCGATCTTTCACACTGTCAAGGAATCCAGGCGGAAGTGCTCGGCTACGTCACGCAATGAACGAAAGGAGTCATCCGATGCTTCCGCTCGACGGCGTACGCGTCATCGAATTCTGCAACGTGGCCGCAGGTCCGTTTTGCGGCATGCTGCTGGCCGATCTGGGCGCCGACGTAATCAAGGTCGAGCACCCGGACGGCGGCGACACGATGCGCGCGTGGCCGCCGATGACCGAGGGCTACAGCGAGAACTTCGCATCACTGAATCGCAACAAGCGCTCGATCACGTTGGACCTCAAGCAGCCAGAGGATCGGCAGCAGGCGCGCGCACTCGTGTTGGACGCGGACGTTCTGATAGAGAACAACCGCCCCGGAGTCATGACGCGGCTTGGGCTCGGCTACGAAGCCCTGCAGCGCGATAAGCCCTCGCTGGTGTATTGCTCGATCTCCGCCTTCGGTCAGGAGGGGCCGCGATCCGGCGAGGGCGGATTCGATCTGACGGTGCAGGCGATGAGCGGCATCATGAGCGTCACCGGTGAGCCGGGTGGCACGCCGGTGAAGTGCGGCGTGCCCGTGTCCGATTTCTGCGCGGGACTGTACGCGGCGTACGCGATCGCTGCAGTGTTGATGCGCGTACGAAATGGCGGGGCGGGCGAGTACATCGACGTTTCGATGCTCGGCGCGTCGCTCGGTATCGCCGCGCTGCAGACCAGCGAGTACTTCGGCACCGGACGCGATCCCGCAAAACTGGGCAGCGCGCATCCGCGCAACGCGCCTTACCAGGCATTCCAGGCGAAGGATGGTTACTTTGCGATGGCTGCGGGTAATGACGGCTTGTGGCGGGCCACGTGCGAGGCGCTCGGGCGGGCCGATCTGGCGGCCGACCCTCGCTTCGCAACGACCGCGCTGCGCGCGCAACACCAGGCGGTGTTGAAGGAAACTCTCGAGGGCGAGTTTGCGGCCTGCACGGTGCGGCAGATGCTCGACCGACTGCGCGCAGCCGGCGTCCCGTGTGCGCCGATCAACACTTACGCGAGCGCCTTGGCCGATGAGCAGGTGCGACACATGCAGTGGGTGCAGCAGATTACGTTGCCGAGCGGCGCGCGCACGCGCACATTCGGCTCGCCGCTGCGCTTCACCGGCCAGGGCTTTCCTGTCCGCCGCGATCCGCCCGCGCTCGGTCAGCACAACGACGAAATCCTTACGCCGAGCAGGGGAGCGACGATCGCAAGATGAGCCAACTCGTCTCGGAGCGCTCTTGCCCGACTTAGTCGCGCCGCACGGAGGAGGTGCCCTTAAGCCGCTGATGCCGGCGGGCGATTCGCTCGCGGCCGCGCGGGCACGCGCTCGAACGCTTCGCGCGGTGCGCGTCAGTTCGCGCGAGAAGGGCGATCTGATCATGCTCGGCATTGGTGGCTTCACTCCGCTCGAAGGCTTCATGACGCGCGCCGACTGGGAGGGTGTCTGCGACAACTTTCGGACGGCGGACGGCCTTTTCTGGCCGATCCCGATTACGTTGTCGGTCGATGCAAAGACCGCTGATTCGATCCGCGTCGGCGACGACATCGCGTTGACCGGCGATGACACCGAGGTGCTTGCGGTGATGAAGGTCTGGGAGAAGTACTCGATCGACAAGACGCACGAGTGCTTGTCCGTGTTCCGAACCGCGGATCTCGAGCATCCCGGCGTGAAAATGGTCATGGACCAGGGAGAAGTGAATCTCGCCGGTCCGGTTCAGGTGCTGTCCGACGGCGGCTTCAAGGCGCAGTACGGCGAACTGTTCATGACGCCCGCCGAGACTCGCAACGAATTCGAGCGGCTCGGGTGGTCGCGCGTCGCAGCGTTTCAGACACGCAATCCGATGCATCGCTCGCACGAGTATCTGGCCAAGATCGCGATCGAGGTCTGCGATGGCGTCCTGGTGCATTCGCTGCTCGGCAACCTGAAGGCCGGCGACATTCCGGCCGAAGTGCGCACGCGCGCAATCGCGGTGTTGATCGAAAAGTATTTCCGCGCTGGCACCGTAGTGCAGGCCGGCTATCCGCTGGACATGCGCTACGCCGGGCCGCGCGAAGCGCTGCTGCACGCACTGTTTCGCCAGAACTACGGATGCTCGCATCTGATCGTCGGGCGCGATCATGCGGGCGTCGGCAAATATTACGGTCCGTTCGATGCGCACAGAATCTTCGACGAGATTCCAGTGGGGTCGCTCGAGACTCGGCCGCTCAAGATCGACGTTGCGTTCTGGTGCTATGCCTGCGGTGGGATGGCGTCGGGCCGCACCTGCCCGCACGGCGAAGAGGACCAGCTGCAGGTGTCGGGCACGCAACTTCGTAAATGGCTATCTGAAGGCAGCGCAGTGCCGCCTGAGTTTTCCCGGCCGGAGGTGCTTGAAATTCTCCGCCAACATTACGCGCGTGCTGCGGCGTACTCCTAAACGCTAAGCGGAGGCAGCCGAAGGCTCATCGCGTGCTCCATCGGGTGCGAACACGTCCGCGTCTTGCATGGCCGCGAGCCGCTCCTTCGCAAACTGCACGAAGCTGTTGATGAGGCTGGAATGAAACCTTTCTTTCGGATATACGACGGACAAGTGGCGTATCAGGCGCGGTGAAAGAGGTAGGCGTACAAGTTCTCCAAGGCGAACCTCCTTGGTCGACTGTCGCACGTGACATGATGGCAAAGCCGAGGCCGGTTGCAACGAAACCCTTGAGCGCTTCAGGGCTGCCCGCTTCCATCACGACCTGAAGCGAGTCGGATGCAAGGCCGACTTTTTCCAAGTAGTTGTCGATAACTTCGCGGGTTCCAGAACCCACCTCGCGGCTGATATACGCGTGTTCCATCAGCGACTGCGGCGTCGCGCACTTGCGCTTCGCCAGCGAATGCGATGGCGCGCACACAACCTGGAGCTCGTCTTCACAACACACGTCGGCACCCAGCGTTGGCAGGTGAGAATCACCCTCGATGAAACCGAGGTCAAGACTTCGCTCCGCAATTCGTGCCTGTACCGCTTCTGAGTTGGCAACGTAAGAGCCGCGGAACGACCGCCGGATAACGTGCCTTGAATGCGCCGAGGATCGGAGGCAGCAGGAAGTCGGCGATGGTCGTGCTCGCGCCAATCAATCAACGGGCCGGCGAACTGTCCGCTCAACTCCTTCATGCGCGAGTCAAGCTCTGCGGAGAGAGCAAGGATGCGATCGGCGTACTCGAGCGCAATGTTCCGGCGAAGGTGAGACGTAATGCGGCCTTGCGCGCGATCGAAGAGGCGCGTGTTCAGCTGCTCCTCCAGCTGCCTGATCTGAAAAGTCACGGCAGGCTGCGTCATGAACAGCGCCTCTGCCGCCTTGGTGAACGACAGGTGTTTCGCCACGGCATTGAAAACCTGGAGTCTTCGATCCGACACGAGGGCAACCGCTCATAAAGTGGCCGCACTGCACTGCGGCACCGCGCTCATAATACCCGGGCGTACCGTGCGCAGTTGCTACCCATCGTGACGTACCTGTGCGCGACATGAGCCAATGGCTTATCGGCGGATAAACGAGTTGAATTGGCGGATATGCGAAGTGCGTGGCACAGTCGAGCATCCGTTGCGAACGTGAACCCGGCGCATCCGAGCGGGCCGTTTTTTGCAACGGAGCCTCGTTAGCAAGGCCTAAGAGAGGGAAGATTCCATGCTAAGTATCAATCCATTCGCCGTCGCGGGCGCGTCGTTGCCTGCCGGCTTTCTGCAAGGCTTCCTGGTCGTGATGGCCCTGGCCGTGCTGATAGGTACGCTGTTCGACATCATCCACAAGGGTAGCGCCAGTTATTTCTTCACCAACATGCGCACGTCAAGGGCGAAGGGCCGCAAGCTGGGCGGCGGCGAGCTCGTCTCGATCGCCGTGCAGACCGCGGTAGTCGACGTGCTCGCTTCGGGAGAGTTCTGTAACCCGAAACGCCGGGTGGCGCACCTGCTCGGCATGTATGGGTTCATTCTTTATCTGGTGGCCACTGCGGTTATGGTGTTCCGCTATCCCACTGGCGCGACAGCCACGCCGGAGATCTGGCCGATGCTCTGGTGGATCGGCGCCCTGATGGTGCTTGTTGGCGGCTACTGGTTCTGGTTCTTCATCCGTGTTGACGTCACCTCCGAAGGCCGCTCGCCATTCCGCCTGGCGAAGGCGGACCTCTTCGTTCTGTCACTGCTGGTGAGCGTGACTCTCGCGGTCGCGTGGGCCGCCATGGGCGCTGGCGTGGGCGTGCTCTTCTGGCTCTACATCCTTGCGACCATCGTTCTCTTTGTCGGCGTGCCGTGGTCGAAATTCGCTCACATGTTCTTCAAGCCGGCGGCAGCCTTCGAAAAGCGGGTATCCAAGGCCGACGGCACGGCCGAGAACCTGCCGACGCAGACGCGTGACGATCCGGAGCAACGAAAGCGGCATTCCATGGAACTGTTGCGGGACGCTCCGATGGACATGGGACTCGGCATCAAGCGCGAGGCCCCACGTCACTATTGAAAAAGAAAACAGAAAACAATTTCATCAAGAACCGCTCAAGGAGCCACTCATGCCTACCTTCGTCTACATGACGAGGTGCGACGGATGCGGACACTGCGTCGACATCTGTCCATCGGACATCATGCACATCGACGAGACGACTCGTCGCGCTTACAACATCGAACCGAACATGTGCTGGGAGTGCTACTCCTGTGTGAAGGCTTGTCCCCAGAATGCGATCGATGTCCGCGGATATGCGGATTTCGCGCCGCTCGGTCACAGCGTTCGAGTCGATCGCGACGAACGCAAAGGCACGATCGCGTGGAAGATTAAGTTCCGAAACGGCACGGAGAAAAACTTTCTGTCTCCGATTACGACGAAGCCGTGGGGGACCGCGATCCCCAAGCTCGCCGATGTTCCCGCGCCCAGCAAGGAGATGCGCGAGAGTCAGCTCCTGTACAACGAACCTAAATACATCCGTCTCGATGACGGGGGACTGCGGACACTTAAGGACGCCGGCCTCAAGCTCAAGCAGGGCGTGTACTACTGATGGCCTACCAAACGATCATTGAAGACAACATCGACATTCTCGTCGTCGGTGCGGGTCTTGGCGGCACGGGTGCCGCCTGGGAAGCCAGGTTCTGGGGGCAGGACAAGAAGATCGTCATTGCCGAGAAGGCAAACATCGATCGGTCCGGTGCAGTCGCCCAGGGGCTATACGCAATCAATTGCTACATGGGGACCCGCTGGGGCGAGAACAATCCCGAAGACCATGTCCGTTACGCTCGCATCGACCTGATGGGACTGGTGCGGGAAGACCTGCTGTTCGACATGGCCCGTCACGTCGACTCCACCGTGCATCAGTTCGAAGAGTGGGGCCTGCCGATCATGAAGGACCCGAAAACCGGGCGCTATCTGCGTGAAGGTCGATGGCAGATCATGATTCACGGCGAGTCGTATAAGCCCATCGTCGCCGAGGCCGCCAAGAAATCGGCTGACAAGGTCTTCAACCGCATCTGCGTCACGCACCTGCTGATGGATGAAGCCAAGCCGGATCGAGTTGCAGGCGCCGTCGGCTTCAACGTCCGCACGGGCAACTACCACGTCTTCAAGTCCAAGGCCGTCATCTGCGGCGCGGGCGGCGCCTCCAACATCTTCAAGCCGCGCTCGACGGGCGAAGGTGCCGGGCGCACCTGGTATGCGCCGTGGTCGTCCGCGTCGGCGTACGGACTGATGATCAACGCCGGCGCCAAGATGACGCAGATGGAAAATCGGATTGTGCTGGCCCGTTTCAAGGATGGTTACGGTCCGGTGGGCGCGTACTTCCTGCACCTGAAGACCTACACGCAGAACGCGCTGGGCGAAGAGTACGAATCCAAGTGGTTCCCCGCGCTGCAGAAAATGGTCGGCAAGGAGTATCTCGATCCGGAAGTCTCGCACCTGACTCATCGGCCGATACCGACCTGCTTGCGCAACCATTGCATCATCAGCGAAGTGGCCGCCGGCCGCGGCCCCATACACATGGTGACCATGCAGGCCTTCCAGGACCCGCACCTGGAAGAGGTCGGCTGGGAGAACTTCCTGGGCATGACCGTGGGCCAGGCGGTTCTCTGGGCTGCCACCGACGTGGATCCCAAAAACGAGAATCCCGAGCTGACTACGTCTGAGCCCTATGTCATGGGGTCACATGCGACGTGCTCGGGTGCGTGGTGCTCGGGTCCCGAGGACGTTTCACCGCCCGAGTATTTCTGGGGCTACAACCGCATGACGACGATCGAAGGTCTTTTCGGCGCGGGTGATGCGGTCGGCGGCACGCCTCACGCGTTCTCATCCGGCTCGTTCACCGAGGGCCGTCTCGCCGCGAAGGCCGCCTGCAAGTACATCGACGACGGAAAGGGCGAAGGCATCGTCGTATCGGATTTGCAGATCGCGCGCCGCAGGAACGAGATCTACAGGCCCTTGCACCACTACAAGACCTACCGCAATGCGGTCGTGGCGGGCACCGTCAACCCGCACTACATCAATCCTCAGCAAGGCCTGGACCGCCTGCAGAAGCTGATGGATGAGTATTGCGGCGGCTATACCGTCGGTTACATGACCAACGAGAAGCTCCTGAACATCTGCCTCAAGAAGCTCAAGATCATGGAGGAAGATCTCGAGAGCCTGGCCGCGAAGGATCTTCACGAGCTGCTGCGTGCGTGGGAACTGAAGCACCGTCATCGAGCCGCGGAGTGCGTTACGCAACACACGCTGTTCCGCAAGGAAACACGCTGGCCGGGGTACTACTACCGTGGCGACGTCATGAAGGTAGACGACGAGAACTGGCACGTGCTGACCGTGTCGCGTCGCGATCCAGAAACTGGTGAGTACGAGATGGAGAAGGCGCCTTGCTATCACCTGATTGCGGATGAGGAGCCGACGACGATCGGCCACGCTACGCAACAGAAACTGACGGCGTGAACGTCGTCGAAAGCAGTGATGAGGAGATACGCGCCATAGCCGATCCCCTGTGGCGCGATCTTCTGAAGGCCTCCAACGAAGGAAAGTACGCAGAGTTCGTCCAAAAGTTCGCCAAGTCGCTGGCGCTTACGATGAACGAGGTCGTCGTGAATCACCAGTTCGCCAATAGCGAGCTGGCCAGAAATCTCTCTGAACATGTCGACTATCTGGGCATCATTCGGCGCGGCGAACATGTGACGGTCCTTTACCGTCAACGGAGTACCAAGAGGCCCGGTGAATGGCTCGGCAGGCTTGTCCTCGGCTACGAAGATGGTGATATCAGGATTTTCGCGGCGTCGATTTTCTGAGCGAACGGACTCCTGTTGCATGAGCGAAGAGATCCGGGACGGCAAGTTTGTCGAGCTCACCTACAAGGTGACCGACCGGAAAACCGGCCACGTTCTCAGCTGCGTCGAGTTTCCGTTAGGTTACGTTCACGGACACAATGAAATTCTGGCGCCTTCGGTCCACAGGGAACTGGAGGGTAAGTCCGCCGGCGACGTGACCGAAGTGCGGATCGACGGCAATCGCATCTTTGGGCCGAGGGACGAGTCGCTCGTGTTCACCGATCTTATCGAGAACGTGCCCGAAGAGTACCGTCAGGTCGGCACCGCCATCCTCATGCAGAACGACAGCGGTCAAACGCGCAGCTTCATCGTGACGCGAATCGACGGCGAAACGCTGACGGTCGACGGAAACAATCCGCTTTGCGGCAGGGAGGTCGTCTTCACGCTCGAGATAGTGACGGTGCGCAACGCGACCGACGAGGAGATGAAAGCCGGTGGAGCTGTGGGTGCCGCGCCGAAGATCGACCCGTCGATAATGACGCCGGTTTGAGCGGCGATGGACGACGCGACTCTTTTCTGAGCTTAAAGTCCTGACAATCACGACAAATGGGGTGACCTATGAGCGAGCAAAAACCGATCACCAAAGTTCCTGAAGGCGTTACTCGCTTCTATACAACGCGTCAGATGCCGCCGAACACTCAGGGGTTTGTCGGCTACGAGACAGTCTGGAAGCCGTTGCAGAAGGAAGTCCCCTACAAGACGCCAAAGACGCCGTAGGGATCGTATCCAGTCGTTGACCTACCGCTGCATCACATCGTCGTCGGATCGTAGGCGAATCTCCAATCGGTCGTGGTGAAAAGCTCGATGCTTGTTTGTCAAATAACCGACACGCACGTCCGGTTACCCGGCGAGCTGTCTCGCGGAGTCGTGGACTGTGCGGCGATGCTGCAGCAATGTGTCGAGGCGATCTTGCGCCTGCCGCAACGGCCGGATGCTGTAGTCGCAACCGGTGACTTGGTCGACGGAGGGACGCTTGGCGAGTACGAACATGTGCGCCGCCTGCTTGAACCTCTTCCGATGCCCGTGTATCTGCTACCCGGCAATCGCGATGACCGCACTGCAATGCGTAAAGTTTTTGCAGAGCATGCCTATCTGCAGCAGGGCGCATTCATTCAGTACGCAATCGAGGACTGGCCGCTGCGGATTGTGGCGCTGGATACCGTGGTACCGACTGAAAGCCCTGGGCGGCTGTGCAACGAGCGCCTCGACTGGCTCGAGAAAACGCTGACATCGAGCCTGGATAAGCCGACTTTTTTGATGATGCATCACCCGCCGTTTCCAACGTTCATCGGCTCGATGCAGCCATTCGGGTTCGAGGGCAGCGAAAGACTTGCTGAGATTGTTGCGCGCAACCCTCAGGTCGAACGAGTTCTCTGCGGCCACATCCATCGTTCTGTCGCGTTTCGTTTTGCGCGCACGATTGCTTCCATCTGCCCCAGTACTGCGCACCAGACGACGCTCAACCTGTCTGATGCGACTCCGACATTCACGATGGAGCCCCCCGGTTTTCAGCTTCACGCCTGGAAGCAGGGGGTCGGCGTTGTTAGCCACACGGCGTCTATCGGTGAGTACTCCGGACCGTATCCATTCCGCCCGGCGGCTTAGAACGTGCGCCCGGCTGCACTTGCGAGCACGATGATGCGCGCGGCGCCAGCGCAGGGTCGGCGCGTGATGCAAGGATGAGTACTTCGCACGCCGATGTTCTTGAAAAGCTGTTCGAGCGGGCTCGCCGGCGGCCCCGGCGCATCGTGCTGCCGGAGGTCGGCGACGAACGCATCGTCGAGGCTGCGCGCAGGCTGAAAGGCGAGGGGCTCGCCGAGCCCATCCTGCCGCTCGATCCGCAGTCGAGCCCGCGGCTCGCCGTGTATGCCGAGCTCTACGGCAATCCAGAGGATCGCCGAGCGCGCGGTGCGCAAACCGCTGCTGCATGCCGGCATGATGGTCAAGGCGGGCGATGCCGACGCGATGCTCGCCGGGGTCGCGCATCCGACGGCCCGCGTGATCGAGGCCGGGCTGATGACGATCGGGCTCGCAGAGGGCATCCGCACGCCTTCGAGCTTCTTCTTGATGATCCTGGACGAAAGGGTTCTGATCTATGCCGATTGCGCGGTCAACGCCGAGCCGGACGCCGAGCAGCTCGCCGACATCGCGCTTGCTTCGGCGGCGAGCTGCCGCGCGCTGCTCGAGGAAGAGCCGCGCGTCGCGCTGCTTTCCTTCTCAACGAAGGGCAGCGCACGCCACGCCCGTACGGAGAAGGTCGTACGCGCGCTTGAGATCGCTCGAGCACGCGACCCGCGACTCGCGATCGACGGCGAGCTGCAGGCCGACGCAGCTCTGGTCGATTCGATTGCAAAGAAGAAGGTGAAGACCGAAAGCGCCGTGGCGGGGCGCGCCAACGTGCTGATATTCCCGGATCTCGACTCCGGCAACATCGCTTACAAGCTCACCCAGCACCTTGCCGGCGCGCGCGCCATCGGCCCGATCCTGCAGGGTTTCGCGCGTCCCATCAGCGACCTCTCGCGCGGCGCGAGCGTCGAGGACATCGTCGCTGCCGCGGTGCTTCTGTCAGCGCAGATCTAGGGGGACGTACTCCCGCGGCTGCGGTCCGTTGTACAGCGTAAGCGGGCGGATCAGGATGTTGTTTTCCATCTGCTCGAGCACCTGCACTGTCCAGCCTGGCACGCGGCCGATGGCGAAGATCGGCACGAAGAGGTCAGCTGCAATCCCGTTCAGGTAGTAGACGACACCGGCGTAGAAGTCGACGTTGACGTTCACGCCGTGGCGCGCGTAACGCTCCATCGCCTTCACCACCGCCTCAAGGATCTGGTACCACTTCGGCTCGCCCATCTCGCGCGAGAGCTTCTCGACGCCAGCGCGCATGTGGCGCGCGCGCGGATCCTCAGCGCGGTAGACGCGGTGCCCAAAGCCCATCACCGGCTCCTTGTTGGCGCGCTTACGCTTGACGTACTCGGCCGCGTTGGCGGCCTCACCGATCTCCTGCGCCATGTTCATCACGTTCTCCGCCGCGCCGCCATGCGCCGGGCCCGACAGCGCGGCGATCGCCGCCGTGATCGCGGCGTGCAGGTTGGCTTCCGTGCCCGCTACGACTCGAGCGGTGAACGACGACGCGTTCGAGCCGTGCTCGGCGTGCAGGATCATGTCGGTGTCCATCAACCGCGCGGCGTCCGCGCTCGGCGCCGCGCCCTTCAGCATGTAGAGGAAATTCGCTGCGTGCCCGAGCGCCGGGTCGGGCGCCACCGGCGCGCGGCCGTTGCGGATGTGCTCGTGCGCCGCGACGATCATCGGCACCTGCGAAGCGAGCCGCACGCCTTTGCGCACGATCGCCTGCGGCGAGTTGTCGGCCACGTCGGGATCGAAGGCAGCGAGCGCCGACACGGCGGTACGCAGTACATCCATCGGATGCGCACTTTTTGTAATTTCAATCAGCTTGTAGATCTCGGGAGGCAGCTTGCGCGCAGCCTTTCAGGTCGGCGTCAAAGCGGGCGAGTTCCTCCTTGCCGGGCAGCTCCCCGTTGAGCAGCAGGTAGCAGGTCTCCTCGAAGGTCGAGCGTTCGGCGAGGTCGTGAATCGAGTACCCGCGGTAGCGCAACTCGCCGGCGCGTCCATCGATGTAGCAGACGCGCGAGCGCTCGAAGTAGACGCCGCTGAGCCCGCGATGGATGTCGATCTTCTGATTGTCTTCGCATCGACCCGTTAACTTCGATCTCCTTCTCCAGCCATCCAACCAGCGTAAAGTAAAACCGTAGCGTCACCCAAGCGAGGACAACGAATGACCGATATGAAGCAGCCCAACCGCGCCGTCACCCAGGGCGTACAGAGAATGACGCCGTCCGAGGCGTTCGTCGAAACCCTGGTGGCGCAAGGTGTGACCGATATCTTCGGCATTGTCGGCTCCGCTTACATGGACGCGCTCGACATCTTTCCGGCTGCTGGCATCCGCTTCATTCCGGTTGCGCACGAACAGGGCGCGGTGCATATGGCTGACGGCTATTCGCGCGTGTCGGGGCGTCACGGTGTGTGCATCGGCCAAAATGGTCCCGGCGTTACCAATTTTGTGACCGGTATCGCAGCCGCCTACTGGGCGCACTCGCCGGTGGTTGTGATTACGCCCGAAACCGGGTCGATGACGATGGGCCTTGGCGGCTTCCAAGAGACAGAGCAGCTGCCCATATTCTCAAAGATCACAAAGTATCAGGGCCACGTGATGAATCCGAAGCGCATCGCGGAGATTACGGCCCGCTGCTTTGATCGTGCGCTGCTCGAAATGGGAACGACGCAACTCAATATTCCGCGCGACTTTTTCTATGGCGACATCCAGGTCGAAATTCCGCAGCCGATCCGCATTGGCCGCGGTGCTGGCGACGAAGCCGCGCTGGACGAGGCCGCGCGCACGCTGGCAGAGGCCAAATTTCCAGTCATTCTCGCGGGCGGTGGGGTGATGTTCGCCGAAGGCATGAAGGAGGCCGTGGCATTAGCCGAGCTGCTTCATGCGCCGGTCGCGAACAGTTACCTGCACAACGACACTTTCCCGGCTTCTCACCCGCTGTGGTGTGGTCCGCTCGGTTACCAGGGATCGAAAGCGGCGATGAAGCTGATCAGCCAGGCCGACGTTGTGTTGGCGCTCGGCTCGCGCCTCGGACCTTTCGGCACATTGGCGCAATACGGTCTGGATTACTGGCCGAAGACCGCGAAGATCATCCAGATCGACACCGACGCCAAGATGCTTGGCTTGGTGAAGCCGATCTCGGTCGGCATTTGTGGCGACGCGAAGGCAGCCGCGGTCGCACTGCTGGGCCGTCTGCAGCGAAAGACACTCGCTTGCCAGCAGAACAAAGCCGAACGTGACGCCAAGATCAAGGCCGAAAAGGCCGCGTGGGAATCAGAGCTCGACAAGTGGACCCACGAAACCGACCCGTACTCGGTCGAGATTTCGAAAAATTCCAGCCACATGCACCCGCGCCAGATGCTGCGCGAGCTCGAGCGAGCGATGCCGAAGCGGGCGATGGTATCGACCGATATCGGCAACATCTGCTCGGTATCGAACTCGTATCTGCGTTTCGAGGAGCCGCGGTCGATGCTTGCGGCGATGAGCTTTGGTAACTGCGGCTACGCGTTTCCGGTCGCGTGCGGCGCGAAAGTGGCGTCTCCGGATCGTCCAGCGATTGCGTACGTCGGCGACGGTGCATGGGGAATCAGCCTGAACGAATTGTTGACGTGTGCGCGCGAGAAGATCGGCGTGACCGTCGTGCTCTTTAACAACGGGCAATGGGGGGCGGAGAAAAAGAATCACGTCGACTTTTACTCGCAGCGTTATCAGGGTGTGGAACTTGAAAACCCGAGTTGGGCGGCGGTCGCGAAGTCGTTTGGTTGCGAGGGCGTCGTCGTCGACAAGTTGTCCGATGTCGGCGCCGCGCTTCAGCAGTCGGTCAAGAACCAGGCCGACGGCAAGACGACGGTGCTCGAGATGATGGTCACCAAGGAACTAGGAGATCCATTCAGGCGCGACGCACTTTCCAAGCCAGTCCGCCATCTGGCGAAATACAAGAACTTCGTTTGAGGAGCGGATCGTGAATCGTAGACAGTCATTGCTGCAAGCGATCGGCGCTGTCGCGTTCGCGCTGATAACGGGCGCGACGTTTGCGCAGAGTGGCGCGATATCCGGATAAGCCGATCCGCTTGGTCGTGCCTTACCCGCCCGGCGGCGGTACCGACGTGATCGCGCGCATCGTGCAAGACCGCTTGCGCGCTGCGCTGGGCCAATCGATTGTTATCGAAAACCGTGGCGGCGCGGGTGGGTCAATCGGCACTGAAGTCGTGGCGCGGTCGGCGCCCGATGGCTACACGGTGCTGTTCACGCTTTCGTCGCACACGATCAATCCGGCGATATTTTCGAAGCTGAGCTTCGATACTGCGCGCGACTTTGAGCCTATTGGCACTGTCTGTTCGCTGCCGCAGATTCTTGTCGCCAATCCGCAGTTTCCGGCGAACACGGTTGAGCAGCTGATTGCAATGGCCAAGGAAAAGCCGGGCTCGCTGGCATACGCGTCAGTCGGTAATGGCTCGCCGGGTCATCTTGCCGGCGAGATGATGAAAATACGCACCGGAACGCAACTGACGCATATTCCTTATCGCGGCGGAGGTCCGGCAGTCACCGATGTGGTCAGCGGCCAGGTGCCGCTGCTTTGGGTGTCGATCCCGGCTGCCGCGCAGTTCGTAAAGCAGAAGCAACTGAAAGCGCTTGCCGTTTC
The DNA here is from genome assembly GCA_963807155.1 of uncultured beta proteobacterium. Lineage (GTDB taxonomy): Bacteria > Pseudomonadota > Gammaproteobacteria > Burkholderiales > Burkholderiaceae_F > JACCZX01. The sequence goes on from CAWEAZ010000018.1 coordinate 26,945, forward strand.
GACGCTGAAACGCAGCGCTGCGTTTCCGGACGTGCCGACGATGCAGGAATCTGGCATCCCCGACTTCGAGGTCGACTCCTGGTATGCGATGTTCGTACCCGCCAAAACTCCGCGCGCCATTGTCGATCGACTCAACGCCGCGCTTAACACCGTGCTAAAGGAACCTGAGATTCGCGACAAGCTGCTGGCTCAAGGCAGCGAAGCGGTGGGCGGCACGCCGGAACAACTCGGCGCGGTAGTGAACTTTGAGCTCCCGAAGTGGGCGAAGTTGGTCAAGGACGCCGGCATCAAGGCGGACTGAATTGGCGAGGTAAATTGGCGCCCGATTCGAAAGGCTTGAGTGCGGCTTCGTCAGCAGTTGGTGTGCTGGTCGAGCGCGCTCGCGCTGCACAGGCTGTGGCGGATGCCTATGACCAGGCAAAGGTCGACGAGATGGTGGCGGCTGCTGGTTGGGCGATCATCGAGCCGGCACGGAACCGCGAACTTGCCGAACTCGCGGTCGCTGATACAGGCATCGGCAATGTCGACGACAAAATTCGCAAGAACCATCGCAAGACTCTCGGTTTGTTGCGCGATCTGACGGGAGCTCGCAGTGTCGGCGTGATTGCGGAAGACGCAGCACGCGGATTGGTAGAGATTGCACGACCGGTCGGCGTGGTCGCGGCGATCACGCCATCGACCAATCCAGCGGCAACTCCCGCGAACAAAATCATCAATGCATTGAAGGGTCGTAACGCGATCATTGTCGCGCCGTCTCCCAAGGGTTGGTCGACATGTGCGCGATTGATCGAATTCATCCACCAGCAGTTCGATCGCATCGGCGCACCGCATGACTTGGTGCAGTTGCTTCCATCGCCCGTCACGAAGGATTCGACGTACGAGTTAATGCGTCAGGCCGATCTTGTTGTTGCCACGGGCTCGCAGGCGAATGTGCGAGCGGCGTACACGAGCGGCACGCCCGCCTTCGGTGTCGGGGCGGGCAACGTAGCCGCCATCATCGACGAGACGGCGGACCTGGCGGCAGCCGCCGAGATGATCGTGCAGTCGAAGACCTTTGACAACGCGACCAGTTGCTCGTCCGAAAACAGCGTCGTGCTGATTGATGCGATCTACGCGGCTGCACTCGATGCATTGAATTCGCACGGTGCGCTATTGCTGCCGGCTGATGGCAAGGCCCGCCTGCAACAAACGATGTGGCGCGACGGCAAGCTGTCGACGCGCGTCATCGGCCAGTCGGCCGCAGCGATCGCCGAGCGCGCAGGGCTTGCAGCCGTTGTCGCGCAAAAGCCGAAGGTGCTGATGATCGAAGAGAAGGGCATCGGCCCTGGGCATCCATTTTCCGGCGAGAAGCTGAGCCCCGTGTTGACCGTCTATCGCGCGCGCGATTTCGATCACGCAATGCAGATCGTCGAACGCATCTACGCGTTTATCGGCGCCGGACACTCGGTCGGATTGCACACGACGCGCAACGATCGCGCGCTCGCGCTGGGGCACCGGCTTCCGGTCTCGCGCGTCATCGTCAATCAGGTGCATTGCGTCGCGACCGGCGGCAGTTTCGATAACGGTTTGCCGTTCTCGTTGTCGATGGGGTGTGGCACGTGGGGACGCAATAACTTCTCTGACAACATGAATTACCGGCACTACCTGAACATCACTCGCGTATCGACCACGATCGCCGAGCGCGTGCCGTCGGAAGAAGAGATCTTCGGCGCTTATTTCGCGCGCCATGGCCGCGCCTGAGCTGCGCACGATGCGCACGGTCCGTCAGCTGATCGACGCGCGCGCGACCAGCGACCCGAACGCGACCTACTTCATCGCGCCGCATACCGGTCGTTCGCTGACGTTCACGGAGCTGCGCGACTCGTGCGTAGCTGTAAGCGCGCTGCTTGCAGCGCGTGGCGCGCAGCCGGGCGATCATGTGTCGTTGGTTCTCGGCAACGGCATTCAGACAGTTCGCTTGCTGCTGGGTGCGATGTACGGCGGCTATTGCGTGCACCCGGTCAACTTGTTGTCGCAACCGGAGCAGATGCGTTATGTGATCGAGCACGCGGACGCGCGGATCATTTTTGCCGCGCCTGAATGGATCGAGCGCTTGCGTGATCTGACGGCGACGATTGCGCGTCCGATTGACTTGATAGCAGTGGATCCGGACTCGACTTTACTTCCGGGCGAGACCGCAGTGCAGGGTGCGGGCGAAGCATCGATCGATCCGGCGCCCGACGCGCTGGCACTGCTGATGTACACGTCCGGCACGACCGGCAAGCCGAAGGGCGTGATGCTGACGCAGGCAAACCTCGCTGCAAACGCGCTTGCGATAAGTCGCGAGCATCGTTTGAGCAGCAGCGATCGCGTCGCCGCCGTGCTGCCGCTCTATCACATCAACGGGTTCGCAGTGACGATGCTGGCGCCGCTCGCTCACGGCGGCAGTCTGGTAATGCCGCCGAAATTTTCGGCCGCAGGTTTTTGGGACATGGCGATCGATCACGGCTGCACCTGGCTTAACGTCGTGCCGACGATCGTGTCGTATTTGCTCGAAGGCGCGGCGCCGGCACGTGAGCAGTTGTCGAGCATTCGCTTTTGCCGTTCGGCCTCGGCCGCGTTACCTCCGGAACACCATCGTGCGTTCGAAGCCAAGTTCGGCGTCGGCATCATCGAGACGATGGGCCTCACCGAAACCGTAGCGCCGGCGTTTTCGAATCCGATCGAACCGCAATTGCGCAAGATCGGATCGGTAGGGCGCGCCTCCGGCTGCGACGCGCGCGTGGTCGATCAGACAGGTGCACCGATCGCCGACGGAAGCATCGGCGAAATCGTTATTCGGGGACCGCAGGTCACTCCCGGCTATTACAAGGATCCTGACGCAAGCGCCGCGGCGTTTTTTCCGGGTCACTGGTTACGCAGCGGTGACCTTGGCTACCGAGATACCGATGGCTTCTTCTTCGTCACCGGCCGCATCAAGGAACTGATCATCAAGGGCGGCGAGAACATCGCGCCGCGCGAGATCGATGAAGCGCTGCTGCGTCATCCGGCGGTACTCGACGCCGCCGCGGTCGGCATTCCCGATCGGCACTACGGACAGGACATCATGGCGTGCGTCATCGTGCGCGACGGCCAGCGATGCACGGAGCAAGAGCTGCGCGATTTCTGCAGCCGCGAACTGGGCCGCTACAAGACGCCCAAGGTAATTCGGTTTGTCAACGACCTGCCGCGCGGACCCTCGGGGAAGGTGCAGCGTTTGAAGCTTGCCGAACTCGCGCCTGATACTTCCGCAGCCGCCTGATGCGGCGAGCGATTCTTAGTCGTTTGCCTCGTTTGCCCATATTGCGCTGGTTGCCTGAGTTGCGTGAGCCCGGCGCGATGCGCGCGGATGCGCTCGCCGGCCTGACGGGTGCGATCGTTGTGCTGCCGCAGGGGGTGGCATTCGCCACGCTGGCCGGGATGCCGCCCGAATATGGTCTGTACGGGGCGATGGTGCCGTGCGTGATAGCGGCGCTATTCGGTTCGAGTCGTTTGATGGTGACCGGACCGGCCACTGCGATTTCGCTAACAACTTTGGCGCTGATCGCACCACTCGCAACGCCGGGTTCACCGAATTACATCGCGCTGGTGCTGACGTTGACTTTTCTGGTCGGCGCATTGCAACTGGCTCTTGGGCTTGCGCGTGCCGGCCGACTGATCGACCTCGTGCCGCACTCGGTGATCGTCGGCTTCACTGCCGGCGCGGCAATCCTGATCATCAACAGTCAGATCGGGCCGTTTCTCGGGCTCGACCTGACTCGTGGCACGAGCGTCATCGACAACGTGCGCGCGGCGCTTGCGCAGTTGCGCAACGTTGCGCCAAGTGCGCCGCTGGTGGGCATGCTGACGATCGTCGCAGTGCTTGCATGGCAGCCGTTGAATCGCTGGATTCCCGCGATGCTTGCGGGTGTCGTGATCGGTTCAGCTGCTGCGTGGCTGATCGCGCAATACGTGCCGCAGTGGCCGGGGCTTCCCACAGTGCAGGCACTGCCAGGCGCGTTGCCGCCACTATCGGTGCCCGATCTTTCGCTCGACACGATGCGCATGCTGTTCGGGGCAACGATGGTGATGACTCTGCTGGCGTTGACCGAAGCAGTTGCGATCGCGCGCGCGCTTGCCACCAAGTACGGCGACAAGCTCGACGGCAATCAGGAGTTCATCGGTCAGGGCCTGGCGAACATCGCCGGCTCGTTCTTCTCCGCATATCCGTCCAGCGGTTCTTTCAACCGCTCGGGTGTCAATGTCGTATCGGGTGCGCGTACGCCATTTGCTGCGATCTGCTCGGCGCTCTTTCTGATCGCGATTCTGTTTTTTGTTGCGCCACTGGCGCGTTATCTGCCGTTCGCGGTGATCGCAGCGCTACTGTTCCTGGTCGCATGGGGATTGATCGAC
>CAWEAZ010000019.1:0-224354 GCA_963807155.1 uncultured beta proteobacterium
GCTGGCCGGTGGTCAACGGCAAGGAAACTCTGTGGCGTTATCGCGAAGGCTCGGACCCGTACGTCAAGAAGGGGACCGGCTTCCAGTTCTATGGCAACGCCGATGGCAAGGCGGTGATCTGGGCGTTGCCATACGAGCCGCCACCCGAAGTGCCGGATGCGGAGTATCCGTTCTGGCTATCCACGGGCCGCGTGCTCGAACACTGGCACTCCGGATCGATGACGCGGCGTGTGCCCGAGCTTTACAAGTCTTTCCCGAATGCAGTCGTCTACATGCACCCCGAGGATGCGAAGAAGCTGGAGGTGCGTCGCGGCAGCGAAGTAAAGGTCGTGTCACGCCGCGGCGAGATGGTGACGCGCGTTGAGACGCGCGGACGCAATCTGCCGCCGCGCGGTCTGGTATTCGTGCCCTGGTTCGACGCGAGCCAGCTGATCAACAAGGTCACGCTCGATACCACGGACCCCATTTCGTTTCAGACCGACTTCAAGAAGTGCGCCTGCAAGATCGTCAGGGTGTAGGAGGCCGCATGCGCACACGCTTGTCAGTCTCAGCCGCGCTAATACTCGTCGTAGTCGGAGCGCTCGCGCGCGACATACGCGCGGCACAGCGACACATACCGATGGGATGCGCGGCCCGACGCGCGATCGCCGATGAGCCAAAGCCGCCTCCACTAGGCAATCCCGAAAACAAAGACGTCCGCCGCGAGCGCTCGTATTCGATGCAGCCGCCGACGATTCCGCACAAGATCGACAACTACCAGGTCGACAAGAACGTCAACGCGTGTCTGACGTGTCATAGCCGCGGGCGCGCGCCACTGACGCAAGCGGTTGCCGTCAGCGTCAGCCACTACATGGATCGCGACGGCAATTTCCTCGCCGAGATCTCGCCGCGCCGCTATTTCTGCGAGCAGTGCCATGTCGCGCAGGTTGACGCCAGGCCGCTCGTCGAAAATCGATTTGAAGACGTGGACCAGATCATCAAGCGCACTGCCAGCAAGGGAGCGCAGCCATCGGTGAAGAAGAAATAGAATGACGAAGCTGCGCGGGATCGCTCGGCGCTACTGGGCCATCATCAACCAGCCCAGCTCCCATTTCAGTCTGGGCTTTCTGGTCGTCAGCTCGTTCATCGCCGGCATCGTGTTTTGGGGCGGCTTTAACACTGCGATGGAGCTCACCAACACCGAGGCTTTCTGCACGGGCTGCCACGAGATGAACGAGAACCCCTACGCTGAACTGCAGCGAACGATTCACTACACCAATCGCAGCGGCGTGCGCGCGATATGCCCTGATTGTCACGTACCGCATAACTGGACGCACAAGATCGCGCGCAAGATGCAGGCGTCGAAGGAAGTTTGGGGAACAGATCTTCGGCACGATCGACACGCGCGAGAAGTTTCTCGACATGCGGCTCGAGCTCGCGCAGCACGAGTGGGCGCGGATGAAGGCCAACGATTCGCTCGAGTGCCGCAACTGCCACGGCTACGACTACATGGACTTCACGCGCCAGAGTCCGCGCGCAGCGTTCATGCACTCGACATATCTGGCGAACAACGAGAAGACGTGTATCGATTGCCATAAGGGCATCGCACACCGATTGCCGGAAGTGACGACCACTACCGACGGTCGCTGGCGGCACGATGCGCTTACTCCTCCCGTGGCGGGTCGTGGCGATGCGTCCGGTGCGCCCGAATCCACAAGTGTCGCTGCCACTCGGTGAAAGGGTTCAAAATCGCTCGGGCACGTACTTGAACGTAAGGTCGGCGGTCTTGGAGCGGCCGATCTTGCGCTTGGGAAGCTTGACCTTCGCTGCCCGGAACGTCCTTGTAGCCAATTTGCTTCAGCAGGTGGCTGATCACGTTCAAGCGCACGCGCCTCTTGTCCTCCGAGCGTGCAACGAACCACGGCGCTTTTCCAGTATCGGTGGCAGCGAACATGTCATCGCGCGCCTTCGTGTAGTCGTCCCAGCGATCATAGGATTTCACGTCCATCGGCGAGAGCTTCCACGTCTTGCGGCCGTCACCGATCCGGTCTGCGAGTCGCCGTGTCTGCTCCTCGGGGCTCACCTCCAGCCAGTACTTGAGCAGGATGATTCCCGAACTGATCATCAGTTGCTCGAACAGCGGCGCCACTCTCAGAAAACCTTGCACGTCCTCCTCGGTGCAGAAACCCATCACGCGTTCAACGCCTGCACGGTTGTACCAACTGCGGTCGAAGATGACGACTTCGCCCGCCGCTGGAAAATGCGGCACATAGCGCTGCAAGTACATCTGGGATTTCTCGCGCTCTGTAGGCGCCGAGAGCGCAACCACGCGAAACACGCGCGGGCTCACGCGCTCCGTGATCGCCTTGATCGTGCCGCCCTTGCCGGCACCGTCGCGCCCCTCGAACACGATGCAGACCTTGAGCCCTTTTGCGACCACCCATTGCTGCAGTTTGACCAGCTCGACGTGCAGCTTCTTGAGCTCGCGCTCGTAGTCCTTGCCGGACAGCTCCATTGCATGCGTCGAAGCGCCGCCTTTTTCTTGCGCTGTTGAAACGGCGCCACCGCTGCGCTTCTTCGCCTTGCGCCCGGTCTGACTCTTCGCCTTTTTCGCGCTTTTACTGACCATCGTCCTCCTCCATCGATGCAATTGGTTCGGATCGTTGCCCGCCACGCGAACCGGTCCGCGGCACATCGTAGCCTCTCAGCTTCGGCAGATGCGAGATATGGCGGCACCCTGACACGCCGTTACTGCACGATCAGAGCCAGCGAGTGAGACCCCGCTTTATTCCTTCGGCGTCGAGTCCGGCGGGCGAGGCGTCCGTCGCCCAGGAATCCACACGTATTGCTGCCACTCGGTGACGGCGAACGTTTGCCAGTTGAAGCGGATCGCGAGCAGCCGCAGCAGCAGCGTAGTGCCGATGGAAGCGAAGGCGGCTTGCTGCACCGGCACGCCATAGTGGCGCAGCAATGCGATAAACAATACGCAGCCCCCGAGGGCCGCGAGCACATAAAACTGGCCCGGCTTGAATAGCAGCGGCTCTTCTCGAACCAGGACATCGCGCAGCAACCCACCCCCGACCGCATTGGTCATTCCAATGACGACTGCCCCGACTGGCGCATACCCCGCCACCAACGCCTTATCTGCCCCGACGACTGCATATACCGCCAGCGCGATCGCGTCGATGTAGGCCAGCAACCGTTCAAAGCGCAGCGCAGCGCGGTAAAGCAACACACCTATCACGACCGCGGCAAGCACCGCGAACAGATACAGTGGGTTTTGCATCACCGCCGGCGGCTGCGACAGAAAGACGCTGTCGCGCAGCAACCCGCCGCCGACACCACTGACGAAAGCCAGTGTGAACGCGCCGATCACATCGTAGCCACGCCGGCTTGCGGCCCAGACCCCGGTCATTGCCATCAGAAACGTGGCAGCGAGGTCGAACTCAATGGGCAGCAGAAACGATGTGGGTGCCATGCCTTGCGATGACGTTATCGATCAAACCTGATTCAACGCGCCGCTTCGCGGCTGTCACTGTCACGCATAGCCACTAGCGCGGTGCGAATCTGCTGCAATTCGCTGAGCAGGCCAGCGAGCAATGTGCGTGCGCCGGCATCGAGATCCGGGTGTGCCGCCTCGCGCATTGCGGCGTCATGTCGGGCGATGAAGTCGTCCGCGAGCGGTTCGCTGCTTGTTACATCCTGGGCGTGTGCGGCAAGTGGCGCGATCGCATGCCGTACCGATTGCAGGCACTCAGCCCGCGCTCCGGCTTGTACCAGCTCGTCAAGCTTGAGACTCGCTCCCAAGGTGTCGATCGCAGCGCGCACCGCAAGCACGGTCCGCTCTGTTAGCAGGTCGGCGTTTCGATCAAGCTGCCGTGCCCGTTGCGCGTTGGTTCTCGCCGTCCTGATCTCCGCCACCGCATCGAGCACCTGCAGCTGCAACGGCCGTAGCGCGTCGGACGACGCGCCGCCGGCCAGCGCGTCGAGCGCGGCCGTCGTTGCGCTCAGCGCGCGGTCGATTGCGGCTGCTACTTCATCCTGCGCACGAATCGGCCATACGAAGCGGCTGACCGCAATGCCAATCAGGACGCCCATCAGCGTGTTCAGCACTCGCCACACACTGTAGTGCGTGGCGTCGGCCTCATGCGTAAACAAGATAACGAGCGTCATTGGGATACCGACTCGCATCGCCGCAACGCCCCAGCCCAGCCCGACGGACAGCCATGCCATTACCCCCACCGCAATGCCGAGCGACCAGATCGTCTTGCCGAGCACGATGGCAAAGGCCGCTCCGACCAGGGCGCCGGCCACGGTTCCGCGAACGCGGTTAAGCGAAGTCTTGAGGTCTTCGCCGACGCTGCCACCGACCACCAGTGCAGCACCCATGGCACTAAACAACGCGTAGTCGTTGCGTCCGCCGAATGTGAGCGCGTACGCCACGACGGCCGCGAGCGCTACCTTGGCGCAGTGGCGTAGCTGGGTCCCTTTCGGTGTGCGCCATTTCGGCATGGCAGATGACAACATCAGACGGGCCGATACAAGCAGCGCTCTAGTCTTAGAGACGCCCCGAGGTCTCGACGTTGAACGTGTTTCCTAAGGTCAGTCACGCTTATGTTTTCAGGCGCCCGTCTCAGGACTCGCCCAGCCCCATTTTGCAACAAGCTTGATGTCAAGACACCCGATGCCCGCCTCGGCTACCGCATGCGGGCCATCGTCGATATAAGGCATCAAAGGCCAGCAACAATTCCGCCGAATGCCTAACTTGTCGAGAAGCGAGAAGACAGGCGCGAGCGAAAACCGCTAGCTTGCTATCCACAGCGGGGCCCGTGGCGCAGACCTGGCTCAATCGGTTCGCCCGGCACGCTCCCGCATAACTAGGAGGGGATGCATGCTACGGACGCTTTGCATCATCGTGCTTCTCAGCGCGGTCGGACTGTCAGGCTGCGTCGTTTACGAGCCCGTTCCGGTGGCTTCGCCTTCCAAGTTCGATCGCTCTTGGAACGCGGCGCTTGGCGCTGTTCAGGATGCCGGAGTCCAAATAACGTCAGCCGAGCCTTCGACCGGAGTTATTCGTGGCACCAAGGATGGAATCGATGTGAATACGCTCGTCGTACGCCAGGCGGATGGCGGCGTACGCGTTCAGTTCGACACCAAAGGCCCGACACAGAACGATCCAGGCCTTTCCAATCGCTTCTCGCAAGCATACGAGCGGCGCATGGGTCGCTGAAATGTGAAAGGGCAGTGATAAGAGCCGCAAGGTATTAGGTTGCACAGGGTTCGGGCGTGAGTTTCTGCTTTTTAGTCGTAGGACTTGGAGCAGGTAAAAGCGAAATGACACCGTGCTGGCGCTGATGACCCAGTCCACTTTCATCGAGGTGGGACCGCAAGGTCGACCTGACCATGGGAAAGCGACAGTAGTCTCTGTCGACGGAGTTAAGGTCGCGCTCTTCAATCTGGATGGCCGAATTTACGCCCTCAGTGATTTTTGCGTTCGTTGCGGAGCGTCGCTTGCATTGGGCGTGGTGACCGGCACTCATGTGAGCTGCCGCGAGTGCAGTTGGTGTTACGACATCATCAGCGGTCGATTGATTGAACTGCCTGCGCTGGGGACCGACCGATTTGAAGTGAAAATCAATGATGGCCACGTGTTGGTGTCGACGGAACCCAGTGCGAGCCTCTCGCGCTGAATGCGTGACCGAAAGTTGCGATCTCGTGCATCGAAGCACTACGCCATGATGTTGACGCCGCCGTCGACATAGACGGTCGAGCCGGACAACCGCCGCACGTACGGTGTCCATCGCAATGCCTCGTTGACTAAAAAAAGATCCTTGAGGCCGGCACCGAACAAAGTATGTCGTGTGCCGGCCTCAAGGAACGCACGACACGACCTTCAGGGGAACAGGTTGAGCATAGGCAGCACGTGAGGGAGGCACGCGGTCGCTCGCCGCTTGCGGCGGTGCTTATGCTCATCCTTCGCTCGAGCGTATGCCCAAATGGTGCGCGCACAGGCGTACGGAGGTCTTCACATTTCGCGACATGCATGCCGTGCGCTGATTGCTGACATAGACGCTGCCAAGCAACGTCACGGGCGTGCTGGTGAAGCGCACGTTTTCGCGCACGCTCGACGTCCTGCTGCGACCGTAGCCGGAGACGCGCAACGTCTTCGTCGTGGGACGATCAACGAGCTGTCTTGTTTTAGCGAGACTCGGAGAGATACGGCAGCAACCGTCGCGGTGGCCTAGCCGGCCGGCTAGCGCTTATGTTGGATACCTAGCTGTCTATGCCGACCGTTTCAGCGCCGCACGTTTAATTCGTCGGTTGATGCGACTGATATGAGCGACCGTCCAGACGCCGCACGCGGTTCTTTTCGTGGCACAGATAGCGCGAACCCATCGCCTGCTTGAGCTCTGCGGCGCGCCGGGCCAGCCACTCTAGTCGCTCCGCGGTCGGTTTGACTCTGATGATCTCGACGTGCGATGGCGTCACCCAATCTTTGACTTGCGCTCCTGTTTTTGATTTGGAAACCACGCTGGTCCTCCATAACGGTGATGAGCAGACCTTGGAAGCGGGAACCGATTCGTTTAAACGGATCGGTGCCCGCGAGACGCCTACTTCGGACTGATCTTCGTGATCTTGTTGCCTTGCAGACCGAGCCCGGCCATTAAGCCCTTCTGACTGAAGATGAACGCGTAGATGTCGTCCTTCGCCGATGTGGTCGTCGTGGATTTGGCCTTGCCTTCGTCCATCACGACGATGCTAGGACCAACGCCCACCTCGAAGCCTTCGGTCTTGTCGAGCTGTTTCAGCGCGGCGTCGTTCATGAAGAACATTGCGTAGCCATACTGCTGCGCACCGGCCTGCAGGCCGGACGACACACCCGTTGTGTTGTAGTAGGCGACCGTCTTGCCGCCCTTGATCAGCGCACCGTCACCATATTGGCCGCCAATGCCCAGCCCGGCCTTCGTGATTTTCGGGAAGACGAGCACAGCCTGCGCCTTCGCGCCGATCGTCTTGGCCGCTGGAACTTTTGCGTACAGGGCGTTCAACGCGGTCTGCGCATCGCGGCTGATGGCCGCAGTATCCGCTGCGGAAGCAGCGGCCGGCGCCATCGACAGCGTGATGGCCGCAGCCACGGCCCAAAGCGTACGTGCCACGTTTTCAAATCGCGCATCAGATTGGTTTGTCACTTTTCTCTCCTAATTGACACATGTCCGAAGCACGCGTCCCGATCGCAGTTGCATGGGTAGCCACGCTCCGCGGCCTGGGCAGCAGCTGGAGCGATTAGCTCTTCTTGCGCATGACGACAAATGCAACGACTGCAAGTGCGATCAGTATCGCGACCCAAAGAAGCCAGGAGTTCGACTCCTGCGGTGGTGCCGGCGCGGCGCTAGGCGCAGCAGGTGCAGGTGTGTTCGAAGCAACGGTCGTGGGGGCGGCGGCGGGCGTCGCTGCAGGGGCAGCAGGCGTCGCTGCGGGGGCAGCGGGAGCCGCCGCCGGAGCCGCCTTGGCCGGAGCAGGCTCCATCTTGGCTTCCGCAACCTTCACTTCGACTTCCCTATCGACCGTCGGCGCATCGCGCGTGATGATTGACGCGCTGAGCTGATCGCCCGGAGTCAGCTGGCTTATCCGGACTACACGCCCGTCTTTGATCATCTCGATGCCACGTTTGTCCAACTCAGACTGGGTGAAGCGGCGTCGCACACCATCGCTACCTCGAACCACCATCGACGTTTCGGTCGCGCTTACTACCGTCGCTTCGCGAACGTCGGTGACGGTGACAGGGTTGATCGTGGTCTTCGTCGTCACAGTCGCCTGGCCCTTCATTCCTGGCTTCAGCTCCTTCGCGGCCATCGGCTTACCGTTAACCATGAAACGAAAGTCGTCGGGCACGATGTATACGTTTGTCCCTCTCTCGTCGCGGACGACCAGGTTGTTGCCATCAACCGCGAGCACTTCGAAGTTGCGTACATCAACGGCCGTCTTTGTCTGTGCGAGCAGTGCTCCGGTTGTGAAAATCCCCAAACCGAACGCCACCAAGACTGCCGACAGCCAAGTTGTTCTCGTTCTCATCGTTGTCCCTCCTGTGGGAAACCTTGCTATTGAATGCCGTGCCTCTCGCCTCTGATTCGAGACTTTCTTTTTAGACCACGGTCGTGGTCAGCCTAGCAGCGACGTTTAGTGACAGCTATTGGACGATAGGGATACGGGACGTCGACCGCGCGTGCCGGGCTTCCGAGCGCCATCGGCCGGGAGTCGTGCCAGACCAGCGCCGGAACGTGCGCATGAACGGCGTTACTGCTGCGTAACCCAGCGTCGCCGCAATGTCATCCAGCGTGATATCTGAAGTGAGTAGCTCGCGTGCGACCTGAAACCGCACCTGATCGAGAATTTCCTGAAAGGAAGTGCCGGATTCTTGCAGCCGTCGATTTAGCGTTCGCCGGTGGATTGATAACACGTGCGCCACATCGTCGCCGGAGTGCTGCTCTTCGAGCAGCAGCCTGCGTACTGAGCGGTACACCTGTCGCAGCAAGTCCTCCGGGAGACACATAGATAGCAGTTGGACCGCGGATCGCAACCGCTGCGGATCTGCTCCTGCGACGGGCATGTCCAGCTGCTCGGCCGGAAATCGAAGCGCACAATATTCGGCGTTGAAGTGAGGCAGTACCTTGAAGAAGCTGCGATGGTGGGCGCTATCGTCGCGCTTCGCATACGGCAGAAAAACTTCGGAAGGCAGCCACGACGGACCGTACAGCTCGCGCATGAAATTGACGGCCGCGGCCAACGCAGCGTCATACATCTGTTCACCGAGCACACCCGGTTGGTAGATCGCATACCCCCAGTCAACGACCGGGCCACGGCGCAGCAAGAACGTAAGCCCACCGTCGCCGTTCAGATGCTGGTGCGTGACTAACGATTGCAGAGCATCGCCTACCGTGGGTGAATGCCGCACGGCATCGCCGACCACGCCCAGGTCCGCGAGGTACCACATGCGCCCTGCCAACAACCCCAAATGCGGACAAGCAGTCTCGCTCGCCACCTCTTGCAATAGCGTCACCAGCGCGTCATACGGAACCTTGCCTTCCGGACGCGCGATCGCTTCTGGAGCGATGCCAGCCTTATTTAACATGGCACGCGGATCGGCTCCGAGCTGACGAATGAGAACAGGGAGTTTTGAGAACGCGCCCACACGCTGATCCCAACGCTCGTGACGTAACGACTTGCCTGCAAGCTCCGGCTGATGCATCAAGTCGTTTCTCCCTGCTTTCCTATTATTTTTTAGCTACGACGCCAACTCACTACTAACGGCTGCACGGAGTCTGATTCAGCGGGTATGCGCTGACGATTGGACCTTGGTCCAACGATCGCCTGTATTCGTTATCCATACAACGTACGACCTTCCATGTCATCTGTTTTTCACAATTCCACTTGCTGCTGGAGACGTCCCATCGGCTCGTAGCGTCAACGCGCTTCGCCCGACTCAGGTATCTTCCGCATTTACAGGGCAGGGCTATAAGCGAGCACCAACGGACCCTTGCCGAGCTGTCTCCCGGTCGGTGAGGCGACCACCGCCGTAAGGGATTCGGCCGGAAATTGGATCTTGGTTCGGCAAGCTCCTAATGAGGCACCGTAATGAGCAAATGCGAAGTTCGTCGCGATCAGCTCTTTCGGCACGACAGAAGATCCGGTGGACTGGTGCTGGCCGCCTTGGCCGTATCGACTCGCACTTCTGAGAAGGACTCATGACCGCTGGCGCGATCAGATCGCGGCTGGATTCACAGCCAATCCCATCGGTCGTCAAATTCGCCTTGCCTTCTGAGAACTCGGTGTGGCTTACGGCCGCATTGGTTTCCCTGGGGTACTTCATCGGCGTCAAGATTGGATTCGCGCTGACGTTCCAGCCGCATCCGATCTCGACGCTATGGCCACCGAATTCGATTTTGCTCGCTGCACTCTTGATTACGAAACCGCGCTACTGGTGGCTGCTTCTGACGGCTGCGTTTCCGGCGCATTTAGCCGCCCAGGTCCAGGGTGGCGTCCCGTCTATCCAAATCGTCGCCTGGTTCGTCAGCAACTGCAGTCAGGCCTTGATCGGTGCCGGAGCTATCTGTCTGCTGGTTGGATGCCCGCTGCGATTTGAGTCGTTTCGAGATGTATGCATCTTTATCGCTTTCGGCGCACTCATCGCACCTTTCGTCTCGACCTTTATCGACGTCGCGTTCGTTACGGCCATCGGTTGGGTTCAAGGAAGCTACGCAACACTGTGGAGGCTGCGCTTCTTTTCAAATGTCTTGACGACCCTCACTTTCGTGCCGGTCATCGTTACGTGTGTCTCGCTGGGTCCGCAGATCCTGCGCTCAGCGCCGGTTCAGCACTATGTGGAGGCTGCTGCACTGTTCCTCTGCCTGCTGATCGTGAGCTCCCTGGTATTTGTGGAAAGCTCTTTTGGTGCCAGTGCCGTGCCAGCGCTGATTTATGCGCCGGTGCCATTTCTCATCTGGGCCGCCATCCGCCTGGGACCGCTCGGAACAAGTACGTCGTTGTTGACGGTCGCGCTGTTCGCGGTCTGGGGCACGATTCACGGACAAGGTCCTTTCGTCACCTCGTCAGCGGCAGAAAGCGTGTTATCGACGCAACTCTTCTTGATCCTGCTTTCGATCACCTTGTTGCTTTTGTCGTCAGTGGTCGAGCAGAACCAAAAAACAGGAAAGGCATTACAACAAAGCGAAGAGCAATTGCGGCTCGCGATCGGTGCGGCAAAGATAGGGACATGGGACTGGTCAATTCCAAAAAGCACCACGACTTGGTCGAACGAAGCGAAGCGCATGCTTGGCTTCCCGAGCGCGCACAGCGCACCTAGCGTACGCAGCGCACCCCTGCTTGAACCCTTCGGCGAACTGCTGCATCCAGATGATCGCAATGTCGTAGAGCAAGCCATAACTCGTGCGATCGACGGACAAACTACCTTTCGAAGTCGAGTTTCGCGTTGTGCGACCCAACGAACCCACTCGTTGGATGCTCGGCAAGGGAGAGGCCTTGTACGACGCTTCGGGCAGGGCGGATCGAATGGTGGGCGTCAACGTCGACATCACCGATCGAAAACGCTCCGAAGAAATTCTGTTGGACGTCAACGAGAATCTGCGCCAAGAGATTGCAGATCGCGTTCGGGTTGAGCAGGCGCTGCGCAGCTCTGAGGAGCGGTCCGCCAAAGCATTTCGTTCGAGCCCGTTCGCCGTATGCATCACCAGACAAGCGAACGGCCGGCTGCTTGACGTCAACGATCGCTGGCAAGCCATGTTCGGTTTTCAGCGCCTGCACGTCCTGGGACGGACTCTTGAGGAACTGGGCATCGTGCGAAATGCTGCTGATCAAGCCCAGGTCGACGCTCAGGCGAGGGGGCAAAGTCAACAGCACGGCGTCGAACTCACCTTAAGAGCAAGCTCGGGCGAAATATTGGAAGCAATCATTACCTCCGAGAAGACTGAGATGAGTGGTGAGCCGTGCCGGATCTCGGTCATTCGCGATGTGACCAAGCAGCGGCGTGCCGAGCGCGAATTACTGGATCAGCGGCAACAGATGGCGCATCTGATGCGCGTCGCACTCCTTGGCCAGCTGTCGGGCGCGCTGGCACACGAATTGAATCAGCCGCTGACAGCCATACTGTCGAATGCACAAGCGGCACAGCGATTTTTGAAAAGCGATTCGGTCGATCTGACGGAGCTGCGCGCGATACTCGATGACATTGTCGACGACGACAAGCGTGCGGGTGAAGTGATTCAGCGGTTACGGGCCCTTCTGAAGCGGGGTGAAGCGCAGTTTCAAAGGGTCAATATGAATGAGGTCGTGGCTGAGACTCTGAAACTTGCCCACGGCGATTTGATCGCGCGCAACGTGATGGTTGCGACCGATTTCGCACACGGAATTGCCTCTGTGCGTGGCGATCGCATCCAGCTGCAACAGGTTTTCCTGAATCTGATTATCAATGCGGCAGATGCGATGGCCGCGCTTGCGCCGGACGAGCGTCGAATAGCGATTGCCATTAAGGACAACGGCGGCCAAGTTCGAGTTTCGGTCGTCGACCAAGGTCACGGAATTCCGGCGGACCGGATGAGCAGGTTGTTCGAGCCGTTTTTCACGACCAAGGAGCATGGTCTGGGATTGGGGCTGTCGATCTCGCGCTCGATCGTAGCCGCGCACTCCGGCCGGTTGTGGGCAGAGAACAATCTGGATCGCGGCGCAGCCATCCATCTCACACTGCCGGTGGCGGGATGATGAGCGCCGGCTCGTTAACGCTTCCTCCGCCAACCGTCTTCATCGTTGACGACGACGCGGCTGTTCTGAATGCGTTTTCTCGCCTGTTACGCGTGTCTGGTTATGCGGTCCAAACATTTGGCTCAGCGCAATCGCTGCTGGACCACCACACCGCAGACCTCCCGGGCTGTCTGGTGCTGGACGTTGCGATGCCCGGATTGACCGGTCTCGAGTTGCAGCAGGCGCTGATAGCCAAGCACGGCGACCGGCCGACCATCTTCGTCAGTGGTGCGAGCGACATTCCCATCAGCGTCCAAGCGATGAAATTGGGTGCCGTTGACTTTCTGACGAAACCGGTGGACGACGAAGTCTTGTTGAATGCTATTCGCGTAGCAATCGACAAGGATCGACAAATGCGAGCCGCGCGCGCCGAATTGAAGATGTTCCTGGACCGCTTCGCAACACTCACGCACCGGGAACGCGAGGTGTTGCAGAACGTCGTCGCCGGGCGTCTCAACAAACAGATCGCTGCCGATCTCGGTATCGTTGAAAAGACGATCAAAGTGCATCGTCACCGGGTGATGGAGAAGATGCAGGTGACTTCGCTAGCCGAATTGGTGCGGATGACCGAGCGTGCAGAGTCGAGCGGTTGGATTGGCTGCTGAAGCCACCTTGGGCTGTTAGACCAAGGCCCAATTTCGCAATCGACCCTTCCCTGTTCGAATCGCGAATGGGGGCAAACAAGCTGCTGATTTCAGTCGTCGACGACGACGCGGCGATCCGGAAGGCGCTCGGACGCCTGTTGTCCTCTGCTGATATGAACGTGGCTACGTTCGACTCCGGCCAGGCATTTCTTGATTCGCTGGCCAACCAGTCTCCCGACTGTCTGATACTGGACCTGCACATGCCAGGTATCAGCGGCCTTGAACTGTTGCAGGGATTATCGCGGATCGACGTGGCCGTGCCGACGATCGTCATCACAGCCTATGACGAGCGGGCGATGGAATGCCTCGCTGCCGGTGCGCAGACCTACTTGCGTAAGCCAGTTGATGACCAGGTGCTGCTGTCAGCTATCGAAAGCGCAACCCGTACCCACACCGTGCGGTGAGTCGCTAACCGAGCGCACGATACGTAGACAGGAACATCGCCAAGCCAATATCGTTCAGGTTGAACTCATCGGCGTATTCATCGATACGCGCGTCAACAAGCACGGTGCCGCACACCCCAGCCTCGTCCAAGCGCGGCCGCGTTTCTCTGGGAAGTTGCTTTACTGCTGGTTTGAAGCTGTCAGCCATCTCGTTGCGTTGTTCACCGTAATAACTGTCCAGAGCACATCAAGATAATTCTGCAAATCGTGCATGTGTACTCGTGGAGAGTCTTCGCAAATCTCGACATGATCGCTACGTAACTTGGCGATCATCTGTCTCTGCGGCGCTGTTTTAGTCGCAATCAGCGGCTTCGGCATAGGTAGATTCCCGCGGCCGCTCACAGCTGCGGGTATTCTTTCTGCCTGACGCGGATGAGCCGCTCTATCGGCAGCTCATTCGTCATCAGCTGCTTCTAGACTGGTAATGGCGACCAGTAGTCTCTGATCGACGGGAGAGAAAATGGGAAGAAGAACGCGTCTGTTGGTTTGCGTATTGACACTACTGACGGCGGTAGCGGTATCAGCTCAGGAAAAGCGGGCGGCGGAGCCAACGCCAGCGGAGTGGCGCTTGAAGATCCAAGCGGACAAGAAGGGCATCGTGGAGCGCGCGATGAAGCTGACACCCGAGCAGGCGAAGAAGTTCTGGCCGCTCTACGACTCATTCCAGCAAGAGCTTGGAGAAACCGCGACGCGAGTACTCAAGAGCCGTCATCGACTATGTCTCTAGCGGCGACGCATTGAACGACGCGAGCGCCAAGCGGCTCGTCGAGCAGGCGCTTGCGGCCACCGTCGCCGAAGCACGTCTGCGCGAAAAGCACTTCAAGAAACTGCTTGGCGTACTACCGGCCAAGATCGCCGCCCGTTACGCGCAGGTAGAAAACAAGATAGAGGCGGTGCTTCGATACGAAACGGCCGCAGCAGTACCGTTGGTGCAGTAGCGCATTGATGATCCTTCGTTTTCTGCACGGGCTCGTGCTCGCCGTGCTGACGGTGCTCGCAACCGGATGCGCGACGGTCGAGCCGCATCTAGTGCCGGCACCCACAATCTTCAAGGATGATCGCCTTGCGTTCGAAAAGACAGTTCCCGCTGAACTTGCAATCGACGCGACTGCCGGTTTTCTTCGCCACTACACGAGCAGCGACCGGAGGTCCGGAGCACTTCGGCAACGATTCTGCGCCGATGACGTTCGGCGTCGCGCGAGTGCGGCTGGGTGAAGCAAGGTTGGAGCTGGAACGAGTTGATCGCCTCCGACCGCACGAGCAGCGTGGACAAGCCGCGCAATGGGGCCGTCGAGTCGATCGAAATCATCGGTCGCGCGGGCGACGATGCAATACTCAGCGATGCCGATCGCGCGTTCGTCGCAGCGATCGACGCGCAGCTCGCGCGCATTCGAAATCCGGAGCTTGTCTTTTACGTGCACGGCTATCGCGTCACGTTCGACGAAGTCGCGGTGCAGATGGGCTCGTTTGCGCACTACCTCGGCCAGCAGGCGACAGTGACATTCCAGTGGCCGACCGGTACGAACTTCTGGAACTATTTGCTCGACTGTCCGCGCGCGCATCGATACATCCCAGACATCGAGCGCCTGATCGCGCTGCTGGCACGAACCAAGGCGCAGCACATCAACGTGATGGCGTACAGCTGCGGCTCGCCATTGCTCGCTGCTGCACTAGATCGCCTGCGGTCACGCAACTATGAGCTGGATCACGAGGCGCTGCAGCGGCGCTACCGGCTCGGCAATGTCATTTTCGTCGCGTCCGACGTTGATCTGAAGACATTTGCGCGTGAACACGTGCAGCCAGCGCTCGACCTGGCCCGCCAGGTCATCGTCTACTTCTCGCAGATCGACCGTGCCCTCGGCTTTTCGGCGCTGCTCGCCGGCACCTCGCGCCTTGGGCAACCCGATATCTCGGATCTGACCGCCGAGGAAATTCAACGCCTGGCTTCAAATCCCCGCTTCCAGGCGGTCAATGTCACCGACGTTCGGGGCGCGCACGAAATGGGCGGCATGAAAGGCCACGGCTATTGGTACGCGAACGAAATCATTTCGACCGATGTCGCGCTGTCGCTGCGATATCCGATACCGCCTGCCAACCGCTGCCTGACCAACCCGGAAGGCAAGCGCGTCTGGCACATCCCGAACAATTACGTCGACTGTGTTGCTAATCGGTTGCTTGAGCGCTATCCGGAACTCCGACGCTAGATAAGCGCCCCAGAGGACATCCATGAAAATACAGCGCCAGACCCGTGCTGCTTCGTCACAGCTAGCGGTAGGCGCGCTCGTCGCAAGGAGCGAGCGCGCCAGTCTCAGAGGTGATCGGTCGCCACTCTCGGCGGTCCGTACCGCTTAGTTCAGCTCTTTGTCCTTCCAGTACTTGCGGCCGCCTGCAGCGACGCCCGCTTGCAATCCGGTGCGCGTCATCGGATAGACGTCGATAGGCGGTTTGCTGCCGATGCTTTCACCCTTTGCGGCCGTGCCGCCTTTGCCCTGCACTGCGGCCGAAGCCTCGGCAGATCCCGCAAACTCCCAGCCCGAATCGACAAACTTGGTCATCGTGGCCTTGTCGTTGAAGACCAGCACCTCGCGATAGTCCTTGATGCCGATGTCGACGCCCGCTGTCGCTTGCCCCATGTTCATGTAGACATCTTTCTTGGTGGCGTTGTCGTGCACCAGACCGCGACCGCCCGCACCACCAATGATGAATGACACGCCAAAGCTGGAAAAACATCCGTAACCCGGCGCCTTGCTGACTTGCGCCTTCGTTTCTGGCTTCGCTTTGTAAAGCGTTGCGAGCGCTTCATCACACATCTTTCTTAACTCGGCTCTCTGCGCTGCTGCGTCCGCCGCGTACGCCGGCGCGCTGGACACGAGCACCGCTGTCAGCGCCAGACCCAGGCCAGTTCGAAATCCCATCTCTACCTCCTTGGTGATTGTTGACCTACCACGCTACCGCACCATTACTACTACTCGTTCACAGGCATAGCAAATTCCGGTCCTTTGGCGGCCGCGGCATCGGGCCAGCACGCATCACTGACTTGTAACGCGTGTAGAAGCGTACGCCCTCTTCACCGTAGGCATGGTAGTCACCAAACATCGATCGCTTCCAGCCGCCGAACGAGTGAAACTCCATCGGGCCACCGGACCGCGCTGCGTCCATTGCACGAACCATCTGCCCAGCTGACACTCGCGCAAACTCGCGAAACCAGTGATGACTCACAGCATGTGTCCGATAAACTTTCTTCAGCTCAACATGACGAGTGAGTGAAATGAATCCTTCGCTGACCGAAATGTTTCAACGACTGCTGCATCCCGTGGGGCAGACGCGTGCCGCCAAGAGCGTCGAAGTGTTCGGTTGGCTGATCTTCGCCGAGTCGGTGATCCTGATGCTGGCGCCGCACTGGGCAGCCGAGCTGCTGCACCTGCCGGCGCTGGTACCGCAAGGCGCTAATTACCTGAGGCTCGTCGCGCTGCTCGTCGGCGGAGTCGGCATGCTTTATATCGTTAGCGGGCGCCTTAACGCCGAAGGATTTGTCTTCGCCTCGTTGCTCGACCGCCCGCTCGTCCCGCCGGTGATGGCGGTGCTGTGGTACCTGGGCATCATCCCCGCGCCGCTCGCATTGCTTTTTGCCGTGCAGGACTTCGGGAGTTTTCTCTGGACTTTATCCGCATGGCGCGCGGAATCGCGCAAGCCACAATCGATGCCGGTTTAAGACCAGCGCAGAAATTCGCTCTGTGTGCATCTCATTTGCCGGGAGCCAGTTGCTCGCGCGCCTTCTTTCGCTGCGCCAAAATCTCTTCCTGCAGTTTGTACGCAGCGTAATACTTGTAGATGTTGCGTACGTACGTCGTGGTCTCGATGCCGATCTTTTCGGCCGTAACCAGCTCAACATTGTTGAACCACTTGTCAGGATTCAGGCCACGGCTAGCCGCTTCTTTGCGCATCCGTGAGATGTTGCCGGGCCCGGCGTTGTAGGCCGCGAACGCGAACAGCGGCCGAACGTCTTCGCTGAACTTCGCATCCGGGAAGTAGCGAGTCATCAACTGATCCATGTACTTGGTGCCGCCATGAATATTGGGCTCGATCTGGTGGATGTCACCGACCTTCAAAGCCCCGCCAGTCGCCGGCATGATCTGCATCACGCCGACGGCACCGACGTGACTCTTCGCCTTCTGATCGAGCCCCGATTCCTGAAAACCCTGCGCGGCCAGCATCAACGGGTCGAAACCGTACTTCGCCCCGTACTTCTCGAACAGATCCAGCGTGTCTTCAAACCGCTTCAACTCGGCGTTGCCCGTGTTGTTTGAAATCTGCTTGATGCGCTTGTTGAATTGAGCGACGCGCGCCTCGACTACACCTTGCTTCTTGATGAAGTTCTTGTAGAAGTCTTCCAGCACTGCGGTCAGTTGGGGGCTGTTCTTGCGCATCGCCCAGCCGACATAGCCAGCCTCACGCACCACAAGGTCCTCGCGCACTTTGACTTTGGGTAACACCTGCGCCCAGATCTTCGCTTTCCAATCATCGACGACGATGTAGTCGAACAAACCGGCGTTCAGCATCTCGAGTTTGTCTTCGTCTTCCAGTTCATGAGGAACGGATGTGATCTTGACGGGTGCCTTTCCGGCCGCGATCAGTCTGTCGTTTAACGCCACGACACTTTGGAAATAGCTGCTGACAGGATTGACGTGAACCTTCTTGCCGGACAGTTCCTCGACTGAAGAAATCTGCGGCGCGTTCGGGCCGGTCACGATCACCTCGCGATTCGGTGTGCGGTCACGCGGTGCGACAAAGTCAACGATCTTCAATCGCTCGTCAGTAGCGGTGAGATTTCCTGCGGCGATATCGCCACCGCCCGCGACGAGCTGCGGCAACAACTTGTCGCGCGTGGTCGGAAGCAGATACACGGTGATCGGGCGCTTCCCGAGTTGCTTGGCGTACTTCTGATTGATGTAGCGCTCGAAGTCGCGCACCAGCTCCGCAGTGAGGCCGCGTTCGCGTCCCTTGTCGTTGTAATAGAGCGTGCGGCTGTACGGCACCAGCACGCGGATCACGCGACGTTCGACCATGGCGTCGAAGTCGCCGGTCCAGGTGCGGTATTCCAGATTGAGTTGGCGCGGCTTGCTCGCCGCGGGTACCGCCGCTTGAGGGCTGGCCTGCGCAACAAGAAGCGAGGAAGGCAGCGGTTGGGATCCGTGCGCTGCTGACATGGTCGAGACGACCGCAACACCCGCAGCGAGCATTGCGCTGCTCATTGAACGCGTTAACAGAGCCATACCCACACCTCCCGAATGACCGAAGAGCGCAGATCTACTGCTGCGAAGAGTTGCCAACGGCCGCATGTCAGCAGCACGTTCATAGCTGCGAGTCCAGACCGAGCACGCGTGAGAGCCACGCCGTAAAGCGCTTTCCGGCTGAAGCCTTTGGATCGGAATCGAAGGTTTCGTTACCGTCAGTCCAGGAAAGATCTCCATCCTTCAGCGTCACCTGCCACGCTCGCTGCCTAGAGGCCTGGGTGGTGAAAATGGCCTCTAACTGCGATGCGAGCACTTCGTTTTCGACCAGTACCCCCTGCTCGCAATTGAGCCACGTCGATCGCGGGTCGAGGTTGTAGCTGCCGACAAACAAGCTCCGCTTATCTACCGCAGCCGCCTTGGTGTGCAAGCTCGCGCCCGATGATCCGAACATGCTCGAATCCACCTTCGTACCCGTCTCCGGCTTAAGTTCGTACAGACTCACGCCTCCGGCCAGCAGCGGCTTGCGATGACGCGAGTATCCGCCGTGGACCGCAGCGACATCGCTCGCGACGAGCGAGTTGGTCAGCACACGCACGCGCTTGCCCGATCCGGCGGCTGCGACCAACACATCAGTGGCTACTTCGCCGGGCACAAAGTACGGCGAGATGATGGTGATATCCGTCTGCGCCGACTTCACCCACGGCAATAGTGCGGCTCCGACTTGACTGCGCTGCGCGTTCTGCTCGGTCATCGTTACTTTCAGCGGATCGTCCGAAACGAACGTGTACTTGGACACCCACTGCATCGGCCAATCGCCCGCGACGAGGCGCTTCACGGCGTCGCCGGCGCGCAGCTCAGTGGCATAACGGCTGTTCTCGGCGTCTCGCGCACGCGAGCTAAGCAGCGTGCGCAGTCGATCAAGCTCGGCGACATTGACGCTTGCTGCGTCGAGCGACTCGATCGGGTAGACCTGCGGCGAATTCCAGTACTTGTCGAACGAGGCCGACGCATCGCGCACGACCGGGCCGATCATGGCGAAGTCGAGATCGACGAAGTTCACTCCATCGTTGGCGCCGTAGTACTCATCGCCGATGTTGCGGCCGCCGACGAGCGCGACCCGGTTATCGGCGATCCAGCTCTTGTTGTGCATGCGCCGGTTGACGCGCTCGAAATTCGACAGCCCTTCGCCGAGGAAGGCGAGCATTCCTGCGCGCGACGCGAAAGGATTGAACAGTCGCACGTCGATGTTCGGATGCGCCGCCAGCGCGGCTAAGCCCGCGTTCTTGGCGCGCGCATCCATGTCATCGGCCAACAGCCTGACCCTGACGCCGCGATCGGCGGCTTCGATCAGCTGCTGCGCGAGATACATCCCGGTGTGATCGGCGTGCCAGATGTAGGTCTGCACGTCCAGGCTACGCACGGCCAGGCGTGCGGTATGCACCCGGACCGCGAACGCTTCCGGACCGTCAATCACGAGACGAAACGCGGACTGACCGGGACGCTGCGCCTCGGCGGGCGCGATCGCCCGATCGAGCCGACCATTTTCACTCAACGGAATCACGGCATCGAATGGTAAGTCGGGCCGCGGCTGAAGCTGCGCGCACGCCGCGAGACTGCTGATGAACCAGCAAACTAAAACGCGATGAAACCAACGCATGGACTTCGGCGATGTTGTCGAAGACGTGACTTTACGCGTAGCCTGTGTCGAGCCTGCTTGTACTCTGGATCGGATTGATCCGACATTCAACGAGGACCCCATGAGCAAAGGTTCGGATCTGCTGGTAGCAGCACTTGCGAACGAAGGCGTCGACCGAGTCTTCGGAGTGCCCGGCGAAGAGAATCTCGACGTCGTCGAGTCGCTGCGGCAGTCGAAGATTGAGCTGGTCTTGACGCGGCACGAGCAGGCGGCGGCTTTCATGGCGGCCACCCACGGCAGGCTCACCGGGCGCGCAGGCGTCTGCATCTCCACGCTCGGACCGGGCGCGCTCAATTTTTCGACCGGCGCCGCCTACGCGCACCTGGGCGCGATGCCGATGATCTTGCTGACGGGCCAAAAGGCAATCATGTCCGGCAAGCAGGCGAAGTTTCAGATCGTCGACGTGGTCGCGTCGATGAAACCGTTGACCAAGATGGCCCGGCAGATCGTCAGCCCTCGCAGCATCCCGACCCTCGTGCGCGATGCGTTTCGCGTCGCGCAGGAAGAGCGTCCGGGCCCCGTGCTGCTGGAATTGCCGGAAGACGTTGCCGGCTATGAGGTGGACGACGTGCCGGTCGTGCCGCGGCATCCGGTCGATTGGCCGGTCGCACATCCGGAAGCCATCACACGCGCGGCAAAAATGATTCAGAAGGCGAAGCGGCCGCTGATCATGATCGGAGCGGCCGGCAATCGCCCCCGCCTCGTTGCAGAGTTATCGAGCTTCGTGCAGCGCACCGGCATTCCGTTCTTCAATACGCAGATGGGCAAGGGCGCCGTCACCGGCTGCTCCGAGCACTACATGGGAACCGCCGCGCTTTCGGCGGGTGACTACGTGCACGTGGCGGTGGACCATGCCGATCTGATCGTCTCGATCGGCCACGACACAGTCGAGAAGCCGCCGTTTCTGATGGGGCCGCGCGGCCCCAAGGTGATTCACATCGGTTACACGTCGGCGAACGTCGAGGAGGTGTTCTTCCCGCACGCCGAGGTCGTGGGCGATATCGGGCCGTCGCTCACGCTATTGGCCGACCAGCTCGAAGCCAAGCTAAAGCTGGATGCTGCGTTTCTCGCGCTGCGCGAGGAGATCCTGGGTCGCGTCACCGAGGGCTCCGACGACGACCGCTTTCCGGTGATTCCGCAGCGCCTGGTCGCCGACGTGCGCAAGGCGATGCCGGAGGATGGCATCGTCTGTCTCGACAACGGCATGTACAAGATCTGGTTCGCGCGCAACTACCGCACGCAGGTGGCGAATACGCTGTTGCTCGACAACGCACTCGCCACGATGGGCGCCGGGCTGCCGTCCGCGATGATGGCGGCGATGCTGTATCCGAAACGCCGGGTGCTCGCGGTGTGCGGTGACGGCGGGTTCATGATGAATTCGCAGGAGATGGAAACTGCCGTGCGCCTGAAGCTGAATCTCGTCGTGATCGTGCTCAACGATTCCGCCTACGGGATGATTCGTTGGAAGCAGGCGGTCGACAAGTTCCCGGACTTCGGCCTGACGTTCGGCAATCCGGATTTCGTGAAGTACGCAGAGTCGTATGGCGCCAAAGGATCGCGAGTGACGGCCTGCAAGAATCTCGCGCCGACCATCGACGCGGCTTTCAAAGGCGGTGGCGTGCATCTGATCGACGTCCCGATCGACTACAGCGAGAACGTCCGCGTGCTCGGTGACGAGCTCAAGCAACGCGTCAACGAGATCGAGCTCGCCTAAGACGATGCCAACGAAACTGCAGGTGGTGCAGGCCTACGATCGGGTGCCGATCGCTGAGATCGACACCGATGACGCTGCTGCGCTGGAGGCGAAGCTCGCAACCGCGACCAATGTTTTTCGCGATCGCAAGGGCTGGCTGCCGGTGCACCAACGCGTCGATGTGCTGCGGCGGTTGGCCGCGCTGATCGAGACGCGCCGCGACCACTTCAGCCGGCTGATCGCGCAAGAAGGCGGCAAGCCGCTGACCGACGCTATCGTCGAAACCACGCGCGCGATCGACGGCGTGCGCAACGCCGCCGACGAGTTGCGCAACTTCGCGGGCCGCGAAATTCCGATGGGCCTGACGCCGGCCAGCACCGGACGACTGGCCTTCACGACCCGAGAACCGATCGGCGTGGTGGCGGCGATTTCCGCGTTCAACCATCCGCTGAACCTGATCGTGCATCAGGTGGCACCGGCGATTGCGGTCGGCTGTCCGGTGATCGTGAAGCCGGCGACGGCGACACCGCTGTGCTGCATCGAGTTCGTCTCGCTGGTGCGCGAGGCCGGCCTCGCCGAGCCGTGGTGCCAGACATTCGTCACGCCGGACAATGCGCTGGCCGAGCGACTCGCAACGGATCGGCGCGTCGCGTTCCTGAGCTTCATCGGCTCGGCGCGCGTCGGTTGGCATCTGCACAGCAAGCTCGCGCCCGGGACGCGCTCCGCGTTGGAGCACGGCGGCGTCGCACCTTCCATCGTCGACCGCAGCGCGGATCTCGATGCTCTGATCGAGCCGATGGTCAAGGGCGGCTACTACCACGCCGGCCAGGTGTGCGTTTCGACGCAGCGCATCTACGTGCACTCGACGCTGAAGTCTGCGTTCGTCGATCGCTTCGTCGCGCGCGTACGCGCATTGCGCGTCGGAGATCCGCTGTCGTCGGACACCGAAGTGGGCCCACTGATCACCCCGCGCGAAGTCGACCGGGTCGAGTCTTGGGTGACCGAAGCGGCCGCTGCAGGAGCGAAGATACTTGTGGGAGGCAAGCGCCTATCGGCGACGACGATGGAGCCTATGGTTCTGCTCGAGCCGCCGGCGGAGGCACGAGTGTCGCGAGAAGAAGTGTTCGGGCCGGTGACCTGCGTGTACGAGTTTGATCAACTGGACGACGCGATCGGCCGCGCAAACTCGCTGCCGGTGGCGTTCCAGGCGAGTGTCTTTGCGAGACGACATCGATGTGGCGCTGTATGCCGCCGATCGCCTTGACGCGTCGGCTGTGATGATCAATGACCACACCGCGTTTCGCACCGACTGGATGCCGTTCGCGGGCCGCCGCGAGTCCGGTTACGGGGTCGGCGGTATTCCGTTCAGCATGCGCGAGATGACACAGGAAAAAATGCGCGTGTTCCGCTATAGCGCGTAGCGGAAAGCGCGCCATGATCCTCGTCGGTCAGTACGACAGTCCCTACGTGCGCCGCGTGGCAATTTCGCTGAAGGTGGCGGGACTGCAATTCACCCGCAACACCGCTTCCGTTTTCGCCGACGCCGAAGAGATGCGGCGTATTAACCCACTTGGCCGCATCCCGTCACTGGTGCTCGACGATGGCGAGGTGCTGATCGACTCAGCCGCCATCCTTGACTACATCGATGAGCTGATCGGTCCGGAGCGCGCGCTCCTTCCCGCGAGAGGCGCGGAACGTCGGAAGGCACTGCGAATCGTCGCCCTCGCCACCGGCGCGATCGACAAAGCGGGCGCCGTCGCCTACGAGCGAATGCTGCGCCCGCCGGAAACGGTCTACATGCCGTGGATCGGCCGCTGCCTAACTCAGCTCGCAAGTGCCCTGACGGCGCTCGATGCCTTGCCGCTGACTCCGTGGTACCTGGGCGAACGACCGATGCAACCCGACATCACGGTGGGTGTGATGCTGGGATACCTCGATCTGCGCGTCGCCGATGCTTTTCCGGCGGGCCGTTACCCAACGCTGGAAACCCTCGGCGCCGCATGCCAAGCATTGCCGGAGTTCGCAGCGACGGTACCGGCCGCCGACGAAACGATGCCGCCAAGAGGAACCGGCGTCGCCTAAACGTCGTGCGAATGACACCAAGCACCTACCGTCGCCAACTGAAGGACGCCATCATCTCGGTGCTGCGCATGCGCGACGATGTCGCAGGCTGCTGGGAGGGTGGCTCGGCGGCGACCGGACGGCTTGACGAGTTTTCCGACATCGATCTCGTGATCGTTGCATCGCTTGATGCGGCCGATGCGATATTTGCTGCGGTTGAAGACGCGATGCTCCGCGGTCGGGCAAATTTCGCATCGATGGCACGTCGATCCCCCTCCGTTCCGGGATACCGCGCAGCGTTTTTATTTCCTGGCGGGTGCGCCGCGCTTTTTCGCGCTCGATTGCGTGATCGTGACCGAAAGTGGCGCTGCGCAATTTCTCGAGCGCGAACGTCATGGTGTGCCGCAAGTGGCGTTCGATCGCACTGGGCAGATCACTGCGCTGCCGCTCGACCGGCCCGCGCTGGAAGCTCGGCGGTCGCACCGGCTCGCGCAGTTGCGCGGCGCGGTGCCGGTATTCCGAATGCTGGTTGAAAAAGAATTCGCTCGCGGCCATCCATTGGAAGCGTTTGGATTTCACCAAGTGCTGTTGCGTGCTCTGATCGAACTGCTCGGCATGCAATATCGACCGGACCGCTTTGATTACGGCTGGCGGTACGTAGAGACCGAGTTGCCGGAAGATGCCCAGCATTTGATCAAACGCTATGCGTTTGTCGGCGACGCAGACGCGCTGCAGCGATTGAGCAGCGAACTCGGTGAAGAACTGGCGCGCCGGCTTGAAACGGCATGAGAATCCACTGTGGCCGCTGAACACGAAGATCGACTGCCGGCGTTTCTATTGGTGATCACGCTGATCGCAATGATCGTCTCCGGGCTCAAGCCGTACGACCGCATCACGTGGCTGATGGAAGTCGCGCCGGTGATCATCGCGCTACCGATACTGATCGCGACTCGCCGCAACTTTCCTCTGACCACCCTGCTTTACGTGCTGATTTTCCTGCACGCGCTGGTGCTGATCCTCGGCGGCGCCTATACGTATGCGCGCGTACCGCTCGGCGCCTGGGTGCAGCAGGCGTTCGACCTATCGCGTAATCCCTACGACAAGCTCGGCCATTTCATGCAAGGGTTTGTACCAGCCATGGTGGCGCGCGAGATCTTGATCCGCGGCAATTTCGTACGCGGACGCCGGATGGTTGCCTTCCTGTGCGTCTGCATCGCGCTCGCGATCAGTGCTGTGTACGAGCTCGTAGAGTGGTGGGCGGCACTGGCGCTTGGCCAGGGCGCCGAGGAATTCCTCGGCACACAGGGCGACCCGTGGGATACGCAGTCCGACATGTTCTACGCCGGCCTTGGCGCAGTGTTTGCTTTGTTCACACTCTCAGCGGTACACGATCGGCAACTTGCCGCGTTAAGCCGCTAACTGCGGGCGATTCGTCGCCCATTGTCGAATAGTCCGCAGGGTGCGTACGTAATCGGCCATTCAGCGGATTGCGGGTTCTCTATAACAATCGCACTGTCACAAAGTTGAACGAAACTAACGCCTGGAGATGGCGATGTTGATGCGAGTACGTGAGCGGGCTAATGAAGTACAGATCGAGTTGTCCGGTGTTGCCGGCCGACAGGAATCAGTACTGGCCGCGCTCGACGCGTGCCAGCGCTGCATCTCAGGTCCCAGTTCAGCTCCGGCGTCGGTCAGCGTTCGCGCGCGAGCCGACGGCATGCAGGTTCGCCTGCGGCCATCGGCAGGCGAACAACTCGACGTTCAGGAAATTTACCGCTGCCTGCGGCGCGCGCTGATCGAGCGCACGCGCACGGTGCTCGTTCCGCGCGCGATCAGCTAGCGCTAGAAGCGCAAGCCGAATCCAACCGATATCACGGGGTACAGGCGCAGATCATCTGCGCCTTCGCGAAATTCGGTCTCTTCAGCGTGCAACTGTGTGCACACACTGGCAGGTAAAACGGGGCCGCAACCCGTCAGCATTGCGCTCGGCCGCTGATACAAAACACCTACGTCGGCACTGAAGTACAGGCGGGAGCCGGGACGTCGCATCAGTCCCCAGCCAACGCCCAGGTACGGGCTCGCTCTTGAAAAGGTCAGCCGCCCGTCAAGCGTGCCGACCGAGGAATAGGGCATGCCGTTGAGGTTGATCGTTGCGCCGTTCGGTTGAGCAGTTCCCGCGAAGCGCAGGTTGTTGTACACAAGCCCGCCGGACAGTCTGAAACCGGTGGCGTACGGGTGCCAGTCGGCGAGCAAAAATCCTGTACCTAAGCGAGACGTGCCGTCGTAGCGCGTGCTGCTTTCATCGTAGTTGTACGAGACGCCCGTGATGAGGCCGCGAATGCCGAAGTGATCCGTGACAAGCGATTCAAGTTCGAGGCCGATACCCGGAGTGCCAAAGCGCAGCCCACTCCCCAGCCCTTGAGCCGAAGCACTTGCCGCCGTCAGGCAAAAAACAGCGGCGAGCAGCAACGATCCGATGGATTTGCGACTTGCTTGCACGCCAGCTCCCGATCGACCCCCGCGGATCGCCCCAACGAACACTAGGCTCAATGGTGCGGCACGAATGCGCGGTCAGTCCTCGCAATTCTTGCCGAATTCTGGCTCCAGGAGTTGCGCATTCGTCTAAGTGAATGGGCACAACCGCCCGAACGCGCGATGGCTGGCTACGGCGGCTGTCTCAATTTTGCGATGCGTCGCCGGGTGGCGACGCTATTCGGATTCCTCGAATTTGGGCTCGCGCCGGGCGGGCGGCGCCGAGGTGCGCCGCGGGCGCTCGTCGCGCGCGAAGCGCTCCGACGGCGCTCTCGAACGCGGGCCCGATGGCGGGCCTGAGCGCGGACCCGCCGGCGCGCCCGTGCGAGGGCGATCGAAGCTGCGCGCCGGAGGCCGCGCGCCGCCGCCGACGGTGCGCGCCAGCCGAATCACCATCCTGAGCGCCTCGTTGACCGCCTCGGAATCGCGAAACACGCGCGCCACGTCCGGATCAAGCGTGATGGCTCCATCGCGCGCGGGCGCTCGCAGGCGCTCGCCGAAAGACGCGTCGCGCGCGGGGCTCGGGCGCGGCGGACGCTCGGCGCGCTGGTAAGGATCGGCTCGCGTGAATTCGCGGGGCTTCGCTCTCGCTGCGCCGAATTTGCGGTCCATTGCAGCGCGCGCACGGGGGCCGCTCCGTGTGCCCGCGGGGGCGTCACGATCGCTACCGCGATTTTTGTCGTCGAACCGTTTCATCAATGACCTAAGCCGCTTTCTGGTCGCGCAATTCACGCCGCAGGATCTTGCCCACGTTCGTCTTCGGCAAGTCCGAACGGAACTCGATGTACTTCGGCTTCTTATAGCCGGTTAAATGCTCTTTGCAAAACTCGGCAACATCTTTCTCGGTCAGCGCGGCGTCCTTCTTGACGACGAACAGCTTCACCGCTTCGCCGGCGGCCTCGTCCGGCACACCGATCGCGGCGCACTCGAGCACACCCGGATGCATCGCGACCACTCCTTCAACTTCGTTCGGATACACGTTAAAGCCGGACACCAGAATCATGTCTTTCTTGCGATCGACAATCTTCGTGTAGCCCTCGGCGTCCATGACGCCGATGTCGCCGCTGCGGAAGAATCCGTCGGGTGTCATCACCTTCGCGGTTTCGTCCGGCCGCTGCCAGTAGCCCGCCATCACCTGCGGCCCGCGAATCGCGATCTCGCCGACACTTCCGACCGGCAACTGCTTGCCGTCGTCATCAAGGATGGCAATATCGGTAGACGGCATCGGCAGCCCGATGGAGCCGGTGTACTTCGTTGTATTGGTTGGGTTGCAAGTGGCGCCCGGTGACGTCTCCGACAAACCATAGGCTTCGCAAATCGGGGTGCCGGTGACGTTCAGCCACTTCTCAGCCACGGCCTTTTGTACCGCCATGCCACCGCCGAGCGACAAGATCAGCGACTTGAAATCGAGTTTCTTGAAATCGTCGTTGTTCAGCAGCCCATTGAACAGCGTGTTGACCGCAGGGAACACGCCGAACTTGTGCTTGGCCGAGTTCCTTGACGAACGCCGGAATGTCGCGTGGATTTGGAATCAACAGATTCTTGCCACCGGTACGCATCGACAACAGCGCGCAGCACGTCAGCGCGAAGATGTGATACAGCGGCAGCGCGGTCACCGTGATCATCTGTTCGCCGGGCTTCAGTTTCGCCAGCGCTGGCTGATACCAGGCTTCCGCCTGCAGCATGTTGGCGATCACGTTCTTGTGAGTCAGCGTGGCGCCCTTGCTGACTCCGGTCGTTCCTCCCGTGTACTGCAAAAAAGCGACATCGCTGTGGCTGCATTCGACCTGTTTCAGATTCATCTTCATGCCGTCGGCCAGCACGTCGTTCCAGCGCAACGCGTTCGGCAACGAAAACGCCGGCACCATTTTCTTCACGTTGCGGACGACGAAGTTGACGATCAGGCTCTTGGGGAAAGGCAGCATGTCGCCCATCGCGCACACGACGACCGTCTTGGTCGGCACCTTGTCGATCACCTGCTGCAAGGTGGTGGCAAAGTTTTCGAGAATGAAAATCGCCTCGGCGCCCGAGTCCTTCAACTGATGTTCGAGCTCGCGCGGCGTATAGAGCGGGTTGACATTGACGACGGTGTACCCCGCGCGCAGCACGCCAGCCATCGCTACCGGATACTGAAGGACGTTCGGCATCATGATCGCGACGCGCGTGCCCTTGGCGAAACCCTTTGCTCTGCAGCCAGGCACCGATCGCCGCCGAATTCTGGTCGAGCTGACCGAAGGTCATCTCGGCACCCATGAAGCTGTACGCACCCTGGCCGCTGTACTTCTTGAATGCCTCGTCGAACAGCTGGATCAGTGACTTGTATCGACCTGGGTCGATGTCCGCCGGTACGCCCTGCGGGTAGTTCTTTAGCCAGAACCGGTCCATGGTGGTCTCCCTTTATCTTGTCGTTGTGATGGCTCAGCCGCCATCATAGACGCGGCTAACGCTGTGCCAGCATGCCTCGCAGCGAGGCGTCGCGCCGCTCTTGCGGCAATGCAGCTAGACGCTTGACCTCTTCGTAGAAGCGCGGAAAGTCGCCACCGACTTGCGCAAGCAGCGCGTCGAACGCCGGCACAAGGTCGTTGTAGGCGCCGATCGATCCGAGATGCGCGTTGGTCAGGTCCTGTGCAAAAAACCGGTCATAACCGGCAAATCCATCCCAGCTCGCCTTCAACCGCGCGTAGTCGTCTCGTAGCGACGCAAAAAGCTGCTGCTTGCGCGCGCGCTTGAGCTCGTCCGGTTGCTGACTCTGATAGTTCTGAAAGAGCAGCCCGCGATACTGCAGCAGCAGATTCAGAAACTCGCGCCGGCGCTGCGCAAATTCGGCGTATGCCTTGCGCGACGCATCGTCACCGTGCGTGGCGAGCCAGCGCCGGACGCCTTCGCGCTCCACCGATGTGGCAAACGACTCATTGAATGTCGTATCGCCGCCAACGAATACCACCTGATGCGCGAGCTCGTGAAAGACCAGGCTGGCGAGCTGCCCTTCGG
Source organism: uncultured beta proteobacterium (assembly GCA_963807155.1). Taxonomy (GTDB): domain Bacteria; phylum Pseudomonadota; class Gammaproteobacteria; order Burkholderiales; family Burkholderiaceae_F; genus JACCZX01. Next base: position 29,586 of record CAWEAZ010000019.1, read on the forward strand.
TGCCGCCAATGAACGTGTTCAAAAGTGGATCGGAAAACCATCCGAGAGTGGAATACGCCGGCACGCCCGTAACGTTGACCTCGTAACCCTCAGCGCGCAGGTCTTCAGCGGCACGCTCGGCCGCAGCGCGATCGAAGTAGCCGCGATACGCCGCGCAGCCGACCACGGGATAGCACCACTGCTTCAAGTCGAGCGACAACTCGGGCGCCGCGAACACGTTCCACACCACGAATGGGCGCTGCAGGTCGGCATACGCGCGATAACTTTCGTTTTCGGGCAAGCCGAGCTCATGCGACGCGAACGCGCGAATCTGTTGCGCGCGCTGCAGGCGCTCCTTCAACGGTTCGGCGATGCCGGGATCGGCCACGATCTCCGGAATCGGCCGCGCAGCACGCAACATCGCAAAATGTCCGTCAATGGACTGCGCGTAGTAACCGAATGTCGAACAGCCAGCCGCCGCCGCGATCGCAAGCACGATCGCACCGGCCAGCAGCAGACGTTTAACTTCTTGAGGATCGGAACTCATCGGGCGCAATTGTGCCCGCTGATTTCCAAGACGATCAATGACGATGCAGCTGGCAAATCACGCGGCGTAGCTTGCCGCTGACTTGATCTCGTGCCGGCGGACGGCGTGCGATATCGATCGACACCTCACCGATGCCGAGCGTATCGAAGTAGCTGCTAAGCGCACGGCGGACCTCGCTCGCCGACTCGTCACCGCCGAGTCGAACTTGCAGTTTGCGCGGCGCCGTCTGCGTCACCTGAAAATCGTGAACGCACGCGTCGTCTTCCATCACAGTCGTCAACGCCAGTGGCACGACGGTCGCGGTGCCGCCGTCAGTCATCGGGAAGACCAACGCCTCATCGGTGCGACCCTCGACTGACATCACCGGAAAGCGGCTACCGCAGCCGCACGGCGTCTCGGCGATCGTCACCGAATCGCCCAAGTCATAACGAATCAGCGGTTGAATCCGATTGGCAAGATTGGTCAGTAGCACCGAGTGCGAGCGTGTACCGGCAGCGACAGGCCGACCATGCTGGTCGATCGGTTCCAGGATGATCCAGTCACTGTTGAAGTGCAGGCGCCGATACGGACACTCCCACGCGATCGGCAGAAACTCCGACGCTCCATACGAATTGCGCACCGGGCAGCCGAAGGCGCGCTGCACCTGCGCGCGGGCCGGGTTCGGCAGTGTCTCGCCGCCCGTCCACACTTCGCGCAGGCGCAACTTGAGGCGGCCCGCCTGCTGCTCATCGGCGAGCATCTGCGCCGCGGTGGGATACGAAGCGAGCAGAGTCGGCCGAAACGCGTTCAGTTCGGCCACCAGTTGCTCGATTGGTTGCAGCAGCGAGAACCCTTTCAGCGAGGAGGTCAGCCACGGCATCGAGCGCCGCATGCGTTCGACTGTTGAGATGCCCGCAAAATGACCGCCGGTCGCTGCGACCATCGCGTAGCGATCGCCAGCGATCAACTGACGCGCCAGGTCAGACGCCGACCGTATTCCGCGAAAACGCTGCCATTCGAGCGCGTCATACACCGCGATGGCATCGGGATCGTGCACAAAGTAGCCAGGCTCACCGGTCGTGCCCGAGCTGGTCCATACCGAATAGCGCCCGAGCAATGCACCGCCGCAACGGTCGGGTTCGGCCACAAATTCGTTGACTGCGCGACGAGTCACCGTCGGCTCCGTCATGACATCGTCGAATTCGGCCATCAGTGACTGCTTGGTGACCGGCGGCAGATCACTCAACCGCAACCGCGAGCTCGAACTCACGGGCAACTTGCGATACAGCCGGAAGTAGTACGGAGAGAACTCGAACGCATGCGCGACCAGTGCAATCAGCCGCTGCTCGCGCTGAGCCGCAATCGCAGTCGATGAAGCAAGCGAGCCCGTCCACACGTCGAGCGCCGCCTTGCTCCAGCGCGCCGAGTCGTAGGCAGCGGAAAGCGGTAGATCGAACAACGAAGACGGAACCGCAGCCATCGCGATATAGGAATTGAACACCGGGGTAAAGCGCATTGTCGCGCTCCGCTCGGCGCGCGCCCATGCCTCGAACCGGGGACCTTAGGTCATTGCGGTGCAACTTCCACTAAGCAGTCGTAAAACGTCGGCGCGCGTCCGATGTCGGTCAACCGACCGTTGGTCAGCTCATTTGCGTTCTTGCCGTCGCGCGCCAGCTTTTTCCACCAAATCGACAACGCGACGACACAGCCCGGTCGCGCTCGATCAGTCACTCGAGCAAGTACGTCGATGCTGCCGCGATCATTAAAAATGCGGACACGATTGCCATCGAATATCCTGCGGGCGTGGGCGTCGACGGGATGGATCTCTACGGCAGGTTCGCCGTCCGTGGACCGCAAGCTCGTTACGTTGACGAACGTCGAGTTCAGAAAGTTACGCGCCGGCGGCGAGATGATTGCAAGCGGATAGCGCTGCGCCAACGAGCTGATACCTGGCGTCTCGTACGGCGGCACGTAGGCGGGTAGCGGATCCTGACCGAGCCTGGCCACCTGATCCGAGTAGAACTCACAGCGGCCCGACGGTGTTGTAAATCCCCCCTGTGCAAACGGCGCGTAGGTCTCGGGAACATCGAGCCGCTGCCAGCCCTGTTGCTTCAAGCGCGCCCAGTCGAAGTTGACCGTGGGGCCCTCGCGCTTGAACGCTTGCGCCGCCAATTGATCGTCGGTCTCGGAGAAGCAGGGGTCATCAAACCCCATCATTGCTGCAAGCCGACGAAAGATCTCACTGTTCGGCAACGCTTCGCCCAACGGCTCGATGGCTGCATTGTTCGCGAGCATGTAAAGATGCCCGTAGGACTTGTGCACATCGACATGCTCGAGCTGCGTCGTGGCGGGCAGCACGTAATCTGCATAGTCGGCCGTATCGGTCATGAAGTGTTCGAGCACCACCGTGAACAGATCCTCGCGCCCGAAGCCGCGTGCCACTTCACGCGACTGCGGCGCGACCGCAACCGGGTTGCTGTTGTAGACGATCAGCGCCTCGATCGGCGTGTCGGCGTGATTCAAGTCATGGCCGATCGTCGACATATTGATCGTGCGTGGCGTTTTGCCGGCGAGCAGATCGGGCCGATACAGCGCTTCGGTGTCGATCGGATACATGCCGCTGGTCGATAACAGCACGCCACCTGCGGCATCACGCCAGTGCCCGGCAAGAGCGGGCAAACACGCGACCGCCCGCACCGCGTTGCCGCCGCCGCGCGCACGCTGCATGCCGTAGTTGACGCGAATCACGGCGGGTCGAATCTGCCAGTAGTCGCGCGCGAAATCTTCTACCTCGGCTGGGCTGATGCCACAGATCGTTGCAACGCGCTGCGGATCGAATTCGCGTGCGCGTTCTTCGAGGCCGTCATAACCCAGCGTATAGCGCTCGATGTAGTCACGATCGAGCCAGCCTTCGCGCATCAACACATGCATCACGCCAAGCGCAAACGCGGCGTCGGTACCGGGCATCAGCGCGATGTGCTGATGACACTTCTCCGCCGTCAACGAGCGATAGGGATCGATCGCGATCAACTTCGCGCCGCGTCGTTTGGCTTCCTGTGCCCGGCTCCACAGATGCAGGTTCGATGCGATCGCGTTGCAGCCCCAGAAAACGATCAGTTTGCTGTTCTGAAACTGCTCGATATCGGTTCCGGTCTTTGTGCCGATCGTGTACGCCAGCGCCTCAGCGCCCGCGGTTGCGCAGATCGTGCGATCGAGAAAGCTTGCACCGAGCTTGTTGAAGAAGCGCGCGGCCATTCCCTCGCCTTGCACCAGGCCCATCGTGCCCGCGTAGCTGTAAGGCACGATCCGCTGCGGATCGCGTGCCGCGATCTCGCCCAGACGTCGTGCGATATCTCGCAGCGCTTCATCCCACGACACGCGAACAAAGCGGCTCTCACCCTTTGCGCCCACGCGCTTCAGCGGGTGCAGCACACGGTCCGGGTGATACGTTCGTTCCAGATAGCGCGAGACCTTGGTGCACAGTGTGCCGGCGGTGGTCGGATGCGTCGGATCGCCGGCGACTTTCACTGCCACTTTGCGCCCTCGTTCTTCGCGGACAGTGATCAGCATTGCGCACGTATCGGGGCAGTCGTGCGGACACGCTGCGCGAACGACGGTTTCGGAAGCCATCTTCGAGTCCGCTAAGTCACGATCCGATTTTCACTCGGCATCGGCTGCGCGACGATGCGATCGAAAAACGCTTCGCACGCAGCGACCTGGTCATAACTGATGTATTCGTCGGGCTTGTGCGCCTGGTCGATGCTGCCCGGTCCGATCACCACGGTGGGAATGCCGGCATTCGAAAACATGCTGGCCTCGGTCGCGAAACCGACGGCCCCAGCGCTTAGATGCGTGGTGCTCGCGACCTGTTGTGCCCAACGCACCAGCGGATGATCCGACGGCAATGCCGAACGCAGGCAAATCCATGGCGCATTCGAACGCGATGCCGGCATCGTTGGCAACGCGACGCATTTCCGGCACCAACTCGCGCTCGGCATATTCGACGATGGTCCGCGTCACCTCGTCGGTCGACGTTGCCGGCAAATTGCGCATCTCGAAGGTGAACTCGCAGTCGCGCGGAACGATATTGACCGCGATGCCGCCCTGGATCACGCCGGTTTGCAACGTCGTGTACGGCACCGCAAAGCGCGCATCGCGCGTTTCCTCGCGAGACAGACGATCGGCCGTTTGACGAATGAAAGCCACCAGCCGCGCCGCGAACTCAATCGCGTTGACACCTTCCGGTGTCAGCGACGAATGTGCTTCGCGCCCGCGCACACGACAGCACAGATCGCGCTTGCCCTTGTGCGCCACGATCGCGCGCATGTCGGTTGGCTCGCCGATGATGCAACCCGCAGGACGAATGCCGCGGTCCGCGAGGTCGGCCAGCAAGTCGCGCACGCCGAAGAATGTGGTTTCCTCGTCGTACGTCAGCGACAATGCAGCGGCAGTTTTTCCTGTGCCGCGAGAAACTTCGGCACTGCCGCCAATGCGATGGCGATGAAGCCTTTCATGTCTGCGGTGCCGCGTCCATGAATACGACCATGTCGCGAAGCAAATGAGTGATTCGCCGACAAACGGATCACTCGACCAATCCTGGCCGTCCACCGGAACAGTGTCGGTGTGGCCCGAAATCACCAGCCCGCCGGTCTTGAGACGGTCGGGCTCGGCCGACAGCGTGGCAAAGAGGTTGGCCTTGTTGCGCGCCGCGTCATAGATCAGGTTCGAGCGAACGCCGAGTCGCGCAAGCTCGTCGCGCGCGAATTCGATCAGACCCAGATTGGAATCGCGGCTTACCGTAGGAAACCCGATCAGCCGGTCGATCATCGCCAGCGACGCGTGCGAAGGCGCGGTGGACGCCGGCAGATCGACGAGCGGTAAGTCAGCGGGCTTGTTCATGGGCTGATTCTAGTGCGGGTAGCATTCACCTTCTGCCCGCTTCAACCCGCAAGAATTCATGCAACTGATCGACCGCGTTGTCCAATTCCGTGCCGAGATTCAGCAAATCCGTCGCGATATTCACGCTCATCCTGAACTTCGCTTCGAGGAGACACGCACCAGCGACATCGTGGCCCAAAAGCTCTCCGAGTGGGGGCTCGAAGTGACTCGCGGGCTCGGCGGCACCGGAGTTGTTGGCACCCTGAAGCACGGAAAGTCAAAGCGCGCCGTCGGCTTGCGCGCCGACATGGACGCGCTGCCGATTCAGGAAACCAACGACTTTGCGCATCGCTCAACGCACGCCGGAAAAATGCACGCGTGCGGGCACGATGGGCACATGGCGATGCTGCTGGCTGCAGCCAAGTATCTGGCTGAAGCCAAGTCGCTCGACGGCACCGTGCACTTCATCTTTCAGCCGGCCGAAGAAGGCGGAGCCGGCGCTCAGCGAATGATCGACGACGGATTGTTCGAGCGCTTCGCCTGCGATGCAGTCTTTGGCATGCACAACTGGCCCGGATTGAAGGTCGGCGAGTTCGGAGTAACGGGCGGGCCCGCCATGGCATCAAGCAACGAGTTCGAGATCAAAGTGCTCGGCAAAGGCGCGCATGCCGCCATGCCGCATCTGGGAATCGATCCCGTGTTCATCGCTGTGCAGATCGTCAATGGCCTGCAGGGCATCATCACGCGCGTCAAGAAGCCGATCGATTCGGCCGTGTTGTCGGTCACGATGATCCAGGCGGGCGAAGCAACCAATGTCATTCCTGAAAACGCGAAGATCTCCGGGACGGTGCGTACGTTCAGTGACGATGTGACCAGATTGGTCGAGAAGGAGATGAAGCGCATCGTCGAGATGACCTCCGCGGCCCATGGCGCCGAGGCGACGTTCGCCTTCAAGTGGAACTATCCGCCCACCGTCAACGACCCCGGTGAAGCAGAATTTGCCGCCACCGTGATGGACGACATCGTCGGCGCCGGCAATGTCGTACGCAACATCGAGCCAACGATGGGCGCCGAGGACTTCGCGTTCATGTTGAAGGCCAAACCCGGCGCATATGTCTTTATCGGCAACGGCGATGGGACGCATCGCGCCGCCGGCCACGGGCTTGGACCGTGCATGCTGCACAACCCGTCGTACGACTTCAACGACGAATTGATCCCGTTAGGGGCCACTTACTGGGTGCGTCTGGCCCAAAATTTCCTCGCCCGCTGATCTTTAGCGCTTCCCGCTAGTCCATAAGCCGGAATGCGGTGGTTTTCCCCGGCGGTTACTGTGTATCACTGCGGCTCTCCGGCGGTATCTTGCCTCTGATGCACTTGCCCATTGTTCGCGTTTTTTTTGCCGTCGCCGCCCTGGTGAGCGTGGGCGGCTGCGCGACGATCACCGGCGAAGCGACGCAAGCGATCAATATCCAGACCGTCGATGCCAAAGGCAAACCGGTTGACGGCATGGCGTGTCGCATCGTCAATGGTTCGGCCGAATACATGGGCGACACGCCAATGTTTGGTCTAAGAGTGCGCAAGTCGCCGACGCCGCTGGTCGTCGAATGCAAGCGCCATGGCTACGCAATGGCACGAGCACTGATCATTTCGCGCGCCGACCTTGCATCGGGATCGACCGCACAGCTGCTGCTGCCCGGCGGCAGCTCGATGCTAGTCATCGATCACCTCTCCGGCTTCATGTACCAGTATCCGCGCTGGATACGTCCGCAAGTCGGCGCCGATATGATCTTCGATCGCAGCGACGAGAAGGGTCGAGACCCTACTCCCGGCATCATTACACGCCAGTTCGACGCGCAGGTGCGCTACGCCAGCGGCGTGCAGGACGGGAAAGTCGACTAGCCCGCAAGTGCCCGCGCTAGTTGCGCGCGGCTGTTCGATCTGACTCCATCAGCAGCGTCTGAATGTCGTTCAGCATCACCTCCGGATGCACGAACGCAAGCGAGTAGATCTCTCGCACGACACCGGTGGCATCGATCAGGAACAACTTCAGCATGTGATTGATCGCCCGCGTCGGGCGACCGGACGCATCTGATTCGATCCTGACGTCCTGCCCGAACCCGTCGAGCAGCGGGCTAAGTTCCGCCATCGATCGTGCCGTAAAAAACTGCCATTCGAATCCGGGCGCGGCATCCAAGCTCTGCGTGTAGCCGCGCAGTGCGTCCGGTGTGTCATGCGACGGATCAAAGCTGATGCTGACAAAGCGAACGCGCGAGCGCGAGGACATATCGGCGGCGATGCGGTCCCGCAGCGTTGTCATCGTTTGATACGCAAACGGACAGCCCCACGGATCGGTGCAGTAGGTGTAGAAAAACGTCAGCAGGGTAACTTTGCCGCGTGTGTAGGCGGAAAGACGGCGCACACCTCCCGACGCGTTGAGCAATACCGCGTCGGGACACTGCTGGATGCGCTGCAGTTGATAGGTACCCGCCGACGTCGGCACAAAATCCATGTGCGGCGCGAGTCCTGGCCCAGGATCGGGCGCCGACCATGCCAGGTCGGGAAGCAACAAAATCGACGCCAGCAAGACGCTGGCGCCCTGCGCACCAAACATGTTCTAGCAGCTCAGCACGTCAACGCGCCGCGCTTTTGGCGCTGAACTTCATGTGGTGCGCGCGCCCGAGTTGCTCCTTGGCGAAGTCCACTTCGAACGCCGGCTTCAACTCCTTGCCGTCCCAGTGAAATGCACGCACGAACTGCTCGTTGTCGGCGCCGCCCTTGTCCCACTTCTCGAGCAGGCTCGACGTGATGTAAACGCGCTTGCCGTCCCACGACTGGCTGATCATGTTGACCTGGCGTCCGGTGTTCTTCTCGTAGGTCTGTTTGGGCGCCTCCGGGTTCGTTAGATCGAAGTACCGCGTCATGCCGTCCATGAAGGTATTGACCCACAGTCCCTTGCCGTCGGCGGTGATTGAGATATCGACCGGGAGTGGAATCTTGCTCGGATCGGCGATCGTGCCGACTTCCTTTGCCACCCACTTGTCGCCATCCTGCTTCACCAGCCACAGCTTCGACGTCAATGCAGCAGCGGTAATGGCCCAGTTGTCGCCCGGATTCAGCGACCACCGGATCTCGAGCGGCGCGCCCGGCACGCTGAAGACCTGGCGTGGCTGCATCGCTTTCAGATCCCACAAGACCATCGTGTTGCCGAACTTCTTCATCGCGGCTTCGTCTTTGATCAGCCCGCCGATATCCCGCATGTAGTTGTCGCGGCCGGTGAAGCTCGATGTCAGCATCACGTTCTTGCCGGGGTTCACCGCAATGTCGTAGCCATAGCCATCGCCTTGAACGCCACCGACCGTGCCGGTGGGTATGTCGTACTTGGCGACAAATGCACCCTTGTTGTTGTAAACAGCAATCCCGGTGACGCCACCGTTGTCTTTTGTGTTCGACAGCGTGCCGATCAGCATGCGACCGGGCATCGCATAAAACGTGTGCGGTCCGACATATCCGGTCTTTGCCGACAGATCGGTGATCGTCTTGGTCAGCTTCGGCTTGGCTGGGTTAGTGCCGACATCGAACACGTAGATCTTGCTGTCGTTCAGACCCCCGGCCCACAGGTAACGGCGATCATCGGTGAATCCCATGTGGTGCGCTTCGCCGCGGCCGCCTACCGATACCTTGTGCACGACCTTGCCGTAAGTCTTCGACTTCGGATTGGCGTCGATCGTCACCAGCTTGTCGAAGCCGTCCCCCATGCCTGCAACACCCAGCGTCCAGACGTGCACATAGTCCTCCTGACCCTTGATCAGGCCTGACATGTACGGCGAGTTGCACGTTTCGTCCGCGCGAGCGACCCCGGCGAACGATGTGGCCACAAGCGCTGCAATGGCAACACGCTGAACGTGCCGCCTCAAGCTCGATACAGGTTTCATGTGATCTCCTCTTGTTTTCTTCCTCAACGGACAGCGGCTTCATTTGGGCACGCTTCGCACCGCGGCGACATGTGCACAGCGACGAACTCGCCGCATGCGCACACCGAGCGGCTCACCCGCCAGTGCCCGGCATTTTGCGCTCACTTCGCCTAAACTACGACTGTCTTTTGCCGCGGCTCCCGCGGCTTTCCCCACTAAACGATGTCTGCAACGTCTGCAACGGCGGGCAAAGCGATTCGCATTCGCGGCGCCCGTCAGAACAATCTTCGCAATCTCGATCTCGACATTCCCACCGGCGAACTGGTCGTCGTAACGGGCGTTTCGGGCTCGGGCAAGAGCTCGCTCGTCTTCGATACGTTGTACGCGGAGGGCCAGCGGCGCTACGTAGAGACGTTCTCGCCGTACGCGCGCCAGTTTCTCGATCGGATGGATCGTCCTGCGGTGGACCGCATCGAAGGCGTGCCGCCGGCAATCGCGATCGACCAGACCAATCCGGTGCGCACGTCGCGCAGCACGGTCGGCACGATGACCGAGCTGAACGATCATTTGAAGCTGCTGTTCGCGCGCGCAGCCTCGCTTTTCTGCCGCGGCTGCGCGCGGCCGGTGCGGAGGGACAGCGCCGACAGCATTTACGCCGAACTGCTCGAGCATGCGCACAGTGCCGGCGATCCGCAAATGATCGCCACGTTTCCGGTTGCCATCCCCAAGAATTTCAGCGAAGACGAAGTCCGTGCGAACCTGCAAGCGCAGGGGTACACGCGCTTCCATCGCGAGCGCATGGTGGCCGACGTCAAAGTGCTTGACGTGGTCGCCGACCGATTTCGCCTCCTGAGCGTCGAACGCTCGCGCGTCATCGAAGTACTGGAGCGCGCATTGCGCCTCGGTGTGGGCCGCGTCGACCTGCACGTCCAAGTGTCAGGGCCTGACTCTGAAGTGCTGAGCTACAGCAATGACCTGCACTGCGCTCGCTGTGACATTCACTATGAAACGCCGCACGCCAGCACGTTCTCGTTCAACTCACCGCTTGGCGCTTGCGATACGTGTCGCGGCTTTGGGCGCGTGATCGGCGTCGACTATGGATTGGTGATTCCCGACGAGCGTAAGACGTTGCGCGGCGGCGCGATCCGCCCCTTTCAATCGAAGTCATTCATTGAAAGCCAGCACGATCTCGAAAAATCGGCCGCCAAGGATGGCATTCCGCTCGACGTGCCGTATCGCGAATTGACGGCCGCACAACAGCAGTGGGTCATCGAAGGCGGCCAAGGCTGGAAAAGCTGGAAAAAGTCGTGGCCGGGCGTCTGGTACGGCATCAAGCGCTTTTATGCCTGGCTCGAGAGCAAGGCCTACAAGATGCACATCCGGGTGCTGCTGTCGCGCTACCGCTCGTACACGCCATGTCCGGTCTGTCATGGCGCACGGCTGAAGCCCGACGCGTTGTTGTGGCGAGTGGGCGGTCGTGATGAGGCGGATTCCGCATTGGCCAGCGACGGCAAGTATCTGCGTTACAAGCCAGCTGCCGCGCACTGGAGCGAGGCGCAGCTTGCGGTCGCTGCCCGGCCTGTCGATGCACGATCTGATGCTGCTGCCGATCGAGCGCGTCAAGACGTTCTTCGATCGCGTGCAGTTGCCTGCACCGCTCGACCAGGCCAGCGAAATGCTGCTCGACGAGTTGCGTGCGCGGTTGAGATTTCTGGTCGACGTCGGGGTCGGTTACCTGACGCTCGATCGGCAAAGCCGGACGCTATCGGGCGGCGAGGTGCAGCGAATCAATCTGACGACCGCGCTCGGCACTTCGCTGGTCAACACACTGTTCGTGCTCGATGAGCCTTCGATAGGACTGCATCCGCGCGACATGCATCGAGTGGTCGAAGTGATGCATCGGCTGCGCAGCGCAGGCAACTCGCTGGTCGTCGTCGAACACGATCCACAGGTGATGCTGGCGGCCGATCGAATCATCGACATGGGGCCGGGTCCGGGCGAGCGTGGTGGCGACATCGTGTTCAACGGCACGCCGGACGAGCTGCGCAACTCGTCGACGTTGACCGGCCGCTATCTCGGTGGCCGCCTGCACGTCGATGCAGCACAACCGCTCGCGATCGCTGCGAAATCGCCGAAGCTGATTCTGCAGGGTGCGCGTGAACACAATCTGAAAGCGATTGACGTTGAAATTCCGCTGAAGCGACTGGTGTGCGTCACGGGAGTGTCCGGCAGCGGCAAGTCAACGCTGATCCAGGATGTGCTGTATCCGGCGCTGGCGAAAGCCAAGGGGAAGTCGACCGAAACCCCGGGCGCCTTCGATCGCCTGCTTGGAGAAGACTGGCTCGATGATGTCGCGTTCGTCGATCAATCGCCGATCGGGCGCACGACCCGCTCGAACCCTGCAAGCTATGTCGGCGCGTTCGATTGCATCCGCGCCATTTTCGCCAAGGCGCGCGTTGCAAAGGAACGCAAGTACACGGCGGGAACGTTCTCGTTCAATTCGGGCGACGGCCGCTGCGCCACGTGCGGCGGCAACGGGTTCGAGCACGTCGAGATGCAGTTTCTGTCGGATGTGTATTTGCGTTGCCCCGATTGCGACGGCAAGCGGTTTCGCCCCGAGACACTCGAAGTCACTGTCGAGCGTCATGGCCGCGCCGTCAACATCGCCGACGTGCTCGCGATGACCGTCAACGAAGCGCTGACTTTCTTCAGCGACGATTGCGAGATCGCGCGCGTGCTCGCACCGCTCGCCGACGTCGGGCTTGAATACGTCAAGCTCGGCCAACCGGTGCCAACGCTATCGGGCGGCGAAGCGCAGCGGTTGAAGCTCGCCGGCTTTCTTGCCGAGGCGACCAAAGGGCAAGCCGCCAACGCGCGGCACCTTGTTCATGTTCGACGAGCCGACCACCGGCCTGCACTTCGACGACGTCGCCAAGCTGATGCGTGCTTTCCGCAAGCTGCTTGCCGCGGGCCACTCACTGATCGTGATCGAACACAACCTCGACGTGATCTCCGCGGCCGATTGGTTGATCGACCTCGGCCCCGAAGGGGGCGATGGCGGCGGGGAGATTGTCGCGGCCGGCACACCGGACGACGTGATTGCGAACGCACGCTCGCACACCGGCCGTGAGCTGCACGCGTATCGGACCGCGCTGGCCGATAAAGCACCGCGCGTAAGAGAACCCAGACCAGCCTATCTGTTGGGGTCTGACCCCGCCTGCTCAGAACGGAAGACATCCCTCGAAGCCGGGGTCAGACCTTGGCTCTATCCAAATAATTAATGCGCGTGAACACAATCTGAAGTCGATCGACGTCGAGATTCCGCGCGACACGTTCACGGTGATCACCGGCGTATCGGGCTCGGGCAAATCCACTCTGGCTTTCGACATCCTCTTCAATGAGGGTCAGCGACGCTATCTTGAATCGCTGAATGCGTACGCGCGATCGATCGTGCAGCCCGCGGGCCGGCCTGACGTCGACGCGATCTACGGCATTCCGCCGACGGTCGCGATCGAGCAACGCACTTCGCGCGGCGGCCGCAAATCGACCGTCGCCACGCTGACCGAGATCTATCACTTCCTGCGCCTGCTGTACGTCAAGCTCGGCGTGCAGCATTGCCCGACGTGCCAAGTGCCGGTGACGCCGCAGTCGTTCGATACGATCGTCGCGCAGGTGATGCGTGAGTCGAAGGGATTGCACATTGGAGTCTTGGCGCCTCTGGTCGTCAACCGCAAAGGTGTCTACACCGACCTCGCCAAATGGGCTGCGGCGCGAGGCCATTCACACTTGAGGGTCGATGGACACTTTCTGCCGACCGCGAAGTTTCCGCGTATCGAGCGCTTCAAGGAGCACACGATCGAATTACCGGTTGCAGACTTTGTCGTGCAGCCGGAAAACGAAGACCGGCTGCGCGGCGCGATCGCGACTGCGCTCGAACACGGGCATGGCGTCGTCACGATTGCATGGCCACTCGGCAAGCTGAAAGATGCGATCGACGGCGGCACCTGGACTGCCCCGCTGCAACAGAAAAGTTTTTCGACGAAACGCGCCTGCTCTTCGTGCGGCACATCGTTTCCCGAAGCTGATCCGCGACTGTTCTCTTACAACTCCAAGCATGGCTGGTGTCCCGGTTGCTTCGGCACCGGGTTGAAGCTAACCGGGTTCGATGCCGAACAGAGCGGCGAAGAAGTCTGGTGGAACGCGTGGTACGAAGGCGAAACCGCGCCGTGCGAGAGTTGCCACGGCAAGCGCCTAAACCCGACGGCCCTGGCGGTGACGTTTGCAGGCAAGTCAATCGCAGAACTCGCGGAGCTGCCCGTCACTGAGGCGGGTGGACTGTTCAATCGCTTGACGTTAAGCGGTCGCGAAGCCGAAATCGCGCGTGACGCGCTGGCGGAAATCAGATCTCGCTTATCGTTCCTGGAAGAAGTGGGCCTCGGTTATCTGGCGCTCGACCGCGCCGCACCGACGCTGTCGGGCGGCGAAGCGCAGCGCATCCGCCTGGCGGCGCAGCTCGGATCCAACCTGCAAGGCGTCGCCTACATCCTCGACGAGCCGACGATCGGCTTGCATCCGCGCGACAACCGCATCTTGCTCAATGCGCTCGAAAAACTCGAAGCGAAGGGCAACACGCTGGTCGTCGTCGAACACGATGAAGACACGATCCGGCGCGCGAAGCATCTGATCGACATCGGACCGGCGGCCGGCGCGCGCGGCGGTCGCGTTGTTGCACAAGGTTCCGTCGATGATCTGATCGCCGCACCGGAATCAACCACCGGCAAGTGGCTGCAGTCGCCGTTGATTCATCCGCTGCATCCGCGCCGCAGAGTCGATTCAACGACAGCCAAACTCACCGTGCAAGGTGCGCGCTTGCATAACCTGCGTGCGGTCGACGCGGCGTTCCCGCTCGAACGACTGACGGTCGTCACGGGAGTATCGGGCAGCGGCAAATCAACGCTGGCGCGCGACGTGCTGCTTGCGAATCTGCAGAGCGTCGTTGGGCAACGCAATCCCGAAGGAGGCATGGATCGGGTGCACCGCGATCGAAGGCTGGCGGGAGCTCGATCGCGTACTCGAAGTCGATCAAACGCCGATCGGCAAGACGCCACGCTCGTGTCCGGCCACCTACGTCGGCTTCTGGGACGCGATTCGCCGGCTGTACGCCGAAACGCTCGAAGCCCGTACGCGCGGCTATGGCGCCAGCCGCTTCTCGTTCAACACCAAAGGAGGTCGATGCGATGCGTGCGACGGCCAGGGCGTGCGCACGATCGAGATGAGCTTCTTGCCTGACGTCAAAGTGTTGTGCGACGTATGCGGCGGGGCGCGCTTCAACGAAGAAACGCTGGCGATCAAGTGGCGCGACAAGTCGATTGGCGATGTGCTGCGGATGGAGATCGACGAGGCGGTCGAATTTTTCGCCGTGCACCGCTCGATTTCGCATTGCCTGCGGCTGTTGCGTGACGTCGGCCTCGGGTATCTGACGCTCGGGCAGCCATCGCCGACGCTATCGGGAGGGGAAGCGCAGCGCATCAAGCTGGTCGCCGAGCTCGCGAAAGTACGCGATGACCTGACCCGCCGCGGCCAGCGTGCGCCGAAGACGCTGTACGTGCTCGACGAACCTACCGTGGGCCTGCACATGGCCGATGTCGACAAGCTGATTCGCGTGCTGCACCGGCTGGTCGACGGCGGAAATACCGTCATCGTCATCGAGCACAACCTCGATGTAATTGCCGAGGCGGACTGGATTTTCGATCTGGGCCCCGAGGGCGGCGCCGGCGGCGGGCGCGTCGTAGCGCAGTGCACTCCTGAAGACCTCGCCAGAAAGACCACGCCGACTGGCGTGGCATTACTCGAATTCAATCAGCGCCATCAACAGCGGCGACACCCACCAGAAGCAGCAGCCGTCGCCGAGTGCGCTAGCGCAGCGTGACCGTCAAGCGCTGCCCTGGGCGCTAACTGCTCAAGATTTCTTCGAGGACGACTTCTTCGCTGATGACTTCTTGCTTGATGATTTTTTCTTAGGCACTTTGCCGCCGGCTTTGCGCGCCTGCGACAGTCCGATCGCAATTGCCTGCTTCTTGCTCGTCACCTTCTTTGCCCGATGCCGCTTTTCAGCGCGCCGCGCTTGCGCTCGTGCATCGCCTTCTCGACCTTTTCCGACGCCTTCGCTCCGTACTTGGCCACGGTATTTCTCCTCAAGAGATTTCAGAGGATCAGCGACAAGCAAGGATCGTTCGCGCGGCCTACTTCCGATACTTCGGTTGATACAGCTGCACCTTGAATCCGCCGGGCACGTTGAAGAACGTCACGAAGCCGAAGCCGCGATCCTCTGCCTTCTGCGTGAACTCGACACCGCGCGATTTCAGCTCGCGCACCGTCGCCTCAATGTCGTCGCAGAAGAACGAAATATCGGCGGTCCCCGATGCAACATCGCTACCCTCGGTCGGGTGGACGCCCAGATCGGCTTCGGGTGCGTCGAATATCAACCAGCCGCCGCCGACGTCGGTACCGCTCAGCCCGAGCTTGTCGCGGAAAAAGACGCGCAGCTCGTCCGCGCGCGACGAGTAGAACATGGCATGCATCCCGCGAATCATGGTCGTCTCCTCGAATAATGATGCCGCCGATCGGCCGAAACTTGCACTGTGTCTTACCGGGCTTCTCGCCAGATCGCCACGGCAAGCCGCTCACTATGATCCGGCAAAACTGCAAAGGATCATCGATGCGTTCCTGGTTCCTTCTGCTATTCGCCGCGCTAGCTGCCAGTACAGCTCACGCGCAACGCGCGCCAGCCGATCAACCGCCGCGCATTGACGAGCGCGTCGCCCAGATTCCGCAGACCGCACTCGGCGCGCCGTGGGCGTTCATTGGCTATGCGGTGACAACGCCGACCGATCCCAACTGGTTCGTCGCGACCAGCACGCCCCGCGGTGGCTCGATGGGACGGCACCTCTCCGGCGGCGATGACCATACGGCCGTTCTAGTGCTGTCGAGCGACATCCTTGCCAAGCCGATTGATACCGACGCCGCCCTTCTGGAGCTCGCGCGCTCGAGGCAC
This sequence comes from uncultured beta proteobacterium, assembly GCA_963807155.1. Taxonomy (GTDB): domain Bacteria; phylum Pseudomonadota; class Gammaproteobacteria; order Burkholderiales; family Burkholderiaceae_F; genus JACCZX01. The sequence goes on from CAWEAZ010000019.1 coordinate 45,934, forward strand.
GCCAAGTTGTCCGAACGCTGGCAGATCGGCAAGCACGAAGAAACGATCGTGCGGCATGCCGGTACGCGCTGCGCGCGCCACACACTCGAAGCCATCCAGAACGAGGACACTTCACCGCGCAAGAGCGCTGCGAAAGCGAACGAGCAGCGCAATTCGATGTTCGTGATCGGCATCTCGTGCGTGCATCCGACTGACTCGACGATGCTGGTCGAAGTCGGCGTATCGGAGCGCGGGCGCATCACGACGGGCTCACCGACTGTGGCGAGCGACGCCCAGCAGGCGATCGCGAGCCTCTCGTTTCACCGCTTCAATGAACAGGCGCTGCAAAAATCAGCCGAAGCCGCACGCACCACCGGCTTGGCGGATGCCGAAGCAGTGCTAAAGCCGTATATCGACGCCGACGCCGCATGGGCGCGTTACTTTCTGGCGCAGATCGTCGAACGCGCACGGCCTGTGCCGGAAAACGCCGGCGTTCGTATCAAGTCGCTGCTCGAGCCGGCCGCGGAAAAAGGGTTGGCCGATGCCCAATGGTCTCTCGGAACCCTCTACCTGCGCGGAGCGCCCGGCGTGCCGAAAGACGCTTCGCTGGCCGAAGCGTTGCTGCGGCGTGCAGCGGAGCGCGGCAACGCCGGCGCGGCGTACCAGCTCGGTATCGCACAGCTTTCGGGCGCCGAGGGCATCGCAGCCAACAAGAGCGAAGGCGCGTTGTGGGTTCAACGCGCTGCCGTCCGCGGGTTGAAAGAGGCGCAGGAACTCCTGAAGGGCACGCGCGACACGCCAGCCAAGAAATAAGGACCGCCACCTCGGCTACGCTCGTTGCATGATCGATGCCGAGTTCGCTGCCGCTGTTTCTCGCACTGCGCTAACCAACGTTGCGACCGAGTATCCGTACAAGCTTGACCAGGTGCTCGGCAGCGACGACGCGTTGAGCACCCCGCGCGCGCTGCATCCCGTCTTTTACGGCAGCTACGACTGGCATTCGTGCGTGCATATGCACTGGACGCTGGCCCGACTGCTGCGGCTTCATCCGCAGCACGCGCATGCGGATGCAGCGCGCCAGCATTTCGAGCATCGGCTCACTGCCGACAATGTGGTGCGGCGAGCTCGCCACACTTTCCGGTCCGCATCGAGCCTCGTTCGAGCGACCGTACGGATGGGGCTGGCTACTGAAGCTGGCCGCGGAGCTGAACATCCTCGCAGCCGAAGATCGCACCACCGCCCGCTGGCATGACGAACTCGCGCCATTGGCGCAGGCATTCGCCGATCGCTTCATCGACTTTCTGCCGCGCGCGACGTATCCGATCCGCGGCGGCGCTCACAGCAACTCGGCGTTCGCATTGCTGCTTGCGCTCGATTATTGCGAAGCAGTGCAGCACAGAGCGCTGCACCAAATGATCGGCGAACGCGCGAACTCATGGTTCGGTCGCGATCGCCGCTACCCCGCCGAGTACGAACCGAGCGGCGACGACTTTCTTTCAGGCGGCTTGGTGGAAGCCGCGTTAATGCGCCGCGTCGTCGACGGCTGCTCGTTCGCGGATTGGTGGGACCGGTTTCGGCCTAGCCGCGACACGATCGGCACCTGGTTGCAGCCGGCAAGGGTCAGTGACGCAAGCGACCCGAAAATTGTTCATCTGCACGGACTCAACTTGTCGCGCGCGTGGTGCTGGCGACAACTCTTGCCTGAGCTCGACACGGAGCTAAAGGTGTTGGCCGAGGAATCGATCGAGCGGCATCTGGCAGCTTCGGTACAAGCCGCGACGCACGGTGCGTACGTCGGCACGCACTGGCTCGCGTCGTTTGCGGTGTTGGCGCTGACCTGAAATAAAAACGGCGGCGTCCCTAGGGCACACCGCCGCTGGTCGAGAAACTAACTACTTATTTATAGAAGACGTAATCGGCCTCGTACTTCACCTGGCGGCGCTGGCCAGCGCTCGAGGCTGCGCATGGCTCTTGCGGGGCCACACCGCCGACTGTGTTCAACCGCTGGATGTACGTGACGCCCTGCAGCGAGCCAGTGCCCGTCGCAGGCGCGGCTTGCACGAGTTGCAGCGGGATCGCGCCGGCGGTGGTGGCCGGAGCCGTCGCAAGCTGTTTGCCGGTGACCTTGCTGCCGTCGTTAGATTCCCAGGTCGGTCCAGCGTAGTACTTGCCGACCGCCTTCGTACGATTCGCGTCCCATAGGGTGGCGGTAGGCGCCACGAACACCCACTCGAACGTGCCGGCAGCACCCTGCTTCTCGCGGCACTCGTACGTCAGCTCGCCGACGCCCACCGTCCGCATCGACATCTTGGTTCCCGCCGGTACGGCGATCGGCGCCGGAACGTCCGGAGCACTCGACATCGTCGGCATATACGAGCACCCGATCAGTGCGAACGGGGCGGCGGCCAGCGCAGCGTTGATTGAAAGTTTCATTGCGAAGATCTCCTAGGTCGAGGTCCGGCGCCCAGTGCCGGGTTAGGACTCAGCAAAGGTAGCGCGCCCGCGATCGATCGCCGATACCGCGCGCCCGCACTTGTAATGAGCCGATCAGGCCGATACGGATGATGTGCCACTTTGGATGACCTCAAATCAAGCCGCCGCACAATCACAAGTCGCCAGTTGCAACGCATAATTTCCATGGCCGCTCCGTAAGAAGCGTTGCCGGGACGCGACCAAGCGCACTCACGGAGATCCAATGCGCCATTTGATTGCTGTTGCCGCCCTTGCCGCCACGATGCCCGCCGCCGAAGCCACGAACTGCCAGGCGATCAGCCCCAAGAACACCGTTGCGCTGGTGGAGCTGTACACGTCGCAAGGTTGCTCGAGTTGTCCACCTGCCGATCGCTGGTTGTCGCAGTTGCCGTCGCGCATCGACGCCAATCGAGCAATTCCGCTGGCGCTGCACGTCGGCTACTGGGACTACATCGGCTGGAAAGATCCGTTCGCGAAACGCGAGTTCAACGATCGACAGTCGCAGCTCGCAACGTTGAACGGCAACCGGACCCGCTACACGCCTGGCGTCTTCGTGCAGGGGCGCGAGACGAACTGGTCGTCCGGCGCCTTCGATGCGCAACTCCGTGCGGTTAATCAACGGCCCGCTGTGGCAACGATCAAGCTCGACAACGTCGAGACGCAAGGCGGCAAAGTCGGCGTGCGCGCTCATGCCGAGCTTGCAACTCCCAATTCAGCCAAGAATCCGCGTTTGGTCATCGCGCTCGTACAAAACGGAATCTCGACCAAGGTGACGGCCGGCGAAAACCGTGGCGAAACGCTGGCGAATGATCGCGTTACGCGCGCGTGGTCGGGACCGTTGCCGCTCGGAACGCGGACTGTCTGGCTGGAAGCACCCTCGACGGCGGCGCGCGATCTGGCGCTGGTCGCATTCGTTGAAGACGACACCGGCGTCTTGCAGGCATTGCAGCTACCGCTCGCCGCCTGCAGTTAGATTCGATTTTCCTCGACCGCATGGCAGGCAGCCTGCGTTTCGCCGCCTGCATGCCGATACAGCTTCAGTAACGGCACCTCGACGCGGCAGCGTTCATTTGCATGCGGACAACGCGGGTGGAACGTGCAGCCCGACGGCGGATTCAGCGGATTCGGCACCTCGCCCGCCACCGGCGTGCGGGCGCGGCCGCTCATTTCCAGATCGGGAATCGCATCGAGCAGCATGCGTGTGTACGGATGACGCGGCGTATTGAACAACGTGGTGCGCGCAGCGAGCTCAACGATCTTGCCGAGATACATCACGCCGACGCGATCGGAAATGTGATGCACGACAGCCAGATTGTGCGAGATAAAAAGGTACGTCAGCCCCATCTCACGCTGCAGTTCCTTCATCAAGTTCAACACCTGTGCCTGCACCGACACGTCGAGCGCCGACGTCGGTTCGTCGCACACCAGAAACTCGGGCTTCGTCGCTAGTGCGCGAGCAATCGACAGCCTCTGGCGCTGACCACCCGAGAACTGATGCGGATACTTTTCCTTGTCGGCCGGCGCCAGACGAACCTGCTGCAACAGCTCGTCAACACGCGCCCGGATCTGCGCCTTGTCATTCATCAAGCCGTGCGCCTTTAGCGGCTCGGCAATGATGTCGGCGACGCGCCAGCGGGGGTTCAGGCTCGCGTACGGGTCTTGAAAAATCATCTGCAGCTTCTGCCGCAGCGGACGTCCACGCTGCGAATTCATCTCGCGCAGATCGCGGCCGAAAAATTCAACATGGCCTTTGGTCGGGACGTACAGCCCCACCAGCAGACGCGCCACCGTCGACTTGCCGCAACCCGATTCGCCGACCAGCGACAAGGTTTCGCCACGTTTGATGTCGAAGCTGACGCCGTCGACCGCATGCAAGATCGCGCGCTTCTTGTTTTCGAGCACACGATTGAGCCACGGCGGCGAGACATCGAAGTATTTCGCCAGGCCCACTGCGTGCACGATGACATCCGAACCGAATGACTTCGGAGTCGCTACGGCGTCTTCGCGCAAGACAGCACTCATTGGTGCACCCTTCGCGCTGCGCGCTGTCCCGCCAAGCGGGAGCGAGCTTCCTTCGGAGCGGCCGGGCGGAGGCTCATGCCGCGACCCTGCCCCGCGTCACATCGTGTAACCAGCATGCCGCCATCGATGTTCCTGCGGGCAACAGATCCGGCCGCTCGCGCGGGCACCGTTCAAATGCGTGCACGCAGCGTGGATGGAAGGCACAGCCGCTCGGAATCGCGGTCAGTCGAGGCATCGAACCGTTGATCTGTGTCAGACGTTCGGTTTCGTGACCGAACGTCGGAATCGATCCCATCAACCCAACGGTGTACGGATGCTGCGGGCGATGAATCACATCGGACACTGGCCCGATCTCGGCAATGCGGCCGGCGTACATCACCGCGACGCGGTCTGCGGTTTCAGCAATGACGCCCATGTCGTGCGTGATCAGCATCACGGCGGTGCCGTGGTCGCGACACAGTTTCTTAAGCAACGAAATGATTTGCGCCTGAATCGAAACATCCAGCGCCGTGGTCGGCTCGTCGGCGATGATCAGCTTCGGCTCGGCGGCCAGCGCCAACGCAATCACGACCCGCTGCCGCATCCCGCCCGAGAACTGATGCGGGTAGGCATCGATGCGGCGCTCGGGTGCGGGTATGCCCGTCGATGCGAGTAACTCGATCGCACGCACGCGCGCCTTGCTCGACGACATGTTGAGGTGCGTCGTGATCGTCTCGATCAACTGGTCACCCACCGTGTAGAGCGGATTCAACGAGGTCAGCGGGTCTTGAAAGATCGCACCGATCTCGCGGCCGCGAACCTTGCGCATCTCGTCGTACGGCAGCGTGTCGATACGACGCCCAACCAGGCGAACTTCGCCCGCGGCAACGCGACCCGGCGGTTCGAGCAGCCCGATGATTGCGGCGCCGGTCAGCGATTTGCCCGCGCCCGATTCGCCCACGACCCCCAAGACTTCGCCAGGTGCGATCGAAAACGAAATGTCGTCAACTGCCACCAGCGTTCCGCGCCGAGTCGGAAACTCGATACGCAAATGGCGGACCTCGAGCAACGGCGCAGACGATGACACGGTCGAAGGCAGGGCGGCCGCGGTCATCGTCATCGCACGGCCGCTGTGGGCAGTCGCTTGGCTAGGCAGTGCAGCCGGCGATCGGCTCTGCGTAGTCGACCTTGGGCTCGAAGTCCTGCTGAACCGGATTTTGCTTCACGGCCTTCAGGTAATAGCGCATGCACGGTTTGACGTCGAGCGTCAGGGCGCGAGTTTCACCGTATGCGAACCCCGGCGCCGCAGGCCCCTGGACGCGGATGACTTTCTTGCCCGGTTCGACCATCACGGGGTTGCGCGTGTCACTGCGCCCATCGACATCCAGCACAATTACCGAGTAACTATTCATCTCGGCTTTGAAATAGCGATTGCCGTCGATGTAAGAGAACGGCGTCGTTGCACAACCGGCCAACGCAAATAGTGCAATTGCACTTGCGAGCTTTGTCTTCATAAGCACCTCCAGAAAAACCGTCTATCTCAGCTTGGGATTGAGTGCGTCGCGCAGCCAATCACCCAGCAGATTGACGGAAAGTACGAGCAATACCAGGGCCGCTCCGGGGAATATTGTGATCCACCATTCGCCGGAAAACAAAAACTCATTGCCGATGCGAATCAACGTTCCTAACGATGGCGTCGTCGGCGGGACGCCAACGCCGAGAAATGACAGCGTCGCCTCGGTGATGATCGCAGTGGCGATATGCACCGTCGCCAACACCAGCACCGGGCCCATCACGTTCGGCAAGACATGGCGCGCCATGATTGCCAGCGGCGACACCCCGATCACACGCGCCGCCTGCACGTACTCCTTGTTCTTCTCTACCAGCGTGGAGCCGCGCACTGTGCGCGCGTACTGCACCCAGCCCGACAGAGCAATCGCGAGAATCAGCACGCCGAATGCAAGCTCGCTATGCGCGTCGCGCGGCAGCGCCGCGCGTGCGACGCCATCGATCAGCAATGCCGTCAGGATCGCGGGAAACGACAGCATCACATCGCACACTCGCATGATGAATGCATCAAGCCGGCCGCCGATGTAACCCGACAGCAGCCCCAGGCCGACGCCCAGCACGACCGACAACGCGACCGATGCCAACCCGATCGCCAGCGACACCTGCATGCCGAACAGGATCGCGGAAAAAATATCGCGGCCCTGATCGTCGGTGCCAAGCCAGAAATTTGGGTTGCTGCCAGCTTCCCACATCGGGGGCAGCGACGCATCGAGCAGATTCAGCGTGGCCAGATCAAACGGGTTGTGCGGCGCCACCCATCTCGCAAATACCGCTGAAAAGATCAAGAACGAACGCCACCACCGCCGCAGTGATCGCCACCGGTGAATTGCGGAAGCTGTAGGCGACGTCGCTGTCCCACAGGCGACCGGCAGCGTTCATCGGAACCACCGATCCCTGATCGGTGATCACCGGAACGTTAGGGTTAGCCGCTACTGCGTCAGTGTCCATCCTGATCGCCCGCCAATCACCGGTAGCCGGATTACGGCTGTTTGATCGAGACCCATTTGATGAACATATAGTTGTCCGCCAACTGGACCAGATCAATGTTGCGCTTCATCGCCCACGCCAAAGCCTGCTGATGCAATGGAATGTGGCCGACGTCGTCCTGATGAATCTTCATCGCATCGGCGATCATCGCGTTGCGCTTTTTGATGTCGGTCTCGGTCGCAATCGCCTTCGTCAACTGATCGATCTTCGAATTGCTGTAACTGCCCAGATTGAACTGACCCTGGCCGCCCTCGCCGGGAGTCGCCATCAGCGCAAATAACGGGTTGTGCGAGTCGTAGCTGCCGGGCGTCCAGCCGAGCAGATAGAAAGACGTGTTGCGTGACAGGATCTTCGGAAAATACGTGCCCTTGGTTTCTGCCGCCAGGTTCACCTTGACACCGGTCTTCGCCAGCATCGCAGCTATCGCCTTGCAGATCTCTTCATCGTTGACGTAACGGTCGTTCGGGCAGTTCATTCCCACTTCGAAGCCCTGTGGATAGCCGGCTTCCGCGAGCAGCTTCTTCGAAGCTTCCGGATCGAACGGCAGCCGCTTGTTCAAATCAGGCACGAAGCCGTTGATGCCCGGCGCGATCATCAGTCCCGTCGGCGCCGACGCGCCGCGCATCACCGTTTTCTGAATCGCGTTGACGTCGATCGCCTGGTAGAACGCCTGCCGCACTCGCTTGTCCTTAAATGGGTTCTTGCCCTTGACGTTCGATTGCAGCAGTTCGTTGCGCGACTGATCCATGCCGAGAAAGATCGTCCGCAGCTCAGGCGCCTGCATCACTTTCAGATTCTTGTCGGCCGAAATGCGAACGATGTCCTGCACCGGCACCGGCTCCATCATGTCGATCTCGCCCGAAAGCAGCGCAGCGACCCGCGTCGAGTTGTTGCCGATCGGCGTGAAGATCACTTCCTGCACGTTGCCTTCGATCTTGCCCCAGTAGCCCGCGTTTCGCTGCAACGTCGTGCGTATGTTGGGGTCGCGCGAGCGGAGGCGGTACGGTCCGGTGCCATTGGCCTGGAACGATGCGGTGTTCTCGGTACCCTTCCGCTTATCGACCGGCTGTACGGCCTTGTTCTTTTCGCACCAGCTCTTCGACATGATGTACCAGTTGGTGATCACGTCCGGCAGAATCGGAAACGGCTCGGTCGTAATGATGTCGATCGCATGGTCATCGATCTTGCGGATTTCCTTGATCTGACCAACGTAGGTCTTGACGTCGGAGCCTTCGCCCTTGCCACGGTTGTACGAAAAGATCACGTCATCGGCGGTGAACGGCGTGCCGTCGTGAAATAGCACTCCCTTGCGTAGATTGAAGCGCCACACGGTCGGTGCCGTCTGCTTCCAATCGGTGGCGAGCAGCGGGACGACCTCGAGCTTCTTGCCGCGCCCGATCAGTGGCTCATAAACGTTGCCGGTAAATGCCAGCTGGAACGACTCATTCAGCGAGTGCGGATCCATCGACAGCGCATCGCCCTGATTTGCAAACTTGAGCGTCTGCGCTTGCGCCACCAAAGTTGCAAGCGCGAGCGCCGCGCCGACAGCGGTAATCTTGATATGGGGATGCGGTGTCTTCATTGCGCTTCCTCGATGGTCAATGCTCTGAAAGGGGCATTCTGCGCTCAGCGAGCGCCGAGAAAAAAGCGGCGCCGAGCGGAATGACGGCGTCGTTGAAGTCGTATCGACTGTTGTGCAGGAAGCAGTTGGATGGGCCGCCGCCTTGACCCAGCCGCAGATAGCACCCGGGCTTGACCTGCAGCATGAACGAAAAGTCCTCGGCGCCCATGCTGGGGGCGAGGTTGCGGACCACGTTGTCCTCGCCCACCAGCTCGGCGGCGACGTCGCCGGCGAAGCGTGCCTGCACCGCATGATTGATCGTCGCCGGATAGATGCGCTCGTAGACGACTTGCGCTTCGGCACCAAAGGCGCGGGCGATCGATTCGACGAGCTCGGTAATGCGACGCTCGACCATCTCCTGCGTGTCGATCTTCGACGTGCGCACGGTGCCGGTGAGCTTGGCTTCGCGCGGCACGACCGAGAAGGCACCGGAGCTGCCGGCCTGCAGCGAGCACAAGCTGATCACTGCATTGTCCACCGGCGCTACGTTGCGCGACACGATTGTCTGCGCGGCAGTGATGATGTGCGCTGCCACCACGACCGGATCGACCGTCAAGTGCGGATGCGCACCGTGGCCGCCCTTGCCGCAGATCGTGATTTCGATGCGATCCGCCGACGACATCATCGGCCCGTAGTTAAGCCCGATCTGACCTGCCGGCAGAGGCGGCCAGTTGTGCATCGCGTAGACCTCTTCGGCAGGAAAGCGCTCGAACAGGCCGTCGTCGATCATCGCCTTCGCGCCCGCGTACCCCTCTTCGCCGGGTTGAAAGATCAGATACACGGTGCCGTCGAACTTACGCGTGCGCGACAGATACTGCGCAGCGCCGACCAGCATCGTCGTGTGCCCATCGTGGCCACACCCGTGCATCAACCCCGTTTTGGTTGAGACGTGCGCGAATTCGTTCTCTTCGAGCATCGGTAGCGCGTCCATGTCGGCGCGCAGCGCGATTGATCGTCCGGAGCCGTTCTTTTGACCTTGAATAACACCGACCACGCCGGTCTTGCCGATCCCGGTGTGCACTTCAATGCCGAACTCGCGCATGCGCTCTGCCACCAAGGCAGACGTACGGTGCTCTTCGAAACCGATTTCGGGGTTTGCGTGCAAATCGCGCCGCAGGGCTGTCAGCCCTTCGTGGTGCGGAAAAATGGCGGCGAGCGGGCCGCGCAGCGCCAGTCCCAGATAGGTTCCCATCGTGCTCAATGTGCCGCTGCGGTGCGGTCAATGCGCAACCGCGGGTCAACAGCAAAGTACAGCAAATCGACGATTAGATTGATCAGCACGAACACCAATGCGATCAGACACAGATAGGCGGCCATCACCGGTATGTCGGCGAATTGCACCGACTGAATGAAAAGCAGTCCCATGCCGGGCCACTGGAATACCGTCTCGGTGACGATCGCAAACGCAATGATTCCGCCCAGTTGCAACCCGGTGATCGTGATGACCGGAACCAGCGTGTTCTTCAGTGCGTGACCAAAGTGCACCGCACGATCCGTCAAGCCGCGAGCACGTGCAAACTTGATGTAGTCGGTGCGCAGCACCTCCATCATCTCGGACCGAACCAGACGCATGATCAGTGTCAGCTGGAACAGGCACAGCGTGATTGCCGGCAGGATCAAGTGTTTCCAGCCGGTCGTCGTCAGTAAGCCGGTACTCCACCAGCCAAGCTGCACGGTATCGCCGCGCCCGTAGGACGGCAGCACACCCAGCATCACCGCGAATACGAGGATCAGCAGGATCCCGATCAGGAAAGTCGGCAACGAGATTCCCACCAGTGACACCGCGAGCAGAAAATGCGAGAACCACGAATCTTTCCGTAGCGCTGTGTAAACGCCCATCGGAATACCAACCACGATCGCGATCAACGCCGCCGCGAATGCGAGCTCGAGCGTTGCGGGTAAACGTTCCTTGATCAATGTTGACACGGCTCGGCCCTGCCGCAGGCTGATGCCGAAATCGCCCTGTATCGCGTTGCCGATGAAATGGCCGAATTGCACATAGAACGGCTGATCGAGGCCTAAATCCCCGCGCAACCGAGTGCGGTCCTCGGGCGTCGCGTCCTGTCCGAGCATCTGCGAGACCGGATCACCGACATATTGAAACAGCAAAAAGGCGATCAGCGCCACGACCAACATGACGAGAATCGCCTGCAACAGGCGGCGAACGATGAAGGCAGCCATGGACCGATATTAGAGCAGGGCAAAAAAAAGCCGGACGCTCTTCAGTGTCCGGCTCTTTGCAAACGCTCGCCCGCTAGTCGATCTTGACCCACTGCACCTCGAGTCGGTTATCGGCTCGATGCACTACGGTCACGTTCTTGCGCATCGCCCACGGAATAACCTGGTTATGCAACGGAATATGCATCACCTGCTTGTTGTGCAGCATCAACGCGTCGGCGATCATCTGATTGCGCTTCTTGGTGTCGACCTCGCCCTTGATCGACTCGACGAGCTTGTCGAACTCGGCATTGCTGACGCGTCCTAGATTGAAGTTGCCGTCGCCACCCTTGCCCACCGTCATCGGCAGCGATTGCAGCGAGTACAGCGCGTCGAACGTCGGCACACCCCAACCGAGCAAATAAAGTGACGTGTCGTGCTTCTGAATCTTCGGAAAGTAAGTTGCGCGCGGCATCGCGTTCAATGACACCTTGAGCCCGAGCTTCGCCCACATCGAAACCAGCGCCTTGCAGATCTCTTCGTCGTTGATGTAGCGGTTGTTCGGGCAGTCGAGCGTCACCGAAAAGCCGTTCGGATAGCCGGCCGCGGTCAGCAGCTCCTTCGCCTTTTTCTCGTCGTACGGCAGGCGCTCGTGCGCTGCCGGTACCCAGCCATTCACTGCGCGTTGAATGATCGCGCCGGTCGGATCCGAGGAGCCCCGCATCACCGCCTTTTTGATCGCCTCGATATCGATCGCGTGATACAGCGCCTGCCGAACACGCAAGTCCTTGAACGGATTCTTACCCTTGACGTCGCTGTACTGCAGCTCGTCGCGCAACTGGTCCATGCCGATGAAGATCGTGCGGTTTTCCGCACCTTCGACGACCTTGATCGAAGGTGTCTGCTTCAGGCGCGCGATGTCCTGCGGAACGGGATCGAGCAGAAAATCGATTTCTCCTGACAGCAAGCGCCGCGGTGCGCGTCGAATCCGACTTGATCGGCGTGTAAATCACTTCGGTGACGTTGCCCTTCTTGGTCTTTGCTCCCCACCAGTTCGGATTGACGACGAACACCGTCTTGATATCGACCTCGCGCGACTTCAGCATGAACGGGCCGGTGCCATTGGCATTGCGCGCAGCGTAGGTTTCTTCCTTCTGCACGAAGTTCTGAGGCGCGACGACTTTGTTCTTCTCGGCCCACCCTTTGTTGACGATCCGCAGCTCGGTCAGTTGCCGCAGCAGCACCGGGATTCGGCACCGTCGTGTAGATGATCACCGTATTGTCATCAACCGCGTGCGCGCGTTGAACGCCGACGGTGTACTGACGGAAGTTCGACGTCGGCTGCATCGCGCGATCGATCGAGAACACGACATCGGACGCGGTCAATGGCGAGCCGTCGTGAAACTTCACGCCCTGGCGCAGGTTGAAGCGCCAGATCAGCGGCGTTTCCTGCTTCCAGTCGGTTGAAAGCGCCGGCACCACTTCGAACTTCTCGTTATAGGTGACGAGCGGCTCGTAGATATAAGAATTGGCCGTGTTATTCAGCCCCTCGTTCTGCGCGTGCGGGTCCATCGTCAAGATGTCGCCCTGGCTGGCCCAGCGCAAAGTTTTGGCATCGACAACCGGTGCGATAGAAAGTGCTGCGGCAAATGCGGCGATGGCGAGGCGCATCGGCGTTCTCCTGGAGAAGGTGTGCGGAAAGCCGGACATGATGCCTACATCCAGTGCAGAGCGTCAAACGCCGCGCTAGCGGGTTAACCCGCTGCTCGCCTACGACCGGCTAGCGTCGCGGCTTCAGTTCCAGCGTCATCGCATCGCGCGCCGGTGGCGGACGCATCGGCAGATACAGCACATCGCGCCATAGCGGCTGCATCGACCCATAAAGGTCGGAAAAAGGATTGCCGACCTGCCCGCTTGAACCCACCCATACGGAATTCGATTCGAGCGCAGCGAGGTCGTATATCGCGCGCAAGGTTGCGGTATGCCGCGTAGAGAACGGGGCTTCGGCGCGGTGTGACAGCGCACCGACGTTAATCGTGTGCGTATCTCCGGGGTACGCGATGCGCAGTTCGAACAGGCGGCGAAGAATGGGCACGCTCGACATCGGCCGATGTTCGGCAGCCGCGCGATGCACGTCCCCCCAACGCAGCCCGGCCACGTCGCGGCCCGAAGCCTGGGTCAGCTGCGTGACCGATGCGTCGAGCGCGTCGCCCGCCAGCGAGCGACACGTCTCGAAGCGCTGCTCCGTCGATCGGTCGTCGCACCAGTCGCGCGCCTGCGCGCGGCCGGACAACACGTGCAGCAACGTCGAAGTGAGCTCGGCCTGGTCGACGAAATCGTCGGTCAACGCGCCGAGGTCATCGGCAAAAATTCGATGCTTGAGCTCGCGCATCCATGCGTGATAGATCAACGGCTCGGGTGTATCGCGCTTCATCTGGAAGTCCCACGCGGCCAGTCGCGCGAGCGCGTGGCGCCCGGCTTCGGTCTGCGGCTGTGCGTCCTTCAACAGTGCAAACATGTCGCGCGCCGCGAGCGAAGTGACGTCAGCCTGGATCGTCTTGAAAGTGCTGACGTCATGCTTGCCGCGTGCTTCAAGCAGTTGTTCGACACGCTGCGCGCGATACGGCAGGAACCAGTCGTAAGTCAGATGGTGCGCATACTTCGACGACACCACCTTGTGATTTGCCGTGACGATCAATCCGTTGGCAGGATCGCGCATCCTCGGTGCTTGCTCGGTGGACAGGTAGCCGCGCCAGTCGTAGCGCGCCTCCCATCCTGGTGCGGGTACGAGTCCATGCAAATCATTGGCTCGATCACGCATCGGTATGCGTCCGGTCACGACCATCCCGATCTTGCCGTCGACATCCGCAATCAACGCCGACTGCGTGACGATTTGAAACCCTCGCCAGCGCTCGCTCCGCCTGGTCGATAGTGCGTGCTTTGTTCAGCGCGCGAAGCGCCGGCGATCGTCGTGTCGTTGGGCTCCAGCGCAGACCAGCGCAATGCGAGCGCGAACTGCGGTTGCTTGAATCCTTTTTCAACGCTGGTAAGTCCGCTGATCACCGGGCCGTGCCGCGTCTCGCGCACCGTCAACTCGACATCGTCACCGCCTTTGACGCGGATGCGTTCGATGCGGGTCACAAAGCGCGCCCAGCCCTCCGGCGTTTGATACTCGTCAGGCTGTTCGGGATTGATGCGCTCCAGATAAAGATCCTGCTGATCGACGCCGGTGTTGGTGAAAGCCCACGCGATGCGATCGTTGCGGCCGAGAACAACACCGGGAACTCCGGGCAACGTGGCGCCCATCACTTTCAGGCCCGGTGCCTGCAGGCCAGCGAAATACCAAACCGAAGGGGTGGTCAATCCGAGATGCGGATCGTTGGCCAGCATCGGCTTGCCGCTGACAGTGCGCTTGCCCGATACGACCCAGTTGTTCGAGCCGAGTCCTTCACCGTCACCGAAACCGAACGCGGGCGCGTCCAACGCGGACAACGACGTTGCCTTGATGCCGAGCAATCGATACATCTCGGCATAGTCCGCCGTCGCCGGCGCAGAGTCGCCCGGATACGGCGGATAAAAATCATTGATCTCCGCCACCGAAAACCGCTGCGCCAATTGCAGGCGCCGCAGCTCGCGCGAATACGAATAGCGCGCGAGATCCCACGCCATCATCAGCGACCAGCCGATCGAATCCGCCGGCGTCCACGGCTCGGGCTTCGGCGCACGCGTCAGATAAAACTCCGGCGGCAATGGCCCACGTCGCTTGTTCAGATACGCGTTGACACCCGCCGCATACGCATCGAGCAAGTCACGATGCTCGGCATCCAGATTCTGATAAATGCTTTGCGCAGTCCGTGCGATGCCGATCGTGCGCAGAAACTTGTCCGTATCGAGTGCCGGCTCACCCAGCACTTCGGCCAGACGCCCGGCGGCGATACGGCGATTCATCTCCATTTGCCATAGGCGATCCTGCGCATGCACATAACCGAGAGCAAACGTCGCATCTCGTTCGTTCGCCGCGACGATGTTCGGAATGCCGTGATCATCATCACGATCGATGCGCACCGCCTGCTGCAATCCGGAGACCATGAACGTTCCTTCATGGATCGGCAGACTGGCCTGTCGGTACCAGAGACCGAGTGCCAGCAGCGTGACAGCAACCAGCAAGGCTAAGAAGCCGGCAATGCGCACGAAGGTCTCCGCACCCGATCGAGCGGCGATTGTATGGCGTGTGATGCGCCGGCAGCCTGCTAGTGGAAGTCGCGCGACGAAGTAGCAAGCCGTCCGAGCAAGCGCGAGTAATCGGTGGCGCGCTTTGCCAGCAGATGCATGACGCCGGCTTCGGATTGCCATACGCCCTGCACGCCGAGCAGCGTCGAGCCGACGACGACCTTGCGTTCGCGCTCGAAGATGTCGTTCCAGAAAATGATGTTGACCGGCCCGGTTTCGTCTTCGATCGTCACGAACACCGAGCCTTTGGCGGTCTGTGGCCGCTGCCGATGCGTGACGATGCCGCACGCACGTGCGATGCGGCCGCTCGGCGTTGTTTGCAGCTCGATCGAAGTTCGCATTTTCATTTTCGCCAGCCGCGGCCGCAGCAGAGCCAGCGGATGGCGGCCGAGCGTCAGGCCGAGCCGCTCGTAATCGGCGACGATGTCGGCTCCTTCGGTCGGCGGCGCCAGCTCGATCCGCGGCTCCGGAAAGCGCGCCGGCTTCAGCATCTGCGTGCGCCGCGTCTCAACACCGAGCGCTTCCCAGCCGGCCTGATGGCGGTGGCCGGCGAGCGTGGCCAGCGCTCCACTGGCGGCGAGCGCTTCGAGCTCGAATGAATTCAGCTGGGCGCGCATCGCCAGATCTTCGACATTGTCGAATTCACGTTCGATGCGGGCTTCGACGATGCGCTTGATCGACGCTTCTTTAAGCCCGCTGATGCGATTCAATCCCAGTCGCACTGCCTGTCGTTTCTGCTGCCATCTGTAGGCGGCTCGAGCGTCGATTCGACCTGACTGATCGTCACGTCGACGGCACGCACTTCGACGTCATGCCGGCGTGCGTCCTGCACCAGTTGCGCGGGCGCATAAAAACCCATCGGCTGGCTGTTCAGCAGTCCGGCCAGAAATGCATCGGGGTGATGACGCTTGATCCAGCACGACACATACGCCAGCAACGCAAAGCTCGCCGCGTGACTTTCCGGAAATCCGTACTCGCCGAATCCTTCGATCTGCTTGAAGATGCGCTCGGCATATTCGAGCGCATATCCCTTGGCCGTCATGCGCGAAATCAGTCGTTCTTTATGCGGCCCGAGCCCGCCTTTGCGTTTCCACGCCGCCATCGAGCGGCGCAGCTGATCGGCTTCGCCCGGCGTGTAATCGGCGGCGACGATCGCCAGCTGCATCACCTGCTCCTGAAAGATCGGAACGCCGAGCGTTCGTTCGAGCACCGATTCGATTTCCTTGCTCGGGTATTCGACGGCTTCCTTGCCGTCGCGCCGGCGCAGATACGGATGCACCATGCCGCCCTGAATCGGCCCCGGCCGCACGATCGCGACTTCGACCACCAGGTCGTAATAGCAGCGCGGCTTCAATCGCGGCAGCATCGTCATCTGCGCACGCGATTCGATCTGGAACGTGCCGATCGTGTCGGCCGCGCAGATCATGTCGTAGGTGGGCGTGTCGTCATCCTCGATATCGCTCATCGCAAACGGCCGGCCGAGCTTTTGCGCAATGAATTCGAGCGCACGGCGCGTGGCCGACAGCATGCCGAGCGCCAGCACGTCGACCTTCAGCAGGCCAAGCGATTCGAGATCGTCCTTGTCCCATTGAATGACGCAGCGATCTTCCATCGCGGCGTTTTCGATCGGCACCAGGCGTGACAGCTTGGTGCGCGCAATCACGAAGCCGCCGACATGCTGCGACAGATGCCGCGGAAAGCCGCGCAGCTCGTCGGCGATGGTGAGCCACTGGCGAATCGAAAAGCTGTCGGGGTCAAACCCCGCTTCGATCATTCCCTTGGCGTGACGCTGGCCGCTATCCCACCACTGGTGGTTTTTGGCGACCTGGTCGATGCGCTGCGGATCGAATCCGAGCGCCTTGCCGACATCGCGCAGCACGCTGCGCGAGCGATAGCAGATGACGGTGGCGGCGAGTGCCGCGCGATCGCGCCCGTACTTGTTGTAGATATATTGAATGACTTCTTCGCGCCGCTGATGCTCGAAGTCGACATCGATATCCGGCGGCTCGTTGCGCTCGCGGCTGATGAAGCGCTCGAACAGAACATTGCAGCGGCGCGGATCGACCTCGGTGATGCGCAGGCAGTAGCAAACCACCGAGTTGGCGGCCGAGCCGCGGCCCTGGCACAAAATGCCTTGCGAGCGCGCAAAGCGAACCACGTCCTCGATCGTCAGAAAGAACGCTTCGTACTTCAGCTCGGCAACCAGCGCGAGCTCTTTTTCGATCTGCGCGCGCACCGCGGGCGGCACACCTTCCGGAAACCGCTCGCGCGCACCGGCTTCGGTCAGCGCACGCAGATGGCTGGTCGCGGTCGCGCCGGGCGGCACGATCTCTTCCGGATACTCGTAGCGCAATTCGTTCAGCGAAAACTGACAGCGCGCGGCGATCTTCAGCGTTTCATCGAGCCACTCGGGCGCATACAGCTGCGCCAGCCGCACGCGCGGCCGCAGATACTGCTCGGCGTTCGATGCCAGCGCGAAGCCGCATTCGGCCACTGTTTTTCCGAGCCTGATCGCAGCAGCCACATCGAGCACCGGCTTGCGCGAGCGCAGATGCATATGCACGTCACCGGCGGCGACCAGCGGCACGCCGGTGATGCTTGCAACGCGCTCGATGCGTTCGATCAGCGGACCATCGGTGGCGCGCAGCAGATTTTCCACCGCGATCCAGCAACGTTCGGGAAACCAGGTCTTCAGCCACATCGCCTGGCCGAACAACTGTTCGAACGAAGCGTCGTTCGATGGAATCAGCAGCGCCAGACAGCCCGGCAGATTCTGCAGATGCGGATGCCCTGCTGCCTTGCCTTCAAGATCGGATGCGTACGCGCGATAGCTGCCTTTATCGGCACGCGTGCGCGCCAGCGTGATGAATTCAGACAGGTTGCCGTAAGCAGCACGATCGGTCGCCAGCAGCACCAGTTTTGCGTACTGCTCGCCGCCGGCAGTCAGCAGATTGATTTCGCTGCCGATGATCAGATGCAGGCCGTGCTCCTTGGCTTCGACGTGCGCGCGCACGACGCCGGCGAGCGAGCACTCGTCGGTAATCGCCAGTGCCGCGTAGCCGAGCGCTGCGGCGCGCTCGACCAGTTCTTCGCCGTGCGAAGCGCCGCGCAGAAAACTGAAGTTCGTTACGCAGTGCAGCTCGGCATAGCCAGGAAGGTCGTGCCCGCTCATCCGAACTTTCCGTGCAGATACCAGCGGTCGCGAACCGCAGCATCAGGAACGCGCGGCCGAAAAATCCACAGCAGTGCATGCTGCTCGTCGCGCGCGATGAAGTAATCGCGCTCGGCCCATTGCCCATCCCACCAGCCGCTTTCGATCCGCTCCGGCCCGCTACAGAAGCGTCAGCGGCGTGCCATAGACCGGACGATGCTGCTGTTCGGCGAGCGGTATCGGCTCGGGCAGCAGCCAGAGGGGGCGCGGCGCCGTGCAGTCAACGTCGGGCGAACGCGATGCACTCGCGCGCTCGACAGGCACTTCGCGAAATGCATGCTCGGGGCGGTGATCGTCGCGCGGCTCGAGCTGCGTGACCGCTTCGGGTCCAAGGCGTGCCTGCAATCGCTCGATCAGACGCAGCAGCCCTTCCTGCTCGCCGCGCGCAGTGGCAAACAATTCTCCGTGCGAATAGCTGCGATGGCACGATCTGCGCGCAGCGCAGATGCAGCTCGTACACCGGTGCAGCGAGTTGCGTGCGGCCGAGCAGCTCACGCAGCAGCGCCGTCATCCGCTCTTCGTCATTGGAGGCATCGGCCAGATGCACCACCAGCGGCGACGGATCGCGGTCTTCGTGCACCAGCGTGAATTCGATCGTGCGCGTCGCCGCATGACGCGCCGCCAGCCAGCCGGTCATCTGCACGATCATCCGGCGCGCCGCGAACAGCAACGCCTCGGCATGATCGACACGCGCCAGCAGCTCGAGCTTGGCTTCGAATACCGGCGGCGCGACGAACCACACGCGCGGATCGGGCTTGCGCCCCAACGCGCGATCCAGCTCGTCAAGCAGACGCGCAGAAAAGCGCCGCGCGATACCGCTGCGCGGAAGCTGCCGCAGATCGGAAATGCGCGTCACGCCGATGCCGCGCAGCGCATCCCAATGCGGCCGGCCCGGCCCGAGCAGCCAGACCGGCAGATCGGCCAGCGCCGTCGGCAGCTCGCTCACATCATTGACCTGCGGCACTTCACCATCACGTGCCGCACGCGCCAGCATCCACGCCGCCTGCGGCACCGGCGCCAGCGCCATCTGCACCGCGTATCCCTGCCGTGCAAGACCTGCGCGCAGATTTCTGACGATGCTCGTATGGCCGTTGAAGAGCTTCACGCTGCCGGAAATTTCGAGCAGCAGTCCGGAAGCAAGATCGGCGTCGGATTCCTCACACGGCGGCACCAGCGCGACGTTCGGCGTAAAGCGCTGCGCCCACGCGGCAATTGCTTGCAGCGCATGGTTTTCCTGCGCATAGGTGCGCAGCTTGATATGCAGATGCGGACAGATCGCCAGCGCGGTCGCACGCCTCATCTGCGCCTGCACGCCGATCTCGCGTGCACTGCGGTTGGCGAGCAGCACGTGCGATGCGTCGCACACCGCCAGCGGCACTGCGTCGACTACCGCCACTTCGAGCGGCAGCTCAGGCAGACAAACGGCAATCCACAGCATCGATCGCAGTTTCTGTAGCGTGCCTTCTTCGAGCAGCGCTTCGAAGCGGCGCGGGACCGGGCCCGGCAGTGCAAGCTGCACCATCGAATGAACCGGCATGCCGCGCCGTTTGAAAATATCGAGCGCCACACCGCGCTCGCAGGCGGCGAGCTCGATACGCAGCGGCGCCGGTGACGCAGCGGTGCGCGCCGCCGGCGAGCGCAGCAAAAACACCAGGCCCGGATCGCGCTTCATGCTTTGCGCCGCCAGCTGCAAGCGGCGCAGCGTTTGAAACGACGTCAGGTGCGTGTTGTCTTCAGGCAGCCATGCGACGACCGCCGCTGCGGCACCGCTCTTAAGCGCCTGCTCGATCGTCCACAGCCGCTCTCGCCCGATCACGCGCGCGCACCACCAGCAATTGTTCGAGCATCGCACCATGCGCAATCAGCGCACGCGGATAAGGAATGTGCGGCGGCTCGACCCACACCACCGTCTGGCGCGCGCGCATCAGCGGTGCCAGCACCGGCATCAGCAAGCGCATCTCGCCAACGCCGCACGGCGCCAGCAGCTCGATCAATGTGCGCTGCGGCCAGCCTCCATTGGGCAGCAGTCTGTCCAGCGCGCCAAAGCGCGTCGGCACCGTGCGAACGTTGGAGTCACCCGCGTCGGAGTTGGCGCGCCATACCCGTGCGCCCAATGCCGACAGAAAACTTTTGGAAGATTGCAGCATGCGGGAGTGCCGGGCATTAGCGGTAAACCGCCACCGGCGCTGCTGTAGCTAAGCGATGTATCCATGGCATGCATAGCGAATCACTCAATTGCTCCGAGCAATGCAGCGGGCCAATCGAGGGCCCGAGCGAATCCAGCGGAGAAGACACGCCGGCTGCAGCACCTTTCATCACATGCGTGTAGATCATGGCGCACCCGCGGATGACAGCAACTCCTCCAGCCGGAAAAGCCTGATTAGAAGAAGCGAATCGAATAAATGTAGCTATGTGCCGTCACCTTCTTGCGATCTCCAGATGCGTGAGCATGCTACCGCGGCTGTAGTGGCAATAGCGAATCCGTTCCCGCACCTGATCCAGCAGACGCGCTGATTGCAATGCGGGACGTGGACCTGCGCTTTTCATCGGATTTGTTAATACTGTATTTTTATACAGTATAGGCCTCAAAAGCAAGGCGCGGTGCGGGTTTGGCGACGAACGGCCGTCCGTGTTATGCCGCAGCCGCCGCATTTAGGAGCAGAATCGTGCGACCTAAAACACGTTAGACCGCGTTCAATGGACATACTCGTAAACGTTGGCCTCGGAATGATCGGCTTTGTTATCGGAAACCTTCTATTTGCGAGGGTTGTCAGCTGGCTGGCTGCCATCTACGAAACAGCGAAGGACCCAAACGAAGAATCGAGGGTTAGCCGTTTCGTCTCGGCAACGTTGTTGAGTTCTGGTCCTTGGTTCGCGGTCGCGGCCGGAATATTCGCCTACTACATACGCGCCGCCTCTTGGGCGGTTTGGATTTACGTTGGCGTAATTACGGCCATCGTGTTCTTCTGCGCAATGACTCTGTATTTGACGCGGAAAGCGAACCAGCGCGTGAAAGCGAATGCTGTCTAACATTTCGTTGGAGAGCCGACGCGCGATAAAGCCGCGCGCGGCTCAACTCAGACGTTAGACCGCAATTGGAAGATGTGACGTCACACCTGAGTAGGAGTAGTACGACCTGTTGTTTCGAGCGGATACTGCTTCTCATCGTTAACTCACCGAGGGGAATCATTTGCCTATCACTGCCTTCAACAGTTTCACCGACGGCCTCGAAGCGAATCGGCGAAGCCGTGAACACTTCGTTACTAACATCAACCTCGAAGACGGCCGTCACTGGGTTCCGTATGCGGATGGTGTCTGGATTCAGCCCTGCCACTTCAATGTCACGTCCGGGGGATTCAGCGTTGTTCTGAAGGGTCTCCCCGGTGCCATGCTCGGCACTCACTACCACGTTGGCACTGTGCGTGGTTACACGATGCGTGGTCACTGGCGGTACCTGGAGCACGACTGGGTCGCAAAGCCTGGAACCTTCATCTATGAACCCGCCGGTGAGGCTCACACGCTGGTTATAACGAAGGACTCACCGGAGCCGGCGTTGATCATGTTTGTCGTTGAGGGTGGGCTCATCTATCTGGACAAGCCGGTCAACGGAGGCGTTGCTGCCTACGAGGACGGATTCACGGCACTCGAGTTGTCTCGGAAGTACTATCGCGAAGCCGGTCTCGATGTTCGTGAGCTGGATTTGCTAGTTCGCTAATCGAGCATGCGGTCTAACAAGCGGTTGCAGCTGACGGCGCCAAAGCGCCGCCGCTGAACCGGAGAGTTGGGCGTCATGCGTCGACCTCGCATACAGGAGGAGGAATCCATGAGCAATGCGTTCGTACCGATCGTCGCTGTGTCAGTACCGCGGCGGATGTTCCTGCAAGGGGGTGCAGCATTGCTCGGCGGAGCATTTCTGCCCGATGCCTTTGCCGCTGCTACGAAAGCCTGTCGGTCGACGGCGCAAGACATAATCGGGCCGTTTTATCGCTTTGGCGCGCCGTTTCAGACCAAACTGCTTGGTCCCGACGAACCCGGCCAACGGCTCATGGTGGCCGGTACGGTATACGGTTCCGACTGTCGTACCCGCTTACCGAATACGCTGATTGAAGTGTGGCAAGCGAACGATGCCGGCCTGTACGACACCGACAAGCCTGGAAACTTCACCGAACGCAACGCCTTGCGCTTGCGGGGCATGATGCTGACCGATCAGAAAGGGAATTACGAGTTTGAAACTGTTGTGCCGGGGAGATATCCGATCCCACCGAACCTCCCGGGGCTGGAGAAATACGCCGGCTTGACGCGACCGGCCCATATTCACTTCCGAGTTTCGGAGTCTTTGCATGTCCCGCTCACCACACAACTCTACTTCAGGGACGACCCGTTCATCGCCAAGGACCCCTGGGCCAGCCGTAAGTCATCCTCGGTGATCAGTCTCAAACAAGAAGGCAAGTTTCTGCGCGGCGGATATGACATCGTGCTCGCAAAGGGTTTCTAGAATCCGATCGAGAATGACGCCCAACCTGGCGTTCGAGCGGACCCGCCGATTCGCGGCTTCTTCTTCCGAACATTGGTGGCAGCGGGCCGCTCAACTCCGACGTTATCCGCCACAACCGGAGCCGGGTGATGATCAAGGGAGAGTGTTTGTGCGGCGCTGTCCGATTTGAGGCCGCATCGGTCGTTGGACCGTTCGAGCTATGTCATTGCACTCGATGTCGGAAGTCGTCGGGGTATGCATATGCGGCGATCGTTAGTGTTGCTGCTAATGGCTTTCGGATCACTTCCGGGGCCGAGTTGATTCGCTCGTTCGAGCTGCCCGTTATCGAGCGACCACCGGGATACCGCAGATTCTTTTGTCAGAATTGCGGCTCGCCGGTACCGAATCCGACTCCTGCTGGGAGCCGGCTTGAGATTCCTGCTGGCTGCCTGAAAGACGAGCCGGGACTTTCACCTGACAAGCATATCTATGTCGAGCACAAGGCCGAGTGGGACATGATTGCCGATGGACTTCCTCAGTACACGAAAGCTCAGATACGCAGGCTTCGCGAGAGTAAGGTTGGCGCGTAGGGGGGGTTTCGAGCTGACGGCAAGCGCGCTTGCAATTCCCCTGCCGCGTTGCGGCTCTGCCGCAGCTCAAGCGCAGCGTTGGCGGTCAACTCTTTCGCAGGATCTGGCGACGTCTATCAAATGGGGAGGCGGTGCTTTGGCCGTCCCGATCTCCTTGTTCGGCTGGGTCTTTTCCTTCGCACTTGCCCATTCAAGCACGTTGTTTCCCCTCCTGTTCTTTTGGCCGACCTACTTGGTTCTAATCGGGCTGGACACCTTCGCCTCATTCGACTCGAAGAGCGAAGCTCTTGTCGGGATGCTTCTTCTCGTGGCCCAGATTGTTGGTTACGTTCTGATGGTGTTTGCTTTCCGCATGCTGGTTCGCTTTTTCAAACGCTATGACATCTAGCATTTCGTTGGAGAGCCGTCGCTCTACGAGCGCGCCACAACGCGAACGTTAGATAGAGCTTTCAGGACGGCGTGCGAATTTTGATTACCGGTGCGGCTGGCTCAGGCACAACCACCTTGGGCCGGCATTGGCTGCGCAAATGGGCGCCACGTTTTTCGACGCAGATGATTTTTTTTGGCACCCGTCCGAACCGCCCTACGAAGCGGAGCGAGAACCGTGTGAGCGCCTTGCCATGATCCTGAGCGCGTTGAGCCTTGCTCCAACTGCTGTCGTGGCCGGTTCGGTTACCGATTGGGGCGACGATCTGGA
The DNA here is from genome assembly GCA_963807155.1 of uncultured beta proteobacterium. Classification (GTDB taxonomy): domain Bacteria; phylum Pseudomonadota; class Gammaproteobacteria; order Burkholderiales; family Burkholderiaceae_F; genus JACCZX01. The sequence goes on from CAWEAZ010000019.1 coordinate 69,922, forward strand.
GAACTCTTTCTCGCTGGTTGTCTATCTTTGGGTCGAAGCCGGTATACGGGTTGCGCGTTTGATTCGGCGCGAGTCAGAGCGCTTTGGACAACCTCAAGAGGGATTTATCGAGTGGGCCTCTCAATACGACGAAGGCCGGTTGCCGGGTCGTAGCCGCGCCATTCACGAGCGGTGGCTTTCCGAGCGGAAGTGTCCAGTGCTGCGAATCGAGGGAAACGTGAGTGTTATGGAAGCTGTGGCTCGGGTCATTGAGGCGCTATCTAACTTGTCGTTTGAGGGCCGACGCACTACGCGCACGGCGTAGCTGAGACGCTAGACGTCCTCACTCAAGTCTCGCGATGGTTGAAGCAGTGCCACAACCAGAATGGCAACCGCTTCCACGGGAAGGAGTTGTCGGTGTTCTGTTCCGTGTTTTGCTGTCGCGTCGCGAGACAGTCATCGCCAATCTCCAGTTCGCCGCCCATGCGACGATTGACGAGCATTCGGCACCGTTCGAAATCGATGTTATTTGCCTTGCCGGGGAAGGGTTTGTGTCGGTAGGCGCCGATGCGACGCCATTTCGTTGTGGCGAACTTGTCACTTGGCCTCCGCGTGTGAATCACCGGTTGTGGACCGAGGGTAGAACGATGGAGACGCTGATGGTGGAGCGCCGTGACGCCTGACCTATCGTTCAAGGCTGACACGCATAGTGGCTGCAGTCACAGCACAAGCGGGGGGCTCGTCCGTGACCGCCGTGAGAACAGTTGTTCTTGGTAGCCGCGCGCTCCACAGTACGTTTGGTCGGGACCGGTACCGGATGCCGCCTAACATCTCGTTCGAGAGCCGACGCGCTGCGCCGGAACGCCCTGGGTCAGTTCATTGTCATGCAGCGAAAACTCATCGTCATCACCGGCAGTTCTGGAGTCGGCAAGTCCACGTTGGCGCAGCTTCAGGAGGAACTCCTTCCAGATCAATGGCTTCATTTTTCTGTCGACACGATCTTCTACTGCCTGCCACGGTCGGTGGTTCTTCGAGTAGATCACGAGAACGATCGGTCAGTAGTGGACGCGAGGGCGATCGTCACGGGCGCCTACGCTTGCGCCCGGACGTTGCTTGGTCTTGCTCACAACGTCATCTTTGACGCCGTCATCTTGTCCGAGAAGGGAGCCCAGGAAGTGTTGCGTGCGTTCGATGGTTTCGATCCACTGCTAGTAGAACTGACTTGCTCATGGGAAGAGATTGAGGAACGAACTCTGGCCCGAGGTGATCGGACGCTGGCAGAGGCCGAGCACGGATACAGGAACGCCGGTGGGCGCCTTGATGCCCATTACACCTTTGACAGCACTAGCGCGAGCGCTGAGCAGATCGCCGCACAGCTCGCAACAATCGTGTGCGGCGGGAGAACGCGATGATCGAAGCTGATCGCATCAAGTACTTGCGTAGCGTTCTGCTCTGGGTGGGTGTGATGTTCGTCGTAGGCGTCTACCCACTTACGATCGGTTGGCCCTCTGGCTGGGCGTGGCACACGGGTCAGTCCGAGTATTTGCAGATGATTCTCGGGATTTACGCAACCCTGGGCGTGTTCCTCATCGTTGCTTCTCGGAATCCGCTCGCACACCTAAGCTTTGATCTGGTTCACCGTGTGTCCAGTGTTGTGCACGGCGCAATCATGGCGATTCAGTCGATCGTGTATCCGCAGCACATCGGGCACCTCTGGGGGGAACTGGCTCTGTTGCTCGTGGCGGCCGCCCTTGCGTTTCTGACACCGCGGTCCGGCGGCGCGGCAAGCCGGCCGCTGCCTAACCACGTGCTGCACTAACGCTATAGCGCGTGCCGTGACGCCCGCGAGGTGCAGATGATTACCGTCTTTACTACGTTCACTTTGCCAAAGCCAATCACTCGCGAGGAAGCTCGCAGCATCTTCCTGAGCACCGCGCCAAAGTATCGAGGCGTACAAGGCTTGTTTCGGAAGATCTACGTGCTCTCCCAAGACGGGGTAACAGTAGGTGGCGTCTACCTTTGGAATTCGAGGTCAGAGGCAGAAGCCATGTACACAGAATCATGGCGCTCATTCGTCCGAGAGAAGTACGGCAGTGATCCAACCGTAACCTACTTCGAAAGTCCGTGGTGGTCGACAACGTGACTCAGCAGGTCCTTACCGACGAGTAGGAAAGCACCGTCCTGCAGCGCAATGACTCCGACCCTTCCATCGGGAATGATCATGGAAGTATTCGTATTCGCCCGACTTCACGCTCGCACCGGAAAGCAGGGCGAGGTACACCATGCCATGTTCGAGGTACAAGGACCTACCCGGCAGGAGCCTGGCTGTCTCAGCTACGGTGCATTCCGCTCAGTTCGTGACCCCGATGAGTTCTACATTCATACGCGCTGGAAAGACATGGCAGCGTTTGAACGTCATGCCGAGTTGCCTCACACGGTACGCTTCGTTGAAGCCGTTGAACCGCTTCTGGATCATCCTTTCAAGGTCACACTGTCGGAGCAGCTCTGGTAGCTAGTGCGGTAAGCCTTTAGGAGAATCGCCCATGCCCAACCTACTGCGCAATGTGCTTGCCCTCATCGCGGGGATCGTCATAGGCGGAGTCGTCAACATGGTGCTCATCACTCTTAGCCCGTCACTCATTCCTCCACCTCCGGGTGTGGATGTCAACAACGCCGAGAGCCTGATCAAAGCCATGCACCTTTTTGAGCCGCGCCACTTCGTAATGCCGTTCTTGGCACATGCAGTGGGTACGCTCGCAGGTGCGCTTGCTGCTTACCTGATCGCGGCGACCTACCGGGCACAAATCGCTTATGTGATCGGCGCAGTCTTTCTTTGTGGTGGTGTGGCGGCAAGTTTCATGATTCCCGCGCCTACTTGGTTCATCGCGCTGGATCTGCTGGCTGCTTACCTCCCGATGGCGTGGTTGGCTATTCAGATTGGTACTCGAATGAAGCAAGGGAAGAAGGAGGCCTAACCATTCGTCTCGGCGGACCGCCTCTGGCAGCCGCTGAACTCAAACGTTAGGCGTCGCAAATGCCCACGTTCGTAGCCCTACTGCGCGGCGTCAACGTCGGCAAGGCCAAGCGTGTTCCGATGGCCGAGCTGCGCGACCTGCTCTCAGGCCTCGGGTACACAGGCGTAGCCACTTTGCTCAACAGTGGCAATGCAGTCTTCCGCGCTGCGAGAGGCACACCGGCGAAGCACTCGGCAGACATTGCCGCGGCGATTTCTACGCAACTCAACATCGAGGTGCCAGTCATCGTGAAGTCGGCAAGCGAACTCGCGGCCATCGTCTCCGAGAATCCAGTCAAGGTAGCAGCGGACGAACACTCACGCTATCTGGTTGCATTCGTCCAAGACACCAAAGCGCTGTCGGGTCTCGCCGCCATCGCGTCGCTTGCGGTTCCTCCCGAGCAGTTCGCTATAGGCAAGAATGCAGCGTATCTCCTCTGCGCTGCCGGAATACTGGAAAGCAAGGCGGGCGAAGCTCTCCTCGGCAAGGTGGGCAAGTCGGCGACGACAAGAAACTGGGCAACTGTTCTTAAGCTGCAAGCTCTGGCAAATGCGTCCAACGAACAATCTTCTTCTTCGCACATGAGGCGACAATGAAAGGCAGCAAGACCTATCCATACGCGACCCATCTGGACATCAAGTTCCCCCCACTCGCTACTGTCGACGTTCCGGGTTTGGTCAAAGCATGTACGGATCGTTGGTACAACCAGACCCTCTGCAAGGTCAATGACTCGGTCGTTCGCCTCGGCGTATTGCAAGGCGAGTATCACTGGCACGCACACGAGAACGACGACGAATTTTTCTTTGTCCTGGAGGGTCACTTCATCATTGACCTCGAGGGCCGCTCAATTGACCTTCAGCCCCAAGAGGGCTTTGTCGTGCCAAAAGGAGTGGTCCATCGCACGCGTGCTCCAGAGAAAGCCGTCGTTCTCATGGTCGAGACGGCAGCCATTGTTCCGACCGGCGATGCCTAACGACGCGCTGCATTCAAAGGACGAGACATGAACGGCTGGATGCGTTGGCTGCCCGGACTGCAGATGCTCAGGCGGTACGAAGCCGCCTGGCTGCCGCACGATCTGATGGCCGGCCTGGTGCTGACCACAATGCTGGTGCCGGTCGGAATCGCGTACGCAGTGGCTTCGGGCGTCCCGGGGATCTACGGTCTGTACGCCACTATCGTCCCGCTGCTCGCCTACGCGCTGTTCGGCCCGAGCCGCATTCTGGTGCTGGGGCCGGACTCCGCGCTCGCCGCGGTGATTCTCGCGGTCGTGCTGCCTCTGTCTGCCGGCGACCCGATGCGTGCCGTGGCCCTGGCAAGCATGATGGCGGTGGTGTCGGGGCTGGTGTGCATTCTGATCGGCGTAATGCGCCTGGGATTCGTCACCGAGCTGCTGTCCAAGCCGATCCGCTACGGCTACATGAACGGCATCGCGCTCACCGTGCTGATCAGCCAGCTGCCCAAGCTGTTCGGCTTTTCGATCGACGGCGCGGGCCCACTGCGCGACATCGTGCAGATCGTCCAGTCGATCCTGGGCGGCAAGGCCAACTGGACGGCGTTCGCGGTCGGCGCCGGCACGCTGGTGGCGATCCTGCTGCTCAAGCCCTGGAAGCGAATCCCCGGCCTCTTGATCGCGGTCGTGGGCGCCACGATCGCGGTCGGCGTGCTCGGCCTGACGAGAGCGCCGGGGTGAAGGTGCTCGGTTCGCTGCCGCAAGGCCTGCCGTCGTTCGCGCTGCCGTGGATCGATCTCGCCGACCTCGGCCAGGTGGTGATCGGCGGCTGCGCCGTGCGCCATGGTGGCGTTCGCCGACACGAGCGTCCTGTCGCGCACGTATGCGGCCAAGACCCGCACCCATGTCGACCCGAACCAGGAGATGATCGGTCTGGGCGCCGCCAACCTGGCCGCTGGACTGTTCCAGGGGTTTCCGATCAGCAGCAGCTCCTCGCGCACGCCGGTCGCCGAAGCCGCGGGCGCGAAGACGCAGCTCACCGGCGTGGTCGGCGCCGTGGCAGTCGCGCTGCTGCTGTTGCTTGCCCCCAATCTGCTGCAAGACCTGCCCAACAGCGCGCTGGCAGCCGTCGTGATTGCGGCGGCCATCGGCCTGTTCGAATTCAACGACCTGCGCCGCATTTTCCGCATCCAGCGCTGGGAGTTCTGGCTGTCCATCGTCTGCTTCGTTGGCGTCGCAGTGTTCGGCGCGATCCCCGGCATCGGCCTGGCGATCGTCATCGCGATCATGGAATTTCTATGGGACGGCTGGCGGCCACACTACGCCGTGCTGGGCCGAGTCGACGGCATCCGGGGCTTCCACGACATCAAGCGCTATCCCGAGGCGCGTCTCGTTCCAGGCCTGGTCCTGTTCCGCTGGGATGCGCCGCTCTTCTTCGCCAATGCCGAGCTGTTTCACCAGCGCCTGCTCGAGGCCGTGGCGCAATCGCCGACACCGGTGAAGCGGATCATCGTGACCGCCGAGCCGGTCACCAGCATCGACGTGACTTCGGCAGACATGCTCGCCGAGCTGGAGCAGACGCTGCGCGAATCGGGCATCGAGATGCGCTTCGCGGAAATGAAGGACCCGGTCAAGGACAAGCTGAAGCGCTTCGAACTGTTCGAGCGCTTCGGTGCCGCGAGCTTCCATCCCACCGTGGGTGCCGCCGTCGACGCCTACCTCGAAGAGCACGCGGTGGATTGGAAACCCTGAGGGTCCACGGCAAAGATGATCCAGGGTTCATGCCTCTGCGGCGCAGTTCAATGGCTGTTCCATGGCGTCCCGGAGTCGGCGACGGCCTGCAACTGCACGGCCTGTCGCCGCTACGGAGTGCTGTGGGCCTACGACTACGAAGGTGAAGGTATTCAGGTGTCCGGTTTAACCAAGGCATACGTTCGAGGCACGGCACTCGGGTTTCACTTCTGCCCCGAGTGCGGATGCGTAGCCTACTGGCGAGCGCTTGAAACGAACCAAGAGGGCCGACGCCGCATCGCGGTTAACCTGCGGTTAACAGAGCCGGAACTGGTGGCCGCTATTCCCATTGACCACTTTGACGGACTCGACAAGTTTGAGGACCTGCCTCGCGATGGAAGATGCGTCCGCGACCACTGGTTCTAGTCCGTTCGCGGCGAGCACTGCGGCAGCGATACTGTCACTGCGTAGAGGAGAAAAAATGGTGAGCAGCTTTCGCTTCTGGCTGACAACCACTGCCGTATTTCTTGTCGCTCTACCTGATACAGGGCAGGCCTGTTCACTTGCACAGGTGAGTCTGTACGAGCAGTTCAACAAACACGGCAGAGTTTTTCTTGGCACTGTAAAAGAAAGGATCAAGGAGCCCATGCCCGGGCAAGGTGTCTACACAATTTTCGTGGATGAGGCCTTCAAAGGCTTGCCCGATAAGGGCAAGGGGAGCGGCGAGATTGAGGTCACGCTGAGCGAAAACGAGCAGTGCGGCCTGGGAAGGCCTAAGAAGAACGGCCGAATACTGATTTTCATGAATGAAGGCGATGTCGTAAACACCACCAGCCATTCGCGACTCATTTGGCTGGAAGCAGAGCAAAAGGAAGCCAACCTCAATCCCGTCATGGACGACCTGGTGACGTTGCGCCAAATGCTTTTTCCTAAGAACCAAAGAGGCATCGTCCCGGACGAAGACACCGCTCTTCATCAGGCGTTGAAGGTCCTGATTCCCGTCTTTGGCCGTGCGGAAGTCAGCAAGCAAATGCCGTTCAAGACCACTTACCTTGCGAATGCACCTAGTAGCGATGAGCGCGTCTGGCGGATTAAAGGCACGCCTAGTTGTCCGAATAAGAAGACGAAACCCTGCACGGGCAGCTATGGTGCCGATGTGAATAGATGGTCGGGACATGTTGTCCGCGTGTTCACAGGTGATTGAGCGTTATCGTTGACTGAGCTATGCGGATTGGGGGATGAGCACATGAAAAAGTCGGGCGCGAGCCAAGACCAGTCGGCATCGGAGCTCATCTCGAGAAGAATCGCCGAACTCGGGGACTGGCGCGGGAAAACGCTTGGCAGGATGCGCAAGCTGATCAAGCGAAGCCGACCCGGACGTCGTCGAGGAGTGGAAGTGGATGGGCACTCCGGTCTGGTCGCACGACGGCATCATCTGCACGGGCGAGTCCTACAAGGACAAGGTGAAGCTCACCTTCGCCAAGGGCGCGACTCTGAAGGACCCAGCCCGTCTCTTCAACTCGAGTCTCGACGGAAACGTACGCCGCGCGATCGACATCCACGAAGGAGAAGAAGTTGACGAGTCCGCCTTCAAGGCGCTCGTTCGCCAAGCGATCGCCGTCAACAGTTCTGGCAAGTCGAAACCTTCGAAGAAAGCGAAGTCCTAAGGGATTCCGCCCTGAAAGAGTTGGCAAGCAAGCGTCCGACTACGATCCCCGAGTACATCCGGGCTGCCCCACGCGAGGGCCAGCCGCATTTGCGCCGGCTGTACGCGATCCTCAAGAGCGTCGCGCCGAAGGCAAAGGAGGTGATCAAGTGGGGAACCCCCTTCTTCGTTGAGCCCCGATTCGTGTTCGCTTTCTCCGCGCACAAAGCCCACTGTAACTTCGCGCCGACACCGGCGGCGCTGAAGGCATTTCGCAAAGAATTGGAAGAGCACAAGACGACGAAGAACTACCTTCAGATTCCCTACGACAAGCCTGTGCCAGAGGATCTGGTTCGCAAGATCGCCGAGTACCGTCTCCAGGAGCTGCGTGAACGTGAAGACGACGCTTTCTGGTAACTCATCGCAGCAAGCATGGACGGCCAATCTGGACTCGTCCAACGTGGCAGCTGACAACACAATGCAACCGACAACTGACCCCGACACATGGAGCTCGCAGCATGCAATGGATGGAGATGTTCGGGTACCTTGGCGCACTCCTGACGCTAACTACCTTCTCGATGAAGACGATGGTTCACCTGCGCATAGTGGGTATCGTCTCCAACCTGGCCTTTATCACCTACGGCGTCCTCGGCCACGTCTATCCGGTGCTGCTGCTTCACTTGACGCTCCTACCGCTGAACGTGTGGCGACTGCAGCAGTTGCTCCGGCTGACCCGTCAGATTCGGGACGCCACCGTCGGTGGACTTTCGATGGAGTGGCTCAAGCCGTTCTCACGCTCCAAGGCGGTTCGAGCCGGCGAGATACTGTTCCGGCAGGGCGATCCTGCCGCGGAAATCCTCTTCGTGCTCAGTGGGCGCTTCCGTGCAGTTGAAGCCGATGTGGCACTCGAACCTGGCGAAGTAATCGGCGAACTCGGCCTCATAACCAAAGAGCACAAGCGAACGCAGACTGTCGTCTGCGAACAGGACGGATCGCTCCTGCTGCTCACGTACGATGAGGTACGTCAGATGTACTACCAGAACCCCAGGTTCGGATTCTTCTTCCTTGAACTAGTCGCTGAACGATTGATGCGTGACGCAAGACGAGCGACACAGGGTCTGCAGCCGATTGCAGATCATGTTGTAAGCGCGCCGAGCCCGGCCTAACCTTTCGCTCAACGTCCACTTTTTGGAAGGACACGCCGTTGAACGCACCGACCGAGAACCCACTGCAGGCGGCCGACCCGCGCTTCGATCCCACGCGCGAGATTCGTGCTCCGCGCGGCGCGCAGTTGAGCTGCAAGAGCTGGCTGACCGAAGCGGCGTACCGGATGATTCAGAACAATCTCGACCCGGATGTGGCCGAGAATCCAAAGCATCTGGTCGTCTATGGAGGCATCGGCCGCGCGGCGCGCAATTGGCAGTGCTTCGACAAGATTCTCGAAACATTGAAGCAGCTCGAGGCCGACGAGACGCTGCTGATTCAGTCGGGCAAGCCGGTCGGCGTGTTCAAGACGCACACCGATGCGCCGCGCGTGCTGCTCGCCAACTCCAACCTGGTGCCGAAGTGGGCGAATTGGGAGCATTTCAACGAGCTCGACCGCAAGGGTCTGTTCATGTACGGACAGATGACGGCAGGCAGTTGGATTTATATCGGCAGCCAGGGCATCGTTCAGGGAACTTACGAAACTTTTGCCGAGGCGGGCCGCCAACACTTTGGCGGCGACTTGGGCGGGTCGCTGGATCCTGACCGCTGGTCTCGGCGGGATGGGCGGCGCGCAGCCGCTCGCCGCGACGCTCGCGGGTGCTGTTTCGCTGACGATCGAATGTCAGCAGGCAAGCATCGATTTTCGTTTGCGCACACGCTATTTGGACAAGCAAGCGCGCGATCTTGACGATGCGATCGATCTGATCACGCAGCACTGCAAGCGCCACGAAGCGGTGTCGATCGGTTTGCTGGGCAACGCAGCCGAGGTGTTGCCGGAGTTGGTGAAGCGCGCGAAAGCGGGCGGCATCGTTCCCGATCTGGTGACCGATCAAACCTCGGCGCACGACCTGGTGCATGGTTATCTGCCGGCAGGCTGGAGTGTCGACCGTTGGAAAGATGCGCAGCAGGACGCGAGTCAGCACGCGCAGCTGTCAACCGAAGCGGCGCGCTCGTGTGCGAAGCACGTGCAGGCGATGCTCGATTTCCAGTCGATCGGAGCCAAAGTTGTCGACTATGGCAACAACATTCGCCAAGTCGCGCACGATCAAGGCGTTGTGAACGCCTTCGCATTTCCGGGGTTCGTGCCGGCGTACATCCGCCCTCTGTTCTGCGAAGGCCGAGGTCCTTTTCGCTGGGTCGCCTTGTCCGGCGATCCGCAGGACATCTACAAAACCGACGCCAAGATCAAGCAGCTGTTTCCGCAAAACGCGCGCGTGCATCGCTGGCTCGATATGGCGCGCGAGCGCATCGCCTTTCAAGGACTGCCGGCGCGCATCTGCTGGCTCGGCCTCGGCGAGCGGCATGTCGCCGGGCTCGCGTTCAACGACATGGTGCGCACCGGTGAACTGAAGGCGCCGATCGTGATCGGTCGCGATCATCTTGATACGGGTTCGGTCGCCAGCCCGAACCGCGAAACGGAAAGCATGAAGGACGGGACCGACGCGGTATCCGACTGGCCGCTGCTCAATGCATTGCTGAATACCGCGAGCGGTGCGACCTGGGTGTCACTGCATCACGGCGGCGGAGTCGGCATGGGTTACTCGCAGCATGCGGGCCTCGTGATCGTTGCGGACGGCACCGATGCCGCCGCGAAGCGCCTCGCGCGCGTGCTCGTCAACGATTCAGGTTCCGGTGTAATGCGGCACGCCGATGCCGGTTATGAAGCCGCGATCGAATGTGCGCGGCGCAACGGCCTTAATTTGCCGATGGCAAGTTAGTGGCGAGCGCGACAGCCATCACGATTGACCCGGGCCATCTGAGCCTTGCACACCTGCGCCGCATTTGGCAGGCGCGCGTGCCGCTGACTTTGGCGCTCCGATTCGCGCGCCACGATCGAAGCGTCGGCCGCAGCAGTACAGCGCATCGTCGCGCGTGGCAATGCGGCATACGGCATTAACACCGGCTTCGGCAGGCTAGCCAAGACGCGGATTCCCGATGACCAGTTGCAGCAGCTGCAGCGCAACTTGATTTTTTCGCACTCGGTGGGTACCGGCGAGTTGCTCGCTGATGAAGTCGTGCGGCTCGTGCTGGCGATGAAGATCGGTAGCTTGGCGCGCGGCTATTCCGGCGTGCGGCCGGTGATTGTCGACACGCTGCTTGCGCTCTACAACGCGGGCATCATGCCTTGCATTCCTGCGAAGGGCTCGGTGGGTGCGTCAGGCGATCTGGCGCCATTGGCGCATATGACGCTGGCGCTGATGGGCGAAGGTGAGGTACGAGTCGATGGCGCGCTTGTTGCCTGCGCGGCAGGCACTAGATGCACGCGCGAATCGCGCCGGTGGTGTTGGGTGCGAAAGAAGGCCTGGCGCTGATCAATGGCACACAGATATCGACTGCGCTCGCGCTGCATGGGCTGTTCCTTGCGGAACGCTTGTTCGAGTCGGCTGTGGTGGTCGGTGCGCTGTCGGTCGATGCGGCGAAGGGCAGCGATGCGCCGTTCGATCCGCGACTGCACGAGCTGCGCGGTCAGCCGGGACAGATCGCCGCCGCGCACATGTACCGAGAGCTTCTTGCAGGCAGCGCAATCCGCGCTTCGCATTTGGTGCATGACGATCGGGTGCAGGATCCCTATAGCCTGCGCTGTCAGCCGCAGGTGATGGGTGCGTGCCGCGATCTGATCGACGCACGCGGCGCGCACGCTGCTGATCGAAGCAAACGCCGTCACCGATAACCCCTTGATTTTTTCGCAAAGTGATGAGGTGATTTCGGGCGGCAACTTCCACGGCGAGCCGGTTGCACTCGCCGCCGATACGCTCGCGCTGGCGCTGGCTGAGATCGGCGCGCTGTCCGAGCGACGCATCGCATTGCTGATCGACTCGACGCTGTCGGGGCTGCCGCCATTTCTGGTGCGCGAGCCCGGCATCAACTCGGGTTTCATGATCGCGCACGTCACTGCCGCCGCGGCGGCATCCGAGAACAAGTCGTTGGCGCACCCAGCGAGCGTCGACAGCCTGCCGACTTCAGCCAATCAGGAGGACCACGTCAGCATGTCCACCTTCGCTGCACGGCGATTACACGAGATGGCAATGAACACCGCGACGATCATCGGCATCGAGTTGCTGGCCGCCGCGCAAGGAATCGACTTCCATCGTCCGCTCGAAACGTCGCCGCGACTGCGACGAGTCCATCGCGTCGTGCGCGAGAAGATCGCGTTCTATGAAGTCGATCGCATTCTGGCGCCCGACATCGAAGCGTCGCGCGCACTCGTGTTGGATGGCGCGCTGAGCGCGCAGTGCAGGCGATTTGTTCGCGCCGCTGGAAGCGTGATGCCGGCGATCGATATGAGCGTTTGGCAGGGCCGCATCGATGCAGCCGAAGGCGCGCTCGCACGGCGCTGGCACCAAGTGATGCGTGCGCTTGCAGACGAGACTGACGCGTCGGACCGTTGTGTTGATCGGGTTCGCATGCGACGCCGGCGTTGCCCGCAACCAGGGCACGGACCGGTGCCGCCGGCGGGCCTGCGGCGATTCGACACATGTTGCGCAACATGCCGGTGCACGAATGCGATCGGCTGGCCGATGCGGGCGACATTGTTTGCGCGGGCGATGCAACTCGAAGCGGCGCAAATCGAACTGTCGAAATGTGTTGCGGGACAACTCGCTGCCGGACGCTTTCCGATCGTGCTCGGCGGCGGGCATGAAATGGCATTCGGCACTTTCACCGGACTGGCGGCGCATCTGGCAAGCAAACAAAACGTGCCGCGCATCGGCATCGTCAACTTCGATGCCCACTTCGATCTGCGGCAAGCCGAGCGCGCTAACTCCGGCACGCCGTTCCTGCAGATTGCGCGCGATTGCGAGGCGCGCGGCTGGCCGTTTCGCTACGGCTGCTTCGGCGTCAGTCGCTATTCGAATACTGCGCGCACTGTTCGAGCGCGCTGGCCAAGCTCGGCGTGGTCTTTGTGCTCGATGAACAGATGCAGTCGGCGCAGAAAACGCTCACTGCTTTTCTTTCGGAGGTCGATCACGTTTACTTGACGTTCTGTCTCGACGTGCTGCCTGCGTCGATCGCTCCGGGCGTCAGCGCGCCGGCAGTTCGCGGCATCGGTCTCGACATCGTCGAGCCGCTGATCGATCTTGTGATTGGCAGCGGCAAGCTGCGGCTGGCCGATATCGCGGAAATGAATCCGCGCTTCGATATCGATCATCGAACCGCCGCAGTGGCCGCGCGTATTGTGGCTCGCATTGCCAACGGAGTCGCGCGTGGCCTGGGATAGCCTGTGGACCAACGTCCATCTGGCGACGATGGCGCAGCCGCATTCGTATGGCGAGATCCGCAACGCCGCGCTGGCCGTTAAAGACGGCAAGATCGCATGGCTTGGCCCACTTAGTGATTTGCCAGAGGGCACGCGCGCCCACGAGCAGCACGATGGCGCCGGCGGTTGGATCACACCGGGGCTGATCGATTGCCACACGCATATCGTCTACGCGGGCAATCGCAGTGACGAGTTCGAAGCCCGGCTTAACGGCGCGACTTACGCAGACATCGCGCAAAGCGGTGGCGGCATTCTTTCCACCGTGCGCGCAACGCGCGCGGCGAGCGAAGACGAGCTTTATCGCGCCAGCTTGTCGCGAGTCAAAGCGTTGCTGGCCGAAGGAGTGACCACGCTGGAGATCAAGTCAGGCTACGGTCTTGAGCTCGAAGCCGAGGCGAAAATGCTGCGCGTCGCGCGCCGATTGGGCCGCGAGCTGCCGTTGACGGTGAAGACGACTTTTCTCGGCGCGCACGCGGTGCCGCCGGAATATGCAGCGCGCGCCGACGACTACATCGACGAAGTATGCGAGCGCGTGTTGCCGGCGTTAAGCGAGCAGGGCCTGGTAGACGCAGTCGATGCGTTCTGCGAGTCGATCGGCTTCTCGGAGGCACAGACCGAGCGTGTCTTTCAAACAGCACAGCGCCTGGGCTTGCCGGTCAAGCTGCATGCGGAGCAGTTGTCGGATCAACGCGGAGCGCAGCTGGTCGCTCGCTACGGCGGACTATCGGCCGACCATCTGGAGCATGTGTCGGCCGACGGGATCGCAGCGATGGCACGCCATCAGACCGTTGCTGTGTTGCTGCCCGGCGCGTTCTATTTTCTGCGCGAGACGCGATCACCTCCGGTAGCTGCGCTGCGCGCAGCCGGCGTGCGCATTGCGATTGCGACCGACTGCAATCCGGGGACATCGCCGATGACCTCGCTATTACTGGCGATGAACATGGCGTGCACGCTGTTCAGGCTGACGCCGCATGAGGCGCTAGCCGGCGCAACAATCAACGCAGCGCATGCGTTGGGTCTGCAAACATCGATGGGTAGCCTGGAAGTAGGCAAGGACGCCGACTTTGCGGTGTGGGAAATCGAGCGACCAGCGGATCTCGCGTACTCGATCGGCTTGAATCCGTGCCGCTGCGTGGTGAAGATGGGGAAGGTGCGTGATATTAAGACGCGTTAGAAAATCGTTCATTCATTGGAGACGAGACTAGATGAACACCACAAGACTTATCGCCATCGCGCTTATCGTGGCCGGCGTGCTCGGCTTGGTTTACGGCGGGTTCAGCTACACCAAGGACACGACGGCCGTCAAAGTTGGCCCAATCGAACTCTCCGTTAAAGAAAGGGAGACCGTCAACATCCCAATGTGGGCAGGTATCGGAGCGATCGTGATCGGCGGACTACTACTCGTTCTCGGCAACAAGAAGAAGTAACCGCCGAGTTCGCCCAACCTTTCACTGAGCCGACTCAATCCGCGAGCGGGGCTTAACTCAACGTTAAACCCCATATGCAAGTTCTTCGGTGGCTCCTCACCGTACCGGCTGCGATCCTAGGCTGCTATCTGGGTTTCTTTGCCGGCATACTCATTCACTATGTGCATGTCTGGGCTTGTCCTAAGGAGCATTTGGTGTCGGGCGCCTGCATGGCTCCTTGGTCTTTGTTCGCCATGTCGACGGCGGTTGGCTTAAGCGCTGCAATTGCCGCTGCGGGCGTGGTTTTGTTGCCAACACTTCTCGCCCCTTCGCACCGGTGGTTGGTAGCGCGCGTCGCCTTTGCTTGCGGCTTGTTGCTCGCCCTGTACTTGTCCTGGGCAGTGCAATGGGTGATGTGGATTCCCATGGTGTGTGCCGTCTTATCGGGTGCCGGTATGTTGTGGTTTGTTCGGCGACACATAGATAGTTCTGTCTCGTCACTCAACCGGACGCGCGAAAGCAGGCGCCGATTAATTAATGCGTTAGCGATACTCACACGCGCACGATGAAACATCTCAGCGCGCTGGACGCGCTGTTCCTGCAGCTCGAGACGCCCGACACGCCGATGCATGTGGGGAGCCTCATGCTGCTCGATCGGCCACCGGCAAGGCGCGATCCCTATGCGGCGATCCGCGCCCACATCGCGAAGCGCATTCACCTGGCGCCCGTTTTCTCGCGCGTGCTGCGCTTCATGCCGCTGGATATCGCGAGCCCGCTCTGGGTACCGGCGGAGCGCGTCGATCTCGATTACCACATCCAGCGCGTCACGCTTCCCGCACCCGGCACTCAGGCTCAGCTCGAGCACGCCGTCGAGCGCCTGCACGAGGGGACGCTCGATCGTGACCGCCCCCTCTGGCAGTTCACGGTGATCGACGGCTTGAAGAGCGGACAGGTCGGTTTCTACGCCAAGATCCATCACGCCGCGCTCGACGGCCAGGGCGGCATCGCGGTCGCGCAGGCGCTGCTCGATGCGCAGCCCAAGCCGCGCGCGGTGCCGCGCGCCGCTGCGAAGAGTGCCGCGGCGATGCCACCCTCGGCGGCGAAGATGCTGGGATCGGCGCTGCGCAACACCGTCGCGCAATACGGCAGGATCCTGAAAGCGATCCCCAGCGTCGCGCAAGCCGCCGCACGCACCGGTGCGGTGGCGCTCACCGCGCAACCGAAAAAGCGTGGCAGCACTTCGGCTCCGCGCATGCGGCTCAACGCAGCGATCGGCGCCGAGCGCGTGTTCGTGGCGGCGCAAATTCCGTTGGCCGAGGCGAAGGCGATCGCGCGGCACTACGACGCCAAGCTGAACGATGCCGTGCTGGCGATCTGCGCCGGCGCGCTGCGGCGCCATTTCGCCAAGGACAAGGCGACGCTCGGCAAGGCGATGGTCGCTGCCGTCCCGTTGAGCCTGCGGGCGCCCGGCGACACGACGCAGGAGAACCAGGTCTCGATGATGTTCGTCGGCCTCGCCACGCAAATCGCCGATCCTGTGAAAGCGCATGGCCGCGATCGTCGCCGGCAGCGCGCGCGCGAAGCAGCTCGCCGGCGGCATGAAGGGCGCGATTCCCACCGATCTGCCCTCGCTCGGCATTCCGTGGCTGATGGCCGCGATCACGCCGCTCTACCGCAAGGCCGTCGCTGCGCCTCGCATCCCGGTCTTCGCCAACGTCGTGATCTCCAACGTTCCGGGGCCGCAGGTTCCGCTCTACCTCGCAGGCGCCGAACTGAAGGCTTACTACCCAGTATCAATCGTGACTCACGGACTCGCGCTGAACATCACAATCGTGAGCTACAACGGCTCGCTCGATATCGGGCTCGTGGCGTGCCGTAAGACCATGCCGGAGTTGCGCCAATTCGCAAAGCACCTAAAAAAAGCTCACACGGAGTTGCTGCAAACTACGCAGAGATGACGAGCTCACGCGCAATCGCTGAAAGCCCCGAATGCATTCCTGCTCGCACTCGAATGGCGCGCGCCGTGGGAATTCAGCGCTGCGCTCGCGGCGTTTCCCTTGCTGCGTCGCGCGCCGCGCGGCGACGGCCACGCGGTGGTGGTCTTTCCTGGCTTGGCCGCCTCGGACGTCAGCACGTTTCCATTGCGCGCATTCCTCGCCGAGCGAGGCTACAAGCCTCACGGCTGGGAACTGCGCTTCAACCTCGGGCCGCGCGAGGGCGTCTTCGAGCGCAGCGTCGAGCGCGTGCAGAAGCTCGCACGCAGCACCGGGCGCAAGGTGAGTCTCATCGGCTGGAGCCTGGGCGGCGTTTACGCGCGCGAGATCGCCAAGGTGGCAAGCGAAGACGTGCGCTGCGTGATCACACTCGGCACTCCGTTCACGGGCCACCCTCGCGCGAACAACGCGTGGCGCATTTACAAACTCGCAAGCGGACATGGACTGGACGACTCGGATCAGTGGCGGCGCATTCGCGAGGCACCGCCGGTTCCGACAACTTCCGTGTTCAGCCGCAGCGATGGCATCGTGGCGTGGCGTTGCTGCCTGCAGGCGCGGCGGTCCCTCGCCGAAAGCGTCGAAGTCACTGCGAGCCACATCGGCATGGGCGTGAATCCGGCGGCCTGGTATGCGATCGCCGATCGCCTGGCGCAGCGCGAGGGTCAGTGGCAGCCGTTCCATCGCGACGGGTGGCGCAGTTGGCTCTTCCCCGATCCGTACCGTGCCATCGATCCAGACTGACAAGGTCTCGCTGCAGTACGAGTCCTTCGGCAATCCCGCCGACCCACCCATCGTCCTCGTGATGGGGCTTGGCATGCAGCTCATCATGTGGCCCACGCAGCTCTGCGAAATGCTCGCTGCGAAAGGGCTCTACGTCGTGCGCTTCGACAACCGCGACGTGGGACTCTCCAGCCACCTCGATCACCTCGGAACTCCCAACATCGTTCTGGCGACGCTCCAGTACCTGCTGCGCCTGCCCTTGAAAGCGGCCTACTTGATCGACGACATGGCGCGCGATACCGCGGCGCTCCTCGATGCACTGGGAATTCGCCGCGCGCATTGGTGGGTGCTTCGATGGGCGGGATGATCGCGCAGAATTTGGCGGCGAATGCGCCGGCGAAAGTGGCAAGCCTCACGTCGATCATGTCTTCGACCGGTAACCGCAGCCTCCCACCGCCGACGTCGAGAGCGCGGCGCGCGTTGCTGCGCGCGCCCGCGAAACTCGGCGACGTGGAGGGCGCGACCCGGCGGCTGATGAGCGTGCTGCGCGACATCGGCAGCCAGACTTATCCCGCGGAGGAAGGCTACCTGCGCGAGCTATGCGAGAAACACGTGCGTCGCTCGTACGACCCCGCAGGAGTCGCGCGGCAACTCATGGCCGTGGCGGCGAGCGGCGATCGAACCGCGGTCGTACGGCGCATCAAGGTGCCTACGCTGGTCTTACATGGCGACGAGGATCCGCTCTTGCGCCCAGCCTGCGGCGAAGAAACGGCGCGCGTGATTCGCGACGCCGGCGGCGACGTCAAGCTGGAGATCATCCGCGGCATGGGTCACGATCTGCCCATACCGCTACTGCCGCAGCTCACGGAGCGCATCGCGGAGCACTGCTTCAGAGATAGTTGAAAATCCCATCAGCGGACAACCGAAACAGGAGGTAGCCATGAGTATTCGTAAACTGAGATGCTCTTTCTGCCGGAAGACTGAAGACCAAATTGCAAAGCTCGTTGCTGGGCCAAGATCGTTTGCAGGTTCCAAGATCTACATCTGCAATGAATGCGTGGCGGTAGCAAACTCCGTCATGCGAGCAGGCTCACCCGCCGCTCCTGCAGCCTCGTATTCGCTGCTACAAAAGGCGAAGGCATGGTGGGGGCGCTTTCTCCACAGGTATGTCGTGCGAAAGGCTTCGATTGCCTAGGCTTTCTGACCCGCGCTTCGAGGTGGCCGTTTCTATCAAGAGTGGCGCATCTGGCGGTACCCAACTGGCTTGCGTTGCGCTATGACTCGCACCGCGAAATGCGCATGCGGGTCGGTTTCCGTCGCAGTTAACGGCGAGCCTCGGCTGCATGCTGTCTGCCACTGCACCAATTGCAAACGCCGAACAGGCAGTGCCTTCGGCGTATCAGCGTACTTTCTGCGATCAGACGTAACTGAAATCAGCGGCGAGATGCAAGTCTATGCATTTCATCACGCGGCAGAAAATTACGACGAGGAGCGCCATTTCTGTAGCCGGTGCGGGACAACGCTGTTCTGGTACACGTCGATACGACCGCATCTGATCGGCATGGCCGCCGGCTGTTTTCCGGACGACAGCTTTGGCGTGCCGACGATCTCTGGTACGAGTTCTAAGAAGCTGCCATGGATCGAGCTGCCAAGTTCGTGCAGGCTGCTTGAGCGGTGACGATGAATAGAAAATTTCCTGCGTTGACCGAACAATGCTGACGATTGAAGACGTGCAGCGCGATTCCGCTGTTCTCGACGCTCGCAGCGAGCGAACTTCAGCGTCTCGCGCAGACGTCGGCGGACCTGCACCTTGGCGCCGGAGAATTCGCCGTTCCCGAGGGTGGAGATCGGGCGCTCTACGCAGTTCTCGCCGGAAAGGTGCAGGTCGTCAAGCTGGTAGATGGCATCGAACGCACGCTCGGCTGGCGCGTTCCGGGCCAAATTTTCGGCGAAGTACCGATCGCGTTTGGCACTACGTTCGCCGGCGGCTATCGAGCGTCGGAACCGTCGCGCGTCTTGCGAATAGAGCCGAAGGAGTACTACGCAGTCGCGGCGGCGGCGCCTGAGGTCTCGGTGAAAGTCGGCGCACTGGCACGCGAGCGCATCGGCGGGCTTCAGGGCATCGCCGCTGAAGCACCCAAGCCGCGCGTGACGATGGTCGGCAACCGATGGGATGCTGCGTGCAGTGACCTGCGCCAGTTTCTCGCGCGCAATCAGATTACCTACGACTGGATGACACCCGATGCGCCAGAGCTGGAAGCGCGTTGGCCTGGACCCCGACCAGCCGACCAAGATTGTCCGGTGCTGAAACTGGCTGACGGCACGCTTCTCAGTCGGCCCGCGACGCGCGACATTGCGCGCCTCCTCGGTCTGCAAACGAACGCACACCTGGCTGAATACGACACCATCATCATCGGTGGCGGGCCCGCCGGCCTCGCAGCGGCGGTGTACGGCGCGTCCGAAGGACTGCGGACGGTGGTGGTCGAGCGCGAGGCACCGGGAGGTCAGGCGGGCACATCGTCGCGAATCGAAAACTATCTTGGCTTCCCAAACGGCGTCTCAGGGGACGAGCTTGCGAGTCGAGCGCTCAATCAAGCGGGGCGGCTCGGAGCAGAAATTCTGGTCACACGCTCTGTCGCGCGCATCGATCCCACAACACGTCAGGTGTATCTCGATGGTGGCGACGTCGTCCGGGCGCGGACCGTCATTCTTGCCACGGGCGTGACGTGGCGGCGCCTCGCGATCGACGGCTTCGATCGACTCATTGGCAAAGGCATCTACTACGGCGCGGCACGCAGTGAAGCGAGCGCCACCCACGGACTCGACGTCTACCTGGTCGGTGCCGGAAACTCAGCCGGTCAGGCTGCGTTGTACTTTGCCAATCATGCACGCACGGTGACGCTCATTGTCCGGGGCGATTCTCTGGAGAAGAGCATGTCTCGCTATTTGATCGAGCAGCTCAGCGGAAGATCGAACGTGAAAGTCCAATTGCGCTCGGAAGTCGTCGCCGCACACGGCGACACGCACCTGACCGCGATCGATATACGGAACGCTGCGAGCGCAACGGTGCAGCGCCACGACTGTGGCGGCCTTTTCATCTTCATCGGAGCCGACGCTGAGACCGCGTGGCTGCCGGCCGACATCGCACGCGATACGCGCGGATATGTCCTCACCGGAGATGACGTGGTGAAGGCTGGGCGTTGGTCACACACCCGCGATCCCTACCTGCTCGAATCGAGTGTCCCCGGTGTGTTCGCCTGCGGAGACGTGAGGCTGAGTCCGGTCAAACGCGTAGCGTCCGCGGTCGGCGAGGGCAGCATGGCGATCGCTTTTGTCCACAAGTATCTACAGCAGGACGCGCGATAACACTCAGCGAACACCGGTCTCGCGCGACATCTTGGAGTTCCTCCACTCGCCTTCCAGGCATCGGGCGCTGACCGCCTGGGTGAGTCGTGACCACGGTCGAGCCGGCAGATCAACTGCTTGCGAGTAGCGCCGAGTGATGCGGGCCGTTGTGCAACCGCGTAGCCGCAGGCTGTGAGGTAGCGCGGTCGGTGGCATGCACCGCGATCGCGTATTGTCCAGCGAGGGTGGGTTTAATAGGGGTGGGCCAACATGAAAATGCCAGTGCGATCTTTCTTTCTATCCGTGCTTGTTCTGGGAGCGGTCATTGGTGGCGCTCCCGCGCGGGCAGCTCTGATAACCGACGCCACAACGTTTACCGCCTTCTCGGTTACCTATGACAGTGCGTTGTGGGGAAACATCAGATTTCCGCACGAGGCAGATTCGTTCTCGCAAACCTTGCCGGTCTCTCAATTCGGATTCGGGCGATGGTTCTTCGATCCAAACCTTAGTGTGTCCAGCAACGGATCAGCGGGTCCGTCGGAGTTGGCAATTACGGGTGAAATTACGCTGAATGCGAAGCCGGGTTGGGGGCTCTACAACGTTAACTTCACTCAGAGCGGCAGTGGACGACGTCGGGTCGGGGACGGTCAGTGTCGACGGTTCGTTCGTTGACGTTGTAGCGCCGAATGCTGAGTTCTTTTTCACAAACCACCAGGCGTTCACAAGCCCCCTTGTGCAGAATGGTGAGAATGCAAGTGGCTACTACTACATCATTGGCGAGCGCAGTTCGTTCTCACGGTTTGATCAGCTCACCATCAGCTACGACCTGCATGCTGAGAGGCGAGCGGCGATGAATGGCTAGCCGGCGTCTCAGAGCCGAGCGCTCTTATGTTGGTACTCGTGGGCCTTCTTTGCATTGCGACTGCTGCAGCGGCCGGGCCAGTTCAGACACTGGCCGTCAGCCTGCAAAAGAAAACGCCCCGACACTTGCGTGCCGGGGCGTTTGGTATAGCTAGCCTGACAATGTCCTACTTTCGCTAGAAATACATCTAACTATCATCGGCGCTGAATCGTTTCACGGTCCTGTTCGGGATGGGAAGGAGTGGTTCCAACTCGCTATGGTCGTCAGGCAATTCGGACGACCTCCTGATTCGCCGCCACTGAGCAGCGGCTCACAAGAGATCTGATTCGGAAAGAAGCAAAGAGGTTGTATTGCGTGTCGAGCCTCGCAATTTCTGAGACAGGCAGCACGGTTATAGGATCAAGCCTCACGGGCAATTAGTACTGGTTAGCTCAACGCCTTACAGCGCTTCCACACCCAGCCTATCAACGTCCTGGTCTAGGACGACCCTTAAGGGAGGTCAAGCCTCCGGGAAGATTAATCTTCAGGCAAGTTTCCCGCTTAGATGCTTTCAGCGGTTATCTTTTCCGCACGTAGCTACCCGGCGATGCCACTGGCGTGACAACCGGTACACCAGAGGTGCGTCCACTCCGGTCCTCTCGTACTAGGAGCAGCCCCCGTCAATCTTCCAGCGCCCACGGCAGATAGGGACCAAACTGTCTCACGACGTTTTAAACCCAGCTCACGTACCTCTTTAAATGGCGAACAGCCATACCCTTGGGACCGGCTACAGCCCCAGGATGAGATGAGCCGACATCGAGGTGCCAAACACTGCCGTCGATATGAACTCTTGGGCAGTATCAGCCTGTTATCCCCAGAGTACCTTTTATCCGTTGAGCGATGGCCCTTCCATACAGAACCACCGGATCACTTAGACCTGCTTTCGCACCTGCTCGACTTGTCAGTCTCGCAGTCAAGCACGCTTATGCCTATGCACTATCAGTACGATTTCCGACCGTACCTAGCGTACCTTCGTACTCCTCCGTTACTCTTTGGGAGGAGACCGCCCCAGTCAAACTGCCTACCATGCACTGTTCCCCGCCCGGATAACGGGCGTAGGTTAGAGCCGCAAACAAATCAGGGTGGTATTTCAAGGTTGGCTCCACGAGAGCTAGCGCCCCCGCTTCAAAGCCTCCCACCTATCCTACACAGATCGGTTCACAGTCCAATGCAAAGCTACAGTAAAGGTTCATGGGGTCTTTCCGTCTAGCCGCGGGTAGATTGCATCATCACAAACATTTCAACTTCGCTGAGTCTCGGGAGGAGACAGTGTGGCCATCGTTACGCCATTCGTGCAGGTCGGAACTTACCCGACAAGGAATTTCGCTACCTTAGGACCGTTATAGTTACGGCCGCCGTTTACTGGGGCTTCGATCAAGGGCTTGCACCCCATCAATTAACCTTCCAGCACCGGGCAGGCGTCACACCCTATACGTCCACTTTCGTGTTTGCAGAGTGCTGTGTTTTTAATAAACAGTCGCAGCCACCGATTCTCTGAGACCTTCTCACGCTTCGGGCGTTTCTCCCGTCACGCTAACAAGGCACACCTTCTTCCGAAGTTACGGTGTCAATTTGCCGAGTTCCTTCTCCCGAGTTCTCTCAAGCGCCTGAGCATATTCAGCTCGCCCACCAGTGTCGGTTTTCGGTACGGTCGTATCTAACTGAAGCTTAGAGGCTTTTCCTGGAACCACTTCCAATCACTTCGCGGCTTACGCCACTCGATCCTTTTCCTTGGTGATACGCCAGCGGATTTACCTACCGGCCACCTACGATCAGAAACCGGGACATCCAACACCCGGATGATCTTCAACAGTCCGTCCCCCCATCGCATTAGATATCGGTGCAGGAATATTGACCTGCTTCCCATCGACTACGACTTTCGTCCTCGTCTTAGGGGCCGACTCACCCTGCTCCGATGAACGTAGAGCAGGAAACCTTGGGCTTACGGCGAGGGGGCTTTTCACCCCCTTTAACGCTACTCATGTCAGCATTCGCACTTCTGATACCTCCAGCAGCCCTCTCGAGCCACCTTCGCAGGCTTACAGAACGCTCCCCTACCACGTAAACGCTTCGCTTGAGTTCGCTCATGGTGGCGACGACGGCGCAGCCGGCGTCGCCAAACCTAAAAGAGAGAGGAGGCTCGCACAACTCAGACGACTTGCCTGTTCCGGCAAGCTGGACGACTCAATGACAGCAAGTCGTGCTGTCGATCGAGCGAGTTGAAGCGAACTCAAGTGAAGCGTTTACATCCGCAGCTTCGGTTATCGGCTTAGCCCCGTTACATCTTCCGCGCAGAAAGACTCGATCAGTGAGCTATTACGCTTTCTTTGAAGGATGGCTGCTTCTAAGCCAACTTCCTGACTGTCTTAGCCTTTCCACTTCGTTTCCCACTTAGCCGATATTGGGGACCTTAGCTGGCGGTCTGGGTTGTTTCCCTTTCGTGTCCGGACGTTAGCACCCGGTGCACTGTCTCCCGCGCTTGACACTTCCAAGTATTCGGAGTTTGCCATGGTTTGGTAAGGCGCCATGCCCCCCTAGCCATAACAGTGCTCTACCCCCTGGAGTGATACGCGAGGCACTACCTCAATAGTTTTCGGGGAGAACCAGCTATTTCCAGATTTGTTTGGCCTTTCACCCCTATCCACAGCTCATCCGCTACTTTTGCAACAGTAGTCGGTTCGGTCCTCCAGTGAGTGTTACCCCACCTTCAACCTGGCCATGGATAGATCATCTGGTTTCGGGTCTACACCCTGCGACTGAACGCCCTATTCGGACTCGCTTTCGCTACGCCTTCCCTATACGGTTAAGCTTGCCACAGAATGTAAGTCGCTGACCCATTATGCAAAAGGTACGCAGTCACTCCAGCTTGAATGGCCCTCAACGACCTTCAAGCTGACGCGCGACGCAGCGCTACCGCCACGTCGCCACCAGCTCGCGGCATCATTTCCCTTCGTGCGTGAGTGACCTTTGACGTTCGCGCTACGCGCGTGCGCTGCAAAGTAACCGAAGGCCATTGAAGCTGGAGCTCCTACTGTTTGTATGCATGCGGTTTCAGGATCTATTTCACTCCCCTTCCGGGGTTCTTTTTACCTTTCCTTCACAGTACTGGTTCACTATCGGTCGATTACGAGTATTTAGCCTTGGAGGATGGTCCCCCCATATTCAGACAGGATTTCACGTGTCCCGCCCTACTTGTCGTGCGCTTAGTTCCACTGTCGTTCTTTCACATACGGGGCTATCACCCGCTATGGCCGTACTTTCCAGAACGTTCCGTTTGAACAACAGCTAAAACGCACAGGCTGGTCCGATTTCGCTCGCCACTACTCTCGGAATCTCGGTTGATTTCTTTTCCTCTGCCTACTTAGATGTTTCAGTTCAGCAGGTTCGCTTCCACTCGCCTATTTATTCAGCGAGGGATTCCCTTGCGGGAGGGTTTCCCCATTCGGACATCTGCGGCTGTTAACGCTCGTTGCCAGCTGACCGCAGCTTTACGCAGGCTGCCACGTCCTTCATCGCCTGTAATCGCCAAGGCATCCACCACATGCACTTAGTCGCTTGATCCTATAACGGTGCGGCCTGTTCGTATTGATTACTACTTGCTCAGGACGACACGGTCATTGGGCGACCATGTTGCTAATCTCAGATTTAATGCTTGAGACTCGAATGCAATTACAACCCGTTATCAATCCTCTCCTGACTCATTACCAGGCGCAGGATTGAAACGCTTTGCTTCTTCCGAATTGTTAAAGATCGAAACAGCGATTTTGGTCAAAGACCAAACGGAAATGCACGCTGTTGCGCGCACTTTCGTTTGACATTTGAGACAAGATGGTGGAGGTGAACGGGATCGAACCGATGACCTCCTGCTTGCAAAGCAGGCGCTCTCCCAATTGAGCTACACCCCCGGTTCCTGGTCATAAGCCCCCGCTTAAGCCTCCTGCCCGAGCGTGGTGGGTCTGGATGGACTCGAACCATCGACCCCCGCCTTATCAAGACGGTGCTCTAACCAGCTGAGCTACAGACCCCCGTCTTGCAACTCTTCTGGCCCACTCGCTGCCGCAAGAAACCAACCGATAAGTGTGAACGCTTAAATCGAAGCGCGTACTCGAGAAAGGAGGTGATCCAGCCGCACCTTCCGGTACGGCTACCTTGTTACGACTTCACCCCAGTCATGAATCTCACCGTGGTCGCCGCCCTCCTTGCGGTTAGGCAAACGGCTTCTGGTGAAACCCACTCCCATGGTGTGACGGGCGGTGTGTACAAGACCCGGGAACGTATTCACCGCGACATGCTGATCCGCGATTACTAGCGATTCCGACTTCATGGAGTCGAGTTGCAGACTCCAATCCGGACTACGACCGGTTTTCCGGGATTAGCTCCCCCTCGCGGGTTGGCTGCCCTTTGTACCGGCCATTGTATGACGTGTGAAGCCCTACCCATAAGGGCCATGAGGACTTGACGTCATCCCCACCTTCCTCCGGTTTGTCACCGGCAGTCTCATTAGAGTGCCCTTGCGTAGCAACTAATGATAAGGGTTGCGCTCGTTGCGGGACTTAACCCAACATCTCACGACACGAGCTGACGACAGCCATGCAGCACCTGTGTTCAGGTTCTCTTTCGAGCACGAAGCCATCTCTGGCAACTTCCTGACATGTCAAGGGTAGGTAAGGTTTTTCGCGTTGCATCGAATTAATCCACATCATCCACCGCTTGTGCGGGTCCCCGTCAATTCCTTTGAGTTTTAATCTTGCGACCGTACTCCCCAGGCGGTCGACTTCACGCGTTAGCTGCGTTACCGAAGGAGTTACCCTCCGACAACTAGTCGACATCGTTTAGGGCGTGGACTACCAGGGTATCTAATCCTGTTTGCTCCCCACGCTTTCGTACATGAGCGTCAGTCACATCCCAGGGGGCTGCCTTCGCCATCGGTGTTCCTCCACATATCTACGCATTTCACTGCTACACGTGGAATTCCACCCCCCTCTGACAAACTCTAGCCATGCAGTCACAAATGCAGTTCCCAGGTTAGGCCCGGGGATTTCACACCTGTCTTGCAAAGCCGCCTGCGTACGCTTTACGCCCAGTAATTCCGATTAACGCTTGCACCCTACGTATTACCGCGGCTGCTGGCACGTAGTTAGCCGGTGCTTATTCTGCAGGTACCGTCATTAACGCGAGATATTCGCTCGCGCCGTTTCGTTCCTGCCAAAAGCGGTTTACAACCCGAAGGCCTTCTTCCCGCACGCGGCATGGCTGGATCAGGCTTGCGCCCATTGTCCAAAATTCCCCACTGCTGCCTCCCGTAGGAGTCTGGGCCGTGTCTCAGTCCCAGTGTGGCTGGTCGTCCTCTCAGACCAGCTACTGATCGTCGCCTTGGTGGGCTTTTACCCCGCCAACTAGCTAATCAGACATCGGCCGCTCCGATAGCGCGAGGCCGGTAAAGGTCCCCCGCTTTCACCCATAGGTCGTATGCGGTATTAGCTAATCTTTCGACTAGTTATCCCCCACTACTGGGCACGTTCCGATGCATTACTCACCCGTTCGCCACTCGCCACCAGGGTTGCCCCCGTGCTGCCGTTCGACTTGCATGTGTAAGGCATGCCGCCAGCGTTCAATCTGAGCCAGGATCAAACTCTTCAGTTCGATACTGTGTGCTTGATTACTCTCGCTGGAATCTGGAGATCGATTTGATCAATCAATTTCCTTTTCCATTGCGTGAGCACTAATGATTTGAGTTCAGCCGGGTCAATAGCCGTGAGACTTTTCGACCCGGTTGCGCCGTTCATTAAGCGCCCACACTTATCGGCTGTTTCATTTTTAAAGAACAAGACACCCGTCGCATGCACTTTTGACAGCGCTGCGTAGCGGGAGTCGTAAAGAGGCGAGATTATGAGGGCCAGCGAAAATGCTGTCAAGCAACAACGCCGCCGGGAGCGCTAGAGCGCTTCTTCAATGCTCGCACAGCCACATGATTTGGCGACTCAATCTGAAATTTCAAGTGCTGATTGGAGGCTACTGGTGCGTAAACCGCGGTGCACGCTTCTCGACGAACGCGGCCATTCCCTCCTTCTGGTCCATCGTCGCGAAGAGCGAGTGGAAGAGCCGGCGCTCGAATAGCACCCCTTCCCCCAATGGCAGTTCGTAGGCGCGGTTTACGGACTCCTTCGCCATCAAAACCGCCGGCAGCGAGAAGCTGGCAATCGTGGCGCCGACTTTCAATGCTTCATCGAGAAGAACAGCCGCCGGGACCACTCGAGACACAAGCCCTGCGCGCTCCGCTTCGTCGGCGTCCATCATGCGCGCCGACAGGATGAGATCCATCGCCTTGGCTTTGCCTACGGCGCGCGGCAAACGCTGCGTTCCGCCCGCGCCCGGAATGATCCCAAGCTTGATCTCGGGTTGACCGAACTTCGCCGAGTCGGCCGCAATGATGATGTCGCACATCATTGCCAGTTCGCACCCGCCACCAAGCGCGAAGCCGCCGACCGCGGCGATCACCGGCTTGCGAATGCGCCGGATCGTTTCCCAGTTGCGGGTGATGTAGTCGGTCTTGAATACGTCCATGTACGACCACGTGCTCATCGCACCGATGTCGGCGCCCGCCGCAAACGCCTTGTCGTTGCCGGTGATGACGATCGCGCCAATGGCGTCGTCCGCGTCGAAACCGAGCAGCGCCGCGCCGAGCTCGTCCATTAACGTGTCATTGAGCGCGTTGAGCGCCTTGGGACGATTCAGCCGGATCAAACCGACGCGATCGCGCGTCTCGACGATGATGTGCTCGAAATTCATTGCAACGTCTCCGTGATTTGCACCGCAATCTTAGCGATGCAACGCAGACGGGAAGATGCTAGCCGCCGGCGCGCGCCAGGTAATCGAGGATAGTGTCCGAGGACAATGCGCGGGCGTAAAAGAAACCTTGCGCGAATTCGCAGCCGATATCGCGCATGTATTCGACCTGCTCGATCGACTCGACTCCCTCAGCCACGACTTTCAACTTGAAATGTCGCGCCACGGCAAGCATTGCATGAACGATCGCGCGGCTATCGGCGTCGCCCGGAATGCCCTCGATGAACGACTGATCGATCTTCAGCGCGGTAAATGGCATGCGCTTCAAATAGCCCAGCATCGAATAGCCGGTACCGAAGTCATCCAGCACCAGCCCGACTCCGAGTGACGCGAGCTCTGCCAGCACATCGTTGTTGATTTCACTTTCTCTAACGAGAGTGCGCTCGGTGATCTCGAGGACGATGAGTTGTGGAGCAATCCCGTGCTGGGCCAGCGCAGCACGCACCAGAGCCGGCAGCGCAGTCGAACCCATCTCCCGTCCGGCAACGTTGATCGATACCGGTACATCGAAGGCGGGACGCACCTCGCGCCAGCGATTGATTTGCGAACACACCTCGTTCAACACCCAGCGCGTGATCCGCTCCGAGAGCCCACTCAGTTCGGCTACGCCAATGAAGCGATCAGGCGTCAATACGCCGTGAACCGGGTGCTGCCACCGGATCAGCGCTTCCAGCCCGACGACGCGGCCGCTCATCATCTCGACTTGCGGCTGGTACTCGCAAATGAACTGAGGAGCTTCGCTTTGAACGGCCTTGACGAGCTCGATACCCAGCTGAACTTCGCGCGCGGCTCGCTCATAGCGGATCGGGTTAAAGAAGCTGAACTGATTGCGACCGTCGCGTTTTGCCTGATACATCGCTGCATCGGCGTTTTTCAGCAGCGTGCTCATGTCGCGTCCGTGCTCAGGAAACAGCGCAACTCCGATCGAGGCGGAAACCTGCGTGTCGATGGCTCGGCACTAGGTCGGTGCGATTCAAAGTCTGGGCGATCCGCGCCGCGAGTAGCGCAACCTCTTGCCGGTGGACGAACTCGTTAATCAACACGACGAATTCGTCGCCACCCAGCCGCGCCACCGTGCCCGCATCACCGACGGTTTGTCCGAGCAGGTCGGCGGCAGACTTGATCAGCGCATCGCCCACCAGGTGGCCGAGCGTGTCGTTGACGTCCTTGAAGCGATCGAGATCGATCAGCATCACCGCCATACGCCGCTTGCGATTGGCGGCCGTCATGATCAGATCGCGCATCGTTTCGCGCAGCAGATTGCGATTCGGCAAGCCGGTCAGGCCGTCGTACCACGCGAGATGCTCGATGCGCGTTTCGGCTTCCTGCCGCTGCGCGGCTTCGAGCGCCAACGCGAGCATCAGCGACGTCGTGTTGGCGAAACTGACGTCGTCGTCATCCCACTGGCGTGATTCGTGGTGCTGCAAGCTGAGCACGCCACTGACTTCGCCTTCGACGAGCACAGGCACGTCGAGCATGGCGCGCACGCGTTGCCAGTTCCGATCACCCGCAAATGAGGTCGTCAGCCGAGACGTGTGCGTGTCATTGACCACGATCGGCTGCCGATTCATCAGCTGCGCAAAGTAAGCGGGAAAGCGCGTCGCGCTAAGCTCGCGGCCTACCCAATCGCGCATGAAACGATCACTGCCACGATCGAACAGGGACTCGCAGCGCAGCGATTCCCCATCGGGCGACAAGCGCCAGAAACTCACAGCGCTGACATCCAGCACCTCGGTCGCGGTGCGCAAAATAGCCGACAGCGCATGGGTGAAGTCAGACTTGGGCTGGATCGCCAGCTCCAGCAGCCGCTCGCGAAAACGCAGCCTTCTCGCCTGTGCGCGCTCAGCGGGGCCAAGATCGCGCGCTGTAAGCACCAGGCCACGCACGCGCGGATCGTCGAGCCGATTGGCGATAACGCAAGAGATGCTGCGGCCGTGGCCAGCAAGCGCTGCGCGAGTGCGCAGCAGCAGCGACGGGATCTGCCGGTCGCCCGGCTGCTCCCGCAAGATGCGATCGACAGCGCGTCGGAACTCGATACGCGAAGGCTGATCGAGAATGAATTCGAACGGCGATCCCAGAACGTCGAATGCCTGCTCGCCGGTAATCGGCTCCAGCGCGGCGCTCGCGTAGACGACACGCCTGTCCTCGTTCAGCACCACAGTCAGCTCGGACTGATGCTGCGCGAGTGCCCGCGCGCGCAATTCGTCGAGTTGAACGCGCTTCGCCTCGGCACGCGCCTGCGCGGTTTCGGTGATGGCAATTGATGCGAATTCTTCCTGCTCAAAACGAAACAGACGTACGGCTATGCGCACGGTCAAGCGCCCACCACCGCGCAAAGGAAGTTTTGTTTCGACGCTTGCGTGCGTGCCACTCTGCAGCCATCGCCCACAGCCGATTCCAGCGGCGCGCGAATGCTCGATGACTGGGGAACGGGACGATCTCGGCGACGCTGCGGCCAATGGGCGAATCGCCACCCACCAACTCGGATGCCTCAGCATTTAACGCGAGAATTTGACCGGCGCCGCTGACACACAACATCGCCACACCGGCGTAATCGAATGCCGCGCGCTTCAGCGAACTTTCAACAGCTGCTTGTCGCAGTGGAATGACAGTTGATGCCAACGGGCTCCTAAAAGCGTCGTCCTGCCTATTTTCGATTCTGCCACGATGCACGCATTCCACCGAGAGAAAAGCTGAAAAAGAGGACAAGGAGCGGCCCACCTGCTACATCTGTCGCGGGCACGAGTCACGCTTGCGTAGCGGAGACCTGTTGCGGTCCGTAGTATCGTCCGCTGGACTTGGCCCTTGCACTAAGCACCCGATGTTCAAAGCAATCTACTTGACCAAGTCCGATCAATTTCGCGCCGAGCTGCGGGATCTCGACGACGCAGAGCTCGAAGCGAACACGCCCGAGGCAGACACGACCGTTGCGATCGGCTACTCGACGGTCAATTACAAAGATGGGCTCGCACTGACCAACAAGTCACCGGTGGTTCGCAAATGGCCGATGGTCCCTGGCATCGATTGCGCAGGGACAGTAGAAGCTGGGACCTCTCTACACGTGCGCGTAGGCGATCACGTCGTACTGAATGGCTGGGGCGCCGGCGAGACGATGTGGGGCGGCCTGGCGCAGCGCGGCCGCTACAAGGGTGAGCAGCTGGTGCGCATTCCGGCGCCGCTGACGGCACGCGACGCGATGTCGATCGGAACCGCCGGATACACCGCCATGCTTGCTGCAATGGCGCTCGTGGACAACGGCGTGACGAGCGGAGAAGTGCTGGTAACGGGCGCGAGCGGCGGCGTCGGCTCGTTTGCAGTCGCGATCCTTGCACAGCGTGGGCATCGCGTCGTCGCCAGCACGGGAAAGCTTGCTGAAGTCCGACTATCTGCGAGGGTTAGGCGCCGCCGAAGTCATCGATCGTGCCGAACTATCCGCCGCTGGCAAACCGCTACAAAAAGAGCGTTGGGCCGGCGTCATCGATTCGGTCGGCAGTCAGACGCTTGCCAACGCGTGCGCTCAACTGCGATACGGCGGTGTGGCGGTCGCGTGCGGACTGGCGCAGGGGATGGATTTTCCCGCCACCGTCGCGCCTTTCATTTTGCGCGGCGCACGGCTGATCGGTATCGATTCGGTAATGTGCCCAATAGATCGCCGCACGCAGGCATGGCAGCATCTGGCGCAAGAAGTGAGCCGCGCTAAGCTCGATGCAATCACGCGCGAGATCGCGCTGGCCGATGCGTTTGAAGCTGGACGAGCAATCTTGGCCGGCGAAATCCGGGGTCGAGTCGTCGTCGATGTCAATGCATAATCAAGCCGCACGTTTGAGCACAAGGAGAAACCCGATGTCCCGTTTTATCCGTAGCAGTACAGCAATTGCATTGGCCGGCGTGCTCGCCGCAGCCGTGGTGACCGTCGATGCGAAAGATCGCCGCGAATGCGATCGTGATTACAAGCCGCAGGTCGGTCAGGCCGGTAAGGATGTGGTTTGGGTGCCAACACCTGACGAAATCGTGCAGCGCATGTTGCGCATGGCCAAGGTCACCCCGCAAGATACGGTCTATGACTTAGGCGCCGGCGACGGAAAAATTGCAATCGCAGCCGGGAAGCTAGGTGCCACGGCGGTCGGTATCGAATACAACCCCGATATGGCGAAGCTGGCTCAATGCTACGTACAAGCAGAGGAGCTGACCGGCAAGACTCGCATCATCCAGGGCGACGTCTTCAAGGAAGACTTCAGCAAGGCATCGGTCGTAACGATGTACCTGCTGCCGGAGCTGAATCTACGGCTGCGCCCGACGATCCTGAACATGAAGCCCGGCACGCGCGTGACTTCGCATCAATTCACGATGGGCGATTGGGAGCCCGATGAAACGGCAGAGGTCGACTACCGCACCGCCTATCTGTGGATCGTGCCAGCCAAAGTCGAAGGTGCATGGACCTTACGCGAGCAGGGTTCGACCAATGCGTACACCGTCAATCTGAGCCAGAAATATCAGAAGATCACTGGCGATCTAACCACCGGCTCGGCTAAGCAACCCTTGGTGGGCGCAACCGTGCGCGGCGAAGAGGTTCGCTTTGCGTTTAACGACGACAAGGGTGTGACACGCACACTCACCGGCACCGTGCGCGGCAACGAGCTGACAGGCACACTGAAAGGCGCCGGCGGCACCGAAACCAAGGTCACTGGGACCCGCAAGTAATCACGTCGCACTTTGCTTGACCGCTGAAGCCCCGCACACGCGGGGCTTTTGCTATCTCTCGCTTCATTTCGCAAAGGACACCGAATGAAAGATGCTTCGCACGCGCCCGGCTTGTCTCCTACCTTTGGTGCAGCGCCACGGCCCGTTCTGTCTGTGTTCGATGGCGCGATGATCGTTGTTGGCATCGTGATCGGCGCCGGTATCTTCAGAACGCCGTCGATGGTGGCTGGCGTTACCGGCTCGGTCGAATGGATGTTGACCGCGTGGGTTTTGGGCGGCGTGCTTACCCTGATCGGCGCCCTCTGCTACGCAGAACTGGCAAGCACATTTCCCAATGCGGGTGGTGACTACCACTTTCTGACGCGTGCGTACGGACGTGACGTCAGCTTCTTTTTCGCGTGGGCTCGCGTTGCCGTCATCACCACCGGCTCGATTGCGCTGCTCGCATTCGTGTTCGGCGATTACATGAGCCGGGTGGTTTCGTTCGGCCCCAATTCATCAGCGATTTACGCTGCGATCACCGTCATCGTGTTGACGGTCCTGAACATCATCGGGTTGCGCGAATCCGCACGCACGCAAAACGTTCTGACTATTCTCGAAGTGTCGGGCTTGCTGCTGGTAACGCTGGCCGGCCTACTGGCAACCGCGCCCGCCGCAGCGCCTGCAACGGCGGCCGCATCGAGCTCCGGCATGCCTCCGTTGTTCGGACTGGCGATGGTATTCGTATTGCTGACGTACGGCGGCTGGAACGAAGGCGCCTACATATCGGCCGAGGTCAAAGGTGGCCCGCGTGCAATCGTGCGCACGTTGGTCTTGGCGATCGTGGTGATCACGGTCGTCTACCTTGCGTTTGTCCTTGCGGTATTACACGGCCTGGGTCTGGCTGGCATGCAAAAGAGCAACGCCGTGGGAGCCGACGTCATGCAAGCAGCGTTTGGCCCGTCCGGCGCGCAACTGATCGGCGTCATCGTCGGTATTGCGACATTGACGTCCATTAACGCGACGATGATCGTCGGAGCGCGCACCAACTACGCGCTGGGACGAGACTGGCCGCAGCTTTCTTTTATGAGCCGCTGGCAGGACGCCCGTAACGTGCCGATGGTCGCGTTTTTCGTTCAGGGCGGCATCGCACTCGCGCTGATTGCGTTCGGCGCCATGCAGAAGGACGGCTTCTCGGCAATGGTCGAGTTCACTGCGCCGGTGTTTTGGTTTTTCTTTCTGCTAGCTGGAGTTGCCTTGTTCGTGCTGCGCTTTCGCGAGCCGACAGTCGCTCGCCCATTTAAGGTCCCGCTGTATCCGATCTTGCCGATCGTTTTTATTGCCACCTGTGGCTATCTGTTCTATTCCAGCGTCACCTATGCGCAGTCCAAACAGGCCGTCAGCATTGCGCTTTACGTAATGGTGGCCGGACTGGTCGTTTGGGGATTGCTGCGGCTGACTCGTAAGCGTTGACGTACATCGGCCGCTTCTAGCATTGTCAGCGCAGTGTTCTATGCTGCGCGGCAATGCAACTGCTGCAAGCGTTCAAGGTGATGACGCTCGCCGATTGGCTGGCGCTGGCGGGATTTTTCATCGCATGGATTGGCTACGCGATGTTTGCCGGACGGCGTACCGGAGCGGCGGGCTCGCTGCTGGCAAACACCAATCGTTATCGGCTGTTATGGATGATGCAAACGACCAGCCGCGAAAACAGAGTGGTGGACGCGGTGGTCGTGCAAAACCTCTCCACCAGCCCGTCATTTTTCGCCTCGACGACGATCCTGATCATCGGCGGATTGCTGGCAGTGCTCGGCACGCAAGGCGCCGCCGATCTGGTCAAAGAGTTTCCGTTTACCACAATCACCAGTCCGTTCGTGTTCGACCTGAAGCTGATGCTGCTGCTCGTAATCTTCGTGTATGCGTTTTTCAGGTTTACGTGGTCGATGCGGCAGTACACCTTTGGCGCGCTGCTGATCGCGTCAATGCCAGAGGCCCAAGTTTTCGAAAGCGGCCAAGCCAACCGCGAGGAGTATGCGAAGCGTGCAGGCCGAATCATCGGCATGGCCGCAGAGACTTTTAACGACGGATTACGCGCCTACTACATGGCCTTCGCTGCGCTGATGTGGTTTTCTTCGCCGCTGGCCTTTGCTTTAGCCACCGCAGGCATCGTTTTCCTGCTTTACCAGCGCGAATTCAGATCGGACGTGCTTGAAGTGTTGCGCGGCTAATCGAGCGGCCGCCCCATGAGTATTTTCTACGCAATACGTCCGGCGTCGCCCGCTGCTCACTTGTTCCATGTGACGTGCCGGGTCGAGCAGCCCGATCCCCATGGCCAGCACTTCATGCTGCCCGCCTGGATTCCTGGCAGCTACATGATTCGCGAGTTCGCGCGCAACATCGTGCGAATCAGCGCACTCGCCGACGGTCGCCGGGTCGTGCTGGAAAAAGTAGATAAACACACGTGGCGCGCGCCACCCTCGAAGCTGATCGAGCTTGCATACGAGGTTTACGCGTGGGATCTATCGGTGCGGGCCGCGCATCTGGATGAGACGCATGGGTTTTTCAACGGCACGTCGGTGTTTCTGCTGCCGCTCGGCTTGCAACACCAGCGTTGCACGGTCGACATTCTGCCGCCGGCAGGTGCACGCTATCGCACCTGGCGAGTTGCGACCGCGCTTGCTCCGTCGCGAGGAACGCGACGTCACTCCTTCGGTACCTACGAAGCCGCTAACTACGACGAGCTGATCGACTGCCCGGTCGAAATGGGCGAGTTTCAATTGGGCCGCTTCAGCGTGCTCGACACTCCGCACGAAATCGTGATCACTGGGCGCGTGCCGAAGCTCGACATGGCAAGGATGACTGCCGACCTTGCTCAAGCTATGCGAAACGCAGGTCAGAATGTTCGAGCCGCGATCGCATAAGACACCATTTGACCGCTATACGTTTCTGACAATGGCGTTGGGCGACGGCTACGGCGGCCTCGAACATCGCAGCTCAACTGCGCTGGTGACCAAGCGCGAAGGGCTGCCATTTATCGGCATGACCGAAACCACTGAGGCCTATCGCAACTTTCTTGGGCTCGCGAGCCATGAGTATTTTCATTCGTGGAACGTCAAACGAATCAAACCTGCGGCGTTCGTGCCGTATGACCTCAGCCGCGAAAATCACACACGGCTGCTATGGGCATTCGAAGGCTTTACTTCGTACTACGACGACTTGCTGCTGACGCGTGCCGGGCTGCTGACCGAAGCCCAGTACCTGACAGGCCTCGCAAAGACTGTGACGACAGTGACCCAGCGATCAAGCCGGCTGAAGCAAAGCGTGGCCGATAGCTCTTTTGACGCGTGGATCAAGTACTACCGCCAGGACGAAAACGCGCCGAACAGCGTCGTCAGTTATTACCAGAAGGGCTCACTGGTCGGACTCGCGATCGATCTATCGATCCGTGCGCGGACGAAAGGGAAACGGTCGCTTGATGATGTGATGCGATTGCTTTGGAAGCAGTGGAAGACCGCCGGCGCCGATTACGAGGGTGTGGCGGAAGATCAAATTGCGCGAGCGGTTGAACAGGCGACCGGATTGTCGCTAGCGCGCGAGATTGCCGAATGGACCGAAGGAACGAGCGACCCAGATTACGAAGCTTTGTTCGCTCCGTTCGGCGTGATCTGCGCGCGTCGGCCCGATGTCGATGCTGCGCATTTCGCATTGCTTGGAATAAAGACCGCGAACACCAATCTGGAGTGCAAGGTCGCACACGTGTTCGACGCCTCTCCGGCGCAAGCTGCTGGGTTGTCTGCTAACGATGTATTGGTTGCATTCGATGGGCTGCGCACGACGCCGGCCAATCTAGATACGTTGTTATCGCGGTATGCGACCGGCGATGTCATCGAGATTCTTGTATTTCGGCGCGACGAACTGATGCGTTTCGAGGTCAAGCTCGCCACGCAGCCCCCGCTAAAGTTCGTGCTCGAGGCTGACCCGAAAAGCGCGCGCGCTGCGCAGCAACTGCGCCGAGGTTGGCTAGGTCGAGCACGCTCCGCGACTCGGCGCAGTTAGCACCAGTCGATTTGTCCGCGGCCGTGCTGCTGCAAAAAGGCGTTCGCTTGCGAGAAGTGTCCACATCCCACAAACGGAATCGGCGGACGTCGGGCGGATAGCGGCGATGGATGATTCGCTTGCAGTATCAAATGCGGCTCAGTCAGGCTCGCCCGCCAGGCTTGCGCCAACGCCCCCCACAACATGAAAACTTTCGGGCGCTGATCGGCGGCAAGTGCGCCGAGCAGCATCGACGTCAACGTTTCCCAGCCTTTGCGCGCATGCGCGCCAGGGATGCCGCGCTCGACCGTAAAGACTGCGTTTAGAAGCAATACGCCTTGCCGCGCCCAACGATCGAGCGTGCCATCGACCGGCGGCGCGCAGCCAAGATCGCGCTGGAGTTCAGCAAAAATATTGCGCAGACTCGGAGGCACTTTGGTCCCTTGCGGCACCGAAAATGCGAGCCCATGCGCCTGGCCTTCACCGTGATAAGGGTCCTGACCGAGAATCACCACGCGCACTTCATCGAATGGTGTAAGCGACAGTGCGCGCAGCGGTTGCGGAGGAAAAATCGCCGCGCCTGCTAACCGCCGCTCTTCAAGGAACGCGCGCAGCTTTTCGCCGTCCGGCGTTAGAAAGAATGCTTCGACCAGCGCCGCCCAGCCTGGCGCGAGCTGCAAATCGCCGATCACGCGAAAAGTCGTGCGAGTTCGCCGCCGGGATCTGGCGAACGCATCAGCGCCTCGCCGACCAGGAATACGTGCACACCCGCTTCCCGCATGCGCGCGACGTCGGACGGAGCAAGAATGCCGCTCTCTGTCACGACGATTCGATCGGAAGGCACTTGAGGTAGCAAGTCGAGCGTGGTCTGCAGCGACGTCTCGAACGAACGCAAGTTGCGATTGTTGATTCCGATTAAAGGCGTCTTAAGACTTAGTGCCCGTCTTAACTCGGTCTCGTCGTGAACTTCTGCCAGCACCGCCAACCCGAGCGAGGCAGCGATCGCTTCGAAATCTTCCAATTGACTATCCGATAGCGCAGCGACTATCAACAGGATGGCATCAGCGCCAGACGCGCGCGCTTGAAAGATCTGATAGCCGTCAACAACAAAATCCTTGCGCAACGCCGGCAACCCGCTGGCCGTGCGCGCTGCGACAAGGTCGTCCAGCGAGCCTTGAAAGTACTGCGCATCGGTTAACACCGAAAGACACGCCGCGCCATTCTCGGCGTAGCTGGCACCGATCTGGGCGGGGTCAAAGTGCTCGCGCAGCACTCCCTTTGATGGACTTGCCTTCTTGATCTCGGCAATTACCGCCGGACGACGGTGTTCAAGCTTGCTGCGAATGGCGCCGACAAAATCCCGACCATCATGTCGATGCTCGGCATCA
This sequence comes from uncultured beta proteobacterium, assembly GCA_963807155.1. GTDB lineage: Bacteria > Pseudomonadota > Gammaproteobacteria > Burkholderiales > Burkholderiaceae_F > JACCZX01. Next base: position 108,016 of record CAWEAZ010000019.1, read on the forward strand.
CGCCGAACTTCAACCAGTGAACGCTGCTTTTGGGCTTGCGCGACCTCATCCCGCTTTGTTGCGAGGATTCGATCAAGAATGTTTTCCAAATGGAAATCTCACGACGCCAATTTCTGCGTAGTCGCCACGAAATGCTCGAGTACCTTCTTGGCAGCTCCACTCGCCACTGCCGAGCGCGCGCGCGTGATTCCGTCGCCAATCGAGTCGGCCACGTTAGCGGCGTAAAGCGCTACGCCGGCGTTCAAGATCACGATTTCGCGCGGCGTTCCCTCGGCGTTATCGAGCGCGGCGAGCACCATCGTCTTCGACTCGGCTGCGTTGCCGACCTTCAAGCCGCGGTTCGAGATCATGTCGAGGCCAAAGTCTTCGGGATGAATCTCGTACTCGCGCACCACGCCGTCCTTCAGTTCACCGACCATTGTTGCCGCGCCGAGTGAAACTTCATCCATGCCGTCTTTGCCATAGACGGTCAGCACATGGTGGGAGCCCAGTTGCTGCAACACCCGCACCTGGATACCGACGAGGTCAGGATGAAACACGCCCATCATCTGATTCGGCGCGCCCGCCGGATTGGTTAGAGGTCCAAGCAAGTTGAAGATCGTCCGCACGCCGAGTTCCTTGCGCACCGGCGCCGCGTGCTTCATCGCCGCGTGATGATTCGGCGCAAACATGAAGCCGATGCCGGTCTCGTCGATGCACTTCGCCACTTGTTCCGGCGTTAGCGTGATCTTTGCGCCCAACGCTTCCAGCACGTCGGCACTGCCGGATCCGGACGAGACACTGCGCCCACCGTGTTTGGCCACGCGCGCGCCCGCCGCGGCTGCGACGAACATCGACGCGGTCGAAATATTGAAAGTGCCGGCCGAATCGCCGCCGGTTCCGCAAAGGTCAACCAGATGCGTTCGATCGGTCAGCTCCACCTTCGTCGCGAATTCGCGCATGATCTGCGCTGCGGCTGCAATCTCACCAATCGTTTCTTTCTTGACTCGCAGGCCCATCGTCAGCGCCGCAATCTGCACCGGGGTCAACTCGCCGCTCATCAGTCGCCGCCATAGCGAAAGCATTTCATCCGGAAAGATTTCGCGATGTTCGATGCATCGAACCAGCGCATCGGTAGGTGCTATCGACATACTCGACCCTCCGACATCTGCAAAAAGTTTCTCAACAGTGCGTGCCCGTGCTCGGTTGCAATCGACTCCGGATGAAACTGAACGCCTTCGATCGGCAACGTGCGATGGCGCAAACCCATAATTTCACCATCGTCGGTCCAGGCAGTGACTTCCAAGACAGTCCGGAAGTGACGCGCGTTCTACGGCCAGTGAGTGATACCGCGCAGCGCTAAAGCGATTCGGCACGTTTGCAAACACGCCGGACGCCGTGTGCTCCACCGCCGACACCTTGCCGTGCATCAGCGTCTTTGCGCGAACGACCTTTCCGCCGAATGCCTGACCGATTGCTTGATGCCCCAGGCATACACCAAGAATCGGTATGCGCTCTGCAAATCGTTGCAGCAATGCGAGAGAAATGCCGGCTTCGTTGGGCGAACAAGGCCCCGGAGAAATACAGATGCGCTTTGGCGCAAGTTTCTCGATCTGATCGAGCGTGATCTCGTCGTTGCGCGCGACCTGAACCTCTTCGCCAAGCTCGCCGAAATACTGCACGAGGTTATAGGTGAAGCTGTCGTAGTTATCGATCATCAACAGCATCGATCATTCAGCCTCGAATCCGTCCTCGACCTGCTCGGCTGCGCGCAACACTGCGCGTGCCTTTACTTCGGTTTCCTTCCATTCGTTTTCCGCAACAGAGTCGGCAACGATGCCGGCGGCTGCTTGTACGAACAGCATATTGCCCTTAACGACGGCGGTACGAATCGCTATCGCCAAATCCATATCGCCCGCGAAGCTCAGGTAGCCGACCGCGCCGCCATAGATACCGCGCTTGACGGGCTCGAGCTCGTCGATGATTTCCATCGCGCGAACCTTCGGAGCACCGGTCAGTGTTCCGGCCGGAAACGTCGCACGCAGCACGTCGAAATTGTTCATGCCGGACTTGAGCGCGCCTTCGACGTGGCTGACCAGATGCTGTACGTGCGAATACTTTTCGATCACGTATTGCTCGGTGACCTTGACACTGCCCGTCTCGACAATACGGCCGATATCGTTGCGCGCAAGATCGATCAACATCAAGTGCTCGGCACGCTCCTTAGGATCGGCTAACAGTTCCGCGCCGAGCGCGTCATCCTGCTCGGGCGTTGCGCCGCGCGGCCGCGTGCCGGCGATCGGGCGAATTGCCACGTAGCGCTTGCCTTGCCGGTCTTCGCTGCGCACCAGGATTTCCGGCGACGCACCGACCACATGAAAGTCGCCGAAGTTGTAGAAGTACATATACGGCGACGGGTTCAGCGTGCGCAATGCGCGATACAGCGACAGCGGCGAGTCCGCATACGGTTTACGAATGCGCTGGCCTAATTGCACCTGCATCACATCGCCCGCCGCGATGTATTCCTTGGCTTTGCCGACCGACTGCAGGTAATCGCTCTTCGCGAGCTCGCGATATTCCTCGCGGCGTACGCTGGCGCGCGCATGTGGCGGCTCGATTGGGCGAGACAGGCGCGTCTTCAATTCACGCAGTCGCTGCCGCGCCTTCGCATAGGCCTCGCTCTTTCCCGGGTCGGCGTAAACGATCAGGTAAATGCGGCCCGCCAAGTTATCGATCACTGCGACTTCTTCGGCGAGCAACAGCAAGATATCGGGCACGCCGATGTCGTCGGGCTTTGGGCGTGCGAGTTTCTTCTCGATAACCCGCACCGTGTCGTAACCAAAGTAGCCGGCCAATCCGCCTGCAAAGCGTGGCAACCCGGGTCGCACAGCGACCTTGAACTGTTCAGAGTAACGCTGCACCGCAGAGAGCGGATCACCGTCGAACGTTTGCGTGACTACGCCACCTTCGACAATTTCGGTCGTCGCGCCATCGCCACGAATAAACGATCGCATCGACGTACGTGCGGCCAGTCCAATAAACGAATAGCGTCCGAAGCGCTCGCCGCCGACGACGGATTCCAGCAAGAAGGTGTTCGGCTCGTTGGCGAGCTTTAGATAAAGCGACAACGGCGTTTCAAGGTCCGCGAAGCTTTCCGCGATCAGCGGAATGCGGTTGTACCCCTGTGCCGCAAGCGCCTTGAATTCGAGTTCAGTCATTTCATCAAACCGATTGCAACGAAGTGCCGCTGGAGCGGCGATCTTGTAAGCCAATGAGCGAGTGCCGTGCGTACACGGCGGCGTTAGCTGCGCGTGCAGCTACGCCAAAGCCAGGCTCCCCGGGCGTAGCCCTGGAAGAAAAGCCGGCTGATCTCGTCAAAAAGTGCCATCGGTAGTCGAACTTAAAGAGGTTGCGGCTCGATCAGGCGAGCCGCGTGCAACAGCGTGGGCACTATAGCATCGGCGTCCAGATCGGATAGCGATTTACCCTCGTTGTAACCGGTCTCTACGACGATCACGCGGCAGCCCGCGGCGCGCGCAGAGAGCACGTCGTTTTCCGAATCGCCGATGACCGTCGCGTCTGCAGGTGCGACGCCGAGAAGCCGGCATGCGTGCAGCATCGGCTCTGCATCCGGTTTCTTTTGCTGCGTGTCGTCACCGCTAACGATCGCCGCGAACGCCGCTTTCAAATTCGTGCGCTCCAGTAGTTGCAGCGTGAATGCGCGCGGCTTGTTGGTCACGCATCCGAGCGGCATGCCCTTTCGTTGCAGTTCTTCCAACGCCTGATGAACGCCGGGATAAACGCGCGATTCATTGCCGTTGACTTGGCTGTAATGCCGATCGAACGACGTCTTGCCACGGTGAAAGGCTTCGGGCGGCGCTTGATCGTCCATCGTGCCGGTCAGTGTGCGATGGACAAGCACGTCGACACCCTTGCCGACGTACGACGCAATTTGCTCACGGGGCAGCGATAGCCAATCCGAGCTCTGCTCACATCGAATTGACCGCGCAGGCGATGTCCGGCAACGAATCGACCAGCGTGCCATCCAAGTCAATCAAAACCGCACGCGCTTTAAAGCGCGACGTCATGCAGTGGCGAGCGCGTCACGCATCCGACGCATGACGCCGGCATACCCACCACTGGGGTCGCGCGCACCGAAAATCGCGCTGCCGGCAACGAACGTATCGGCGCCGGCGCGGGCGATCTCCGCAATGTTGTCGATCTTCACGCCGCCATCTATCTCGACCAGAATCTGACGCCCACTTGCCTTCTTGTACGCGTCGACTTTCGCGCGCGCTGCCGTCACTTTGCGCAACGTCTCAGGGATAAACGCCTGCCCGCCAAAACCCGGGTTAACTGACATCAGCAGCACGACATCAAGCTTGTCCATTACGTGATCCATGTACACCAGCGGGGTCGCAGGATTGAAAACCAGCCCCGCCTTGCACCCCGATTCGCGAATCAGCGATAACGTGCGATCGATATGGTCGGACGCTTCAGGGTGAAACGTGATCACGTTGGCACCGGCTTTGGCAAAGTCCGGCACGATGCGATCGACCGGCTTCACCATCAGGTGCACGTCGATCGGTACGTTGACCAGCGGACGTATCGCTTCGCACACCAGCGGCCCGATCGTCAGATTGGGCACATAGTGGTTATCCATAACGTCAAAGTGGATCCAGTCGGCGCCGGCTGCGACCACGGCCTTTACCTCCTCGCCCAACCGAGCGAAATCGGCAGACAAAATGCTGGGGGCGATTCGGTGGTTTGTTGTAGTCATCGGAACCTCGGCGGCTGCGTTTATTCTAAGGGTCAGCTTTCTCGATAGACCGACTTACACCACATGGCCAAGTATCAGTTCGCGATTACCGTGCGCCCGCAGTTCCTGCCCGACTACTCGAACCCGTCGGAAGACACGTTCATGTTCGCGTACACGGTCACGATCAAAAACACCGGCGAGGCGACCGCCCAATTGATCTCGCGTCACTGGATCATCACGGACGCCAATAACAAGATCGAGGAAGTCGAGGGCGATGGCGTCGTTGGCGAGCAACCGATCCTGCAGCCCGGCGAAGCGTTCGAGTACACCAGCGGCTGCCCGCTACCGACACCGGTGGGCTCGATGCGCGGTACCTATCACTGCGTCGGTGCCGACGGCACGCAATTCGAAGCGAGCATTCCGGAATTCGTACTGTCGATGCCGCAAACTCTGCACTAGTCCTTTTTCTTCGGCTTGTCGAACATCGTCCACCAGACGATGAAGACAAGCAGCGCAACGGCCAGCGCTGCTTCAAGCAAAATTAGCCACATGGTTGGATATCGACCCCGGTTGCGGCATTGTAGTTTTGCACTTGTCTTGCTCTGGCTTGTGGGTTGTGCGGTTGCGCCCGCGCCTAAGGTTGCGACGCCGGCTCCGCCAAGAACACCATCGCCCGCACCCGGTACGCCGACATTACCGCCAGTCACGGCACCACGCGTAGCCGTGCCTACCCCTCAACCCGAAACTCGTGCGAGTTACGAGCGGGTTGGCTTCGATGCACTTCCCCCGATTCCGCTGAGCGAATGGGTGGCCGCGTGGCCGGCCTTTCTAAACTCGTGCAGCGCACTGGCGCGGCGCGATGCATGGCGCGAGGTGTGCGCCCAGACGCTTGCGGTCGATACTCGCGACGGCGCGGCCGTGCGCGAATTCTTTACCGCGCGCTTCGACACCTATCGTGTGTCGTCACGGCAGGCAGAAAGCAGCTTGGAAGCTGAGGCAATCACCAGCGGCCTGGTAACCGGCTACTACGAACCGCTGCTGCGCGGCAGCCGAGTGCGTTCCGACAAGTATGCAGTGCCGATTTATCGCGTGCCCGACGACCTGATTGTGGTTGACCTGGCGTCTGTTTACCCGGAGCTTTCGAACATGCGCCTGCGCGGAAAGCTGCAAGGTCGGCGCATCGTTCCATACGCCACTCGCGCTGAGATCACCGGCGCGAACACGTTGGCCGGGCAGGAGCTGCTGTGGGTGGATGATTCGATCGAAGCTTTTTTTCTGCAGATCCAGGGCTCGGGCCGCGTGCAGTTTGACGATGGCAGTACCGTGCGGGTCGGATACGGCGATCAAAACGGCCATCCGTATCGATCGCTGGGCCGATGGTTGGTTGACCAGGGGCAGTTGACGATCGATCAGGCGTCGATGCAGGGTATTAAGGCATGGGCGCAACGCAATCCAACACGGTTGAAAGAGGCGCTCGATCACAACTCGAGCTTTGTTTTCTTTCGTGAACTGCCGCTTGGAAATGCAAACGCCGGCCCGCTGGGCGCGCTCGGCGTCGCGCTGACGCCGGGCTATTCGCTAGCGGCTGATGCGCGCTTCATTCCGCTGGGTGCGCCGGTCGTGCTGGCGACCACCGATCCGAATTCGCAGACTCCGATGGTGCGACCCATGATGGCGCAGGACACGGGCGGCGCCATTCGCGGTCCGCTGCGATTCGATTTTTTCTGGGGATTTGGAGCCGCAGCGGGCGAGCGCGCCGGGCGTCAAAAATACGAAGGCCAGGCGTGGCTACTGGTGCCAAAGGGCACCACGCCCGAATCCTTGCTACCTAAGCGCTGACTATTTCTTGACGGCCGCCAGGCGCTGTTCAATCGCCGGCACCGGCATCGCACCCGCCGAGCGCGTTCCGTCGGCAAACACGATCGTCGGCGTGCCGCTGATGCCGAGTTGCTGGCCCAAAGCCACATTCTGCTCGAGCGGATGTCTTGCAATCGGACGGCGCTGCTGCACTCGTCTTGTTCTGCACCATGTGCTCATCCCAGCTTGCTGCGCGATCCTTCGAGCACCAGATCGCTTTCGATTTCTCCATGGAATCGGGAGACAGAATCGGATACAGGAACGTGTAGATCGTCACGTTCTTCAGCTCAGCCATGTTCTGCCACAGCCGCTTGCAGTAACCGCAATTCGGATCCTCGAACGTCACCATCACGCGCGAGCCGTCACCGCGCACCGTTTTCACCGCGCGATCGAGCGGCAATGACTTGAAGTCAACCTTGAGCGCGACATCGAGCCGTTTTTGCGTCAAGTCTTCGCGCGTGCGGGGATCAAACATTCGCCCTGCAAGCACAAACGACACATCGGAATCGACGTAATAGATCTGGCCACCGACGAGCACTTCGTACAAACCGCCGCGGCCCTTAAACACTTGATCCGGCTTCTGCCCGCCGGATTTTTCGGTAAACCGCGCTGCAACCTGCGCTTCGGGGCTTCCGGGAGCCGGAGCGTTCTTGTTCTCGATCGGCTTCGCCGGCATTTGTGCCAATGCCATCGAACAGGCCAGCATGGTCGTGGTCGACCATACGGCCGTTGCAGCAGCGAATCGAATCAGGCGTTTCATGTCTTTGTTCTCCGGCATCTAGCGGCGAGCCGCGAGTGTAATGAGAGCGGGCGAGTAGGCAGGGTAGACCACCCACCGTTGATCCAGTTCAACCGAGCGCCCGGCGAATTAAGGCGTTTTTCAGTGGACTCAGGCGGTTTACTGCCGCCAAACCGGCATTGCGCAAGCGGCGCACCAGCGGGTCATCGAACGCGAAAAGTCGCGCCAACGAATCCGTAGTAAACCGCATCAGGCCGAGCGCTTCGGCACGCCCTCTTTCGTAACGCCGCAGTAAGGTCACGTCACCAACATCGCGAAACGGCTCGCGCGCACGCACAACTTCGTGCAGCAGAGCCGTGTCCTGCAGGCCGAGATTGAGCCCCTGACCGGCGAGCGGATGAATCACGTGCGCAGCGTCGCCAACCAAGGCAACGCGCGATGCAATCAGACGCGACACGGCAACCTGTCGCAGCGGAAATGTGTGCGCGGCGCCCATCGCAGTCAATGGACCGAGGGGGGCAGAGTCTCCCGCTGCCGACGCGCAGCGCTCGGTAACACGGTTTGCCAGCCGATCGGGGCTCAGCGCCGCCAACTCGGAAGCCAGCTCCTGCGGGGCCGACCACACGAGTGACACGCGCTCGCCGGGCAGCGGCAATAGGGCGACGACCCCCTCATCGGTAAACCATTGCGACGCCGTATTCAGATGCGGGCGGGCGCATCCGAAGTTAGCAACGACTGCGGTTTGATCGTACGACTTGGTGGTCGCACTAATACCGGCCGCGGCGCGCACCGAAGAGTTCGCCCCATCAGCGCCGACCAACAGCTTTACCGCAAGCGAAGCGCCTTCAAGAGTGACATCGATCGCATCAGCCCTCGCACTGAGTGCAGCGAACGACGATGGAATCCGCTTGATCGATGGCTGAAAACCGCATGCCGCATCGAGCACTCGCAATAGCTCGCCTTCTTCGACGATCGTCGCAAGCCGTTCGACCGTCGCGCCATAAGCATCGAACGACAACTCTGGCCCGTCATCGCCGAATACGCGCATGTGCTCGACCGCACATATGCGCTGTTGATCGACACTGGCCCAAACGCCGAGACCTTCGAGCAACGCCACGCTCGAGGGAGCAACGGCATAAATGCGAGGATCAAAAGGCGCCGAACGGGTCGGCGCATGCGGTTTCGGCCGCGGGCCGATTAACGCAACGCTAAGACCCTGCTGAGCAAAACCGAGCGCGGTAGCCAGCCCCGGAACACCGGAACCCACCACCGCAATGTCGAATGAGGAAGCCACCATCAGAGCCGACGATTATGCCGCTGACGCGACAACGTCCGGCTATACTTCGCGCCCTTCGCGATGGCGAGAACTCGCAGCCCTCAACCGCCATTTCACTAATCAGATAGCAAGGCCAAGTAGCTCAGTTGGTAGAGCAGAGGACTGAAAATCCTTGTGTCGGCGGTTCAATTCCGTCCTTGGCCACCATCATTTCCAGTGCGCACGAAGCGAAAGTGAACGGCGCGATTCAACTCTTCGAGGACTGAACGTGAGCGGAGAGACGTTCGGGACCTTTCTTGCGAGGCTCGCGTCGGCTTACTGAGTTCTGCAGCCACCCCTCTCCAGAATTGCTTCTAGCTGCTCGATCCCCATAGGTTTAACCAGGTGATGCCGATAGCCCGCGACCTTACTGCGTGTGCGGTCGGCCTTCATTCCGTAGCCACTCATTGCAATTGCGTACATTGGGCGAGGCAAATTGAGCTGACCCAACAATTCCCATCCATCGCCGTCGGGCAGGCCGATATCGGAGATCAGCACATCACAACGCGCCCGCGGCGCAATGCGGAGCGCACTGCGCACGAGTCTGCAACGACTACGGTGTGCCCAAGCCCTTCCAAGCAGAGAAATCAGGATCTCACGCGTATCCGCGTGGTTCTCAACTACCAGAATACGGAGCGGCGTCGCCGCACGCTGAGAGTTTGTAGTAGGTTTGCAAACCATTGGAACTGGGTCTCGTTTGGTTTCTAGGCCAGGGGCAATTCCACGGTGAAAGTTGAGCCATGGTTTCGGCCGACGCTCTGTGCCGTGATGGTCCCGCCGTGCGCCTCGATCGTCGCTTTCGATAGAGCAAGACCCAGGCCTAGGCCGCCGAATTCTCGGACAATCCCTTCGTCCACCTGTCCTAGCGCATGGAAGATGGCCGGCAGGGACGAGTGCTCGATCCCGATCCCGTTGTCCACTACGGCCATGACAAATCGGCCGTTCTCGATGCGCGATCGCACGCTAATCTCGCCGCCCTCGGGGGTGAACTTCGAGGCGTTTTTCAGAAGGTTTGCCACCGCGCTTTGCAAACGAGCGAAGTCGCCTTGCGTTCGGTGACGCGGAGCCTCGAGCGCAACGGTCAAACGTTGGTTCTTTGAGTGAAACTCTCCTTCGCTGATTTCCACGGCGCCCATGATTGCGGCATGCAAGTCCATAGGCTCTGAATCGATTTCGAGCTTGCCACGCGAAACGCGTGTGAGATCCAGCAGGTCGTTGATCAAGTTCGCCTCGATCTTCACGCTGCGACGAATCATTTCGAGAGCATCGCGCGCAGGCTGCGGCAGATCTATGATTTTTTGCGAGGGCTTGCACCGCAATCAAGATCGGTGTTAGCGGCGTGCGTAGCTCGTGAGAGAGCGCTGCCATAAAGCGATCTTTGACGCGTTTGACCGAGGCGAGCTCTTCGCGCGCCTGCTTGGCGTCTTGCAGCGCCTGTTCCAGCTTCACCCGCAACTGGACCAACTCATGACTTCCCCCGGGCGTTTGCGTTTGCCCGTGGGCGATCTGTTGGAAGTTTTTACGTGGCTCAGCCATCGGATTGCCTTTGCTCCAGTGCAAGCTGGCACACTTGTGCGCGCGCTCCCAGCCCGTCAAAACAACCAAGTCGCACGCCGCATGCCTGCTTGGAGCCTACCGCGCTAGCCTCGGGGTTCCACGCCTAGTGGCTGGTCCGCAATGGCGGCTAAGCTAGCGCCTCCTCCGCCCTTCTTGCGCCGTGTTCTCACCGTTATTCGGAGACCTTATGCCTGCCTGCGTGCGCGCCCTAGGCGCAATCTTCGCTTCAACGCTGTTCGTTGCGTCGGCGTACGCCGCCGACTTGACGATCGGGCTGTCGACACCCGTCACCTCCCTCGATCCCCATTTTCATAACCTGACGCCGAACAACAGCCTTGGTCGGCATGTGTTCGAGACACTGATCAGACAGGACGAAAGTCAGCGCATGTTGCCGGGTCTGGCCGAATCCTGGAAAGCGCTGGGCGATCTGGAGTGGGAGGTAAAGCTCCGCAAGGGAGTGAAATTTCATAACGGGCAGGAATTCACCGCCGACGACGTGATCGCAACGTTCAAGCGCGTGCCGAACGTGCCGAACTCACCCGCGTCGTTCGCCTTCTTTGTGCGGCCGATCGTCGACATGCAGGCCCCGGACAAATACACGCTGCGCCTGAAAACCGATAAGCCTCATCCGCTGATGCCGAACGATCTGGGCGCCATCATGATTCTGCCGAAGTCGGTCGCCGAAACGGCAAAGACCGAGGACTTCAATTCGGGCAAGGCGATGATCGGCACCGGACCCTATCGCTACTCCGAGTACGCGGCCGGCGATCGCGTCGTGCTGAAGCGCAACGATGCGTATTGGGGCCCGAAGCCGGCGTGGGACAACGTTCGCTTCCGCATGATTCCAAGCGCACCCGCGCGCGTGGCGGCACTGCTTGCAGGCGATGTGCAAATGATCGAAGGCGTGCCGACGGCCGATATTGCGCAGTTGTAGAAAGACAAGCGCGTGGCACTGTCGTCAGCGGTATCGAACCGGATCATTTATCTGCACATGGATTCGATGCGCGACAAGAACTCGCCGTTCGTTACTACGACCGACGGCAAACCGATGGAGGCGAATCCGCTGCGCGATCCGCGCGTGCGGCAGGCGATCAGCAAGATGATCGATCGTGACGCGATCGTCTCGCGGATCATGGAAGGCCAGGGAGTCGCCGCCGGCCAGCTGTTGCCCGACCAGTTTTTCGGCACCAGCAAAACGCTGAAGCCTGATAAGTACGATCCGGCGGCTGCCAAGAAACTGCTGGCCGAAGCGGGTTATCCGAACGGATTCGGACTGACGCTGCATGCGCCGAACAATCGCTACATCAACGATGCGGCCGTGGCACAGGCAGTTGCGCAGTTCTTGTCGCGCAACGGCATCCCGACCAAGCTTGAAACGATGCCGTCGAACGTATTCTTCTCGCGCGGCTCGAAGCTCGAGTTTTCGTTTCTGCTCGCCGGATGGGGCGCAGAAACCGGCGAGACTTCGTCGCCACTGCGCGCGCTGTTGGCGACATTCGATGCGAAGCAGGGGCTGGGCACCGCGAATCGCGGCCGCTTTTCCGACCCCGGCGTTGATGCCTTGCTGACGCAGGCACTGACGACGATCGACGATACGAAGCGCGGCATCATGCTGGCGCGCGCTTCCGAAAAGGCGATCGGCGAGATGATGGGCCTGGTGCCGCTGCACTACGAAGTCAGTACGTGGGCGACGCGGCAGGGAATCAACTACAAGGCGCGCGCCGACCAATATACGTTTGGGTTTGAAGTGCGTCCCGGCAAAGCGAGCCCCTAGAAGCGGCTCTGACGTGCTTTCCAAACGCGCATGACCGTCTACGTGCTGCGCCGTCTGGCGCAGACACTGCTGGTACTCGCGGTCACGTCGCTGCTGGTGTTTGGCGGCTTGTATCTGATCGGAGATCCGGTCGAGATCCTCGTCAATCCCGCCGCCGACCAGATCGAGAAGGAGCGCGCCAGCAAGGCACTCGGGCTCGATAAGCCGATTCACGAACAGTATTTGAGCTTTATCGGCGGCGCGTTCACCGGCAACCTCGGCAATTCGTTCGTCTATGCACGGCCGGCACTCGAAGTGATCTTCGAGCGCATGCCGGCCACGCTCGAGCTCGCGTTCCTGGCGATGGTGATCGCGGTCTCGCTCGGCATTCCGCTCGGGCTGTACGCCGGGCTACGACCTCATAGTGCGGGCGCCAAAGCCATCATGGCGGGGTCGATTCTCGGGTTTTCGCTGCCCACCTTCTGGGTGGGCCTGATCTTGATTCTGGTGTTCGCGGTGCAGCTCGGCTGGCTGCCGTCGACCGGGCGCGGACCGACGACCGATGTGCTCGGACTGCAACTGTCGATCTTCAATCTCGAAGGGTTGAGGTACGCGCTGCTGCCGGCGATCAACCTCGCGCTGTTCAAACTGTCGCTGATCATCCGGCTAACGCGTGCGCAGGTACGCGAGCAAAGCCTGCTCGACTACATCAAGTTCGCGCGCGCGAAGGGGCTCACGAACCGGCGTGTGATCGGCGTCCATCTGCTGAAGAACATCATGATTCCGCTGATCACCGTCATCGGGCTCGAGCTGGGATCGGTGATCGCGTTCGCCGTAGTCACCGAAACGATTTTCGCGTGGCCGGGCATGGGCAAGCTGGTGATCGATTCGATCTTCCAGCTCGACCGCCCGGTTGTGGTCGCGTATCTGCTGGTGGTCGTGTTCATGTTCATCACGATCAACCTGATAGTCGATCTGCTGTATTCGGCGCTCGACCCGCGCGTCCGGCTGGCGGACATTCAACAGTAGGCGAACATGAGCGCCGCGCCAATTGAATCGGGTCGCATCGCCGAAGTCGATGCCGTCGATCGCGCGCAATTGCCGTGGCGCCGGTTCGCATCCCAGTTTGCCGAAAGCAAGATCGCGATGTTCGGTTTGGCGATGCTGCTCGTGGTGGTGGCCATCGCGCTGTTCGCGCCGTGGATCGCGCCACAGAATCCGTACGACCTGACGAAGCTCGATCTGCTCGATTCGCGGCAGCCGCCCGGCACGAAGAGCCTCGATGGCATGACTTACTGGCTCGGCACCGATGGCCAGGGACGCGACATGCTGTCGGCGATCTTCTACGGGCTGCGGGTATCGCTGATGGTCGGCGTGCTGTCGGGCGCGATTGCGCTGACGATCGGCTCGATCCTCGGCGTGCTCGCCGCCTACCTCGGCGGACGCTTCGAACAACTGGTGATGCGGATTGTCGACATTCAGCTTGGCTTCCCGGCGATCCTGGTGGCGTTGATTCTGCTTGCCGTGCTCGGCAAAGGCGTCGACAAGATCATCATCGCGCTGGTGACGGTGCAATGGGCGTACTACGCGCGCACCGCGCGCTCGGCCGCGCTCGTCGAGCGCAACAAGGAATACATCGAGGCCGCGCGCTCGCTCGGCCTCTCAGGCGCGCGCATCGTGCTGCGGCATCTGCTGCCGAATGCGCTGCCGCCGCTGATCGTCGTCGGCACGGTGCAGGTCGCGCACGCGATCGCGCTCGAAGCAACGCTGTCGTTCCTGGGCCTCGGGCTGCCGCCGACCGAGCCGTCGCTTGGGCTATTGATCGCGAACGGCTATGAGGTACTGATGTCGGGCAAGTACTGGATCAGCATGTATCCCGGCATCGCGTTGTTATTAACGATCCTCGCGATCAATCTGGTCGGCGATCAGTTGCGCGACATTTTGAATCCGCGGCTGGCAAGATGACCGCACTGCTTTGCGTGCGCAACCTGCGCACCGAATTCGCAACCCGCGACGGCTTGTTACCGGCGGTCGGCGACGTTTCGTTCGACCTTCAGCGCGGCGAGGTGCTGGGCCTGGTCGGCGAATCGGGCTCCGGAAAATCCGTCACCGGATTTTCGATTCTCGGTCTGATCGATCCGCCGGGACGCGTTGCAGCCGGCAGCATCATGTTCGACGGTACCGAGCTGATCGGTGCATCGCCCGAACACATGCGCTCTCTGCGCGGCAAGCGGATCGCGATGATCTTCCAGGATCCGATGATGACGCTCAATCCGGTCCTGTCGATCGAAACACAGATGGTCGAAACGGTGCTTGCGCATGAACACGTATCACGCGAGTCGGCGCGTCAGCGCGCGATGGCAACACTGAGCCGCGTGGGAATCGCGTCGCCTGCCGAACGTCTCGCGCAGTATCCGCACCAGTTTTCCGGCGGAATGCGGCAGCGCGTCGCGATCGCGATTGCGATGCTGCACAGCCCCGACCTGATCATTGCCGACGAGCCGACCACTGCGCTGGACGTCACCGTGCAGGGCCAGATCCTTTACGAGATGCAGAAACTGGTACGCGAATCCGGCACCGCGCTGATCTGGATTACGCACGATCTCGCGGTCGTCGCCGGGCTCGCCGATCGCATCGCAGTGATGTATGCCGGCCGCATCGTCGAGCTTGGCAACGCCGACGACGTGCTCGAAACGCCGCGCCATCCGTACACGCGCGGACTGCTCGACTCGGTACCGGCCGCTACCGCGCCAGGCCAGCGTCTCCAGCAGATCAGCGGCTCGACACCGTCGTTGATTACGCTCGGGCCGGGATGCGCGTTCAGGCAGCGCTGCCCCCGTGCTGCGGAGCCGTGTGAAGTGATGCCGGCGATCACGCGCGTCGACGGCCGCGAACTGCGCTGCTACTTCCCGTTGCAGTACGCGGAAAGAGTCGATGAGCTCGTTGCTTGAGTTCGACGCCGTGTCAAAGCGCTTCTCGAAGCGCCTTGACGTCATCGAAAAATTCGCTCGACGATTAGGCGCGAAGGTCAGCGAGCACACCGTGCACGCAGTCGATCAAGTGAGCTTTGCAGTCAACGAGCGCGAGGTGGTCGGCCTCGTCGGCGAGTCCGGCTGCGGCAAATCGACGTTGGGCCGCGTCGCTTGCGGCCTCTATGCACCGAGCGATGGTGTCGTGCGCTATCGAGGCGAGCCGGTCGCGCACATGAACGGCGCGCGCCGACCGATTCAGATGATTTTTCAGGATCCGTTCGCATCGCTGAATCCGCGAATGCGAGTAGCGCAAATCATCGGCGAAGCGCCGCGCGTGCACGGGCTGATCGACGCCAAACAGATCGAGGATTACGTCGCGCAATTGTTAAAGCGGGTCGGACTTGATCCGGCTTATGTGCGCCGCTATCCGCATCAGTTTTCGGGAGGACAGCGTGCACGCATCGGGATCGCACGCGCGTTGGCGGTAAAGCCCGAGTTTCTGGTGTGCGATGAGGCGGTAGCGGCGCTCGATGTCTCGATCCAGGCGCAGGTGCTGAATCTGTTCATGGATCTGCGCGATCAGTTTCAGCTCACCTACCTGTTTATCAGCCATGACCTCGGCGTTGTCCGGCATCTGTCGGATCGCGTGATCGTCATGTACCTTGGACGTGTCGTCGAGATCGCCGCCACCGAGGCCTTGTTCGCAGTGCCCAACCATCCGTACACGCAGGCGCTGCTGACCGAGGTGCCGCGCATCGATCGCAAGCGGCGCGCGTTCGTCCCGATCAAGGGCGAGATTCCGTCGCCGCTGGCGCCACCGCCGGGCTGTCACTTTCACCCGCGGTGTCCGTATGCGATGCCGCGCTGTTCGATCGAAGTGCCGGCGCTGCGCGAGATCGCGCCCGCGCGCTGGTCGGCGTGCCATTTGAATGACGTGGGGACTGTTTCGTTGCAATGAATGATGTGACCTTTCGCTTGCATGGCCCGGCAGAGCCGCGCGTTCCGCTGGTGCTCGACTCGCCGCACTCGGGCTTCGAGTTTCCTGCCGACTTCGATGCAGTTGTTTCGGAGTTCGATTTGCGCGACGGCGAGGATTGCTTCGTCGACGAGTTGTATATGCCGGCTACAGAGCTGGGTGTTCCTCTGCTCGCCGCGCTGACGCCGCGCACCTATCTTGACCCGAACCGCCATGCGGGCGACATCGACCTCGACTTGATCGAAGGCGGCAAATGGCCACGCGCGCACGTGCCCAGCGGCAAGGCGCGCATCGGCAAGGCGCTAATCTGGAGAACGCTGGACGATGGACGTGCAATCTACGGGCGCAAGCTGAAGGTCGATGAAGTGCTGGGCCGTATCGAGCGCTGCCACGCGCCGTACCACCGTGCCCTGCGAGATGCGATTGATCGGACGCACGCGAACTTCGGCGTCGTGTATCACATCAACTGTCATTCGATGAACTCGGTGGCAGGAAAGATGGGCGAAGGAGGCCCAGGTTCGCCTCGAGCAGATTTCGTTCTCGGCGATCGCGATGGTTCGACCTGCGATCCGGCATTCACCGAGTTCGTGCGCGCCAGCCTGGCGGCGACGGGCCACACAGTCAGCGTCAACGACCCGTACAAAGGCGTCGAGCTGGTCAAAGCCTATTCGAAGCCCGCCGACCGACGCCATAGCCTGCAGCTTGAGATCAACAAGCGGCTGTACATGGACGAGGCAAAGCGTGAACGCAATGCCGGCTTTGTGCCGTTACAGCGCAAGCTGCAGAACCTGATCGAAGCGATCGTTGACTACATCGGAAAGGAAGTTCGGCGTGACTGAACGCGTAGCTGAGCCCGTCCGCGGGCATCATCCAGTCGAAGTGCAGCCTCCCGACATCGGGAAATACAAGCAAGGCAACACCGGAGTCGACTACGTTCACACGATCGACTCCGGGCGTGCCGGCCCGACGGTGATGGTGCAGGCGCTGACGCACGGCAACGAGTTCTGCGGTGCGCACGCGCTCGATTACCTGCTGCGGGAGCAGATCAAGCCAGCCGTCGGCAAGTGGGTCATTGCTTTTGCCAACGTCGACGCCTATGCGCGTTTTGACTTCGACGATCCGGACGCATCGCGGTATATCGACGAGGATTACAACCGCGTATGGGGCGACGATGTTCTATTCGGTGCGCGCGATTCGGCCGAGTTGCGTCGGGCGCGCCAACTGCAGCCGTTCGTTGACGCCGCCGACTTTCTGCTCGACATTCATTCGATGCACGAGCCATGTCGGCCGATCATGGTGTGCGGCATGGTCGACAAGCACGTCGATTTGGCGCGCAAGGTCGGACTACCGGCGGATCTGCTGCTCGATACCGGCCATCCGGCGGGTGTGCGTATGCGCGATCGGGGTAGCTTCAACGATCCGGCGAGTCCGCGTGCGGCGGTATTGATCGAGTGCGGCCAGCACTGGGAAAAGTCGGCGGTCGACGTCGCGGTCGACACGATGCTGCGCTTTCTTGCCGCGACCGGCAGCGTTTCGTTTGACTCAATCCAATCCAGATTGAAGGTCAAACCGCCGGCGCGGCAACGAGTGATTCGCGTCACAGAGCCCGTCGTGGCGAAGTCGATGAACTTTGAGTTCGTCGTCCCTATCGAAGGGCTGGGAATCGTTCCAAAAGCCGGCATGCCTATTGCACGCGATGGCGACGAAGGTCTGGGTGGCTCCGTACGACAACACCGTGCTGGTGATGCCTTCGCTGCGGCACTTGCGGCCCGGTAACACGCAGGTGAGGCTCGGCCGGTACGAAGATTAGGAGGCAATGATGAACAGACGATTAGCGGGCGCGGCGCTGTTGGCGGCTGCCATCGTGGCGTTATCGGGCTGTGCGAGCACCGAGATCAACGCGCGATGGGTTAACCCGCAGGCCGGCAATCGCCTGCCGGTCAAAAGCGTGATGGTGATGGACATTAACCGCGATTCAACCGCGCGCCGAATCTATGAAGACGCGATGGTGGCGCAACTGAACGCGCGCGGCGTCAAGGCGGTGCAGTCGTACAAATTTTTGCCGGACGATGGACCGGCCGAGCAGCAGGTGATTCAGGCGGCCGTCGCAAAAGTCGGCGCCGATGCGGTGCTGATTTCGCGCACGGTCAGCGTCACCCATGAAGTGCAGGTGTCGCCGGGGTATGTCGCCGGCCCGCCGTGGGGTTTTGGATGGCCCGGTTTCTATGGCTACTACCACAGCTACTGGTCCGCCGCGTACGCGTTTCCGCCGAGCGTTTACACCGTGCAAAAAGTGCTGGTCGATACGCGGCTGTTCGATGCGAAGGAGTACCTGGTGCTCTGGTCCGGCTCGTCGACGACCGTGCCAACCGGCTCGATGCAGCAGACGATTCAGGACTTCGCCAAGACCATCACCGAGACGCTCGCGAACGACAAGGTGATCTAGCTTCTAGTAGGTCGCGACGACGCTGTCGTCGCGAATATCGAGCAGCGTTTCGGCGACCCGCACGCAATCGTCGACATGCCGGTCGCCGAGCGCTTTTAGCGCAGTGAATGACAGCGATGCGGCTACCGCCTGGCCGGCGAACGGTACGTATTTCGCTGCCTGTTTGGCGCTCAACCTGACACCCACGGTCTTCAGCACCTTGATCACCACCTCGCGCGTCACGATGCGCCCGACCAGCGCGCTGCCGACCGCCATCACCGCCTTGTAGGCGAATAACCTCCTGTGCGGTGCCAGTTGTTCGATCTGTTCCGGCGTCAATCCAAAGCGTTGATTGATCTGCTCGATCATCTTCAGCAGCACGGTGATGTCGACCGCAACATCGACTCCCGGTAGTGGAATGACCGACGCGCCGGCCGAGATCAATGCGCGGCGCGTGACAAGCCGGCGGCATTCGCTGGCGAGCCGCACGATATCGCGGCGTGTTGCCGGAATCAGGTTTGAGGCTGTGCGTGCGCTTGCTCTTTTCGATCGGCGTGCGGGCCTGACAGCGACTGAAGTGGAAGCCATGAAGAATGAAGTCGCGCTTAGATCGTTGGATGGTGCTTTGAAGGCAAGTTCACGCGCCCCCATTTCAGCGTTCGGCTCATCCAGACCACCTCGTCAAGAAAACCGTCGACGCGCTTTGCATAGGCATCGTCGAGCAGCTTGCCGGTATCGTCGAATTTGTTTTGCACGGTCGGAAACTGCAGGTCCGTGAACGTGACCGCAAGACCCAGCTCGCGCACCATCGGCACCATCGCCTCGATAACGCGCGTTCCGCCCCAGGCACCCGCCGAGACGCCGACCAACGCCACCGCCTTGTGTACGTATTCCTTCAACAGCAAGTCGAGCACGCTCTTTAACGCACCCGGGTAACCATGGTTGTACTCCGGCGTAACGATGACGAGACCATCGGCACGAATGATCGCGTCACGCCATTGCGGAAACTGGTCTTTGATGTCCAGGCCGTAGTCGTCTTGTGGAAGCGCAAAGTCCGCAACATCGAACAACTGTGTTTCGATATCCGACCGCGCCGACATCGCAGCATGCAACCAGTGAGCAACATGCACGCTCCTGCGCAGTTTTCGATTGGTGCCCAGCAGAACCGGCAAGAAAACGGGTGTCTTATCCAAACCTGTGCTCCAGTTGGGGGTGTCGCTCCGCGTGCCTCTAAGAAATCGAGGGCGTGCGCCGCAGCATGGTAATCCGATTAACTGCGGACAGCCCCCGTTCATCGTCGTTTTCATTAGAGCTTGCGCCGCGTAGCGCCCCTATAATTCTGCGTCCCAAACAAGGATCCAGGCGCGCGATAGCGGCCAACGCAATCGTCGATGCAGCTCCTTACCCTCGGGCTCAATCACACCACCGCGCCGCTCGCCGTGCGCGAGCGCGTTGCCTTTTTGGCCGACGAGGTGGGCGCAACGATTGGCAGATTGCGCGAGCGTTTGAGCGCGCCTGCCGGCGGTCGCGTCAGCGAGGCCGCGATCGTTTCCACCTGCAACCGTACCGAGCTTTACTGCGCAGTCGAAGAGCCCGACGTCGCGCAGCAGGCGCTGCACCAGTTCGTCGCCGCCGAGCGCCAGCTGGATCTGGACGAATTGCAGCGCCATTCGTACGTGCTGCCGCATGTGAACGCGGTGCGACATGCGTTCCGTGTCGCCAGCGGCCTCGACTCGATGGTGTTGGGCGAGCCGCAGATCCTGGGCCAGATGAAGGAAGCCGAAAAACTCGCGCGCAACGCCGGCGGGCTCGGCTTGATGCTGAACCATTTGTTTCAGCGCACCTTCGCCGTCGCGAAAGAGGTTCGCTCGACGACCGAGATCGGCACGCAGTCGGTATCGATGGCGGCTGCGGCGGTACGCGTCGCACGCAAGATTTTCGGCGAGCTCGGCGAAAGCCATGTGTTGTTCGTCGGCGCCGGCGAGATGATCGATCTGACCGCGACGCACTTTGCCGCGCAACGGCCGAAGTCGATCACGGTAGCGAATCGCACGCTCGACCGCGCCGAAGCGCTCGCGACGCGTCTGCACGGCAAATCGATAAAGCTTGGCGATCTGCCCGAAGCGATGGCGAAGTTCGACATCGTCGTGTCTTGTACGGCCAGCCTGTTGCCGATCATCGGGCTCGGCATGGTCGAGCGCGCGATTCGCACGCGCCGGCACAAGCCGATGTTCATCGTCGATCTGGCGGTACCGCGCGATGTCGAACCCGAAGTTGCACGGCTTGACGACGTGTATGTGCACACGGTCGACGATCTCGGCAAGGTGGTCGCGAGCGGCAACGACACGCGCCAGGCGGCAGTCGCACAAGCCGAGGCGATCATCGAATCGCGGGTGCGCGATTTCGAAGAATGGATCCGGGTGCGCCGTGCAGTGCCGACGATCCAGGACTTGCACGGCCGCGCCGACGCGCTGCGCGCGCGCGAGCTGCAGCGCGCATTGAAGCTGCTTGCCAAGGGCGAGCCACCCGAGCGCGTGATCGAGCAGCTATCGCACGCGCTGACCAACAAGTTTCTGCACGATCCGATGAGCGCGCTACGCGCCGCCGGCGACGACGCCGAGCACGCACGTCTGCAGGCGCTGCTGGCGCGTTTCTACTCGGAATAAAGGGTTAGACCACGTGTACGGGCCGGCGGCCCGTACACGCTACGATTTCGTCTATGAAGTCATCCATGAGAACCAAACTCGAGCAGCTTGCAAAGCGGCTCGACGAAATCGACGTGCATTTGTCGGACGAGCACGCGGCGCGCGACATGAATCGCTTCCGCACGCTCGGGCAGGAGCGGTCGGAAATCGAGCCTGTCGTTAGCCGGTTTCACGACTACAGGCGGGCCGAGAGCGACCTGCAAAGTGCGCAGCAGATGCTTTCCGAACCCGAGATGAAGGCGCTTGCCGAGGAAGAGATCGATGCATCCAAAGCGCGCATCGCAGCACTCGAAGGCGAATTGCAGGGACTGCTGCTGCCAAGAGATCCCAACGACGACCGCAACATCTTTCTGGAGATACGTGCCGGAACCGGCGGCGACGAGTCGGGATTGTTCGCCGGGGACCTGCTGCGCATGTATATGCGCTATGCCGAGCGTCACCGCTGGTCGACCGAGATGATTTCCGAGAGTGCGTCCGACATGGGCGGTTACAAAGAGGTCATCGTGCGGTTGGTCGGAGCCGGCGCCTACTCGAAGCTGAAGTTCGAATCGGGCGGCCATCGAGTGCAGCGCGTTCCGGTGACCGAAGCGCAAGGGCGAATTCACACGTCGGCGTGCACGGTGGCGGTACTGCCGGAGGCCGACGAAATCGATGACGTGAAGATCGATCCGAGCGAAATTCGAATCGATGTGTTTCGCGCTTCAGGTGCAGGCGGGCAGCACGTGAACAAGACCGAAAGCGCGGTCCGCATCACGCATCTGCCAACCAATATCGTGGTTGAGTGCCAGGACGACCGATCGCAGCACAAGAACCGCGAGCGCGCGATGAAGATTCTGGCGGCTCGCATCAAGGACCAGCAAACACGCGATCAACAGGCGAAAGAGGCCTCGACGCGCAAGACGCTGATCGGATCGGGTGATCGCTCGGAGCGCATCCGCACCTATAACTTTCCGCAAGGCCGCGTCACCGATCACCGAATCAACCTGACCTTGTATCGAATCGACGCGATCATGGACGGCGATCTCGACGAGCTGACCGAGAGACTCGCCGCCGAGCATCAGGCCGAACTGCTGGCGGCGCTGGGCGATGCAGTTCAGTGAAGCGTCGGCCGTCGCGCAGAGCGTCGGCGAGTTGTTGGTTGCAAGCCCACTGGGCAGGCCGGACACGCGCGCACTGCTCGCACATCAGCTCGGTGTCACGCGTGAGCGACTGATTGCACAACCCGAATTACGCGTGGCTCCGGCAGACGTGCAGGCGTTCGCGCAACTCGTTCAGCGGTGCCAGCGCGGCGAGCCGCTTGCCTATGTGCTGGGGGAAAGGGAGTTCTACGGGCGGATGTTTGAGGTGTCTCCGGCCGTTCTGATACCGCGACCCGAAACCGAACTGCTGGTCGAAGTCGCGCTCTCCGCCGGGTTAAACCACGGCGCGCAGGTACTCGATCTTGGAACAGGCTCGGGCTGCGTCGCGCTTACGCTCTCACTCGAGCGCCCTTCATGGCACGTTACCGCGACCGACGTCTCGCGCGATGCGCTCGAAGTGGCGCGTGCGAACGCTGCGAAATTGAGCGTGGCCAACATCGCATTCCGCAAAGGGAGCTGGTTTTCCGCGCTTTCAGATCAGCGCTTCGACCTGATCGTCAGCAATCCGCCCTACGTCGCCGCCGGCGACTCCCATTTGCAGGCACTGCGTTTCGAACCACAGATAGCGCTGGTGGCCTCGGGAAATGGCATAGCGTGCCTGCAACAGATTATCGAAAGCGCGCCCCGGCATCTGCTGCCGGGCGGCATTCTGGCGCTTGAACATAGCTATGAGCAGGGCGAGGCGGTACGCGCGCTGTTCAATACTGGCGCCTGGTGCGAAGCACGAACGCTGGCCGACTTCGCTGGACTCGACCGGGTGACGCTGGCGCGCCTCGTTTGACGCCCCGTCACTGCTCGCTACACTCGGAAAATCCAATTTGAGTGACATGCCATGACCCCTGCAGATTTCATCAAGAAAACAGTGTCAGACAACCCGGTTGTGCTCTTTATGAAAGGCACCGCGCAGTTTCCGCAATGCGGATTTTCGGGCCGCGCGATTGCCCTGCTGAAGCAGTCCGGCGTCAAGAATCTGATCACCGTCAACGTGCTCGACGACGACGACGTGCGCCAAGGCGTCAAGGACTTTTCCAACTGGCCGACCGTTCCGCAGCTATACGTCAACGGTCAGTTCGTCGGTGGCTCCGACATCATGAGCGAAATGTTCGAATCGGGTGAATTGCAGACACTGCTGAAGGACGCCAAGGTCGTTTAGTGCCTCGGCAATGCAGCGCCTGATCGTTGCGATTACAGGCGCTACCGGCGCGATCTACGGCGTGCAATTGCTGCGGCACTTGCGCACGCTGGGAGTCGAAACACACCTGCTGATGTCGCCGGCAGGCGTGCTAAACGTCCACCAGGAACTCGATTTGAAACGCGCCGATGTCGAGGCATTGGCCGACGTCGTGCATAGCGTCGGTGATGTCGGTGCCGCGCTTGCCAGCGGATCGTTCAAGACCAACGGCATGGTGATCGCGCCGTGCTCGATGAAGACGCTGGCTGCGGTCGCGCACGGCTATGCCGACAATCTGATCTCGCGATCCGCCGACGTCTGTTTGAAGGAGCGCCGCAGACTTGTCCTACTGCCGCGCGAGGCGCCGTTGAACCTGGCGCACATTCGCAACATGGAAGCCGTGACGCTAATGGGCGGCATCATTTTCCCGCCGTTGCCGGCGTTCTATCAGCGGCCGCAAAGCTTCGAGCAAATGGTCGATCACACGCTGGCCCGCGTGCTCGATTTATTCGACATCGAGCATCAACTGGCGCCGCGCTGGGACGGGCAGATCGGCGCCGATCCGCAGCGCGCCTGAATTTGACTTTGCCTTGATGCGCTGCGCTTCGCCGCGCAGCCTAGTCAGGTGCGGCTCGGTGGCGCAGACACGACTCGCAAGATGCGCAAACCCGACTCCGACGTTAAGCAGGCGGCTCAGTTCTGCCGACGGCGCTCACGGGAGTTTGCACCGCAGGGTCGAGCACAAAGGAGAACGTCACTGGCGCAATTGCGGTTCGGATGCTGCCCGGGAGTACGCCGTTCACACGCGGCGCGACGGTGGCGACGCGCTGCGCAAACGCCTGAGGCTCCACCGACGTCTCCACAGCGACGAACACGACGGTTTGTCGCGCGGCTGCAGCACGCAAAATCACGCCATGATCATAGGTGGCAGCCACTTTGTCTTCGTCGCAAACACCGCAGCTCCACGCCAACATTGGCCACATGGTCGAGGAAGGCTACGAACCACCTCGCGCTCATTTGCCGGTTGCCTTACTCGACGTCGACATCGGCCGCCGGAGTAGCGGATGTCTTCTGCAACGGCAGCTTTGTAGTAGCGGGTGCGCCAGGCGGCGGTTGCTTCGCAACTTGCGGACGCAAATTTGCATCGGCCCACTTGAAATAAGCGATGTACTCGCGAACCTCGGCATCGCTCAGGTTCTGATTCGGCATCGGTACTTTGAAGCGCACCAGCATTTCCTTCGCGATCGGGTCGGACTCAAGCATCTTTTCGGGATTCTTCATCCAGCGGACAAGCCACGCTTCCTCACGTCGGCGCGTGACACCGAATGACGTCAGGTCCCAGCTTGTCGCCGCCACCGACCGAATGGCACGCGAGACACTTGGATTCGAAAGCAAGCTTGCCGCGCACTGCCACGGGGTCGGTCGGGGTCGCGGTCGCAGGAATGTTGTGATGCTCGGCGTCGGCGGCCTTGGGTGCGTGCTCATCGGGCTTGCCACCGGCCGCGATCAGCCCGATGGCACCTTGTGACGCGTTGGCGAAGTGATGATCGACCATGATGTAACTACCGGCTTCAGGCACGATGAACTCGACGATCGCGCCGCTGGACGACCCGAGCAACACGGTCTGCATGCCACGCAATTGATTGTCCGGATTACCTTCGGTCCAGACTCGATCGAAGATCGTGCCTACGACGTGAAAGCTTGAGGTGTTGGACGGGCCGACATTCATCACGAATAGCCGTACGCGCTCGCCGGGTTTCGACGGCAGCGGTTTATCGACAAAGCCGTTATGGCGGCCGTTGAACACCGTGTACGTCGGCGCCTTGCTTCGCAAACGCTCGCCATCCAGCACGTGAAGTGGGGCGCCATCGACCTTGCGCTTTTGCGGGTCGGGCTTGGTGTAGAACTCACTCTGCAGAATGGCGTACTCGCGATCGACCTTGGTCGGGTACCCATCGCGCGGCTCGACGATCATCATTCCGTACATGCCCGACGCGATGTGTTCCAGCACCATCGGTGTGCCGCAGTGATACATGAACACGCCCGGATAGTTGGCGGTGAACTCGAAGCTGATCGTCTGGCCCGGCGCGATCGAGCGGTATTTGTCCTGAGGCGACACCATCGCCGAATGAAAGTCCATCGAATGCATCATCGGCGCGGCGACAAATTGGCCAGCGGGCATTGGCTCGTCGCTGCGATTCGTCATCGTGAACTTGATGCGGTCACCGACGCGCGCGCGCACCACCGGCCCCGGCACCTGGTCGCCAAACGTCCACGCGGAAAACTTCACGCCGGGCGCGATTTCGATGATCTTGTGTGACGTGTCGAGCTGCACTTCCTTGATCGGGCGATGGATCTAGCGGCTTCAGAGTCGCATCCATTGATAGCGAGCTACCGGCAGCAAAAGGCCCTGTATGACGATCACTCGATAAAACTGCCGCGGGAGTTTTGAACTCCATTTCCAAAGTGTCGTAAGCGATCGATGGTGGATTTCGTTGGGACAGCAACCGTCGACGACGACGCACGGTTACAGCCCAAGAGGGACACGAACGCAGTCGCATAGAAGAGCTGCTACGAAATAGCCAGCATGGCCAAAATGGCTTGGATTTTTCATATCAATGGATCCCGCGCGCAGCTGACACGTTCGCCAACCGGTTGTCAGCGAACAGTGAGCACCTTCATAGGCTCATCGGCCGCGCGTGTCGGTTCGCTGGCACACACAGCGGACGTGCAGGCGGTCGGCTTCTGGCTAACTGCCTGGCGACGCTATCAGTGTCGGATGTTGGCGGGAGTCTGGTTTCACTTCGCAGGCTCAGCCTGCTATCACGGGCGCAAGACAAAGACACTGGCCGGCGCGGGACCGCAAGCCTTGTTGGAATACATTCCGGCGTCCGACTGCTGTATCAGATCATCGAACTCAGTTCCGTCAGTTGGATAGACGGCCATTCCAATGCTTGCAGTGACGTGGATGCTGGTGCCGCCTATTAAATACGGCTTCGCAAGATGGGCTCGGATTTTCTCGCACGCCGCAACCGCACTTTCGCCGCACTCAAGCTCAGGCAGCAGGACGACGAATTCGTCACCACCGTATCGGCAGGCGGTGTCGGACGTGCGGATACTGGCGGTCAGGCGCGCTGCCACCTGCTGAAGCAGCCGGTCACCTGCCGCATGGCCGAGCATGTCGTTAATGCTCTTGAATCCGTCAAGGTCGAGAAATAGCAGTGCCACCTGCTTGCGCTGGCGTGCTGCGCGCGCTGCAGCCTGGTTAAAGCGGTCCAACAGCAAAGTGCGATTCGGCAGGCCGGTTAGCTGGTCGTAGTGTGAAAACCGCCGCGCCTGCGCCACCGCCTGTGCGAGCTGATTCACTTCCTGCTTCAGAAGTTCGTCTCTTCTTTGCAAAGCGTCGATCTGCCGCTGTGCTGTCAACACTTGTTGTTCGCTGATTGCCAGTGCGCGGTGAAGTGCCGCTGTACTTGCAAACGCTGGCGTCGATGCTGCACGCTGAGGCGCCGGCTCGACAGCTTCGTGCGCTGCGCTGGACCGACCTCGCATGCCGGGCGTTTTCTCGGCCCAAGCATGCGCATGTCCGTTAGTAATTCCCATTGTCATCTGATCGCTGCCGCCGCTCCGTTTTGAACAAGCAGACCCCTAGCTCACTAGTTGCTGTCGGACACAGAGTACGAAGGGCAGCACGTATCGTCTGTGCGCTAACGCACAAGAAGATACCTTGGTCGTGGGAGGCGCGCGCCCAGCACGTCGTCTAGGTTGTAACGGCTACATCTTTTAATATCCTCGTATGCAAAATCGCTTCAATCGCCCGTTCGGTCCCGAGGACGTCGAGGCCCTCATCCACAAGCTGAGGGAAGCGGCGATGGCGCGCCAGGAGTCTGATGCACTTGCCGCCGACGCGATGTTCAAGTCGCTTCACATGATCACGAACTTGTGGCACGAATGCTCGCTGCATGACAATCTGGCTAAGAAGGCGGAGCAGGTCTTAGAAGCGACCGAAGCGAAGCTGCGAGACGCTCTGGAAAAGCAATCGATCGCCGAAGCTGCCCTAGCACTGGCCGAAGTCGAGCGGCTAAAGAGCATGATCAGAATGCCCTTACAAAGCGAGGCGTGGGGCGAGGGGCAACGAACAGACGCGCCGTGAAGCGTGTTTGGCGGTTCGTCGAGTCTCGGCGAGCCGTTCCCGATGCTTCCCGATCCCTTCGCTGATGACGGAATCAGCGGCTCAAGTGAGATCGCGGCGCGATTCATATCGCGGTCACGCCCATCGTGGAGCATGGCGCTCGGGAGGACTTCGTATCGGTACCTGGCGCGCATTCATCTCGTGAAGGTGAGGTCGGTATCCGCGTCTGTGCGCGAGCGAACAGACGGCGTCAAGGTCCCGTCGTAAGTTTCCCTTGCGTCAGACGACCGCCATGGAGATGGAGTCGGCGCGCCGCATCGGGAACCGGGGACGCCGCATCACTTGTTGGCTAAGGGGAAACGCATGAGAAATGGTGACACTAGAGGCGCGGATCACTTCAGTGAACCGATGAGTTACACGAGTCAGAACCCTGCGCGCTTTCTTGCTCGGGCCGACGGGTGCGAGGAAGCGTTGAGGCCCATGCGCGACCTCTTCTTTCCGCTTGCTCCGCAGCTGCAAAGTTCGCGCTCAGTGGGCGATAAATCATGGCGAAGCAGGGAAGAGTTTCTGGCGATATTGGCGCACGAACTGCGCAATCCGCTGATGCCGATTCGCTGCGCCCTTGAAGTCATCGATAGAGCGAAAGACGATGCGCTTGCAGTGGCCCGGGCGTATGCAATCGTCAAACGACAGTTCGCGCAGATGGTGCGGCTGCTCGACGACATGCTTGACGCCGGTTCGGTCGCGCACGGCAGAATCGTGCTGCGCAAGGAACGCATCGATTTGCACGACGTCTTGAAGTCCGCGGTTGAAGCAGTGAAGCCGTTGATCGATGCCAAGCAGCACCAGCTCGAACTGGAATTGCCGCTAACACCCGTGCACTTCCAGGCCGACGGGGTGAAACTGACCCAGATCGTTACCAACTTGCTGACCAACGCGGCCAAGTACACGCCTGCAGGCGGACGTATCAGGCTTTCTGCGCAGAGGGATAGCGAGCGTGGCGAAGTCTGGGTTCGTGTACTGGACACCGGCATCGGCATCCCGGCCGCGCGGCTTCATCGCATATTCGACATGTTTGCGCGCGTGGACGATGCGCACCCAGAGCGTTGCGAGGGTTTAGGGATCGGACTCGCATTGTCGCGCGAGCTGGCGACTCTCCATGGCGGCAGCATCAGTGTGCGTAGCGATGGGCCGGGACTCGGCTCTGAGTTTTTGCTTGCACTGCCGGTCGATGTGGGTGGCAGCAGGGCAACGATCGTGAGCCGCTAAGTTGCCAACGTCGCTGGAAGCAGCCGGTCGTACTCGTTCTTGACAACCGCGTAACACTCGCACGTGCGCTGCTCCAGCCCAGCGCGATCCAGCACCGAGATATGGCCGCGCGCGTAGCGGATCAGGCCGACCTTCTGCAACTTCAGCGCCGCTTCCGTTACGCCTTCGCGGCGCACGCCCAGCATGTTGGCGATCAGCTCTTGCGTCATCACCAGGTCATTGCCGCGCAGGCGATCCAAACTCAGCAGCAGCCAGCGGCACAACTGTTGATCCAGCGTGTGGTGGCGGTTGCACACCGCCGTTTGTGCCATCTGTGTGATCAGCGCCTGCGTGTAGCGAAGCAGCAGATGCAGCACCGGACCCGCGCGGTTGAACTCGTCTTTCATCGTCTGCGCATTCAGCCGATAGCCATGTCCGGCGCTTTGCACCACCGCACGACTGGGAGTCGACTCGCCTCCCATGAACAGCGAGATGCCGACGATGCCCTCGTTGCCGACGACCGCAATCTCAGCCGAGGCGCCGTTTTCCATCACGTACAGCAGCGAAACGATGGCCGTCAGAGGAAAGTACACATGGCTGAGCGTGGTACCCGACTCGTACAACACTTGACCCAGCGGCATCTCGACCCATTCGAGCTGCGGCAGCCAACGGTCCCACTCGGCGGCCGGGAGCGCGGCAAGCAGCTGGTTCTTCCTAGGTTCGGGCGCGGTTGGCATCACGGGCTTCATGTCAGCGGGCCGATGTACTATAGCGAATGGCGTGCCAAGGCCGACGAAGGTCGGCACTTCAGGGATGCGGCACGAATGCTCGGAGATCCGTGGCACGAGGCTCGAAACAGCGTACACTCTGCCTCGCTTTCGCTTGAGTCTGTCGTTCTCCGGTTATCTCTGGCCTGTTGCTTGGTTCGTAAAACAACGGCGCGTCTCTTTTATCAGGTACGTCTCTTGATCGTTAGCTCGCTGCTGGACCTTTCCGGCGGCTGATTTTGTTTTGATCTTAATATCAAGGAACGTAAAAATGGCAACAGGTACCGTCAAGTGGTTTAACGACGCAAAAGGCTTTGGATTCATCACGCCGGAAGATGGCGGCAAGGATTTGTTCGCGCACTTCTCTGAAATTCAGGCCGGCGGCTTCAAGTCGCTGACTGAAGGACAGCGCGTCGAATTCGTGGTGAAGCAAGGCGCGAAGGGCCCGCAAGCTGCGGAAATCCGTCCGTCGTAATAGCCACATCGCACCAAAGAAACCGCGGCCTTGCGCCGCGGTTTTTTTTGGGAATCGTTGCTTGGTGCCGGCAGAGGGACTCGAACCCCCGACCTTCGGTTTACAAAACCGTTGCTCTACCAACTGAGCTATGCCGGCCGCAGACGCTGCAAGCGGCGCGACTCTACTTTATCCGCGTCAGCTTGGGTCGATCGCCGCGCCGAGGCGGTGGTGGAGGGTCGCTCGGCTCATTGTTGTCGGCGGCGGTGACCGGCGCTCGCACCGGCACCAGTGCCATCGGCGTTGGCCCCGGCAGTGTTTTTGCCCCATCGTTGTCGGCGCTCGCCGGGTCCACGACAGCTTGCACATTGCGCGGGACATCGAAGGCCATGCCCTGACCGTTTTCACGCGCATAGACGGCAATCACTTTGTCGACTGGCACCGTCACTTCACGCGCCACACCGCCAAACCGCGCCTGAAACTCGATCGACTCGTTTCCAAGCTTCAACCGGTTGGTGGCAAGCGGTGAAATGTTCAACACGATTTCGCCGTTCTTAACAAACTCGTGCGGCACATTGACGCCCGCGTCCGCCAGCACGGCGATATACGGCGTCAGACCCGAGTCGGAGCACCACTCGTGGATCGCGCGGATCAGATACGGCTTGGTCGAAACGTCAGCCATATAGGCAGTGGTCAGCGCCGCCGGGCCGCCCCAAGGCGCTGACGCGCCCCCTTGGGGGGCAGCGAACGAAGGGAGCGTGGGGGCCTCATACTTTAGCGGCGCATTACCTTTTCAGACGGTGTCAGCGCCTCAATATAAGCCGGTCGCGAAAACATGCGTTCAGCGTATTTCATCAGTGGGGCGGCGGTTTTCGGCAGATCGATTCCGTAGTGATCGAGCCGCCATAACAAGGGCGCCAGCGCAACGTCGAGCATCGAAAAGTCGTCGCCGAGCATGTACTTGTTCTTCAGCATGATCGGCGACAGCTGCGTCAACCGGTCGCGAATCGTTGCGCGGGCCTTTTCCATCGCCTTCTGGTTGTTGCTGTTTTCGAGTGTCTGCACGTGCACGAACAGTTCGCGCTCGAAGTTGAACAGGAACAGCCGCGTGCGAGCGCGCATCACCGGATCGGCCGGCATCAATTGCGGATGCGGAAAGCGCTCGTCGATG
Organism: uncultured beta proteobacterium; assembly: GCA_963807155.1. Taxonomy (GTDB): domain Bacteria; phylum Pseudomonadota; class Gammaproteobacteria; order Burkholderiales; family Burkholderiaceae_F; genus JACCZX01. Next base: position 139,135 of record CAWEAZ010000019.1, read on the forward strand.
TACTCGTTGATGATGTTCGATTCGTACAGCACGAGATCACGCTCGACCAGGATCGGCACTTGGCCATACGGATTCATCGTGTTGATGTCTTCGGGCTTGTTGAACAGATCGACGTCGCGAATCTCGAAGTCCATACCCTTTTCGAACAGCACGAAGCGGCACCGCTGTGAAAACGGGCAGGTTGTTCCGGAGTAAAGCACCATCATTGTTATCCCTTTGTTTTTATGAGCCTGCAGGCGCCCGTCCCCCGGCGCCTGCGGGTCGAACTACTTGATGTCTTTCCAGTAGACGGCATTGAGCCGCCACGCGATTACGGTGAAGAGTGCGAGGAATATCAACACCCACACACCAATCTGCGTGCGCTTGCCCGCGGTCGGGTCGGTGATGAACGAGAGGAAAGCGACCAGGTCGGCGGCGTCCTCATCGAAGCGCCGCGACTGCTCCTGATTCTGCGGTTTGAACGAATAGGTAATGGCTGCGCCGCCGTGCGTCGCCGTCGGTGTCTCGGTGCGCGACGAGGCACCGGCTGCATCGTAGGTCGTTACCACGTGCATCTGCTGCACCGCCCCGCTTTTCGAATCCTTGCGTTCTTCGGTGAATTCGATTCGGGCTTCGCGCGGACCTTGCTCCTGCCAGAACACGTGTGGCATCGAAATGTTCGGATAGGCCACGTTGTTCCACCCCGTCGGCGAACCCGCGTCGCGGTAGTAGCCGCGTAGCAGCGTGTAGATGTAGTCGGTGCCTGCGTGGCCGGCTGACGTACGAGCGCGCGTGATCACCGACAAGTCCGGTGGAGTCTTGCCGAACCAGCGCTTCTGATCGGAGGGCGGCGCGGAATTGCGGATCGTGTCGCCGACCTTCTGATTGCCGAAGATCAGATATTGCTGAATCTGCGCGTCGCTCAGACCGATTTCCTGCAGCCGGTTCCAGCGCACCAGGTTTGCCCCGTGGCAACCGATGCAATAGTTTGCAAACAAACGCGCTCCGTTTTGCAGCGCCGCCGGGTTCTGCACACGATCGACCGGCCAGGTATCCATCGGAGCTCCCGCTTCCGAGGCGAAGGCGGAAGTGAGGCCGAATATCGCGCCGACCGCCGAAGCGCGAAAACGCAATGCGCGCGACGAATATCTTGATGTGCGCTCTCATATGCGTCTCAGTGCGCCGCAAACGTAATGCGCTCGGGAACCGGCTTAAACGTCCCCATCCGGCTCCACCACGGCATTAACGCAAAGAACGCGAAGTAGAACAGCGTCAGCACCTGCGCGATCACCGTAGCGGTCGGCGTCGGCGGTTGCGTGCCCAGATAACCCAGGATCAGAAAGGCGACCACCCACGCGATCAGCAGCGCGAAATGCCACGACGGGCGGTAGCGCATCGACCGCACCGGCGAATGATCGAGCCACGGCATCGCAAAGAAGATCATCACCGAGACGCCCATCAATACGACGCCCCAGAACTTCGGATCGAGCGTAAAGAAGCCAATCACCAAGGCGATCGCTCCAACCAGTGATCGCGCCGCGCGCGATCGAATTGGCGACCGTCAGCATCACCAGCGCCGCCAGGCCGAGCGTTCCGATCGCGAGCGCGATACATGAATTGCTCTGTCGTTGCGCGCAGGATCGAGTAATACGGCGTGAAGTACCACAGCGGCGCGATATGCGTCGGCCCTTGCAGCGGATCAGCGGGGATGAAGTTGTTCCACTCCAGGAAATAGCCGCCGAACTCGGGCCAGAAAAACACGACCGCGAAAAACGGAATCAGGAAGATCGACAGCCAGTAAAGATCGTGCACCGTGTAGTACGGATGGAATGGAACGCCGTCGAGCGGACGTCCTTGCGCATCCTTGTGGGCCTTGATCTCGATGCCGTCCGGATTGTTGGAACCGACGTCATGCAGCGCGATGATGTGCGCGACCACCAGACCCAGCAGCAGCAGCGGAATCGCAATCACATGGAACGCGAAGAACCGGTTTAGCGTGGCGTCGCCGACGACGAAATCACCGCGAATGAAAATCGCCAGCTCGGGACCGATCAGCGGAATCGCGCCGAACAAGTTGACGATCACCTGCGCGCCCCAGTAGCTCATCTGGCCCCACGGCAGCAGGTAACCGAAAAACGCTTCGGCCATCAGCATCAGGAAGATCAGACAGCCGAAAATCCAGATCAACTCGCGCGGGTTGCGATAGCTGCCGTACAGCAGCGCGCGAAACATGTGCAGGTAGACGACGATGAAGAAGAACGACGCGCCGGTGGAGTGCATGTAGCGGATGAACCATCCGCCCGGCACATCGCGCATGATGTATTCGACCGATGCGAACGCGAGCGTCGCATCCGGTTTGTAGTGCATCGTCAGGAAAATGCCGGTCAAGATCTGCAGCACGAGGATGACGATCGCGATGCCGCCGAAGATGTACCAGAAGTTGAAATTCTTCGGCGCGTAATACTCGGACGCGTGCTTCTTGAATTCCGACATGACTGTCGGCATGCGGGAGTCAAACCATCCCAACAGTCCGGTGTATTCGCTTTTGTGTCTCCGCCATCGTTGATCAGGCCTTCGAATCGTCGCCGATCAGCACGACAGTTGCAGACAGGTATTTGTGCGGCGGCACCGGCAAGTTATCGGGCGCCGGCTTGTTCTTGTATACGCGGCCGGCGAGGTCGAACGTCGAGCCATGGCATGGGCACACGAAGCCCGGGTCGGCGCCGAGCATCGCATTGCGCACCGGCTGCAAACGGGCCGATCGGATTGCATCCCAGATGCGTGCAGATCCCGATCGACTACCAAATACTCAGGCTTGATCGACCGATACTCGTTGCGCGCGTAGGCCGGCGTCGGATACGCCGTGCGCAAGCGACTTCGGATCGGCGACTTCGCTATCGGCCTTGCGGATCGACTGCAGCATCTGCGGCGTGCGATTCAAAATCCACACGGGGCGGCCCTGCCACTCAAACGAGCGCATTTCGCCCGGCGCCATTCCGGAAATATCGGCTTCGACCGGGGCGCCCGCGGCCTTCGCACGTTCCGAGGGCATAAATGAAGTGACGAATGGCACGGCGGCGGCAACGACGCCGGCGCCGCCGACCACCGCAGCCACTGCGATCGTCGCCCGACGTTCCTTGTCAATTGGCTTATTCAAAGGCTCGCCACTCTCGTTGATGGTGGTCGTCGACATGAAAATCCCGGATCAAGGGGTGAGCGTTAGGAGTTGACGGCGCGGGCGCACGCGACACGCTGACTACGGATGCGTTTTCGCGAATCACTCGAGGACGCCCAGGTCACCATGCGCAGCAGCGCGGCATTCTACTTGATCCGTCGTGCCCATTTCCACTCCATCTCGCTAGACTTGGTGGGTCTGCACACCGGGGAGAAAACGATGGGAATGCTGAAGGAGTTTCGCGACTTCGCGGTCAAAGGCAATGTGATCGACCTTGCGGTCGGTATCATCATCGGCGCAGCGTTCGGCAAGATCGTCGACTCACTGGTCAACGACGTGGTGATGCCTGCGATCAATGCGATGACCGGCGGTGCGGTCGATTTCTCCAATCAATACATCGTGTTGTCGGGCAGCGTTGCGCCGGGAACACCGCTCGCCGCAGCACGCACCTCTGCGGTGGTGCTGGCATGGGGCAACTTCCTCACGATCCTGTTGAATTTCATCATCCTGGCGTTCGTCATCTTCTGGATGATCAAGGCGACCAACCGCGTGCGCTCGCGTCTGGACGCAGCCGGCGCCCGCGACGCCCGAGGATGTCGTGCTGCTGCGCGAGATTCGCGATGAATTGAAGCGGCGCTGACGGCCGCCTCTGCGGTGCCGGCGCGCGGACCAGCGGCCAACCCGTCGCCCGCCGCGTGGGGAATAATGCTTGCCCTTAAATCCAAACCCGCTTCCCTCCGCTCCCCGACACGAACATCATGATGCGTCGCCTTTGGCTCGTCTTCGCTCAAGCGACCACGATCGGTCTGGCGCTGCTATTTATCGTTTCGACGCTTCGGCCCGAGTGGCTTTCGCGGCGCCCCGACACACCGGCGCCCTTGCCTGCTGCTGAAAGCCTCGGCATCAAGCAGGCGGTGGTTCCCGACGCGCGCGCCAACGCGCTGACCTCCTACGGTGGCGCCGTCAAGCTGGCTGCTCCCGCCGTCGTCAACGTTTACACAACGAAGGAAGTGCGCCGCCGTGGTCCCGGCGACGACCCGCTTTATCGGTATTTGTTCGGCGACGCGCGCGGCAGCGATCGGGTAGCGAGCCTCGGCTCCGGTGTGGTCGCCACCCGTGACGGATTCGTGCTCACCAACAATCATGTCGTGCAGGCCGCCGATGAGATCGCGGTGGCGCTCTCGGATGGCCGTCAATTCGAGGCCAAGCTGGTCGGCGCCGATCCGGAAAGCGACCTCGCTGTGCTGAAGATCGAAGCGCGCGATCTGCCCGCGATCACGTTCGGGCGCTCGGACTCTTTGCAGGTAGGCGACGTCGTGTTGGCGATCGGCAATCCGTTTGACGTCGGTCAAACGGTGACGATGGGCATTGTTTCGGCGCTCGGACGCACGAATCTGGGCATCAATACGTTCGAGAACTTCATTCAAACGGACGCTGCTATCAACCAGGGCAACTCGGGCGGCGCACTGGTCGATTCCAATGGCAATCTGGTCGGAATCAACACAGCGATCTTTTCGCGCACCGGTGGCTCGATTGGCATCGGCTTCGCGATTCCTTCGACGCTGGTCACGCAAGTGATGGACCAGTTGATCAAGACCGGCAAGGTGCAGCGCGGATTTTTTGGCGTCGAGCCCGAAGACATCACGCCCGAAATGGCCGGGTTGCTGCGCTTGGCGCGCGATGAAGGCGTCATTTTGAAAGGCGTGCAGCGTGCGAGTCCCGCTGCCAAAGGCGGGCTCGAGCCCGGCGACGTAATGCTGAGCATCAACGGTCAGCCCGTGGTCAACAGCAAGGCGATGCTGAATCAGATTTCGCAATTGCCGCCGGGGTCTGACGCGCGAGTCAGGGTCGTGCGCGGCGGAAAGGAGCTCGACGTGCAGGTGGCGGTGGGCGAACGCCCGACGCCACGTGCTCGCTAAACGCCAGTTACCGCGTTGTCAAGCGCACTGCGTCAACTAGCGCGGCAGTTTGTCGCGCATCTCACGCGCCTTCATCATCGCGGCCGGCTCGCCGCCGCTAGCCGCAAGGCTGTAGTAGTACAAGGCGCGCGGGTAATCCTGCTCGACCCCTTCGCCTTTCTCGTACAGGCTGGCAACGATATAGGCAGAGGCTTCATCACCCTGATCGGCGGCGCGCTCGTACCACTGCGCCGCCTGTTTGAAATCGCGCGGCGCTCCACGACCCAGGAAATATTGCGTCGCCAGTCCGACCTGCGCCTCGAGATGATTCTGTTCGGCTGCCCTGCGAAACCACAAGGTTGCTTCTTCCTGCGACTTGGTGACGTGCTCGCCACGCTCATACAGCAGCGCCAACGCAAATTGCGCGCGCGAAAAGCCACGCTCAGCAGATTTGCGCAGCCAGCCGACCCCCGCCACCGGATCGGCGACGGCACCCTCGCCTCCTAGAAGCATCACTGCCAGGTTGAATTGCGCAACGCGATTATTGCGTTCGGCCGCCTTACGGTAGTGTGTCAGCGCACGCGCCGGGTCGTTCGCGCGATACGCGCTCCAACCGGCAGCCACGTCGCTATCTTCATCGGGAACAATCTGGAGCTGTCCTGCAGCCGCACTGCTGCAAGCGAGCGCAAGCCACAGCGCAGCCCACACAACAACCGTGCGCATCACGTTGACGACGCTTCCTGTGGCGGCGCTGTCTCTTCGGCAACCTTCGGGCCGCCGACAAAGCGGGCGATCAGGATTCCCAGCTCGTACAAAAGGCATAGCGGAATGGCCAGCAACAGCTGCGACAGCACGTCGGGCGGCGTGAAGATCGCCGCGACGATAAATGCGCCGACGATCACATACGGGCGCGCTTTTTTCAGCTTGTCGATGCTCGCGATGCCGAAGTCGAACCAGCAGCACCACGACGATCGGCACTTCGAACGTCAGGCCGAACGCGATGAACAGGCTCATCACGAAGCCGAAATACGCCTCGATGTCGGGCGATACCGAAACCGATGCGGGCGCAAAGCCCGCGATGAACTTGAACACGAAGCCGAAGACGACGAAATAGCAGTACGCCATGCCGGCAAAAAACATCAGCACGCTCGAGGCGATCAGTGGGCCGGCCAGACGCTTCTCATGGCGATAGAGCCCCGGCGCCACGAACGCCCAGACCTGCCACAACACATACGGCAGCGCGACCAGGAACGCGGCGAACAATGTGACTTTCAGCGGCACCATGAACGGCGTGATGACGCCGGTTGCAAGCAGCTTGGTACCGGCAGGCAGCGCCGCCAACATCGGCCGCGACAGGAAGTCGAAAATCTGCTGCATGAAGAATGCCATCGGAATGAAGACGACGATGATGGCGATCGAGGCACGCACGATGCGCTGCCGGAGCTCGACCAGGTGCGACAGAAAACTTTGTTCTGGAGCAGGCTCCTCGGTTTCGGCGGACATCGGGTACTTACCGCCGGATGCGCGGCTTGTTAACGCGCGCGCGTGGCGAGCGTTTGTGACGCGTTGGACCTGTATCAGGTAGCGCCAGCTGACGCTTCAGCCTGGCAATCTCCTCGCTTAGCTCGACAACGGTTGGGCCGGGCTTGAAGCGGCGCTCGAAAACCCGATTGACCCATGGCTCGTGTGTGCCGTCCCACGAATAGTCGGTCGGCGGCGAGCTGGTCGCCGTGGCGGGATCGTCAAAACCGGTGTTCAAGCCCTTTACCGTCGAGTCGATGCCCGCCTGCAAACTCGAAATGTTTCCCTGCACGGTGGATTCGATCGAGCGTGCAACATCGCGCGCTTCGTCCTGCAGCTTCTTCAAATCTGCCAGTTCGACTTCGCGATTGATGTCGGATTTGACCTGCGCCACATAGCGCTGCGCCTTACCCGCCCACTCGCCCACCGTGCGCGCGACGCGCGGCAGCCGCTCGGGACCGAGCACGACCAGCGCCACGGTGCCGATCACGGCAAGCTCACCGAAACTGAAATCAAACATCAGAGAGGTCGAAGGTCGAGCGCCGTGCGTTCCGCGCTCGACCGACTTGGCAGTCTAGGTTCGGCAGGCTAGACGTTGGACGCCGGGCCTTTTTCCTTGGCTTGCACGTCGATGGTCTGCCCCGGCACCTGGCGCCGATCATCGACCTTGCCGGTGACGTCATCGGTGCCGTCCTTCATGCCTTCCTTGAACCCCTTGATCGCGCCGCCCATGTCCTTGCCGATATTTTTCAGCTTGGCGGTGCCGAAAATCAGGATGATCACCAGCAGAACGATCAACCAATGCCAAATCGAGAATGAACCCATTTCGTACTCCTACAGACGTTTCCACGGGCGCGGTCCGCCCAGGATGTGGATGTGCAAGTGATTAACCTCCTGCCCGCCGTCCGGACCATTGTTGATCACGAGCCGAAAGCCATTGTCGCAGCCTTGTTCCTTCGCCAGGCGCGGCGCAAGGGCGACCATTTTACCCAACGCCACCTCGTGTTCCGGTCCGGAAGTAAGCAGTGAATCGACATGAGACTTCGGGATTATCAGAAAGTGCACCGGGGCAGCCGGATGGATGTCATGAAATGCCAGCACGCTTTCGTCTTCAAAGACCTTCTTGCTCGGTATTTCGCCGCGGCCGATCCGGCAGAACAGGCAACCTGCATCGCTCACGGTCACAGACCCCTGGCGAGTGCCTTGCGCAGCGCTTGTTCCTCAATGCCCGAGGTGCCCGCACGCCGTGACAGCTCATCCAACACGTTTTCCGGTCGCAGGCCGTAATGCGAAAGCATGACCATGCAGTGAAACCATAAGTCTGCGGTTTCGGACACGATGCGCTCGCGCTCGCCATCCTTGGCGGCCAGCACAGCCTCGGTAGCTTCCTCGCCGATCTTTTTCAGAATCGCGTCGTCACCGAGCGCAAACAAACGCGCAACGTACGACTCGGCCGCATCGCCGCCCTTGCGAGAGTCGATCACGTCCGCCAGTTGCTTCAGTACCGAGTCGCTCATTTGACTTGGATACAATCAGTTCCGGATCCTTCAACACCGGATCGACCGCTCGCCACTGTTCACCATCGAGGCGGCGGAAAAAACAGCTTTCTCGGCCTGTGTGGCAGGCGATGCCGCCCGTCTGCTCAACAGCGTACAACACGACGTCGCCATCGCAATCAAGGCGAATCTCGACAACTTTCTGGCGATGCCCCGACTCCTCGCCCTTGTGCCATAACCGCTGGCGCGAGCGCGACCAATACACGGCGCCGCCGGAAGCCGCCGTTTCAGCGAGCGCTTCGCGATTCGCCCACGCGACCATTAGCACCCGAGCGCTCGCCGCGTCCTGCGCGATGACGGCCACCAAGCCATCGGCGTCGAACTTGACTTCATCGAGCCAGGTCACGGACATTCTCATAGGTATGCCACATCGAGCCATGTGCTGTTTGGCCTGCAGCACCGTGAATTCACCGTAGTGAAAAATCGAAGCGGCCAGCACCGCATCGGCGCGCCCGGCCAGCACACCGTCAGCCAGATGCTGCAGGGTTCCAACGCCGCCTGAAGCGATTACCGGCACGGAAACCGCATCGGCCACTGCGCGCGTGAGTTCGAGATCGAAACCACTCTTTGTTCCATCACGATCCATGCTGGTTAGAAGGATTTCACCGGCGCCGAGTTCTACGACCTGACGTGCCCAGTCAATTGCATCGAGTCCGGTGGGAGTGCGACCGCCGTGCGTGTAAACCTCCCAGCCCGGCGCATCCGACCGTCGGCCGCCGTTTGGCTCGGAATCGACGCGACGGCGCGCGTCGATGGCAACCACGATGCACTGCGAGCCAAAGCGGGCGCTGGCGTCAGCGACGAGTCGCGGAGTCTGTACCGCAGCCGTGTTGATCGAAATCTTGTCGGCCCCCGCGAGCAGCAGCCGCCGCACGTCGTCAACCTTGCGCACGCCCCCCCGACGGTCAGCGGAATGAATACCTGGTTCGCGACCGCTTCGATCACTTCAACGATGATGTCGCGCTGATCCGAGCTGGCCGTGATGTCGAGAAACGTCAACTCATCGGCGCCTTCGGCGTCGTAGCGCCGCGCAATTTCGACCGGATCGCCGGCGTCGCGCAGACTGACAAAGTTGACGCCCTTGACCACGCGTCCCGCGTTGACGTCGAGGCAGGGAATGATCCGTTTGGCCAGCATATCGTTACGTGCAATCCGTCTGAGGGCAATGTAACGCATTGCTTCGTCGAGACACGCGCGCGGAGCTGCTGCGCGTCACAGGCAGAGCGCGATTTCTAAATAGCCTGGCTACGCGGTTAACGCGTCAGCGCGTTCCTGGGCGACCTTGAAGTCGATCGCGCCCTCGTACAGCGAGCGGCCGAGCACTACGCCTTCGACGCCCTCGTCCTCCATCGCGCACAACTGCTCGATATCCGTCAGGCTGGCAACGCCGCCACTGGCGATCACCGGGATTTTCACGTGCCGCGCGAGCTCGGCGGTCGCTTCGATGTTGACACCGGTCATCATGCCGTCGCGTCCAATATCGGTGTAGATAATGGCTTCGAGGCCGTAGTCCTCGAACTTCACCGCAAGGTCGGTCACGTCGTGGCCGGTCATCTTGCTCCAGCCATCGGTCGCGACCTTGCCGCCCTTTGCGTCGAGCGCGACGATCACATGGCCGCCGAACGCGCTGCACGCGTCGTGCAGGAATCCGGGGTTCTTCACCGCAGCGGTACCGATCACTACAAAGCTGACGCCATCGTCGATGTAGCGCTCGACGATGTCGAGATCACGCAGGCCGCCGCCCAGTTGCACCGGCAGCTCCTCACCGACCGCTTTGACGATCTTCTTGATTACCGCCTCGTTGACCGGCCGACCCGAGCGCGCACCATTCAAATCGACGATATGCAGCCGCCGCGCGCCCTGGTCGCGCCAGTGGCGTGCCATCGCAACAGGGTCTTCGGAGAACACGGTGACGTTGGCATCCATGTTGCCCTGGCGCAAGCGCACACAGCGTCCGTCTTTCAGATCAATGGCCGGGATCAGCAGCATGGGGGCTGCGCGGCAAGCTACCTTGAGGCAATGCTCAAGGGTTCCAGCGCGTGAAGTTTTCGTAGATGCGTAGGCCGGCCGCGGCGCTTTTTTCCGGATGAAACTGGGTGGCAAAAATATTATCTCTCGCAACGGCGCAGGTAAAGACGCCGCCATATGTAGTTTCCCCTGTAATCAGGTCCTTTTCACGGGGATTGACGTAGTAGCTGTGCACGAAATAGAACCAACTTTCGTCGTCGATTCCGTCCCATAGCGCATGGGGCTTGCTCTGCCGGACGCGGTTCCATCCCATGTGCGGCACTTTGAGCCGCCCGTCTGATCCATCTGAGGCGGGAATATCTGGCCGAAAACGGACAACATCGCCGCCGAACAGACCCAGCCCCGGCGTGTCGCCCTCCTCACTCCGCTCGAACAACATCTGCTCGCCGATACACACGGCGAGCAACGGCTTGCTCGTCGCCGCATCGCGAACTGCTTGTTCCAGCCCCGATTCCCGCAGATACCGCATGCAATCCGGCATCGCGCCCTGACCTGGAAACACGACACGTGCGGCAGCGTGTACGACTGCGGGATCCGACGTCACCTGGACGCGCTCCTGCGGCGTGACGTGCTCGATCGCCTTAGCAACTGACCGTAGGTTGCCCATGCCGTAATCGACAACAGCGATCAGAGCGACCCCTTGGTTGAAGGCACTCCTATCGCTCGTGGATCGCGCTCCACCGCCATGCGCAACGCACGGGAGAATGCCTTGAACACCGTCTCGCACTGATGATGCGAGTTGTCACCGCGCAGATTGTCGATATGCACCGTCGCCAGCGCATGATTGGAAAAGCCCTGGAAAAACTCGTGTGCCAAATCGACATCGAAGCCGCCGATCATCGCGCGCGTAAACGGGACGTGCCATTCGAGGCCGGGCCGGCCGGAAAGATCGATGACGACACGCGATAACGCTTCGTCGAGCGGCACATAGGCGTGCCCATAGCGGCGGATGCCAGACTTGTCGCCCAGCGCCTTCGTCAGTGCCTGCCCGAATGCGATGCCGACATCCTCAACGGTGTGATGACCATCGATATGCAGGTCGCCACGCGCCTCGATTGTCAGATCAATGGCGCCGTGCCGCGCAATCTGCTCCAGCATATGGTCGAAAAAGCCGATGCCGGTAGCGAGCTTGCTCGTGCCGCTTCCGTCAAGGTCGACAGCGACGCGAATCTGCGTTTCCTTGGTGTTGCGCTCGACCTCGGCGCGGCGCGAGTGGTTGGCCTTGGCACTCACTTTTCGATACCCAGGGTCATCTTTCAACGCTAAGTGAAGCTCGCAACGCCTTCATGAAAGTCTCGTTTTCGCCGACAGTGCCTACTGTAACGCGCAGGCAACCCACGAGTAGCGGATGAGTAGACGCCAAATTCTTAATCAGCACACCGCGCTGCTTTAACCCGGCAAATACGGCGTCGGCGTTCGCAACGCGAAACAAGATGAAGTTTGCCGCCGAATCGAACGCGCGCACACCCGGTGTTGCCTGCAGCTGACTGAGAAGCTTGCCGCGCTCTTGGCGCAGCACGCCGGCTTGCGCGTCCAGGATCGACATGTTTTCAAGCATCAAATCGGCGGCGGCAAGCGTCAACACGTTCACGTTATACGGTGGACGCAGCTTGTCGAATTGCTCGATCCAGGCGGCGTCCGCCGCCAGATAGCCGAGGCGGATTCCAGCCAACCCCAGCTTCGACAGCGTGCGCAACACCAGCAAGTTCGGCGTCCGCTTCAGCAGCGGCATCCAGGTGTCCTGTGCAAACGGCAGATACGCTTCGTCAATGACGACGATGCCGGGCGCTGCGCGCAAAATTGCTTCGATGCCGGCGCGATCGAACAGGTTGCCGGTCGGGTTGTTCGGATAGGCGATGAAAATAACCGCGGGGCGATGCTCAGCGATCGCCTTCAACATGCGCTCCGTATCGAGCGCGAAGTTTTCTTTCAGCGGCACGCCGACGTAGTTGCAAAGGTCAAACCGCGCCGCCATCTCGTACATCACGAAACTTGGCGCTGGCGCCAGTACTGTCGTTCCCGGCTTCGCGCACGCCAGGATGATCAAGTGGATCAGCTCATCGGAACCGTTGCCGAGCATCAGCTGCATACCGGCCGGCAGGCCGACTGATTTTGCCAGCCGCTCCTTGAACCCCCGCGGATCTGAAAGCGGATACCGATTCAGCGGCTGTTTTCCAAGTCGCTCGCCCAGCTGCTGCTGCAACCCTTCAGGTAGCGAGAACGGGTTTTCCATCGCGTCGAGTTTTACGAACCCGACGGCACTCGGTACGGGGTACGCGTCGATCGCGCGCACATCCTCTCGAATTACGGCGAGGTCCGGGCGCGGGCCAAGACGGTCGAGCGGGTTCATGTGGCCGGTGTCACGCGAAATTCTGCGCTCGCTGCATGTGCAGGCAATCGCTCGCCACGCGCTAACGTTGCGGCAACTCGACCCAGCGTTTGCGCACCGGCCGCGGAGACACGAACAACGCTGGTGCGTTTTTGAAAATCGTAAACGCCAAGCGCCGACGAGAAACGTGCCGAGCGGGCAGTGGGCAGTACGTGATTCGGGCCCGCGCAATAGTCTCCAATCGCCTCGCTCGTGTAGCGGCCCAAAAACATCGCACCGGCGTGCCGGATCTTTTCAGCCCAGCGTTCGGGATCATCGGTCGAAATCTCCAGATGCTCGGGCGCGATGCGATTCGCAACATCGCATGCTTGCTGCAGATCGCGCGTCAGGATCAACGCGCCCCTGCTGGCCAGTGACCTTTCGATAATCACTCGCCGGGGCATCGTCGGCAGCAGGCGATCGATCGATGCGTGCACGCGCTCGATGAACGCAGGATCGTCCGTCAACAATATCGCCTGCGCAGTCTCGTCGTGCTCGGCCTGTGAAAACAGATCCATCGCAATCCAGTCAGGATCGGTCTTGCCGTCGCAGATCACGACAATTTCGCTGGGGCCCGCAATCAAGTCGATCCCGACGGTGCCGAACACACGCCGCTTGGCGGCGGCAACATAGGCGTTGCCGGGACCGACGATCTTATCGACCGCCGTAATCGTTTTCGTGCCATAGGCGAGCGCTGCCACCGCCTGTGCGCCGCCGATTGTGAACACGCGAGTGACGCCGGCCAGCGACGCCGCCGCCAGTACCAGCGCGTTACGAACGCCGCCAGGCGCGGGTACGACCATCACAATGCTTTCGACGCCGGCCACTTGCGCGGGCAGCGCGTTCATCAGCACCGATGACGGATACGCCGCGAGCCCGCCAGGGACATACAAGCCAACGCTTTGCAACGCGCCAACGCGCTGCCCGAGCTCGGTGCCGTCGGCTTCCGTGTAACTCCAGGACGTCGCCAGTTGTCGCTGGTGGAAGGCGCGTATTCGCTGTGCAGCCGTTTCCAGCGCGCCGCGTTGCTCACGGCCAAGTGAGTCCAGCGCTTCCCGCATCTCGGGCGCGCGGATCTCGAGCTCGGCGACAGTCGCCGCGTTGGTGCGATCAAATCGATTCGTATATTCGAGCAGCGCGGAATCTCCACGCCGCTTGACGTCATCGACGATCTCGCCGGTGACGCGCTCGACTTCCCTGTCGATCGCCGTATCGGTCGCGACCAGCGCCGCGAACTGCGCATCGAAGCTGGGATCGCTGGCGTTGAGCCGCCGTACGTTCATTGGGGCAAGAGCGCTGCGGCGGCGTCTTCGATGCGTGCGATCAACGGCATCAGCTCTTCGCGTCGTACTTTTAGCGCCGACTGGTTAACGATCAGCCGGGCCGAGATAGGTGCGACTTCTTCGACCTCGACCAATTTGTTCGCTTTCAACGTGCTGCCCGATGACACTAAGTCGACAATCACATCGGCCAATCCCGCCAACGGCGCCAGCTCCATGGAACCGTACAGCTTGATCAGATCGACGTGCACACCCTTTGCCGCAAAGTGCTCGCGTGCGGTTTGCACGTACTTGGTGGCGACACGCAGACGGGCGCCGCGCCGCACCGCATTCGCATAATCGAAGCCGGCAGGTACGGCAACACACAGCCGACACCGTGCAATGCCCAGATCAACCGGCTGATACAAACCACGATCGCCCCAGTGCGCGCCGTGCTCGAGCAGCACATCCTTGCCGGCGACACCGAGTTCAGCAGCGCCGTATTGAACATAGGTCGGTACGTCGGACGCGCGTACGACAACGATTCGCACCTTCGGATCGGTGGTGCCGATGATCAGCTTGCGCGAAGCCTCCGCATCCTCGATCGGCGCAATACCGGCGGCGGCGAGCAACGGTTGCGCCTCGTCGAAAATTCTTCCCTTGGAAAGTGCGAGCGTAATCAACGCGTTTCCTATTTCACCCGAACCACATCAGCACCCAGCGCGGCAAGTTTGCGCTCCATGTGCTCATAGCCGCGATCCAGATGGTAAATGCGATTGACCGTCGTTTCGCCGTCGGCCGCAAGGGCGGCAACAACGAGGCTGGCGGACGCGCGCAGATCAGTCGCCATCACCTGCGCACCGGCAAGCTTGTCAACGCCGTACACGATGGCCGTGTTGCCATCGATCGTGATATTCGCGCCGAGCCGCTGCAGCTCGGAGACATGCATAAAGCGGTTCTCGAAAATCGTCTCGGTGATCACTCCAACGCCATCGGCAACACAGTTGAGCGCCATGAACTGCGCCTGCATGTCGGTCGGAAAATCTGGATACGGAGCTGTGCGCAGGCTCACGGCGCGCGGCCGAGAATTCATGCGGATGCTTAGCGTGCCATTGTCCGCATCGATCTGAGCCCCCATTTCGCGCAGTTTGTCCAATACCGATCCAAGCGTTTCCGCGGCGGCACCGTGCAACGCTGCGTGCCCGCCGGCCGCAACCACGGCACTCAGGAACGTGCCAGTTTCGATGCGATCGGGCATCACGCTGTGGCGTGCGCCGTGCAACCGCTCGACACCCTCAATTTCAATGCGATCGGTCCCAGCACCGCGAATGTGCGCACCCATCGCGTTCAGTGCGGCTGCAAGATCGACGACTTCAGGTTCGCGCGCAGCGTTCTCCAAAATCGTTTCACCGTCCGCCAACGTCGCGGCCATCATCAGGTTTTCAGTGCCGGTGACCGTCACCATGTCGGTCACGATGCGCGCGCCTCGCAATCGCTTCGCTTCAGCGACGACATATCCATTCTCAATACGGATCGTCGCGCCGAGCGCCTCGAGGCCTTTGATGTGTTGGTCGACCGGGCGTGCACCGATCGCGCAACCGCCTGGCAGCGACACGCGCGCGCTACCCGCGCGCGCAACCAACGGGCCGAGAACCAGGATGGACGCACGCATCGTCTTGACGAGCTCGTAAGGCGCTTCGACACTCGAAAGATCACGTGCCTTCAACCGTACGGTCGCGCCGTCACGTTCGGTGGCAACACCCATTTGCTTCAGCAGCTTCAGCGTCGTGGCAACGTCCTGCAGTTGCGGCACGTTGTCGACGATCAACTCGTCAGCGGTTAGCAGCGACGCAGCAAGGATCGGTAACGCCGCGTTCTTGGCACCCGAAACAGTGATTTCGCCTGCCAGGCGCGCACCACCACGAATTTTCAGTTTGTCCATCGCGCCAACAAAGCCGGCCGCCTCGATACACGGCCGATTTAACGAGGAGCGGAACTGTACGGCACGGGTAACCCGGGAAGTTGGGGAGTTGACGGGAAGAGAGTCGGGCATTCGAAGCTCCTTGCAGGCGTACCCGCACGATGCGGGCAATCGACTGCAAGACTCGCGCGCGCAGGCGAACCGGGCACGAACTTCGAATGAAGACAAGGTGAAATCACTGCTCTACGCGTCGGTACTCAGCCGGCGTTAAGGTTCGCATCGACAGCGCGTGAATCTCCTGCCGCATGCGGTCGCCGAGCGCGCGATAGACGTGCTGGTGACGCGCGATACGAGGGAGGCCCTCGAACGCCGAGCTGACGATCAGGGCCTCGAAATGCCGCCCATCACCCGATACCTTGACCACTTCGCACTGCAGGCCATCCGCTATGTAGCGTTCTATATCGTCGGGGGTCGGTTCCATCTAGTTTCTTAGTTTGAAGCCGCGGGCTAACAGGTTAACCGCGATACCCGCAACGATAACGAACGCAAGCGTGAGAACAGCCAGGCTCAACCAGGGGTTGATGTCGGACTGCGCGAAAAAACCGTAGCGAAAACCATCGATCATGTAGAAAAATGGATTGAAGTGCGAGACGGTCCTCCAAAACGGGGGCAAGCCCTGCACCGAGTAAAAAACGCCCGACAGGAACGTGGCAGGCATCACGATGAAGTTCTGAAACCCAGCTAGCTGATCAAACTTATCTGCCCAAATACCGGCGATCAAGCCCAGTGTCCCGAGCATTGCCGCTCCTAGCAGTCCGAAGGCGACGATCCATAGCGGCGCCGCAAATTGCGGCGACGCGAACCAGACCGTTACGACAAACACACCCAGGCCCACTATCGCGCCGCGCACGACTGAGGCCGTCACATACGCGCCAAACAGCTGCCAGTGCGAAAGCGGCGGTAGCAGTATGAAGATCAAGCTGCCCATGATTTTCGACTGGATCAGGCTCGATGAAGAATTCGCAAACGCGTTTTGCAGCACCGACATCATCACCAGCCCTGGGATCAAGAATGCCGTGTAACTGACTCCGGGCAGGGCTTGTACGTGCTCTTCGAGGACATGGCCGAACACCAGTAGGTAAAGGACGGCGGTAAGCACCGGCGCAGCGATCGTCTGGAAACTCACCTTCCAGAAGCGCAGCATTTCCTTCATCAGCAATGTGCGAAACGAAACCGCCGCCGATGAGTTCATGGATGCACCCTGGGCGCTACGCACCATCCCGCCAAGCGGGAGCGACCCTTCCTTCGCGCGGCCAGGTGGAAGGGTCATGCAGTAGCCAACGCCGGGATGCGTTCAGATTCGGCGCGCTCTGCCATCAGCTGCAGGAATACGTCCTCGAGATCGGCGCGCCCGACCTCCAGGTCTTCGATCTCGCAGCCCGCCGCTTGACACTCGGCCAGAACTCGGCCGACGTCACGGGGCTCACCCAGCCGTAGCACAAGAGCGCCATCGCGCTCGTCGATCCGATGCGCCAGCACCGACGGCGGCACCGTCCCGCGTACGCGTAGCGTCATCTGCACACCTTCAATATGCGATAGCAATGCACGCGTCGTATCAAGCGCGATCACGGTGCCGGACCTGAGCATCGCGATCCTTTGACACAGCGCTTGCGCCTCTTCCAGATAGTGCGTTGTCAGCACGATCGTGTGACCTTCTCGATTCAGCCGGCGAATGAACGACCAGAGTGTCTGCCGCAGCTCAACATCGACTCCGGCAGTCGGCTCGTCGAGCACGATCACCGGCGGCTTGTGTACCAGCGCCTGCGCCACCAAGACGCGCCGCTTCATTCCGCCCGAGAGCGCTCGCATGTTGGAGTTGGCACGCGAAGCGAGGCCCAAATTGGCGAGCACTTCATCGATCCAGGCGTCGTTATTGGCCAACCCGAAGTAACCCGATTGAAAGGTCAGCGTTTCGCGGACGGTGAAAAACGGATCGAACGCGAGCTCCTGGGGGACAACGCCCAATGCCAGGCGCGCCGCACGATAATCATCGACGACATCATGGCCCATCACAGCCACGCGCCCGCTGCTCGCACGAACAAGGCCCGCAATAATCGAAATCAGCGTGGTCTTGCCGGCGCCATTGGGCCCGAGCAGGCCGAAGAATTCTCCGCGCTCAATCTGCAAATCGATCCGGTCGAGCGCGAGCGTTGAGCCGTAGCGCTTGGTAACGGCGGAAACCTGAATGGCAGCCACCGGAAGCGGTGATCCAGAATCAGTGATCGGTGATCGGCGCGGGGGGCGCGGTGCCCGAGATCGGCAAAATGCCGTCGACGCCGTAAACGGTCGCCAGGCTCAACATGTCGGCCGGAACCCCGGACACTTCTAGCGAGCGTCCGGAGGCGAGCGCGGTGCGCTGCCACGCTAACAGGACCACCAGCGCGGACGAATCGCACGTGCGTACGGCAGATAGATCGAACGACGCATCGCCGGCCTGAATCGCGGCGATGCCGAGCTCGGCGAGTTGCGTCGCGTTCGCCAGGCTCATGTCGTCGGCCTCAATACGCATCGCGTGCTTTACGCTTTTTTCTGTGCCAGTTGGCTATTGCGCTCGGTCAGCGTCTTGATCAAGCCGTCGACTCCGCTCGAGTTGACCTGCGAGCTGAATTGCGACTTGTAGTTCTCGACAAGCCAGACACCGAGAATGTTGATGTCGTAAATCTTCCAGCCGCCGTCGGTCTTCTCGAGCCGGTAGTCGAGCTGGATGGGGTCACCGCGCGATGCGACGACTTGTGTGCGCACGATGACGTCGGTATCGGTCGGTTGCGCGCGAAACGGCCGCAGCTCTACTTTGTGATCGCTGACTTGCCCAAGCGCGCCACTGTAGGTTCGCACCAGCAGCGTGCGGAATTCGCGCGTCAGTGCAGCACGTTGCTCGGGCGTCGCGTTACGCCAACCGGGACCCACCGACAACTGCGTCATCTTTTGAAAGTCCGTATATGGCAGAACTTTCTCGTCGACCAGTTTTTGCACCCGGTTGGTGTCCCCAGATTTCAGCGCCTTGTCGGCCTTGATGGCGTTCAACACTTCGTTCGACAGGTCGCGGACCATTGCGTCGGGAGTACTCGCCGGCGACTGCGCCTGCGCAGCGGAAATGAGGACCGTTGAAGCGGTCAGTGAAAACAACAGGGATTTTAGAAATCTCATCGTGATTCGTCTCATTGGGGAAAGGGAAAGAGGTGACTGTAGGACCGGCACTGCCAATGTTTGTTCAAGCAGCTGAGGCACCTACTTACTTGCCGGCGCCGGGCTCTGACTGCGGCGGTACCAGCTCCTTCTTAACGTCTGGGTCCGCAGACGGTGGACTGCCGGGTGCAGGTTGGGATGAACCATCGTCTGGCGCCGGCGGCGGGCTGCCGTCGTACACCAGGCTGCGCCGGCGCTGCAAATAGCCGTCGCGGATAAAGCGATATTTATCGAGCGCGGCGCCGGAGATCAAATCATCCGTTTGCAGCAACTCGGCGCGCTGATTGACGACGCGCGTACCGAGAATAGCGTTTCGAACGCGGACGTTGTCGATATAAAAATTGACGTCCAGATAGGGTTCGGCGCCGTATATGCCGATCGCGTCGCGCACGGTGCTTGGACCCAGTATCGGGACGACCAAATACGGCCCAGAGCCAATACCCCAGCGGCCGAGCGTCTGCCCAAAATCTTCATTGTGTTTCTCAAGCCCCATTTGGCGCGCGGGGTCGAAGCACCCCAGCAACCCGATCGTGCTGTTGACAACGAAGCGGCAGGTGTCCGAGACGGCGTCAACCGGCTTGCCCTGCAGCAGATTGTTGATCGCGTTGGACGGCTCGCGGAAATTGCTGAAAATGTTGCTGACGCAATCTCGAACTGGTTCCGGCAGTACAAACTCGTACGCCTGAGCCACGGGCTTTAGCACGGCGCGATCGACAACCTCGTTGAACTCGAACACCTGTCGATTAAACGATTCAATCGGGTCGCGCGGATCGGTGCCTGAATCCGCCGGCACCGTGGCACAGCCCGACATCACCAGCGCCACGACAACCAAAAGCGGAGCGGCGGAGCGGCGTAACAGGCTAGTCAACATCTGCTCCATCAGTACGTTTCTCAGTGGCCTTAAGCAAGCGGTGCACCCATCACTTCGCAGGCGCCGCAGGGCGGGCATCCGGAGGATCCGCCGCCTTGTTATACAAGAACTGGCCGATCAGATTTTCAAGCAGTACGGCCGATTGAGTGAGCTTGATTTCGCCGCCAGGCTCCAGATTCTTATCGGATCCGCCAGGCACCAGACCGATGAACTGGTCACCGAGCAGACCGGAAGTCAGGATCTTCGCCGACGTGTCACTCGGGAACATCACACCTTGCTCGAGTTCCATCGTGACTCTGCCCTGATAGGTGTTGGTATCGAGCGCGATCGCCTTAACGCGTCCGACCGTCACGCCTGCGCTCTTGACAGGCGCTCGCACCTTCAACCCGCCGATGTTGTCGAAGCGCGCCGTTACCGAATACGTGTCACCCACGACGAAGTTGCCCAGGTTCGCGGCTCGGAGCGCCAAAAACAAAATCGCCAGGATGCCGAGCAGTACGAAAAGCCCGACCAGCGTTTCAACTCCTTTACGTCCCATCGAACGTCTCCAATCGAATAGCTAGTGCGGCGAGCTGAACATCAGCGCGGTGAGCACAAAGTCGAGACCCAGCACCAACAGCGAAGAAATCACGACCGTGCGCGTGGTGGCTTCTGACACACCCTCGGGTGTCGGCGTCGCTTCAAACCCCTGATACAACGCCGTGACAGTGCACGCGATACCGAAAACGAAACTCTTGACGATACCGTTGCCGACGTCATCGACGGCGTCGACTCCATTTTGCATCTGTGACCAAAAGGCGCCCGAATCGATACCGATCATCAACACGCCCACCACATAGCCACCGAGTACGCCAATGGCGGAAAACAGAGCCGCCAGCAGCGGCATCGAGACCAGTCCCGCTAGCAGACGCGGTGCCAGCACGCGCGCTTTCGGATCGACCGCCATCATTTCCATTGCGGCGAGTTGCTCGCCGGCTTTCATCAGGCCGATTTCGGCCGTCAGCGATGTTCCGGCGCGGCCGGCAAACAACAAGGCCGTGACCACTGGTCCCAGCTCGCGCACCAGCGACAGCGCGACCACCAACCCCAACGATTCCGTCGCACCGTAGCGGCTGAGCGTGTAGTAGCCCTGAAGGGCGAGCACAAAGCCGACCGCCAGCCCAGAAGCCAGAATGATTACCAGGGAGCGGTTACCGATCGCATGGATTTGCGCGATCGTCAAAAAGGGACGCGAGACCGCCGACAGCGAATTGCGCAGCAAATCAATAACGAAGAATGTGGCGTGGCCTAAACCACGCAGTAAATCAAGCGCCTGTACACCGAGCCGCGGCAGAGCATTGCCCAGTCTCATACGCGCAGTCCGAGGTCCTGCGCGAACGGCTTCGCCGGGTAGTGAAACTTGACGGGACCATCAGGCTCACCGCGAATGAATTGCCGCACTTCTTCATGGTCGGAAGCTTCGACTTCGGCAGCCGTTCCGTGACCGACGATGCGTCCTGCCGACATGACATAAACGTAGTCGCTGATCTTGAAGCATTCCCGGACGTCGTGCGAAACCACCAAGCGACGTCGCGCCGGTCGCATCGTTGAGCTCGCGAATCAGATTTGCCGCCACTCCGAGCGAGATCGGATCAAGCCCCGCAAACGGCTCGTCGTACATGATTAGCTCGGGGTCAAGTGCAATGGCTCTTGCTAGTGCAACGCGGCGCGCCATTCCGCCCGACAGGTCGGAGGGCTTCAGCTGCGCCGCGCCACGCAATCCGACCGCGTTCAACTTCATCAGCACCAGATCGCGCATCATCGCAAATGGCAGTTCGGTGTGCTCACGCAGCGGAAAAGCGACGTTGTCAAACACGGTCAGATCGGTAAACAGCGCGCCGAACTGAAATAGCAATCCAACGCGCCGCCGCAATCTGAACAACGCCTCACGATCGCGCGGATTGACGTGCTCGCCATCGAACATGATGTTGCCCTTAAGGGGCGTCAGCATCCCGCCGATCAATCGCAGCAGCGTCGTCTTGCCGCAACCCGAGCCGCCCATGATCGCGATGACCTTGCCGCGCGGAAACGACATCGTGATGTCGTGCAGCACGATGCGACGGCGGTCGTAACCGAACGTCACGTGATCGATTTGAACGAGCGCGTCGTTTTTCATCTTCTAATTGTTCGCCGAGCCCCGTATGCAGCTGCGCGCTGCGGCTGCGCGCGCGCCGGCGGTCGGGGGCGCATTGTCGCACGGCGATTACCGTGAATTTGCGCGTTGGCGTTAACCCAAAAACGTGGGCAGCACGAAGGCAAACAGAACGCCTACGCCAAAAATGGCAACCGACGCCGCGTAGATCGACGCCGAAAGTCGGCGTGCGCGCATGCATGCGGTAGCAAGTACCGGATCGGCGGGACACGGTGCCGACCGTGCCCGCCACTGCAACACGCCTGCGACCGCAATCATCAGCGCAGCGCCACCAAAGACCAGCCCCTTATTGGCCGATAGCCACACCAATTGCGGGACCGTCGACACAAGGCCCGAAGTGCAGCCCCGGCGCCGAGCGCCACCAGCAGCGCCGGCAATGCACAGCAGACTAGCGTGCCGCTCGACGTGAAAATGCTCAACATCGACGCCGCGCGCGCACTTCGAATTTCACGATCGAAGTCATCGCGCGATACGGCACCTAGCGCGCTGCGGTCCTTCACTTCAGTTGCGCTTTCAGATCCTTCATCGAAGTGGGCACCGTCTCGATCTTCACCACGTCATACCCCGAGTCGGCGATCGCAGCCTTGATCTTGTCATGCGACACGGTTTGGCCCGGCTTCATTTCGACCGCCACCAGCCGTTTATCGAGATTGACTAGTACCTCCTTGGCTTGCGGCATCGCCTTCATTTTCTTCTCAATGCCTTGCGCACAAAACGCGCACACCATGCCGTTGACCTCCGCCTTGATAGTCGATGGCACAGGGGTTTGCGCGCCGGCAGACAAGGCGGCCAATGACAGCGTAATTGCAGCAATTGTGGTTTTCATTTGAAGTCCTTAAAACGTGTAGCGAAAGTTAAGTTTGGGCCGGCGATCATCGTCGATGCCGACATCTATAAAAAATCCCTTATTGACGAGGCGGAGATAGATTGCCTTGTCGTATTCATCACTGATACCCGGCATCCGGCTGATTTCGGCAATCAGCCAAGGCTGTGTTTGATCCCATTCGGTCTTGTAAAAAGCGAAGCCCGCTTGCACGCTGTTATAGCCGACCGTAAAGCGTGACGATTTCCAGTAATGGGTCTTGGCAGCCAGGTAAATCAGCCGCGTTTCGTAGTCGACCTGGGCGCCAAGCGCGGCAACCGGCTGGTCCTGATCACTTTGAAACGATCCATTCGACCGTGAGACGCCCGCGCCGACTGACAGGTAGCCGTTGAATTGCGACTCCGGCCCGTTGTGCCGCCAAAGCAAGCGGTTGTAATGCGCGACGGCCAGATTGACGCGGGTTCCCTCATCGGCGTTTTCCATCTGCGTCAGAGTGCCAGCAATCGAATAGCGAGCCGTCGGGCTGTACATCGCGTCAAGCTGCTTGAATTCGCGCCCGAATTCACCCATCACCATCCAGCTATCTGCGAAGCCCACGGGGGCTGCGACGCATCTCATTGCGGCTGCCGCGATTGCAGTCGCAAAAACGCTCTTCAGCATTCTGATCTCCGAGGCGGCCTAGCCGCATCAGCGGAATCCGACGATCGGATCCGCATCACTCGCCGGCGTACCGGCGCGAAGATCAAGCCAGGCGCGGAGGTCGTTCTAGACGTGAGGGACAGCGTTCGCGAACCAGGTCTTAATAACAACGGCAACAAAGCTACCCATCGTGCCATTACGGCGACTTGGACAGGTTCTGGCGCTAGTGCTGCGCAACACGCCAAAACGCACGACGCACATGAAGTGTTGGTGTCGTCGCCTGCGACCCTTGTTTCTACTGCGGTGCTCTCCACGACATGCGCTGGGCACGGAACACCATGACTTTCAGCCTGCGACTTCGCCATCGGCATCATCGCGCAGCCAAGTCCTGAAACGGCGAGCACGGTGCGGATCGGCAGGGCCACTAGCAGAAGGAGGACGATGAAACGCTTCATTGGCTAGGCAGGCTTCGATTCAGCGCGGAAGCACGCTGCTTCCCATCAAATATTCGTCGACCGCACGCGCACACTGCCGACCTTCCCTGATCGCCCACACAACCAGTGATTGGCCACGCCGCATGTCCCCCGCAGCGAATACCTTGTCGACACTGGTCTGGTAGCTGCCTTCCCCGTCCACAGTGGCGCGGGCGTTGCCGCGCGAATCCTTGGCGACGCCGAAGCCATCGAGAACGGAAGCAACGGGTGCAACAAAGCCCATCGCCAATAACACCAGGTCGGCAGGCACCTCGAATTCGGATCCGGCAACTTCAACCATCTTCGACTGCCCGGTAACCGGGTCCGTCTGCCATTGCACTCGGACTGCGATCAGGGCGGTTACGTTCCCAGCGGCATTGCCCTTAAACGCCTTAGTCGCAATGGCCCAGTCGCGCTGCACGCCTTCTTCATGAGAACTGGAAGTCCGCAGCTTGATCGGCCAGTAGGGCCACGTTAACGGCTTGTTCTCGCTCTCCGGCGGCTGCGGCAGCAGCTCCCATTGCGTCACGCTTTTCGCGCCATGGCGGTTGCTGGTGCCGACGCAATCCGAGCCTGTGTCGCCACCACCGATCACGATCACATGTTTGCCCTTGGCGACAATCTGGCCGCTTCACCTTGTCTCCCGCGACGAGCTTGTTCTGTGCGGGCAGGAAATCCATCGCAAAGTGCACACCGTTCAATTGACGACCCGGCACTGGCAGATCACGCGGCTGTTCGGCGCCACCAGCCAAAATCACCGCATCGAAATCGGCCACCAATTGCTTCGGTTCAACCGCGTCGCGGGCCCAGTTCGTGACTTTTGCCCCGCCGAGTTCGCCGACCAGGACGCCGGTTCGAAACATCACTCCTTCAGCCTGCATCTGCTCGACACGTCGATCGATATGCGATTTTTCCATCTTGAAATCAGGAATGCCATAGCGAAGCAGCCCGCCGATGCGATCGTTTTTCTCGAACACCGTGACGTCATGACCCACTCGCGCCAGCTGCTGCGCGGCGGCCAGTCCGGCCGCGCCACTGCCGACGATCGCTACTTTCTTTCCGGTGCGAACGTCCGGCGGCTGCGGCACGACCCAGCCTTCTTCCCATCCCTTATCGATGATCTTGTGCTCGATAGACTTGATGCCCACCGGTGCGTCGTGAATGTTCAACGTACATGCAGCCTCGCACGGCGCAGGGCAGATCCTGCCAGTGAATTCAGGAAAATTATTCGTACTGTGCAAAACATCGAGCGCGGTTTTCCAATCCTGCCGATACACCAGGTCGTTGAAGTCAGGGATGATGTTGTTGACGGGGCAGCCCTGGTTGCAAAACGGAATGCCGCAATCCATGCAACGCGCTGCTTGTACGCCGGCTGCATCGTCGGTCAGGTGGACGATAAATTCGCGCCAGTGTTTGGTGCGAGTGCGCGGCGCTTCAGCGGCTTCTTCTAGCCGCTGATACTCAAGAAACCCTGTGATCTTTCCCATTTCTACTTATGTGTCCGTGACGAAACAGAAAGTCGCGCAGCCCAATCTCGTGGACCGTCAATTTCCGCGTACGCAGCCATGCTATCAGCAGCGCCGCGTTGATGTGGCAGCCCGCCACGGCCGCGATCAGCACAATTCCTCCTAACCAATCCAGTACCGCAGGCACCGGACCTTGAGTATGCAGCCACATGTAGACAGGAGCTGATAGCACCGAGAACAGCATCGTCGCCGGAATAACCCACGGGACGGAAAGCACAATCGCAATGCTCGCCAACAGCGCCACCGATGAGGCCTCTGCGCCGCGAGTGCTCAACAGCAGAATCGCCAAAGGCACGCTGGCCAATAACCCGGGCAACCAGTCGCGTAGCGTTCGCGGCCACTGCAGTTGCACGCGCATTCTGGCCCTCGACGATAAGCGGCACGCTCGCTACGCCGCAAGTTTTTGAGTGCCAGCCGGCGCCGGTACCGCCGTTATCTGCTTCAACGCACGGCGATACTCCTGCGGAAACACTTTGACGAAGCGCGTACGCATCGTTAGCCAGTTGTCGAGCAACATCCGCGCACGCAAACTGCCAGTCGCCCGGAAGTGGCTTTCAATCAGGCCGCGCAGCAGGAACTCGTCGGTCTCTCCCAGGTGCCAGATCGCTTCATCCACGCTTTCCTCTTGGTCCGCGGTCGGAAGTACCGCTTCGAGCTCGCACATCGACTGATTGCACTTGCTCGCAAAGTCTCCGAACTCGTCGAATACATAAGCGATGCCGCCCGACATGCCGGCGGCGAAATTTCGCCCGGTCGCGCCGAGCACGACCACCGTACCCTTCGTCATGTATTCGCAACCGTGATCGCCGGTGCCCTCAACGACCGCCGTCGCTCCCGAGTTGCGTACCGCGAAGCGCTCGCCCGCTACGCCGTTGAAAAACGCTTCGCCCGCAATCGCGCCGTAAAGCACGGTGTTGCCAACGATGATGTTCTCCGTTCCAGCGCCGCGAAAATCGTTCGGGCATCGCACGATCAAGCGCCCGCCCGACAATCCCTTGCCGGTGTAGTCGTTAGCGTCTCCGACCAGATCCAGTGTGATGCCCGCAGCCAGAAATGCGCCAAAGCTCTGCCCCGCAGTGCCGGTAAATTGAATGTGAATCGTGTCATCGGGCAATCCCGCATGGCCATAGCGGCGCGCGACCTGGCTCGACAGCATCGTGCCGACCGCGCGGTTGACGTTGCGAATCGGCGTGATGAAGCTGACTCGTTCACCGCGCTCGAGCGCCGGCTTGCATTGCTCGATCAGCTTGTGGTCCAACGCCTTGCCCAGACCATGGTCCTGCGCTTCGACGCACAGACGCGGCACCTCGGCCGGCATCTGCGGCAAGTAGAAAATACGGCTGAAATCCAGCCCGCGAGCCTTCCAATGCTCGATGCCACGGCGCGTGTCGAGCCGGTCAGCGCGACCGATTAACTGATCGAACGTGCGTACACCGAGCTGCGCCATGATCTCGCGCACTTCTTCTGCGACGAAGAAAAAATAGTTAACGACGTGCTCGGGCTGGCCGCTGAATTTCTTTCGCAACACCGGATCCTGCGTCGCCACGCCAACGGGGCAGGTGTTCAGATGGCACTTGCGCATCATGATGCAGCCCTGCACGACCAACGGTGCGGTGGCAAAGCCGAACTCGTCGGCACCCAGCAGCGCACCGATCACGACGTCGCGGCCCGTCTTCATCTGACCGTCGACCTGCACTGCGATGCGGCCGCGCAGCCGATTCAACACCAAGGTTTGCTGCGTCTCGGCGAGCCCGATCTCCCACGGCGTGCCGGCGTGTTTGATCGACGATACGGGCGAGGCACCGGTACCCCCATCATGACCTGCGATCGTTACGTGATCCGCCTTCGCTTTCGCAACACCGGCGGCAACGGTGCCAACCCCAACCTCGGATACAAGTTTGACGCTGATCGATGCCTGCGAATTTGCGTTCTTCAGATCGTGAATTAGCTGCGCCAGGTCCTCAATCGAGTAGATGTCGTGATGCGGTGCCGGTGAGATCAGGCCGACCCCTGGCACGGCATAGCGCAGTTCTGCAATGTAGGCGCTGACCTTGTGCCCGGGCAACTGACCGCCTTCTCCGGGTTTCGCGCCCTGCGCCATCTTGATTTGAAGCTGATCGGCACTGATCAAGTACTCAGTCGTAACGCCGAAGCGGCCCGATGCAACCTGCTTGATTTTCGAGCGCAGCGAGTCGCCGGCGCGCAACGGCGTATCGACTTCGACTCGATCGCGACCGAGCACGCCTGACAGCGTCGCACCTTCTTCGATGACGCTCCCGCCCGCGCGCAGCTCCTGTCGATAGCGCATCGGATCTTCGCCGCCTTCACCGGTGTTGCTCTTGCCGCCGATGCGGTTCATCGCGATAGCCAACGTCGTATGCGCTTCGGTCGAGATCGAACCGAGCGACATCGCGCCGGTCGAAAACCGCTTGACGATGCTCGCCGCCGGCTCCACTTCGGCCAGCGGTATCGCTTGTGCGGGATCGAGCTTGAATTCGAACAATCCACGCAGCGTCATATGCCGGCGCGATTGATCGTTGATCAACTGCGCATATTCTTTGTAAGTCTGATAGTTGTTCGCACGCGTGGAATGCTGCAGCTTCGCGATTGCATCGGGCGTCCACATGTGCTGCTCGCCGCGCACGCGCCACTGGTATTCGCCGCCCGCGTCGAGCTGGGTAGAGAGCACCGGATCATCGGAAAACGCCGCGCGATGGGTCTGAACTGCTTCTTCCATCACTTCGAACAAGCCGACACCGCCGATATTGCTGGCCGTGCCGCGGAAATACTTTTCGACGAATTCTTTGGAAAGCCCAACTGCTTCGAAGATCTGAGCGCCACAGTACGACATATAGGTGCTAATGCCCATTTTGGACATCACTTTCTGCAGCCCCTTGCCGATCGCCTTGACGTAGTTGGCGATCGCTTTGTCAGCGTCGGCGCCGTGCAGGTCTGCCAGCGTCTCAAGTGCGAGGTATGGATGCACCGCCTCCGCCCCGTAGCCGGCGAGCAGTGCGAAGTGATGTACTTCGCGCGCCGAACCCGTCTCGACCACCAAGCCGGTGCAGGTGCGCAGACCGACCGCAATCAGATGCTGGTGTACGGCACTGGTGGCTAGCAGTGCCGGTATCGCCACCGTTTCGGCGTCGAGCGCACGATCGGTAATCAACAACAGGTTATATCCGGCGCTAATGGCGTCGACTGCCTGCGCGCACAGCGACGCGAGCCTAGCTTCAACTCCTTCCTTGCCCCATGAGAGCGGATAGCAGATGTCGAGATCGAACGAGCGAAACTTGTTCGACGAATAGTTTTCGATCGCGCGGATTTTTTCGATATCGGCGAACCCTAGAATCGGCTGGCTGACTTCGAGCCGCATCTGCGGATTGACGTTGTTGATATCCAGCAGATTCGGCTTCGGCCCAATAAAGCTCACCAGCGACATCACCAGTTGCTCGCGAATCGGATCGATCGGCGGGTTGGTCACCTGAGCGAACAACTGCTTGAAATAGTTGTACAGAGGCTTGGCGCGATCCGACAGCACCGGCAAAGCCGTGTCGTTGCCCATCGAGCCGACCGCCTCTTCGCCTGCGATTGCCATCGGCTCCATCAGCAGGCGTACATCCTCCTGCGTAAACCCGAACGCCTGCTGACGATCGAGCAACGGCACATCCAGCTTGGCCACCGAGCCGGTTCCGCCTTCCGCAGGCCCGTCGTTGATTTCGATGCCGTCGAGTTTGATTCGAATGCGCTTGATCCACTCTTTGTACGGCTTGCTCGACGCGAGCTGCTGCTTGAGCTCAGCGTCGTCGATGATGCGGCCCTGCTCGGTGTCGATCAAAAACATCTTGCCCGGCTGCAGGCGCCACTTCTTGACGATGTGGCTCTCGGGAATGGGCAGCACGCCGACCTCGGATGCCATCACCACCATGTCCTCGTCGGTGACGATGTAGCGCGCCGGGCGCAAGCCGTTGCGATCGAGCGTCGCCCCGATACGAACGCCGTCAGTAAACGCGATCGCGGCCGGACCATCCCACGGCTCCATCATCGCCGCGTGGTACTCGTAGAACGCTCGCCGCGACTCGTCCATCAGCGTGTGCTGCTCCCACGCTTCCGGGATCATCATCATCATCGCGTGCGCGATCGGATAACCGCTCATGATCAACAGCTCGAGCGCGTTATCGAAGCACGCCGTGTCGGACTGGCCTTCGTAAATCAGCGGGAAAAGCTTCGCAAGATCGCCGCGCAACACCGGTGACGACATCACCCGCTCACGCGCACGCATCCAGTTGAAATTGCCCTTGACCGTGTTGATCTCGCCGTTGTGCGCCACCAGGCGATACGGATGGGCGAGTTCCCACGATGGGAACGTGTTGGTCGAAAAGCGCTGATGCACGAGCGCAATCGCAGAAACAACGCGCGGGTCGCCCAGGTCGCGGTAATAGCGACCCACCTGATCGGCGAGCAGCAGGCCCTTGTAGACGATCGTGCGCGTCGACATCGACGGCACGAAGTACTCCTTGCCGTGCTTGAGCTTCAAGGCTTGTATCTTGTGGCTCGCGGTCTTCCGAATCACGTAAAGCTTCCGCTCCAACGCGTCCGGAACCATCACGTCGGCGCCGCGGCCGATGAAAATCTGCCGAATCACAGGCTCGCGGTCCTTGACCAGCGGCGACATCGGCATCTCGCGGTCTAGTGGCACATCTCGCCAGCCAAGCACGCTTTGGCCTTCGGCGCGGACCGTCCGCTCCAATTCCTGTTCGCATGCCAATCGCGACGCATGCTCGCGCGGCAGGAAGATCATGCCGACGCCGTATTCCCCCTGCGGAGGCAGGGTGATGGCGTGCTTCGCAAGGTCCTCGCGGTAAAACGCGTCTGGAATCTGAATCAAGATGCCCGCACCGTCGCCGCACAGCGTGTCCGCCCCCACAGCGCCGCGATGGTTAAGGTTTTGCAGGATCAGCAGAGCCTGCTGCACCAGTGCGTGGCTTGCCCTGCCCTTGATGTTTGCAACGAACCCCACGCCGCACGCATCGTGTTCGCTGGAACTGGAATACAAGCCCGTGCTGGGCGGCATGCTCGACCGCAGCACCCAGTTGATCGGGAAATGGGCGTGACGACATTGGGGCCTCAAGTAGGACGATCACTTTACTGCGATGCAGCAAGCCTTTCAACCAAAAATAGGTCCAACCGACAGACGCGATTTCCGCGATGCGAAACGCACGGATATGCGTTTTCTAGTCGCCGACGGCAAACAGCCGCCGATGCTCCTTAATTGCGTAACGATCGGTCATGCCGGCCACATAGTCGGCTATAGCGCGCGCGGCTCCGAGTTCGGCTCGCTTCTGATGATCGGGCGGCAGCAATCTTGGCTCTTCGACAAAGGCGTTGAACAGGTCTGTGACGATGCGGCGGGCCTTGGTCGACATGCGCATCACGCGATAGTGCCGATATAACTGATCGTGCAGGAACGATTTGAGTTCATCGGCCTCCCGGCGCATCCCGGTCGAAAAGGCTGCCAGTGGTGGGGCTGCACGGACAGCATCGATATCGGCGGGCGCAGCGGCTGCAATACGTCGCCGCGACTCTTCCGTCAGATCGACCACTAGCGTGTTGATCATCCGCCGCACCGTTTCGTGAATCATTCGGCGTTCGGCAAGCGCCGGATATTCGGCTCGGACACTCGCCGAGTGGCGCGCGAACAGCGGTACTTGCTCAAGCTGAGCCAGCTGAAGCAGACCGGACCGCAGACCGTCGTCAATATCATGGTTGCTGTAGGCAACTTCATCAGCAAGGTTCGCGATCTGGGCTTCCAGACTCGGCTGTTGCTTGGTCAGGAATCGCTTGCCTACTTCGCCCAAGTCGCGCGCGTTCTTGGCTGAACAATGCTTCAGGATTCCTTCGCGCGTTTCAAAAGTCAGATTGAGCCCGTCAAACGCCGCGTAACGCTCTTCCAGCACGTCAACGACGCGCAGCGATTGCAGGTTGTGCTCAAAACCGCCGTGCGGCTTCATACATTCGTGTAACGCATCCTGACCCGCGTGGCCGAAGGGTGTGTGCCCGAGGTCATGCGCGAGCGAGATCGCCTCGACCAGGTCTTCATTCAGCCGCAGGTTGCACGCCACTGCGCGCCCGATCTGCGCGACTTCCAGCGAGTGCGTCAGCCGCGTTCGAAACAAGTCCCCTTCATGATTGACGAAGACCTGTGTCTTGTATTCCAGGCGCCGAAAGGCCGCCGAATGAATGATGCGATCGCGATCGCGTTGAAACTGACTGCGGCTCACCGGATCCGCTTCAGGGTAAAGACGGCCGCGCGATTGCCCCGCGTGCGCAGCAAATATAGCCAATGTCATGGCGTTCAGATAAATCCGCGTGCAGTCAGCGCCTGCAACAGCAGCGGTTGTGGAACAGTGCGTTGAGCCGCGCGGCCGATTCGATCCAGAACGATGAACCGTATCTGGCCGGCTTCGGTTTTCTTGTCGCCGCGCATGGCTTCAATGGCGGTGAGTGCCGACAGACCGTCGACCCGCGTCGGCAGACCGGCCCGCGTCACCGCCGTCTCGATCATTTGCACATCGGACGCCTTCAACGTACCTAGCAGACACGAGAGTTCTGCAGCCAGCACCAGACCGCAGCCGACAGCCTCCCCATGCAGCCAGCGTGTGTACCCGGTCATGGCCTCGATCGCATGACCAAAGGTGTGACCAAGATTAAGCAGCGCACGCTCACCTGCCTCGCGCTCGTCTCGCGCGACGATCGAGGACTTGATCTCGCACGATCCGGCGATGGCGTCTGCCAGCGCGACTGCATCGTGCGCGCGCATCGAGTCGATTGATCCCACCATCTGCTCAAAGTAACTAGGATCCGCAACCAAGCCGTGCTTGAGAATTTCCGCCAGGCCTGCCGACAATTCGCGCGCCGGCAGCGTCTGCAGCGTATCGGTGTCGCTAATGACCGCCGACGGTTGGTGAAACGTGCCGATCAGGTTCTTGCCGCCTGGGTGATTGATTCCGGTCTTGCCACCCACCGACGAGTCGACCTGCGCTAGCAAGGTCGTCGGCACTTGCACGTAGCGGATCCCGCGCATGTAGATCGATGCCGCAAAACCCGCAATATCTCCAACCACGCCACCGCCGAGCGCGATGATGACGCCGCGACGATCGACGCGTGCATTTACCAAAGCATCCAGCACTTGCGATACGGCAGTCCATTGCTTGTACTGCTCGCCGTCCGGCAGTTCAACTACGCTGGTCGGTATTCTTGACAGTGCCTGTTGGGTACGCTGCGCGTAAAGGGGCCCGACCACTGTATTGGTGACGATAGCAATCGAGGTCGGTGTCAGTGGCGCGATGAATTCGTGCAGCCGATCGAGCAAGCCGCTGCTGATCGCGATCGGATACGAACGGTCCTTCAGATTGACGGTGATGCAGCGCATGCGCCAGTTTAAGTCGCGCGCCCGGAATGCACGCACGGATCAGGCGCTTCGAATTGCGATCGCCTTCAATTGTGGATGCTCTAAAAGCCGCGCTACCAGTCGACGTGGATTCGAGGCGGCAGACTGAAAGACGAGATGCGCCGCCTTTTCATACAGCGGCTCCCGCTCGGCCAGCAACTGATCGATTCGCGCACGAGGATTTGCAGTTTGCAACAA
The DNA here is from genome assembly GCA_963807155.1 of uncultured beta proteobacterium. Lineage (GTDB taxonomy): Bacteria > Pseudomonadota > Gammaproteobacteria > Burkholderiales > Burkholderiaceae_F > JACCZX01. The sequence continues at coordinate 172,257 of CAWEAZ010000019.1, forward strand.
TGGTCGCGATCGGTCCTGTCGCGTGCGCCGAAAAATTTCATCAGCGCTCGCCCGCAGGTAAATCACTAAGCCGCGCTCCCTCATCGACTGAGCCAGTTGCGCGTCCAGTACGGCGCCGCCGCCGGTGGCCAGCACAATGCCCGGACGCTGCGTCAGTTCGTCGAGAAGTCCAATCTCACGCCGCCGAAAGCCGGCTTCACCCTCGATTTCGAAAATCGTCGGGATCGGAACGCCGCTGCGCGCCTCCAGTTCGCGATCCGCATCTACGAACTGATAATTCAACTGCTGACCGAGCAGCCTGCCGACGGTCGATTTGCCGGCCCCCATCATGCCAATCAGGAAAACTGAGCGCAGATCGGTTTGCATGGTTGGCGCGTCATCAGCGCTGCGGAAAAAAAAGAGCCGCGCAAGCGGCCCTTTTTATGCAGGCATTGAACTTAACGCATCGCCGCGTTAACACGCTCCGATATGACGCGCGGGGTTATGAAGATGATCAATTCGGTGCGATCGCTTATCGTTGCCGTATTCTTAAAAAGATTTCCCACTACAGGAAGATCCCCAAAGAATGGGACTTTGGTAATGGTCGTGCGGTCTTGCTGCTCGTAGATTCCGCCGAGCACGACAGTGCCACCGTTTTCAACCAATACTTGCGTCTGAACGTTTTTCGTATCGATCGCTGGGCCCGCGGTTGTCTCCTGCCCGCGGGTGTCCTTGTTAACTTTGACATCAAGAAAGATCGCGCCCTCAGGCGTGATCTGCGGCGTCACTTCGAGCTTCAACACCGCCTTGCGAAACGCGACCGACGTGGCGCCGCTCGACGTCGACTGCTGATACGGAATCTCGGTTCCTTGTTCGATCACCGCCTTGACCTTGTCGGCGGTCACGACACGCGGGCTGGAGATGATCTTGCCTCGACCGTCGGCTTCAAGCGCATTCAATTCAAGGTTAATCAGGCGGGTCAGGGCGCTGTTGAACAACGTCAAATTGAACGAGCCCGGATTAAACCCTCCGATACCCGCAGCGGGCAGGTCGACGTTATTTGAGTTGATCACAGTCACGCCACCGACAACCCCTCCCCCTCCACCGATACCACCGGCACCCGGCAACGTGGGCAACGCATTTCGACCGCCGACTGCCACTTCGTTCGTAACTCGTCCGTAACCAAAACGCACACCTAGGTTGCGGCTGAACTTATCGTCCGCCTCGACGATGCGCGCTTCGATCAGAACTTGCGGTACAGGAATATCGATTCTTTGCAGGAGTCTGCGCACGTCTTCGAGTCGTGCGCTCGTGTCCTGCACGAAAATCTGGTTCGTTCGCGGGTCGACTGCCACGCTGCCGCGCTTGGAAATGAGGCGCTGCTTATCATCGCTCAACAACTTGCGCACGTCCTCGGCCTTTTGATAATTGACGACGAACGCCTCAGAGCGAAGCGGTTCAAGATCTGCGATCTGGTTACGCGATTCGAGTTCGAGCTTTTCCTTGGCAGCAATTTCGTCCCGCGGCGCAACCAGCACGACGTTGCCGTTTTTCCGCATGTCCAGACCTTTACTCTGCAAAATGATGTCGAGCGCCTGATCCCACGGAACGTCCTTTAGTCGCAACGTAATGGTGCCGCCGACCGAATCACTGGTAATGATGTTCAGATTCGTAAAATCGGCAATCACCTGCAGCAAAGAGCGCACGTCAACGTTTTGGAAGTTCAGCGATAACCGCTCGCCTTGATAGCCTTGCCGCGTGCCCTGGAACAGTCGCGTCGGATCCTCGCGTACAGGCCGCACCTCTAGCACGAAACGCGTATCGCTTTGATAGGCGTTGTGTTCCCATACGCCGCGTGGTTCAACCACGAGGCGCGCGTTGTTTCCTTGTTGGCTCGCGGTGACCTGCGCCACCGGGGTTGCAAAATCAGATACGTCGAGCCGGCGCTTCAAGCTATCTGGCAACGTCGTATTCTGAAAATCCACGATGACGCTATTTCCCTGCTGCCGGATATCGACGTTGGTGTTCGGGTCGGACAAATCGACAACCACCCTGCCTTCGTTCTCGGCGCCGCGGCGGAAATCGATACCACGCAAAGCCCGGCCGCCGGTAAAGGCCGATGGGCCAGCGGTGACAGGCGCTGTGCTCGACGGTGAAGCTTGAGCTGCCGTGGCCGACGCCGTGCCCGGCGCGGCTCGGAAGGTGCTCGTATCCGCAGCGCCTCCCAGCGCAACTAACACACGCTTGCCCTCGATCGATACCGTATGCGTCATCGGCCGCTTGAGATTGACAACGACACGTGAACGACCTCCCGCCTGCACAACATTAACCGAGCGCACGTCACCCTGGTTCAGTTCGACCATGTTCTTGCCCAGCCCATTGACGGTCGCCGGCATATCGAGCGCAACGCGCGCGGGATTTGCCACTGAAAAGCTCGCAGGCACTCCCTGCGGCGCATTCTTCAACTCGATGCTGACCACGACGCCATTGCTCGTCTGAACGGCGTCTACGCGTTCGATTGCATTGCCTGGATCACTGGCCGCGGTCTGCGCGGAGACTGCAGAAACCGTTGCAATCAAGCCCAGCATCGCCGCCAATCGCGACAAGCACACGGCCACATTTTGGACACTGATACTCATCGCTTGCTCCCTTGTTGCCCCGATTGCCTCTGGGCGGCTTCCTGCAATTCCAGCTTGGTAGGCCTTTCGATCCATTCGCCAGCGGCGTCCTGAACGATCTCCTTCAAGTCCACTTCGGTTTCAGAAATCTTGGTGACCAATCCAAAATTTTGCCCAATGTAGTTGCCACGACGAACCATGAAAGTCTGGCCAGCGGCGTCGATCAACGCCACCTGATTTCCGGACTGCTGCAGCGTGCCGACCATCTTCAGCTGATCCAACGGATATCCTTCGAGCATTTCACGGCGACGATCCAGATCCGGCCTGATCGAGCTGGTGCTCGACCGCGATTGCGCCTGCCGCGCAGCAGCCAGAATCATCTTTTGCGGATCGAACGGATCGATTAGCGCTTTCGCTTCATAACTAAACGGCGTGAACTGCTTCGGCTCCGGCACCGGCTGCGTCGTCGGTCGCATGGTTTTGCGCGTATCGTCCATCCACGTCCGCAATTCGGCTTCATTGCCGCCGCCACAGGCGGCGAGCAACAACGTGAAAGATGTGATCGCGCCAAAGCGATGGAAAGTCATCGAGGGTCTCACTTGCCAGGCCCTTTCTTCTCAAGTTTCGCCTTGGCAGCTCGCTGCGCGGCAATTTCTTCGGGATCAAGATAACGATATGTCTTGGCCGTGGCGTCAAATGTCAGGCTACCGCCCTTCCCAGCCTGTACGTTGACGTTGTTCAACGTGACGATCCGCGGCAGGTTTGCAATGTCGCTCGCAAACGCTCCCAGATCGTGATACTTGCCCGATACCTTGACCGCGATGGGAAGCTCTGCATAGTACTCACGGACATTGGTCTGTCCTGGGCGGAACAATTCAAAGTCAAGTCCTCGCCCGACACCTGCCTGGTTAATGTCCGATAGCAGGGCGTCCATTTCGGACTTGCTTGGCAACTGCTTCTCAAGCGTCAACACGTATTGACTGACCTGCTCGCGCTGCTTACGCAATTCCTCGAGATTGACGGCCTGCTGCAGCTTGCCTCGGTACTCTTCCTTGAGCTTCTGTTCTTCAGCCTGCAGCTGCTCGAGTTGATCTTTCTGACCACTCCAAAGACCGAACCAGCCACCGACCGCGCAGACCACGATCAGGAATAACCACATCGCGATACGCGGTGCCGCCGGCCATGAGCCGACGTTATCCAGGCTCAAGCCTTGAAACTGTGATGCCAGACTACGACCGGTTGCCATCGATTCCTCGTTCCTACTTGTTGGCGGGCGCTGCAGGTGCAGGCGCCGAAGACGACGTAATGCTGGGCGTCGATTGCACGGCGGTGGGTACTGGGGTCGTCGGCACCAACGACGACTTCGCGCCCGGCTGAGCCTGCATCAGCGCGCGCTCCGGTGTTTGCTTCAGCGAAAAATTAAGTGAGAACTCGAATACGCGGCGGTTGATCCCCTGCGGACCTGCACCCGCTACCTTGATCTCGATCAACTCCGGGCGCTCCAGTACGCGTGAGTTGTTCTGCAGATTGCGCAGAAACTCCGACACGCGCTCGTTAGACGCTGCCCAACCGCTGACATTGACCTTTCGATCTTCCTGCTTGATACCGCGCAAATAAATGCCTTCCGGGACCTGCTTGGCAACTTCGTCAATCAGGTAGACAGGCAAATTGCGGTCTGCTTGCAGGTCCTCAACGGCGCGTTGGCGTGCGCGCAAACCGTCAATCTCGGCACGCAACGACGCAATTTCCTTGATCTGGGTGTCGAGCTTGCGGTTTTCGGCACGGACAAACTCGTTGCGTGATTCCTGATTCGAGATGTATCCCTGCAGCACGGTCCAAACCACCGCAATCATCAACAAACCGGCGACGACCGAAAGGCCGGTCATGAACCAGAAGACTTTCTTCTGCCGCTCGCGTCTGGCTTCGCGATGCGGCAATAGATTGACGCGAGGTGTTGTCATCGGTCAAACCTCCGCATTGCCAATCCGCACGGCGTTAGCAGTGCAGGCGCGTCCAGCCTCAACTGTTTCTCGCGAATGTTGGACGAGATCTCCATGCCTTTGAATGGTGAGATCACCGAGGCCGGGACCTGTGAACGCTCCATTAGAGCTTCAGGCAGGCCGCTGAGCACCGCAGAACCACCGGCCAACATGATTTGATCGACACGGCTATACGGCGTCGACGTGAAAAAGAATTGCAATGCGCGCGTGATCTCGATCGTCGCAGTATCAATGAACGGCTTCAGCACCGCGGTTTCATAGTCTGCCGGCAGATCGCCACTGCGCTTTTTCTGTTCGGCTTCCTCGCTCGGGATGCCGTAGGTACGCGAAATGTCACCGGTCAGCTGCTGCCCCCCGAACGGTTGTTCGCGTTCATAGATTGCTTCACCGTCATGCATCACGGTGACACTTGTCGTGTTTGCTCCGATGTAAAACACCGCGATAACTAGGCCCTCGCCGTTGTTAGGCAGTTGCTCGATCAGCCGCTCGATCGCTGAACGTGCTGAGTACGACTCGACGTCGACCACCATCGGCTTTAATCCGGCGGCTTGGGCCACCGCCACACGATCTTCGACTTTTTCCTTACGCGAAGCCGCGATCAGCACTTCGACGTCGTCCGGCGCATTCGGGATTGCGCCCAACACCTGAAAGTCCAGGCTGACTTCATCGAGTGCGAACGGAATATATTGATTGGCTTCGCTCTCGACCTGCATCTCAAGCTCTTCTTCGCGCAGGTTCGCCGGCAACGCAATACGCTTGGTGATGACGGCGGAGGCGGGTAATGCCATCGCGACGTTTTTGACTTTGCCGCCCGCGCGACGCCAAGCGCGCCTCACTGCCTCGGCCACTACATCAATCTTGTCAACATTGCCGTCGACCACAGATCCCCGTGGCAGCGGCTCGATGGCATAGCGCTCGAGGCGCAATGTGCCCTTGCCGGCCTCGGACAACTCGACAATTTTCACGCTCGACGAGCCGATATCAAGGCCGATCAGCGGCGGCGCTTTAGGCGAAAAAGGCAGATCAAAGGCCAAGGTGATGCTCCCAGCTGACGACGCTTGAACGAGTGCTCAACCACGCACTCCATGAATCGGCAAGACAACGAGCGAAGAAACGGACGCCCGTCTCCTCGATCCCCCAAGATCCCAATCGGCGCAGCCGGATCGAAACCCGTTTTTCCTTATGTTTCGCGCGTTTACCGCAGATTTATCGGACGCTACGCGAAATCCTATCAACATACGCAAAAGCCACACAAGCCCCGTGTTCGGCCTAATCGTGCCCTCTTTGAGGGATTAACAACGAACATCTGTCGCCAGCCAGCGTCCAACGTGAGGTTTGCCCGAACGCGCTGGCGCCATACCGACTCCTATAATCTCGTACTCTCTCAGCAGCGAAGCGCAAAAAAGCGGTCGCTCACACGCCTAACTCGCCGTTGCGAACGCCGGTCACTACAAAACACGTGAGCTCCCGCAATTCCGACAATTACGACGACGAAGCGCCACGCGCGCCGCTGGCGTGGTATTGGCGCGCCCTGCGGATCCTGGCGGTCGTCGCCGCCGGCGGGATCGCCACCGGCCTGCTGCTCGGCACATTTGTTTTCGCAATCGTCTATTCGAACTTGCCGCCGATCGATGCGTTAACGGACTACCGGCCCAAGATTCCGTTGCGGGTATGGACGGCAGACGGAATATTGATCGGGGAATTCGGCGAGGAGCGGCGAGAGTTCGTGCCGTTGGCCGAAATTCCGGACGAGTTGAAAAAGGCGATCCTGGCAGCAGAGGACGACAGCTTTTATCAACATCACGGCGTCGACTACGCCGGGCTCGCACGAGCGTTCGTCTCCAACTTTGCCTCCGGTCGTCGCGGCCAGGGTGGCAGCACGATCACGATGCAGCTTGCGCGTACGTTTTTTCTGAGCTCCGAGCGCAGCTACCTGCGCAAGCTCTATGAGATTGCGCTCGCATACAAGATCGAGTCGTCGCTTTCGAAGGACCGCATCTTCGAGGTGTATGCCAACCAGATCTTTCTTGGGCAGCGCGCTTACGGATTTGCGTCGGCGTCACAGATCTACTTCGGTAAGAAGCTAAAGGATTTAACGACCGCCGAGATCGCGACGCTGGCCGGTTTGCCGGTAGCGCCCGCTACCTACAACCCGTTCGTCAATCCCAAGCGCGCCAAGGGCCGGCAGCAATACGTCCTAGCGCGCATGTTGCAGCTTCACTACATTGACCAAGCGACGCACGACGCCGCGCTTGCGCAGGAACTAAAGCCGCGTGCTGCCAATTACGCGGTCGAACAGGCGTTCAAGGTGCGCCTGCACGCCGAATATGCGGCCGAGCTGGCACGGCAACTGGTTTTCGAAGTGTTTCGCGACGAGACGTACACGCGTGGGTTGAACGTGTTCACAACGCTGCGCAAGGACGACCAGGAAACGGCATACACGGCGTTGCGCGCGCAGGTTCTCGCCTATGACCGAAAATACGGCTACCGCGGCCCCGAAGCCTTTATTGAGCTGCACGCCGATCCCACCGTGCGCGAACAGCGCATCGAAGATGCGTTGATCGAAGCGATCGACAGCCCCAATCTGGTGCCGGCAGTCGTGCTGGAGGCCTCGCCCGCAACAGTCAAGGCGATGGTGCAAGGCGGCTCGACAATCGAGATCAAGCCGGACGGTTTGCGATTTGCCGCCCCGTCGTTATCTCCCAAGGCACAGCCCAATCGCAAGATCGTTCCGGGCGCCGTAATTCGGGTTACGCGCGATGACAAGGGAATCTGGCAAGTGGTTCAGCTGCCGCAGGTCGAAGCTGCATTCGTCGCTGCGAGCTCGAAAGATGGGCAGGTCAAGGCGCTGGTCGGAGGATTCGACTTCAACCTGAACAAGTTCAACCACGTGACCCAGGCGTGGCGCCAGCCCGGCTCCAGCTTTAAGCCGTTCATTTACTCGGCGTCGCTTGAAAAAGGCTTCATGCCGAGCACGCTGATCAACGACGCGCCGATCAGCATCGACCCGAATCTGACCGGCGGCCAGCTATGGGAGCCCAAAAATTACGACGGCAAGTTCGACGGTCCGATGCGCTTGCGGCAAGGCCTCGCACGATCGAAAAATCTGGTTTCGGTTCGCATCCTGCAGGCAATTGGCCCGCGCTACGCGCAAGACTGGGTCACCCGATTCGGCTTCGACGCTGAAAGGCATCCCGCGTACTTGACGATGGCGCTCGGGGCGGGTGCGGTGACGCCATGGCAGATGATCAATGCGTACTCGATATTCGCCAACGGCGGCTATCGAACGAATATGCACCTGGTCGCCAAGATCACCGATGCAACCGGCAAAGTGCTGATGGAAGCCAAGCCGCTGCAGGCAGGCGATGAAACGAATCGCGTGCTTGGCGCACGCAATGCGTTCCTAATGGATAACCTGCTGAAGGACGTTGCCCGCTACGGCACTGCGGCGCGAGCCGGCAGCACGTTGAAGCGGCCCGATATTGCAGGCAAGACGGGCACGACCAACGACTCGCACGACGCATGGTTCGCAGGTTATGGCGGTGATCTGGTAGCGGTTGGGTGGATGGGTTTCGATCAGCCGCGCCCCCTTGGCGAGCGCGAAACCGGCGGTGGCCTCGCGTTGCCCATCTGGATTTCGTACATGGCCAAGGCGCTGAAAGGCGTACCTGAAGCAACGCGCGAGGTTCCCAGCGGCATCGTTAGTCTCGGCGGCGAGTACTACTTCGTCGAGCACCAGCCCGGACATGGCGTGGCCAGCGTTGGGCTGGACGACATGCTGCCGCCGGAGGAGCAAGTCAAACGGGAGTCCGTGCGCGAACAGATTTTTTAGCGCACGTTAGCCTCGCAACACAACGGCTTCGCCGCCCTGAGCTGAGACCAGCCGCGACAACGCTGCAAACAGTTCGCTGCCATCGCGCGTATCGAGCCATCGATCACCATCGCGGGCGTAGTGAAACGCGCCACTCTTGCCGGCGACCCATATCTGCTGCATCGGCGTCTGACTGTTGACGATCACCTTCGACGCGTCGCCGAGCTCGAGCGTCAGCACATTACCCGCGCGCGATGCCTCGATGTCGATGTCAGCAGCGTCGACGGCACGCTCGATCGCCGCGAGCGTTGCCTCGGCCAGTTCGAGGAATTCCGATTCGCTCATGTTAGATTGGTTGCCATGCGACTCGCCGCAACGATACTCGTCGCCGTAACGGCCTCTGCGCTTTCGGCGTGCGGCCAGAAAGGTCCGCTCACGCTGCCACCGCCCCCCCCTTCCGCGCAGCAATCGCCAGCGCCGACAAAATCCGTGGACCGTCCCTTTCCAGACGTGCCAGCCACTTCAGAACAAAAATGACCGCCGCGCTGCCGGCCAGCGAGGGGTTCAGCTACCGCGAAAACCACCTGTACTGCGAAGACGCTGCGCTCGACGCGCTGGCGCAGCGCTACGGAACACCGTTGTACGTGTATTCGCGTCGCGCGATCGAAAGTGCTTATGGCGCGTACGACTCGGCGCTCAAGGGGCGCAGCGCACTCGTGTGTTACGCGGTCAAGGCCAATTCGAATCTGGCGGTGCTCGATGTGCTTGCGCGACGCGGCGCCGGATTCGACATTGTCTCGGGTGGAGAACTCGCGCGTGTGCTCGCCGCTGGTGGCGATGCAGGCAAGACTGTCTTTTCCGGCGTCGGAAAAAGCGAAGCCGAGATCGAAGCAGCGCTAAAAGCTGACGTCGCTTGCTTCAACGTCGAGTCATCTGCTGAGCTTGATCGCATCGACGCCGCAGCCAGCCGTTTACAAGAACGCGCGCGGGTTGCGCTGCGCGTCAATCCGGATATTGACGCCAAGACGCATCCTCACATTTCCACCGGGCTCAAAAGCAACAAGTTTGGTGTTGCATACGCGGACACGCTGGCACTCTGCCGGGTCGCGTGCGCGAAGCCGGCGCTGGAGTTGGTGGGACTCGGCTGCCATATCGGCTCGCAGATCACGGAGATCGCGCCGTATGTTGAAGCTGCCGATCGCATCATCGATCTGGTCGACTCGCTCGAGCGCGAAAAAATCGCTCTGCGCCATATCGACCTCGGCGGCGGGTTGGGAATTCGCTATCAGAACGAGTCTCCGCCGCGCGCCTCGGAGTTGATTGAAGCTTTGCTGTCGCGGCTCGACGCACGCGGTCATCGCAACAAGAAGGTGATCTTCGAGCCGGGTCGCTCGATTGTCGGCAACGCCGGGGTCCTGCTCACACGCGTCGAATATCTGAAACCAGGTGAGTCGAAGAATTTTGCGATCGTCGATGCAGCGATGAATGATCTGATCCGGCCCGCGATGTACGACGCGTGGATGAACGTGTTGCCCGTTGCGCCACGGAAGCAACGGTGTCAAAAGGTACGACATCGTCGGCCCAGTGTGCGAATCCGCGGACTGGCTTGCACGTGATCGAGACCTGGCACTGCATTCTGGCGACTTGCTCGCGATCGCGAGCGCCGGCGCCTACGCAATGGCAATGAGCTCCAACTACAACAGCAGAGGACGTCCCGCTGAGGTGATGGTCGACGGCGCGCGATCGTATTGCTGTGCGGCAGCGCGAAACGATCGAACAATTGTTCGCGACAGAGTCGCGCTTGCCGTAACGTTACTTGGCAGCGTCCTTCAGTCGCAGCCCTTGAACGAAGTCCGCCACCGCGCGAATCTCGCTGTCGGAGAGTTTCGCGGCGATCTCCTGCATCGCGAGGTTATTGCGACGCGTGCCCTGGCGAAAATCCTTCAACGTCGCTTCTACATATTCGGCGTGCTGCGCCGCGAGTCGCGGATATTGACTCGGAATACCAAGTCCCGCTGGATTGTGGCAACCCGAACACGCCGGCAACGATTTTTCGGGCAATCCGGCGCGCCAGATTCGCTGGCCAAGATCCAACGTTTGTTTATTACGCGCTGTGCTCAACTGCGCCGTCTGTCCCGCAAACCACGCCGCCACGTTGCGCTTGTCTTCATCGGATAGCTGCGAAGCAAAGCCGCTCATGATCGCGTTCTCACGCGCCGGACGCTGCTGTCCCTGCCTGACGGTGTAGTCGAGCAATTGTTTGTACAGATAATCGGAATGCTGTTGCGCCAACCGCGGGTTCGCCGGCGCAGTCGAATTGCCGTCGGCACCATGGCACGCGGCGCATACCTGCGAGGCGATTTGTTGCCCACGCGCCGGATCGACTGTCGGTGCTGGCTTCATCTGAGCGTTACCGCCCAGCGGTGCACTCAAGCTTGCTACAACGGCCAAGCGGATCACTAGACGCGGGCAGCAGGCTAATTTCATCAAGCATTTTCTCCAGGCGAAGAGGACATGTGCCGGCAGCCATCTCGCTGACTCAGCAAATCGCCGCGTATTCTACGCAACCCAACGCTAGTGTTTTGCAGCCCCGGAGCGCCTGGCCTGTGCAGCTTTTCCGTTCCGCCCGGTTCGTGATGTCGGTAGCTGCCCTCGATGATTTGCCGGCGCCGGCATTGCCCGAGATCGCCTTTTCAGGACGCTCGAACGCCGGCAAATCGAGCGCGATTAACGTGCTCACAGGTCAGAAGAGATTGGCATTCGCCAGCAAAACGCCAGGCCGCACGCAGCTGCTGAATTTCTTCGAGCTTTCGGAGCGCAATGAAGACAAGCAAATCGTGCCTCGCGGAACGCTGGTCGATCTGCCCGGATACGGCTTCGCGCAGGCGCCACAGGCACAGCGCAGTCAATGGGATGAGCTGGTCGGCGGGTATGTCTCATCGCGCCAGACGTTGGTCGGAATCGTGATCGTGATGGATGCGCGCCGTCCACTAATGCGCGGCGACGAAGCATTGATCAGCTTCGTGGAGCCGCGCGAATCATCGTTGCATTTCCTGCTGACAAAGTCGGATCAACTAAACAACGCAGAAAAAAAAACTGCCTTAGCCGCGGCCCAGCAGCGTGCTGCCCAAATCGGCGCGCGTGCGACTGCCCAGCTGTTTTCGGCGCTCAAGCGAGGAAGGGGTCGACGAACTGGCCTACATCCTTTCGGGGTGGCTACGTAGTTGACGGTGCGCAACGCAACAGCTAATAAGACGCAATAACAGGAGTTTGCATGCAGATCCTTGGCCAGTATCCGTCGGTACGAATGCGTCGTATGCGGCGCGACGACTTTTCGCGCCGGCTGATGCGCGAACATCGGGTCACTACAGACGATTTGATTTATCCCGTCTTTGTTCTCGACGGCAAGAACCGGGTTGAACCTGTTGCGTCGATGCCCGGCGTGGAGCGCGTATCGCTGGACCGGCTTCTGCCGATCGCGGAGGAGTGTGTGCGGCTGCAGATACCGGTCATCGCACTGTTTCCGGTCATCGAACAGTCGCTCAAGTCGCCCGACGGCCGTGAGGCGACGAATCCCGACGGCATCGTGCCGCGCATCGCAAGCGGCAATTGAAGCAACGATTTCCCGAACTCGGCGTGTTGACCGATGTCGCGCTCGATCCCTACACGACGCACGGTCAGGACGGTGTCATCGATTCGGCCGGCTACGTGCTGAACGACGAAACGATCGCGATTCTGACGCAGCAGGCGTTATTGCAGGCGCAAGCCGGCGTTGACATCGTCGCCCCGAGCGACATGATGGACGGGCGCATCGGTGCAATCCGTGCAGCGCTCGAGCAAAACGGTGCGATACACACTCGCATCATGGCGTACTCGGCCAAGTATGCGAGCGCTTTTTTCGCCCCGTTTCGCGACGCGGTCGGCTCGTCGCGCAAACCTCGGCGCGTCGAACAAAATGACGTATCAAATGGATCCGGCGAATACCGATGAAGCGCTATGGGAAGTGGGGCTCGATCTTGCCGAGGGCGCCGATATGGTGATGGTGAAGCCCGGGATGCCCTACCTCGACATCGTGCGCCGCATTAAAGACGCTTACAAAGCGCCGACGTTCGTTTATCAAGTGAGCGGTGAATATTCGATGCTAAAGGCTGCAGCGGCCAACGGCTGGCTCGACGAGAAAAAAGTCGTGCTCGAATCGATGCTGGCATTCAAACGAGCCGGCGCTGACGGAATCCTGACCTACTTCGGACTGCAAGTCGCGCGTTGGCTGCGCGATGAAAGTCAGTGAACTACTAAGCGACGATCGAGCGCGCGGTTTCCGACTCAATCCAGCGCAAGTAGGCGGCGTGGCCGGCCGCAATCGGCCAAGCAATGATCTCCGGAACGTCGTAGGGATGCAGATGACGGATCGCCTGCTCAACGTCGCTGTAGCGTTCGCGTGTCGTCTTGATCAATAGTGGCACTTCGGTCGCACGTTCGACGTTGCCTTGCCAGCGATAAATCGACTGCACAGGCGCCAATCGATTGACGCACGCCGCGAGGGACTGCTCGACGAGCGCCAAGGCAATGCGATCTGCCACCGCTTCGTCCGGACAGTTCGTCAGCACGAGCAGCGCCTCCGCCATCGGCTGCTACGTCGCTGAGTCGTCGGCCTCGGCAGCAGCGGGTAGTGGACGATCGACCAATTCCACGAACGCCATCGGTGCGTTGTCGCCGACTCTGAAACCCATCTTCAGGATGCGCGTGTAGCCGCCGTTGCGAGCGGCATACCGCGGACCGATTTCACTGAACAGCTTCACGACAATCTCGCGGTCGCGAAGCCGATTGAACGCCAAACGCTTATTGGCAACCGTCGGCTCGCGGCCGAGTGTGATCAGCGGCTCGACAACGCGCCGCAGCTCCTTGGCCTTGGGCAGGGTCGTCCTGATTGCTTCGTGCCGCAGCAAGGAGTTAGTCATATTGCGCAACATCGCGAGCCGGTGTGAGCTCGTGCGGTTGAGTTTGCGCAGTCCGTGTCCGTGACGCATGTGTCGCTCCGATTCAGTGTCTTAAAAGTTGCGAATCTTCGATCCCGACTCGATCTTTGAGCGGGCGGCTCGCTTGATTATCAAAAATTACTGCACGCTCCATCCCTGCAGGCGGCCAATTTTCCAATTTCATGCCAAGCGTTAGTCCGCGCGCGGCCAGGACTTCCTTGATCTCGTTCAGCGACTTGCGCCCAAGATTCGGCGTCTTCAACAATTCGTTTTCAGTCCGCTGAATCAGATCGCCGATGTAATAAATGTTCTCAGCCTTCAGGCAATTGGCCGAGCGCACCGTGAGTTCAAGGTCATCTACCGGCCGCAACAGGATCGGATCCACCTGCGGTGCGCGCGACGATTGCGCCAGGGCCGACTCGGCCATCCCTTCCAGCGCACCAAAGACTTGCAGCTGGTCCATCAGGATGCGCGCCGATTGCCGCACGGCTTCCTCCGGCGTAATCGCGCCGTTGGTTTCAATCGTCATCACCAGCTTGTCCAAATCGGTGCGCTGTTCGACACGCGCCGCTTCGACCGCGTACGAAACACGCTTGACCGGCGAGAACGACGCGTCCATCACGATGCGACCGATCGTTTTCGAATGGTCATCACGAAACGCGCGCACGTTGCCGGGCACGTAGCCGCGGCCTTTTTCGATCTTGATCTGCAGCTCCAACCGACCGCCGCCCGACAAATGCGCGATCACGTGATCCGGATTGACGACCTCGACATCGTGCGGCAGCTCGATATCCCCCGCCGTGACGACGCCTTCGCCGTCCTTCTTCAAGGTCAGCGTGACTTCGTCGCGGTTGTGCAACTTGAAGACGACGCCCTTCAGATTCAACAGGATGTCGACAACGTCTTCACGCACGCCATCGAGCGTCGAGTATTCGTGTACGACACCGGTGATCTGCGCTTCGGTTGGCGCATAGCCCACCATTGAAGACAACAGGATGCGACGCAGCGCGTTTCCGAGCGTGTGGCCGTAGCCACGCTCAAACGGCTCCATCGTGACGACAGCGGAGTTATGCCCGATCGCTTCAACTTCGATCGCGCGCGGTTTCAAAAGTGCAACGTTTGCCATGATGCTCCTCTCAATGCCCTCAGCTCGTTACGCCGATAAGGCTGATGGGCTGCAATGTCGGATCAGTGCGCCCAAAACTGATCCCAGAATTAGGTTAGACCGCCGGTGTCGCAGACACCGGCGGCCTAACCCGCTTAACGCGAGTACAGCTCAACCACTAAAGACTCGTTGACATCTTTCGCCACATCGCTGCGCTCAGGTGCCGACTTAAATTTGCCTTCTAATTTGGTCGTGTCCACATCGACCCACGATGGAAAGCCGGTCTGGCCAGCCAGAGTCAGCGCTTCTGCAATGCGTCCCTGCTTGCGCGCCTTTTCCCGCACTCCGATCAAATCGCCGGGGCGCACACGCATCGAAGCAATTCCCGCGGTGTCACCATTGATCGTGATCGCGCGATGCGACACCAATTGCCGCGCTTCGGCGCGCGTCGCGCCAAAGCCCATCCGGTACACGACGTTATCAAGACGCGATTCGAGCAGCATGATCAACTGTTCGCCGGTGTTTCCCTTACGGCTCGACGCCTCCTGGTAATAGCGCCGGAACTGCCGCTCGAGCACGCCATACATGCGCTTCAACTTCTGCTTCTCGCGCAGCTGCGTCCCGTAGTCCGACTGGCGCGCACCCGAGATACGCCCATGCTGGCCGGGCTTGCTATCGGCCTTGGCCTTCGAATCGAAAGCGCGGCGCGAGCTCTTCAAAAACAGATCAGTGCCTTCGCGACGCGAAAGCTTTAACTTAGGTCCTGTGTAACGAGCCACTATCTTTCCTCAATGATCCTGCGGCTTCGCCGCATTAAGTCTGCACCGGTTTGTGCAGACAGTGGTTATCGCCGCTGAGCTATACCCTGCGGCGCTTTGGAGGACGCACGCCATTGTGTGGAACTGGCGTGATGTCCTGAATCGACGAAACACGAATACCGATTGCGTTCAACGCGCGCACCGACGACTCGCGGCCAGGGCCAGGGCCGGTAATGCGCACATCGAGATTCTTGATGCCATGCTCCTGCGCTGCACGCCCTGCCGTTTCGGCGGCGACCTGCGCAGCAAAAGGCGTCGACTTGCGTGAGCCTTTGAAGCCGGCGCCCCCCGACGTCGCCCATGACAGCGTATTGCCCTGCCGATCGGTAATCGTAATGATCGTGTTGTTGAACGACGCGTGCACGTGCGCGATGCCGTCCGACACCACTTTCTTAATCTTCTTACGCGCACGCTGCTGAGCAGCGACTTGTTGCGGAGACGGTGCTTTCGCCATTCTTACGCTGCCTTCTTAAGTGATACGCCGGCCTTGCGTGGACCCTTGCGTGTACGTGCGTTGGTACGCGTACGCTGGCCACGAACTGGCAGCCCGCGCCGATGCCGAACGCCGCGATAGGTGCCGAGATCGATCAACCGCTTGATCGAAAGCTGAACTTCACGCCGAAGATCGCCCTCGACCATCGCGCGCGCCATCGACTCGCGAATGCGCTCTACTTCAGCGTCGTTCAGCTCCTTGACCTTCTTATCGTAGGGAACTCCGGCAGCGTCGAGAATCGCGCGCGCGCGAGCACGCCCGATGCCGTAAATCGACGTCAAGCCGATGTCCGCATGCTGATGCGGCGGAATGTTGATGCCGGCAATACGAGCCATCGTCCTTACTCCTATCCTTGCCGCTGTTTATGGCGCGGATCAGTGCAAATCACCCGCACCACGCGCTTGCGCTTGATGACCTTGCACTTGCGGCACATTTTTTTTACGGAAGCCATCACTTTCATTTGAATCTCCACGTACCTTATTTGGCACGAAACACTATGCGCGCTCGCGACAGGTCATACGGCGTGAGCTCCACGGTGACCTTGTCGCCCGGCAGGATGCGGATGTAGTGCATTCGCATCTTTCCGGAAATATGTCCCAACACTACGTGCCCGTTTTCCAGCTTTACTCGAAACGTCGCATTCGGAAGATTCTCCAGAATCTCCCCCTGCATCTGAATCGCGTCGTCCTTCGACATCAGCGCGGCAACTGGCCCGGGCCAAAACCCTTGAAGTTAGCTTTCTTCAGCAGCGATTCGTACTGATGCGTCATCAAATAGGCCTGCACCTGCGCCATGAAATCCATCGTCACGACAACAACGATCAACAGCGACGTGCCGCCAAAATAAAATGGCACCGAAAAGCGCGAGTTCAAGAATTCGGGCACCAGGCATACAAACGTGATGTAAATCGCGCCGGCCAGCGTCAAGCGCATCAAGATGCGGTCGATATAGCGCGCGGTTTGGTCGCCTGGACGAATTCCCGGCACGAACGCACCGCTCTTTTTCAGGTTATCCGCAGTTTCTTTGCTGTTGAACACGAGCGCGGTGTAGAAAAAGCAGAAAAATATGATCAGTGCCGCGTACAGAAACATGTAGAGCGGCTGGCCCGGCGACAGCGCGGCGGCCAGATCGCGAATCCACAGTGTCGCGTCACCCGTGGTGAACCAGCTGGCGAGCGTCGCCGGAAACAGAATCAACGACGACGCGAAAATCGGCGGAATCACGCCCGACATGTTCAGCTTCAGCGGCAAGAACGAGCTCTGGCCGCCGTAAACCTTGTTGCCGACCTGCCGCTTGGCGTAATTCACCGTGATCTTGCGCTGCCCGCGCTCGACGAACACGACAAATGCGGTCACCGCGACGATCAGCGCGATGATGAAAAGCGCTGCCAGCGGAGCCAGACCGCCGGTGCGAACCAATTCGAATACACCCGCCGATCGCCGTCGGCAAGCCGGCAACAATGCCGGCAAAAATCAGGATCGAAATGCCATTGCCCAGTCCGCGCTCGGTGATCTGCTCACCGAGCCACATCAGGAACATCGTGCCCGTCACCAACGAGGTGACGCAGACAAAGCGGAACATCAGGCCCGGATCGATCACCAGGTTCGCCTGCGACTCGATCGCGACCGAAATGCCGATTGCCTGAAAAATCGCCAGCGCCAACGTGCCGTAGCGCGTGTATTGCGTGATCTTGCGGCGTCCCGATTCGCCTTCCTTGCGCAACGCCTCCATCGACGGCATCACGTACGTCATCATCTGCATGATGATCGACGCCGATATGTACGGCATGATCCCCAGCGCGAGCACTGAGAAGCGCGACAGCGCGCCACCGGAGAACATGTTGAACAGGCCGAGGATGCCGCCCTGCTGGCTGTTGAACAGCTGGCGCAACTGATCCGGGTCGATTCCGGGAACCGGTATATGCGTCCCGACCCGATAGACGACGAGCGCCAGCAGCAGAAAAATCAGGCGCCGCTTAAGGTCGCCGTATTTTCCTGTGTTGCCTAAAGTGCCGGGCAGACTGGTCGCCACGTTCGTATCTCGCTATTTCTAGCTGCCTTCCTTGTTCTTCTGCTTGCGCGGCGGCTTACTCGCGGATTCTTTGGCCGGTGCTTCCTTAGCCGGCGCTTTCCTAACCGCTTCGAGTGCAGACTTCTTCGCCGCAACCTTTGCCGCCCTCGCGGCGGCCTGCTTGGTCGGCTTGCTGTCTGCAACCGGCTCGTCCACCAACGCGCCACCGGCGGCTTCGATCGCCGCTCTGGCACCCTTGGTGACGCCGAGGCCGCGCACGCTGACCTTGGTCGACAACTCGCCCGACTTGACGATGCGCGCGTCGAGCGCCATCGCTGAAACGATGCCGGCCTGCTTCAGCACGCTCAGATCCACTTCGGCAAGTCCGAGCCTTTGCAGGTCGCTCAGCCGCACGACGTCGACATAGCGGCGCGAGCGCGATGTGAAGCCCCGCTTCGGCAAGCGGCGATACAGCGGCATCTGCCCGCCTTCAAAGCCAACTTTATGAAATCCGCCGGCGCGCGACTTTTGGCCCTTATGACCCCGACCCGCCGTCTTGCCCCAGCCCGACCCGATGCCACGTCCAACACGATGGCGTGCACTCTTGCTACCGGCGCTGGGCTTTAGATTATTCAGGCGCATCAGACAACCTTCACGAGAAACGCGACACTTTTGATCATTCCGCGCACGGCCGGCGTATCTTCGAGCTCACGCGTCTGGTGCATGCGCCTTAGACCGAGTCCGCGCACCGTTGCCTGGTGCGCCACGTTGGCCGATATGGCACTTTTGACCAGTTTTACGCGGACTTTCTTGTCGGTTTTGGTTTTTTCAGCCATTGCCATTCCTAGCCCAGGATCTCTTCAACCGACTTGCCACGCTTGGCCGCGATCTCTGACGGCGTGCGCAACTTTTCCAGCGCATTAAGCGTCGCACGCACCAGGTTGTAGGGATTGGTCGAACCGTGCGACTTGGCAACGACGTTGCGCACACCCATCACGTCGAATACCGCACGCATCGGCCCACCGGCAATCACCCCGGTACCGTCGGCTGCAGGTGACAACAAGACACGCGACGCGCCGTGTTTACCTTCGACCAGGTGATGCACAGTTCCGTTCTTCAGCGGAATGCGCGCCATCCCACGGCGTGCGCGCTCCATCGCCTTTTGTACGGCAACCGGCACTTCGCGTGACTTGCCTTTGCCCATGCCGATGCGGCCATCGCCGTCGCCGACGACGGTCAACGCCGCAAAACCCAGGATGCGTCCGCCCTTGACCACCTTGGTCACACGATTGACGGCGATCATCTTTTCCTTGATGCCGTCGTCTCGGTCTTCGGTATTAATGCCCTTGGGCTGAAATCGTGCCACGTTGTGTCCCTGCCTTCCTAGAACTTCAAGCCCGCTTCGCGCGCAGCTTCGGCCAGCGCTTTGACGCGCCCATGAAATCGATAACCTGCCCGATCGAAAGCAACACTTTCAACACCCACTGCCTTGGCCTTCTCGGCCACCCGCGTTCCGACCAACTTCGCTGCGTTGACGTTGCCGCCCTTGCCCTTGGCCGATGCCAACTGGTTACGCACTTCGGCTTCGAGCGTCGATGCCGAGCACAGAATCTTGCCGTTGGCGCCCGAAATCACGCTGGCATAGATATGCGAATTGGTACGGCTGACCGTCAAACGGTCGGCCTTCTGCAATCCGATGCGCACCCGCGTGGCGCGCGAGCGGCGTAAACGAGAGTCTTTCTTTTGCATCATGTTCAGTCTCGCCGTTACTTCTTCTTGGTTTCTTTGATGATGACCGTTTCGCCGACGTATCTGACGCCCTTGCCCTTGTAAGGCTCCGGCGGCTTGTAGCCTCGCACTTCGGCCGCGACCTGCCCGACTTTCTGCTTATCCGTTCCCTTGATCACGATTTCGGTCTGCGTAGGTGTCTCGCATTTCACGCCGGCAGGCATTTGATGGACAACCGGATGCGAAAAGCCGAGCGACAAGTTGAGCTTGTCGCCCTGCGCCTGCGCGCGATAACCGACGCCCACCAGCGCCAGCCGGCGCTCGAAGCCCTTGGACACGCCGTGAACCATGCCCGCGACCAGCGCGCGCATCGTGCCGCTCATCGCTCGCGCCTCGCGTGATTCGTCGCTCGCAACAAAGCTGACTTCACCATTAGCGACGCTGACGTTCACGTTTCCAGCTTTCAGCTGCTTCAATGTTCCAAGCGGCCCTTTGACCGTAATTTCATTGGCAGCAACTTGGACATCCACGCCCTTGTCGACTGTCACCGGAATTCTTGCGATTCGAGACATGATTCTCTTTCCTAGGCGACGTAGCAGATCACTTCGCCGCCGACGCCTTCAGTCCGAGCCTTGCGATCGGTCATCACACCGCGCGACGTCGATACGATCGCCACGCCAAGACCATTCATCACCTGCGGAATGTCGCCACGGCCCTTATAGATTCGAAGGCCCGGTCGCGACACGCGCTCGAGCCGCTCGATCACCGGTCGACCCGCGTAGTACTTCAAGCCGATTCGAAGCTCAGGCTTCGCAGTCTTCGCTGCACCATCGCCGTTCACAACCTCGAAGCCGTCGATATAGCCTTCATCCTTCAACACCTCGGCGATCGCAACCTTCAGCTTCGATGCCGGCATCGTCACATCCACTTTTTCGACACCCTGCGCATTTCGGATGCGGGTCAGCATGTCGGCGATCGGATCACTCATACTCATCGTCGATCTCCTCGCCTACCAGCTGGCTTTGACCAGGCCGGGAATGTCGCCGCGCATCGCCGCTTCGCGGATCTTGGCGCGCGCCAGTCCGAACTTGCGGAACGTCCCGCGCGGCCGACCCGTCAGTTCGCATCGGTTGCGTAACCGCACCGGACTCGCGTTGCGCGGCAGCGCCTGCAACTGCTTCATCGCCTCCATGCGATCTTCCATCGAACGCGTCTGATCAACGATCGCGGCCTTCAATTCGGCTCGCTTAGCGGCGAATTTCTTAACCATTGCGACGCGCTTGGCTTCGCGGTTTATCAAAGAGAGTTTGGCCAATTCGGTACCTCTAGTTTCTAAACGGGAAACGGAAGGCAGCCAACAGCGCCTTTGCTTCGTCGTCAGTCTTTGCTGTAGTCGTGATGCTGATATTGAGTCCGCGCAGCTTGTCGATCTTGTCGTACTCAATCTCGGGGAAGATGATCTGTTCCTTGATGCCGATGTTGTAATTGCCGCGGCCGTCGAACGCGCGACCCGACACGCCGCGAAAATCGCGCACGCGCGGAAACGCGACCGTCACCAGGCGGTCGAGAAATTCGTACATCCGCTCACCGCGCAATGTCACCATCGTGCCAATCGCGAGGTTTTCGCGAATCTTGAAATTGGCGATCGCCTTGCGTGACTTCGTCACCACCGGCTTCTGACCCGCGATCTTTGTCAGGTCGGCCACTGCCGTATCGATGTTCTTCTTGTCGTTGACCGCATCACCTACGCCCATGTTGAGCGTGATCTTCGTGATGCGAGGTACCTCCATCACGCTCTTGTAACCGAACTTCTGAACTAGCTCGGGTACAACTTTCTCACGGTACTGGTCACGCAAACGCGCCATCATTGACCTCCAGCCGCTTTTTGCTTGGCCTTGCTAGCTTTCTTCGCGGGCTTGCTCGCACTCGACTGCCCCACCAGGTTGCCGTTGACCTTGAACACCCGCACGCGCTTGCCGTCTGTTTCTTTGATCTGAATGCGACCACCCTTGCCGGTTGCAGGATCGAACAACATCACGTTGCTGCGATCGACCGACATCGTTTTGTCGGCGATTCCGCCGGTGACGTTCTTCATCGGATTCGGACGAGTGTGCTTCTTGACGACATTGACACCCTCGACCATCACACGCGAAGTACCAACAAGCGTCAACACGACTCCGCGCTTGCCTTTGTCTTTGCCGGTGATGACGATGACTTCATCGCCTTTACGAATTCGTTCCATCTCTCTGTATTCCCAATTCTCTACAGCACTTCCGGCGCCAGCGACACGATCTTCATGAAGCGCTCGGTCCGCAGCTCGCGCGTCACCGGCCCGAAAATGCGAGTACCGATGGGCTCGAGCTTGGCGTTCAAAAGAACAGCCGCGTTGCCGTCAAACTTGATCGCAGATCCGTCGCCGCGCCGCAATCCCTTGGCCGTGCGCACGACGACCGCGCTGTAGACCTCGCCCTTCTTGACGCGGCCGCGCGGCGCAGCTTCCTTGATCGTGACCTTGATCACGTCGCCAATACCGGCATAACGGCGCTTCGATCCGCCCAACACCTTGATGCACATCACCGAACGTGCGCCGGTGTTATCGGCGACGTCGAGCATCGATTGCATTTGAATCATTTGGTTGCCGCCACTGGTTACCAACTCTCCCAACTTGACCGCAATTGCAGTCAGTCTTGGGCCCCGTTCGGGATGCTTCGTACTTGCTCTTACAAAGCAGCGCTTCGCCAAAAAGCGAAGCCCGCAAGTATATCCGACGGCGCGTCTAGCGCCGCAACCGCTATATAACCACCGCTTCCTTAACCACCCGCGTCACCGTCCACGTCTTGGTTCGCGACAGCGGGCGCGACGCGGCTATTTCAACCACGTCGCCCTCATTGACCGCGTCGGTTTCGTCGTGCGCGTGATACTTGTTCGACTTCACGATGTACTTGCCGTAGATCGGATGCTTTTGACGCCGCTCGACCAATACCGTCACCGTTTTGGTCATCTTGTTGCTAACGACCTTGCCGACCAGCGTGTGCTGCAGCGACTTCTGCTCTTTTGCGGTGTTCTGTACGATCATTTGACGGCAGCCTTTTGTCCGAGCACGGTCCGCACGCGAGCGATGTCACGCTTGGTTCTGCGCAGCTGACTCGTATTGGTCAACTGCTGCGTGGCGTGCTGCATGCGCAATGAAAAATGTGCCTTCTGCAACTCCTGCAGTTCCTTTAGCAGCGCGTCGGCATCCTTCTCGCGCATCTCTTTGACTTTCACGCTTTCACCTTTATCCGATTCCCTATTGCCCAAGCTGACGCACGACGAAGGTCGTCTTCAGCGGCAGCTTGGCAGCGGCCAAGGCAAAGGCCTCGCGCGCCAATATTTCGTTCACGCCATCGAGTTCGTACACAACACTACCGGGCTTGACTTCGGCGACCCAGTATTCCGGGTTGCCCTTGCCGTTGCCCATCCGCACTTCAGCCGGCTTTTGCGAAATCGGCTTGTCCGGAAACACGCGAATCCAGACCCTGCCACCGCGCTTGATATGGCGGCTGATCGCTCTACGCGCAGCTTCGATCTGGCGAGCCGTCAAGCGACCGCGCTCGGTCACTTTCAGACCGAATTCGCCAAAGGAAACGTGTGCGCCACGCAGCGCGAGGCCGCGATTGCGCCCCTTTTGTTCCTTGCGGTATTTGCGTCGTGCAGGCTGCAGCATTACTTGCCTCCGTCGGTGCCGTCAGGCGCTTTGGCGACAGTCTTACGCACGCGTTTGATAACGGGCTTGGCAGGAGCGGCAGGCTTGGGTAGGTCTGGTGGTGTCGCGGCCGCGTTGGTGGGATCCGCTGCTTTACGCGCGCGCTTGCTTGGCGGTCTGCTCGACGGCGGACGATCACCGGCGGGCCGATCGCTTGCCGGTCGATCCCCTGCCGGCCTGTCCCGACGCGGACGGCGATCCTCACGCTCCGGCGGAGGCGTCGCATCCACGGCGCCAGGCGCTTCGTTCCGCCCAAGGGTATCGCCCTTGTAGACCCAGCACTTCACGCCGATGACGCCATACGTGGTTTTGGCTTCTGAAAACCCGTAATCGATGTCGGCGCGCAGCGTATGCAACGGCACGCGGCCTTCGCGATACCACTCGGTACGGGCGATCTCGATACCGTTCAGACGGCCCGCGCTCATGATCTTGATGCCTTGTGCTCCGAGGCGCATCGCGTTTTGCATCGCGCGCTTCATCGCGCGGCGAAACATGATGCGTTTTTCAAGCTGCTGCGTGATCGAATCGGCGATCAGCTGGGCATCGAGCTCTGGCTTGCGTATTTCTTCGATATTGACGTGCACCGGCACGCCGAGCATTTTCTGCAGCGCGGTCTTCAGCGACTCGATGTCCTCGCCTTTTTTGCCGATCACGACACCCGGGCGCGCCGAGTAAATCGTGATACGCGCATTTTTTGCGGGTCGCTCGATCACGATGCGCCCAACCGACGCGCTGCGCAGTCGCTTGCGCAAGAATTCGCGAACCTTCAGATCCTCGCTCAGCATCCGCGGAAACTCGGGCCCGGTTGCGAACCAGCGCGATGCCCAGTTCTTCGTGACGGGAAGCCGAAATCCGGTGGGATTGATCTTCTGACCCATGGTTGCTCTACTTTTTCTGTTTCTGTTTAACGTCGCCGACCGTCACAAAAATGTGGCAAGTCTTCTTCGTGATCCGGGTACCGCGCCCTTTGGCACGCGCCGCAAAGCGGCGCAACGATGGCCCTTGCTCGACATAGATACTGGTCACACGCAACTCGTCGATATCTGCACCATCGTTGTGTTCGGCATTTGCGATCGCTGATTCGATCGCTTTCTTGATCAGCCCCGCCGCCTTTTTCTGCGTGAACGACAAGATGTTCAGTGCCTTGTCGACCGGCTTGCCGCGCACGAGGTCAGCCACCAGCCTGCCCTTTTGCGCCGACAGACGCACGCCGCGTACCGATGCTGTGGTTTCCATCGTCATCACCTATGGCTTCTTCGTCGGCACGCTGGTCTTCTTATCCGCCGCGTGGCCTTTGAACGTGCGGGTCAAAGCAAACTCGCCTAGCTTGTGGCCGACCATGTTCTCGTTGATATAGACCGGCACGTGCTGTTTTCCGTTATGCACCGCGATTGTCAGACCGATGAACTCCGGCAGGATGGTCGAACGCCGTGACCAGGTCTTGATCGGTTTCTTGTCGCGCGTTGCCGCCGCCGTTTCCACTTTCGCCAGCAAATGGCCGTCAACAAATGGACCTTTTTTCAATGAACGTGACATTCGGTTTCCCTTACTTTCTCTTGCGCCGCTGCACGATCATCGAATCGGTGCGCTTGTTCTTGCGCGTGCGATACCCTTTGGTCAACGTGCCCCACGGGCTGACCGGATCGCGTTTAGTCCCGGTACGGCCCTCGCCACCGCCGTGCGGGTGATCGACCGGGTTCATCGCGACACCGCGAACCGTCGGACGCACTCCACGCCAGCGCATTGCACCCGCCTTGCCGATTTGCCGCAGACTGTTTTCTTCGTTGCCGACTTCGCCGATCGTCGCCCGGCAATCAATCAGCACGCGACGAATCTCGCCTGAGCGCAGACGCAGTTGTGCGTAGCTGCCCTCGCGTGCCAGTAACTGCACCGAGGTACCGGCAGCACGCGCCATCTGCGCGCCTTTGCCCGGCAGCATCTCGACGCAATGAATCGTCGTGCCGACCGGAATATTGCGGAGTGGCAGCGTGTTGCCGGCACGAATCGGCGCTTCGTTGCCGCTCATCAACTGCACTCCGACCGCCACGCCTTTGGGCGCGATGATGTAACGACGCTCGCCGTCCGCGTAAACCAGCAAAGCGATATGCGCGGAGCGGTTCGGGTCATATTCGAGCCGCTCGACCTTCGCCCCGATGCCTTCCTTGTCGCGCTTGAAATCGATCAGACGATACGTCTGCTTATGGCCACCGCCCTTGTGCCGAATCGTGATACGACCTGAGTTATTCCGTCCGGATCCACGGATCTTCGGCTCGGTCAGCGATGCCAGCGGCTTGCCCTTGTGCAGATGCGCGCTGACAACCTTGACGACTCCGCGTCGCCCGGCTGATGTTGGTTTGACTTTTACGAGTGCCATCTATCTGACTTTCACTTACCTATTTCCTGCGCGAAGTCGATTTCCTGCCCGGACTTCAGCCGGACATACGCCTTGCGCACGTTCCCGCGCCGGCCTTCGAATCGGCCAAAGCGCTTCTGCTTGCCCTTTTGATTCAGGATTGACACACGATCGACCTGTACCTTGAACAGCAGCTCGATCGCGGCCTTGATCTCGGTCTTCGTCGCGTCGTGCATCACGCGAAATGCGACTTGGTCGTGCTTCTCGCCGATCATCGTGCTTTTCTCGGACACGACCGGTCCGAGCAGCACCGCATACAGCCGATCGTTTTTGCCGTTTGGCATTGAGGCGGTTTGCTTGGTGGCACTCATCCCCACATCTCCTCGAGCTTGGAGATCGCGGGCTTCGTCACGATCACTTTCTTGTAGTGAATCAGCGACAGCGGATCCGCATAGCGCGGCTCGACGATCAACACATGTTTGAGGTTGCGCGACGCAAGATACAAATTCTCATCGACGTCGTCGGTAATGATTAGCACCGACTGCAGCCCCATCGCCTTGAGTCGGTCGGCGAGCTGCTTTGTTTTTGGCGAATCGACTGCCAGAGAATCGACAACCGCAATGCGATCGTCGCGCGCCAGCTGCGACAGGATGGATGCCATACCGGCGCGGTACATCTTCTTATTCACCTTGTGCGAAAAATTCTCGTCTGGCGAATTCGGAAAAGTGCGACCACCGCCGCGCCAGATGGGGCTCGAGCTCATTCCCGCGCGCGCGCGGCCGGTTCCCTTTTGGCGCCACGGCTTGCGCGTCGAGTGCTTGACCGTCGTTCTGTCCTTTTGTGCGCGCGTACCCTGGCGCGCGTTGGCCTGATACGCAACAACGATCTGGTGCACGAGCGCTTCGTTGTACTCGCGACCGAAAACAGTTTCGGGCGCCGACGTCGTTCCAGCGTCTTGACCTTGGGCATTGAGCATTTTCAGTTCCATATGCTCTCCTTATTTGCCCGCGGCCTTGGTTGCCTGCACGGGCTTAGCCTTTGCCGCAGGACGCACAACGACATCGCCGCCGGCAGCCCCCGGCACTGCACCACGAATCAGCAACAGTTGCCGCTCGGTGTCGATTCGCGCAACGACCAGGTTCTGCGTCGTGCGCTGTTTGTCGCCCAAATGGCCCGCCATGCGCTTGCCCGGCATCACGCGGCCCGGATCCTGACGCATGCCGATTGAACCCGGCGCGTTGGTCGACACTGAGTTGCCGTGAGTCGCACGATTCGACGAGAAGTGGTGGCGCTTGATCGCTCCGGCGAAGCCCTTGCCAATCGTCACGCCGGTGACATCGACCTTTTGGCCAACCGAGAAAATATCGATGCCGACGGTCGCGCCGGCCTTGAATTGTTCGGCTTGCTTTGCGCCGAGGCGAAATTCTTTCTGCGTCGAGCCTGCTTCAATGCCGGCCTTCGCAAAATGGCCCGCCTGCGGCTTGGACACGCGTGAGGAACGGCGCGCGCCATAGGCAACCTGAATTCCAGAGTAGCCGTCGGTTTCGGTAGTGCGGACCTGCGCAACCCGGTTGTTCGACACGTCAAGCACGGTCACCGGAACCGACTCGCCTTCATCGGTAAAAATGCGCGTCATGCCAACCTTGCGGCCAAGAAGGCCTAAGGTCTCTCTCATTCTTTTCTCCACTCCCGGCTTCGATTGGCCAGGACGTTCCTTAAAGCGCTACTCTAGAAAACGCGTCCGGCTGCTCTAATTGGCTGGCGGATCGCGAAAAGCCTGCGAGTTTATCGCAAGCGACTACTCGGATGCAACTCGCTGTACCTTGATCTTGATATCTACGCCCGCGGGCAGATCGAGCTTCGCGAGCGCGTCCACCGTCTTGTCGGTCGGATCGATGATGTCCATCAGCCGCTGGTGGGTACGCATCTCCATCTGGTCGCGTGACGTCTTGTTCACGTGCGGCGAGCGCAGCAGGTCGAAGCGCTGGATGCGCGTCGGCAACGGCACCGGGCCGCGAACCACGGCACCGGTGCGCTTGGCGGTATCGACGATCTCGAGCGCCGACTGATCGATCAGCGTGTAGTCGAACGCTTTGAGGCGAATTCGAATTCTCTGGCTTTGCATGGCATCTTTCAAAGAGCGAGGCAGCAGTGCTGCCGAAATGGTTGGTTGATCTACTACTCGATAATTTTGGCGACGACGCCGGCGCCGACGGTTTTGCCACCTTCGCGGACGGCGAAGCGCAGGCCTTGTTCCATGGCGATCGGGGCGATCAGCGCCACTTCCATCTGGATGTTGTCGCCCGGCATCACCATCTCGGTGCCCGCCGGCAACTGAATCGAGCCGGTCACATCGGTGGTGCGAAAGTAAAACTGCGGCCGATAGCCGTTGAAGAACGGGGTGTGGCGTCCGCCTTCTTCCTTGCTCAGGACATAGACCTCGGCGGTGAACTTGGTGTGCGGGGTGATCGAGCCGGGCTTGGCCAGCACCTGGCCACGCTCGACTTCTTCCCGCTTGGTGCCGCGCAGCAGGACCCCGACGTTGTCGCCGGCCTGGCCCTGGTCGAGCAGCTTTCTGAACATCTCGACCCCAGTGCAGGTGGTCTTCAGCGTCGGCTTGATGCCAATGATTTCGATCTCGTCGCCGACTTTGACGATGCCGCGCTCGATCCGGCCGGTCACTACCGTGCCTCTACCAGAGATGGAGAACACGTCTTCGACCGGCATCAGGAAGGCGCCGTCGATGGCGCGCTCCGGCGTCGGGATGTAGCTGTCGAGGGCTTCGGCGAGCTTCATGATCGAGACTTCGCCCAGATCGCCTTTGTCGCCTTCGAGGGCGAGCTTGGCTGAGCCTTTGACGATCGGGGTGTCATCGCCCGGAAAGTCGTATTTGCTGAGCAGCTCTCTGACTTCGATCTCGACCAGTTCGAGCAGCTCGGCGTCGTCGACCATGTCGACTTTGTTCAGGTACACGATGATGTAGGGCACGCCCACCTGGCGCGCGAGCAGGATGTGTTCGCGCGTCTGCGGCATCGGGCCGTCGGCGGCGCTCACGACCAGGATGGCGCCGTCCATCTGCGCGGCGCCGGTGATCATGTTCTTGATGTAGTCGGCGTGGCCGGGACAGTCGACGTGGGCGTAGTGCCGATTGGCGGTCTCGTACTCGACGTGCGCCGTATTAATGGTGATGCCGCGCGCTTTCTCTTCGGGCGCCGCATCAATCTGGTCGTACGCGCGCGCTTCACCGCCATACTTGCTCGCCAGCACCGAGGTCATGGCCGCCGTTAAGGTCGTCTTGCCATGATCGACGTGACCGATCGTGCCCACGTTCACGTGCGGCTTGGTCCGCTCGAATTTGCCTTTCGCCATCGCTAATCCTTGAATTCTTGGTTAGTTAC
This sequence comes from uncultured beta proteobacterium, assembly GCA_963807155.1. Lineage (GTDB taxonomy): Bacteria > Pseudomonadota > Gammaproteobacteria > Burkholderiales > Burkholderiaceae_F > JACCZX01. Next base: position 201,291 of record CAWEAZ010000019.1, read on the forward strand.
TTCGTCTTTGCTGAGATCACGGCCTCGGCGACCGACTTCGGCGCCTCTGCGTAGTGCTTGAATTCCATCGTGTACGTCGCCCGGCCCTGTGTCAAAGAACGCAGCGTCGTCGAGTAGCCAAACATTTCGGCCAGCGGCACCTCGGCGCGCACCGCCTTCCCACCGCCGCCGGCGATATCGTCCATACCCTGAATCACGCCACGGCGTGAGGACAAATCGCCCATCACGTCGCCCATCTTCTCCTCAGGCGTTTCGACTTCGACCGCCATGATCGGTTCGAGCAGCACCGGCGACGCCGCGCGCATACCGTCCTTGAACCCCATCGAGCCTGCCATCTTGAACGCGTTCTCGTTCGAATCGACCTCGTGGAACGAGCCGTAGTGCAGGGTGACTTTGACGTCGACCACCGGATAACCGGCCAGCACTCCAGCCTTAAGCGTTTCCACTACGCCTTTGTTCACAGCCGGAATGTATTCGCGCGGCACGGTGCCGCCCTTGATCGCATCGACAAACTCGAAACCCTTGCCTGGGTCTTGCGGTTCTAGTTTGAGAACGACGTGGCCATACTGACCACGACCACCCGATTGCTTGATGAATTTGCCTTCGGCGTTCTCGACCGTCCGACGAATCGTCTCGCGATAGGCCACTTGCGGTTTGCCGACCGACGCTTCAACGGAAAACTCGCGCTTCATGCGCTCGACGAGGATTTCAAGGTGCAACTCGCCCATGCCGGAGATGATCGTTTGCCCCGACTCGTCGTCTGTGTGTACGCGGAATGACGGGTCTTCCTGCGCCAGGCGATTCAGCGCAATCCCCATCTTTTCCTGATCGGCCTTGGTCTTCGGCTCGACCGCCTGTGAGATCACGGGCTCCGGAAATATCATCCGCTCCAATGTGACAACCTTGTCCGGATGGCACAGCGTGTCACCCGTGGTGACGTCCTTGAGCCCGACCGCGGCGGCGATATCACCGGCGTAGACCTCTTTGATGTCTTCGCGCTGGTTCGCGTGCATCTGCAAGATGCGGCCGATACGCTCTTTCTTGCTCTTGATCGCGTTGTAGACGGTATCGCCCGAATTCAGAACACCCGAGTACACGCGCAGGAACGTCAACTGACCCACGTACGGGTCGGTCATGATCTTGAATGCGAGCGCAGAAAACGGCGCCTTGTCGCTCGGCGGACGCTCTTCTGACTGACCTTTTTCGTTCTCGCCCGTAACCGGTGGAATATCGACCGGGCTCGGCAGATACTCGATGACCGCGTCGAGCATTGCTTGCACGCCCTTGTTCTTAAACGCCGAGCCGCACAGCATCGGCGTGATCTCGCTCGCAATGGCGCGAGCGCGCAATCCCTGCTTGATTTCCTTCTCCGTCAAAGCGCCGCCGTCGAGGTACTTGTTCATCAACTCTTCATTGGCCTCGGCCGCAGATTCGACCATCTTTTCGCGCCATTCATTGGCCACGTCAACCAGCTCGGCCGGAATGTCGATGTACTCGAACTTCATGCCTTTGCTGGCTTCGTCCCAGATGATCGCCTTCATCTTGACCAGATCGACGACGCCGCGGAACCCTTCTTCGGCACCGATGGGAATCTGGATCGGCACCGGATTGGCCTTGAGCCTCAACTTCATCTGCTCATAGACCTTGAAAAAATTGGCGCCGGTTCGGTCCATCTTGTTAACGAACGCGAGCCGCGGCACACCGTATTTGTTCGCTTGCCGCCAAACGGTTTCCGATTGCGGCTGCACACCACCCACCGCGCAATAGACCATGCAGGCACCGTCAAGCACGCGCATGCTGCGCTCGACTTCGATCGTGAAGTCGACGTGCCCGGGTGTGTCGATGATGTTGATGCGGTGCTCCGGAAACGACATGTCCATGCCGCGCCAGAAGGTCGTCGTCGCAGCCGACGTAATCGTGATGCCGCGCTCCTGCTCCTGCTCCATCCAGTCCATCGTCGCAGCGCCTTCGTGCACCTCGCCGAGTTTGTGGTTGACCCCGGTGTAGAACAACACACGCTCAGTGGTCGTGGTCTTGCCGGCGTCAATGTGCGCCGAGATTCCGATGTTCCGGTACAGCTCAATAGGAGTCTTACGTGGCATATTTATTCAGGGGCGCCGGCCCGCTACGCGGGCCGGCAACTTAGTCTGTGATGCTTCCTCGCTAAAACCGGAAATGCGCGAAGGCCTTGTTCGCTTCCGCCATCCGGTGCACTTCCTCCTTCTTCTTCATCGCGCCGCCGCGGCCTTCGGCCGCTTCCATCAGTTCACCGGCGAGCCGAAGCGGCATCGATTTTTCGCTGCGCTTCTTCGCGGCCTCGCGCAGCCAGCGCATCGCAAGCGCCATGCGGCGGACCGGACGCACTTCGACCGGGACCTGATAGTTCGCGCCACCGACGCGACGGCTTTTCACTTCGACCATCGGTCGCACGTTGGACAGCGCGGCCGAAAACACTTCGAGCGCGTTCTTGCCGCCCTTGGTCTCGATCTGCGTCAGCGCGCCATAGACAATGCGCTCGGCGACGGCTTTCTTGCCGTCGAGCATGATGACGTTGACAAACTTGGTTAAATCCTGCGAATTGAATTTAGGATCGGGCAGGATGTCACGCTTGGGTACTTCACGACGACGCGGCACTTCTCACCTCTTTCTCTTCAGTCGTTATGCGGCTCCATGTTGACGAACCGCGACTTACTCGATCACCCCATGTGGGGACGATCGATGCAAAATCATTAAGCTGGTTTCGGCCGCTTCGCGCCGTACTTCGAACGGCTCTGCTTACGGTCCTTGACACCCTGCGTATCCAGCGACCCGCGCACGATGTGATAACGCACACCGGGAAGATCTTTGACCCGGCCGCCGCGAATCAGCACGACCGAGTGCTCCTGCAAGTTATGGCCTTCGCCGCCGATGTACGAGATGACCTCGTACCCATTCACCAACCGCACTTTGGCGACCTTGCGCAACGCGGAGTTCGGTTTCTTCGGCGTCGTCGTGTACACGCGCGTGCATACCCCGCGCTTCTGCGGGCTTAATCTCAAAGCCGGGCTCTTGCTCTTGAGGCGCGTGCTTTCGCGCGGTTTACGAACAAGTTGATTGATAGTCGGCATCTAATTTGTCCAAAACGGTTTTCCAAAAAGCGCGGCGCCCGAGTGGAGCTACGGGCGCCGAAAAGCCTGCGATTATCGCCAGCCGCGAAGTAATGGTCAAGGCGCGGGATCAGGGGCGAGTCAGGGAACGCCTCGTCACAGTGCGACGTTCCCTGTTTGCTGCTACTCGGTAACTTCTGCCGATTCGTCGGCCCCCGATTCGGCCTCGCCTTCGACCGGCGCCATCAGCTCCATCTCGGCCAACTGTTTTTGCTCGAGCGCATCGGCCGCTTCCTTCTCCTTGCGCGCTCGATGGAACGCCATGCCGGTTCCGGCGGGTATCAGACGGCCGACGATGACGTTTTCCTTCAGACCGCGCAGGTCGTCCTTCTTGCCCATGATCGCCGCTTCGGTCAGCACACGCGTGGTCTCCTGGAACGAAGCCGCGGAGATGAACGAGTCGGTCGACAAAGACGCCTTGGTGATGCCGAGCAAGATGTTTTCGTACAACGCGGGACGCTTGCCTTCGGCGATCGCCTTGTCGTTCTCATCGAGCATCTCAGACCGCTCGACCTGCTCGCCGGTAATGAACGGCGCATCGCCTGGATCGCTGATTTGAACCCGACGCAGCATCTGTCGCACGATGACTTCGATGTGCTTGTCGTTGATCTTCACACCTTGCAGGCGATATACGTCCTGCACTTCGTCGACGATGTAGCGAGCTAGCGCATCCACGCCCAACAGGCGAAGGATGTCGTGCGGATCGGCCGAACCATCGACGATCAGCTCGCCCTTATTCACGACCTGGCCGTCGTGCACAAGCATGTGTTTTTCCTTCGAAATCAGGAACTCATGCTCTTCGCCGTCCAGGTCCGTGATAATCAGACGCTGCTTACCCTTCGTTTCTTTGCCGAACGTCACGGTGCCCGTCACCTCGGCCAGCATGCCGGCGTCTTTCGGTGAACGCGCTTCGAACAGCTCGGCAACTCGCGGAAGGCCGCCGGTGATGTCGCGTGTCTTCTGCGATTCGGTCGGAATCCGGGCGAGTACTTCGCCGACGCCTACTTGTTGCGCGTCGCGCACCACAATCAGCGCCCCCACCGGGAAACTGATCGTCACCGAGTGCTCGGTGCCGGGGATCTTGACTTCGTCACCCATCTCGTTCAGCAGCTTCACCTGCGGACGCACGCCCTTGGCCGCTGTCGGACCACGGCGCTTGGCGTCGATGACAACCAGCGTCGAAAGCCCGGTCACCTCATCGATCTGCCGTGCAACGGTGACGCCTTCCTCGACGTTCTCGAACTTCACCGTTCCCGCGAACTCCGTAACGATCGGACGCGTCAGCGGATCCCAGCTGGCGAGCTGCGTGCCGGCTTTGACCTGCTTGCCATCCGCCGCCAGCAGCGTGGCACCGTAAGGCACTTTGTGGCGCTCGCGTTCGCGGCCGTTGTCGTCGACGATCGTCACTTCGCCCGAGCGACCAATAGCGACCTGCTCGCCCTTGGCATTCGTGACGTATCGCATCGTGCTGGTAAAGCGCACGGTGCCGTTGCTCTTGGCTTCGACGCCCGACGCCACGGCAGCGCGCGACGCTGCGCCGCCGATATGGAACGTGCGCATCGTCAACTGCGTGCCGGGTTCGCCGATCGATTGCGCGGCAATGACGCCGACCGCTTCGCCAGCGTTGACGAGCACGCCGCGACCCAGATCGCGTCCATAGCACTTGGCGCACAAGCCATAACGCGTTTCGCAAGACAGCGGTGTGCGCACCCGGACTTCGTCGATGCCGAGAGCTTCGATAGTGTCGACGTTGTCTTCGTCGAGCAAATGCCCGATCGGATACAGCACTTCCTGAGTTTCGGGGCTCAGTACGTCCATCGTGATGACGCGCCCGAGAATGCGGTCGCGCAACGCTTCGATGACCTCGCCGCCTTCGACCAGCGCCTTCATCGTGACGCCGTTGCCAGTGCCGCAATCGTCTTCGGTAACCACCAGATCCTGGGTCACGTCGACCAGACGGCGCGTCAAATAACCCGAGTTCGCCGTTTTCAGTGCGGTATCAGCCAACCCTTTGCGTGCGCCGTGCGTCGAGATGAAGTACTGCAGAACATTCAACCCCTCGCGGAAGTTGGCGGTGATCGGCGTCTCAATGATCGAGCCATCAGGCTTCGCCATCAGTCCACGCATTCCGGCCAACTGCCGAATCTGCGCAACCGAACCGCGCGCACCTGAATCGGCCATCATCCAGATCGAGTTGAACGATTCCTGCGACGACTCGCGGCCGTGGCGATCGCTTGCCTGCTCGGTCGCCAGCTGCTCCATCATCACCTTGCCGACGTGATCGCCGGCACGGCCCCAGATGTCGACGACTTTGTTGTAGCGCTCGCCCTGCGTGACCAGGCCCGAGGTGTACTGCGCCTCGATCTCTTTCACTTCGCGCTCGGCGCTGCGAATGATCTCTTCCTTCTGCGGCGGCACGACCATGTCGTCGATCGCAATCGAAAGTCCAGCGCGGGTCGCCAAGGTGAAGCCGGTCTGCATCAGCTTGTCGGCAAAGATCACCGTTTCGCGCAGACCACACTTGCGGAACGCGAGATTGATCAGCCGGCTGATTTCTTTTTTCTTCAACGGCTTGTTCAGCACGTTGAACGAGAGCCCGGCCGGCAGAATTTCCGACATCAGCGCACGGCCGACGGTCGTTTCATAGCGCGTCAGCTTCGGCGTTTTTTCGCCCGTCTCCGCATCGACGTCGAATTCGCGAACACGCACCGTGACACGTGTTTGCAGCTCGACTTCGCGGTTCTCGTAGGCGCGATGCACTTCACCCAAGTCGGTGAAGAACGAGCCTTCGCCTTTGCCGTTGATCTTCTCGCGCGTCGCGTAGTAAAGGCCGAGCACGATGTCCTGCGACGGCACGATCGACGGATCGCCGTTCGACGGGAACAGCACGTTGTTCGACGCCAACATCAGTGAGCGCGCTTCGAGCTGCGCTTCGAGCGACAGCGGAACGTGCACAGCCATCTGGTCGCCGTCAAAGTCGGCATTGAACGCCGCGCACACCAGCGGATGCAGCTGGATCGCCTTGCCTTCGATCAGCACCGGCTCGAACGCCTGAATACCCAGTCGGTGCAACGTCGGCGCACGGTTCAACATCACCGGATGCTGGCGAATCACCTCTTCGAGGATGTCCCATACGACCGGCTCGCCGGACTCGACCATCTTCTTCGCGGCCTTGATCGTCGTCGCCAAGCCCTGCAATTCGAGCTTGTTGAAGATGAACGGCTTGAAGAGCTCGAGCGCCATCAGCTTCGGCAAGCCGCATTGATGCAGCTTCAACTGCGGACCGACAACGATGACCGAGCGACCCGAGTAATCGACGCGCTTGCCGAGCAGGTTCTGCCGGAAGCGGCCGCCTTTGCCTTTGATCATGTCGGCTAGAGACTTCAGCGGACGCTTGTTGGCGCCCGTCATCGCCTTGCCGCGACGACCGTTGTCGAGCAACGAATCGACCGACTCCTGCAGCATGCGCTTCTCGTTGCGCACGATGATCTCGGGCGCTTTGAGCTCGAGCAGACGCTTCAACCGGTTGTTGCGGTTGATCACTCGGCGATACAGATCGTTCAGATCTGACGTCGCAAAGCGTCCCCCATCGAGCGGCACCAGCGGGCGCAGCTCGGGCGGAAGCACCGGAAGCACTTCGAGAATCATCCACTCGGGCTTGATGCCCGAGCGCTGAAAGCCTTCGAGCACTTTCAGCCGTTTCGCGAACTTCTTGATCTTCGCTTCCGAACCCGTTTCCGACAGATCCTTGCGCAGCGTTTCGATTTCCTTGTTGACATCGATGCCGCGCAGCAGCTCGCGAATCGCCTCGGCGCCCATCAGTGCACGGAAGTCGTCGCCGTATTCCTCGGTCTTCGCGATGAAGTCATCCTCGGTCATCAGCTGCCCCTTCTTCAGGGGTGTGAAACCGGGATCGACCACGCAGAACGCCTCGAAATACAGCACGCGCTCGATATCGCGCAGCGTCATGTCGAGCACCATCCCCATGCGGGACGGCAAGCTCTTCAGGAACCAGATGTGCGCGGTCGGGCTGGCAAGCTCAATGTGACCCATGCGCTCGCGGCGCACCTTGGCGAGCGTGACTTCAACGCCGCATTTTTCGCAGATCACGCCACGGTGCTTCAGCCGCTTGTACTTTCCGCACAGGCACTCGTAGTCCTTGATCGGCCCGAAAATCTTGGCGCAAAAAAGTCCGTCACGCTCGGGCTTGAACGTGCGGTAGTTGATGGTTTCCGGTTTTTTGACTTCGCCGAATGACCACGAACGGATTTTGTCGGGCGACGCGATGCCGATCTTGATGGCATCGAATTGCTCTTCCTGCTGGACTTGCTTGAACAGATCGAGTAAGTGCCTTCATTAGTTGCGCTCCAAATCGATATCAATACCTAGCGAGCGGATTTCCTTGACCAGCACGTTGAACGACTCCGGCATGCCGGCATCGATCACGTGATCGCCCTTGACGATGTTTTCGTAGACCTTCGTGCGTCCTTGAACGTCGTCCGACTTGACCGTCAGCATCTCCTGCAACACGTACGCGGCGCCGTAGGCTTCGAGCGCCCACACTTCCATCTCGCCGAAGCGCTGGCCGCCGAACTGCGCCTTGCCGCCCAGCGGTTGCTGCGTGACAAGCGAGTACGGGCCGGTCGAGCGGGCGTGCATCTTGTCGTCCACCAAGTGATGCAGCTTCAGCATGTGCATGTAGCCAACGGTCACCGGGCGCTCGAAAATCTCGCCGGATCGGCCGTCGAACAAGCGCGTCTGCGTCTTCGTCGGCGTCAGTTGCAAAGCCTTCGCTACGTCGTCCGGATAAGCGAGATCCAGCATTGCATGGATCTCTTTTTCCGCCGCTCCGTCGAACACCGGCGTCGCAAACGGCACGCCGGCACTCAGATGCTCGCCAAGCTGCGTGACTTCCTCGTCGCTCAGTTGATCGATCTCTTCCGGCTTGCCCGAACGGTTGTAGACCTCTTTCAGGAACGTTCGCAGCTGCCCTGCCTTGACGTTGGCGACCATGTCACCGATGCGTTGCCCAAGACCCTTGGCCGCCCATCCAAGATGGGTTTCAAGAATCTGGCCGACGTTCATGCGTGACGGCACACCGAGCGGATTCAACACCAGATCGACCGGCGTTCCATCGGCCATGTACGGCATGTCCTCGACCGGCACGATGCGCGAGACGACGCCTTTGTTGCCGTGACGTCCCGCCATCTTGTCGCCCGGCTGCAGGCGACGCTTGACGGCCAGATACACCTTGACCATCTTCAGCACGCCCGGCGGCAGCTCGTCACCCTGCGTCAGCTTTTTCTTCTTATCTTCGAACGCCTGATCAAACTGCTTGCGTTTCTGCTCGATCGAATCCTTCAACGCCTCAAGCTGTGCCGCGGCGTCGTCATCGGCCAGGCGAATCTCGAACCAGTGATACTTCTCGAGCGATGACAGGTAATCCTTCGTCACCGCCGTTCCGCGCGCGAGACGATTCGGTCCGCCGGTCGCTTCCTTGCGCAGCAACAGCTTTTCGATCCGCTGAAACGCGTCGCCTTCGACGATGCGCAGCTGATCGTTTAAGTCCTGCCGGTACCGCTTCAGTGCGTCGTCGATGATGTTTTGCGCTCGGCGGTCGCGCACGATGCCTTCACGCGTGAACACCTGAACGTCGATCACCGTGCCGCTCATGCCTGACGGCACGCGCAGTGAAGTGTCTTTCACGTCCGAAGCCTTTTCACCGAAGATCGCGCGCAGCAGCTTCTCTTCCGGCGTCAGCTGCGTCTCGCCCTTCGGCGTGACCTTGCCGACCAGCACGTCACCGGCATTCACCTCCGCGCCGATATAGACGATGCCCGAATCGTCGAGCCGGCCGAGCTGATTCTCCGAAAGATTGGAAATATCGCGGGTGATTTCTTCTGGCCCCAGCTTCGTGTCGCGCGCAACGACGTTCAACTCTTCGATGTGGATCGACGTATAGCGGTCGTCAGAAACGACACGCTCCGAGATCAAGATCGAATCTTCGAAGTTGTAGCCGTTCCACGGCATGAACGCGACCAGCATGTTCTGGCCGAGCGCAAGCTCACCCAGATCGGTCGATGCGCCATCGGCAACCACATCGCCCTTGGCAATCGACTCGCCTTTTTTGACGATCGGCGTCTGATTGATGTTGGTGTTCTGATTCGAGCGCGTGTACTTCGTCAGGTTGTAGATGTCGACGCCGACCTCGCCCTGCACGTTTTCCTTGTCGTCGACGCGCACGACGATGCGATTCGCATCGACGTAGTCCACCGTGCCGCCACGCAATGCCTGCACGGTGGTGCCGGAGTCGACTGCGACCGTGCGCTCGACGCCGGTGCCCACGAAGGGTTTCTCAGGACGCAGGCAAGGCACGGCCTGCCGCTGCATGTTCGAACCCATCAGCGCGCGGTTGGCGTCATCGTGCTCTAGGAACGGGATCAACGACGCCGCAACCGAAACGATCTGCGACGGCGCAATGTCCATGTACTGAACGCGACCCGGCGACATCAACACGAACTCGCCGTTCTCACGGCAGCTGACCAGCTCGTCCTGAAACTTGCCGTTCTTGTCGAGCGGCGCGTTCGCCTGCGCGATCACATACTTGCCTTCTTCGATCGCCGACAAATACGAAATGTCGGTCGTGACCTTGCCGCCGTCGACCTTCCGATACGGCGTTTCGAGAAAACCGTATTCATTCAACTGCGCATACAGCGCCATCGAATTGATCAGGCCGATGTTCGGTCCTTCAGGCGTTTCGATCGGGCACACGCGACCGTAATGCGTCGGATGCACGTCCCGCACCTCGAAGCCGGCACGCTCGCGCGTCAATCCACCCGGTCCCAACGCCGAGACGCGACGCTTGTGCGTGATCTCGGACAGCGGGTTCGTTTGATCCATGAACTGGCTTAGCTGCGACGAGCCGAAGAACTCGCGAATCGATGCGCTGATCGGCTTGCTGTTGATCAGGTCGTGCGGCATCAGGTTTTCGGTCTCGGCCTGACCCAACCGCTCCTTGACGGCGCGCTCGACGCGTACCAGTCCAGCACGGAACTGGTTCTCGGCAAGTTCGCCAACGACTCGCACGCGACGATTGCCCAGGTGATCGATGTCGTCGATCTCGCCGCGCCCGTTGCGCAGCTCGACCAGCAGCTTCATCGTGTCCGCGATGTCTTCGTGCGTCAGCGTCATCGGACCGGTAATTTCCGGGCGACCGAAGCGGCTGTTGACCTTCATCCTGCCTACGCGTGACAGGTCGTACGTGTCTTCGTCGAAGAACAGGCGACGGAATAGCGTCTCGACCGCGTCTTCGGTCGGCGGCTCGCCCGGTCGCATCATCCGGTAAATGGCGATACGCGCAGCAAGCTGATCGCCGGTTTCGTCGATACGCAACGTGTTCGAAATGAACGCGCCCTGATCCAGATCGTTGATATAGATCGTGCGGATCTCCTGCACGTTTGCGGCGCGCAGCTTCTTCAGCAGATCTTCGGTCAGCTCATCGTTGGCGTTGGCAACGATCTCGCCGGTCTCCGGATCGACGACGTTATTGGCCAGCACGCGGCCCAGCAAATAGTCCTCGGTGACCGCGATGCGCTTCATGCCCGCGGCTTCCATGTCGCGGATATGTTTGGCGTTGATGCGCTTGTCCTTGGCGACCATGACCTTGCCGGTCTTGTCGGTGATGTCGAAGCGCGCTGTCTCGCCGCGCAGCCGCTCGGGCACGAGCTCCATAAACCCGCCTTCGGCACTCAGTGCAAACGTGTCGAAGCGGAAGAAATGCGCCAGCACCTGCTCGTTGGAAAGCCCAATGGCCTTCAGCAGAATCGTCGCCGGCATCTTGCGACGGCGATCGACGCGGAAATACAGGATGTCCTTTGGATCGAACTCGAAGTCGAGCCATGAGCCGCGATACGGAATCACGCGCGCCGAGAACAACAGCTTGCCGCTCGAATGCGTCTTGCCACGATCGTGCTCGAAGAACACTCCGGGCGAACGATGCAGCTGCGACACGATGACACGCTCGGTGCCGTTGATGACGAACGAGCCGGTGGTCGTCATCAGCGGTATTTCGCCCATGTAGACCTCTTGCTCTTTGACTTCCTTGACCGTCGGCTTCGACGCCTCGCGGTCCATGATCACCAGCCGTACCTTGGCGCGCAGCGGCGACGCGTACGTCAGGCCGCGCTGCTGGCATTCCTTGACGTCAAATGGCGGCTCACCCAGGTGAAAGCTGACGAACTCGAGCCGCGCCATGCCGTTATGGCTGGAGATCGGGAAGATCGACGTGAACGCGGCCTGCAAGCCGTGGTTCTCGCGCTTGGCGGGAGGCACATCCGCCTGCAGAAAGTGGGTATACGACTCAAGCTGGGTCGCAAGCAAAAACGGCACAGACAACACGCTCGGCCGTTTGGCAAAGCTCTTGCGAATGCGCTTTTTTTCAGTGAACGAGTACGGCATGGACGCTCCGTTCGGTACGGGAGAAGGGCAAAACAACTAGCCCAGAGATGCTCGACGCGGGGACGACAAATGCCGCCACGGACGCAGCGTTAAACGCTTGCATCCGAGCGGCGTAGGTGTGTCCTGCGCGTTCGTTCATCCAGGGAAGACTTTGAATTGGGGACGAATTTCCCCAATTCAAAGGCTTCACGTTCAGGGGCGCCGGCGAAGCTAGCTTCGCCGGCACGCATAACTTTGTTATTTGATCTCTACTTTGGCGCCTGCGTCTTCCAGCTTCTTCTTCGCCGCGTCGGCATCCGCCTTATTCACGCCTTCTTTGACTGGCTTCGGTGCGCCATCGACCAGATCTTTGGCTTCTTTCAAGCCAAGACCGGTCAGTTCACGCACTGCCTTGATGACGTTGACCTTGTTCGCGCCGAACTCCGACAGCACGACCGTAAATTCGGTCTGCTCTTCGGCCACCGCCGCTGCCGCACCGCCGCCTGCCGGCGCCGCCACAGCCACTGCCGCGGCCGCCGCGGAAACGCCAAATTTGTCTTCCATCATCTTGATCAGCTCGCTGATCTCGAGAACGGACTTCGCGCCGATGGCGTCGAGAATTTCCTGATTTGAAAGTGCCATTACCAACTCCTAAGAAAATGCGTTGTATCGGTTCAATGTTGAATATGGATTACGCGGGCGCCGCTTCTTTCCTGTCGCGCACCGCAGCCAACGTGCGCACCAGACGCGACGGCACTTCGTTCAACGTGCGAACGAATTGACCGATCGGTGCCTGCATCGTGGCCATCAACTTCGCCAGCAACTCGTCGCGGCTCGGCAGCAGGGCCAACGCCTTGACACCCTTTTCGTCCATCACGAAATTGGGTGTCCCGCCGGCCTTGACGATCAGCTTGTCGTTGTCTTTGGCAAAGCTGGAAAGCACTTTGGCGGCAGACACGGGGTCGTTGGAAAAGCCGTACACCAAGGGTCCGATCAACTTGTCGGACAACCCTGAAAACGGTGTTCCACCGACCGCGCGACGCGCCAACGTGTTTTTCAGCACACGCAGCTGCACACCCTGGCTGCGCGCTTGCTTGCGCAGTCGGGTGATCGCATCCACATCCAGCCCACGGTATTCGGCTACCACGATCGATTGCGACGTCGCCACAGGGCGCCGACTTCCTCGACACAGCGCCTTCTCTTGCCGATTAAGACCATGCACTGGCTCCATAAAAGTGCTTCGCATGCTCAGCACGGTTAAAAACGGCATCGACGCGGAAGTACAGGATGTCCTTTGGATCGAATTCGAAGTCGAGCCATGAGCCGCGATACGGAATCACGCGCGCCGAGAACAGCAGCTTGCCGCTCGAGTGCGTCTTGCCACGATCGTGTTCGAAGAACACTCCGGGCGAGCGATGCAGCTGCGACACGATGACACGCTCGGTGCCGTTGATGACGAACGAGCCGGTGGTCGTCATCAGCGGTATCTCGCCCATGTAGACCTCTTGCTCTTTGACTTCCTTGACGGTCGGTTTCGAGGCCTCGCGGTCCATGATCACCAGCCGTACCTTGGCGCGCAGCGGCGATGCATACGTCAGGCCGCGCTGTTGGCACTCCTTGACGTCGAACGGCGGCTCGCCCAGATGAAAGCTGACGAACTCGAGCCGCGCCATGCCGTTATGGCTGGAGATCGGGAAGATCGACGTGAACGCGGCCTGCAAGCCGTGGTTCTCGCGCTTGGCCGGAGGCACATCGGCCTGCAGAAAGTGGGTATACGACTCAAGCTGGGTCGCAAGCAAAAACGGCACAGACAACACGCTCGGCCGTTTGGCAAAGCTCTTGCGAATGCGCTTTTTTTCAGTGAACGAGTACGGCATGGACGCTCCGTTCGGTACGGGAGAAGGGCAAAACAACTAGCCCAAGATGCTCGACGCGGGGACGACAAATGCCGCCACGGACGCAGCGTTAAACGCATGCATCCGAGCGGCGTAGGTGTGTCCTGCGCGTTCGTTCATCCAGGGAAGACTTTGAATTGGGGACGAATTTCCCCAATTCAAAGGCTTCGCGTTCAGGGTAGCCGGCGAAGCGAGCTTCGCCGGCGGCATACACTGGTTATTTGATCTCTACTTTGGCGCCTGCGTCTTCCAGCTTCTTCTTCGCCGCTTCGGCGTCGGCCTTGTTCACGCCTTCCTTGACGGGCTTCGGTGCGCCATCGACGAGATCTTTGGCTTCTTTCAGGCCGAGGCCCGTCAGCTCACGCACTGCCTTGATCACGTTGACCTTGTTCGCGCCGAACTCCGACTAGCACGACCGTAAATTCGGTCTGCTCTTCGGCCGCCGGAGCCGCCGCACCGCCGCCTGCCGGCGCCGCCACAGCGACTGCCGCTGCTGCCGCGGAAACACCAAATTTGTCTTCCATCATCTTGATCAGCTCGCTGATCTCGAGAACGGACTTCGCGCCGATGGCGTCGAGAATTTCCTGATTTGAAAGTGCCATTACCAACTCCTAAGAAAATGCGTTGTATCGGTTCAATGTTGAATATGGATTACGCGGGCGCCGCTTCTTTCCTGTCGCGCACCGCAGCCAACGTGCGCACCAGACGCGACGGCACTTCGTTCAACGTGCGAACGAACTGACCGATCGGTGCCTGCATCGTGGCCATCAACTTCGCCAGCAACTCGTCGCGGCTCGGCAGCAGGGCCAACGCCTTGACACCCTTTTCGTCCATCACGAAATTGGGCGTCCCGCCGGCCTTGACGATCAGCTTGTCGTTGTCTTTGGCAAAGCTGGAAAGCACCTTGGCGGCAGACACGGGGTCGTTAGAAAAGCCGTACACCAAGGGTCCGATCAACTTGTCGGACAACCCTGAAAACGGTGTTCCACCGACCGCGCGACGCGCCAACGTGTTTTTCAGCACACGCAACTGCACACCCTGGCTGCGCGCTTGCTTGCGCAGTCGGGTGATCGCATCCACATCCAGCCCACGGTATTCGGCCACCACGATCGATTGCGACGACGCCACAAGGGCGCCGACTTCCTCGACCACAGCCGCCTTCTCTTGCCGATTAAGACCCATGCACTGGCTCCATAAAAGTGCTTCGCAATGCTCAGCACCGGTTGAAAACCGGCGACCGAAGCGAAACACCGACGCACGTCCTACAACGCACTTCAATGCTCTCCTCGGGTCCACCGTCTGCGCTGGAATGGAAAACCTCTCCAAACTTAAAGAAAACAAGTCTTAGAAAACTCGTTTCTTCCAGCGGTCTCTGACAGCAGCGCGTCCGTATCGATGCTCCGACGTAACGCGCAGCCCAAAGTCTTTACGTGACTAATCCCTTATCCGCTTAACACTCAGTTCAACGTCGACGCGTCGACGCGAACGCCAACTCCCATCGTCGACGACACCGAAATCTTGCGCAGAAAAACGCCCTTCGACGACGCTGGTTTCGATTTGTTCAACGCATCGATCAGCGCCGTTAGGTTGGTCTGCAACCGATCGACCTCGAACGAAGCGCGGCCGATCGATGCGTGCACGATGCCGGCCTTGTCAGCGCGAAACTGCACTTGGCCCGCCTTCGCGTTCTTGACCGCCTGGGCAACGTCCGGCGTGACGGTGCCGACCTTCGGGTTCGGCATCAACCCGCGCGGGCCGAGCACTTGACCCAGGCCGCCGACCACGCGCATCGCATCCGGCGAGGCGATGACCACATCAAAATCCAGAAAGCCTTCCTTGATCTTCGCTGCCAGGTCGTCCATGCCAATGATGTCGGCACCCGCAGCCTTGGCCTCTTCCGCTTTTGCGCCTTGCGCAAACACCGCGACGCGCTTCGTCTTACCGCTACCTGCCGGCAGCACGACCGAGCCGCGCACCGTCTGATCCGACTTTTTCGCATCGATACCGAGTGCGACTGAAACATCGACCGATTCGTCAAACTTCGCCGTCGCGCATTGCTTGATCAGCGTCAGAGCATCGCCGACCGGATACGTCTTTTGCGTGTCGACCTTGCTGCGATTGGCCTTTGTGCGTTTGGAGATGGCCATTACAGACCCTCCACCGTGATGCCCATCGAGCGAGCGCTGCCTGCGATCGTCCGCACCGCCGCTTCCATGTCCGCTGCCGTCAGATCGGGCATCTTCGCCTTGGCAATCTCCTCGGCCTGCGCGCGCGTAATCTTGCCCACCTTGTCGGTGTGCGGCTTCGGCGAGCCGCGCTCGATCTTCGCGGCCTTCTTGATCAACACCGTCGCTGGCGGCGTTTTCATCACGAACGTGAAGCTCTTGTCCGCAAACGCCGTGATCACGACCGGAATCGGCAGCCCAGGCTCAACGTTCTGCGTCTGCGCGTTGAACGCCTTGCAGAACTCCATAATGTTCAGCCCGCGCTGACCCAGCGCCGGACCGATCGGAGGCGATGGATTCGCTTTGCCCGCCGGCACCTGCAACTTGATAAATCCAACTATCTTCTTCGCCATTCACGAATCTCCTGTGGGTTCAAGCGCCGCTCGTCAATACCGAGTGCGGCTCCCCTGTTAACTAAACTTTTTCGACCTGCCCGAACTCGAGCTCGACCGGCGTCGAGCGGCCGAAGATGGTGACTGACACTCGCATCCGACTCTTCTCGTAGTTCACTTCTTCGACGTTGCCGTTGAAGTCGGTAAACGGACCATCTTTCACGCGCACCATTTCGCCCACTTCCCACAACGTCTTGGGCCGCGGCTTCTCCGCGCCCTCCTGCATCCGCATCAAGATTTCGTCGACTTCCTTCTGACGCAGCGGCGACGGACGATTGGCACTGCCGCCTAGGAAACCGGTCACCTTCGACGTGCTCTTGACCAGATGCCACGCTTCGTCGGTCATGTCCATTTCGACGAGCACATAACCCGAATACATGCGGCGCTCGGTAATCGACTTCTTCCCGCCCTTGACCTCGACGACTTCTTCGACGGGCACCAGGATTTGTCCGAACTGCGACTGCAATCCCGCGCGATTAATACGCTCCTGCAGCGCACGCGCCACGCCCTTTTCCATTCCGGAATAAGCGTGCACGACGTACCAGCGCTTCGTGCCCGCTGCGGCGGGCGGCGCGCTTTGCTTTTCAGCTTCTGCCGGTGCTGATTCAGTTGCCATCTCAGTTGCCATTCGTGTCCCTAGCGCCAGGAAAGCAGCGCGTCGTACAGCACCCACTCAAGACTCTTGTCGACCAGGAAAAGAAAAATGGCCATGATCACGACAAACCCGAACACGATGCCCGTCGTTGTGACCGTTTCCTTGCGGCTCGGCCAAACGACCCGCTTCGTTTCCTCGTACGACTCGCGCGCATAAGCCAGAAAGCGCTTGCCCGACTGCGAAAACCACGCGATCACGAGCGCGAGAACTAATCCGCCGATCAGCACGCCGACGCGCGCCAACGTCGGCTGCTCGGTCAAAAACGTAAAACCGAGCACTCCTCCAAGCGCAGCCAGAACGGCCAACGCCACAAGGAAGAGATCGGATTTGCTAGTGACTGTTTCGATGTTCTGTGTTGCCATTTATGACTGCTTCCAACAAGTGGCAGGGGCGGAGGGCATCGAACCCCCAACCTCTGGTTTTGGAGACCAGCGCTCTGCCAATTGAGCTACGCCCCTAAGCCGTACTACTATCGAACTGCTACTCGATAATTTTGGCGACGACGCCGGCGCCGACGGTTTTGCCACCTTCGCGGACGGCGAAGCGCAGGCCTTGTTCCATGGCGATCGGGGCGATCAGCGCCACTTCCATCTGGATGTTGTCGCCCGGCATCACCATCTCGGTGCCCGCCGGCAACTGAATCGAGCCGGTCACATCGGTGGTGCGAAAGTAAAACTGCGGCCGATAGCCGTTGAAGAACGGGGTGTGGCGTCCGCCTTCTTCCTTGCTCAGGACATAGACCTCGGCGGTGAACTTGGTGTGCGGGGTGATCGAGCCGGGCTTGGCCAGCACCTGGCCACGCTCGACTTCTTCCCGCTTGGTGCCGCGCAGCAGGACCCCGACGTTGTCGCCGGCCTGGCCCTGGTCGAGCAGCTTTCTGAACATCTCGACCCCGGTGCAGGTGGTCTTCAGCGTCGGCTTGATGCCGATGATTTCGATCTCGTCGCCGACTTTGACGATGCCGCGCTCGATCCGGCCGGTCACGACGGTGCCGCGCCCGGAGATGGAGAACACGTCTTCGACCGGCATCAGGAAGGCGCCGTCGATGGCGCGCTCCGGCGTCGGGATGTAGCTGTCGAGGGCTTCGGCGAGCTTCATGATCGAGACTTCGCCCAGATCGCCTTTGTCGCCTTCGAGGGCGAGCTTGGCGGAGCCTTTGACGATCGGGGTGTCATCGCCCGGAAAGTCGTATTTGCTGAGCAGCTCTCTGACTTCGATCTCGACCAGTTCGAGCAGCTCGGCGTCGTCGACCATGTCGACTTTGTTCAGGTACACGATGATGTAGGGCACGCCCACCTGGCGCGCGAGCAGGATGTGTTCGCGCGTCTGCGGCATCGGGCCGTCGGCGGCGCTGACGACCAGGATGGCGCCGTCCATCTGGGCGGCGCCGGTGATCATGTTCTTGATGTAGTCGGCGTGGCCGGGGCAGTCGACGTGGGCGTAGTGCCGATTGGCGGTCTCGTACTCGACGTGCGCGGTGTTGATGGTGATGCCGCGCGCTTTCTCTTCGGGCGCCGCATCAATCTGGTCGTACGCGCGTGCTTCACCGCCAAACTTGCTCGCCAGCACCGAGGTCATGGCCGCCGTTAAGGTGGTCTTGCCATGATCGACGTGACCGATCGTGCCCACGTTCACGTGCGGCTTGGTCCGCTCGAATTTGCCTTTCGCCATCGCTAACTCCTCACTGCTTTCTGTCTCGACGTTCTTAAGTTCTTAAAATTTGGTGCCCATGACGCGGATCGAACGCGTGGCCTCTCCCTTACCAAGGGAGTGCTCTACCACTGAGCCACATGGGCCTCGTGATCGCTTATCGCACCGCATCTGCTTTGTTGCTCGCTCTCGCCGTACGTTCTAGTACTGTCTTCGAGCTCGCGTCGCGCATCTGCGGCCCGCTAAGCGACACGGTTGTTGTTTTCGTAGCTGATGTTGTCCCTGGATGTATGTTAGTGGAGCGGGTGAAGGGAATCGAACCCTCGTCGTAAGCTTGGAAGGCTTCTGCTCTACCATTGAGCTACACCCGCCCGACGAAACCAATTTCCGCATCCGCGCTCGTCCGTTCGCTTTGGAGGTTGCAGTGGTGGAGGAGGTTGGATTCGAACCAACGTAGGCGTAAGCCAACAGATTTACAGTCTGCCCCCTTTAACCACTCGGGCACCCCTCCGCGGCGAACCGCAAATTATGGTTGCGGAACAAAGGCTTGTCAAACCGACCTCCGAATTTGACGCTATGCAGCGCGGAGCGACGTTGCTAGACGAGGTGACGGACAAGCGAGATCGGCTTCGACTCTGAGATCTGTGAGCGCTCACTTTCACAGAAGGACCGCCAATTCGGCCTTTACGACGCACCTTTCGACTAGTGGATGCCCTCAGGCATGCATTGACCTCGGGCCGTTTGCCCTCATAATTGTGCAATGCATCAAGATAACTCTAGATCGGCAGCCGCCGGCCCATTGGTAGCGCAACTTGGGTCTCATCATCGTGGTCGCGTATTGCAACACCTACGGGCATTGCCGCCGCATGACCTTTGGCTTCGCTTCGGCTACGCGGTTACGGACGAAGCCCTTCGTCTTTACGTTCGCAAGCTGCACTTCAGCCGCGACGCGATCTTTGGGATTTTTGACGAGGCTGCTGAGCTAATGGCGCTTGGACATTTAGGTTTCGATAGCGGCGCGTCTTCGAAAACGGCAGAGTTCGGGGTCTCGGTGCTACCGCACGCACGCCGCCGCGGATTCGGGATGCAGCTGCTGCGGCGGGCTGCGGTGCATGCGCGCAATCGCGGGGCAACGCGTTTGATCATGAACTACGTTCCCGAAAACGATGCGTTGAAGCAAATGGCTGAGCGCGCCGGTATGCATCTCGTAGCCGACGCCGAGGAACCCCGCGCCTATCTCAGCCTTGATCCGCCGACTGCCGTTTCACTGATGGACGAAACGTTTTCCGAAATGCTGGCAGCGATCGATCTCGGCTTTAGGGTCGCGCATGCTGACGCTGCGCAGCGCCGACTTACATCTGCTTAAAGAGGTGTGTGTAGTTGCGGCTGACTTCCAGCTTTTCGGTATGTCCTTTGATCAGCACGAGCTGACGTCCGCGAAAATCGCGTGTCACACCGGCGATCGCCTTGGCGTTCACGATCGTGCCTCGGTGAATTTGCCAAAACTGCTCCGGATCAAGCTCGTCGATCAGTTCCTTGATCGGCTTTCGAATCAGCGCTTCGAACGATTCGGTTTGCACGCGCGTGTATTTCTCGTCCGATGTGAAAAAGAGAATTTCCGCGGCGGGTATCAGTCGCAATTGTTGTCCGACGCTCGCCTGTATCCACTGCAGATAACTGCGTCGTGCAGCACCGCCGGGGGATTCGAGTCTTGCACTGAGCTTACTGAGCAGATCACCTAGATCGCTCGGCTTTGAACCCAGCCGCTTCTTGAGGCGAGCAACGGTAATCGCCAGCCGGTCGGCCTCGGCTGGCTTCAGCACGTAGTCGACCGCACCGTGCTCGAACGCGTCGACCGCGTACTCGTTGTAGGCGGTGATGAATACGACGTGACACGCGTCGCCTATATGACGCGCCGCCTCGATGCCGGTCATGCCGGGCATTCGGATGTCGAGAAACGCAAGATCAGGATGATGGTCGTTGACGGCTGTGACCGCTTCTTCGCCGTTCTTCGCTTCCGCCAAAATTTGCAGGTCCGGCCAGACTTCGGTGAGACGCGTGCGGAGCTGCTCACGCATTAAACGTTCATCGTCCGCAATGATTGCCGTCGGCATTCGCCGATTCTATGCGTTCGCTTTACCGTCCGAGCGGTCGTCGGTTTCAAACGTGTACGGCACCTCGATCGTGACGATCGTCCCGCTCGGCGAATTCGCTTCAATCGACAGTTTCGCAGCACCGCCATACAAAGCGGCCAGACGCTCTCGCACGTTCGCCAGACCGACACCGCTGCCCGACACGCCAGCGGCTGCGAATCCCAGCCCGGAATCGGCTACCGTTACACGCAAGCGGCCATTCGAGATATCAGCTGAAATGGTCAGCGAACCGCCTTCGGGTTTGGGCTCGAGACCGTGCTTGATCGAGTTCTCAACCAGTGATTGCAACATCATCGGCGGAAACTGAGCAGAGCTCAGTCCCTGCGGGACGATCAATGAATACTGCAGCCGATCCTCCATCCTGAACTTCAATATCTCGAGGTACGAGCGGCAGAGTTGAACTTCCTTGCCGAGCGTGGTCGAGCCTTCTCGCATTTGCGGTAATGCCGCGCGCAGGTACTGGATCAAACTCTTCTGCATCTTCGAAGCGGTCGAGGGTGCGGTTTCGATCAGGTAGTCGACCGACGCAAGTGTGTTGAACAGAAAGTGCGGCTCCACCTGCGCCTGCATTGTTTTCAGCTGCGCTTCGGCAAGTTGCCGTTTCAGACTCTCTTCGGCCGCGGTTTCAGTCGCGGCTTCAGCGCGCCGTTCGGCGCGCTTTTTTCCGCCGAGTACCACCTTGACGATGATGCCCGCCATGATCAGCAGCATCACGAAACTCATCAGCCAATCGCCGGTTTTCTCGCGGTAATGGCGCGTCTCGCGCGCGATCTGCCGCTCGATCTGCTTCTCGACGATCTCTTCGATCTGATCGCGCGCTTTGTCGAGTGCCAACGCGAGTTGTTGCGGATCTTGGGTGAACTCAGGGCTGATTCTTACCGTGTGCCCGTCTTCCTCGACCGTGACACCCGGCTCCTCGTCTGACGTCTCCGCGTCCGATTTTTCTTGCGTTCGGGTGGATTTCTCTCGACGCGAACACCCTTTTCGTCGATCACGACCGCCACGCGCTTGTCCTTGTCGCCGGCCATGATGCGCAAACCCTTGTCGTCGATCTTCACACTGGGCTCGCCTTCCGCATGCGGCGACGGCGACTTCTTTTCGCTGGGCGCCTGGATCCGCACGCCATCCGGTGCGACCTGCAAGTTGACCTGAACGCGATCTTTGCCCTCGCCCATTTTCACGACGACCACAGGCTCGGAGTCATAGAAAACGTTGTCGGCAATGGCGCCGACGATCAGCAAAAGAAATGCGACGAAAAAGAACTTGGCCCAACCTACGGTTGCGAGCCAGTCGCCAATGCGGGCGCCGATACTCTTAATCGTCGGTGCCGATGCGCGCCCGGCATCGGCTGCTGCACCGCGAGTCCATGCGAATGCGCTACTCCAGCGCGATCTGCGTGGAGCCGTTGGCCCCGTCGGAGGCGTGTCTGCCGATGCTGAAGGATTGTCGGTGCTGTTTTCGGTTGTCATACAGGCACTTTATAAGCCGTCGTGCATTAACACCAATTTGCTGCGACAGATTGCACTTATCGATCAACAGACTGCACAAATCGCGACTGGACGGCAACGCAATTCCACAAATAAAAAGGCCCGGACTTGCCGGGCCTCTGGTGCGATGGAAAACCTGAGCTCTAAAGCGCCGCCTTGGGTGCCTGCTCGCAAGCCGCTGAAAGCTGCGACGTCGGATGCAGCTTTACGACAACAGGTTCAAGATGAATCACCTGCAGAGGCTCGAACTCTCGTCGGCGCCCGCTCCTCGCGTAACGCACCGCCCGCTGTGGCGACCAATCCAAGTCCGAAGACTGCGGCGAGTGCCGCGCTCAGAATGCGAATCGAGTGGGATGTGCGGTACATGGTGTTCTCCTTCGTTGCGTTGCGTTCCGTCTGTGTTGTAACGAACTGTAGGGAGTCGGCCCGCACAATGCGATCGGAGTGCGACGAAGTGCGCAAATGGTGGAGCGAACTGCAAGCTCGCGGAACGGCCGGAGTGAATCGCCCGCTGGTGCGACGAAATGTTCAGCGTGGTAGCAGGCCGGTCAGACCGTCGCCATTTGCGGCAGAATTCTTGCTGTAGTGAGTGTCGCGCGAAGTCAATAGGGAGATTGCGATGCAATTCACCGGCTGGGACAACCCGATGGGCACCGATGGCTTCGAGTTCATCGAATACGCCGCGCCCGATCCGGCGGCGCTGGGCAATCTGTTCGAAACGATGGGTTTTTTGGCAGTGGCCAGACACCGCCACAAGAACGTAACGCTGTACCGGCAAGGCGGGGTCAACTTCATCATCAACGCTGAGCCCGATTCGTTTGCGCAACGCTTCGCGCGCCTTCACGGACCGTCGATTTGCGCGATCGCGTTTCGCGTGCGCGATGCGGCACAGGCGTACCGCCGCGCGCTCGAACTTGGCGCCTGGGGATTCGACTCACAATCGGGCCCGATGGAGTTGAACATCCCGGCGATCAAGGGCATCGGCGATTCCTTGCTTTATTTCGTCGACCGCTGGCGCGGCAAGA
>CAWEAZ010000020.1:0-77296 GCA_963807155.1 uncultured beta proteobacterium
ATTTGGGTACGAATCCTGCTTTGAGCCTTCTGCGACCCAAAACGAGAGGGAACCCTGATGAAATATTCGATATTCGCCGCAGCAACCGTTGCCGCCACGCTTGGACTGGGTGCGTGCCAGAGAACTGAGAAAACAGAGACGGTCGTGCAACCCGTTCCAGTGCCAACTCCGGCTCCCGCTCCTGCGCCTCCGGTGGTTACCGTTCCAACTCCTGTTCCGGGTCCTCCGGGTCCTGCGGGTGCGCCTGGGCCAGAAGGAGCTCCTGGAAAATCGGGCAGCACCGTAGTGGTCGTTCCGCCGCCGCCGCAAGAAGAAGCAAAGAAAAACTAGCGGTACGTCATTAAGCAAGGGTGCCAGCGTTCGCGCCGGCACCCTTTTTCATGGCCCGCGTACAGCGCTCGGGCGCTGCCGACATCAGGATCATCCCGCGGCGAGAGTCGCTAAGGCTTCTCCGCTACGATTCCATCAGGGCAAGGCGCTTTGGGAGACGCGATGATTCATTTTGTAGTTCACGACGAGCACGATTCGGTCGGCGTCGTCGTGGTGGAGGGCGTGCGGGCTGGTGACCAGCTCACCGGCTGGATCATGGATCAGGACAAGACGCTCGACACCAAGGTTCTGAACGACGTGCCGATCGGCCACAAGATCGCGATCCGCGATCTGAAAAACAACGACACCGTTATCAAGTACGGCACCGACATCGGCCGCACGATCGCGCCGATCAAACTCGGCGAGCATCTACATGTTCATAACGTCAAGACCAAGCGCTGGTGAGTTGATGGAAAAAACATTTCAGGGATACAGGCGCGAAAACGGCAGAGTCGGCGTGCGCAACCACGTGATCATCTTGCCGGTCGACGACCTATCGAACGCGGCTTCGGTTGCGGTCGCCAACAACATTAAAGGCGCGATGGCGCTCCCGCACCCGTATGGCCGCCTGCAATTCGGCGCGGACCTCGAGCTGCACTTTCGCACGCTGATCGGCACTGGCAGCAATCCAAACGTCGCTGCGGTCGTGGTGATAGGCATCGAAGATCAGTGGACCAAGAAGATCGTCGACGGTATCGCGGCGACCGGTAAACCGGTCACAGGCTTCGGCATCGAGCAGCACGGGGATCACGAAACGATCATGCGTGCATCAAAAGTCGCCCGTGAATATGTGCAATGGGCGAGCGAGCTCGAGAGAGAGGAGTGCCCAATAGACACGCTGTGGGTATCGACCAAGTGCGGTGAATCCGACACGACTTCGGGTTGCGGGGCCAACCCTACGGTCGGCAACGCATTCGACAAGCTCTATCCGCTCGGCACCACGCTGGTGTTCGGCGAGACCACCGAATTGACCGGGGGCGAGCATCTGGTTGCCGAGCGTTGCCGCACGCCGGAAGTGCGCGAGAAGTTCATGCATTACTTTAATCGATACCAGCAAGTCATTGATAGACATAAGACAAGTGATCTGTCGGACTCGCAACCCACCAAGGGCAACATCCTCGGCGGATTGACGACGATCGAAGAAAAAGCGCTCGGCAATATTCAGAAAATCGGGCGCAAGTGCAAGATCGACGGCGTGCTCGACAAGGCAGAAGCGCCGACCGGACCCGGGCTCTGGTTCATGGATTCCTCGTCGGCCGCGGCAGAGATGGTGACGCTGTGCGCAGCCTCCGGGTACACGGTGCATTTCTTCCCGACCGGTCAGGGCAACGTGATTGGCAATCCGATCCTGCCGGTGATCAAGCTGTGCGCGAACCCGCGCACGGTGCGCACCATGAGCGAACACATCGACGTCGATGTATCGGGGTTGTTGCGTCGTGAAATGTCCCCGGACGAGGCAGGCGACGCGCTGCTGGGCATGATGTTTCGCACCGCGAATGGACGGCTCACCGCTGCCGAAGCGCTGGGCCATCGAGAGTTCGTGCTGACACGCCTATACGAGAGCGCTTGATGTCGATGCTGCACGTTTCGGTGTGGCGCGGGACGGAGCAGGGGCGTTACGTCGATTACGAAGTTCCACGACAGACGAGCCAGACGGTGCTCGATGTCGTGACATACATCCAGCGCAAGCTCGACTCGACATTGGCGTATCGCTACGCGTGCCGCGTCGGCATGTGCGGTTCATGCGCGATGACAGTTAACGGCGTGGCGCGCTGGACGTGCCGCACGCACGTCGGTGCGGTCGCTGGCGAGGAGAGCAAGCTACAAATTGCGCCGCTTGCCAATTTGCCGGTGATACGCGACCTGGCGACCGACATGCGCGAGTTCTTCGACAAGTGGACGCGTGCGAAAGGCTATTACAAGGGCTCACGCACCCGGCACGATGACTTTGCTGCAGTAAAACCGGAGACCAAGCAAGCGCAGGCGCTGCAGGCGGGCATCGAGTGCATCGGTTGCGGCGTGTGCTACGCGTCGTGCGATGTGGTGACGTGGCGTAGCGACTACCTGGGTCCGGCCGCACTGAATCGTGCATGGACGTTGGTCAACGATGTACGCGACGAAGCGGGCTCCGAGCGCTTGCGCGCCGTGTCCGGCGACGCCGGCTGCCATAGCTGCCATACGCACATCAGTTGCACCGAGCGTTGTCCCAAACATATCTCGCCGACGGCGTCGATCGCAGGACTGAAGCGGGCGACGGTAGCAGCGGCGTTGAACGGCGAGCTGTGATGCAAGACGTGCGCCGCGAAACGTGGCTATGGCTCGCGCAGCGTGCTTCCGCCGCGGTGCTCGCGCTCTGTGTGATCGTGCATCTGATCACGATCATCTACGCGACTCGCGGCGGACTGTCGGGCGTAGAGATACTGTCGCGCACGCGCGGCAACGGCGCGTGGCTTGCGTTTTACGTGGTGTTTGTGCTGGCAGTTGCGGTGCACGTCCCGATCGGGCTGCGCGCGATTGCGACCGAATGGCTGCGGTGGAGTGGGGCAAGCCGCGACTGGGCGCTGGCTGCGTTTGCTGTCGCGCTGCTCGTCATGGGTTTCGGCGCTGCGTGGGCCGTGTTTCTATGAAGCTCTGCGCGTAAACCATGAGAGTCAACTCGATCGGTGCGCGTCACTATTCGGCGCGGCGCCGCCCAGCGTACGTTGCGTTTCTCGTGCATCGACTGAGCGGTCTTGCGCTGGCACTGTTTCTTCCCGTGCACTTTTGGGCGCTCAGCCAGGCACTGCGCGCCGAGAGCGAACTCGAAGGGTTTCTTCGATGGACCGACAACCCGATGGTGAAGGTGGCGGAGTGGGGTCTGGTGCTGTTACTCGCAGCGCACGCGGGCGGAGGGCTGAGGTTGCTCGCGTTGGAATTTCTGCCGTGGCGGGGTTGGCAGCAGTCGCTATTGGCAATTGCGGCAGCGTTTTCGATTGCGGTGGGTTTGGCGTTCGCCTTGGCGTTGTAGCTAGACAGCCAGCCAAGTAACTATTCGTGGAGGTTCTGATGAAGACGCGGTTGCTTGTGCTTGCCCTGGGGTCGATGCTGTCTTTCGGTTCA
The DNA here is from genome assembly GCA_963807155.1 of uncultured beta proteobacterium. Classification (GTDB taxonomy): domain Bacteria; phylum Pseudomonadota; class Gammaproteobacteria; order Burkholderiales; family Burkholderiaceae_F; genus JACCZX01. The sequence continues at coordinate 3,469 of CAWEAZ010000020.1, forward strand.
TACGGCCAATCGACTTCGAGCTATCCGGCCAAAACTGTTCGCATTGTCGTGCCGTTTGCGGCCGGTGGTGCTACCGATATCGTCACGCGCATCCTGGCGCAGAGCCTCACCGAGAGTTGGGGTCAGTCGGTCGTGGTCGAGAATCGCGGCGGAGCCGGGGGCAATATCGGCGCGGCCGAAGTGGCGAAAGCGGCTCCCGATGGCTACACGTTGCTGATGACATCGGGCTCGATCGTCACCGCCAACCAGCACATCTACAAGAACATGGGGTTTGATCCGCAAAAGGACTTGTTGCCAATCACGATGGTTGCCAGCGGTCCGCAAGTGATCGTCGTCAATCCCAGTCTCCCAGTAACCAATGTGAAGGAATTGATCGACCTCGCGAAGGCCAAGCCCGGCACGCTGAACTACGGCCACGCGGGCATCGGCAGCCAGACGCATCTTGCTGCCGAAAACTTTCTTTACTCGACCGGCTTGAATATTCAACAGATTCCGTACAAGGGCGAAGGGCCGGCTATTACCGACCTCGTCGCAGGCCAGATCAATCTTGCGACGCCCAATCTTCCTGCGGCCAAAAGTGGCGGGCCAGATCAATCTTGCGACGCCCAATCTGCCTGCGGCCATCGGCTTCATCAACGGCGGCAAGCTTCGTGCGCTGGCGGTTACCGGCAAGGAGCGTTCGCCGGCGCTGCCCAATGTGCCGACGGTCGCCGAAACCGTTCCTGGCTTTGAAAACATCGGTTGGTTCGGACTGATGGCGCCTGCAGGCACGCCGCAGTCGACCATCGATCGCATTCATCGCGACGTCGTCAAGGCGCTCGACTCGACCGGGATGCGCGCACGCTTCTTCGTGCAAGGCATGTCGCCGGCGCCGATGACTCCGAAGGCGTTTGCCACGCGGATTCAAAATGAAACCGCGCGCTGGGCCAGCGTGGTGCGCGAGCGGAAGATCGCAGTTAACTAGAAATACAGGGGCTTGACACCCGCGGTTCCGAGCCGGGAAGATATGCGCCATTGCGCATATGCGCACATTCGGCGGCCATATGGATCCCGAGCTCGAGCGCCTGTTTGAAGTTGTTTCCGGTTACTTTGGGCTGCTGGCCGAACCGACGCGGCTAAAGATTCTGAACGCGATCTGCGATGGCGAGCTCAGTGTCACCGAGATCGTCGAGCGCGTCGAATCGACGCAGACCAACGTTTCACGCCACCTGAATTTGATGTACGGCAAAGGCGTTTTGAAGCGGCGGCGCGAGGGTGCGTCGACGTTTTACTCGATCGCCGATCCGAACGTGGTCACGCTGTGCCGCACCGCGTGCGTGCAGATGGCGAGTCAGTTCGACGAAAGGTCGGTGTCGAATCGCACGCTGAAGCGCTTCATGCAGCGCGCATGAGCGCCTTGAATACCGGCCGCGTGATTGCGGCGCCCGAAAATCATCTACCGGCGCAGCAGCTGCGCTTACAACGGCGAAACTTTGTTCGCAGCAGTGTGGCTGCCAGCGTGCTTTTCGCTGGTACACGCGCAGCAGCGCAAACAAACAATGCGTCGCTTGTCCCGCCATGGACGCGCTCGCTCGGTGCGCCGGTGGTCACGACCGGCTACGGCATGCCTTCGAAGCACGAAGCCAACGTACAGCGACGCCAAAGCCCCGGCCTGACGCCACAGCCGCAAGCCAGCATCAGCTTTACGCCGCTGCAAAATCTGTTCGGCATCATCACGCCGAGCGGCGTGCATTTCGAGCGGCATCACTCCGGAATGCCGGAGGTCGATCCCGACCAGCATCGATTGATGATTCATGGACTCGTCAAGCGGCCGCTGATGTTGACGATGGACGACGTGATGCGGTTTCCGTCGGTCTCGCGCATTCACTTTATCGAATGCGGCGCCAACGGCGGCATGGAGTGGGCCAACGTTGCCGTGCCGACCGTGCAGTACACGCACGGGATGATCGCGTGCAGCGAGTTCACGGGCGTGTTGCTTTCCACACTGCTCGAAGAGGCCGGTGTCGATCGAGTGAAGGGAAAGTTCGTATTGGCCGAGGGCGCCGACGGCTCTGCGTTGACACGCACCATTCCGATGGAGTTCGCGCTAAACGACGTGATGGTCGTCTATGGTCAGAACGGCGAAATGCTGCGACCCGAGAACGGCTACCCATTGCGTCTGCTGGTACCTGGCGTGCAAGGTGTATCGAGCGTGAAGTGGCTGCGCCGTCTCGAAGTCGGCGACAAGCCCTGGAACACGCGCGAAGAGTCATTGCATTACATCGATCTGTTGCCCAACGGATTGCACCGTCAGTACTCGGGAGTGCAGGAAGTCAAATCGGTAATCACGATGCCGTCGGGTGGACAGAAGCTCGTCGGTCGCGGTTATTACGAGATCACCGGGCTCGCCTGGTCGGGTCGCGGCAAGGTCAAACGCGTCGATGTGTCGGTAGACGGTGGTCGCAATTGGCAGACGGCTCGCTTGCAGGAACCAGTGCTGACCAAGGCACTGACACGATTCCGGCTCGATTGGAATTGGGACGGTGCGCCTGCCTTGCTGCAGAGCCGGGCGGTCGATGAAACCGGTCACGTACAGCCGAGCATTCAACAACTGCGTGCCGTGCGCGGTGTGCGTTCGATCTATCACAACAACGCGGTGCAGACGTGGCGCGTGCAACCCGACGGCGAAGTGTGGAATGTCCAGGTTGCCTAGCGCACTGTGCGTGCTCGCCTTGATGGCCGCAACGTTGCCCGCTGGCGCGCAGCAGGCGCGCTACGGTCTCGGTCGCGCGCCGACGCCGCAGGAAATCGCAGCGTGGGATATCGATGTGCGGCCTGACGGGCACGGGCTTAAGTCAGGCAAGGGCACTGTCGCGCAAGGGCAGAAGATTTACGACGCGCAGTGTGCAAGCTGCCACGGTACGTTCGGCGAAAGCAATCGTTACATGCCAATTGCCGGCGGAGTGCGCAAGGGAGATCTAGCGACTGGCCGTGCGTCGATGCTGTTGCAGTCCGACGGACTGCGCACGCTGGGCACCAAGCTTAACTACGCGACGACGCTGTGGGATTACATTTTTCGTGCGATGCCCTGGGCCAATCCACAGTCGCTGAGTGTCGACGAAACGTACGCGGTCACCGCGTACGTGCTGCATCTGAATGAGATCGTTCCAGTCGAATACGAACTCAACGAGAAGACATTACTTGGCGTGCAGATGCCGAACCGAAACGGCCTGACGACAGCGCACGGACTTGGAAGGGTGCAAGGCCGGCCCGACGCTCAGGGCAGCTTGTGCATGAAGGACTGCGTCAAAGACGTCACGATCGCGTCTGAGATGCCGGAGTTTGCACGCAATCAGAACGGCAACCTCGCGCAACAGAAGCGGCCACGCGGACCAATGCGCGGCATCGATACGGCGCGTTACGACGCTGAGAAGACAACGACCCTCGTAGCTGCTACACCGGCGGTAGCGGTCCCGCATCCGTCGGAGTTGATCGCGCGCCACGCCTGCACCGGTTGCCACGGCATGACGAGCAAGATCATCGGTCCGGGCTTCAACGAAATCGCGACCAAGTACGAAGGTCGCGCCGATGCGCAGGCTTATCTATCGAAAAGAATGAGGGAGGGCGGGCAGGGCGTGTGGGGTGCGGTGCCGATGCCACCGCAAGCAGGATTGAAAGAGAGCGATGCCGACGAAATTGCGCGCTGGATCGCCGGCGGAGCCAAATGACTTTTTGCGATAGGGTTATCCCCAGAGGGAAATAGAATGCAGTGAACGCGCTGTTACATTCACACGTCTAATTTGGAAGAACTCAGAACATCAGTGGCAGGAGATTCAGATGAATCAGAATCGCAGAGAAGTTGTGAAGCTAACGGGTGTATTCGCCGTGATGGCCAGTGCGGGCCTTCTCAGCGCCGCGGAAGCGTTCGCTCAGCAGCAAGCGCGGAACAAGGCGTTTGAGGCAAAAACGCTCGATGAAACTGTAAAGGCGCTCGGCGGAGCCGCACTGACGCAAAGCGCAGACATTTCGATCACCGCGCCGGACATCGCTGAAAACGGCGCCGTCGTCCCGGTCGCGGTGACAAGCAAGATTCCGAACACGCAGAACATCTACATTCTGGTCGAAAAGAATCTCAATTCGCTGTCCGCAGGCTTCGGCATTCCCGCAGGCACCGAAGCAAACGTCGCAACGCGCGTAAAGATGGCGCAGACGTCGAACGTGCACGCAGTAGTCAAGGCCGACAACAAGTTCTACGTCGCAACCAAGGAAGTGAAAGTTACGCTCGGCGGCTGTGGCGGCTAGAGCACAGCAATTTGTACGGGAGCAAATATGGCAGATCCGATGAGAATTCGCGCGACCGAGCAGCCCGACGGCGTCGACGTGCGTGTGTTGATGAGTCACGAAATGGAAACGGGACAGCGGCGCGACTCGGCCGGCAACATCGTCGCCGCGCATTACATTTCCAACGTGACGGTCAGTCATAACGGCAAGCCAGTGCTGACCGCCGAATGGGGACCCGCAGTTGCCAAGAACCCCTACCTGCAGTTCAAGTTCAAGGGTGGCAAGAAGGGCGACAAGCTAACGGTCACATGGGTCGATAACAAGGGCGACACGCGCACCGACGAAGCGACCATCAGTTGAGGAACAACGCGACCACAGAGTCGCGAGCGGGCAAAGAACTCTAAGCAGGGAGATGCAGAACATGATTGGAATCACGCGGGCGGCGCTGGTAGGTACGGCGCTCGTGCTGTCATGCACGGCTGTGCTGGCACAAAAAGATACGGCCGACGCGATTGCGCGCTATCGCCAGCTGCTGCAGGACGGCAACCCGGCGGAGCTGGTTGCTGCGCGCGGTGAAGCATTGTGGAAAGAAAAACGCGGGCCGAAGAAGACTTCGCTCGAGCAGTGCGACCTCGGACTTGGTGCGGGTGTCGTCAAAGGCGCCTATGCGCAGATGCCGCGCTATTTTGCCGACACCGACCGGGTAATGGATTATGAGAGCCGCGTCGTGCATTGCATGGTGACGCTTCAAGGGTTCGATTACGCGGCGGTAACCAAGAGCCCCTACTCGGGCACCGCTCAGCCGCAGACCGAAATCGAAGCACTCACCGCCTACGGTGTCGAGCAGTCGCGCGGAGTGCCAGTCAATATCTCGCAGGCGCACCCGAAAGAGAAAGCTTCGTACGACCGGGGCAAGCAGTTCTTTTACATGCGTGCCGGCCCGTATGACTTCTCATGCGCCACGTGCCACGGTGTAACCGGCCAGCGCATTCGGCTGCAGGACCTGCCAAACATCGGCGGTAACAAGGAGGATGCGCAGCGCGCCTTTACCACGTGGCCGGCGTATCGCGTCTCGCAGGGAACGCTTCGCACAATGCAGTGGCGTCTGAACGATTGTTTCCGCCAACAGCGTTGGCCTGACTTTGTGTTCGGCTCGCCGGCGTCGGTCGATTTGATCACCTTCCTTGGCGTCAACGCCAACGGCGCGAAGATGGATTCGCCGTCAATCAAGCGCTAAGGGCAGGAATGAAAAACAAATTCGCATTCACTGTGGCGTTGTCGTCCATCACCGTACTGCTCATTAGCTGCGCCGTGTACACCGCGCCGACGCGCGAAGAAACACTTGCAGGTCGTCAAGAGCTCGTTCAAGGAGCGTGGCATTGCGAAACTCGATCGGCTGAATCAGTCCGAGTTGCAGGTCGCGTGCTCAGAAGCATCGCTGACGGGCAAGGATCTGCCGCAGGATGCGCGCGCGCGGCTCGAGCGTCAGGCGCTGGCGACGGTGAAGTATCCGGCCGACGGTCAGTACCTCGGAGATTTCAAGCAGGGCGAGCGGATTGCGCAGACCGGCGTCGGCATGCAGTGGAGTGATACCGACAAAACGGTGGCTGGCGGCAACTGCTATGCGTGCCATGAAATTTCGCCGCAGGAAATCGCGTTTGGCAACATCGGGCCCTCGCTGAAGGGCTACGGAAAGCTGCGCGGCGGCTCACCGGCGGTCATAACCTATACATGGGGCAAGCTGTGGAACTCACACGCCTACAACGCGTGTTCGCAGATGCCGCGCTACGGCGACGCCAACATTCTGACGACGGCGCAGCTGAAGGATCTAATGGCGCTGCTGCTCGACCCAAACTCGCCTGTTAATAAGTAGGAAAGTAGCCACGACCGCTTTGCATAAGCTGTTGTTAGCGATTGCAGGTGCATTGCTAGTCGCAGCCGCGCCTGCGCTGGCGCAAAGTGCGGGTGAAGTCGGAAGTGTGGTTATCTGGCGCGATGTGCCATTGATTGACGGTCGCACGCTAAAGGCGGCCGATCTCAGCGGCAGCGCAGTCGTCGTGCAAATCTGGGCGTCATGGTGTCCGTTCTGCGCTGCGCAGAACCCGCACGTGCAGAAGCTGCACGACACCTACACGAATCGCGGCCTGAAGGTACTGGCGTTTTCCATCGATCAAACCGAGCAGGCGGCGAAGGATTACATGGCCAGGCGCGCCTACACGTTCAACGTCGCGATGCGCAGCGACGATGCCGATCGCTGGTTCGGCCGCAACCGTACGCTGCCCGAGACGTATGTCGTCGATGCGAAGGGCAAAGTCGTATTCGTGCATCGTGGAGAGATGTTTCCCGAGGACATCGCGGCGCTGTCGCGCTTCGCAGCGAAATAAGTGGACCGCCGCGAATTCTTGCAGCTGCTTGCCGTTGCTGCGTCGGCGGGGATGCCGATTGCATCGCGCGACGCGCTGGCCGCGGCGCCTTCGGCGTCGCGCATCTATGACGTGCCGCGCTTTGGCAACGTCCATTTTCTCCATTTCACTGATTGCCATGCGCAGCTGCTGCCGATTCATTTTCGCGAGCCGAGCGTCAATCTGGGTGTCGGTGCCGCATTGGGTCAGCCGCCGCATCTGGTCGGCGAGCATTTGCTCAGACACTTCAACATTGCACGCGGTACACCGCAAGCGCACGCATTTACATATCTAGATTTCGTGCAGGCTGCGCGCACCTACGGCAAGGTGGGCGGCTTCGCCCATCTGTCCGCGCTTATCAAGCGAATGAGGGCAAGCCGGCCCGGTGCGCTGCTACTCGACGGCGGCGATTCGTGGCAGGGATCTGCTACTGCGCTGTGGACCAACGCGCAGGACATGGTCGACGCGAACAAGCTGCTCGGCGTCGACGTGATGACCGCGCATTGGGAAATGACGTACGGAGCAAAGCGCGTGCAGGAGATCGTCGATAACGACTTCAAGGGGCGCATCGATTTCATTGCCCAGAACATCAGGACCGCGGACTTCGGCGATCAGGTGTTTCCGCCGTACACGATGAAGGAAATGAACGGCGTTCGCGATCGGCATCATCGGCCAGGCGTTTCCGTACACGCCGATTGCGAACCCGCGCTACTTCGTGCCGGACTGGAGCTTTGGCATCCAGGAAGAGAACATGCAGAAGATGGTCGACGAAGTGCGCGGCAAAGGAGCGCAAGTCGTCGTCTTGCTGTCTCACAATGGGATGGACGTCGATCTGAAGTTGGCGACCCGCGTGCGCGGCATCGATGCGATTCTCGGCGGCCATACGCACGATGGCGTGCCGCAGCCGACACTGATCAAGAACGCAGGCGGCATCACGCTCGTGAGCAACGCCGGCAGCAACGGCAAGTTCCTGGCCGTGCTCGATTTCGACGTCAAGGGTGGCAAGGTCAGCGACTATCGTTACAAGCTGTTGCCTGTCTTTTCCAACCTGCTGCCGGCCGACGCCGAGATGGCCGCCTACATCAAGCGGGTTCGAGCACCGCACGCGGCGCGACTCTCAGAAAAGCTCGCGGTCACCGAGGGGCTGCTGTATCGGCGGGGAAACTTCAACGGCACGTTCGACCAGCTGATCTGCGACGCGCTAATGCAGGTGCGCGGTGCGGAGATCGCCTTTTCGCCGGGATTTCGCTGGGGTACGTCGCTACTTCCCGGCCAGACGATTCTGATGGAACACCTGATGGACCAGACGGCGATCACGTATCCGCATACCACTGTCAACGAACTGTCGGGTGCCACGATCAAGACGATTCTTGAAGACGTGGCCGACAATTTGTTCAACCCCGATCCGTACCTGCAGCAGGGCGGTGACATGGTGCGAGTCGGCGGACTGCAATATTCGATCGACCCGCTCGCGCGCATCGGCGCGCGCATCGGCGATTTGCGTTTGGGCGACAAGCCGCTCGACGCCGACAAAGTCTACAAAGTTGCCGGTTGGGCGCCGGTGGCCGAAGGCGCAAAGGGCGAACCCGTCTGGGACGTGGTCGCGACCTACATGCGAGATCGCAGAACGCTGAAGCTGCCGCGATTGAACCTACCGGCGATCAAGGGCGCGCAGTCCAATCCTGGGTTCGCGCGAGCATGAAGCCCGTGAGCCGGCGGCAGTTACTCGTCGCTTTGCTGCTGTCACCGGGGCTGGTGCACGCCCAGCGAGGCACGGCGGACGATTTGCTCCCTCCGCTCGACGATCTACGGGTTTTAGCCAGTTCGATTGCGCGTCACAAGGCGCCGCTGCTGGTTCTTTTCAGTACGCCGGGATGTCCGTACTGCCTGGAAGTCCGGCGCAACTATCTCGCACCGCGTGTCGCGGAGCAGGCGGACAAAGCGACTCCGGAGTTGTTGCTGCGCGAAACCGACATCACTTCGGAGCGAACCCTCACTGATCTATCGGGAGCGCGTATCACCGAGGCGACCTTCGCGCTTCGTCATCATGTGCGCTTGGTGCCGGTGGTGGCGCTGTTCGATGCAATGCTGCGGCCGATCGGCGAGCCGTTGGTCGGTCTGGACCGCGCGGGTTTCTACGAGGGCTACCTTGCGTCGGCGATCGATGCATCCCGCAAGCATCTGCGGCAAACTTCGTAGTCTGTTGGGCCGCAATGTGCGTTAGGAGGCCTCTGCGCACCTTCGGCGGAACGGTGCGCGTACAAGGAGTGTTCGGATGAAGCGAAAAAACCTAGCTTTGCTGGCAGTAACCGTGATGGTCAGCATCAGCGGCGCAGCCGTGGCGCAAATCCGCGCGCCTGATCCGGCTCCGCCCGAAGCGGTCTCGCGTTACGTGGTCGGCACCCGCCTTGGCTACATCACATGCAGCAACAAGTATCGCGACTACGTCGACAAATATGAGCGCTTCGCGCTGGTCAACGAGGGACAGAACACGGTCACCGGCTCGCCACCGTCGGACGAGGACTATCGAGCATGTGTGCAGGAAACGCTGGTCAAGGGCCGCGGCATGTACGGCTCTGTCTCCAAGCAGACATTGACCACAGCTTCCAAAGGCGCATTGAAGGACTATCAGACGGCCTGGGAGACTTCGCTTTCAACGCTCGGGCGCCCCGGCGGCGAGAAGCCCGCTGAGTATCGCGCGCGTCAGAGCAAGGTTCTGGCACGGCTCGATGAGCTGCAACGCAAATTGGAAACGCAAGCCAAGACCAACACGCACTAGTTTTGTGTGATACGTTTTCAAGCTACGTGCAGTGGCCGAGCTTCGGTATAGGCTTGCGCCATTCCTATTTTTCGCTGAGGAGTTGTTTCGATGACTAGCCCTACCGATATTTCTCGCCGCCGAATGCTTGTCGCAGGTTCGGGCGCGCTCGCTGCAGCCGGCCTGGCCGGTGCTTCACGCGTCGGTGCACAAACAACGCCGGCAGCGCCCGCCGCCGCATCTCAAGCGAAGCCGCTTCCCGCGTACGTCGCCTGGAAAGATGCGGATAGCTTGATCGTGCATACGCCGACCACGATTGAAACCAAGCGCACCGCGTTGGGTGTGGGTCCGATCACGCCTGCCGAGCGCCTTTACATCCGAAACAATATTGCGGCGCCTGACGTATCGATTGTCGCGAATCGCGATGCATGGCAACTTGCCGTCGAGGGTGTGCGCCAACCACGCACGTTGACCGTGGCCGAATTGAAGACACTGGGTCTCGAATCGCTGGCTATGGTGCTGCAATGCTCGGGTAATGGCCGCGGATATTTCGCGTCGAAGCCCAGCGGAACGCCATGGAGGGTCGGCGCTGCAGGCAACCTGTTCTGGAGCGGCGTACCAGTGCGGGCGGTCGTCGAGGCACTCGGTGGAGTGAGCGCCGATGCGCGTTTCATCACGGGTACAGGCGGGGAAACGTTGCCGGCTGGAATCGATCCGAAGACCGTCATCGTCGAGCGCTCAGTTCCGATCAGCACGCTGGGTGATGCACTGCTCGCGTGGGAAATGAACGGCGAGCCGGTTCCGCATGCGCACGGTGGGCCTTTGCGTTTGATCATCCCGGGTTACAGCGGCGTTAATAACATCAAGTACATCAAGCGGCTTGCGTTCACGCGCGAGCAAACCGATGCGGCGATTCAGGCCACGCGCTACCGCATCGCACCGCCAGGAACGAAGGAATCGCCCGCGCTGCCGGCAGTGTGGGAGATGGATCCCAAATCGTGGATCAACTCACCCGCTCCGGAAGCCGGGACGGTACGTCGCGGCTGGGTACAGATCCACGGCGTGGCGATGGGCGGCATGCAGGCGCCGCGCAGCGTCGACGTATCACTCGACGGCGGCAAGACGTGGCGCGAAGCGAGTTTTATCGGCCCCAACCTTGGTCGCTATGCATGGCGCCCGTTCGTACTGCAGGCCGAGTTGAAGCCGGGAACATATGTGCTGGCGTCGCGCGTTACCGATTCGCAAGGCAGGGTTCAGGTCGAAACTACGCCGGACAACGTCGGCGGCTATCTGAATAGCGGTTGGCGCGCTCACGCGTTCCAGGTCACGGTCGCCTGAAGCGGAGATGTTGCCTTGGTCGCCCGGGTCGCATGTTGTGCAGCAGTACTGACGCTTGCATCCAGCATTGCGCAGGCAGCCGATGGCGATGACGCAGGCCGAAGGTTGTTCGTCAAGGACGCAACGCCGCCGTGTGCGCTCTGCCATACGCTGGCCGACGCCGGCGCGACTGCGAATGTGGGCCCATCGCTCGACGAATTGAAACCTGACGCAGCGCGCGTCACGCAAGCGGTAAAGGCCGGCATCGGAGCGATGCCGGCCTATACGCAGCTTTCCGCCGAACAGATACAAGCGCTTGCGCGGTACGTCGCGCGCGCCTCGGGCGCCTGCGAAGTAAGTCGGTTCGCTGGACCTCGGGCAGAATCCGGCTTCGGAGGCGTGGCCGAGCGGTTTAAGGCACCGGTCTTGAAAACCGGCAAGGGCGTAAGTCCTTCGTGAGTTCGAATCTCACCACCTCCGCCACCCGATACATTCCTGCAAGTGCAATTAAGTGCACGGCAGTGACGACAAGCCGTTGATTTGACGGCGTACCGAGCATCACACACTCATTGCCAGTGCAACCAAGTTGCAAGCCGGTGCATGCCTATGCATTTCGCGCACTAGCACCGGTATTCGCGTCGCACCTTTTCAACGTCTTCCGGCTTCAGTTTCGCCATCATGGCGTTATCGATGATGTTTGACTCTTCGCGAATCAATAGGAAGCGCCATCCGGCTGTTCTTGCCAGACCAAATAGCCGCAGTGAAGGGCAAGGTTCGGAAACCGGCTTGAATAGTCGACTGCTATATACAACCCAGGTCCCGACTGGGGCTGGTCCTTGTACCAAGTGACGGCGCGAATAGTTCGGGCCTGTACTTCACCGGCCTTCGCATTGAAGTCGTCGAGCATTTTGCGATAAGTGACAAACGGCACGTACTGCTTGTGCCGCGCTGATAAGCGGCTATAGGCATCTTCATGTCGACCGCCATCTCTCGCAGCGAAGTAGTCCCTGGTCACCTTATCTATCAGCTCCTCTTGTTGCCGCGTCGGTCGCCAATTTGGCTCCGTAGCTGGGGCAACAATCTTCTGGCTGGGCTGCACCGCTGGATCGACGGGAGTGGTCGCACGGGCGGTGACGCACACGATCAAGGCTATAGAAAGGATGCTTGCCACTTTTTGCATCGCGATGCCTTGTGTATCTATCTCAGTCGAGGTCCCCGATGAGCGATAAAAACCGAGCTTGCTCCCGTGACGTTGTGACTCGCATTCGAGTGAAATCTGTGCCGTTGAGCTTGATGTCCGCATACATGCCGGACGGGTCTTCATGGAAGTGAAGGTAAGCCTTCGACTTGCGATAAAACGAACCGGGCGCCCGCTCCACCAGCGATGACTGCTCACGCAATAGGCGCAGCAGCGGCTTGAGGGTGTGCAGGGCGTCGGGGCCAACGTGCTTCATGTCTTAGTCAGGTTAGCGCACTCGACGACGCGAATTGCCGATGTCCACTCCTGGCCGCTACCTGACATTCATTGGAAGCACGTGCCTCTACCTCAGTCGCGGGCGTGGGAGAGGTCGAGCATCGAAAATCTCAAGCTCATGCCGCGAGCAACTTCTCGATTTCGGGAACCGGGTGCGAGGTCAGATCCTTCGGCAACTCGCCGGTAATACGGTCAACCACTTCCTGGTGAAACGCCTTGCGCAAATTGCCCAGCACTTTGGGCGGCGCAACGACGACTAGCGCTTCGAATTGATTGGCGTGAGCGAGGCGATAAAGTGTGTCGGCGACGTCGGCGGTGAAGCGTTCTTCGCCCAGCTGATGCCAATCGGTTTCCTCCATCGCGCTGCGAGCAGTGCCTACACTGGCGGCGACGCGACCCGGTTTATCGGTGCCCTGCTCGTGCGTCGCCGGATTGTCGTGCGCGAGAATATTTTCGACTTCGAGTTGGATTTCCTGCGGGCTGCCCTTGTTGCGCAGGAAAAGCGCTTTCTCGCCATCGCCCACGACGACGAGAGCCTCGGTAGGAACGCTGAGTTGGTTCATGGGTCCTTTGCGGAGAGCCTCGCGGCGGTTGGTGTGAACACTACTGGCATATTCCGTGCCGCTGGCAATCGTTGGCCGCCAATGCTGCGCGCAACTCGCTAAGACGTAGATGCTTCCGTTCGTGATTGTCAATACGCGCCAGGAGTAGCTCGCGGCCAGAACACTCCAGGCAGGTTCCCCAATCGCCGCTCTTGGGCGCGAGCTGTCATTCAATGAGTTCCGCTTTCGGCCAATTGCGGACCTCCAGAATGCGGACACTCGACGAAACCGCGAGCGCTCAGGCGCGTGCCTTATACGTTGAGGAGATCCGTTACGGGGAAGGATTGAACTCGCGGGTGACCGTTGATTTGCCCGATAGCCGACATCCCCGCATCGCAGCCCTCAGCGGTGCGTCTCCAGCGAATCCCACATCAATGGGTCGCGGACGCACGGGTCGCGGACGAAGGGGGTCGCGGACGCGCCGCAGACGTTCGATCATTACTCAGTCCATTGTTGGAAATGCTTGTGCACCGAGGTAGCGACGACCGTTGATTCGCAGTATGGGAGCAACAGGTGTAAGGGATTCGATTCTTGTCGTCGGTGCAAGCGGGCGAACGGGTCGTTATGTTCTGCGCTACCTGTGTAACGCGTCGGTGCCCGTCATCGCCTGCGTGCGAAGTACGGATCGCCCTGCGTCCGGAGCGTCGTTCCTATCTGCCGAAGTTGTGTTCGCCAACGTGGAGCAGCCACATACGCTTGCTCCCGTGATTGAGCGCGCGGCACATGTGATCTACCTCGCCGGCGGGAACCGAAGAGGCTTGTCGCCCGGTGCATGGCAAGTTGAGGTTGACGGCCTGTCAGGCTGCCTCGAGCTCGCCAAGCGGGCCGGTCTGCCTGGTCGATGGATTTCGGTGGGCTACAGCGGATCGGATCGGCGCACTGGCGCTAACTGGGCGGAGACTCGGTGGCGCGAACTGAAGCTTGCGGCCGATGAGGTGATAGCCGCAAGCGGCGTCAACTATTTCGTCGTGCTCACTGGACTGATCACTTCCGCCGTTAGTACGGAGCCGCGGGTCAGCATTACGCAAAGTTCCGCCGCGGTTGACGCCGAGCTTCCATGCAATTCGCTCGCCTTTCTGCTGACTGGCGCCGCACTGTCGGGCGCTACGAATCGTTCACGTGCGGCGGTTCGTCTTGACCCTCAAGGGCTCACACTGCAGAGCGCCGTCCAGGCGTTCCGCCTATTGCGACAGGAAAGCCCACGCCTTGGCACGGCAACACTGATGCGCGACGCTTGATGCCTCGTAAGGGCAAGATTCCGCGCTTTTGGCGCGCAAGGTTTCCCAGTGCGACGGCGACCTTCACCTCGACAATCAAGGCCCTAATAACAGGCCGTCGAACAGCCGCATTCGAGCAGCTATTGAAGGACTGCTTTCTGCGCGTCGAATGGCAGCAACGGGTGATAGCGGACTGCTAGCGCCCGCCTGAGGCACCGCCAACGCCTCAATTGAGGCCGGCAACAGGCCGTTTTCTTCGGCTTTTCGTTACAGCGACGCGCGATGCTAGCCGGCAGCCCAGCCGAGACACTTCGTCGCAACGTCGGTGCGGCTTTAAGGACCGTAAAAATGAAGTTCCTTCAGATGCTTCCTGTCTCCCCAAAAGCATGGATCGTGGCGATCAGTCTTTTGGTACCTATAGCGATTAACTACGATCTGCTCTTTCAAATGTTTTTCGCTGCGCCTCTATCCACAACTGAAGGTGCAATAGCGCAGGTTTCTCAGAGTCAAACGCCACAGCCAAATCAATCAGCCCTTGACGGGTTGAAACGCTCTGCGGAGGAGGGAAATGTTGCAAATCAGTTGAAGCTGGCGGCCAAGTACTCGACCGGTGAAGGAGTCGTCAAGGACCAGGCAGAAGCTTCTCGTTGGTATCTACGGGCCGCCGAAGCCGGCGATGTGCAGGCAATGTATGAAGTAAGTTTGCGCCATAGACATGGTTACGGCCTTGCGAAGAACACTGCCAATTCAAACGTATGGCGTCAGCGGGCCGCGACCGGGGGTCATCCCGAGGCCGCGTACGAAGTGGCTCGTACATATGGAACTGTTGACCGCAGAGGGGCTGTCATCTCAAATGAGAAGGCCGGAGACATTGGCGAATACCCGAAGCAGCTTGTGATGTGGCTCACTCGCGCGAGCGAGTTCGGTTCTGCAATGGCTAAGCATGAGCTGGCACTGGTTGGCCTCTTTGGCATTTCCAAGGATGGCGCGGTCAAGACCGGCTATTTGGTCCCATTGCCAAGTGCGATGAGTTCAGCCATACAGCTATTGACAGAAAATGCAGAGGAGGGCTCGTGGCAGTCGCAATATGCGTTAGCAGAGCTCTATCAGGTTGGCTACGGCGATATCCGACCCGATTCAACAGAATCCAATAAGTGGTGGCAACGGCTAGATGCACAGAAGGACGCCACGATCCAGTTGAGCGTTGGAAGACACTTTCTAGCCGGCGACCCGAAGCGATACGGGGTAGGCGACAAAAAATGGATGGGCAAAAATCTGTCTTACGACGAAACAAACCGGCTCGCTTTCGACTGGTTTGGCCGTGCAGCCGCACAAGCAAACAGAGACGCAATCTGGGAGCTGGCTGCAATGGAATACAACGGCATTGGAACCCCAAAGAATCTACCAAGAGCATTCCAGCTTTATCGGAAAGCTGCCGAACTCGGACAGGTGGACGCCATGTATCAGCTCGGTATTGCCTACATCAGTGGAATCGCACTTGAAAGGGACTATCCAAGCGCGCTGCGTTGGCTCGCCCGGTCAGCTGCATATGGAGACGCTTATGGCAGAAACCCTGTTCGTTCAAGGGCGCAGAACGCGATCGGCAGCATTTATGAGAATGGGTATGGCGTTACCAGCGACTTAGCGCTCGCTTATGCTTGGTACTGGCTTGCGTCTGCGGGCAGCTCCGAAGAAGAGAGCAAAAATTTGCTTCGGGTGCAACAAAAGTTGACGCCTGATGAACTGGTCCGGGCGCGCAGCATCGCCAGTGCGAGTACCGGCGCAATCAGCCCAATTGGTTCCCACAATAAGGTGAACTAGCACTAGTTCAATTGAAAGCGGATCTCCCTTTGCGCGAGACTCCACTCTTGTGGACACGGCGCTACAGGCATTGCGCGCCTACGCCGTCCTGCGCGGCACTTAAGTCCCGACGCCCGTTCGAATACGGCCGCAACCTGCCGCCCCACCATTCGAGTAATTCCATGTAACGGTTGACCCACTTACTGTCGGCGTCATTGCGACAACACAGCCCATGGCAGTATTCGCAGTGCCAGTGATTACGATCTCGGCCGGCGCGGCGCTGCCCACTGTGACCGGCATTGCCATATAAGGCGCACTGCCACCTGCTGCAGACGGACCTGGGGGCGCGTACCCCAACGGCAAGAAAGCATTCGCAATCAGAAAAGCGACGTCGTTGCAGGTGCTTGCGTTGACCGTACCGTTGTTGAACTGTGCACACTCCGCGATTGCGGTCTTAAGCGGCCCCACTCGCACTATGTTGTCCGACCAACGCGCCCGAACGGCATAGTTCACGTACTGCGGGATGGAGATTGAAGCCAGGATGCTAATGATCGACATGACGATCATCAGCTCGATTAAAGTAAAGCCATGCTCCGACCGGCTTTCAAACAAATGGCGACGAACGTGCTTACTCATCCTGACAGCATATCGACAAAGCCGAACCAAATTTCACGGGTTAACAAGGAGAGAAGCCTCGATTTAGTGCCCTTAACGAGACTTTCATGGTGCTCCGCGTTAGGGGATCAACACTTGAGCTCGTATCGGAAAGGGTTATCTTCTAGCCCGCGGGCCGCGATGTCGCATCACGCCGCCGTTGGAGCAGCCTACTGGCGGACATACTGGTGAGTTTGACAAGAGTGGCGTGGAAACCCGCGCCCTTCGATATTCTTGTTGACACCACCTCCGCCAGTTCGATTCCACTTGGGCTAGCCGGATGACACCGCGTCTTGCGCTGCGCAATATCACGAAGCGCTACCCGGCGTCGATTGCCAACGATTCAGTTTCACTCGACGTCATGCCCGGCGAAATCGTTGCGCTGCTCGGTGAGAACGGCGCGGGCAAGAGCACGTTGATGAAGATCGTGTACGGGGTCACACGCGCCCGACGCAGGAACGATTGCCGTCGATGGAGCGATCGTTGATATCGATAGCCCGCGGCGCGCTCGCTCGCTTGGCATCGCGATGGTCTTCCAGCAGTTCGCATTGTTCGATTCGCTCAGCGTGCTGCAGAACATCGCTCTCGGCTTGCCACCGGCACCCATCACTGCGATTGAATCGCGCGTTGTCGAGCTCGCAGCTCGCTATGGCCTCGAGGTCGATCTCGCCCAGCGTGTGCACGATCTATCGGCGGGTGAGCGGCAACGGATCGAGATTCTGCGTGCACTGATGAGCGCGCCACGGGTGTTGATCCTCGATGAGCCGACGTCGGTACTTACGCCGCAGGCGGTCGATAGATTGTTTGAGACGCTACGACGACTCGCTAGCGGCGGCGTAAGCATCGTTTTCATCAGCCACAAGCTGCACGAAGTTCGCAGCCTCGCAACGCGCTGCGTAGTGATGCGTGCGGGCAAGGTCGTCGCCGAGGTCGATCCCCGAACACAATCCGACGCGAGCCTGGCGCACCTGATGCTGGGCGTAGAACCTCCAACCATTGCCGCGCACGGATCTGCGGCGGCAGAGATCGCCCTCGAAATTCGACATCTCAGCATCTCTGGGCTGGATCAACGCGATCGTCTCGATGGACGTGTCGTTCGACGTGCGAAGCGGGGAGATTGTCGGCATCGCAGGCATCTCAGGTAATGGCCAGCAGACATTGATGGCAGCGCTTGCCGGCGAGCTGCTCGTCGAGTCCGATGCGATTCGACTCTTCAATCAACCGATGGGTCGGCTGAATACGGCGCAACGTCGGGCGCTCGGTCTGCGATACGTTCCCGAGCAACGATTGGGTCACGCGGCGGTGAGCGGCATGACGCTCGCCGACAACGCGCTGCTCACGGATGCGAGCGCTGCAATCGAGCGCCGTGTTGAACATCGCCCGCGCACGCGACGCCGCTGCGCAGATAGTGCAGCGGTTTCGCGTGCGTGCCGCAACGATCGACCAGAAAATCGAAACGCTATCCGGTGGCAATTTGCAGAAGTTCATCGTCGGCCGCGAAGTGCTGCCCGAGCCGCGCGTGCTGCTGCTTGATCAGCCGACGTCGGGTGTCGACGCCGGGTCCGCCGCATCGATCCGGAATGAACTGATCGCGCTGCGCGCGGCAGGATGCGCGATATTGATTGTGTCTGAGGACATCGACGAGCTGTACGAACTCGCGGACCGGTTGATCGTGATGGCCGGAGGACGCATGTCGGAGTCGAGGACGCCACGCCAAATCAGCACGGCCGAGCTCGGCCGCTTGATGGCAGGCAGATGGAATGCTGACGAACACCGCAGCGAGCGGGCGGAGAACGTCGTGTGACTTCATGGAAGCTCGTGCCGCGCGAGGCGGCGTCACGGAGGTGGACGTGGCTGTCGCCGCTCGTCGCGATTGCGCTAACGCTTCTCGCAGGCTGCGCACTCTTCGCAGCGCTGGGTACCAACCCCTGGCAAGGATTGAGCGTCTTCATCATCGCGCCTTTCACAGGTGTTCGCGGCTGGAGCGAGTTGGCGCTGAAAGCAACGCCGCTGATGCTGTGCGGGTTAGGGCTTGCGGTGTGTTTTCGCGCCAACGTGTGGAACATCGGCGCTGAAGGTCAACTCATTGCGGGCGCCATTGTCGGCGGAGGCATCGCGCTGTTGGCGACGACGGAGTCGCCACGGATATGGTTTGTCGTGGGTGTTGCTCGGTTCGATGATCGGTGGCGCACTCTGGGCTTCGATCACCGCCTGGCTGCGCGATCGCTTCAACGCCAACGAAATTCTGGTCAGTCTGATGCTTGTCTACGTGGCGCAGCAGCTGATCTCGTGGCTCGTGCAGGGGCCTTGGCGAGATCCCAATGGTTATGGATTTCCGCAGACCGAATTGTTTGCAGCCGCGGCGCGCGTGCCGATCCTGTCTGACGGTTCGCGGTTGAACGGCGGCGGTGCACTTGCGCTGCTCGCGGCGCTTGCGATCTGGTGGCTGTTGGCGCGCAGCGTGATCGGGTTTCAATTGAAGGTGGTGGGGCTTGCGCCGCGCGCGGCTCACTACGCGGGCTTTTCGAGCCGGCGTGCGCTGTGGATCAGCTTGTTGATTTCGGGCGCGCTCGCGGGCCTTGCAGGGGGGCTTGAAGTCGCGGGACCGATCGGTCAACTCACTGGAACGATTTCGCCGGGCTACGGCTTTGCGGCGATCATCGTCGCGTTTGTCGGACGGCTGCATCCGGTCGGAGTGATACTCGCGTCGCTGGTGATGGCGCTCTTTTACATAGGCGGCGAGCTTGCGCAGTCGCGGCTCGGTTTGCCGTCTGCTCTGACCGGTGTCTATCAAGGGTTGCTGTTGTTCTTTCTACTGGCATGCGACACGTTGGTTAACTATCGCGTGCAGTTGGTTCGCACGGCGACGGCCTGATGGACGAACTGGCGTCGTTGATTGCGCTCACGATGAACGCAGGGACGCCGTTGCTGCTGGCCGCGCTCGGCATCGTGGTCAACGAGCGCAGCGGCGTCGTGAACCTCGGCACCGAAGGAATGATGCTGGTGGCAGCGGTCGTCGGCTTCGCGACCACGCTGCATAGCGGTCACTATTGGCTCGGCTTTGTCGCAGGAGCGGCGGCCGGCATCGTGCTTGCGCTGTTCTTCGCAGCGCTTGCGGTTGGCTTGTTGACGAATCAATTTGCGACCGGCCTGGCATTGTCGCTGTTCGGTGCGGGATTGTCGGCGTTCATCGGACTTGCCTTGCAGGGCGATACGTTGCCGGTGCGTGCCACCGATGGCGTGCCGATGTTGCGCGACATTCCGTTTATCGGCTCTGCTTTTTTTGCACAGCATTGGTTGGTGTACTTATCGCTTGCACTGACGGCGGCGGTCGCATGGTTTCTATTTCGCACACGCGGTGGTCTGATCTTGCGCGCCGTTGGCGAATCGCCTGACGCTGCGCATGCGCTCGGGCATCCGGTGCGGCGCATTCGCTGTGCCGCGCTCGCATTCGGGGGCGCGTGCGCGGGGCTGGCGGGAGCGTATCTGTCGACGATCTACACACCCTTGTGGTCTGAAGGCATGGTCGCGGGCCGCGGATGGATCGCGCTTGCGCTGGTGACGTTTGCCACTTGGCGGCCCGGGCGTCTGCTGCTCGGGGCGTACTTGTTCGGCGGCGTGACGATGCTGCAGTTCTATCTGCAGGGACGGGGCGTCGAAGTTCCGGCGCAGTGGCTGGCGATGACACCGTATGTGGCGACGATCGTCGTGCTCGCGCTGATCTCGCGCAACCCGCGGTGGATTCGATTCAACATGCCGGCTTCGTTGGGCAAGCCGTTCAGTCCGAACGCTTGAAACCGTCCCGTAGACTCGCGCATCGCCATTCAGAGATTAACGATGCGAAGGTTTGCGTGGATTGCGTTGGCGGCTGCAGTGGCACTGTCCGCCGGCTGCGGGAAGGAAGACCCCGCCCCGAAAGCTGAACCCGTTAAAGCTTCGACGGCCGCACCGGAGCCATTGAAAGTCGGCTTCGTCTACGTCAGCCCGGTCGGTGATGCAGGCTGGACTACGCAACACAACGCCGGCCGTGAGCAGATGGCGAAGGCGCTTGGTCCCAAAGTCATCACGTCATTCGTGGAAAAAGTGCCCGAGGGCGCCGATGCCGAGCGCGTCATTCGCGACCTCGCGCAGCAAGGGCACAAGCTGATTTTCACGACATCCTTTGGATACATGAATCCGACGCTGAAAGTGGCAGAGGAATTCAAGGACGTGAAGTTCGAGCACGCGACGGGCTACAAGACCGCACCCAACGTCAACACGTACAACGCTCGCTTTTACGAGGGGCGATATCTCGCCGGCATGATCGCCGGCAAGATGAGCAAGACCGGCACCCTGGGCTATGTCGGCGCGTTTCCGATCCCAGAGGTCCTGCAGGGCATCAATGCATTCGTGCTCGGTGCACGCGCCACCAATCCGAAGGCACAACTGCGCGTCGTATGGATCAATACCTGGTACGACCCAGGCAAAGAGCGCGACGCCGCCAATACGCTGATGGCGCAGGGTGCCGATGTGGTCACGCATCACACCGATTCGACAGCTGTCGTCGCCGCAGCGGAAGGAAAGAGAAAAATGGCGGTGGCGTATCACTCGAACATGGCGAAGTTCGGTCCGTATGCGCAACTGGTTGCGGTCACTCATCATTGGGGCGACTACTACACGCAACGTACGCAAGCGGTACTCGACGGCAACTTGGTCGGTAGCGCCGGTATGGGGCGGCATGAGAGAAGGATTCATTCGCTTGCAAGGGCTTGGCCGATAACCTGCCGCCCGAGTTGGTTGAGGCGGTGAAAGCTCGACAGGACGAAATTCGTCACGGCAAGTTTCATCCGTTCACCGCGCCGATCAAGACCAACGTCGGCAAGGAAATCCTGACATCGGGCTCGCTGACCGATGAGCAACTCGGCGCGATGAACTATTACGTCGAAGGCGTGATCGGCAAAGTACCGGTCGGCGGCAAGTAGGGCCTGCTCACCCTAAAACGTGAGATGCGTTGGGTCGCAATGCGGATGGATGCGCGAAGAGCGGCGCTGCCGAATGGTGGTTCCATTCGCAAGCCGCTCGCCAAAGCAGACGCCGCATTTCGACCCAACCCGCAGGGAAAGGCCGCTTGCGGGCGCATTGCGTCGTTGTCGCTTCGCTGATTGGTATGCACCAACGGCGCTCGCGACGCCTAGCACTGCATCCCGCAAGCGGCCTTTCGCACTCACGTTTTAGGGTGAGCAGGCCCTATTACCAGCTGTAGTGCACGGTGTAACGCACGGTCGCTTCCGCTTCGGGCGCGATCACGACCGGAAAGACGACAGTGCGTGAGTCCTCCTTGCGGTACTCGTGACTGCGCTGAGTGATGTTCCAGTTGACCCAGCGGTAAAGGTTTTCCTTCACCATTACTTCAACTTTCTCCTTCTTCTGATTGCGCAGCTTGACCTCGATTTCTTCGGTCATTGTCTTGCGCGTTGTGTCGATCTTGAAATCGACTTGCCGCCGTTCGCCGACCACGTCGAACGCAGAGCCGAGCTTTAGCAGCAGATTTTCGTTGCGTGGCGTGTGATCGATGATGTCTTCACCGATGAACTCGAGCGTCTGGTCGGCGGGATCTAGCTTTGAAACGCGGACCCGACCGGCGGGCAGCGGCATGCCCATGTTGTTGTTCTCGGCATTCTTGAATTGCAGATACACATCGACCTTGCGGTTGCTTTGCACGCCGTAGTTGCGATCGGTCGCCGGTGACGGCAGAAATCCGCGGTAGCCGCTTGGTGCGCCGTAATACACCAGCGTCTTCTCGCACGGCACGCGGCGGGCAGAGGGAAACAGCTCGATCTGCTTGGTTGAGTTGTCGGGCAGTGTGGTCGTGCGTCCCAGCGTGTACAGGTGGTATTCGAAGAAAGACTTTTCCGCAAAGCCGGATATCCCTCTCGCTGACGGCGTCGGCGCGCGATTGCTTCGCCATGCCGACACTGGCAGGAGTGGCCGGCCGTGCACGATGCACGTCACCTGCGACCAGCTTGAGCCGCGAGTCCGCGTAGCTTGCTCCCGACTGATTGACAATGCTCACCCATGCGCCGACGTCGAGCCGGCACGCGTTCGCTGTGGCCCCTTCGGCATAGACGACGTTGTAATCGGCCCACCAGGTAAGCCCCTGTGTTTGATACGACACGCGACTGCGGTGCGTGCCCGGCCGTTGAGTCGCGATATCCCACACCAGCGTCGGACGTGTGATCAATCCGCCCGGTAGCGCGGGCAGGCGAACACCCGCGTTGTGTGGAAGTATTTGCACCGTGCCATCGTCGCGTCGCATGACAATGCCACCTTGCGTCGATAACAACGTTCCGTTGAACGACTCGGTGCTTTGCCCGCGAATCTGATCGACGGCTATCGGCCGATCGACATATTTCTGCATCAGCTTGTCGGTGCTGACCAGATCGAATTGATAGTTCTGCTCCAGCACCGTAGTGCCTTTCGCATCGGTCATCGACTCGAATGCGACCGTGGTCGGGTCGATCAGCGCGGCCACATCGGTAAAGCGCACCGCGTTCCGACCCTTGGTCAGATCGAGATCGCGCTCCTGCCGTACGACCGCATAACCAGGAACTGCGCCCCGTACGGGCGATCGATACGCATCGGGCGAAATCGAGCCCGGCGCAGCGTTGCTGTAAATAGTGAGTGCGGTCGCGGGCGCAGTTGCCTGGCCGGCCACATTGGCGCCGGTGGCGGAAGTGACTGCCAATGCGGCGGCGACGGCGGTTTTGATCGATGCTGAAGCGGATACGGGCACGGGTTTCTCCTACGGGGCGATCCGCTTGAAACGTGCGCGGCACGCAAAAGGGGTTAAGTGTTAGCTGCGATACTTGCGCGCATGAACTTCCACGACTTGCTGGCGCAGTCCCTGCGCATGACCTTGCGCGACTGGCGGGCAGGCGAGCTGCGGCTGCTGGCGGCCGCGCTGGTGATAGCCGTGGCGGCCGTGACCAGCGTCGGCTTCCTCGTCGATCGAATCCGGCTCGGGCTCGAGCGCGATGCGACGCAGCTGCTGGGTGCCGATCTCGTGCTGAGCTCAGATACGCCGATCGACACCGATAGCACCGGACGCGCGAGGCGCGAATCTGCAGTTCGCACAAACGGTGACGTTTCCCAGCATGGCCATCAGCGCCGCCGACCCCGATCGGAGCGCGCTGTCGGCCGTCAAGGCCGTGTCGCCGGGCTATCCGCTGCGCGGCACCCTGCGCGTGGCCGATGCAATCGGGCAGGACGACCGAGCGACGCGCGAGATTCCCGCGCGCGGCGAAGTGTGGGTCGATGGTCAACTGCTGCAGGCAATCGGTGCCGCACCCGGTGATGCGCTGAAGCTCGGCGAGAAAACGTTTCGCATCGGCAAAATCATTGCGATCGAGCCCGATCGTGGCACTCAGTTCATTAACTTTGCGCCGCGCGTGATGTTGAACATCGAGGATCTCGCCGCGACGCAGCTGATCGCGAACGGCAGCCGCGTCACATATCGGTTACTGGTCGCCGGCGAGCGTCCTGCAGTGCAAACCTACTCGGCGGTTCTACAGAAGGGTCTGCAACGCGGGCAGCGTATCGAGACACTCGAGGGCGGCCGCCCGGAGATGCAGCGCACGATCGACCGCGCGGAGCGATTTCTTGCCTTGGTTGCGCTGTTGGCGGCGATGATCGCCGCGGTGGCCGTCGCGGCTTCGGCGCGCCGCTTTTCGCTGCGACACCTGGACTCCTGCGCGATGATGCGGTGCCTTGGTCTGGCGCAGGCCGACATCTTTCGATTGTTCGCGCTCGAGTTTTTGGTTATCGGCCTCGCTGCGTGCGTCGTCGGTATGGCGCTCGGGTACGCGACGCACTACGTTTTGTTGAATGCGCTGGGCTCGCTGATCAGAACAACGCTGCCGCAGCCTTCGTTACTACCCGGTGCGCAGGGATTCGCATGCGGACTGGTGTTGCTGCTCGGCTTCGCACTTCCGCCGCTCGCGCAACTGCGCCATGTTCCACCGCTGCGCGTGCTGCGCAAGGATGTCGGGCTTGCCGACCGGACGCGTGGCGCTCGGTTATCTCGCCGGACTGATGGGTTTTTTCGGACTGTTGCTGTGGTCGTCGAACGATTTGAAGATCGGTGCCTTGACCGCCGGTGGATTTGCCGGCGGACTGGTCGTGTTTTCACTGGTCGCGTGGCTGGTGCTCAAACTGCTCGCACCGCTGCGCAGTTTCACCGGCAAGCTCGGCATTTCGTGGCGATTCGCAATCGCTGCCGTGCAACGGCGTCCGGTGGCCACGATCATTCAACTGGTTTCGCTCGCGGTGGGGCTGATGGCGCTGCTGCTGCTGACCGTGACGCGGACCGATCTGGTCGATGCATGGCGCAATGCGGCACCGCCCGACGCACCAAATCGCTTCGTGATCAATATTCAGCCCGATCAAGCCAGCGCGGTCGGCGCGCAATTGAGCGCCGCGGGAGTCGACGCGCCTTTGCATCCGATGATTCGCGGCCGTTTGATCGAGGTCAACGGCAAGAAGATCGGGCCCGAATCGTTTACCGGCGATCGTGCGCAGCGGTTGGTGGATCGCGAGTTCAACTTGTCGTACATGGCCGACGCGCCGTCGCACAATCGCATCACCTCCGGCCGCTGGTTCACCGACGGCAGCAGCGAATTGTCGATCGAAGAAGGCATTGCGGAGACGCTCGGCATCAAGCTCGGCGACTCGTTGAAGTTCGATATCGCCGGCCAGCTCGTGACCGCACGCGCGACCAGCCTGCGCAAGGTCAACTGGGATTCGATGCGCGCGAACTTCTTCGTCATCATGCCGCCGTCGCTGCTGAGAGACATGCCGGCGAGCTTCATCAGCGCGTTTCATTTATCGGCGTCACAGGCCAATGTCACCGGCGGGTTGCTGCAACAATTCCCGAATCTGACGGTGATCGACATGACAGCCGTGTTCCGGCAAGTCCAGGCGGTGATCGATCAGGTAATCGCCGCGGTCGAGTTCCTGTTCGTGTTCACGCTAGCGGCCGGCGTCCTTGTTCTCTATGCGGCGCTGGCGTCGAGCCGCGACGAGCGCGTGCGTGAAGCCGGATTGCTGCGGGCACTCGGTGCGTCGCGACGGCAGCTTTCGCGTGCGCAAATCGCCGAGATGCTGTGCATCGGCGGCCTTGCGGGCCTGTTGGCAGCGATTGGCGCAAGCGCGGTCGGCTGGGCGCTTGCAACTTATGGCTTCGAGTTCGAGTACCGCTTCTCGCCGTGGGTGTTCCTGGTCGGCATCGCCGGAGGCTCGGCCGCGGCATTGATTGGCGGTTGGTTCGGATTGCGGGGCGTGTTGAAAACACCGCCTCTGGCGACGCTGCGCGAGGCTTAGCCGACACATCGGGTATTGGCCTTGCTTGCCGATCTGCCATCACTAGATGGAGATCCGCCGATGGCCGAGCAACTCGCTGAAGTACAAGACTCCGAAACGTCCAAGCCTCTAGCTGAACCGAAGCCGCCGTTCAAGAAACAGCAGCAACAGCCGCCCGGGCTCGAATCTGAGCTCGATCCAACGCCGCGCTTCGAGGCTCCGCGCTACAGGGCCGCCGGAAAACTGGAAGGGCAGGTTGCGTTGATCACCGGCGGCGATTCCGGAATCGGGCGCGCGGTCGCAACGCTATACGCGCGCGAAGGGGCTAACGTAGCGATCGTCTATCTGCCCGACGAGCAATCCGATGCCGAAGACACCCGAGCGATCGTCGAAGCCGAAGGGCGGGTGTGTGAATTGATCCCCGGTGATCTGGTTGACGCGGCGTTTTGCGACGAAGTGGTCGAACGCACAGTCGGTGCATTCGGGCGACTCGACATTCTGGTTTCCAACGCAGCCCAGCAAAGCAGTAAGAAGCTCGAGGAGCTCGACGACGCCGACCTCGAGCGCACCTTTGCAACCAATATCTTTGCGTATATGCGGCTGGCGCGCGCGGCATTGCGCCACATGAAGCCCGGTGCGGCCATTATTGCGACAAGCTCTGAAACCGGCATCAAAGGCTCGAAGAAAATGCCGGATTACTCGGCCACCAAGGGTGCCGTCAATGCATTTACGAAAACGCTCGCCATGGAATTGATCGAGCGCCAGATTCGTGTCAATGCCGTAGCGCCCGGCCCCGTGTGGACTCCGCTCAATCCGGCGGACACGGGCGCCACTGCAAAAGAGGCCGCGGAGTTCGGCGCCGATAGCCCCATGAAGCGGCCCGCGCAGCCCGAAGAATTGGCGCCGGCGTATGTATTTTTGGCGTCGAATGCGGATTCGTCGTACATCACCGGCACCATCTTGCAGGTGATGGGAGGCGAGACCACTGGCGGGTAGATACGAGCCCTGCGCGCGGCGCGGCTGCAGAAATCAGCTGCGCCGCGCCCGTATCATCGCGGCATGATCGAAGTCATAGTCGCGGTGCTGGCCGCGGCACTTTTAGTCTCGCTTCTCGGCTTGTACGCAGCGGTACGCGGTCGCCGCGACCCTGCAGTGTCTTCGCGCCTCGATGCGCTGTTGCACGACAACGAACGGCTCGAGCGCGAGCTGCGCGCGGCCGTTGATTCCAGCGCTGGGCAGATGCGCCTCGAAACGGGAACGCGCCTAAGCGAATTGCAATCGCACCTCGTGCAGCAGATGACCGGCTTGACCGGATTGCAGGGCCAGCAACTGGCTGATCTAACCCGCCGCATACAGCTGGATCTTGGCGAAGTGCGCGGTACGTTGCATTCTCAGCTGACCAGCCTGCAGCAGGGCAACGAGCGCAAGCTCGACCAGATGCGCGAAACGGTCGAAGAAAAATTGCAGTCCACGCTTGAGGCGCGTCTTGGCGAATCGTTCCGAATGGTGTCTGAGCGGCTCGAACAGGTGCACAAGGGGCTGGGTGAAATGCAGGCGCTCGCCTCGGGCGTCGGCGATCTGAAGCGCATGCTGACCAACGTCAAATCACGCGGTACCTACGGCGAGGTGCAGCTTGCTTCGCTGCTCGAGCAAGTGCTGCTGGTCGATCAATATGCGCGCAACGTCGCTACGCGGCCGAATTCGACAGAGCGCGTCGAGTTTGCAGTGCGGATGCCGGGCCGAGACGGCTCGTCGTGCTGGCTGCCGATCGACGCGAAGTTTCCGGTCGAGGATTACGACAGATTGCTGTCTGCGGTTGAGCTCGGCGATGCCATCGCACTGGAAGCTGCCGGCAAAGCGCTCGAGCGAAGCATCAAGGTCCAGGCCAGGATGATCCGTGAGAAGTATGTCGAGTCGCCGCATACGACCGATTTCGCGATCATGTTCTTGCCGACCGAAGGATTGTTTGCTGAGGTTTTGCGCCGACCCGGGTTGGCCGATCACCTGCAGCGTGAGTGCCGCACAGTGGTCGCCGGACCCACGACGCTGTTTGCAATGCTCAATTCGCTGCAGATGGGATTTCGAACGTTAGCGCTCGAGCGCCGCTCTGCCGAAGTGTGGCAAGTGCTCGGCGCCGTGAAGACCGAGTTCGGCAAGTTCGGCGAAGTGCTGGCCACGCTGCATCGTCAGCTGTTGAATGCATCGGACACGATCGACTCAGCCCAGCGTCGCTCTATTCAAATGAGCAAAGCGTTGAAGTCGGTGGAGGCGTTGCCTCCCGAACAAGCCGCGCAGCTGTTGCCCTCTGCACGCGCGGATCGTTGAGAGGCGTAAGGCATGGCATTTGCCACCTCCTAGTACGCATCAGTGATGCGGCCGCACTGCGAATGTCGCAGCGCGTCGATCTATCTAAAGCAGAAGGGAGAGCACCGTGGCTAAAACCATCGTCGGTTCATTCGATAGTTTTGAAGAAGCTCAGGACGTGGTGCGGGAGTTGCAGCAGCACGGATTTTCACGCGATGACATCAGTGTCATCGCCAACAACGCGACTGGCAGATACAGCAGTCTTTCTGCGGGCGTAGGGCAAGTGCGCGCCGATACCAGTACGGCAGTTTCCGAAACGGGCGCTAACACGGCGACCGGCGCGGCGGCAGGTGGCGTGCTTGGCGGCGCGGCCGGACTCGTGGTCGGCTTGATGGGGTTGGCGATTCCTGGAATCGGACCCATCGTGGCTGCGGGCCCGATCGCGGCAGCGTTGGCCGGTGCCGGCGTCGGTGCGGTCGCGGGCGGGTTGATTGGCGGACTCACCGGAGTCGGCGTCTCCGAGGACGATGCGAGCTACTACGCAGAATCCGTGCGCCGCGGCGGCGCGCTCGTTACTGTGCGTGCAGACGATTCGCGTGCGGACGAAGCGGCCAGCGTGATGCGCAGCCACGGGGCGGTCGACATCGAGCGTCGGGTCGAGCAATGGAAGCAGCAGGGATGGACGCGGTACGATCCCAACGCGACTCCATACAGCGTCGACCAGCTCGAGCGCGAGCGCAGCACCTACGGGTCACTGGGTAAGACTTCCGACCGGAACTTTGGCGTTGCGTCGCAGATGGGTGCGGACACCACGCTATCCGGCATGGGCGTCACCTCCACATCGTCGGCTTGGTCGGACGACGAAGACTTCCGCGCGCACTATGCGGACTATCTGAGCTCGTCCGGCGGCAGGTATGAAGACTTTGAGCCGGCGTACCGTTACGGCAGCGACCTGGGCGCGAACGCGCGCTATCGCGGCCGCAACTGGTCAGAGATCGAATCCGATGCGCGCCGTGACTGGGAATCGCGCAATCCGAACGATGGATGGGAGCGATTCAAGGCAGCGGTCAGACGCGGCTGGGAGCGCACGTCGAACGCTGTTGAACGCGCCATTCCGGGCGACTCGGATCGTGACGGCCGTTAGTCCAGACCTGAGTGCAAGAAGGGGCGAGTAAACCCTCGCCCCTTTTTTATGAACGCTGACGACACAAGCAAGGAGCGAAACCGCAAGCGTGTCGGCGTTTACGATCGGCCCGCCAGTGCCGATCGGTTTCGCAATCTTCGAGTATGGGTATTGGTGTTCGCCGCGGCAGCGAGCGTGGCCAGCCTCTATTTTTTCTTCAGCGGTTAATCACTCAGCGTCGTTCGTACTGCTTGGCGCCGAATAGCGTTTCTTTCTCTTTGTCAGTCGATCGGCTTACGCCGATCCGCCAGCACCTGCACACCGCGCTTGACCGCAGGGCGGGAATCGATTGAGTCATACCAGCGCTTGACGTTCGGATAGTCGGCCAGATCGACGCCCTGATTCGGGTGTGAGCGCGTCCAGGGAAAGATCGCCATGTCGGCGATCGAGTATTCGTACGCAAAGTATTTGGCTTCACCCAGTCGGCGGTCCATCACCGCGTAGAGCCGTTTCGCTTCGTTGGTGTAACGATTGATCGCGTACTCGATTTTCTCCGGCGCGTAGTTGCGAAAGTGGTGTGCCTGACCGAACATCGGTCCGACGCCGCCCATCTGGAACATCAGCCACTGCAATGCGATGTATTTACCGCGCACATCGGTCGGCAGAAATTTGCCGGTTTTGGCGGCGAGATACAACAGAATGGCGCCGGATTCGAAGATCGAGATCGGCTTGCCGTCGGGTCCGTCGGAATCGACGATCGCCGGCATCTTGTTGTTCGGGCTGATCTTCAGAAATTCCGGCTCGAACTGGTCGCCTGCGCCGATATCGATCGGGTGCACGTTGTACGGCAGCGCACATTCCTCGAGCATGATGTGGATTTTGTGGCCGTTCGGTGTAGGCCACGTGTAAAGGTCGATCATTGATTGCCTCCTGCCTTGCCCAGCTCAACTTTTGCAATCGCGTTGCGATGAACCTCATCGGGCCCATCGGCCAGCCGTAGTGTGCGCGAGTGCGCGTACGCGTACGCCAACGGAAAGTCGTCGCACACGCCGCCGCCACCATGTGCCTGGATCGCCCAATCGATAACGTCGCACGCAACGTTGGGCGCTACAACCTTGATCATCGCGATCTCGGCCTTCGCGGCCTTGTTCCCGACGGTGTCCATCATCCATGCCGCCTTCAGTGTCAACAGGCGCGCTTGATCGATCCGACAGCGAGCCTCGGCGATCCGCTCTTGCCAGACGGTTTGGCGCGCAACTGCGGAGCCGAAAGCAACACGGCTCGACAGACGCCGGCACATCAGCTCGAGCGCGCGCTCGGCGAGACCGATCGAACGCATGCAATGATGAATGCGCCCCGGCCCCAGGCGGCCTTGCGCAATTTCGAAGCCGCGACCTTCGCCGAGCATCAGGTTGGCTGCCGGCACTCGCACATTCTTGAAGTCGATTTCCATGTGACCGTGCGGCGCGTCGTCGTAACCGAACACGCTGAGCGGCCGCATTACGTTGATGCCAGGCGTGTCCGACGGCACCAGGATCATCGACTGCTGCGAATGCCGAGGAGCTTCGGGATCGGTCTTGCCCATCACGATGTAGATGCGGCAGCGCGGATCTCCCGCGCCCGAGATCCACCACTTGCGGCCGTTGATCACGTAGTCATCGCCGTCGCGCACGATCGACGTCTGAATGTTGGTGGCATCGCTCGACGCCACCGCGGGCTCGGTCATCACGAACGCCGAGCGAATCTCGCCCGCAAGCAGCGGTTTTAACCATTGCTGCTTGTGCGCATCGCTGCCGTAGCGCTCGATCGTTTCCATGTTGCCGGTATCGGGCGCCGAACAGTTGAACACTTCAGGCGCCCATGGAACTCGGCCCATCGATTCGGCAAGCGGTGCGTATTCGAGATTCGTCAGCCCCGCGCCATGCGAAGACTGCGGAAGAAACAGGTTCCATAATCCAGCCGCTTTGGCTTTCGGCTTCAACTCCTCGATCAGCGTGGTCGGGGTCCAGCGCGCGCCGCGCTTGGTGTTTTCTTCGATCTCATCGTGGAAGCGCCGCTCGTTCGGATACACGTGTTGCTGCATGAACGAATCGACGCGCTCGCGCAGCTGCTGAACTTTCGGCGAATAGTCGAATTGCATTTGCGCAGAATAGCTCAGCGCAGCGGACGCCGGCTCGCGCGTCACCGTGCCACGGTTTAAAGTGCGGGCGATGAAAGCAATTCAGTGCGTCGAGTGGGGTGATCCCGACAAACTCGTACTGTCCGAGCTGCCGTTGCCGGAACCCGGTGCGGCGCAGGTGCGCATTCGGATCGCCGCGGCTGGAGTTAATTTCCCCGACGCGTTGATCGTGCAAAAGAAATACCAGCTTCAACCGAAGCTGCCGTTCGTGCCCGGTACCGAAGTCGCCGGAACCGTCGACGCCGTCGGCGACGGCGTCACGCACTTGAAGGTGGGCGATCGCGTCATCGCGTTTGTCGGTGTTGGCGGCTTTGCGGAGTACGTTTGCGCTCCGGCCGCGTTGGCCATCGCGATACCCGATGGAGTCAGTGATGAAGTGGCAGCCGCATTCACGCTGACGTACGCAACGTCGCATCATGCGCTGTTCGATCGCGGGCAACTGAAGGCCGGCGAGACGCTGCTGGTGCTCGGCGCCGGTGGCGGAGTTGGGTTGGCCGCCGTCGAGCTTGGCAAGGTCGCAGGCGCGCGTGTGATTGCTGCGGCGTCGAGCGCGGATAAGCTTGCTGCAGCGAAGGAGCACGGCGCC
Source organism: uncultured beta proteobacterium (assembly GCA_963807155.1). Classification (GTDB taxonomy): domain Bacteria; phylum Pseudomonadota; class Gammaproteobacteria; order Burkholderiales; family Burkholderiaceae_F; genus JACCZX01. Next base: position 35,481 of record CAWEAZ010000020.1, read on the forward strand.
GACGAGTTGATCGACTATTCGACTGCCGACCTGCGCGCAGCGGTTAAGGAACTGACCGGCGGCAACGGTGCGGATGTGATTTACGATCCTGTCGGCGGTCCCGGCACCGAAGCCGCGGTGCGCTCACTCGCATGGCGCGGGCGGCTGTTGATTGTCGGTTTTGCGCAAGGTGAGATTCCGCAGATCCCGGCCAATCTATTGTTGTTGAAAGGCGCATCGGCGGTCGGGCTGTTCTGGGGCGAATTTGCGAAGCGGGAACCGAAAGCGAATTTTGCGATGTTGAAAGAGCTGTTCGCGTGGTTGAAGGAGGGCAAGTTGAAGCCGCATGTGTCGCACGTGTATCCATTGGCCGAGACGCCGCGAGCGCTCGAAGCGCTATTGGCTCGCAATGTGGTCGGCAAGCTGGTGGTTCGCCCTTGAGGATGAAACAGATGAAAGTGTTAGCCGCGCTAGTTCTTGTTGCGTGCATTGGCATTGCCAGCGCCGCAGAGCGCAGCATCGACAAGTCGGTCGTAGTGCCTGCAACGCTCGATCAGACGTGGGATGCGTGGACCACGCGCGAGGGCATTACCAGCTTCTTTGCGCCCGACGCGAAGATCGAGCCAAGAGTCGGTGGAGCGTTTCACATTTACATCAACCCGCTGGCCGAGCCGGGAATGAAGGGTGCCGATGACATGCGATTCATGGCGCTGCAGCCGAAGCAGATGCTGTCGTTCGACTGGAACGCGCCACCTCATCTTCCCGCAGCGCGGCAGCAGAGAACGTTCGTCGTGCTTCGCTTTGCTCCGGTCAGCGAAAAGGAAACACGCGTCAGCCTGCATCACACCGGTTGGGGCGAGGGCGGCGAATGGGACAAGACGTTCGCCTATTTCGATCGCGCCTGGGACAACGTGTTGGCGAATCTGAAGAAGCGTTTCGAAAGCGGTCCGCAGGACTGGAGCGAGTGGATGAAGTCTCTCAGAAAGATGCAAGAGCAGGCCGCGCAGAAGAAGTAGATGGCTTATCTGGAGTTCGCACCTGCATTGCAGCGGCACGCCGCCGCACCTCCCGTCACGGCACCGGCCGATTCGCTGCAATCACTGCTCTCCGCGGCGTTCGAGCAGCAGCCGGCGCTGCAAAGTTACGTACTCGACGAGCAAGGTTGTGTGCGCAAGCACGTTGCGGTTTTTCTGAATGGCCAGTTGTTGCACGATCGCAGGCGGCTTGACGTGCCTCTGGCGCCGGACGACCGCATCTATATTGCACAAGCACTGTCGGGAGGGTGAATTGAGACTTTCGGTGGCAACACGCAAGGGCTTGTTCGAACTATCGCCACGAAACGGTGCATGGAACGTCGAGGCGTTGCACTTTGTCGGAGAGCCTGTCACCGCGGCGTTGCACGATGCCGCCAACGGCCGGGCGATCGCCGCGCTGAGGATGGGACACTTCGGCGTCAAGCTGCGCGTGTCTGATGATCGAGGGAAGAACTGGGAAGAAGTCGCATCACCCGCATATCCACCGAAGCCTGAAGGGATCGAAGATTCCAATCCGTGGACGCTCGATCAAGTGTGGATCTTCGAGGGTTTTCATGCGAAGTCTCCGCAGCGCTTGTGGGCGGGTACCAATCCCGGTGGACTATTTCGCTCGGACGATAGCGGCCGGTCTTGGCAGTTGATCGAAAGCCTGTGGAATATGCCGGAACGCAAACAGTGGTTCGGCGGCGGCTATGACATCCCGGGCATCCATTCGATTTGCGTGCATCCGGAAGATGCTGACGACATCGTTGTCGGAGTCTCTTGCGGTGGTGCGTGGCGAACACGCGACGGCGGGAAAACGTGGACCGTGGGCAAGGGCATGCGCGCGACGTTCATGCCTCCCGAAGGGCAATTGAACCCGGTGATTCAGGATCCGCACCGCATCGTTCAATGCGAATCGAGTCCTGAAGTGCTGTGGACTCAGCATCACTGCGGCATCTGGAAGTCGACCGACCGCGGTGCTAACTGGAGCGAGATCACGACGGCGCGCCCAAGCAACTTCGGATTCGCAGTCGTGGTCCATCCGCGCGATGCAGACGCAGCGTGGTTCATGCCACTCGTAAGTGACGAAAAGCGCGTGCCGGTTAACGGTAGCGTGGTCGCGACGCGCACGCGAGACGGCGGCGCGACATTCGATGTGTTGGACGCAGGCCTACCGCAGCGAAATGCTTACGACATGGTGTACCGGCACGGCCTCGACATTGCGGCCGACGGCGCGCATCTCGTTGCCGGCTCGACCACCGGATCGTTATGGGTGTCAGACGACAGCGGCGAGTCATGGCAAACGGTCGGCGTCAATCTGCCGCCGATTTACGCGGTGAGATTTATCTGACTTACGTTCGCTGCGCGTACCGCCAGCCAATTTCCGCCAGCGCTTTCGCTCTCGCACCCGATTGCGCTGCGTTATCCGAAGAGGCGATACCCTCGGTTGACCGCTTGTAAACGCCCTGCAAAATCGCCGCGATGCGAAACAGGTTGTAGGCAAGGTAGAAATTCCAGTGGGCAATCGTGCGGCCGGTTCGCTCGATGTAACGCTGCAGATACTCTTCTTCGGTCGGAATGCCGAGCGCTCGATAGTCGAGACCTGCGATGCCGCGAAACGCGCCCGGCGGGATATGCCAGCTCATGCAGTGATACGAAAAGTCCGCGAGCGGATGGCCGAGTGTCGATAGCTCCCAATCGAGCACCGCAATGACGCGCGGCTCGGTCGGATGAAAGATCAGATTGTCCATTCGATAGTCGCCGTGCACGACAGTGGTTTCACCGCCCGGTGGAATGTGCTGCGGCAACCATTCGATCAAACGGTTCATTGCGTCGACCGATTCGGTTTCGGAAGCTCGGTATTGCTTGCTCCAGCGGCCGATCTGCCGCTCGAAGTAGTTACCGATCTTGCCGAAGTCGGCGAGGCCGGCACGCTCAACGTCGACCGCGTGCAGTTGAGCGATCACGCGATTCATCTCGTCGTAGATCGCTGTGCGATCGGCTGGCGCCAGGTCGGGAAGCGCCTGCTCCCAGAAGATACGGCCTTCGACGTGCTGCATCACAAAGAATGCGCGGCCGATCACCGATTCGTCTTCGACGAGCAGCAGCGTGCGAGGTACTGGTATTCCGTGTGCCGCGAGCGCGGTCATCACGCGGAACTCGCGCTCGATCGCGTGCGCGGACGGCAGCAGTTTTGCCACCGGTCCCGGCTTGCTGCGCATCACGTAGTTCGCGGTGGGTGTCGAAAGCAAGTACGTAGGATTCGATTGACCGCCCTGGAATTGCTTGACGTCAAGCGGGCCGCGAAAATCCGGCAGATGCGCCTGCAGGTAGGTTGCTAACTTGGCGCGATCGAAATCATGGCGTGCGGTGACTTCACCAAGCTGGCTCATTTGACAACGCCGGCCATGGCAAGGCGCCGTGAGTCGGCGGACGAGTATCCAAGCTCGGTCATCAACTCTGAGGTGTGTTCTCCATGAGCGGGAGCCGAGCGCGTGACGCCAGTTGGGCGGCGCCATCTGCGCCAGCGGCCCGACCTCGGACACGCCGCGCTCTTTGTGCACGAGGTTGCGCGCCAGATGGTGCGGATGCGAGAGCGCTTCCGCGGGCGTCAACACCGGTGTAACGCACGCATCAACGGGCTCGAACACCTTAAGCCAGTGCTCGAGGGGGTACTCGGCAATGCGCTGCGCGACCAGCTCGATCGTCTCAATCGCCGAAGGCGAACCGGGCGCTTCGCCCAGCTCCCAGTGCCGTGATTTCAGTTCACTCAATCCCGCCGCTTCGCAAAACGCCTGCCAGAACTTCAGCTCCAGCGCACCAAGCGCCAGGTGATGCCGATCCGATGTCTGATAAATCTGATAGCAAGCGACGCCGCCCGTCAGCAAGGTCTGTTCGGCTACAGGATCAACGCCACTGTCGACGCTGGCATGCGGAAACAGGTGGTGCGCGAGCAGGCCATCGGTCATCGCGACGTCGACGTGCACTCCCTGGCCGCTGCGCTGCGCGCCGAGCATGGCAATCAGCGTCGTTGCGAGCGCAGACAGTGTTCCGCCCAACAGATCGCCGATCTGCAGATTGGGAATTGCGAGCTTGCCGCCGGCGCGGATCTGATCGAGCACGCCTGTCATCGCCATGTAATTCAAGATCGTGACCGGCGCGCTGCGACAGCGGGCCATGCTGACCGTACCCTGATAGCGAACACAGCACCAGGCGCGGGTTACGTGCGTGCAGCGTTGCCCAGCCGAGTGAAAGCCGATCGAGCACACCGGGACGAAAGCCTTCGATCAGCGCGTCGGCCCGGTCGACCAATCGCAGCAGGACCTCTCGACCGTCTGCCGATTTCAAGTCGATTGCGATCGAGCGCTTGCCACGATTCACCGCTTCGAACGCCGGGTTGACCGTCTTGCCTCCATCAAGCGTAATGGTCGGCGGAAAGTTGCGCATGTAATCGCCGGCACCGGTGTCTTCGACCTTGATCACATCGGCGCCGAAGTCGACGAAGTGCATCGTTGCCGCTGGCCCCGGCAATAGCCGCGTCATGTCAATGATCGTCAAACCTTCAAGAGGGAGGGACGAGGCACCCTGAGCGCTGCGCGCCGTCCCGCCAAGCGGGCTCATTTGATCCCTCGCGCTGCGCGCGGTCCCTCCGGGAGGGACTGCGCCCTCCTTCGGGCGGCCGGGCGGAGGGCTCATGCGGCAGCCTTGTTGCTCGCTTCGACGATGGCTTCCAGCTGGCCCTGAATCTCAAGCCAGCGCGATTCGAGCGAATCGACCTTGCGCGCCAGCTCGCCGCGGCGCTTCAATGTGACGGCGACTTCGTCGGGCGCACCGGAGTGATAGAAGTCGGGATCGGCGAGCCGCACGTCGAGCTCGCGCAACTCGTTTGAAATCTGAGCGAGCTCACCTTCGACAGCATTGAGCTTGTTCTGCAGCGGCTTGCGCGCCGAAGCGATGCGCTGCCGTGCAACGGCTTCCTGCTTGCGTTCGTTGCGGCGATCGGCGCCGTCGCCTTCTTTGCTGGATCTTTCGCGGCGGCTTGCCAGGATCAGCGACGAGTAGTCGTCGAGATCGCCGTCGAACGATGCGACTTCTCCATCGTGTACCAGCCACAACTGATCTGCCGTCGCCCGCAACAAGTGACGATCGTGCGAAACGAGGATCAGCGCGCCTTCATACGACGACAACGCCACGGTTAACGCCTCGCGCGTTTCGATATCCAGATGATTGGTCGGCTCGTCGAGCAGCAGCAGGTTAGGGCGCTTCCAGGCAATTAACGCCAGCGCACAGCGCGCTTTCTCGCCGCCCGACATCGGGCCGATCAGCGAAGTCGCGAACTCGCCGGAGAATCGGTACTGCCCGAGAAACTCGCGCAGTTGTTGCTCGCGTGCTTCGGGTGCGAGCCTGCGCAGATGCTGCAATGGCGTCTCATCGGCGCGCAATTGATCGAGCTGATGCTGCGCGAAGTAGCCTATCGCGAGTCCCGCGCCGCGACGCAGCTCTCCGCCTTGCGGCGCCAGATCACCGGCAATCGATTTCACCAATGTCGACTTGCCAGCGCCGTTGACGCCGAGGATTCCAATGCGGTCGCCCGAGCGCACGTTGAAACGCACGCCGCCCAGCACCGTTCGCTCGCCGTAACCGAGCTCGACGTCGTCAGCATCGAGCAGCCGTTCGGGAAGTTTCAGCGGTTTCGGAAATTCGAATCGCCATTCGCGCCGCGCGCGCACCGGCTCGATCGCCGTCAGACGGTCGAGCATCTTGAGCCGGCTTTGTGCTTGCCGCGCTTTCGACGCCTTCGCGCGAAAGCGGTCGACGAAGCTTTGCAAATGCGCCGCAGTGCGTTCGTACTGCCGTGACGCTGCGTCCTGTTGCCGCTGTTGCTCAAAAAACGCCGCTTCGAATGCGCTGTAGTTGCCGGCGTAACGCCGAATCGCCTGATCGGCAATGTGCCAAGTGGTTTCGCTGATGCGATCCAGAAACTCGCGGTCGTGCGAGATCACGAGCACGGTCGCCGGTTGGCGCTTTAACCACGACTCGAGCCAGACGACCGAATCCAGGTCGAGGTGATTGGTCGGCTCGTCAAGCAGCAACAGATCGGCCGGACGCAAGAGAGTGCGCGCCAGGGCCAGCCGATTGCGCCATCCGCCGGAGAACGCACGTACAGGACGCGCACTGTCGGACTCCGCGAAGCCCAGGCCGTGCAGCACCGCCTTTGCCGACGCGGTGATCGCACCCTCATTCAGATCCGCCAGCACGGCGTGAGCGTGTGCCAGCCGCATCGAATCGTGTTGTGCCTCGGCTGCCACCAACTCAGCGCGCGCGGCGGTCAGTGGCGCGTGTCCGCCAAGCACGTAGGCGATAGCGGTCTCGTCGGTGGCTTCGATGTCCTGCGCCACATGGGCGATACGCTCGAGCGAAGGTGCTTCGATCGTTCCGCCGTCGACCGCCAACTCACCAAGAATCGCCGCGAACAAAGTTGACTTGCCCGAGCCGTTGGCGCCGATCAACCCGATTCGCTCGCCCGGCGGCGCGATCAGCGAAACGTTGCGGTACAGCGTGCGACGCGCCGCGCGAGATCAATCAGCGACGGCTGACGATCAGATCGAGCATGCGCACGGGCAGTCGACGCACGCTACCAAAGGAAGCTGTTCTTGGTGCGCGAGGAACACCATATCGTCGCCCGCGCTCGTCGTCAGCCACGTTAACGATAAATCTCCGAACGCTTTTTCGGCTGCTGCACGGCCGTCACCGACCTCGACGATCAGCATACCGCCGCGCTTCATGTAACCGCGCGCCTGACGCACGATTGTCTTGACGAGCCTCATGCCGTCGGGGCCGCCGGCCAATGCGACTTTTGGCTCATGCGCGTACTCCTTGGGCAGCCTTGCCATCGCGGCATCGGTCACGTACGGCGGGTTACACAGAATCAAGTCGTAGCGCTTGTTGGTCAACGCGGCGAACAGATCGGACTTGATCAACGTGATGCGATCGTCGAAGTGATAGTCGGACACGTTGCGGGCCGCGACCTGCAGCGCTTCAGCCGACGAATCGACGGCATCAACTTTGGCACTCGGAAAAAGATCGGCGGCCATGATTGCGAGGCAGCCCGAGCCCGTGCACAGGTCGAGGACATCGGTGACCGCGTTGACATCCTGTACCCAGGGGTGCAGATCGTCGCGAAGCAGTTCGGCGATGAACGTGCGCGGGATGATCACGCGCTCGTCAACGTAAAACTTGTAGCCCTGCAGCCATGCTTCATTTAACAAGTAGGCAGCGGGAAGGCGCTTCTTGACGCGGCGCTCGATGCCCTGCAGCAGGCCGTTGATCTCGCCATGCGTCAGGTACGCATCGGCGAAAAAGTCGAGACGCTGCAGCGGTAGCTGCAGTGTGCGCATCACGATGAACGCCGCTTCCTCGAACGCGTCGGCCTGGCCGTGACCAAATGCGAGGTCGGACTCGTTGAAACGCGTCACCGCATAACGGAGCACATCACGCAGCGTTCGCAGATTGGCCTGGGCGTCGATCGTCATTGTTCTTCTTGCGCCTATGCGAGCAGCAATTCGAGTGTGCGCCGATACACGTTTTTAAGCGGTTCCAGATCTGCGACTGCAATGTGCTCGTCAATCTTGTGGATCGACGCGTTGGGCGGCCCAAATTCGATCACTTGCGGGCAGAACGTTGAAATGAAGCGACCATCCGAAGTGCCACCCGTCGTCGACATGTCAGGCTCGCGGCCGGTGACTTCCACGATCGCGCGCATGATCGAGCTCGACAAATCGCCCGGCGGCGTCAGGAACGGCTGTGCGCCGACGTGCCAATGAATTGAGAATTCGAGGCCATGTTTGTGCAGAATCGCTTCGATACGCTTCATCAGCGCTTCGGCGGTCGACACTGGAGCGAAGCGCAGGTTGAAATCGATCTCGCAGCTGCCAGGAACAACATTTAACGCGCCGGTGCCGGCGCGCATGTTCGAAATCTGGAACGTGGTCGGCGGGAAAAATTCGTTGCCGTGGTCCCAACGCTCTGCGGCCAATTCGGCGAGTGCCGGCGCCACCTGGTGCACCGGATTACGAACCGATTCCGGATAGGCCACGTGGCCCTGAATGCCTGTGACAACCAATCTGCCCGATAGCGATCCGCGTCGCCCGTTCTTGATGGTGTCGCCGAGCGCGGCTACACAGGTTGGCTCACCAACAACGCAGTAGTCGATCTTTTCGCCGCGCTCGCGCAGCGCGTCAACGACCTTGACCGTACCGTCCGTTGCGGGCCCTTCCTCGTCCGAAGTCAACAGCAGGGCGATCGAGCCGCGATGCCCGGCATTTTCATCGACGAACTGTTCAGCCGCGACGACGAACGCGGCGACCGAGCTTTTCATGTCGGCCGCCCCGCGCCCGTACAGCGTGCCGTTGCGAATCGTCGGCTTGAACGGATCAGATGCCCATTTGTCGAGCGGTCCCGAAGGCACCACATCGGTATGGCCAGCGAATACGAAAACGGGAGCGGCATTTCCGCGTCGCAGCCACGCGTTGGTGACACCGTTGGTAGCGATCGTTTCGGCCACGAAGCCGGCCGGACGCAAGCGCTCGGCAATCAGCGCCTGACATCCGTCGTCGGTCGGCGTAACCGACCGACGCGCGATCAACTGCTGGGTGAGTTCGAGAGTGGCGGTCATCGGAGCGAAGCGGCCGCCGATTGTAACGGCAGCGCTTCGCCCGGCGACTAGATGTTCAGCGTGAACTCGGAGAACGACGCGTCCTGTCCCGAGTCTGCTGCACGCTGCTTGCGCTCGGCTGGCGACAGCGGCTTGCCGGCGTTGTTGATGAACCAGAGCAGGTTGTTCTGCGAGTCTGCAGCAGAGAGCGCGTCCTCGCGGGTAATCTGATCAGCCTGAATCAACGTATACAGGCTCTGCTCGAAAGATATGCTCTCCGGTGCAAGACTTTGTTCCATCGCCTCCTTGATCGCAGCCACGTCCCCGCGCTCGATCAAGTCAGCGATGTGCCGCGTATTCATCAGTACTTCAACCGACGGCACGCGTCCACCGCGCTTCGAGCGGATCAATCGTTGTGACACGATTGCCTTCATCGCGACCGACATGTCCTGGAACAAGGCCTGGCGCGTTTCTGGCGGGTAAAAGCTGATCACGCGGTTCAGCGCATGTGAACTGTTGGTCGCATGCAGCGTTGCAACCACCAGATGGCCTGACATCGAGTACGCGACCGCCGCGCTCATCGTGTCGCGGTCGCGGATCTCGCCGATGAAAATGACGTCGGGAGCCTGCCGCATCGCGCTGCGCAACGCTGCTTGCAACGTGCGTGCGTCGGAGCCGATCTCGCGCTGATTGATGATCGACTTCTTGTTGCGGAACAGATACTCGATCGGATCTTCGAATGTCAACACGTGCCCGGTGGTCAGTTCGTTTCGATGGTCGAGCATCGACGCAATCGTCGTCGACTTGCCGGAACCGGCTGCGCCGACGACCAGGATCATGCCGCGCCGCTCCATGATCAGGTCTTTCAGCACTTCGGGCAGGTGCAGCTCGTCGAGCTTCGGGACATCGTGCGGAATAAAACGAATCACCGCCGAAATGGACCCGCGCTGCAAAAATGCGCTCAGACGAAAACTGCCAATGCCCTGCACCGGCAAGCCGATGTTCAATTCGCGCGAGTCTTCAAGCTCGCGGAAGTGCGCGTCCGTCAGGCGCTCGGCCAGCAGCGAAACGATTGCTTGCGGCGCCAGCCGATCCTGATTGATTGGCACGCACACGCCGTTGATCTTGATCGTGATCGGCGAGCCAACCGAGAAAAACAGATCCGACGCCTGCTTTTCGGCCATCAGATTGAACATGCGTTCCAGCGACATCGGTCGGTTCCTGCGTCAGGTCGGAGCGGCAAGGATAAAGCGCGACATTGGCGATTGGCATACCGCCAAACGGATGAAAAGTGGGCGAATTTATGGGCTGAGGTCGAACCGGTTGCAAAGCGTCGCGAGGAGGCCGAGGCGTGGCCGAGGAGCGGACCTGTACGCGAGTTACAGAGAGCACCGCAGGCTGCGCATCGGGACGCGCAGTAGCTTTGCGATCTGGTTCTAGTCGCGAAGTAGCTCGTTGATTGCTGTCTTGGCGCGCGTGCCGGCATCGACCTTTTTGACGATCACCGCGCAGTAAAGGCTGTATTTGCCATCCGCCGAGGGCAGATTGCCCGAGACGACGACCGAGCCCGCCGGTACGCGGCCGTAGCTGACTTCGCCCGTGGCACGGTCGTAAATCTTGGTGCTTTGACTGATGTATACGCCCATGGAGATCACCGAGTTTTCCTCGACCACCACGCCCTCGACAATCTCAGAGCGGGCGCCGATGAAGCAGTTGTCCTCGATGATCGTCGGATTCGCCTGCAGCGGTTCGAGTACACCGCCGATGCCGACGCCGCCCGATAAGTGCACGTGCTTGCCGATCTGCGCGCAAGAACCGACGGTGACCCACGTATCCACCATCGTCCCTTCATCCACATACGCGCCGATATTGACGAACGACGGCATCATGACCACGTTCTTCGCCACAAAACTGCCGCGCCGCGCCACGGCCGGCGGGACCACCCGCACGCCCGAGCGAGCGAACGCAGCGTTGTCCCACGTGGCGAACTTGTTCGGCACCTTGTCGTAGAACTGGCCGAAGCCGCCCTGGATCGGGACGTTGTCGCTTAATCGGAACGACAGCAGCACCGCTTTCTTGACCCACTGATGCACAACCCATTCGCCGGCGCGCTTTTCCGCAACTCGCAGCGTGCCCGCGTCGAGTTGCGCGATGGTCTGCTCGACAGCGGTCCGCACCTCCGGAGGCGCAGACGTTGCGGTCAGCGCCGCGCGTTGCTCGTGAGCCTCGTTGATAACGGTTTCTAGATTCATTGGGAGCTCTTGGGATCGAGGGATTCTGAATCGAGCGACGCAATGCGGGCGGCGGCCTCGGTGGCCTCGGCGGGTGATGCCACCAGTGCAATCCTGACATAGCCCCGGCCCGGATTGCCGCCGCTCGTATCTCGCGATAAATAGCTCCCCGGCAGCACTGTCACATTCTTGTGCGCGTACAAGCGCTGTGCGTAGTCGGTATCGCTGATGGGCGTGCGAGCCCACAGATAAAACGCCGCCTCGGGTATCGAACACGGAAGCCGGGAGGCGATGACCGGAGTGGCGCTCGCGAACTTCTTTGCGTAGAGCCGGCGGTTCTCGACGACGTGCGCTTCATCCTTCCAGGCGGCGATACTCGCATGTTGTACTGCGACGCTCATCGCGGTGCCGTGATACGTCCGATACAACAGGAATTTTTGCAGCACATCAGCGTCACCCGCGACGAAACCGGACCGCATGCCCGGCACGCTCGATCGCTTCGACAGACTGCAGAACATCACAAGGCGCTCGTAAGTACCCCGGCCGAGCTCGGTAGCCGCCTGCAAGCTGCCGAGCGGTGCTTTGCCTTCTTCAAAGTAAATCTCCGAGTAGCACTCGTCGGATGCGATCACGAAACCGTAGCGGTCCGAAAGCTCGAACAGCTGCCGCCAGTCCTCGAGCGTCATGACGTGTCCGGTCGGGTTGCCGGGCGAACAGACGTAGACCAGCTGCACGTTGCGCCACTCGGCGGGTGTCAGCGTCTCGAAGCGCATGCGGAAACCGTCGTCCGCAGTGGTCGGCAGATAGACGGGCTTGGCCCCCGCCAGCAGTGCTGCGCCTTCGTAGATCTGATAGAACGGATTTGGAGCGACGACGCGCGCATCGCGCGTGCGGTCAATCACCGTTTGCGCGAAAGAGAACAGCGCTTCGCGCGTGCCGGTCACCGGTAGCACCTGCGTCGAAGGGTCGATCGCCTTCAGCTGATAACGTCGCGTTGCCCACGTGGCGATCGCTTCTCGCAACTCTGGCACACCGGTGGTCGACGGATAGCTTGCGATACCGGCCAGCGCCTTCGCGTAGGCGTCAACAATGAAGGGCGGGGTTGGGTGCTTCGGTTCGCCGATGGACAGGTTGATTGGCGCAAGATCTGCGGCGGGCTCGATGCCGGCGAACAGTTGGCGCAGCCGCTCGAACGGGTACGGCTGCAGGCGATCAAGATCGGGATTCAAGGCTGACTCGCGAGTCGAGCTACCCAGCGGTTCTTCGCGTACCTGCACGTAGGTCGCAGGTTTCCAGCCTTTCTTGCGATGCTCGGCCGTCACGGTCGTAAAAATCCCGCCGCGCACGTACCACTCTGCCGTCAGGCGCATGAAGCGTGGGGCAATTGCCTTGACCAGATCGTCCAGGATGGCATTGGTCACCGCCTCGTGAAACGCGCCTTCATTGCGATACGACCACATGTAAAGCTTCAGGCTTTTCAGCTCGACATTGCGCTTGTCGGGCACGAAGTCGAGCATCATCGTCGCGAAGTCCGGCTGGCCGGTGAGCGGGCACAGGCACGTGAACTCCGGGATTTTCATTCGCACCCAGTAATCGCGCTGCGGCGACGGGTTGGCGAAAGTTTCGAGGATCTTCGAGGGGCGTGTGGCCATGCAGGATGATGCAGAAGAATGAGACAGGCTTGCACGGTATTATAAGAAGATCGCATCGGAAGACCGGCGACTGCACTCTCAAACGCTTTGCGCATCTTGCATGCGCCCAATCACAATCCCTACAAAAACGTGCGCCTTCGGCAGATCAGACTCGCCGGGTTTAAATCATTTGTCGATCCCACGCCGATTGACGTTCCCGGCACGCTAGTCGGTGTCGTTGGTCCGAATGGCTGCGGTAAGTCGAATGTGATCGACGCCGTGCGCTGGGTCCTCGGCGAGAGCAAGGCTGCCGAGTTACGCGGCGAGTCGATGCAGGACGTGATCTTCAACGGGTCAGGGGATCGCAAGCCCGCCGGCCGGGCCAGCGTCGAGCTTGCGTTCGATAACAGCGAGGGTCGTATCGGTGGCGCATGGGCGCAGTACGCCGAGATTTCGGTCAAGCGCGTGCTGACGCGCGACGGTTCATCGAGCTACTACATCAATAACCAGAACGTGCGTCGGCGCGATGTGCACGACATGTTCCTGGGAACCGGCCTCGGACCGCGCGCGTACGCGATCATCGGCCAGGGAATGATCTCGCGCATCGTTGAGGCGCGTCCCGAAGAGCTGCGCATCTTCCTGGAGGAAGCGGCCGGCGTGTCCAAGTACAAGGAGCGCCGCCGCGAAACCGAAAACCGTCTGGCGGATACGCGCGACAACCTGACGCGCGTCGAAGACATCCTGCGCGAGCTCGACACGCAGATCGGCAAGCTCGAGCAACAAGCCGCGGTGGCGCAGACATATCGTTCCCTGCAGGCAACTCACGACGAGCAGCAACAACTGTTGTGGCTGACACGCAGGCGCGAGGCCGACGCGGAGCGCGACAAGGTGACGCGCGATATTTCCAATCGCACTGTCGCGTTGGATGCCCATGTGGCCGAGTTAAGAGGTGCGGAGCGCGCGCTCGAAGACGTTCGAAATGCGCACTTTGCCGCCAGCGACGCCGTTCATAACGCCCAAGGCGCGATGTTCGAAGTCAACGCCGAAGTGGCCAAGCTCGAGTCCGAGATACGGCTGATTGCGGAAAGCCGCACGCGGCTCTCAGCCCAGGTCGATTCCCTGGTTGCGACCCGCAACGTTCGCCTGAACGAGCATTCCGAACTGCGCCAGCGGGCGGTCGAGCTTGTACAAGCGATCGCAGAAATGGTGCAGCAGCTGGAGCAGGCGAAGAGCAGCGTTTCCGCGCACGAGGCGAAGCTTCCGCAGCTCGAACAGACGTACCGCACTACGCGTGATGCGGTGACCGCAGCACAAGCCGAGGCGGCGCTCGCCGAGCAATCGATCGAGGCCGCTGCCGTTGAGCAGCGCAACGCCGACCGTCAACTGGCGCAGCTCGCGCAGCGACGCGAACGTCTGCGCGAGGAGCAGGCGTCGATCGGCTCACCCGATGAAGCGCAGCTCGCGGGTTTGAAGCAGCAACTCGTCAAGAACGAGAGCGAAGTGGCTGCTGGCGCTGAATTACAGCAGCGCAGCGATGCGAACGTCGATCGGATGACCGAGGAGCGGCAGCAGCGCGTGGACGATCGCACGCGACAGGGCGAAGTACTGGCGAGGCACGAAGCGCATCTGCAGGCGCTGAAGCAAGTGCAAGCCAGCGTCGAAGCCAACGCCAAGCTCGACCCGTGGCTGCGGGCACAAGGGCTCGAGAACTTGCCGCGCCTGTTTCGCAAGCTGGTGGTTGAACCCGGCTGGGAGACCGCGTTCGAGGCGGTGTTGCGCGAGCGCGTGCAGGGCCTCGAGGTCGGCAAGCTGGATACGATCGGCGGGCTGGCCGCCGATGCGCCGCCCGCGCGCGTTGCGTTTTATTCGACCAGTGGTGCTGTCCCAAGCGACGTGCGCAATTTGGCGCAGTTGGCCGGGTTCCGTCGGCTGAGCGAACTGGTGCGTACGCACGATGTCGCATTTGCCGCGTTGCTCGCAGACTGGCTCGCCAATGTATTCGTTGCCGATGATCTTGCCGCGGCGCTCGCTGCGCGGGGCGAACTACCTCCGGGCGGGCAGTTCGTCGTACAGGCGGCGCACCGTGTGTCGCGGCACGACGTGCACTTTTACGCGGCCGACGATCAGACCTCGGGGTTGCTCGCGCGTCGCTTGGAGATCGAGAACCTCGAGCGCGAAGTACGTGCGCAACGGTTGATCGCCGAACAGGCAACCGCTGCGGTTGCACGCGCCGAGGCCGAGTTGAAGTCGGCTCAGCAGGCGCGCGAAACAGCGCGGCAGGATGCGGAAGCTCGCAGAGCGCAGATGCACACACTACAACTCGAATCGGTTCGCCTCGAAGAATTGATCGATCGGGTTCGGCATCGCACCAGCCAGATCGATACCGAGCTGCAGGAGATCGAAGCTAACGAGCGCGAAGCACGCATGCAGCGCCAACAAGCGGATGCACGGTTCCAGCAGCTCGACGACGAGTTGTCACCGCGCCAGGAGGCCGTTGAAGCCGCACGTCTGACATACGAGGAGTCCGATCGCGTGCTGCGCGCAGCGCGCGACGAGCAGCGCGTGCTTGACACCGCACGCCAGCATTGCGAGTTTGCGCTGAACTCGAATCGCGAACGCGAAGTGGACCTGGCGCGAGGCGCGGAAGCCGCGAGTGCCGACGCTCAGCGGTTAGCAGCTGAAATCGCCCGGGCCGATGACGAGCTGAAGCGCCTTGACGACAGCGGCGCACGCGCCGGACTTGCCGACTGGCTTGCGCGCCGCTCGGCCGCCGAAGAATCGCTGCGGCATGCGCGTAGCCATTTGGACGACTTCGCGCAGCAACTGCGCACTGCCGACGAGAAGCGGATGACGCTCGAGCGCGACGTTCAGCCGCTCCGAGACAAACTGACCGAGCAGCAGCTGAAGGAACAGGCAGCGCGACTCGCCGCCGAGCAATTTGCGAGTCAGCTGGCAGACGCTGCAGCCGATGAGGCGGCACTGACGGAGAAACTAACCAAGCCGCCGCAAAAAGCCGCTGCGCTGCAGGCCGAGATCGTGCGCCTCGCGCAGGAAATCGAGGCGCTCGGCGCCGTCAACCTTGCCGCACTCGAAGAGCTGACCACGTCGCGTGAGCGAAAGAATTTCCTCGATGCGCAGTCTGCCGATCTGACAGCGGCCATTACGACGCTCGAAGATGCGATTCGCAAGATCGACCGCGAGACGCGGCAGATGCTGCAGCAGACGTTCGATGCTGTGAACGTGCACTTTGGTCAGTTGTTCCCGAAGCTGTTCGGCGGTGGCGAGGCCCGGCTGATCATGACCGGCGAGGAGATTTTGGATGCTGGGGTGCAGGTGATGGCGCAACCGCCAGGCAAGCGCAACAGCACGATTCACCTGCTTTCGGGTGGCGAGAAAGCACTGACGGCGATCGCCTTGGTATTTGCGTTGTTCAAGCTGAATCCGGCACCGTTTTGCCTGCTCGACGAGGTTGACGCACCGCTCGATGATGCCAATACCGAGCGCTTCTGCCGCCTGGTCGAATCGATGACGGACAACACGCAGTTCATGTTCATCACGCACAACAAGATTTCGATGGAGATGGCGCAGCAGTTGATTGGCGTCACGATGCAGGAGCAAGGGGTGTCGCGCATCGTCGCAGTCGATATCGACAGCGCCGTGCGGCTGACCGCTGAGGCCGCGTAACTCGCGAGCATGAAACAGCTCACCTGGGTGTTGCTCGCGATCGCGGTGTTCTTGCTGATCGCGCTTTACCTGTATGGCAAATGGCAGGAGCGCAGATCGGCTCGGCTAGATGACGCTGAAAGCGATCGTGACGTCACGTCGCTTGACCGCCCGTTGCTGTCCCGCGCGGGTTCAGCGCGCAATGCTCGCAGCAGCAACCAGGCTCCGGTCCGAATCGAACCGACGATGGGGCTTTCGGGCGAACCTGATCTGAGTGCCAGCGAACCTTCAAGCGATGACGCTTCCGCCGAAACGCAGCCGGTAGGGGGATGGGTCGAGGATGCGCTGCTCGATGTCATGCTCGAGCTGCGCTGCGTGCACGCGTTTGACGGCGTGGCTGCGCTCGAGGCGCGAGCACAGCTCGATCGACTTGCACTGCCATTGCCGATTCATCTCGCAGTATGGGACAGCAAGGCGGGATGCTGGAGCTTGCCCGACCGGTTTGGTTTTTATTCCGAGATGTTGATTGCGGTGCAGTTGGCGACGCGGCGCCATTCGCTGGGTGAAATCGATGCGTCGCGTTTCGTTGCGGCGGTTCAACAAATTGCGGTATCGATCGACGCAGACTTCGATCCGCCTGACGTTGCGTGGCTGGTGCAGCAGGCAGCGGCACTCGATGCGTTGTGCGCGCGCTTCGACGTGCAGATAACGCTGACACTGGAGGCGCTGGCCGAGCCATGGAGCCACGCTCACGTCGATGCAGCGGCGATCGAGGCGAGCTTGAGCGGCGTTGAGCGCGAGCGATGGGAACGAGACGCGGAGCATCCACTCGCGCTGTCAATGACCTCCCCGACAATGTTTCCGACGCAGCGTCTGACGCTGTCGCTCGACGTTCCGCGCTCGTCCGCAGATCCATCGCCCTTATCGATACTGTTCGAGGTTGCGCATCAGCTGGCTGAACGGTTGAACGCACGCGTCGTAGATGACAATGGTCGGGTCGTCGAATCTACCGCGCAATCGGCGATTGCATCCGAGCTCGAAAAACTGGCCAGCGAGATGCGGGCTGCGAGCATCGAGCCGGGTTCGACTCGCGCGCGCCGCCTCTACGTGGGCTGACACCTGCGATGGCGCGCGCAAAGCCGCCTGCGGAGGCCATTCGGCGCCTGCGCGAACAGATTGTTCGGGCCGATCACGATTACTACCTGCTCGATCAGCCGACGTTGCCCGACGCGGAGTACGACCGGCTGATGCGAGAGCTGCAGGCTCTCGAAGCTGCGCACCCCGAGTTGGTCAGCCCCGATTCGCCCACGCAACGCGTCGGGGGTGCACCGAGCCGCGAGTTTCGCGAGGTTCGGCATGCGGCGCCGATGCTGTCGCTAAACAATGCATTCGATGAAGCCAGCGTCGCAGCATTTGATACGCGCGCGCGCGATGCGCTAGCACGAGCCGGCCGCTCGGTGGAACAGATCGAGTACGCATGTGAGCTGAAATTCGACGGCCTGGCGGTCAATCTGCGCTACGAGCAGCGGCGAGCTTGTTCTGGGCGCTACGCGTGGTGATGGCGCGGTGGGCGAGGACGTCACCGCAAACATCCGCACGATTCGTGCGATTCCGCTTCATCTGGGTAAGCGCGCACCCGCGGTCCTTGAAGTTCGCGGTGAAGTGATGATGTTCAAGCGCGAGTTCGAGCGCTTGAATGAACGGCAGCGCGCGAAGGAAGAACGCGAGTATGCGAATCCGCGCAACGCGGCTGCAGGCGCGCTGCGGCAACTCGATTCCCGCATCACGGCTGAACGTTCATTGCGGTTCTTTGCTTATGGGTTGGGTGAGCTGCAGGGCGCCGCCGAACCGGCAACGCACGCGGCGCTGCTGGACTGGTTCGTCGACTTCGGCGTACCGGTGGCGCGCGAGCGCGCAGTCGTCGACGGCGTCGCCGGCTGCTTGGGCTTTTACGAGGCGGTTGGCGAGCGGCGCTCCACGCTTCCGTACGAAATCGACGGCGTCGTTTATCGAGTCAATTCGCGAGCCGATCAGCAAGTGCTCGGGTACGTCTCGCGTGCTCCGCGCTTTGCAATTGCGCACAAATTCCCTGCGCAGGAAGCGGTGACGCAACTGATCGGCATCGATATCCAGGTCGGCCGCACCGGAGCACTGACGCCGGTGGCACGTCTCACTCCGGTCTTCGTCGGTGGCGTCACGGTCACCAACGCCACGCTGCACAATGAAGACGAGATTCGCCGCAAGGACGTCCGCATCGGCGATACCGTCATCGTGCGACGCGCCGGCGACGTGATTCCCGAGGTTGTTGCCGTCGTTCCAGAGCGCAGGCCTACTGACGCCAGGGTGTTCAAGATGCCGGCGCGCTGCCCGGTATGCGGGTCGCGTGTTTATCGCGAGGAGGGCGAAGCGGTAACGCGCTGCACCGGCGGCCTGGTGTGCGGCGCGCAGCGCAAGCAGGCGCTGCTGCACTTTGCCAGCCGGCGCGCGCTCGACGTCGAAGGGTTGGGGGACAAGATCGTCGATCAGCTGGTCGATAGCGGCCTGGTCCACGCTCCGGCGGACTTATTCAAGCTCGACGCCGAAACTTTGGCCGGTCTCGACCGGATGGGAGGCAAATCGGCTGCGAATCTGGTTGCGGCGCTCGAGCGCGCGCGCAGCACAACACTCGAGCGTTTCATTTACGCGCTTGGCATACGGCACGTGGGCGAGTCGACCGCGCGCGATTTGGCGCGTCACTTTGGCAGGCTCGACCCGATCATCCATGCATCGGAAGACGAGCTGCTGCAGGTTCCCGATGTCGGGCCTGTCGTTGCAGCATCGATCGCGCATTTTTTCGCCGAATCGCACAACCGTGAAGGCGTCAAACAACTGCGCGCTGTCGGCGTTCACTGGCCCGAGTCGGATCCGGTGCGTAAGCCGGCCGGGCCGCTGGCCGGCAAGACGTTCGTCATCACCGGTACGTTGCCGACGCTAAAGCGCGACGATGCCAAATCGATGATTGAAGCGGCGGGCGGAAAAGTGGCGGGCTCAGTGTCGAAGAAAACCGACTATGTCGTCGCTGGCGAAGACGCCGGGTCGAAGCTCGCGAAGGCGCGCGAGCTCGAGGTGTCTATCATCGACGAAGCGCAATTACAAAAAATGCTGGGAGACTAGTTTTGTACGCAATCATCGGTGGCAGTGGATTGGCCAAGCTCACCGCGCTGCAGAACCAGCGTCGGCAGGTGATGCGTACGCCGTACGGTGAACCGTCGGGTGCGTTGACGTTTGGCGAATTTGCAGGGGCTGAAGTCGTGTTCCTTGCGCGCCATGGTTACGGCCACACACTGTCCCCGCACGAGATCAACTATCGCGCCAACATCTGGGCGCTGAAGGAGCTGAAAGTCGAAGGCGTGATCGCCGTGGCCACTGTTGGCGGGATCCGCGACGATTTAGGGCCGGGATCTTTGGTGCTACCCGATCAGATCATCGACCACACACACAGCCGCAAGAGCACGTTTTTCGAAGGGTCGGAAATGCCGGTGACCCACGTCGACTTCACGCAGCCGTATTCGCGAGCGTTGCGCGCGCGGCTCATCGCTGCGGCCACGGCGTGCAGCGAGAAGCTGTTCGACGGCGCCGTTTACGCGTGCACGCAGGGGCCTCGGCTCGAAACCGCGGCAGAGATCGAGCGCATCGCACGCGAAGGTGGTGATGTCGTCGGCATGACTGGTATGCCCGAGGCCGTGTTGGCGCGCGAGGCAGGTCTGGAATATGCGTCGCTTGCAGTAGTAATCAATTACGCCGCTGGCCGCAGGGACAGCGTGCAGTCGATCAAGCTTGAAGAGCTCGGAGAAGTGATGCATCAAAGCATCGTACGAGCGGTGCGCATTTTGACGTCGTTTTTTGAGAGGACGCCGTGATTCACGACATTCTGCGGATGGGCGATCCGCGGCTGCTGGAGGTGTCACAACCGGTGCATGACCTCGCCGCGCCCGAGCTGAAGACGCTGGTCGATGACATGTTCGAGACGATGCACGCAGCGAGCGGTGCAGGGCTGGCGGCGCCGCAAATTGGTGTGCCGCTACGCCTGGTGATCTTTGGCTACAGCGATCCCGAAGCGCGCAACCCACGCTACCCCGATGCAGAGCCGGTGCCGCAAACGATCTTGATCAATCCGGTGATTGAGCCGTTGGGTAGCGAGATCGAAGAGGACTGGGAAGGATGCTTGTCGGTGCCGGGGTTACGCGGCGTCGTTCCGCGCCACTCGAAGATTCGTTACCGCGGCGTCGATCTGCAGGGGCGGCCGATCGATCGCGTGGCCGACGGTTTCCATGCACGTGTTGTGCAGCACGAATGCGATCACCTCGACGGCATTCTGTATCCAATGCGCGTGCGCGACTTTTCGCGCTTTGGCTACACCGATATCTTGTTTCCCGAGATGGCCGACGCCGACGACTGAAGAGGCGCGAGCGCGTCGAGCAAATCTCTTTCGATCGCAAGCTGTCCCTTGGCCGAGCCGAGCTGAGCGCCCGAAATCAGAAACACGTCTTCCGCGCGCTCGCCGAGCGTCAGCACTTTGGCGGTATGCACCTCGAGCTCGTGCTTGGCAAGCACACGGGCGATCGAATACAGCAATCCAAGCCGGTCAGTCGCGACAACAGATAACAGGTGTCGCGAGCCACGCTCGTCGGGCTGCAGCTGCACACTCGGCGATACCGGAAACTGGCGCGACTGCCGCGATTGCCGATACCTCTCCGGCGGTGTGGGCGCCGGCAGTTCGTGCTCCTTCGATATCCACTCGGCGAGCTCGTGTTCGATCTGGCTTAGCAGCTCACGATAGTGGCGCGCGCGGCCGTGATCGGTCACGAGGAAAGTGTCGAGTGCATAACCGTGGCGCGTCGTATGCACGCGTGCATCGAGAATGCTCAGGTTGCGACTATCAAAGTAGCCGCATACACGGGCGAACAACCCCTTTTGATCCTTGACGTAGATCAGCACTTCCGCACCTTCCCCGATGCGAGCCAGTCGTGCGCGCACGATCGGCCGTTCATTGTCGACCTTGCTGAACAGCGAGCGCGTATGCCACGCGATGTCCTGCGCGCTGTGCCGTAGGAAGTAGACGACGTCAAGCTGTTGCCAAAGCGCATCGCGCGCCTCGTCCGACAAACCGTACAGCCGCAATATGCGCAGCGCTTCCTGTTTGCGGCCCTCGAGTACCGCGGTGGGTGAAACAGTTCCTCCGCCGAGCAGCCGTCGCGTGGAGCGAAATAGATCTTCGAGCAGTTTGCCCTTCCACGCATTCCAGACTTTGGGGCTGGTGCCACGAATGTCGGCGACCGTCAGTAGATAAAGCGCGACCAGCGTGCGTTCGTCCTTGACCACCGCGGCGAAGCGCTCGATCACCTCGGGATCGGCCAAATCCTGTTTTTGCGCGACCTGCGACAGCAGCAGGTGCTGCGCGACCAGAAACTCGACCAGCGCGGTATCGGCGCGGTCGAGCCCGTGATCGCGACAGAATTTGCGCGCATCCCGGCTGCCGAGATCGCTGTGATCGCCGCCGCGCCCTTTCGCGATGTCGTGAAAGATCGCCGCGATGTAAAGCACCCAGGGCTTATCGAAATCCGCCATCAACTGACTGCACAGCGGATATTCGTGAGCGTGCTCAGAAAGCGTGAACCGGCGCAGATTGCGCAGGACCTGCAGGATGTGCTGATCGACCGTGTAGACATGAAACAGGTCGTGCTGCATCTGCCCGACGATGCGGCGGAACACAGGCAGATACCTGCCGAGCACCGACAAGTCGTTCATGCGGCGCAGCTCGTGCAGTACACCCTTCGGCTGCTGCAACAGCGTGATGAAGGTGGTGCGGTTGGCGGGGTCGCGCCGGTAGCGCGCGTCGACCTTGACTCGCGCGTGCCAAAGCGCGCGCATAAGCTGCGCTGACATGCCTTTCAGCTCGCGATGCTGCGCCATGATCAGGAACGCGCGGAGGATCCCGTTCGGGTCGAGCTCGAGGCCGGACTCGTGTGCCAGATCAAGTAGCTCGTTGCGCACGACGAAAGTCGCGTCGAGCGCTCGTGCGTCACTTTGGTCGCGCCCAAAAAGGCGGTGCTCAATGTTCTGCAGCAGGATGGTGTTCATCTGCGTGACGACCTTGGCTGAGCGGTAATACTGCTGCATCAGCACTTCGCTCGGACGGCAATTGGCAGTCGCATGGACTGAGCTCATCTGCGCCACGGCGTCCTGCACGTCAAACACCAGGCGGTCTTCGCGGCGCCCCGTCACAAGATGCAACCGCGCACGAATTTCCTTGATGCGGCGCTCGCTGCGCCGAATGATGCGGGCCTCTTCTTCGGTGATAAACCCGCGCCGCGCTAGCTCGGCCCAACTGCCGCCGTAGCCGCTCGCACGCGCCACCCAAACAACGACTTGCAGGTCACGCAAGCCGCCAGGACTCTCTTTGACATTGGGCTCGAGGCTGTACGGTGCTTCTTCGTACTTGATGTGCCGATGCTGCTGCTCGAGCAGCTTGGCGCGAAAGTACGCCTCGCGGTCCAGCGCTGCGACGATGGCGCGCGAGAACGCGGCGTAACGGGCTCGCGCACCGATCAACAGCCGCGACTCGAGCATAGCCGTCAGGATGGTGATATCGCGCCGCGCCTCGTCGATGCATTCGTCGAGCGTTCGCACGCTGTGCCCAAGCGGCACGCCAAGGTCCCACAGAAGGCTGATCAGATTCTCAATGGTTCGCGCGTCGTCATCGGTCGCCGGTTGATTGAGCAGGATCAGTACGTCGACGTCGGAGTGAGGAAACAATTCTCCGCGACCGTAGCCACCCACGGCGATCAACGTCGCGCGCGACGTGATGCCACTTGCTTCGGCTACTTCCCGCAACAGCCGGTCGACCGAGCGCGAGAGCCCGCGCAGCAAAGCGTCGACCGAACCGCCGGCGTTAAAACGTTGGACGAGAAGCTCGCGCTCTTGGCGAAAGCGATCGCGCAGCTTGAACGCGATGTCGTTCACAAAAAATTACGCTGGGGCGTGCTCGTGCTCGCGCGCCTCTGCATTTCTTCCTGCAATGAACGTGGGCAAAGCGGGTGAGCCCGCCGAAAGCGTCAGCACTTCATAGCCGGTTTCGGTCACCAGCACCGTGTGCTCCCATTGTGCCGACAGCGAATGATCCTTGGTCACGATAGTCCAGCCGTCCGCCAGTTCCTTGATCTCGCGCCGGCCTGCGTTGATCATCGGTTCGACGGTGAAGATCATGCCGGTGGCCAGCTTCTCCAGCGTGCCGGGTTTGCCGTAGTGCAGGATCTGCGGCTCTTCGTGGAACTTGCGACCGATACCGTGACCGCAGAACTCGCGCACGACGCTGTATCCATTTTTCTCGGCGTGCACCTGGATCGCGTGGCCGATGTCGCCGATGGTGGCGCCGGGCCGCACTTGAGCGATGCCAAGCCACATGCAGTCATACGTGACGTCGCTTAGCCGCCGCGCCGCGATCGACGGCTCGCCGACAAAGAACATGCGGCTGGTATCGCCGTGAAAGCCGTCTTTGATGACCGTCACGTCGATGTTCAACACATCGCCGTTTTTCAGCGCTTTGTCGCCTGGAATCCCGTGGCACACCTGATGGTTAACCGACGTACAGATCGCCTTGGGAAAGGGGCGATACCCTGGCGGCGCATAGTTCAACGGTGCCGGTATCGTGTTCTGCACGTTGGTCATGTAGTCGTGGCAGAGTCGATCCAGCTCACCCGTTGTGACGCCGGGCTTGACATGGGGGGCCACGAAATCCAGTACTTCCGAGGCCAGCCGGCCGGCGAGGCGCATTCCGGCGATTTCTTCGACTGTCTTGATTACGATGGCCATGGAAGTTGGGTCGTTTCGTCCGAGTTAGCTATAATATCCGGCTACTTGCGGCCTAGTCGCTTGAAATCGAGAGATTTGCGATAACAAGCGAACGAGAGCAGCGAGAAATCACGCACGGCATCCCCAAGGTGCGGACTACGACTCAAAGTTCAATGCGAGTCCAGTCCGCCTCGATGTCCGTGCCGGATCTAACCTTGGAGAGCGTAGATGTCGGTAACGATGCGTCAAATGCTGGAAGCCGGGGTCCATTTTGGACACCAGACGCGCTTCTGGAATCCGAAAATGGCACCGTTCATTTTCGGTCACCGCAACAAGATTCACATCATCAACCTTGAGCGCACGCTTGATCAGTTTCAGGCGGCGACCAAGTTCGTGCGCCAGTTGGCAAGCAATCGCGGCACCATCCTCTTCGTGGGCACCAAGCGCCAGGCGCGCGAGACCATTGTGGAGGAGGCGCAACGCGCCGGCATGCCGTTCGTCGACCAGCGCTGGCTCGGCGGCATGTTGACGAACTTCAAGACGGTCAAGGTGTCGATCAAGCGGCTGAAGGAAATGGAGCAGATCGTTGCCGACAACGGCACCGAGCGCATGTCAAAGAAAGAGGCGCTCGATTTTCAGCGTGAAATCGAGAAGCACAACAAGGCGATCGGCGGCATCAAGGACATGAACGCGTTGCCCGATGCCCTGTTCGTGATCGATGTCGGCTATCACAAGATTGCGATTCTGGAAGCGGCCAAGCTCGGCATTCCGGTGGTCGCGGTGGTCGACACCAATCACTCGCCGGAAAACATCGCATACGTAATACCCGGCAACGACGATTCGAGCCGTGCGGTGCGACTTTATGCGCGCGGCATCGCCGACGCCGTGCTTGAAGGCAAGGCGGCCGCGCTGCAAGGTGTGGTGCAGGCAGCTGCAAGCGATAACGACGAAGAGTTCGTCGAAGTGAACGAAGCGCAATAGCTTCAACGAACCAGAGGCTTGGAAGGGGCGCAAGCCCCTTTTTTGTAAAGAAATTAGGAGTGGTGATGGCGGAAATTACCGCGGCGATGGTCAAGGAACTGCGTGAGAAGACCGACGCGCCGATGATGGAGTGCAAGAAGGCGCTGGCCGAAGCCGATGGCGACATGGCAAAGGCTGAAGAAATCCTGCGCGTGAAGCTTGGGAACAAGGCGAGCAAGGCAGCTTCCAGAGTCGCGGCCGAAGGCGTGGTCGCGATCGACATCGACAGCGCAGGCAAGGTCGGCGCGATCGTCGAAGTGAACTCGGAAACCGATTTCGTTGCGAAGAATGCGGACTTCGTGCAATTCGCCAAGGATCTCGCGAAGCTCGTGGCAACGAAGAAGCCCGCCGACGTGCAAGCGTTGTCGTCATTGCCGTTAGGTGCCAGCACGGTTGAGGCGACGCGCACGGCGCTGATCGGCAAGATCGGCGAAAACATTTCGATCCGACGCTTCGCAAGAGTCGACGCGAAAGGCAGCTTGGCCAGCTATATCCACGGCGGAAGCAAGATCGGTGTGCTGGTGGATGTAGTAGGCGGGGATTCCGACCTGGCGAAGGATGTCGCGATGCACATTGCCGCCAGCAAGCCGAAGTCGCTTGACGCAACCGGTGTGCCGTCCGATCTGCTCGATACCGAGCGGCGCATCGCGGTCGAGAAGGCGCGCGATGCAGGCAAGCCTGAAGCAATGCTCGACAAGATCGCCGAAGGGACCGTACAGAAGTATTTGCGGGAAGTGACCTTGCTCGGCCAGGTCTTCGTCAAGGCTGAAGACGGTAAGCAGACGATCGAGCAACTGCTGAAAGCCAAGGGCGCGAGCGTCAGCAGCTTCGTGCTGTACGTTGTGGGCGAGGGGATCGAGCGAAAGCAAACCGATTTCGCAGCCGAAGTCGCCGCAATGGCGACCGCGCGCGCGTGAGCGCCAATCTAATGCCCGAGTGAACGCATGTCGGCCAACGACGCGACAATCGACAACCAGCCCACTCCGGCCTATCGGCGCGTATTGCTGAAATTGTCGGGCGAAGCGTTGATGGGCGACGACGCATTCGGTATCAATCGCACGACGGTCGAGGCGATGGTCGCTGACCTCGGCGAGGTCGTGCGACTTGGAGTCGAAGTGGCCGTCGTTATCGGCGGTGGCAATATTTTCCGCGGCGTTGCGCTCGGCGCCGAGGGAATGGACCGTGCTACGGCTGATTACATGGGCATGATGGCCACGATCATGAACGCGATGGCGCTGCAGGATGCGTTGCGTCGCGCGGGTATCGAGGCACGGGTGCAATCCGCGCTGAACATCGAGGCGGTGGTCGAGCCTTACATTCGGCCGAAGGCGTTGCGCTACCTCGAAGAGGGCAAGATCGTGATCTTCGCCGCCGGCACCGGCAATCCGTTCTTTCACGACGGACACCGCTGCGGCACTGCGCGGATCGGAAATCGGTGCTCAGATCGTGCTGAAGGCGACCAAGGTCGACGGCGTTTACTCGGCCGATCCGAAAAAGGATCCAAACGCGACGCGCTACTCGACGATCACGTTCGACGAAGCGCTGAATCGCAAGCTGCAGATCATGGACGCCACAGCGTTCGCGCTGTGCCGCGACCAAAAGCTGCCAATCAAGGTGTTCAATATCGCCAAGCGCGGTGCGCTAAAGCGCGTTGTGCTGGGAGAAGACGAAGGCACGCTGGTTCATGTCTAGACGTAAGGATTGAGCCGATGAATATTCCAGAAATACAAAAATCGACCGAGCAAAAGATGCAGAAGTCGGTCGAAGCGTTGAAGCACGATTACGCGAAGGTCCGTACCGGCCGTGCGCACGTCGGGTTGCTCGATCACATTCAGGTCGACTACTACGGCTCGATGATGCCGCTGAATCAGGTGGCGCAGGTGGGCCTTGGTGATGCCCGGACGATCACGATTCAGCCGTGGGAAAAGAAAATGATTCCGGTCGTCGAGAAAGCGATTCGCGATTCCGATCTCGGGTTGAATCCTGCTACCAGCGGCGACATCGTGCGTGTGCCGATGCCGCTGCTGACCGAGCAGCGCCGCAAGGAGCTGGTCAAGGTGGTGAAGCACGAAGGTGAAACCGCCAAGATAGCGGTGCGAAACCTGCGCCGCGAAGCCAATCATCAGGTCAAGGAAATGTTGAAGAACAAGGAAATTTCCGAAGACGACGATCGCCGGGCGGAGGAAGCCATTCAGAAGCTGACCGACCGCTACGTTGCCGAGATCGACAGGCTCGGCGCGGAGAAGGAACAAGAGGTGATGACCGTTTGACGGTCATCCTGGACGACTTCGGCGGCCGTGCCTACACCCACCTCCTCGAAAGATTCTGGCCCCCCGCGCCGCATTCCCCGGCATGTTGCAATCATCATGGATGGCAACGGCCGCTGGGCGGTGGCGCAAGGCAAGCCGCGAGTGGCAGGGCATTCTCGCGGTGTCGACGCTGTGCGTTCGACGTTACAGGCGTGCGGCGAGCGGGGAGTCGAGTATCTGACGCTGTTTATTTTCAGCTCGGAGAACTGGCGGCGGCCACCGGACGAAGTGTCGACGCTGATGAAGCTCTTTGTATTCGCGCTGCAGCGCGAGATCGACAAACTGATCGACCTTGGCGTGCGACTGCGCGTGGTCGGCGACCGCTCGGGGTTCGAGTCTGAACTGCGTCGCCTGATCGTCGAGTCTGAGCGCCGTACCGAACATAACAGCAAGCTGCAGCTGACGATATGTGCCGATTACGGCGGCCGCTGGGATATCGCACAAGCGGCGACTCGTGCTGCAAACGCTCAGCTTGCAGGGGGCATTGGACAGGTTGCACTGAGCGAGTCGGAAATCGAGTCGCATCTGGCACTGGCGTTTGCGCCCGAGCCCGATCTGCTGATACGCACCGGTGGCGAAAAGCGCATCAGCAATTTCCTGCTGTATCAGCTGGCGTACACAGAGTTCTACTTCTGCGATGTTCTATGGCCGCTTTTCGACGCGGTCGAGCTTGATCGCGCTTTCGCATGGTTTGCCAGTCGGCAGAGACGCTTCGGCATGACCAGCGAGCAGCTTGACGGACCGACGGCCATTGCTGATGCCGCGTAACCGGCCGGTGGGGACTTTGTGCTGAGAACGCGTGTCGCTACCGCGTCGGTGCTGCTGATCGTCGCGGTTGGCGCGCTGGTGTGGTCATCGACTGCATTTGCCGTCGTGGTCACCGCGCTGCTGGGATTCGCGCTGGCGGAGTGGCTGCAGTTGACGGGTGCCACTCGATCCGTGTCGATCGTCGTTGCGCTGATTGTCAGTGCCGTGCTGCTTGCGGTGTTGCTCGCGTCGTCGAATACGATCGATGCTGTGGTGCTGCCGCTAGCCGCAGTCGCCGTGGCTATCTGGCTCGCGATCGTAGTGTTGTTGTTGCAGCCAACAGCGATGACGCTGCGCCTGCCGCGCATTGTCGGCATGGGCCTCGCGATCCTGCTTGTGCTCGCAGCATGGTTTGCACTGATGCGTTTCTTGTCGCAAGGTGTGCTTGCGTTGCTATCCGTGTTGTTGATCGTCTGGATTGCCGACACTGCCGCGTACTTCGCCGGGCCGCGCTTTCGGACGCAGAAAGCTGGCGCCTCATATCAGTCCCGGAAAGACCTGGGCGGGAGTTGTGGGCGCGATTCTGGCGGTCTTGCTGCTCGCGTTCGTTGTCTGGCTCTTCATTCCGGACCCGCGAATTTATTCGAACAGCGTGTTTGCGTCAGTCGGTCCTGCACTTGCGCTGTTCCTGCTCGCGCTGCTGGTCGCGTTGTCCATCGCCGGCGATCTGTTTGAAAGTCTGTTGAAGCGGCAGGCTGGTGTGAAGGACAGCGGCCAGTTGCTGCCCGGGCACGGTGGTGTTCTGGATCGCGTCGATGCGATGGTTCCTCTGTTACCGTCGGCGGTGGTTATCCAATGGCTGGTTCGATGAGGAACATCACGGTTCTGGGCGCGACCGGCTCGGTCGGCGCGAGCGCACTCGACGTGATTGCGCGCCACCCTCAGCGGTTCCGCGTGCATGCGGTAACGGCGCAATCGAATGTCAACGAGCTGGCAGACATTGCAGCGAGATTCGAGGCGGATGTTGCCGTCATCGGAGACACGGCGCTGGAACGGCCGCTGCGCGATGCGCTGCATTCGCGCGGCGCGAAAGCGCGTGCGCGCGCGGGACGCACTGCACTGGTCGAAGTGGCACAAGCGGTCGAATGCGACACCGTACTCGCTGCGATTGTCGGCGCCGCGGGGCTCGAATCGACATTAGCGGCGGCCGAGGCGGGCAAGCGCTTGTTGCTGGCCAACAAGGAGGCGATCGTTTGCGCGGGTGCGCTGCTGATGGCAGCGGTGCAGCGCGGAGGTAGCGTACTGCTGCCGGTCGACAGCGAACACAACGCGATTCACCAGTGTTTGTCGGGAGTCAGCGAATCCGAGAGAGTCGGTGTCCGCCTTGTGCTTACCGCTTCCGGGGGTCCGTTCCTGAATCGCGACGATCTCGACGGCGTTACGCCCGACGAAGCGTGTGCGCATCCGAAGTGGGTGATGGGGCGCAAGATTTCGGTCGATTCCGCGACGCTGATGAACAAGGGGCTGGAGGTGATCGAAGCGAGCTGGCTGTTTGGCATACCGGCTGATCGCATCGACATCGTGATCCATCCGCAAAGCGTGATTCATTCGATGGTCGAATTCCGGGACGGATCGGTGCTCGCGCAAATGGGAACGCCCGATATGCGAACGCCGCTTGCGTATGCGCTGGCATGGCCCGAGCGTGTCGCGAGCGGGGCTCGGCGGCTTGACTTTGCCGGCGTGGGCCCGTTGACGTTCGAAGTGCCGGATCGGCAGCGCTTTCGCTGCCTCGATTATGCGTACGCATCGCTGCGACGTGGCGGCGCCGCCAGCGTTGTGTTGAACGCGGCCAACGAAGTTGCAGTCCAAGCGTTTCTCGACGAACGATTGCCGTTTGCCGCGATTGCACCGACGATCGAACAGATGCTCGAAACATACGACCCGCCGCCGCCGAACACCATCGATGATGTATTGCACATCGACCGCGAAGCGCGCGCGCGATCGAGCGAGCTCGTGTTGGACAAAGTTCAATGACACTACTGACGACGATCGCCGCCTTCCTGGTCACACTCGGCGTGCTGGTTGTGATTCATGAGTACGGCCACTACTGGGTCGCCAGAAAAGTGGGCGTTAAGGTGCTGCGCTTTTCGATCGGCTTCGGTCGTCCGCTCGCGCGTTGGGTCCGCGGCCCCGATCGCACCGAATGGGTCCTGGCAGCGTTGCCCCTTGGCGGCTACGTGCGCATGCTCGATGAGCGCGATCCGGAGTGCCTTCCGATTGAAGCCGCCGATCTCCCGCGCGCATTCAATCGGCAGTCCGTGTCAAAGCGGATCGCAATCGTGCTGGCGGGCCCGGTCGCGAATCTGTTGCTCGCAGTAGCGGTTTACTGGTTTCTGAGCGTTGTCGGCGTGTTTGAGCCGGCCGCCGTAGTCGGAACTCCGGCGCCGGCAAGTGCCGCCGCGCGGGCGGGGTTGCTGGCGGGCGATACCGTCGTTGGCGTGGCCGGCAACCCGGTGCGTTCGTGGAACGAGCTGCGCTGGTTGCTGCTGCAGCGCGCGGTTTCAACCGAACCGATCGAAGTCGAAGTCGAAGGCAGTGACGCGCGGCGTCGTGAGCTGACGATTCAGCCAGCCTCTCTCACGCCCGAAGATCTCGACGGCGATTTGATTGGGCGCTTGGGCTTTGTCTTGTACCAGGGACCCACGCGCATCGGTCAGGTCACGGAGGGAAGTCCGGCGTCACAGGCCGGTCTGCGCACCGGCGATCGCGTCGTATCTGTCAATGGTGAGCCGATTGCAACGGCAGACAAGTTGCGCGCGTCGATTCGCGCATCGGCCGAGAAAGCGATGGAGCTTGGGGTTGAGCGCGAAGAGCGATTGATCCGCCTCAAAGTCACTCCCGCACGTATCACCGACGACAAAGGCAACTCGTTCGGACGGATCGGCGCGGAGCTGAGTGACCGGCTGCCGCCGATCAAGGTGCAATACGGTCCGATCGAAAGCATCCCGCGCGCTGTCGAGAAGACGGCAGACACGGCGGTGTTCTCGTTAAAAATGCTCGGCAAGATGCTGACCGGCGAAGCATCGTGGAGAAATCTGTCCGGGCCGGTCACGATTGCGGATTACGCGGGACAGACCGCACGCATCGGCCTCGCTGCGTTTCTGGGCTTTCTCGCTCTCGTATCGATCAGTCTCGCAGTGTTGAATCTGTTACCGATCCCGATGCTTGATGGCGGGCACCTACTGTATTATCTAATCGAAATTTTTAAGGGCAGCCCGCCTGCAGATTGGGTCGTCGAGTGGGGGCAACGCGCCGGCGTTGCGTTACTGGGACTGCTCACCGTGCTGGCGCTTTACAACGACGTGTTGCGGCTGCTTTCCTGATTTCTTCAGATAACAAATTCAGACGGGGACAGTCAGTTGAATCGGCGCGTTGTATCTAGGCGCAGCATGGCTGCATCTCTGCAGCCGGCGTTGCGCCCCGTCATGCGCCATATCGCAGCCGCCGTCGTCTCTACGTGGTGCTTGTCCGCCTCAGCGCAGGAATTCGTCGTGCGCGATATCCGCGTTGAAGGTGTGCAGCGCACCGAAGCGGGCACCGTGTTTTCCTATCTTGCCGATTCGCGTCGGCGATCGTTTCGATCCCGAACGCGGCACGCAGGCAATTCGCGCGCTTTACGCAAGCGGGCTGTTCAAGGATGTGCGGCTTGAAGTCGACGGTGATGTACTGGTCGTTGTCGTCGATGAACGGCCCGCGATCTCTGCGGTCGATCTGACCGGCGTGACCGAGTTCGAAAAGGACCAGGTTCTCAAGTCGCTGCGCGACGTCGGCCTCGCCGAAGGCCGCATCTTCGATCGCTCAGTGCTCGAGCGCGCCGAACAGGAATTGCGCCGTCAATATTTGTCTCGCGGCTTGTACGGCGTTGACGTCAAGACCACCGTGACGCCGATCGAGCGCAATCGTGTCAACGTATCAATCGCGGCAGTCGAAGGCGAGATCTCGCGCATTCGCTCGATCACGTTTACCGGCAATACCGTATTCAGCGACGGTGTGCTGCGCAGTCAAATGGAATTGTCGACGCCGAACTGGCTGTCTTGGTACACGAAGCGCGATCAGTATTCGCGGCAAAAGCTATCGGCCGATCTGGAAACGGTACGTTCGTACTATCTGAACCGCGGTTATCTCGATTTCAAGATCGACTCGGTGCAGGTCTCGATCAGCCCGGACAAGCGCGACATCTTTGTCTCGGTCAACGTGTCCGAGGGCGACCGCTACAACGTCTCGGGCATCAAGCTCACGCGGCGAGCTGCTTGGCCTCGACGAAGAATTGCAGCCGCTGATCGACGTCAAGCCGGGTGAAGTTTTCAGTGCCGAGCGCGTCAACGCGGTCGCCAAACGCATTACCGATCGCATGAGCACACTGGGTTACGCATTTGCCAGCGCCAACCCGATTCCGGAGCCCGACCGCGAAAAGCGTCAGGTGGCGTTCACGATCGTCGTTGACCCGGGTCGCCGTGTATACGTGCGCCGCGTCAATATCGCGGGCAACAATCGCACGCGTGACGAAGTGATTCGCCGAGAAGTGAGGCAGTACGAAAGTGCGTGGTTCGACTCGGACCGCGTACGTCTGTCGCGCGACCGGATCGATCGCCTGGGTTTTTTCGAATCAGTCACCGTCGATACTCCGGCCGTTCCATCTGCGCCCGATCAGGTCGATGTCAACGTGACCGTGAAGGAACGTGCGACGGGCAACCTTCAGGTGGGCGCCGGTTATTCGAGCGCGGAAGGTTTGGTACTCAGTGCCGGTATCGCGCAGCAGAATATTTTCGGCTCAGGCAACGCGCTGTCGCTCGAAATCAACACCAGCAAGGCGAATCGCATCATCGCGCTGGCGCACACCGACCCGTACGTCACGCCCGAAGGTATCAGCCGCTCGATCGAGTTGTTCGACCGCAAATCCGACCTTGCCGAACTCGGCCTCTCTAGCGTCGGCTATTCGACGCGAGGTCTCGGGGTCGTGTTCGGAGTGCCGTTTACCGAGTTTGATCGCGTTTTCTTCGGTCTGCGATACGAGAATACTGAGATCGATCTGACGATTTTTTCCCCGCTCAGGTACGTTGAGTACGTCGAGCAGTTCGGCCCCAAGTCAGATTCGCTGGCGTTGACGGCCGGTTGGTCGCGCGACGATCGCGATAATCTGTTGGTGCCTACACGCGGCCGCTATCAGCGCGCATTCAGCGAAGTGGGTCTGCCCGGACTCGATCTGCAGTACTACCGTCTGAATTATCAGTTCCAGCAATACTTTGCGCTCCTTCCGCGCGTCACGCTCGCTTTCAACGGCGAGATCGGATATGGCGACGGCTACAGCGGCGACCCGTATCCGTTCTTCAAGAACTACTACGTCGGCGGCATCGGCAGCGTGCGCGGCTTTGAGAGTGGAACTCTTGGCCCGCGTGATATCGACGACAGCCCGCTCGGCGGCAACCGGCGCATCAACTTCTCCTTTGAGGCCTACATGCCGATACCCGGTGCCGATCGCACGCTGCGCGCGCTGGCATTTGTCGATGGCGGACAGGTCTGGGGGCTCGCGCCGAAGAAGGATGCGAACGGAAATTTCGTATATCGATGAACTTCCGTCCAGTTTACGAAGACGAGAAGACCGACTTCGGCAATTTGCGCTACTCGGTGGGTATAGGCGTCGCCTGGATTTCGCCGCTCGGGCCGCTGAGACTTTCATACGCGTATCCGCTCAACAAGAAACCCGAAGATCGGATTCAGCGATTCCAATTCCAGATCGGGACTGGCTTCTAGTGGCCTGGAACAGCCGGATACAGCCCGAAGGACGCGCCACTCGGCGTGCAGGGCAAGGCAAAAGCGCAGCAATACCGGAAGTATTGCGAGCATTTGCAACGCCGCTGCGCGGCGATGGCGTGGCAAGCGGGCTAGGCATCTGGCTGTTGCAGGCCACGGTAAGAATCTTTTGCGTCCGAGGAGGCACAACGATGACTGACACGTGGCGAAAAGTTTTGAGGGTAACGTTTGCCGCCACGGTAATTGCGACCGGCTCAGTGGCAATTGCGCAGGATTTCAAGATCGGAGTCGTCAATCCCGAACGGCTGCTGCGAGAATCAACGCCGGCGCGCGCGGCATTGTCAAAGCTCGAAGCTGAGTTCTCAAAGCGCCAGAAAGACGTTGAGGACACCGGTGTGCGCCTGAAGGCGGCGGCGGAGCGTTTTGAAAAAGATTCGCCGGTAATGACCGAGACCGATCGCGGCCGCCGGCAACGCGAGCTGGCCGAGCTCGATCGCGATTTTCAACGCAAGCAGCGCGAGTTTCGCGAAGACCTCAATCAGCGTCGTAACGAAGAGATGCAGAGCCTGCAAGAGCGCAGCACGCGCATCATCAGGCAGATCGCCGAGCAGGAAAAGTTCGACCTGATCGTGCAGGAGGCGGTGTACTTCAATCCCCGCATCGACATCACCGAGCGAGTGCTGAAAGCGCTCAACGCTGCCCGATAGTCGCAATGACGAAGCCGGTCAGTGTGTCGCTGGCCGATCTGAACAGTGCGGTCGTGGAGCGCTCGTCCGGGCGCTTGCAAGCCATCGTCGTCGGCCCCACCGATGTCAAGTTAAGCGGCGTGGCTCCCCTGGCGGTCGCCACTCGATCCGATCTCGCTTTTCTCGCCAACCCGCTGTATCGCGCCGACGCATTGACGACGCAGGCGGGTGCGATCGTGCTCAGCGCGGCAGACCGCGACGCATTGCAATCGCAGTCAGCGCCGCTGACGGCTTCGTTGACCGCGATGGCGGTGTGCGAGCAGCCGTACGTGTGGTTCGCCTACGCGGTACAAATATTGAGGCCGAATCCACCGGTGAAAGCTGGCGTGGCGGCGGGTGCCCACGTCGCCACCAGTGCGAAGGTCGATGCGTCGGCACGTGTCGATCCCGGCGCAACGATCGGCGAGGGTGCCGTCATCGGTGCGGGCGCATGGATCGGTGCCGGCGCCGCGATCGGCGCACGCACCATCATCGGCAATGAAACGCGAATTTATCCACGCGTGGTGGTGCTGGACGATTGCAGGATCGGAGCGCGCTGCAATGTTCACAGCGGTGCGGTGATCGGCAGCGACGGCTTTGGCTTTGCGCCGTTCGACGGGCGCTGGATCAAGATTCCGCAGCTCGGCGCGGTCTCGATAGGAGACGATGTCGAAATTGGCGCCAACACCACGATCGATCGCGGTGCGATGGGCGATACGGTGATCGAAGACGGCGTCAAGCTCGATAACCAGATTCAGATCGCGCACAATTGCGTGATCGGAGCGGACACTGTCATCGCTGCGTGTGTCGGCATTGCGGGAAGCACCAAGATCGGCAAAGGCTGTCGGATCGGCGGCGCGGCGATGATCGCGGGGCATCTGACGATTGCCGACGGCTCGAGCATCGGGCCGGCCACTGCGGTGCCGAGCTCAGTGACTGAATCCGGCCATTACACCGGCTTCTTTCCGCTGATGAAGCATCGAGACTGGGAACGCGCCGCGGCGCTTGGTGCGTAATCTGCCGGACTTGCGCACTCGATTGCGGCAACTGGAATCCGAACACAAAGCTGCCAATCCAAACGCGGACAAAGTGAAATGATGGATATCCAGCAGATCCTGAAAACGCTGCCGCACCGCTATCCGTTCGTGATGGTCGACCGCGTGCTGGAGATCGTGCCCGGCGAGCGCATCGTCGCGCTGAAGAACGTGACGATCAACGAGCCGTACTTCGTCGGCCACTTTCCGCGTCTGCCGGTCATGCCCGGCGTGATGATCATCGAGGCACTCGCGCAGGCGGCGGCGCTGTTGACCTATCAGACGCTGAATCTGAACGAGGGTGACGGGACGTTGTTCTACTTTGCGGGCATCGACGACGCGCGCTTCAAGCGGCCGGTGACGCCGGGCGATCAGCTGCGGCTTGAAGTCGAGATGGTTCGCGTGATGCGCGGCATCGGCAAGTTCAAGGCGCGCGCGCTGGTCGACGGCGCGCTTGCGGCCGAGGCGGGGCTGATGTGCGCGTATCGGACCGAAGACCGCAACGCTGCCCAAGAGCGCGGGAGCGATAGCGTCGAGGGTCGTTAGTGTCGCGCGCCCATCCGACCGCAGTGATCGATCCCGCGGCCGAAATCGCGGATGACGTCGAGATCGGCCCCTACTGCGTAGTCGGTCCCGGTGTCACGATCGGCGCCGGCTCGGTGCTCGACCCGCATGTTGTCATCGGCGGCCGCACGACCATCGGCAGCAACAATCATTTCTTTTCGTTCTGCGCGATCGGCGGCGTGCCGCAAGACAAGAAATACGCCGGCGAAGACACCGAGCTCGTGATCGGCGACGGCAATACGTTCCGTGAGTCGTGCACGATCAGCCTGGGGACTGCCGGCGGCGGTGGCGTGACCAGTGTCGGCTCCGGCAACTGGATCATGGCGTCGGTGCACATCGCGCACGATTGCGTCGTCGGCGATCACACGATCCTCGCCAATAACGCAACGCTGGCCGGACACGTCACGCTGGGCGACTGGGTCATCCTCGGCGGCATGACGGCGGTCCATCAGTTCTGCGCGGTGGGCGCGCACGCGATGGCGGCCGGTGGATCGATCGTGCTGCGCGACGTTCCTCCGTACGTGATCTGCAGCGGCAATCCTGCGGAGCCACACGGCATCAACTCCGAAGGACTCAAGCGCCGCGGCGTCGATGCAGACACCATCAACCTGCTGCGGCGCGCTTACAAGACGCTGTATCGCGATGGGTTATCCGCCGCCGATGCGGTGACTGCGCTCGGCACGCTGGCCGAAGAGAATCCGCCGTCCGCGCCTGCGATCGAGCTCCTGAGGGATTTTGTGAAGAACTCGCAGCGCGGCATCGTGCGTTAATGCCGGGCGATCGCACGATCGCATTCGTCGCGGGCGAAGCATCCGGCGACCTGCTCGCAGCGCCCGTCATCACTGAAGTCCTGCAGCGTGCACCCGACATGCGCTGCGTCGGTATCGGTGGAGACCGCATGATTGGCGCCGGCTTCGATGCCTGGCATCACGTGCGCGAGCTGTCGGTACGCGGCTACGTCGAAGTGCTGCGCCATCTGCCGCGGCTGCTGCAGCTCCGTCGTACGCTGCGCGACCGTGTGGTCGCGACGAAGCCGCAAGTCTTTGTCGGCGTCGATGCGCCGGACTTCAACCTGGTGCTCGAGGAACAACTGCGAGGGCAGGGCGTGCGCACGGTGCATTTCGTCAGCCCGTCGATCTGGGCCTGGCGCGCCGAGCGCATCACGCAGATCGCGCGCGCGGTCGACCGCATGCTGCTCGTCTTCCCGTTCGAGCAGAAAATCTACGACGACGCCGGAATTCCCGCGAGCTATGTCGGGCATCCGCTCGCAAACATGATCCCGATGGTTCCGAACGCAGCGGCCGCGCGCCAACGCCTCGGCCTGCAAGCGGAAGGAGAGCTGCTCGCTGTGTTGCTCGGCTCGCGTCCCGACGAGGTGCGCCATAACGGCCCGACTTTCATCGCCGCGATGGCTTTGATCGCCGACGAGCAGCCCGAGTTGCGCTTCGTGATGCCCGTGGCAGACCCGGCGCTGCGCAGCGGCATCGAACAGATGATGGCGAGACGACCAGGACTTTCGCCGAAAGTCGATATCGTCAATGGCCAGTCGCACGATTGCCTCGAAGCGTCGGACGTTGTGCTCGTCGCGAGCGGCACCGCGACGCTTGAAGCGGCGCTGTTCAAGCGACCGATGGTGATTGCATACAAAATGTCGCCGCTGACCGCGTGGATCATGTGGCGCAAGGGTAGGATTCCCTACGTCGGACTCCCGAACATACTGGCCGGAGAATTTGTCGTTCCCGAACTGCTTCAACACCACGCAACCCCGGCCGCGCTCGCGCGCGCCGTGCTCGATTGGCTGCACGACGGCGAGCGCCGCGTGCGCGTCACCGCTCGCTTCACCGACATGCATCACTCGTTGAAGCGCGATACCGCGCGGCTGGTCGCCGACGCGATATTTGAGGTAGCCCAGTGAAGGTGCGTTCGTTTCGCATCACGTTTCGACGGCGCAAGGGCGTCACCGGCGATTTGTTCGAGCAAGCTGCGCTGGCAACCGGCTTGATTTGCGGCATCGACGAAGCAGGGTGTGGTCCGCTCGCCGGCCCGGTCGTCGCGGCCGCAGTGATCCTCGATCCGAAGCGCCGCATCTACGGCCTGCGCGATTCCAAAGTGCTGAAGCCCGAGCGCCGCGAGCAACTCGCCAAGCGCATCCGCGAGC
This sequence comes from uncultured beta proteobacterium, assembly GCA_963807155.1. GTDB lineage: Bacteria > Pseudomonadota > Gammaproteobacteria > Burkholderiales > Burkholderiaceae_F > JACCZX01. The sequence continues at coordinate 73,853 of CAWEAZ010000020.1, forward strand.
GCGCCATCGCATGGGCGGTCGCCGAAGCCAGCGTCGACGAAATCGACAGCATCAACATCCTGCAAGCAAGGCTGCTCGCGATGCGTCGAGCGGTCGATGCGTTGAAGGTAGTGCCTCAGTACGCGCTGGTCGACGGCAATCAAATGCCGCGGCTGCCGTTCCCCGGCCGCGCGATCATCGCCGGCGATGCGCTCGAGCCGGCAATCTCCGCCGCATCGATCCTGGCCAAGACCGTCCGCGACGGCATGATGCGCGCGTTCGACGCCGTGCATCCGGGCTATGGGTTCGCGCAGCACATGGGCTACGCCACTCCCGAACACTGCGAGCGCCTGCAAGCACTCGGCCCCTGCATCCTGCATCGACGCAGCTTCGCCCCGGTTCGCATGCTCGTCGAAGAAGATGCGGATCTCTTCGACTGACAATCCGATTTATCGGCGGCTGAAGCAACTCGCGACATCGCCGCGCGCGTGCAGAGACGCTCATCGAACGCTGATAGAAGGCGTTCATCTGCTGCAGGCAGCGCTCGACGCGCGCGCGACGATTCACACGCTGGTGCTGCGTGGCGCCGAGCAATCCGCCGAAGCGCTTGCACTTGTGCCACGAGCGGAAGCGCAATCAAAGGCCAAGTTGATCGAACTCGCGCCGGCGCTGTACGACGCGATATCTCCCGTCGAGCACGGCGCGGGCGTACTGGCCGAAATCGAATTTGCAGACGCCGCCCTGGCCGAAGCAAATCGTCGACGATGCGATCTACCTCGACAACGTGCAGGACCCGGGCAATGTCGGCACGCTGCTACGTACCGCCGCGGCAGCCGGCGTGCGGCACGCGATCGCCGGGGCGGGATGCGCGTTCTTCTGGTCGCCCAAAGTCATGCGCGCCGCAATGGGAGCGCACTTCGTGCTTGATCTGCACGAACAGATAGCGCCTCAGGCAGTGCGCGATGCGTTCGCAGGCGAAATCCTCGCCGCAGATGCAACGGGCGGTGAAGACTTGTTCTCAGCGGAGTGGGGAAAGAACGCCACCGTTTGGCTGTTCGGCGGCGAAGGGCAGGGGCTCACGGCAGACACGCTGCTGGCGGCAAACCGCCGATTGCGCATTCCAATCGATGGTCGAGTCGAGTCGTTGAACGTGGGTGCAGCCGCGGCAGTGTGCTTGTTCGAGCAGAAGCGCAGGCGGGAGTCCCGCGCCTAGCTAGGCACCGACCGTTGGCTATCGCCGAACGTCAAGTTCGATGTAATCCGTGTTCAGTTCGCGTGCCAACCGTGCGCGGTCAATGATGAAGTCGTTCTTTTTGGCTTCGGCGCTGAGGAATGCGTCGAGGTTACCATGCTGAGCCTGAAGTGCCGGAACGAGCTCCAAAAACATAGCAGTCAACTGCGGGTCGAAGTGTTTTCCCGCCTTCGGCTCCAATGTGTCGCAAGGCATCTTCGATCGACCACGCCTCCTTGTAGCTGCGCTTATGCGTAAGAGCGTCGTAAACGTCCGACAACGCGGTGATGCGCGCGCTCAGCGGAATCATCTCGCCCTTAATTTGCCGCGGATATCCGCTGCCATCCCACTTCTCGTGGTGGTTAAAGGCGATCTCCTGCGCCACAAACAGCTGTCCGAGCCCACCTTCACCGATGATTTCCCACCCGAACTCGCAATGTCTTCTCCATGATCGAGCGCTCTTCGGGCGTAAAGCGGCCCGGCTTCAGAAGGATCGACTCGGGAATGCGGATCTTGCCCACGTCGTGCAGGCGGGCCGAAAGATCGATCATCTGGCACAGCTCATCGTCCAGGCCCATCTTCTTGGCCAGTTCCCGAGCCATCGCCCCGACCCGGTAGCAGTGCTCACCGGTCTCGTCGTCGTGGAATTCGACCGTGACGCTGTTGCGCTCCAGAACCTGCGTGAACTCGCCAAAGTCCTGCATTGAGAAGCGCTGAAACTTGAGTTCGTGCTGCTGCAAGTCCATCGCCGCCTCGGCCCGAGCGTCCAGTGCCTTCTTGACCTGCACAACGTGCCGGTGGTGATGCTCCAACAGGTTCTTGACCCTGCTGTCCCTGTTAAGTCGGATGACTTCCTGCTGGAATACCAGGGCATTGTTCGGTTGCTTGGCAACCTCGTAGGCTCGGACAATCGTGGCCAGGGCGTCCCGCAAGGCGGTAGGAACGCCGCGCCGGCTCTCGTTGATCGCACGCTGCAGCCTGGAAAGGCCGATGTCACAAGTGGCCGCGTCATGCACCTCGGCTAGGCCCAACGCCATCTCGGCGTACAACTCGCCCAAGGTGCCCGGCGCCTTTTGCGTGCAGTCGAGCCAGGCTGGCGCGTTCGAGCGCCAGCGGGACGTTGCGCACCTCGAGCAAGCAGGCGCGTGTAGGCAAACTCGATCGTGGCGCGCGTCATGCGCTCGCTGTCATCGCTCGGCTCCGCCAACAGTTCAATCGCCCGCTCGGCGGCCGCCAATCCTCGCGAGAAAATCTCGAAGATAGAGAGAGGCGACTGCAATGTTGACAAGGGGAATGGCCTGCGTTAAGCGGGATGTACGCTGCCGGGTCGGCGACCTCCACCGCCCGCTCGTAGCAAGGAATCGCCATGCTGAACTGGCCCGCGTACTGGTGTGCAAGCCCTAGGTTGGCGAAGATGCCGGATTCCTGCTCCGAGTCTCCCGCGCTGCGCGCCGCGGGCAAGGCGCGCGTCAAAGCGGTCATGGCCGCCGGGAAGTTTCCCGTCTCCGTGTACATCACGCCCAAGCATCTTCAGGCATTTTGCGAGAACAAGGTCGTTATTGAGGCGCTCTGCGACTGCAACTGCTTGGTTGGCCGGTTCGATCCCGTCAAAGGGAAGTCCGCGCAGGTATTTGTTGCGCGCAATCGCAAGCAGACACATCGCGCGGGCATCGGTCGCGGGTTCGTCGGGTAGCGCCAAAAAGGCGTCCCACGCCAGATCGAAAATTTCGGAGCCATCTCCGGTGGCGGGGGCCTTCCGCAAGCGCTCGTCCAGCCGCTCAAACCGCTCTTGAAGGTCCGGCGCGTCCGCGAAAGGCAACACGTCGGCCCAAGCAGCCATTGACTGATCAGCAACAAGCATTTAACTTCCAGAAGTCGGATGGACTCAGTAAAACAAGCTACACGTCCGATTGACCCTGGTTAGGCCCAAAAAGCGCAAGCTTTTGGTCCAATTCGGGGCGTGAAATGCCTTCGCGCGGAGGGAACCATGGAAGTTGTTATCGAAACACAAGAAGAAGTAACCGAGCAACCCGCTGTTATTGAGTTGTCCGCTGAGTGCTTGAGCATGGTGGGCGGCGGTGTAGCTCACGCAGTTTCTGAGCCAGCCGTAAAGCGGCGACTGCGTCGGTCAAGTCAAGCAGCGCCGCAGCAGAAATGAAACGCCCCGCATCGCGGGGCGTTTTTTTATCAGAACCTACTGCTCGATTACAGAAAGATAGCGGTCGCGTTCCCGC
>CAWEAZ010000021.1:0-182652 GCA_963807155.1 uncultured beta proteobacterium
CGATACGGGCGACTGTCAAAACGCTTCGAGGTAAAAGGATGTCTTTGCCGCGAAAGGCCAAATTGTTGATCTCCTTCAGTTCGCCTTTGCTCTCTCGAAGACTAAACGTACTTTTGCTTACTTTCGATAGTGCTTTGGACCGTCCGATCGATGCCGCCATAAGTAAGCATATGTCGCTGGTGGCGAGTATCGAAAACGGCAAAGGTTATCGTCCGTTGATAAGTCAACACTCCGAAATGCGGATTACAGAGGCGAGCGCCAGCTGGCGACCCATAGGAGACAGCGAGTCTCGATGTGATCGGGTACCGGATCGCCGTGCGGATGACGGAAGGTGTTGACGCCGATAATCGGGTATCCGCCGGTGCGTTTCAGGTGTTCGTGGTGCAGTGTGACTCTTCCTGGATCTTGCCGAGCTGGTAGCCCAATTCCATCGGGCCGATACTCGAAGTCACTTCAGCCGGTCAACAAGAAACTGCGAAGTCATTCTGGCAATCCGGACTTATACAAGCCTTCGATCCACCGCTCAGAATCACGGGCGCGATTAAAAGGTATCAAGTCCTTGATCTGCGACAGCCGAAGTGCGGAATTCGACTCGCGCACCTGAGCCATTAACTGCCGAGCTTTGATGAGCCGGCCAGCAAATGCGTGGCTTGCCGCGGCACCCCGCATCGCGGTCAAGTAGTTCGTTCGCGTGCGCATCGCGTGTTCTGCTGATAGGCACGCCTGGTCGTAGTGCTCGTTGAAAAAGTGCGCATACGCATTGGCTGCGTGCACTTTGAAAGCGAGCGGGTCGGACGGACTCAATTGCAATGCCGTCTCGAGATGCTCAATCGCAATTTTCGGCTGGCCGAGAAAAATCCTTATCCAACCCCTCGAGTACCACGCTAACCAAAGATTGGGGTTGAGTCGGCACGCCTGCTCCGCTAGCACTGCACCACCGTCAAAGTCGCCGACAACGGCGGCGAGCGCGTGCGCAGTCCTGGCGAGGGTGACCGCGTCCTCGTTAGCCAACTCGGCCGCCCGCCGCGCCACGCGGTTACACGCGGCAGTCTCTTGCGACCGGTCAGTAAACCAACCATACGAATTTCGCTGGACGTAGCAATACGCCGCCATGCCGTACGCAGGCGCGAATTCAGGATCGATTTCTATTGCTCGATGGAACAAGCGAAGTGCCTCGTCCATACCTGCCTGCGTCCATTGATACGCATTACTCAACCCCTGCACATAGAGCTGGTACGCACCAGGGTATTCGATCGGCCCACGCTTGGCTCGCTCGACCTCCGCCTGCTCAAGTCTCGGTCCAATTGAACCAACCACACGCGCAGTGACACGATCTTGAAGATCAAGCTGTTGCCCCAAGTCAAGGTCGAAGCTGTTCGCCGACAAAAGAACGCCGGTGGCCGCGTCAATGAGTTTGGCCATCACACGTACGCGTTGTGCCACCTTGCGCAAGCTACCTTCAATTACGTAGCGCACACCTAACTCGCGCCCTACTTGCCTTGGATCGGCCGATCGGCCTTGATTCGCCGAACCGGCGCTAGGCGCGACAACCAATAGCGACGGATAGTGCGATAGAGCTGCCGCCGCGTCTTCCACAACGCCGTCAATCAACCGCGTGAGCGCCGAGTCGGTAGAGAGATTTGCGAACCGGAGAATTGCAATCGAGGGGCTGTTGTGGAACGCGCGAGGCGCTGCGGCGAAATTCGAGTTCTCGAATCCGATCTCGTTAATTGCTTCGGCGCGACCTGTTTCTTGATCGGACTCGGTGTCGTCTTCGTGCACAGTGCCCACGAACCGAAACCCTTTGCGATGCACAGTTCGAATGAAGCGCTGTCTCTCACCGCTGTCTCCCACCGCGTGCCGAACCGCTGTCAGTCGGCTACTCAGCGTTGACTCTGAAACTACGCGCCCGGCCCAGACCGCAGTGAGCAGCTCCTCCTTGCTGACAACACGATCGCGATGCCTGACGAGGTACAGCAGAACGTCAAAGACCTGCGGTTCAAGATGAACCTGAACGTCTCCTCGGCGCAGCTCGGCGCGGCGCGCATCGAGGCAATAGTCCTCGAACCGATAGAGGTTGGTTTCCATGGCCGAAGCACCTCGCAAGTCGGAGCATCTCAGCAAAAACTCAGGTCGATCTCAAAGCAATCACGCCAACTCAACAATACGCTTAATACATCATCCATCAGCAAAGGAGAGCGAGATGAGAAACTACTCAGGTGTTCAACGCAACGTCCGGTTCGGCGCGGCCGCGGCCGCGTTGTGGTTGGCCGTCACGGGGTCCGTTGGTGCGCAGACGACGGTTGTCACCGTCGCAATCTTTGCCGACCACTACGTTTTCGCCGGGAAGTCCTTCGACGATCTGGATCGTCTCGAGGATGCGGTGGCAGCGGCGCGTCCACGAGGTGTCCGGCTCGAAGCATGCGGCGACGGAACTGCCCGCGCACAACGAGCCGCCGCCCACCGCTTTCGCAACCTCTACCTAGACCTACGCGTCAGCTACATCGACGACACCACGTGCGCATCGGCACCCATCGCTCGTGCGGTTACGGTGAGTCAGCGATTGGGGCAACGGCCGTACGGCATACACGACGAGGCCGTAGACCGCTGGTGGAGCACGATCAGCATGCCGTGATCGATGGTCGCGGCTGCATCATTTCAAGACTGAAAAACGTCGAGCAGCCAGCCAATGCGATCGAGCGCGCCGCTGCCAAACCATGTGCGCACGTGTCGTTGAATACGACGTGCTGGCGAGCAGCACGCTTCAACGATGATCAGCTTGCCGGTGTAGAGCGTAACGACGGGCAGCAACGCGCGCAGGATGCGCAGCAGGCTTGGCCGAGCGTTAGCGGCGGGGCTCGTTTACCAGACGAGCCTAGCCGCCTAGTCTGACTCTTGAGCAATGGTCAGCTACGTCCGCCTTGAGTATGACTCTTGCGTTTTACCAATGTCCGCAATTGGCCGGAAGCCGACCTAAACTAATGACTGCTTACACGCCGCGCCGATTGCGGACATTTCGCATGTCCGCGTAGCTGTCGAAAACGAAGACAAAAGGCGTGGAGCTAGGAGGGAGTGTGTCACGCTGACGGAAAGCGCAAGACGCGCGACACGCAAAAAGCTCAAAGGTCATAATGCATCGTGCACGGACCGAAACAAATAATGTGACCTTGGCTCGTAGCAAATCATCAATGCGCAATGGTGACGGAAAATTGAGTTCCATCCTATGCGGAACGAGCGAGCAAGTTGCTGCCAGCCGGGCGCTCGCTGAGTTCCGTTCTGGAAGGCCGGTGATCGTCGCGGGCGGAAATGAAACGCTGCTCTGCCTTCCGGTCGAAGGGCTCGATGAGGACAGATTGGCTGCGTTTCGCGCGCTTGCCGCGCCGATGGCGCCGCGTCTCGTTCTGACCAGCAGAAGGGCGCGTTCGCTCGGGATCGAAGCCAGTGAACCCGTGGCAATCGCGCTCTCGGACGATGTGGATGCGCAGACCGTTCTGGCGCTGGTTGCGGAGAACAAGCCCCGCTTCGAATTCCTTCCGGAGCCGGCGGGCGCGGCAGCGGCGGCGGCGATCGATCTCGTCAAGCTTGCCAAGGTGTTGCCCGCAGTACTTGTCGCCGATACCGATCCCGCGATCTCAGGAGCGTTCGATCCGCGCATCATCACGGTCGATGCCATGGCGGTAGTGCGTTTCCGCGAGGAGGGGATGCAATCGCTTGCGATAGCAGGTGAAGCGCATGTTCCGCTTGCCTCGCGCGTTCGCGCCCGCTTCGTGGTGTTTCGCGACTCCTTCGGCGACGACCCGGTGGCGGTGATCGTCGGCGCGCCCAATCTGTCGTTGCCCGTCCCGGTACGGGTCCACTCCGCATGCCTGACCGGCGATGTGTTTGGTTCGCGGCGCTGCGACTGCGGCGATCAGCTGCGGCTTGCGCTGGCGCGCCTTCACGAAGCCGGCGGAGGGATCATCCTGTATCTCGCGCAGGAAGGCCGCGGCGTAGGCCTCGCCAACAAGATGCGCACTTACGAGCTGCAGGATGCCGGACTCGACACCGTCGATGCCAACACCACGCTCGGCTTCGACGACGACGAGCGCGATTACGGCGTCGCCGTGCGGATGCTGCAGATGCTCGGCGTCACGCGCGTCATGCTGCTGACCAACAACCCGGTCAAGCTCGACAGTCTCGCCAAGGCCGGAATCGAAATTTCCGGCCGCATGCCACTCGAGACGCCGGTCAATGCCGACAATCGCCGCTATCTCACGGCGAAAGCGGCGCGCGCCGGCCATCATCTTGGGCATGTGATCGCGGCGTTGTCCGAGTCGCCGAAATCGCTCAAGAAGGCGGCGCCGCTCGCGGTTGAGTCTTGAGCGAATGGTGAGCGGTTGAGTCGATGCGGGGCCCCGCAAGCCGGATGATCGGCCACCTCGTCTTCAGCGAGGTTGAAAATGCGGTTGAGGCAAGCTCGGTGCTCTGCTTACCCATGGGCTCGATCGAGCAACACGGACCGCACTTGCCGCTCAACACCGACTGCGTCATCGCGGAAGCGCTCACCCGGCGCATCGTCGCGCGCTGGGGCGACGAGCACGATCTATGGCAATTGCCAGTGGTGCCGGTCGGGCTCTCGCGTGAGCACGCCTGGGCGCCGGGCACATTGTCGCTCACGGTTTCGGGCATGGCCGCCTACCTGCGCGACCTCGGATCCGAACTCGTGCGCGCATTGCCGGCTCGCAATCTCCTGATCGTCAACGGGCACGGCGGGAACCGCGGCATCCTCGAAGCGGTCACGCGGGAGATGTGCGACTTCGGCCTCAATATCGCGACGCTTCATTTGGGCGCGATGATGAGCCCCGATACGGCGGCAGACGTGCCGGAAATCCACGCCGGCAAGGACGAGACCTCCGTCATGCTCGTGCTCGCTCCGGAATTGGTGCGACGTGAAGCACTGGCCGCCTTGAACCCGGCGCCCGGCGGCGGCACGACGCAAGCGCTGGTGTTCGATCCTGCGGCGAGCTACCCCTGGAGCAGCGACGATCCGCGGCTATCCGCGTCGGGCATCATGGGCGATCCGCGCGGAGCATCCGCCGCGCACGGCGAAATTCTCATCGCGCGTGTGGTCGAGGGTGCCGGCGCGGTCATGCGGCGGCTCAAGCACAACGCCGCCACTAAGAGACGGGGTTGATGCCCGAGGCCTGCGATCAGAACGGCATGCCGTGGCCCGCCGCGGTGCGGTTCGCGAGCAGCGTTAGGCGCCGTGTTCGGCGAGCGAAACCACGTGGCGCTCGGCCCACGAGAGCGCGTAGTCGGCGATCTCCTCCCAGCCACTCTGCGCGGGGAGCAGGTGAGAGCGCCCCTCGATCACCTTCACCTCGGTGAGCGTCTCCGCCGTGTAGTGCGCCGCGTTCGAGTGCTGCACGACCGGCGGCATCAGATGATCCTCACCGCCGGAGATGAACAGCAGCGGGGGCCGCGCCACGTTGCGGTAGTTGACCCAGGTCGCCTGCGGCCCGGGCTCGAGGTTCGCGAGCGCGCTGTCCCATACAAGGCCGCCCGACGCGGGCACGTGATATCGCTTGTACGACGCACGCGCCTCGTCTTCGGGGAAAGTGTTGGCGAACGTGTAGCGCCACTGCTCGTACGTGAGGCCAACCGCCCGGTGCCGGTTTGCCGGACTCTTGAGCACCGGGAACAACGCCCGGACCTGCGACCACGGCGCGACGAGAACGCCCTCGGTCGGCGCGCAGTTGAACGTCACTCCCGCGGCACCGAAACCCTGGTCGAGCAGGATCTGCACGAAGGTGCCGCCCGCCGAGTGGCCCATCAAGATCGGAGGGGTGTCGAGCGCCCCGACGATCGACTTCAGATGCTCGATGATCGCCGGGACCGTGAGCCGCTCGACCGGCGTTGGGTCGGCGTTGAGCGCCTCGACCTCAACCTCGAAACCGGGGTATGCGGGAGCGAAGACGCGGTAGCCCTTCGCCTCGTAGTGCGGGATCCAGTGCTCCCAGCTGCGCGGCGTCACCCAGAAGCCGTGAACCAAAACAATTGTATTGGGACGTTTCGATGATGCGGGCATGGTGTGTCTCCTGATGAACTGCGTCTTCCGGTGCAGCGCGTCTTGCCGCCGGACACGCAGGGACTAGGAACTACTGAGCCATTTCGCGATGTTGCGTGCGTAGTCCTGCGTGTCGCTTAACGCCTTGGGTTCGCGGCGCAACCCGTCGCCGGGCGGCTCATCGACGAAACTCGGGCAGCCCGCGACGGTATTCCAGTTGTAGTCGGCGAAGTGATGGAAAGTCGACTCGGCGACCGCACGGCCGAGATCTGCCCCATCGTGCCGATAGCGATCGATCGCCACCATCAGATTGAAGGGTCGTCCTGTCACGCTGCTCTTACTCCGCGCAACCACCTGCGCAGCGCTTCCCAACTCCGTCGGCGCGCTCACGGCGCCTTCGTGAGGATGCGCTGGCAAGTAACGAATCGCTCCGCCGTCCGCCCGGCGCAGCAACGGATGGGCCGGCGTGATCGCTTCGATCTCCTGATAGTCGCCGTTTGCGCCTGAGTGATAGTTTGGCCAATCGATTTGCAGCGTGAACGGATCATCACGCGTACGGCGTTCGGGCTCCGTTTCTGGGTTGACGTTGTGGAAATGATGAGCGGCACCGATGCCGGAGAGCTTCGAGAGACCGCTTCCGAGGTCGAAGTGATCGCGCGTCAAAAGAAGCCCCCCGCCTCGGCGCCGAAACGCTTCGATGCCGGCGATGTCGGCCGCCGTCAGCGCATTGGTCATGTCAACTGCGAACAACCAGATCTGGTCGAAAGGTAGGTCGCTCCCGCCGGCAAGATCGACGTCATCGCCTCTTTCATCCGTGATGCGGTCGCGCGCTTCGACCTGATGGCTCTCGCGCAGCAGATCGCGCAGCATCGAGAAGCGAGCGATCGACCAGTCATCTTCAGTCGTCGGTATGGTCGTCTTCAGCAGAATGCGGGCCACGGTCTGTTTCCTGGTTCTGCTCCTTGTGGAGGGTGAGCTAACAGGAGCACTATCCACTCGCGCTGCAATTAGCGCAACGCTGAATCTACGCGCCTCGGAGCCCGCAGAGTTTCTGGACGGCGACCGCAAGCCATGCTTTACCTTGACTCTAGTTGTCACGAAAAATGTTGCTGCAACCTCGGCCGCATGGAGCCAAGAAAGTCTTATGAGCTGGGACGACTGCATGAGATTTGACGGTGAAGCGAACAGCGCATCTAGGGAGGTCGACAATGAGTGTTGATATTCAGTCCGTTCCGCCCGACCACGTGCAATGTCAAGTGTGCGAGCACGATGTCCCATTGTCAGAAGCTGTGGTTGCGGAAGCCACTGACTACGTCGTTTACCTCTGCGGCCTCGATTGCTACGAACGTTGGCGTAGTCAAAGCGATGCTTACCTCAAGTCACCGCGTCCGTCTCGGCACATCGATTAGAAGCATTTAGCGATGGCGTGATTGCTGTCATCAATAGCATCATGGTGCTGAAATGAAAGTGCGTCACGGTGCAAGTGTTGAGGCTGATACGCACCCAGCATGTCGTCCGACCGGCCTTTAGTCATCGTCACCGGCAGCGGCGGGTTTCTCGGCCGTGCGCTGATTGCCCGTCTCATTGAGCGGTTCACGGTCGTGGGCCTCGAAGCGGTGATGCCGGTCGCCTCACCATCCTCGTTCGAGACGATATTCACCGACCTGACCTCGGACGACAGCGTGCATGCAGCGTTTGAGCGCGTGCGCAGCGGCTACGGCGCATCGATTGCCGCGGTGGTTCACCTGGCCGCTTACTACGATCTGTCGGGCGATCCGAGCCCGAAGTATCAGGCGGTCACGGTTGAAGGCACGCGCCGTCTGCTGCGTGCGTTGCAGTCGTTCGAGATCGAGCGCTTGATCTTTGTGAGCACGCTGCTGGTGCACGCGTCGGGAAAGCGCGGGCAGAAGATCAATGAGGATTCGCCGCTTGATCCTAGAACGCCATATCCGGCTTCGAAGCTTGCGACCGAGCAGGTGCTGCACGACGAGCGCGGCAAGGTTCCGATCGCGATTCTGCGGCTCGCCGGCGTGTACGACGAAAACACAAGCGCGGTCTTCCTGGCGCAGCAGATGGCCAACATTTTCGAGCGCACGCTGGTGAGTCACGTGTATCCGGGCGACTTAAATGCCGGGCAGCCGAACCTGCACATTGACGACATGGTCGATGCGATTCTGCGCGTGATCGACCGGCGCGCGTCGCTGCCCGACGAAGTCACGCTGCTGATCGGCGAGACAGAGACGCTCGGCTATGGCGATCTGCAGCAGCGCCTTGGTCGATTGATTCATGACGAGGACTGGGAGACGCGCGAAATTCCGAAGGCGCTGGCGAAGAGCGGCCAATGGGTGCAGGAAGACGTGCTCGACCAGGACCCGTTTGTGCAGCCGTGGATGATCGATCAGTCCGACACGCACTACGAACTCGATGTCTCGCGCGCCGAGCAGTTGATCGGCTGGCGTCCGCAGCATGCGATGTCGGCCGAGCTGCCGGCGATGGTCGCGGCGCTGAAGAAGGATCCGCCGCGCTGGTACAAGACCAACAAGCTCAATCCGGCCAAGGTCGCGGCGGCGGGCACTGAGTGGACGCGAGAGTCGCCTGAAGATGCAGCGAAGCGCGAAGCGAAAAGCCGCGAAGTCGAACGGCACCTGCACCGCGAGCACGCCGAGACTTTGTGGGCGCCGCTGACCAACATCGCGCTCGGCCTGTGGCTCGCCGCGAGCCCGATCGCGTTCGGACTGTTCGACGGCCCGAGCGCCGCGATCGATCCGCCGCCGGCATTGGGTTGGACGCTGCCGCCGCCCGCCGTGCGCGATGCGTGGCTCGGTTACAGCGAGATCGCGACCGGCGCACTGATCGTCGTGCTTGGGCTGCTGTCGCTGTCGCGCAAGCATGACTGGTCGCGCTGGGCGCTCGCCGCCGTTGGCACCTGGCTGATGTTCGCGCCGCTCGTGTTCTGGACCACGAGTGCAGCTGCATTCACCAACGATTCGATCGTCGGCGCGTTGCTGGTCGCATTCGCGGTGCTGATCGGCACGCCGCCTGGTATTTCATCCGATGCGCTCGCGATCGAGACCGACACGCCGCGCGGCTGGACCTACTCGCCGTCGAGCTACGTGCAGCGCGTGCCGATCGTCGTGCTGGCTTTCATCGCGTTTCTGGTGTCTCGATATATGACGGCGTTTCAGCTCGGCCACATCGACGCCGTGTGGGATCCAGCGTTCGGTGATGGCACCGAAACGATCATCACGTCGAGCGCGTCGAAGGCATGGCCAATTCCCGATGCCGGCGTCGGCGCGGTGACTTACCTGATCGAAGCATTGACCGGCATCATCGGCGACCGGCGCCGCTGGCGGACGATGCCGTGGCTGGTGCTCGGCTTCGGTCTGCTGATCGTGCCGCTCGGAGCCGTCAGCATCTTCTTCATCATCATTCAGCCGATCTTGTTCGAGACATGGTGTGGCCTGTGCCTGATTACCGCGGTCATCACCGTGCTGATGATTCCGTACGCCACGGATGAGCTGGTTGCGACAACGCAGTTCCTGCTGCAGAGCCGGCGCGCCGGGCGGCCGTTCTGGCGCACGTTCTGGCGTGGCGGCCAGCTCCCCGGCGGCGGGCGCGACAACAATCCTGGAATCGACTCGCCGATCGGCGCCGTGCTGGAGACATTCGTCACCGGAGGCGTCACGTATCCGTGGACGCTGGCCGCTGTGACGGCGCTCGGCGTCATATTGATGTTCACGCGGCTGCTGTTTGGTGCGAGCGATGCGATGGCCGACAGCGATCACCTGATAGGTTGCCTGATCATCACTGTATCGGTGACGGCGTTCGCGGAAATCGCGCGGCCGCTGCGGTTCCTGAATGTGCCGATGGGCGCGTGGCTGATCGCCGCGCCGTTCGTGCTGCAAGGCGCCTCGACGATCGGCACCTTTGCGAGCATCGCGATCGGCGCGGCGGTAATCGCCCTGAGCCTGCCGCGCGGCAAGCTGAGCGGCGAACACTACGGGGGATGGGACCGTTACATCTTATGAACAAACGCTGCCGGTCGGCGATCAGACACGCGGTTGCGTCATAGCGTGCAGCGTATGAATGAGCGCTCAGGCCGTGTTCACAACCTTCTCAGTACGAATCGGCAGCTTCCAGTTAGGCCGGACGAAATGGCAGGTGTAGCCGCCGGGAATTCGCTGCAGGTAATCCTGGTGCTCGGGTTCGGCCTCCCAGAAGTCGCTTGCTGGAACCACTTCAGTCACAGCCTTGCCCGGCCACAGGCCTGAAGCATCGACGTCGGCAATCGTGTCTTCAGCAATCCGCTTTTGCTCGTCGCTGGTGTAGAAGATCGCCGACCGATAGCTGCTCCCCACGTCGTTGCCCTGACGATTGCGCGTGCTTGGGTCGTGAATCTGGAAGAAGAACTCGAGAATCCGCCGATAGCTGATGCGGGAAGGATCAAAGATGATCTCGACTGCTTCGGCATGTCCGGGATGATTGCGATACGTCGCGTTCGAGTTACTGCCGCCCGTGTAGCCGACGCGGGTCGACAGAACGCCCTCGTAACTGCGAATCAGATCCTGCACGCCCCAGAAGCAACCGCCGGCCAGAACGGCCCGTTCCTTATCCATGCACATCCTCCACTTGGTTTAAGTAAGCGCCGTAACCCTCGGCTTCCATATCGTCGCGGTGGATAAACCGTAGCGACGCAGAGTTGATGCAATAGCGTAATCCGCCGCGATCTTCTGGTCCGTCGGGAAACACGTGCCCAAGGTGGCTGTCGGCGTGCGTGGAGCGCACCTCGGTTCGCACCATGCCGTGCGTGGTGTCCTTCAATTCGTTGACATTGGCCGGTTCAATGGGCTTGGTGAAGCTCGGCCACCCGCATCCCGATTCAAATTTGTCGGACGAAGCGAACAGCGGCTCGCCCGACACGATGTCGACGTAGATCCCCGGTTCATGGTTATCCAGATACTCGCCGGTTCCCGGCGCTTCAGTCCCGCTCTGCTGCGTTACGCGGTACTGCTCAGGAGATAGCTTGCGGATCGCCTCTTCGTCTCTGCTGAATTTCTGCATTGGTCCTCCTCGTTTCGAACTCTACCAACGTTCGCGTCAAGCGCGCAATCGTACGATGTTTGAATTACCGCAGTGACTTGAAGCTCCGCGCATCTGATCCACGAAGAGGTGTCCTCGCTGATCAAGGACCCACCGCCCGGAGCCCCGGTGCCGCCGATATTGCCGCCGCAGGACGGCTACCTTGCTCTCGACAAGGCGAAGTTTCACGCTTCATTCGCCGCTGACGTGGACGCAGAAACAGCAGCGTTCATGGCCGACTCTCAAGTGCCATGGGGGGTGGAGCGCACTCAGCGGAACGATCAGCGAGCCGGCGTGGAAGAGCAAGCCGAGCTGGTACCTGGTTGCCACCGACGACAAGATGATTCCGCCGCCCGCCCAGCGTTTGATGTCGCAGCGCGCGGGGGCGAAAGTCGTCGAAGTCGCTGGCAGTCACGCGATCTACGTCTCGCAGCCAAAGGCGGTGGCCGCGCTCATCGAGCAGGCCGCCAAGGCTCTGAAAGTGCCGGCACGTTAAAGGCGGTTCGGAAGCCGGGCACTGTCCCGGCTTCCCGCGACTGGACAGTCATCACGATGCTCCTTACTGAGCAGGGCCCCGCTACCGCTAGGTAGCTCGAGCCCAGGCATATCCGAGCACAACCAGGCAGTCTTCATACTTCGGCATCACAACAGGAGACATGATGACGAATCAAACTGCCGTGGTGGTCGGCGTCGGCCCCGGTCTGGGCCTTGCGCTTGTAAAGGCGTTTGCGACTGAGGGTTACACGGTGTTCGCCGCTGCGCGTAAGGCGTCCGCGCTTCAGGAGCTGTCTGCTTCGAGCGGAGGACGCGTGATTCCCGCCGACGTTGACGCGACCAACGCCGCGCAGATCGACGATTTATTCGCGCGCGCAGAGAACAAAGCGCCAGTAGCTGTAAGTATCTTCAATGCGGGCACGTTTGTTAGAAGCAACGTCATCGATACGGAACCCGAGGCATTCGAGCGCTGCTGGCGCGTCGGCTGCTTCGGCGGATTTCTCGTCGGACGCGCTGCCGCGCGTTTGATGATCAAGCGCGGCGCCGGCACGATTCTGTTCACCGGTGCGACGGCTTCACTGCGCGGAGGCGCGGGGTTTGTGAACCTCGCTTCGCCGAAATTCGCGCTCCGCGCGGTAGCACAGAGCATGGCGCGCGAGCTCGGCCCGCAAGGCATACACGTTGCCCATGTGATCATCGACGGGCAGATTCTCGCTGCTCGCCATGCGGGGCTGCTCAGCGAGCGAGGCGCCGATTCGTTGCTTGAGCCCGATGCAATCGCACAAACCTACGTCGCGTTGCATCGCCAGCACCGCAGCGCCTGGACGCAGGAGCTCGATCTGCGGCCGTGGACGGAAAAGTTTTAGGCGGTACATGGCATTGGTGAGTACGCGGGAGTCATGACGGGCTCAAGCGGGGCTCAAGTTACAAGTGAAATCAGCGGAGGGTGTCGATTTAATCGGCCGCTATTCGACGAGCGATATAAACCCACGCAAGGAGGCCTAATGCAAGGACAGCGGATCTGTGTTTCAACGCATTGGCCGATGAAAGAAGGGCGCAAATGCCCGTTGGCGAAGACGTTCCGGTCACCACGCTTCGGCATGCTGACCGATCGCTTCGGCGTCGGTTGGATGGTCAACGTAGTTGCTTGAGTAACCAACGAAGACAGGAGGAAGCCATGAAAACCGAACCGCAAAAGGAACACCTTTGGCTGCACAAGCTGCTGGGTGAATGGACCAGCGAGATGCCGGCACCGGATGACCCGAAAGACAAATGCACGGGCACCGAGAGCGTGCGCAAGCTCGGTGACCTGTGGGTGTTGTGCGAGGGTCGCGGCGAGATGCCTGGTGGCGGCACCGCGCACATGTTGTTGACATTGGGCTATGACTCGCAGAAGAAGCGCTACGTCGGCACATGGGTCGGGTCGATGATGACCTGGATGTGGATCTACGAGGGCTCGCTGGACGCGGCGCAAAAGGTGCTGACGCTCAATTCTGAAGGCCCGCAGTTCACTCCCGAAGGGGCCTTGGTCGAAGGGAAGCTTGCGAAATATCGGGACGTCATCGAGTTCAAGAGTGATGACCACCGCGTGTTGACGTCACATGTGCTTGGTGACGATGGTAAATGGAATCAGTTCATGGAAGCACACTACCGTCGAAAGGAGCACGGGGCTGCCAAACCGAAAAAGGAGTCAGACCATGCGATTCATGATCTTAGTTAGCTAGGACGATTCCGAAGGTGGCGCGCTGCCCGACGAAAACATGATCGCCAAAGTGACCCGCGATCGTTAACCGATGACCAAGGCGGGACGTCGAGAGTGGATCGGGCTGGGGGTGATTGCGCTCGCGTGCATGCTGTACTCGATGGACCTGACGGTGTTGAACCTTGCCGTCCCCTCACTCAGCGCCGATCTCAAGCCGAGCAGCACCGAGTTGCTGTGGATCGTCGATATCTACGGTTTCCTCGTCGCCGGATCACTGATCACGATGGGCACGCTCGGCGACCGCATCGGCCGCCGCAAGCTGCTGATGATCGGCGCAGCAGTGTTCGGCATCGCCTCGGCGTTAGCCGCGTTCTCGACGAGCGCGGCAATGCTGATCGCCACGCGCGCGCTGCTCGGCGTTGCTGCAGCCACTCTGGCGCCATCGACGCTATCTCTGATCCGCAACATGTTTCTTGATCCGCAGCAGCGCACCGTCGCTATCAGCGTGTGGATCATGAGTTATTCGGCGGGCGCGGCGATCGGACCGTTGATCGGTGGTGTGCTGCTCGAACATTTTTGGTGGGGCTCGGTGTTCCTGATCAACGTGCCGGTAATGCTGCTACTGCTCGGGCTTGCACCGGTTCTGCTGCCGGAGTTCCGTGATCCCGACGCAGGTCGGCTGGACCCGCTAAGCGCCGCTCAATCGCTGGCTGCGGTGCTGGCCGTCATCTACGGCCTGAAGCGCATTGCCGAGGGCGGCTTTGGCTGGATCGCAGTCGTGTCGATCATCGCGGGTATCGCTATTGGCTATGCGTTCATGCGGCGGCAAAGCAAGCTGGCCGATCCACTAATTGACCTGAAGCTCTTCCGCATTCCGGCGTTCAGCGCCGCGCTCGCGGTGAACATCCTTGGCTTTTCGACGGCGTTCGCGGCCTTCCTTTTCATCGCGCAATACTTGCAGTCGGTGCTTGGGCTGTCGCCGCTGCGAGCGGGCTTGTGGAGTCTTCCCTCAGCGCTCGCATTCATCGTCGGATCTATGTTCACTCCGGCGATCGTGCGTCGCTTTCCACCGGCGTACGTGATCGCCGGTGGCATGGCGGTTTCTGCCGCCGGTTTCGTTCTCCTTGCGCTGGTCGATGATGCCGCCTCTCCGCTCGCGATGCTGGTGGCAGGGTCAATCGTGTTCTCGCTCGGCCTCACCCCAGTCGTCACGTTGACAACCGACATCGTCCTAACCGCCGCTCCGCCCGAACGCGCGGGTGCCGCCTCGGCGCTGTCGGAGACGAGCTCCGAGTTCGGTGGAGCGTTGGGCATCGCAGTGTTGGGCAGCATCGTCACAGCGATTTATCGCGGGGAAATTGCCAGCACGTTTCCTTCAGGCGTACCGGCCGAAGCCGCCGAAGTCGCGCGCGGCACGATTGGCGGGGCGGTATCGGTCGCAGCCGATCTACCCAGCGCGCTCGGCGACGAACTGCTCGGCTCCGCGCGCGAAGCCTTCGCGCAAGCATTTGGAATGACGTCAGCCATTAGCGCGGTGATCGCGATCGGCGTCGCGATGCTTGCAATAGCGATGCTCCGGCCTGCCCAGGCAAACGCATAAATTTCACGACCGAGGACAGATGCAACAACCATGAATCAGGAGAAATCCACGAGTGCTAACAGCGGACCGGGTTACCGGAAGCACCCTGGGCATCGCATCGAAACGAAGCCCGCCGGCGTTCGTGTTCAGGTGATATCAAGTGGGGACGTCATCGCTGACAGCCGCGATGCGATCCAACTGAAGGAAGCCGACTACCCGATCGTTTATTACATTCCGCGCAAGGACGTGAAAATGGAGCGTCTTAGTCGCACAAGCCATCAGACTTACTGCCCGTTCAAGGGGCATGCGTCGTACTACTCCTTGGTGAACGGTCCCGAGAACGCCGTTTGGTCCTACGAGCAACCATACGATGAAGTGCTCGTGATCAGAGATCACCTCGCTTTCTATCCAGAGCGAGTCGACTCGATTACAACCGAGGCGGCCTGAGGACTTTGCGTCGCGTCAAGGCATTCGTCACCCTGCTAACTCGTCCAAGGCCAATTCAAGGTGCGCGCTCTGACGCGTAATCCAGACAAACATCGTGGGCTTCAGTGTGCCGGCCTTCCGATGGCGCTTGCATTCGTTCGCCGCGACGGGAGGGGGCTACTGCTCAGGTAGATCGAGGCTGCTGCACGCGACTTGCCGTCGTGTCCGGCATCGAGGCAGGCTCGATCAGTTCGCTGAACAGACCGACTACAGTCAATACGAACACCGCTAAAACGACACATGCATATAGAAAGTCATTCTTTGTTGCGAAACTAATCCGACGATTCATGACCATCCCTTCATCCATGCTAGAACGGCTTTGCTGCTTGGCTGCGGAGGAAATCGCGATCCAGTCCTATGTCGCGAAGCTGTCGGTCATTGAGCAAAACCAACTCGTGGCGCTCGTTCGAACGCCGTAGCCACTGCCGCATTGCATCCAAAATCGAAATGACTGTCACGTACCCACTCCTATGCGCCTTTGTGAACGGCATAGTCGCGGCTACGGGTTGCGCACCCGTTTCAACCGCGGGGCACATCGATTTCAGATGCAATGGGATCGCCCCGGCCTTGGCCTTGCGCTGGTAAAGGCGTCCGCGGCTGGTGCGTCGCGCTTTCACAGTACAAAAAGAACCGCGACTGACACGTCTGCAAAGATCGCCTGAAGGGAGTTTCGCGCCGAGGTCGCGTTTCAAATGGAACTTCGCGAAGCCCTCACGGAAATCGACTCGCAAGGCCAGAAGCAAATACTCCCAGTCTCGTTGTCACGATTGAGAGTCGAAGGTCAATGCTGTTACACGATGTACGGCGGCGCTTGCCGTCCGGGCACAAGGCGAAAAGGATGGTCGCGCTCGAAGCGGCTGTTCGGCGCCAACGCAATGCGTATCTAGATACGCTGATCGCGCGAGCAGTGCGCTCGTTCACCAGTCACTTGATGGGCATCCTTCGGCGCTTGTGGCGATCTCAAGATACGGCGGAGCAATACCTTGCCGCAGCGACCGATCTCGCGGACCTGGAGCGGCGGGTACGCGTACTCGAACGCGAGCGGGGCGGGCCGCTCTTTGTGACGTTCAATCATTGACTCTCATCCGCACCGGCAGCGCAACGATCCACTCACCGTGACAACACTTCGACTCGCCCGCGGGCGAGGGTGTGTGAAGCAGGCGAACGGAGGCCAGAGCTCGTAGTGCCACACAGAAAGTCGGCCTGGCTCCCGCAAAAGTCACGCAAAATCGTGCGGGCGCAGTCGAAGGGCTTGCAAGTTATTGATATGTTGGTAGGTCGTGGCAGGCTCGAACTGCCGACCAACGGATTAAAAGTCCGCTGCTCTACCGACTGAGCTAACGACCCGGAATGTGCAGCCGAACATTATGCCGGAGCGCTCGATGGCGGGCAAACCGACCGTGCTTGAAAGCGCGGTTCAGCATGCGTCGGTTGTTATGCTCGCTTCGCATTGCGCTGTTGTGTCCGCCAAGCCGCTACAAATCGGTTGACTTTTTGTACTGTATGTATTTACAGTGCGCTGTAATTATTTACAGCAGCAGTCGGGTCAATCAAAGTACCAGCGGAGGCGGCAAATGGATGATGGAAGGAGTCTTTTAGTGTCGGACAGCAAGGAGCGGCAAAAGGCATTGGCCGCGGCATTGGCGCAAATCGAAAAGCAGTTCGGCAAGGGCTCGATCATGCGCATGGCGGACGGCGAGGTCGCCGACGACATCGAGGTTTGTTCGACCGGTTCGCTTGGCCTCGATATCGCGCTGGGAATCGGCGGGCTGCCGCGAGGCCGAGTGATCGAAGTTTATGGGCCGGAGTCGTCGGGCAAGACGACTTTGACGCTGCAGGTCATCGCCGAGATGCAGAAAATTGGCGGCACCTGCGCGTTTATCGACGCCGAGCACGCACTCGATGTTCAGTACGCGCAAAAGCTCGGCGTCAATCTGCAGGAGCTGCTGATTTCACAGCCCGACACCGGCGAGCAGGCGTTGGAGATCACCGATGCGCTGGTGCGCTCGGGGTCGGTCGATTTGATCGTCATCGACTCAGTCGCTGCGCTGACGCCAAAGGCGGAAATCGAAGGCGAAATGGGCGATTCATTGCCCGGTCTGCAGGCGAGACTGATGTCGCAGGCGCTGCGCAAGCTGACCGCCAATATCAACCGTACCAACTGCATGGTGGTCTTTATCAATCAGATCCGGATGAAGATCGGCGTGATGTTCGGTAGCCCGGAAACCACTACCGGCGGCAATGCGCTGAAGTTTTACGCGTCGGTTCGGCTCGACATTCGCAGGATCGGTTCGATCAAGAAGGGTGACGAGGTGATCGGCTCAGAAACCAAGGTCAAGGTCGTCAAGAATAAGGTGGCGCCCCCCTTCAAGCAGGCCAACTTCGACATTCTTTACGGCGAAGGCATTTCGCGGCATGGCGAAATCGTCGATTTGGGTGCCGAGCTCAACATCGTCGAGAAATCCGGCGCCTGGTACAGCTACAACGGTGATCGTATCGGTCAGGGCAAAGATAACGCGCGCGAGTTCTTGCGTGCGCACCCCGAAATGGCGCTCGAGATTGAAAACCGGATTCGTGAGAACAAGGGTGTCGCCGTGCAGAGGTATTGCCGTTACGGCGGAGTGATCCGGATACGCGTACTGAACGTCAGCGCACTCCGGCAACAAAGAGTCTTCTCAGTCGAGCAATCGCATTGCTTGCTCGGCGCGACCACAGTCGTGCCGAGCTTTCCCGCAAACTCGCGCGGCACATTCGCGAGGGTGATGACCAGGGAGAAATCACTCGCGTCCTGGACGAGCTGGATCGAAACGGGCTCTTGTCTGACCAGCGCTTCGCCGGTGCGGTGGCGCGCAGCCGCTCGCAACGCTTCGGCGATGCGCGCATTCGCTATGACTTGCGGCGTTTTGGCATAGCGGACGATCTCAGCGCGGCTGCGTTGGCCAGTCTGGCCGGCAGCGAGGTTGCGCGGGCCGGTGCAGTCAGGTCGAAGCGGTTTGCTGCGCTCCCCGCGACCGCCGCCGAGCGTGCCAAGCAGGCTCGTTTTCTACAGTCGCGTGGCTTTTCACTCGACTCCATCTATCAAGTCTTGCGAGGCCGAACAGACGCGGAGTAGTGGCTGTGCCCGCGGCATGTATTTGCGTCAGCGGCCACCTCGCCTGTGTTAGATTCTTCGACGGGCCGCACCCACTTTTTACATAGGGTGGGGCCCATTGTCGTTTCTAACCAGCATGCCCAACCGCCGCCACGTGCATACCCGCTCAATTAAGGTCGAGGCTTACGCACGCGATGACGGCTT
This sequence comes from uncultured beta proteobacterium, assembly GCA_963807155.1. Taxonomy (GTDB): domain Bacteria; phylum Pseudomonadota; class Gammaproteobacteria; order Burkholderiales; family Burkholderiaceae_F; genus JACCZX01. The sequence goes on from CAWEAZ010000021.1 coordinate 18,683, forward strand.
ATGGGATATCGAAGCAGTCCTGACTGACAACAAGGCGCGCGACTTCGTCCTGGCCACCGGGCTCAGGCCAGTCGGTGAACCGGTGCACGATCTCGGGCTGACAGTGACGATCGATACGCAACTCAACATCGTCGCCGCCGAAGCGCGCTCTCGGTCAGTTCCCTATCCCGGCCAATGCGAGGCAATCGAGCCCGATTATTCGAAGCTGATTGGCCTCAATCTGCTGCAAAATTTTCGCAAGCTCGCTCTGGCGCGGTTGGGCGGCACTAACGGCTGTACGCATCTGACGGAGCTCGCGGGCGTGCTGCCGACTGCCGCGGTGCAGGCGTTCGCAGGTGAAGTGTTTAGAACGCACGAGAGTGCGAGTCAAAGTGAAGAGATCAAACCGTGGCAACTCGATCGCTGCCACGCATTGCGGACCGACGGTCCGGCGGTCGCGCAGTTCTACCCACGCTGGCATAAGCGATGAAGATCCACGAGTATCAAGGCAAGGAAATCTTTCGCCGCTTCGGGATGCCGGTGCCTCGCAGCAGGGCGGTATTCAGCGTCGAAGAAGCGGTGGATGCTGCACGCGACCTGGGCGGACCGGTGTGGGTCGTCAAGGCGCAGATTCATGCGGGCGGTCGCGGCAAGGGAGGCGGTGTCAAGGTTGCGCGCTCAATCGAAGAAGTCCGCGCGCGCGCCTCGGAAATTCTCGGCATGCAGTTGGTCACGCACCAGACGGGTCCTGCTGGACAGAAAGTTCGCCGGCTGTTGATCGAAGACGGCGCCGATATCAAGAAGGAGTTCTATGTCGGCATGGTTGTCGATCGCGCGACGCAGCAGGTCACGCTGATTGCAAGCTCGGAGGGTGGGGTCAACATCGAGGAAGTGGCCGCACATACGCCGGAGAAGATTCACAAGGTGCACATCGAGCAATCACTCGGGTTGAGCGAGCGCGACGCCGATGACATCTCGTTCAAGATCGGCATACCACCCACCAGCGTTCCTGCTGCGCGCGCAATTTTCCAGGCACTCTACAAAGCGTTCTGGGAAACCGACGCGTCGCTGGCGGAAATCAATCCTCTGGTGTTGACCGGCGACGGCCAGCTGATCGTTCTCGATTCGAAGATGGACTTCGATTCGAATGCAATGTTCCGGCACCCGGACATCGTGGCATTGCGCGACTTCGACGAGGAAGATCCGGCAGAGATCGAAGCCTCCAAGTTCGATCTGTCGTACATACAACTCGACGGCAACATCGGCTGCCTGGTTAACGGCGCAGGCCTTGCGATGGCAACGATGGACGCCATCAAGCTCTTCAACGGCGAGCCGGCCAATTTTCTGGACGTGGGTGGCGGTGCGACGCCGCAGAAAGTCACCGAGGCGTTCAAGCTAATGCTTCGCAACCCCAACCTGAAAGCGATTCTGGTCAATATTTTCGGCGGCATCATGCGTTGCGATGTGATTGCCGAAGGTGTCATCGCCGCGTCGCGGGCGCTGCAACTGAAAGTTCCGCTGGTGGTGCGTATGAAGGGCACCAACGAGCAGCTCGGCAAGAAGATGCTCGCGGACTCGGGGTTGCCGATCATTTCCGCCGACACGATGGCAGAGGCTGCGCAAAAAGTAGTGGCCGCCGCGGCAGGTAAAAAGCAATGAGCATCCTGATCGACAAGAACACGCGGGTCGTCACGCAGGGGATTACCGGCAAGACCGGCCAATTTCACACGCGGGTTTGCCGTGAGTATGCGAATGGCGCCGCGTGCTTTGTTGCCGGCGTCAATCCAAAAAAGGCTGGTGAAAATTTCGAAGGTGTTCCGATCTTTGCCACGGTCAGGGAAGCAAAGAAACAAACTGGCGCCAACGTTTCCGTGATCTACGTGCCGCCGGCCGGCGCTGCGGACGCGATCTGGGAGGCGGTCGACGCCGACCTCGATCTTGTTATCTGCATCACCGAAGGCATTCCGGTGCGTGACATGGTCGTCGTGCGCGATCGTATGCGCAAAGATGGCAAGCGAGCGTTGCTGCTAGGTCCGAATTGCCCGGGCACGATTACGCCGGACGAGCTGAAGATCGGCATCATGCCGGGCCACATTCACCGCAAGGGTCGCATTGGCGTCGTGTCCCGCTCCGGCACGCTGACGTACGAGGCGGTGGGTCAACTAACCGAGCTGGGGCTGGGGCAGTCAAGTGCTGTCGGAATCGGAGGAGACCCGGTCAACGGCCTAAAGCACATCGACGTGCTGAAGCTATTCAATGAAGATGACGAAACCGATGCAGTCGTGATGATCGGCGAGATCGGCGGCAACGACGAAGAAGTGGCGGCATTCTGGGTGCGCGACCACATGAAAAAGCCGGTCGTTGGATTCATTGCCGGCGTGACTGCGCCGCCGGGTAAACGAATGGGACACGCGGGCGCGATCATCTCCGGCGGCATGGGTACGGCGCAGCAAAAACTGGCAACGCTGGAGGAATGCGGAATCCGCACGACAAAGAATCCGTCCGAGATTGGCAAGCTGCTGCAAAGCGTGTTGACTTGAGCCGCAGCAAAGTCGAGATGACCGGTGCTTAAGGACTGAAATGGAATTCGGATCCCCGGATTCTGGGTTGCGTTGATGCAGATCATTGGCATCAACATCGTGTTGAGCGGCGATAACGCCGTGGTGATCGCGCTCGCGGCGCGATCTTTACCGCCGCAGCAGCAGAAGCAGGCGATTCTGTGGGGTAGCGGCGCCGCAGTCGTGATGCGGATCGTGCTGACGATCGTGGCGGTCGAACTGCTCAGGCTGCCCTATCTGAAGCTCGTCGGTGCGGTGTTGCTGCTATGGATCGCCGTGAAGCTGCTGATCCCGGAGCACGAAGAGGAAGGCAGCGGCAAGGCGATCGGATCTCTCGGTGCGGCGGTGAAGACGATTCTGATCGCTGATCTGGTGATGAGCCTCGACAACGTGATCGCGGTCGCAGCGGCGGCCAAGGGCAGCCTGACGCTTCTGATTATTGGACTGGCGATCTCGATTCCGCTCGTGATCTTCGGCTCGACGATGCTGCTGAAGTTAATGGAGCGCTGGCCTGTGATCATCACTATCGGCGCGGCGCTGTTGGGGTGGGTCGCCGGCGAAATGGCCGTCACCGATCCATTGATTACCGCATGGGTCGAAGCGAACGCGCATTATTTGCATTGGGTTGCACCTGCGGCCGGGGCCATGTTCGTCGTTGTGCTCGGCAGATGGCTGGCAGCGCGGGCAATGGCCAGAGCGCCGGCGCTGGTCGAGCTCGGCGCAGCCGGCGCAGCCTCCAGTGGCGCGCCGATACGTCCAGCTTCGGCGCGCCCGGGATGGCTCAATCGCATTTTGCTTCCAGTCGATGCGTCGGACAATGCCGCGCGTGCCGTGGAATACGTGACCGCACACCTGCGAGCGCACCCGCGCCCGAAACTGTCGACATCCATTTGTTGAACGTGCAGCGGCCGGTATCGGGCGACGTCAGCAGCTTTGTCGCCAAGGAGGCGCTCGAGGACTATCACCGCGAGAAAAGTCAGCAGGCGCTCGAGCGGCCGCGCAGGATCCTCGACGATGCAGGCGTGAAATACAGCGTCCACATGCTGGTCGGTAAGCCGTGGGAGGTAATCAGCGATTACGCGGGTGCCAACCAGGTCGATCACATCGTGATGGGAACGCGCGGTCTAGGCTCGTACAGCGGAGGAGCTCTGGTTCGGTTGCACTCGGGGTAGTGCAACGCAGCAAGTGCCGGTCGTGCTCGTCAAATGACGCTCGTTAAGTAGAGCGAGGTATTCGGAGACGCTGATGGAAGACAAAGAGTCCCACAGTAAGACGGTCGAGGCAGTCGTCAGCGAATTTCAGAGCGATGTCGACAAGGGCCTAAGTCAGGGTGAAGCGCGGGAGCGCTTGCAGAAATTGGGAGCGAACGAGCTCACAGAGAAACCCCGTCCCGGATTTCTCGCGTTGCTGTGGGACCAGTTCAATAACTACCTCGTAATCATTTTGATCGTCGCGGCGATCCTCGCGGCGTTGCTCGGTGAATACGTCGACTCCGTGGCGATCATGTGCATCGTCGTGCTGAATGCGGTGATCGGAGTCATTCAGGAATCAAAGGCGGAACAGGCGCTCGCAGCCTTGAAGAAGATGGCTGCTCCCACCGCTCAGGTGATCCGCGACGGCTATCAGATTGCTGTTCCGTCGCGCGAGCTCGTTCCCGGAGACATCGTCCTCTTGGAAGCGGGCAACTACGTGCCTGCCGATTTAAGACTGGTGTCGACCGCCAATCTGAAGGTCGAGGAAGCGTCGCTGACGGGTGAATCAGTGCCCGTAGAGAAGAGTGCCGCCCTGGTGCTGGACAAAGAGGCGGGGCTCGGCGATCGCAGGAACTCCGCATTTCTAAGCACGATGGTCACGTATGGCCGCGGCAAGGGACTCGTGATCGGCACCGGCATGCGTACGCAGATCGGGCTCATCGCGGAGATGATTCAATCGTATGAGGAGGAAGCCACACCGCTGCAGCAGAAGTTGGAGCACCTGGGAAAGGTGCTCGGAACCGCCTGCATAGCGATCTGCTTGGTCGTCCTCGTCTATGGCCTGTTCCGGGATACCCACTTGACGGACGTCTTCAACATTGGCTTTCTCAATTACTGGGAGGCCGAGAAGAAGGACATCGTCAATCTGATCCTTACCGCCGTGAGCCTCGCGATTGCCGCTGTTCCGGAGGGGCTTCCAGCGATCGTAACGATCTGCCTGGCGCTCGGCATGCAGCGGATGATCAAGCACAACGCGCTGATCCGAAAGCTGCCCGCGGTGGAAACACTCGGATGCGCGACGGTCGTCTGTTCCGACAAGACGGGAACGCTGACGCAGAATCAAATGACCGTTGTGCAGGGATGGACCGGGGGCAAGAAGCTTAAGTTGACGGGAGAAGGCTACAACCCAAGCGGACAACTCTTTGTGGATGATCAGCCTTCAGACCTGCGCACCGATGCGGACGCTACCGTACTTTTGCAGGGTGCCGTGTTGTGCAACGACGCGACACTGGAGGAAAGAAGCGATTCAGCGGGCGCCCGGTCATGGCAGATGATCGGTGACCCCACAGAAGGCGCCATGGTCGTTGCGGCAGCGAAGGGCGGGTTTTATCGCGGCGACATGGAAAAACTTCTACCGCGCGTGCAGGAGCTCCCGTTCGATTCGGAACGAAAGCGGATGACGACGATTCACCGTCATGATGGATCGCAGGGTACGGCTGCCGCCACGACGTTCGCTTATCCGCACTTCATCGCCTTCGTGAAGGGGGCGCCCGATGTCGTCCTCGATTTGTGCACGCACAAGCAGCAGCATGGGCACGCTGTTGCGATGACAGCAAGAACATCGCGAGGAAGTACTCGCACAAAACCGCGGCATGGCAACCAACGCGCTGAGAGTGCTGGGAGTTGCGTATCGACCGCTAACCGAAGTTCCTGAAACTTTGCGTCCCGAAGATCTCGAAAGGGATCTCACATTTGTCGGGTTGCTCGGCATGATTGACCCGGCGCGTCCGGAAGTCAGTGAAGCCATCAAGGTAGCGAGAGGCGCCGGACTGCGCAGCATCATGGTCACCGGTGACTACAAGGACACCGCAGAGGCGATCGCTCGCGAGATTGGCTTGCTGACCGAGGGCGGCATCGTTCTCACGGGTCCGGAGATCGAGAAGTTGACCGACGAGGAACTGGCGGCCAAGACAGACAAGCTGCAGGTGTGCTGCCGGGTTTCACCGCAGCACAAGACGAGAATCGTGGATGCGCTGAAAACGCGCGACCACGTCGTCGCAATGACGGGCGACGGTGTAAACGACGCGCCAGCGCTGAAGCGCGCGAACATCGGCGTCGCCATGGGCATCACGGGTACGGATGTGACCAAGCAGACCGCAGACATGGTCCTGACCGACGACAACTACGCGAGCATCGTCGCGGCGATCGAGCAGGGGCGGATCATCTACTCAAATATCCGCAAGTTCGTTTACTTTTTGCTCGCCTGCAACGCCGGCGAAATCCTGATCATCTTCGGCTCGATGCTGCTGGGATTGCCGATCCCTCTCCGGCCGGTTCAACTGTTGTGGCTGAATCTGGTCAGCGACGGTGCGCCTGCTCTCGCATTGGGAATGGAGAAGGGCGATCCGGACATCATGAAGCATCCACCGCGACCGTCGAAGGAGCCGGTCATCAATCGAGACATGGCAATCGGCATCTCCGTTATAGGTGTGGTTGACGCGATTGCGATACTGCTGGTCTTCTACTTGGCTCTGCAGCGCTATCCGGGTCAGCTCGAAGCGGCGCAAACGATTGCCTTCGTCACACTCTGCTCCTCCGAACTGATTCGAGCCTTTACGGCACGCTCCGAGTATCACAGCGTATTTTTCATCGGGGTGTTTTCGAACAAGTGGATGAACTGGGCGGTCATGGTTTCGTTCCTCCTGGTTCTAATGGTGGTGTATGTGCCGTTCATTAACCCGTTCTTCGACACCGTGCCGTTGACCCTCGGCGACTGGCTCTTCATGCTGCCCTTCTTCTTCGCTTCGCCGATCGCGATGGAACTCGTCAAGCTTTACTTCCGCCGAAGGGCAGCCACGGCCGGCGCATTGGCGATAACGCACTGATGAGCTTTTCACTCGACTTTGCGCTGAAAACTCATCCAGGCCTGGTGCGCCCGTTGAACGAGGATGCAATCGGCGCCGATCCGTCGTGTGGGTTATTCGTGTTGGCCGATGGCCTGGGTGGCTACAACGCCGGCGAAGTGGCGAGTGTGATGGCGATCAGTTCGGTGCTTGAACGCCTCGCATCGTCGATCGACACGTTCGATGCAGACGACGGTGCGTTCACACCCGACGAAGCGATTTACGACACGGTGACCGACATCAACGCCAACATCTACAACGCAGCGTTGAACAGCACTGCGTTCGAAGGCATGGCGACCACGCTGGTAATCGGCTGGTTCCTCAGCGGGCGGCTGTGGGTGGCGCATACCGGAGACTCGCGGCTGTATCGCTATCGCGATTCGATGCTCGAACAGCTCACACGCGACCACTCGTTTTCGCAGGAGTTGCTCGATGCCGGTATGGTCACCGAGGAGGAGGCGCGCTCGTTGCCGGCCAAGAATCTGGTCACGCGTGCACTCGGTGCCGGGGCCGACATCGAACCTGAAATTCACAACGTGGACGTCCTGGCCGGCGACATTATTCTGCTGTGCTCGGACGGCTTGACCGAGATGGTCGGCAGCTACGAAATCGAGGGGCTGCTGTCGATCAACGAGGAAGATATGCACGAGACTGCACGACGGTTGGTCGATCTGGCCAACGAATCGGGCGGTCGGGACAATATCTCCGTGATCGTGGTTCGAGTATCGTCCGTCGGTGAGATGCAGGTGTCGGCGGCTGCGATCGAAGTAACCGAGGGCGAACTGGTCAACGGCGAGCTTGTGCCCAGCTAGGGCGCGCGCGTATCGTCCAAGTAAGCCGTTGATTGGCAACCTTTTTGCACGCTGGCAAAATTGAGCGAGAGAACAAAATGATGGCCGAGGGAGAATCTATGCCTAGGCTGGTCCTAAGTTTGGACGGCGTTGTGCTGCGTGAAGTCGGTCTCGCCAAGGACCGCACCACCATCGGCCGCCGTTCGCACAACGACATCGTTATCGACAACCTCGCCGTGAGTGGCGAGCACTCGGTGATCTACACGTCGGCCGGCGACGTCTACCTGGAAGACCTGGGCTCAACCAACGGCACGACCGTCAACGGCCAGCCGATCAAGAAACACCTGTTGCAGAGCGGAGACACCCTCGAGATTGGCAAGTACCGGCTGAAGTTCCTGGCCGACGGCGCCACCGGTACCGAAGGCGAAGTCGATATCGACACGTCACAGCCGCTGCGCCGCGAGTTCTATGGGCCGGGCCCGGCGACGATCCAGATTCGGCAGCCGGGTGCGAATGGTGAGGACGGCCCACCCGCGGCAGCGATCAAGATTCTGACGGGCGCCAACGAAGGGCGCGAGCTGCAACTCGTAAAGGCGCTAACCACGATCGGCCGCCCTGGCCATCAGGTGGCAGTCATCACGCGCCGGCCGACCGGCTACTTCATCGCGCACGTCGAAGGCGAGATGTTCCCAAGTGTCAACGGCGTCAACCTCGGCTCCGCCGCGCATCCGCTGAAAAACAGCGACGTCATCGAACTCGCCGGCGTGCGCATGGAGTTCGTCAACGCTCCTGCAGTTCAAGCCGCAGCATAAGCAACGCAGCGGTCATCCAACCGGATGAGCCGGTCACGGTGAGGCATGCCGTGACAAAAACCGGCCGCAACATGTGACGATGCGCGTCAGGGAAAGCGGGAATTGACCGCGAAATCCCCTCCAATTCTCTTAAAACGGCCTGGCACAGAACTTGGAGTGTATTTGGCATCGGCATGGGGCCGTATGTTGTCTGACCTCCTAGGAGAGCTCTTAAATGATTAAGAATCAAATCGCCCGCGCACAACGCGGCTTTACGCTGATCGAGTTGATGATCGTGGTTGCGATCATCGGCATCTTGGCGGCCATCGCCATTCCGCAGTATCAGGACTATGTGACCCGTTCGCGCTGGTCGGATAACTTGCAACGTATTGGTCCGCTGAAGCAGGCTATCGCCGAGTGCGCGCAGAACAACAACGGCCTTCTGACTGCCGCTCCTTGTACGGTCATTACCGGTGCGAAGCTCGACTACGCGATGGCGACGGTTTTCTTCCCGCTACCTTCATCACGCCGACCAGCGGTCCGACCAGACAGGTCCGAACCTCGGCGGCGCTGTTACGGTGACTGCCGCGACTGGTGCCATCGTCATTCCAGGTCACGCGACTTTGGCTGCGGGCTGCACCGTAACCCTGACGCCGTCGCTGGCCGCAGGAGCGACCGCAATTACGTGGGCTGCGACGAACACGCCGCGTCGCAACCTGCAACCGTTCGAAGACTGGTGTTGGCACGTAATCAGTACTAGGCGTAATAAAAAAGGCCGGCTATGCCGGCCTTTTTTTTGGGAACAAGATAGCCAGTGGGACGTACCTACAAAGTTATGCGCCATTGTCGCGATCACGCATCGGGCTTTACGTTGATCGAGCTGATGATTGTCGTTGCGATCATCGGCATCTTGCGGCCATCGCTATTCCGCAGTATCAGGACTATGCGACGCGGTCACGTTGGTCCGACAACCTGAGCCGTGTTGGCCCGCTGAAGCAGGCTATCGCTCAATGCGCGCAGAACAGCAACGGCCTTTCGCTGCACCGTCGGTGCTGGTGCACCTGTACGGTTCATCTCATCACGGCCTGCAAGCGATGACGCCTACCGGCGACTGGTGCGGCAGGAGCGCATGCTGCTATTACGTGCACTGCGAACGACGAACGTGACCACGGCGCCGTGGGCTGCAACCGTTCGAAGACTGGTGTCGGCACCTAGTCAATATGGCGTTCGGCACGGCACTTGCAGATAACTTGTAAAGCGCGTTGACTTAGATCAACCTGCGCGCAGCTAGTACAAGTTGCCTTGTTCCCAAAACCGAGGCACCAGCCAAGCGCCCGGTTGCGCTCGTTGAAAGGTTTCAATGCTGCGCGGTTGATCAAGCAGAGAAGTGTGCACTGAATGCGATCACTGTTCCACATGCGACGGCGCCGGCAAATGCAGTCAACACCAACAGCGCACGGATGTGCGGCCCTGCTCCCTTTCTCGTTGCTCGCGCGAATGTAGTGCGCCCATCAGCATTCCCAGCACCAGCGCAGCCCCAATTTGACTGACGGGCATTACCAGATTGCCGTCCACGAGCCCGAGCAGCAGAGCCACTGCCACTGCCATAGTCAACGCGACTAACCCGTAATCCTTGACTGTGGCTCGCCGAATCGCATTGCCCAGGCGGAACAATGCAAAGGCGAGCAGGCCGAGCGCGGGCAGACCCCATTCCGCCGCAATCTGCAGCGGCCAGTTGTGTGGATGCGCTCCCACGCGACTGCCGAGCGCAGCGAATTGCAACGGCCCAATGCCCAGCCAAGGCGAGGACTTGATTGCTTGCCAACTCAGTTCCCACAAGACTTCTCTTGATGTGAGTGTCAGATTGTCGGTCGGTGCTTGGAGTCTTGCGCCCGTTCCCGTGAGCGCAGGCGCTATGGAAAACAGCCAGTAGTAGAGCCCGAGTCCGGCGACTGCGGTTAGCGTCAGAACCGCCAAAGGGCGCGCCAACGTGGCGCCATCCGACAAGCGCGGCCGTGACGGGAATACCAATCGCGTAAGCGAACCAAATACCTCGCGTCCCAAGACCGAGGTTGATCGCCCACATGAGTGACAAAACCACTGCCGCGCCGACGCGCAGCGAGCGCAGCTCCGTTTTTTCGAGCACGGTCAGCGCAAGAAACGGAATCAGTACGGCGTGCAATGCACTCGGAAAGCGCGGATTTGCATAACCGAGGATCAACACGTCGAGGTCGATCGCGCGTTCGAGGTTGACCGCCGCCAGATAACGCGTCGCGACGCCGAGGACATAAGCCGGTCGCGAACAGCAGTGCGAACCAGCGCGCCCAACGCACGTATCGAGCCACATCCGTCGAAACGACGCGCGCGGTGAGCATGGCCAGTATCGCCAAAAGCGCAAACATGCTGACTTCGGCCAGGGCTGCAAATACGAATTGGGCGCGCAGCGCGGATACGAGCCCGAGCGCAAGAAAAACTAGCAGTAGAGCAGGCAACTGCCAGCGAGCGACTGACTCGTCGGAGCGAGTCAACATACCGATAACGCAGTAGGCCACCGCCGTGAATGCAAGCAAGACAATCTGCACGGCCCGCTGCTCGTTGTGCCATGACTCGATCCAGCCAAACCCGATCGTCGGCGCTACAAGCAAGTAGATCAGCCAAGCTAATAGGATCGTGCTGCCGATCCATGAGACTGCGTTCGAGCGTGCAGCAACGCTGTGGATCAACATGTTCGGCTTGTCACGCGAATCCTTGAGATAAAGGAGACCGTGCCGGTAGGCTTGGCGGTTCGGGCAGAACTGGCCCGTTGGCATCGGACGGAACTGAGGCGAACTCCGGTACCCAGCGCGTCAGCGCTTCGCGGGCGACGGCATCCGAAACAGCACCGGTCGCTGTGATCTCTTGCATCACAGTCACGACTTGTCTAGCTGGCGACTGCGCGCGCTGCGGCAATTTGAAGTTTAGGATGCGGGGTGTCGATCAGCCGCTCTTCCGCGTCGATGACTTCTTCGAACAATTTCTCCCCCGGCCGCAGGCCGGTGTATTCGATGCGTACCGTTTCTTCGTTAAAGCCCGACAGCCGAATGATGTCGCGCGCCAGGTCGGCGATGCGCATCGGTTTGCCCATGTCTAGAACATAAATTCGTCCGCTCTCTCCCATCGCAGCTGCTTGCAACACGAGTTGTGAAGCTTCGGGGATCGACATGAAGTAGCGCGTCACGTCCGGATGAGTCACTGTCAAGGGACCGCCGCGTGCAACTTGCTCCTGAAACTTGGGTATGACGCTGCCGGCGCTTCCCAGAACGTTGCCGAATCTGACCACGAGCATGGCGGTGCCACGAGCGCCGTCTTGCAGGCCCTGGCAAATCATCTCGGCAAGGCGTTTGGTCGCTCCCATCACGTTGGTGGGCTTGACTGCCTTGTCGGTCGACACAAGCACGAAGCGTTCAATGCCGTGCTCGATCGCTGCGCTGGCGACGACATGTGTTCCCACCACATTGTTCAGCACTGCCTGCCATGCATTGTTCTCTTCCATCAACGGCACGTGCTTGTAAGCGGCCGCGTGAAAGATGATCGATGGCTGTGTTTCGCGGAGTATCTGATCTACGCGCGCCGCGTCCTTTACATCGCCGATAAGCGCGAGAAACGGCACATCGGCAAATGCCTCGACGAATTCCTGCTGCAGGCGATACAGCGCATATTCATTTTGTTCCAGAAATACGATCCGGCCTGGCTGAAACCGTGCGATCTGCCGGCACAGCTCGGAGCCGATGGAGCCCGCCGGCGCCCGTCACCAATACGGTCCTGCCTCGTCAGGAGTTCGCGTATATGCGCAGAATCGATCCAAACCGGTTCGCGGCCAAGCAAGTCTTCAAGATTGATCTGGCGAACGTTCGATAGCGTCACACGGCCATTGATCAGGTCAGCTACCGGCGGCACGGTCATGCCCTTGACGCCCGCCCGCAAGCAAAGCGTGGCTGCTCGTTGCCGTTGCGCAGCGCTTGCGGTCGGAATGGCAATGATCGCGTTCCGGCTTTGAAGTTTTTCGGCCAGTGAAGGAAGTTGGTCAAACGAGCCCAGCACTTTGTGCCCGAGGATCTCGCGTCCATGCTTGCTCGTATCGTCATCGAGCAAGCCGGCGACTCGCCATTCGGATGACGATTGCAGCTCTCGCACCAGCGATGCCCCCGCGCGCCCCGCGCCGAGGATAAGCACCGGTTTGCCAAGCGCAATCAAATCGCCGAACCGTTGCTTCTCTCGCCAAACGCGATAGGCGGCGCGTGCTCCACCCATCATGAAAATCAGCAGCAACGGACTGAGCAACATGACTGTTCGAGGCGGCGCGATGCTGAGTTGGAGCAGGTACGCGACAAAGGCGACGATTGCGCCGCCGACAGTCACCGCCTTCGCAATGCGAATCAAATCGGGCAGGCTCGCAAAGAGCCAAAGGCCGCGATACAAACCAGAGAACAGCAGGACCGTGCCATAGATCGGAAGAACCCACGCGAGGGTGTCTAACGCCGTCGCCCAGTACTCGTCGGGAACGGACAGGTTGAAGCGCAACAGGAAAGAGCCGAGCCATGCAATCGCAACGATCAAGAGATCGAAGGCGAACACAAAAAACGACCTCGGCGAAAGCCGAGGTAAAAAGTCACGCTTCATGTTAGGAGGGCCGTCAGTCGACTGACCACCGCATAGAGCACAGCGTAAAGCGCGGCCCAACCGATTAGAAGCCCGATTTGCCAGCGATTAGGCCAGCTTACGGCGGCGATTCCAGACGCTACGACCAGCGCCATCAGCGCATACCAAGCAGCCGCAGTGCGCGCATGCCCCCAGCCGTGCGTCACCATGCGCTGATAGAGATGTTCTCGGTGTGCTTCCCAGACTCTGTTGCCGGCCAAGACCCGCCGAACCAGAGTGACAGTCGCGTCGACGATAAACGGCGAAAAGACAAGCAACGGAAACCAAGCCGGCCAAACTCGTTGCTGCACATCCGGCGATGCCGAGGGCTGCAGCGAGAAAGCCGAGCGGCACTGAGCCGGCGTCGCCCAAAAATACTTTTGCAGGTGGAAAATTGTGAAAGAGGAAGCCGGCGGCGGCTCCGGCGATGCATCCGCATGCGGCTGCGAGCTCATAGGCTCCGCCGTTCGCTGCCACGATTGCGAACGCACCGAAGCCAAATAAGGTCATGCCTCCGGCCAGGCCGTCCGCGCCGTCCATGAAGTTGTATAGGTTCATCGACCACATGATGGCTACTACGATCGACGCGATAAACCACCACGATGCGGCGGGCAGCAGAGTGTAGGAAGCGACGGCGGCGGCGATCAGCTGCGCGAGAAGTCGTGTACGTACCTTAAGTCCCCGGCGATCGTCGACCGCAAACAGCAACATCAATCCAGCAGCAACCACGGTGATCAGTTGAATGCTCGGCGCCACGATCGACATTGCAATCAGTGCGACTCCAACCACCGCCAGCCCGCCTACGCGCGGGACCGCGCCGCTATGCAAGGAACGATGGTTTGGGTTGTCGACCGCGATTCGCCACGCGAGCCCTGATCTCAATAGAGCGAACAGCAGCGCCCATACCAGGACGGCAGCAATAACGCGGCTTGAGACAACCCTAGTCATTCGGCCAGAAGATCACGGTAAATCTGAATCGTCTGAGCGTTCACATGCTCGATCGTGAAATTGCTGCAGACCACTTCTCGCGCGCGTTCACCCAATCGCCGCCGTAATTGTGCATCTCCGGCCAGCGTTTGCATCGCGTCGGCAAGAGCGGCGGCATCTCGTGGCGGCACCAGCAGCCCCGTCTCATTGTGGATTGCGATTTCGCGGCAGCCTGGAACATCGCTGGCAATCAGGGGCGCCCGCAAGCCGCCGCCTCGAGCAGCACTTTCGGCAAACCTTCCCCTAGTAGGTGGAAGACAAACCACATGAGCTGAGCTCAGAACGTCGGCCATATCAGTGCGCTGCCCCCACCATTCGATTCCTTCTTTTTGCCAACGCTAAGTTGAGATCGCTGAATCGCTGCCGGATTTTCGACATCAGTGTCGCCGACCAACACAAAGCGGGCTTCGACGCCGCGCTCGTGCACGATACGAGCCGCCTCGACGAATTCGCCGACGCCCTTATTCCATAGCATGCGGCCCGCAAGCACGAAGGTGATCGTGCCGGGCGGCTCTTCACTGGGTGCGAACGTCGTTGTGTCGACGCCCGAGCCTCTTATCAACTTAGCGCTCGCCTGTGAAACAAGTCGGTGTTTCAACACGAGCGGCCGTCTTCTGGGTTTTGAACGATCAGACGCGAACGCGATGTCGAAACGCTGCGCGGTACGCGAAGTATCACGGGCGCAGCGCTCGTGCCCGCCTGCTGGATGACGCGAAAACATATCCGAGTCCCGCAAGTGCGTTCACAACGGCGGGAACACTTGCGCGTTGCGCGCAAGTCCTCCATAAATCACCGGCTTTGCCGCAACGTGATGCACGATATTCGGTCGCCAATGTCGATATAGATCCGTGAGCTCATGGACCGCTCGAAGCTCGATCCACAGATTTCGGCTTGAGCGACGCATGTATCGCAACGGAAACAGATGGATGCCTTCTGCCTGAATGCTTCGCTACAGGAAGCAACGCGTGTCGCGATTCCCACTTCGAATCCAGCGTCGCGGGCGGCTCGTGCGAGGTCAAGGCGGTGAGAGACGAAATACCAGTCCTCTGTAATGACAAACAGCAGGCGCGGCTTAGTTGCCATTGGCTTGCAACCAAGCCTGAAACATCAAGACATTCCAAAGGGGTAATGCCAGTTGCGTTTGCCGCTTACGTGTTCCCGCCATCGCTGCTGAATGAGGTCTGGTTTCAAATAGCCTTCGCGCCGCAGCCGAGCAGGTTCCAGCAAGTCTCGGCCCATTCCTTCAACGGACCGCGCAACCAACTGTCGATCGGAACGCCGAAGCCCATTTCGGCCGATCAACCAGAGCCTTAGGAACATAGCGATACAACACATTTCGCAAAATACCTTTTGAGCCATCACGGTTCAGATTTGCGGAAAGCGGAATTCTCCAGGCGAACTCAACCACTCGATGATCAAGCAGCGGAATGCGGGTCTCGAGGCTAACGGCCATCGCCGCGCGATCTACCTTCACGAGAATGTCGTCAGGAAGATAGGTGACCAGATCCATCAGCATCATGCGTGGCGACAGGATCATCGATTATGAACTCCGATAGTGTCGAGTGCCGTTCGTGGCTTCGAGTCCGACAGGACAATATCGAGGGGAGGATTCCAGTGCGACACCAGGTCGCGATAAAGCGAATCGAACGTCTCGTGCGCAAGCACGTCAGCGAGCTTATGAACCTTGTCGCCGGGCGACTGACCCGATAGCGCTGCGGTGCGAGCGCGAGCAAAGGCCTTGCGACCCGTTCCATCGTTCGGCCGAGACAACCTGAGCGCCGAAGCAATCGAACGCCGAATCGACGGCGATAGCGAGAATTTGCCCCAGAGACGCTTGCCGAACGCATAACGCGTGTAGCCACCGAACAATTCGTCACCTCCGTCGCCCGACAACGCGACGGTCACCTGCGATCGTGCGAGCTGCGCCACCAAGTACGTAGGAATTTGCGATGAGTCGGCAAACGGCTCGTCGTAAATTGTGTGCAACGACGGGATCACGTCTCTCGCTTCGTTTGGAGTGACATAAAGCTCGGTATGGTCTGTGCCAAGATGCCGCGCGATCGCCGCCGCGTGCGGCGCTTCGTCGTACTGGCTCCTGAAATCCAATCGTGAATGTCTTCACCGGCTGCATGCTTTGCGCCTGCATCAAGGCAACGACGGTCGAACTATCGATGCCTCCGGAAAGAAACGCCCCAGAGGAACATCGGCGACCATTTGTTTGCTACCGCGTCACGCAGAAGTGTTTCGAGCTCCTTGCTCAGTTCTTCTTCCCTTTCCCTAACTGTCTGGAGAAGCCCGTTCGGCGACGGTGCGGCAGACCAATACGATTTGATAACCGGCTCGCGCGACTGCCATGAACGTCAACGTGCCGGCCGCAGCTTGAAAATCCCACGTAGATTGAATACGGCGCGGGAATGTAGTTATGCCGCATGAATAGCGCCAATGCGCCGCGATCGATCTCAGCATTCCAATGCGGATGCGCGCGCAAGGCTTTAAGCTCCGAACCAAAGACGAAGTGGCCCGCCCACCCGTAATACAGCGGCTTTTCACCAATTCGATCCCGTGCCAGATGAAGACTCGATTGTGTCTGTCCCACAGTGCAAACGCGAACATGCCGACGTTTGCTCGATTGCGCGCTCCAGGCCGCGCGCTGAATCGCTGCGAGTAGAACTTCGGTATCGGAATGCCCACGCCACAGCGGCGCCTCTCCGTTCTTTTCGAGATCGGCACGCAGTTCGGCAAAGTTGTAGATCTCGCCGTTGAATGCAATCACGTAGCGGCCGTCCGCTGAAAGCATCGGCTGATGGCCGGCCGGCGACAGATCGATTATCGAAAGGCGCCGAAAGCCAAGGCGAAGCCCGATTTCTCGTCAGTCCACACGCCAGTGTCATCCGGGCCACGATGGATAAGCATCGGCCATCGATTGCGCAACCGGCGCCAGAACACTTGGCTCGATGCCGCCGGTTGTCAAGAAACCGGCTAGACCGCACATTCGGCAGCTTTACGGTCTGTAGTCGATGTCTTTCGATATCCAACAGCACACCAAAATGGCTCTGATCACTGAAACGAATCCGTTCCAAGCCCGCACTCTCCATCATTGCCTTAACTTGCGACCGACTAAACCGGTGCTCAAGACGCGTGCCAACCGGTCTAGGGCATCAGTACGCATCGAGTAAAAGCTAAGCGTGCGATAAGCGCTCAGCGGAAAGTTGCGCACATCTATCCCCACTTTTTCCGCCACCACAGCAGCCCGAGCCATCGGGAAATAGACGCATGCAGCCACTATCTGGCTAGACGCATAACGCAATCCTTGCGGCAGGCGTGAAACCGCCGCCTGAGCATGTCGCTCAAACGCCACGTTGCACGAAACCACGACGGACGGTTGTCAAAAGCGTAGTAGAGATACACAAGGAACGGCGCTGCGGGTTTGAGCTTCGAAACACAACTTCGCAGCCCAGCCTCCGTGTCAGGAACATGATGCAATACTCCTAGCGAATAACCGAAATCCATGCTTGCATCTTCCAGGGGTATTGCGTCGACGGTGGCCGAATGGAACTCACAGTTTGGAAGGCAGCCAGGTTCTTCGTGCGACGCTAAAGCGGCGCTTGGATCAATGCAATGCAACTTACCGACGCGCGGAGCGACTAGCTTCGCCCACCGTCCACTGCCACACCCTAAATCGAAGCCGATCGCGTGTTGAGGAAGGGCGTCCCACGGAAAGATTGAGAAGTAAGCGGCGAACATCTTCGCCAGCTCTTGTTCCGGAATTTGGGATTGATCAAATCGAGACCACTCGTCGCCAAAGCCTTCGACCGTGCGTTCGTCAACGTTGAATGAAGTCCGCATTAAGCTTTTGACTGACTCGCCAAAACGATCTACTCCAATGACAAGGTCAACGTCTCAGTCACATTTGCGCACTGCTTCGATTGCATCGGCGGCGCTGTACACGTACTCGTCGCAGCCCGACCCTAAAACGCCGATGCGATGCATGATGCTGTTAACTGTAAAGGCTCGAACGCATTCAAGCTTCGCTCTCGCATAATTCGATCGACAGCGGCTGGAGACATGGACTCGTACGGGTACCCACCAAGCCAGTCGTGAACATCGTGCTGGAAGTCCATGCCACGATTAGCATCGTACGATGCTATGTGACCCGTGAGATTCCTGCCGGCAAGGCGCAATCTAATCGCATAGCCGGCGACATAAAGCTTTCTCGCCAGTGCTTGTTGCTGCGGGGCGTTTGCATACCATCTCTTTTCAAGCTTCCACAGAGGACAAAACAGTGTCTTGCGATAGAGTGCAAACACGAAGACACCGTCGGTGGCAACCAACGAAGCTGCAATCCTGAGTGCTCTAAGGAGGTCACCTGTATGGTGTAAGACACCCCATGAATAAACAATGTCGAAGCGGCCAGTCGTAGCTGCATCGAGCTCGAAGACACTTCGCTCGATAGCCTCGTAGCAAGCCTATGGTGCGAACTTTGCCATGACGGATTGCGTAGTCTTGATTGAAATCGGGTCTATGTCGCAGGCGATAACCTTCGATGCCCCAAGTCGCAGTGCTGCCAGGCAATGCAAGCCCGACCCGCTACCAATATCTAAGAAGTTCTTTCCAGTCACGTCTCGGTCCCCAGAAGACGCTTTAGGCCGCGTTCCGCCTCCTGAATATCGCGTTCGCATATTTCTTCGGCGTAGCTCGCCCAATTCGCGCCAAAGGCAAAATGAATATCAAGCTGCGTTAAGTCAAACATTCTTCATTGAGAAACCGTACACCAAATCCGACAAATATAGATCCCACCAGTAAGGATTTAGAGAAAAGGAGTGGATGGCGCAACGCGCGACGCATGCGCGGCTTTGCTCACTCGACATGAGGCACTACCAACGAGGATCTTGGCAACTGTTCATAGAGTGTCTGATACTGCTGCACTACCTTGCGAATGTCGAAATGCTCATAAATGCGAGCGCGCGCGATCCGACCTAGTTCACTGCGCTCCGCTCGGGACATTGAAAGCATTTCATGCAGGGCACTAGCAAGTGCTTCCGTATCGCCGACGCGTACTATTCTTCCAGTATTGCCCACAATGAGTGCGGAATCACCGACGTCGGTTACGACACAGGGCACTTCACAGGCCATAGCTTCACCCACGACGTTAGAAAACGCCTCGCTCAAAGAAGCGGAAACCAACACATCCAAAGCGGTCATCAGACGATGAACGTCGGTGCGTCTGCCCAATAAGTACACGACGGACGAAAGGCCGGCGTTCTTGATCGCTTGCTCTAGTTCACGGTTGCCTTCGTGTACATCTGCCCCGGCCAATAGAAACCGGACGCGCGGAGACATATTGAGAAGGCTGACTGCAGCTTCTAGAAACCCAATGTGACCCTTGAGTGGATCGAAACGAGCCACCAATCCGACAAGCTGAACATCTTCTGGGAACACCGATCGTCAGCGAACTGCTTCCCGAGTATCTGCATCGAAACGGAATTGCTCTAGGTCGAAGCCATTGGGAATGACGACAAATTTGTCGCGCCGATAGCCAAGGTCAATGTGATCTTGCATGGCCCTATGTGAACATGAGATCACCCGCGCAGGAATAAAGTAGGACAGCAGTGCGGCTGTCTTCACAGCGAATCGCGTTAGCGAAGATATGTAGCCGTGCCCGTGACTACTAGCTCGAATACACCAAACAACAGGTATCCGGCCAGCAAGGGTTGCGGCCACTGATCCGAACAGATCTGCGTGGTACATCCACGTATGCAGAATCGAAGGGTGCCATTGTTTAAGAAACTTAACCAGGGTCCATAGAGCGCTCATACGTGGGAGACCTCGCGGCATGTGTAACTGGAGTAACTCAATCCCTAGATTGTTAATCTTGCTCCCTAAATCGCCAGCGTTAGTTAAGGAGATCACATACGGTTCAAAGCGCGTCCGATCAAGATTCTCTAGCAAGCGAAGAAGCATTAACTCGGCTCCGCCGGTGGCGAGGCCGGTAATTAGGAAGGCAACGCGCATTGGATCAGGCGTTAGAGCATGGGTTTCTTCTTTCATCAGCGGGGACTATCGACGCTGCAAAGCATTTCTTCCCACATGGCGCCAACGCGTTCGAGCGCAAACCGTTGCGCGACGTCTTCAGCCGCCGCCGCCAAGGCGTTCGCGCAAACCTGGGTCACGTCCAAGCCGAGAGATTGCCGTTGCTAAAGCATCGATGTTGCCCGATGGCACCAAGAGCCCCGTATGTTCATGGTGCACAATTTCGCGGGGCCCGCTCGGGCAGTCGAAAGCGATCACTGGTAGTCCGGAATGCATAGCCTCTAGTAAGGCGTGGGAAACCCTTCGAATCGCGACGACAGCACGAACATATCTGCATGCTGCAGCCAGGTCTCGGGTTCAGGGACGATGCCCGGCATCAGTACGACCCCGCACAGCCCGAGCGTTTCGATCTGCGCCTGAAGTATCGAGCGATCGAGCCCTTCGCCGAGGATGACCAGTTGCCAGGTTGATGCCGACAATCCAGCGCGCGCGAACGCGTGGAGCAGCAGATCGAATCCTTTCTGAGCAACTAGTCGACCCATCGCGAGAATGGTGTGTTCCGCGCGCATAAGGGCCGGACGCCCTGCGGGTGGCTGATGCGGCCGAACTGGGTTAGGAATAACGCGCACGCACCGGTGTGGGACAACAAATCGTGCCCATCGTGCGACAGAGTCGGTTTGAACGATGAGACGCGTGGGCGAATGGATAAAGCAACCGACGCAGCACACGCCACGCTAGGGGAATCGTATGCTGCCTCGGGTCCACGCGTTCCGATATCAATACCGGTACACCAAGCCCAAAGCACGATATGAGCGCTCGAGTATTTACAGTATCGCAAAACGCAATTACGGCCGTTGGTGAGGTGACGCTTATAGCGACGCGCAATCTCCCAATCCGCCTTAAGTTTCTGCTAATTTTTTTGTGAAGCCGATTCGAGTCTGATTGCAAGTCCAGTGCGATTCTGCGGACTCTCCAATCTAACGAGTAGTGGTCGAGCTTTGCACTCGCATCTGTCACGACTATTACCTCATGACCATGCGTTGCCCAAACATTGGCCATCGTCACCAGCACACGCTCAGCACCTCCCGCAGCTGGAGAAGATATGACCAACAAGAGTCGCACGACACTCCCTGACTAGAGGTTCACTGACAGTTCGCTACCGTGAGACGTGCAGTTCCGGGAATTGGTCAGCATCGCAGCGAAGAAGGCTCTAAGGACGTTGTTGAGCGCTTTTCCAATTCCTATCGCTTCTTGCAAGAAAACGCAAACGTCTCGCCGTCGCCCTGCACGCCAGTATGTATAGCAAGTGTCTTAAAGACCGCAGCAATCCGCCCCTTCCAGTTCAAGTTTGTGTAGTCGATGAAATAGCGCCGCGTTATGGTTGGTTCAGTAAACCGACTGGCCAATAGGCCCCTGAGACTTTGCCAGAAAATGTTTGCTCGTGGCCCCAGCGGTGAAAACTTTCACCGCAGTGTGGGCAGATGACTTTGTTGGAACGCAAGTTCTCGTCTGCCGGGACCGTGCCCAGAAAGCGCCCTGCGGACCCAACACCCGTCCCACTTCGTCAAGAGACCTGTGGATGATGTCATCGGATAAGTGTTCCAACACCTCGGACATTATTACGACGTCGAAGACGCCGCTTGGATATGGAATGGCCTGCGAGTAGCCTACTTTCGCATTTCCTCTTCCAACAATGAGCTCCATCGCGGATTTGCTCGTCGCACTAGGGTCTAAACAGTGCGCTAGGACGCCTCGCGTCACCAGCAACTTCTCCAATCCTCCCTGCCCGACGCCAATGTTCAAAGCCTGTTCACCAGGCGCGACAGCGCGTGCTAAGAACGAATAGCGTGCTGCGGCGTGAAGAAACGCCGACTCTCCACTTGCCCAGGGTCTTGAAAGTGGGCCCAGATTTTGTCTTGATTCACTTTGACAAATTTCGCGTAGAAACGCAAAGCATCACGAAGCAGCAAACCATTGAAGTCCCATACATTATGGCGGTTGCGATCGGAATTCCTCGAATTCCGTGTCGGTTAACTAGGAGGACGTTTGCGCCTATTTTCACGACTAGATTTAGCGCGGCGATCAACGCCATGGCTCGGTAAGCACCCGCTGCAGCTAAGCCGCCCGCTAGGACGACGCTTGGCAAGTAAACGGGCAACTGAATCAACGCCAATCGGAGTAGTTCGGTAACGCGCGTACTGTCTGCCGCGTCAAATGATCCACGTTCGAAAAAGAGGCGTACTGCCCAAGGTGCTAGTTGCCAGCCGAGCACCAGTGAGATGGCACCGATCACTGCCGCCAGTGTGGCCCACCTCAACACCAATGGGCGGTGATGTGCTGGTCGCGATGCGAAGCCTTCCGAAAAAACGGGCAGCGTTGCTCTTGCGAGTAGCAAGGCTCCGAGTCCAGTCGCGATGCCGAGTAACCGATTAGCATAGGAGAGCGTGGAGATTGCCCCCTCACCAAGGCCTGCAGCGAAAAAATTGTCGACAGTCTCGCAAACGCTGGCGAGTGCATGTGCAATAGCTAGTACGCCGATAGATGTCCAGAGTGTGCCCCAGTGTGAAGACCGTCTGCTCCAACGCGTTCGTGGCCACTGCCCTGCCCACTGCAGGAGTGCCACAAGTATCAGAAGTTGAACAACCCAACCTGCAACCGTTCCCCAAATAATGGCGCGCTCCTGCCCGCCTGATAGCAAGATGAATGTCAATAGAACCAACGCGGGAACGCCTTCAGCAAGCGAAGAAATGTGCTTTCTGAAGGAAAGAAGAAAGCAGGTCGCCAACCCCGAAAGGAAGCCGAGCGGCACGAGGGCGCATAAGAAAATCGCCTGCGCGCCAACGAGAGAGGCTGTCGCAACTGGGAGGCCAAGCGCGGGTAGCTTGGCCACGCCCGGCATGATGAACGCATAAATCAAGGCGAGCGTCACACCAACTAGAACCGTCCAACCGACTAGTTCTCCACGAAAGAGTTCAACTCGACCGGCGGATTGCGTTGATGGATCAGCAGGGGGACAAGGATGGCACTCAGTATGCCCAGCCACGTAGAGGCAAGCGTGTTTGCGATCGAGAAGTTCAGGAGATAGGCGTCCATCAGCGGTCCGACGCCGTAGTACGCCGCAAGTCCGACTTCCTTCAGAGCACCTAGGCCTTTGGCTACCAGCACGAACAAGACAAGTCGCACCATCGCATTGGCGATCGTCCGGTCCGCAGAAACTTGGCTCACGGGAATGACGCTAGGGAGCGGGTAAGACTTCGCCAGCAACCTTGATGGAATGATCAAATTCCGATCCAGATCGCCAACAACGCGCTTTTTTGGCGGCTCGATCCGCGCCACAGGTATGGCGAAAACGGCGAGCGGCGTATGTGCGCGCCTGTGTCATTCAATCAGTCGGAATACGATGGCCCACGCATGCTTAGGTCTTAGCGGGGGAAAAGGAGTGGACAACTCAAAATGTTGTGCGCGGAGGGTCTTCAAACCGAGGCCCGACTGCTACCCCTTTAATTGCAAATCCACCTCCGCCGCTGAGAGCAACTACACGTTCCGGTCGAGTTGCGAAGAACTCATCTAGTGCGACAGTGGCCCCGGGACATGACGTGAAGCCGTAGTCATCACAAAGTAACACCCCACCGTGGTTCAGCCGCGGCCAGAAGAACTCCGCACTATCGTGCGTAGGTTGCTCCAGATCAACGTCAATATGGACAAATGAAAATTGGCGATCGGCCACAGCCGGAAAGCAGTCCGGGATCCACCCACGGTGATACCGAACCGCCGGAAATTCTTGGAGACGAGCCTGCACTTCTTCAAGCGAGCACGCCAGAGCGCCGGACTTCCAGTAATCACCATCGCGAGGGCCTGGAGTTGACAGCCCCGCGAAGGAATCAAACATATGGTGCACCTTGTCGGTTCCACGCTGAGCGGCACAAATCAGATAGGAAGATGCACCCTTAAAGACTCCGCATTCGGCAGTATCACCAGCAACTTCGCGGGCCATCCTCGCCAGCTCGTAGACCATCCAGCGCCGGTCTGTATTCATCCCATCTAGCTCACCGAATTGAATTAAGTATCGATTAAACCCCTCGTTACGCCACCAATCTAAGTGGTTATATGAAAACCGATAACCTGGTAAGAGAATCGCTCCGAGCTTGTGAAGTAGCGCGAATCCTGCGTCGGCGTCCTTGCGGAAGAAGCGCCGATAAAGTAAGCGAGTGAGAGTTACAGCCTTCATTTGGGTTTGGACTTAAAGATCGATTTCACCCGATGTCTGACAATATCGCTGAACATTGCACATCTAGGTGAACTTTCCAGGGACCTTTCAATTGATCGCATGCGTCGCACGCGCAGTCAGTCACCGAACTACTGCACGCTGCTGAAACGGTACTGTGGTTATGCACCATCCGAGAGTGAAGTGCCGCCATATCGCCAGTGCGCTGCATCGGGAACAAACGTCGCTCTCTGCTTTGCGCCCTAGCCGTTGCTCGAGCGCGTCTACATATCCATCAGCGAAGTAGTGTTGCTTGTTCCCGATACCTATTACATAACAGACAGGAAGCCTTAGTGTGCCGGACGTTTCATCGCTCGATCTTGGATCCGGCACCGTCGAACGATCGAGCATCTTAATCGCCCGCGGGCTGCATCGTCGAGGTAGGAAAGGTCGTGTGACGTATCGCCCATTGTCGCGGGTTCGATCACGCGGGACACGTCGCAATAGCCGTGCGCGCGATCAGCCCATTCACCGACGTCGCCCGTTCCGACAGCAGCGAGCGACAAGTACGTCCCGATTTTGTCGGAAGGACGCGTTAGGATCCATCATTCTCGGGAGATAAATTGGCGAGGATGAAGGCATCTCGGCCAAAGGCATTCTGTGCAAGCCTCAGGGAGAGGGTGCCTGTCTTGCGTAGACGATGAGATAGTGAGCTACATTGCCAAAGTGCACGAACCTAGATTGATCGACGCAGAAAGAGACCGGCTGGTCTGAAGTCTGCAGCTCACCGATGAATGCGAGCGGCTCAATTCGACCAAATTTCTCTCGAGAAAGACTTACCGCTCGCAAGATGGATATCGGACGCGACGAACTCAGCAAAGGTTCCGACCAGCTATACATAAGCCGATCATCCTTCAGTAAGCGTTGGCGGCCGAATCGAAATGGACTTAGGCTTTCGACCGTCGTGTCTCGGTCGACGCTGACGATCAACTGCGACTCCCCTCCGACTCGACTGATCACTTCGCTCAAGCCTTCGGGGCAGCCTATTTCCGATTCGATCCCTGTCTGTCCCCAATGTGGCCGAAATGCCGATATGACCATTGTGGACAGTAGAGCAAACCCGCGCTCGCTGCCGCAGTCGCCACCATTTCTTTGTCGCCGGAACGCTTGCCTTCAAACGCAGGTCGCCGAAAAACAAGCTGGATGCGTCCGACAAGGAGCTGTATGCCGAGCGCGCATAGGACGGGTACGCACGGCGATCGTAGCGGCAAAGATCCGGTTTCCTCCGCTGTCGACAATCAATGGCGCTGTCAAAAGCTCGGCCGCAGTGAGGATTAGCAGCAGGCTTGCCCATGAGCTTCGAACTGACATGATGCAACGGATAACACCGAGCGCGGCCAATACACTTAAGAGGGGATTGGCGTACTCCACGACCCCGTACGCAAATAGATTCCGTACAAAGAAAAGCGCCGCGTTCGCCAAGGCAATGAAGAAAACTTGTGGCGCTTGCAAAATGTTTTGAACTGCCGCCGTGTACACGTGCACGAATGCGGCGTTTTCGCTTTGCTTGAACAATGCCTCGAAATGTCGATATGCCTCTGTCCAGTCGCGCGAACCGGTTGAAAGACCGTATAGGGAGGCGGAAAAGTTACCGCCAGTGTTCGAGGGATTTCCGCCAAGCGACCACACCATAAGCACTTGAATGATGGGTCCTGCAAGAATTCCAGCCGAAGCAATCAGTGCACTAGTAACTTTGCTTGACGCGCTGTTTTTCTCGCCCGCAGTTAGCGTCCACAACACGACTGCCGGCAAGACAAGAACCGCACCGGCACGGGCAGTCATCGCTAGGCTTAACAGAGCACATCCCAGGAAAAGCGCAGAGACTCGGCTACTCTCGCTAAATGTCAGAAGTAAAGACAGCCCAAGCAAACCAAGCGCAAAGCCTGGAACCTCGGTCATGAACAGCCCGATTACAAATTCCCATGCGTAGACGCTTAGCAATGCTGCGGCCGTGGCGGCTACCAGCACACTAAA
Source organism: uncultured beta proteobacterium (assembly GCA_963807155.1). Lineage (GTDB taxonomy): Bacteria > Pseudomonadota > Gammaproteobacteria > Burkholderiales > Burkholderiaceae_F > JACCZX01. The sequence continues at coordinate 44,830 of CAWEAZ010000021.1, forward strand.
TAGCTTGCTGATGGTTAGCGAAAAGATGTAAATGCACAGACCTGTGATCGCGCCCTGTAACAACAGCACGCCGTGCGAACTCCAGCCCGTCAAGTTCAGCATCGACGCGAGCATCGCCGGGTACAAGACCCTCCTGGAGCACCAATCCACGCTGAGGCTTTGGAAGTCGCCCGTTACGGCCAGAGATGTCGCGCACGAGTGATACCCCTGCGCATCACTTACCGGCAGAAACCGCACCAGATCTGCTTCGCTGGCTGACGTATCGCCGAAGTACCACGCAAGTACAACAGCACCAGCGCCCAGCAAACAGCTACAAAGCAGAGCGGGAAGCGAACGCACGTTCACGTTCCGCAGCATGCTGTGACTAGTCACTCGCCACACAATTTGATCTCAGTTACAAAGCGGTCGCGCGCTTGCGCGAAGCGAGCGGCTTTAGTTGGCGCTAATGAGCGGGAAAATGCGAAGACGAAGGCTACCGGAAGGCAGGGCGCGCCTGGCAGACTAAGTCCAATGAACTGAGCTCAACCCTTAAGACGATGCCAGGCCCGAAATAGGGCGGCAATACTTTTGGGGCTAGCTGGGTACTACGCGCCAGATCTCCCCGCCGTCAGTCACCACGTAAAGGTTCCCATCCAATCCTTGGACCAGTGAGCGGCTGCGCGCTGTCGGCAAAGCCGCCGTCGCGTTCGAGATCGTCATTCCGGCTGGGTCAAGCTGCAGGACAGCGATTCGTTCGCCAGCCATGACGCCAACCAGCAAGCGACCATCCCAGGCTTTCCACTGCGTCCCGCTCAGAAACGTCGCGGGCCCCACGCCGCGAGCGCCAGTGTCATGCACCCAACTCGCGCGCATCGCATTGGGGAAGCGTGCGGTGTCGGTCATCGGCATCGTGGTCGGATTACCTGCGTAGCCGCAATAGTTGCTAGGACAGCTGAGGCCGGCCCTGTTCTGCGGATCCCAACCTGCATTGCCGCCCGCTACCAGCGGCGTGACTTCGTCGGAATGGTTCGGGCCATGCTCCGCCGTGAAGGGTTGTCCGGCGTTGGGCTGGCCCGCTGGGCGGAAGGTAATTCCCTGAACGTTGCGATGGCCGTACGTAAAAATCCGCGGGTCACCGCCGGCGGGTGTGTTGTTGCCTGGCGCTGCGGCCCCGTTACGATCGACGCGCAGCACTTTGCCGCCAAGGCGTGACAGATCCTGCGGCAACGTTGCGTTGTGGTTGTCGCCTGACGTCACGTAGAGAAAACGGTCGGGACCAAATCGCAAGCGTCCTCCACTGTGCGCACCTGAGCCGCCAACTCCATTGCCCACATCTTTAAATGCAATGTCAGTAATGATGTCGGTGCGATTGCTCGCGCTCATCGTGTCTGCGCTGAGCTGTAGTCGCACGACGCGATTGGTGCGCGGGTTCGTCGTCAGGTTGGACGCCATGAACACGTACACGTAACGAGTTCCGGTTGCGAAGTCCGGGTCAACGGCGACGCCGTGAACGCCGCTCTGTCCCTCACAGAACAGATCCGGCGCAACAAGTGACGGCGATGATCCGCAGTACCAAACAAACGGACCGTTGTGCCGTTTGCAAATCGCGCTGACAGACCGCGGCACTTTTCGGTGTACAGCATCGTGCCGTCGGGAGTAAACGCAAGGTCCCACGGATTTTGTAGTCCGCTGACGACTGTTGTCCGCGTCAGCGTGGGTATTTCTGTTGAGGCCGGTGCCGGCGGGAGGAGGCGGTGCGGCGGAGGCGCCGGTGTCGGCGACCCAGGTGAGGAGCCGGTGCCGGCGTGCCGCTTCCAGGAGCCGGGGCCGCGTCTGATGATCCGCCGCCGCAGGCGACGAGTCCAGAGGTAGCAGCTATCGAAAGAGAAAAAAACAGTGCAGCGCGCTTCATGATGAACTCACTTTCCAGTCGGTTCAATCGGCGCAGTCACATCGCGGCTGTGCTCCGATCGAGTCTAGTTATCGGTGTTGCTTCAATCACTCCACCACCCAGACTAACTTCGCCTTGGTACAGAACGGCAGACTGTCCGGGGGTAACCGCCCATTGCGCCTCGCTGAACGTCAGTTCGAGGGTTCCGTTGTCTATCGAACTCACGATGCACTCAGCATCGGCTTGCCGATATCGTGTCTTAGCGGCAAGACGTGTTCCTGCCGCCGGAGAAACGCCTACCGTCCAAGTCAAGTCGCGGGCCGTCAGCCGGTTTGACATCAGCCACGGATGGTTGTGTCCCTGCACGACCCATAACGTGTTCGCGCCCATGTCCTTGCGGGCGACGAACCAGGGTTCGCCGGAGGAATCCCGCACGCCACCGACACCAACTCCCTTGCGTTGCCCTAGCGTGTAAAACGCGAGCCCGACGTGTTCGCCGACAATCGCACCGTCTGGCGTTCGAATGGGGCCTGGCGTCATCGGCAGATACCGATTGAGAAATTCGCGAAACGGGCGCTCGCCGATAAAGCAGATGCCGGTGGAATCGCGCTTTGCGGCGTTCGGCAATCCGATGTCGTGCGCGATTTTTCTGACGTCGGTTTTTTGCAGCTCACCGATCGGAAACAGTGTGTGTGCCAGCTGCGCTTGATTGAGCCGATGCAAGAAGTAGCTTTGGTCCTTGCCGCGATCGAGTCCGCGCAGCAATTGATACCCACCGTCGGCTTCGCGGACGCGCGCGTAGTGCCCGGTCGCGATGTGTTCAGCGCCGAGCTTGATTGCATGATCGAGAAACGCCTTGAACTTGATCTCCGCGTTGCACAGCACGTCGGGGTTCGGCGTGCGGCCGGCCGAGTATTCGCGCAAAAACTCGGCGAACACGCGATCCTTGTACTCGGCTGAAAAATTGACCGCTTCCAACCCGATGCCGATGACATCGGCAGCTGCCGCTGCGTCGATCAAGTCCTGCCGCGTCGAGCAGTACTCGTCATCGTCATCGTCCTCCCAATTTTTCATGAAGAGGCCGACCACGTCGTAGCCTTGCTGCTTCAGCAGATACGCGGCCACCGATGAATCGACGCCGCCGGACATGCCGATGACGACGCGCTTGCCGCTCATCGATTCGGTGCTTTCGCGTAAAGTCGCGATTCTATAAAAACAGGCGAATAGCCGGAGACAGCGCCGCATGAATATCGGAGTACCGGCGGAAAGGGGAGCCGGCGAGTCCAGAGTCGCGGCGACGCCTGAGACCGTCAAGAAGCTTGTCGCTGCCAAGCATCACGTCGTCGTTGAGTCGGGCGCTGGCGCCAACGCCAGTTATCCTGATGAGGCCTATGCGGCGGCGGGTGCGTCGCTCGGCAGCGCGGCCGACGCGCTCGGGGCGCAGATGGTGCTGAAAGTTCGAACGCCGGCGGCTGCGGAACTCGTGCAAATGAAGCGCGGCGCGGCCATCGTCGGGCTGCTCGAGCCGTTCAATAACGACGGAATCGCGGCGATGAATGCCGCGGGGCTGACCGCATTCGCGCTCGAGGCCGCGCCGCGCACGACGCGTGCGCAAAGCATGGATGTGTTGTCGTCGCAGGCCAATATCGCCGGTTACAAGGCGGTGCTGATGGCATCTTCGCTCTATGGCCGGATGATGCCGATGATGATGACGGCGGCAGGCACAGTGAAAGCAGCGCGCGTGCTGATTCTTGGCGCCGGCGTTGCGGGACTGCAAGCGATTGCAACCGCGAAGCGGCTGGGTGCGGTGGTGGAGGCGTCTGATGTGCGCCCTGCGGTCAAGGAGCAAATCGAATCGCTCGGAGCGAAATTCGTCGATGTTCCGTATGAAACCGACGAGGAGCGCGAGATCGCACAGGGTGTCGGCGGCTATGCACGCCCGATGCCGGCATCTTGGATGCAGCGGCAAGCCGCCGCGGTTGGCGAGCGCCTGAAGCAGTCGAATATCGCGATCGCGACCGCTTTGATTCCCGGCCGCAAGGCACCGATCCTGATCACCGAAGAGATGGTCAAGACGATGCAACCCGGTTCGGTGATCGTTGACATGGCGGTTGAGCAGGGTGGCAATTGCGCGCTGTCGGAGCTCGGCAAGACGGTGACCAAGCACGGCGTCCACATCATCGGACAGCCGAACCTCGCGGCGACGGTTGCTACCGATTCGTCGGCGCTGTACGCGCGCAACGTGCTCGATTTCTTGAAGCTGGTGGTCGACAAGGAAGGCAATTTCGTCGTGCCCGCCGACGATGACATCGTCGCGGCGTGTCTGCTGTGCATGAATGGCGAAATAAAGCGCAAGAACTAGGGGAAGCCGGGATGGAAACGGTAGGGCCGATCGTCATCAATCTGATCATCTTCGTGCTGGCGATCTACGTCGGCTATCACGTCGTATGGAACGTCACGCCGGCACTTCACACGCCGTTGATGAGTGTGACCAATGCGATCTCCGCCATCATCATCGTCGGCGCCATGCTCGCGGCGGCGCTCACTGAAACGGTGTTGGGCAAAACGATGGGTGTGCTGGCCGTTGCGCTGGCGGCCGTCAATGTGTTCGGCGGATTCCTGGTGACGCGGCGCATGCTCGAGATGTTCAGGAAGAAGGAGCGCAAGTGACGCTCACCATCAACGTCGTTGTCCTGCTTTACCTCGTCGCGTCGATCTTTTTTATTCAGGCGCTGAAGGGTCTGTCGCATCCGACGACGTCGCGGCGCGGCAATGCATTCGGCATGGCCGGCATGGCGATCGCGATCGCAACCACCACTGCGCTGATCTACAAGGTTGCACCGCAGGTCGCAACGACCGGCATGGGCTGGGTTCTTGGCGCACTGCTGGTCGGTGGCACGGCCGGCACTCTGATGGCGAACAAGGTCGAAATGACCAAGATGCCTGAGCTGGTGGCGTTCATGCACTCGATGATCGGCCTGGCTGCCGTGTTCATCGCAGTCGCAGCGGTGGCGGAGCCGTGGGCGTTCCGTATCGCTGAACGCGGCGGCGCGATTCCTACCGGCAACCGCATCGAACTTGTTATCGGCGCGTTCGTCGGTGCGATCACGTTCTCCGGATCCGTGATCGCTTTCGGCAAGCTATCAGGCAAGTACAAATTCAGATTGTTCAAGGGTGCGCCGGTGGTTTTCACAGGTCAGCACATGCTGAATCTCGCGCTTGCGATCGCGATGTTTGCGTTCGGCGCGTGGTTCGCGATGTCGCAGGAGTGGTTTGCATTCTGGGCGATGCTTGCCATTGCATTCGTCCTCGGTGTACTGATCATCATTCCGATCGGCGGCGCCGATATGCCGGTGGTGGTGTCAATGCTGAACAGCTATTCCGGCTGGGCCGCGGCAGGCATTGGGTTTTCGCTGAACAACTTCATGCTGATCATTGCCGGGTCGCTGGTCGGATCGAGCGGTGCGATCCTGTCGTACATCATGTGCAAGGCGATGAACCGCTCATTTTTCAACGTGATTCTCGGCGGCTTCGGCGGTGAAGTCGCCGCCGCGGCGGGAGGGACCGAGCAGCGGCCCGTTCGCTCGGGCTCGCCTGACGACGCGGCGTTCTTGATGGACAACGCCGAGACAGTGATCATCGTGCCGGGTTATGGCCTGGCGGTCGCGCGCGCGCAGCATCCGCTGAAGGAACTCGCGGACAAGTTGATCGCCAAGGGTGTGAAGGTGAAGTACGCGATTCATCCGGTTGCCGGCCGCATGCCGGGCCACATGAATGTGCTGCTCGCCGAGGCCGAGGTGCCGTACGACCAGGTGTTCGAGATGGAAGACATCAACGGCGAGTTTGGCGAAGCCGATGTCGCGCTGATTCTCGGCGCCAACGATGTCGTCAACCCGGCTGCGAAGGATCCAAAGTCCGCGATCGCCGGCATGCCGATTCTGGAGGCGTACAAGGCAAAGCAGGTGATCGTTAACAAGCGCTCGATGGCCAGTGGCTACGCCGGTCTTGATAACGAATTGTTCTATATGCCGAAGACGATGATGGTGTTCGGGGATGCGAAGAAGGTAGTGGAAGAGATGGGGAAAGCGGTAGGCTGAATCTGATCAGCCCACCGCTAGCTTGGAGCTACTTGGTCAGTTGACCCCGGATTTCGCCGCCGGGATTCTTGGCGGTATGCAGGTTGACGTAAAGGCGGCCTGCCGTGAGGTCCGCTACCTGAGCTGCGGTCAATGTGGCCTTGCCTTTGATCGGGCTCGATAGGTCACCGGTAAATGGAATCAACACCCCGGCATTCGTGCCTGCGGGCGCCGGCCCGTGAATGTGACCGGCCGTCACCGGGCCGCTTAATCCGGAATAGGCCACGCTCCACGTCAATACATTGGTCGACTTATCAAATGTCGTTTCGACCGTACCGGATCCACCGGTCGTCACCGCGGGAACTTCCTGTGCGCCAGTGAGCGAATTTTTCATGCTCACCGTGTCCCCCGTCATCGACGACCACCAGCCACAACCTGCAAGCGTCATGGCCGCGGCGACAAGCGTGCTCTGCATCACGGTGCGATAAGAAATCATTGCGCCTCCTTGTTATTGACGGGCTGCCGAGCGGCCGCCGACGCGGGCAAGCATAGTCCGTCCCGCATTAGAACGACAATGCTACCGCTAACTCCAGCTAAGCAGATTCAGGAATTCGCGGCGAGTCTTCGGTCCGTACGTGACGAACGCCGGATCAGGTTGCTCGCGATACTCCCGCCTTTGTTGCGCCACTTTGTCCTGGCGTACGTGCTTCTTGACGATCTCAGGCGCCACCGGATAGATCTTCAGCGCATTGGTGCCGAAAATCTTTGCGCGTAGCGCGGGCGTGATTTCCGCATAGCCGTGTTTGTCGCGCAGACGCGGGTGCGATCTGGAACGTGCGGAACGCCTGGATCTGATCCTGCGGCGAGCCGTACCAGATTGAATCGGTGCCCCACAGCACGTTGTTCTCGCCACAGTACTTAACGAGCTTCCCTATCGTGTGCGCGGCAGTGTCCGGGTCGCGCATCGCGAGGCGCCAGGTGGAACCGAGCTCGGGATACACGTTCGATCCGGGCTTGATGCCGTTGTCCAGCAGGCTGGTCACCAGCGCGTCAATGCCATCGGTACGCTTCGGGTCATACGCACCTTCTGCCTTGTTTGCGACGAATCCCGAGTGATAGATCAGGAAGTTGACGTCGGGATAACGCTTCGCCACACGGCCTATGTCGACGCACGTCGAGTGCTCGTAAGACTTCGGACCAAAGGCGAGACCTTTGTGAATTGCGATGTTGCGGACGCCGAGCTTGCGCGCTTTTTCGATCAAGCGAATGCCAGCGTCGTCGTCCATGAAGAATCCGCCCGTGTCACCGGGCCCCCACTGCGTGTACGTCTTCCACGCCGAGATCTTGTGGCGGGACGCGAGCTCGTCCATAGCTTCCAGATCACCCGGCTGATTCGGATTGACGCGCCCGTGAACCAGCAAGCGATGCGTGCCGTTCAGCTGCTCGACGATGCGCGCAGTCGCCGCGGCTTCCTCGATCGTCAACGGTTCGCCTTCGCGAGTTGACGGCACGAACGACAGCACCATCAAGTCGGTATCCGAATCCATGAAGACATCTTTGACGAACTGGTCCGGCCCGATACAGCGCAGATAGTCGAACTCGCCAGGTCCTTTGTGCGGCTCGCAGCGCGCCGACGAGGCAAAGCCCTGCATTGGCTTCGCGCCGGGCGGCAAGCGCTTCAACCATGCGCCGGTCGGATTAACAAAGTGGCCTTGCACGTCGAAAATGAATTCGGTGCCGTCGACCGAAGAGCGTGCAAGCTGCATATCGAGCGCGGCTTCCCGCTCGATCTGATAGAACCCACCGCGTGCGCCGTTCGATGCGTAGGCATCGTTCATCGCCAGCAGCGATGAAGCGGCTCCGCACGCGGAAACCAGAAAGCTCCGGCGATCGATCCCAAGCCGCTTCGCATTCGCCGTGGCCGATTCCATTGCCAGCGCGCGGGCGTGGTGATGCGCCGGTGCCAGCGGGATCGGGGCGTACTCGCCATTGGTCGCCGTATCGAGCTTGATCGGCAGCCGCATTCCTTCGGGGTCGTTTTCAAACCGCATATGAGCCTCCGCCAAAAACGTAACGCGATTATGAAGCGAATTGTGCAGAGATCAGGGACGAGGCGCAGCGGCGGCATAATCCTGCGCATGAAACGGCTGCCGTTGTCACTGGTGTCTTTGCGCGAGCTGGTGATCAGCGCCGGCCCGTTCGTACTGCTGACGCTGGTGCTGCTGTGGCTTGCCTATCTCATTCTCGATCCGACGCCGCCACGCACGGTCGTACTGGCCACCGGCGCCGAGCAGGGCGCGTATGCGGAGTTCGGCAAGCGCTACGCGGCCGAGCTCGCCCGACACGGCATCAAGGTCGAGCTGCGCACGACGGCGGGCGCTGCTGAAAACCGCAGGCTGTTGCGCGATCCCAACTCGGGCGTCGACATCGCGTTCATGCAAAGCGGTGCTGGTGATGCGATTTACGCCGTGGATGAGGACAAGAGCGGACGGCCACTGTTCTCACTGGGCAATTTGTTCGTGGAACCCGTGTGGCTGTTCTATCGCACCGAAGCTGCTCAACGCACGGTGTCAGATGACACGCTCGATCGGCTGCAGCAGATTGTCCCGTTGAGCTTGAACATGGGCGAGCCTGGCAGTGGTGCTGCCAATTTGATCGACAAATTGCTGCGCGCGAACAGGATTGATCCAGCGCAGATGAAGTTGCAGCGGCTGCCACCGACTCCCGCGGTGGTGGCGCTGCTGGGTGGCGAGCTCGATGCGCTCACGTTCGTATCGGCCCCCGAGTCGGCGTTCGTACGCATGCTGTTGCAGACGCCTGGCATCCGACTGCTCGAGTTTCCGCAAGCTGAAGCGTATGCGCGGCGCTTCGAATTTCTCAGGAGCGTCACAATGCCGCGCGGCACCGTCGATCTGGCGCAGGACGTTCCACCAGCAGACGTTCGCCTCGTAGCAGCGACCGCCAGCCTAGTGACAACCGATCGCTTTCATCCGGCGCTGATTCAATTGTTTGTTCAAGCAGCCCAGCGCATCCATGGTGAGAGTTCCTGGTTCGGTCCGGCCGGAGAATTTCCCAACGGGGGTGCAAATGAGTTTCCGCTTGCCGCGGAAGCGGCGAGGTTTTATCGGGACGGGCCGCCGTTCTTGCAGCGCTACCTGCCGTTTTGGATGGCGAACCTGATTGATCGCATGTGGGTGGTGCTGGCATCGATCATCGTCATACTGATTCCGCTGTCTCGAATCGTGCCGCCAATGTACGAATTTCGAATTCGGTCGCGCGTGTTTCGCTGGTATCGGCAGTTACGCGAAATCGAGGAGGCCGCAAACGCAACCAATGTGATGCCTGCCGAATTGCTGCCTCGGCTCGACCAGCTCGAGCATCGCGTCGAGCAGATCAGCGTTCCGTTGTCGTATGCCGATGAGCTGTATGCACTCCGCGCCCATATCGACATGGTGCGCAAGAAGCTGCAGGCAATGCTTGTCGAACCGCTGCCGCTTCCTGAAACGGTGATATGAAACGATGTTGCGGCGTCAGTTTCTTGTGACGACGGGCGCTGGAGCTCTTACCGTGGCTACTGCATCGTCCCGCGCCGCTGATCCGTTTGCCTACGGTGAGATCACGATCGCTCAAGTGCAGCAGCAAATGGCGTCGGGCAGGCTTTCTGCCCGCGCTCTAGTCGTCGCATATCAGCAGCGCATCAAGACAATCGACCGCGCTGGCCCGAAGCTGAATTCGGTGATTGAGATGAACCCGGACGCGCTGAAGATCGCCGGCGAGTTGGACCGCGAGCGCAAAGCTGGCCATGCGCGCGGACCGCTGCATGGGGTGCCGATCCTGCTGAAAGACAACATCGCCACCGCTGACCGGATGCAGACCACGGCCGGATCGCTCGCTTTAGTGGGTGCAAAGTCGCCGCGCGATGCAGCGCTTGTCGCCCGGTTGCGTGCCGCTGGCGCAATTATTCTTGGCAAGACGAATCTGAGCGAATGGGCGAACTTCCGCTCGACACGCTCGACCAGCGGGTGGAGCGGCCGTGGCGGGTTGACGCGTAATCCTTATGCGCTCGATCGCAACACCAGTGGCTCAAGCTCGGGCAGTGGCGCGGCAGTGGCAGCCAATCTGGCGGTCGCCGCGATCGGCACCGAAACCGATGGCTCGATCGTCTCGCCTGCGTCGCGCAACGGCTTGGTAGGAGTGAAGCCTACGGTTGGCCTGGTCAGTCGCGACGGTATCGTGCCGATCGCGCACTCGATGGATACCGCCGGTCCAATGACGCGCACGGTGGCTGACGCGGCGGCAGTACTCGCCGTCATCGCCGGCTCGGATGCGCGCGACGTCGCCACGACCGACGCAAAAGTGCCTATCGCCTTTTCGCTGAATGACGATGGATTGCGTGGCGCACGTATCGGGGTGGCGCGTGGCTATGTCGTCGGCTAACGACCGCGTGCGGCAGATTTTTGATGACGCGCTACGGACGATGAAGTCGCGCGGCGCTGAAATCATCGATCCGATCAGCTTGCCGCCACGCGCGAGCTACGGCGACGCCGAGTTCGAGGTGCTATTGCATGAGTTCAAGGCCGGACTGAACACGTATCTCGCTGAGTTTGCGGTGGGGGCGCCGATCAAGAACCTCGCCGAGTTGATCGAGTTCAACGAGCGGCACCGCGCACAAGAGATGCCGCATTTCGGGCAGGAGCTACTCACGATGGCCGAGTCGCGTGGGGGACTCGACAGCGCGGTATATCGCGACGCCCTGACAAAGGCGAGAAGGGCCACACGAGAGGACGGGATCGACAAGGCGGTATCGGAGCATCAGCTAGACGCTTTGATTGCCCCAAGCGGCGGACCGGCCTGGTTGACCGACCTGATCAATGGGGACTACTCAACGGGGGGCTTCTCGTCGATGGCGGCCATCGCCGGATACCCGCACATCACCGTGCCAATGGGTGCGATCGGCGGCCTCCCTGTGGGACTTTCGATTGTTGGACCGGCATGGAGCGAATCGACGCTGCTCAAGTTGGCGCATGCGTATGAGCACGCAACGATGCATCGCAGGCCACCGTCGTTTGCGCGCAGCGCACGTACCGCGTAACACTCGCTGGCGCGCGACTGCTATCTCAGGTCAGCTCGTTGGCGAATCGCTTCTATTCGCTTGCGATTGGCTCCAAAGTCTTTGCGGCCAAGTCGCGACGCCGAGCGCACGTGGATAACGTGCGCGGCGGGATCAAGCAAGAATTCAGCGTCGTCGACAAATCGCAGCCAGCGCGTCTCGAACTGCACCGATAGATACTCCGGACTGTTCTCGACGATGTGCGCACCGGGCCAGTTCGCCAACACTTCGCGCAATCGATTCATCGCAAGGGCGGAGTCCTGCGTGAACGCGAGCGGGTCGATTTTGGCGTATTGGACAGCGTATTCGGCCTCAGGCCATAGCGCGGCTTGACTGCTAACACTGTTCGGCGTGCGCGACGGTGGTTTCAGCTTGCCTTCGCGCAACCCCGGCTCAGTCGGCGGACGACCTTTGAACAATCCGAATTGACCGGCCGCGAGCAAGAGCAGGGGCAGGACGACCACGATGAAGGCGAGAATCGCAAGCGTGCGCATGGCTTTTCAGTGTGCCTGACAGCTCAGCTTCGCAATGTAGCCCCGATCGATGCGGTCTTTCCAGTGCCACACCCAGCGGCCAGCGAATGCCCAAGTTCCCCATGATGCGATCGCATGCTTCGGGCCCGTTGAGATCAGGTATAGCGCTCTGCTCTGGGGTGTGAATGCACACAGAGATGTCCCCCGTTGTGGCGGCCATCAAATTGTTTGCAAGCACCCTAGCCGAACGTACTGCATAGACGCCCGATTTAGGCCGCGGCGTTTCAGTCAGCGTGGCGACATCGCCTGCGGCGAAAACGAACGGATGCGAAATCGATTGCAAATGGGAGTTGACGGCAATGAAGCCACGGTCATCGAGCGCCAATTGAGTATTGCGCAGCCAATCGGCGGGCGAAGCGCCAGTGGCGATCAGGGTTGCATCAGTGGCTAGCCGCCGCTTGTCATGGGTGACGACCGCGTCGGGTTCCACGCGCTGGGCGATAGCGTCAAGCACTTGTACGCCGTTGTTTATCGAGCGCAGCGTTCATCAGCGACCGCGCACGATCCCCGTGCCCGGGCAGAATCGGCACGCCGCCAGTGAGTAGCTGGACGCGCATGGGCGAAGGCATCGCGCGTGCGCGATAGGCCGCGGCCAGTGCGGTCTCCACACCTGCTGCTCCGCCGCCAATCACCGTCAAGCGAAACGGTGCGCGTGCTTCCGTCGCGCTTTGCACGAGACATTCCCAGCCGGCGATAAAGCTCTCGAATGGACGCAAAGACAGCGCGTGTTCACGCGCACCGCTGATCGCATCGGCGTCGACCACAGCGCCGGTGGCGATCGACAACACGTCGAAGTCGAACGCTTCGCCGCAGTCGGTAAAGGCGGTTCTGTTCGCTAGATCGAGTTTTTGGACCTGCGCCGATATCAGCGTTGCATTTGCAGCCTGCGCCAGCGGCGCGAGCTCGATCGTCAATTCTTCCGGCGTGTAGTGACGCGCAATCCAGCCCGGCAGCATGCCGCTGTATCGCAACTGGGTCGACGGCGTAACGAGAACAATGTCGACGTTGGCTGGTCGGTGCCGTGCCAGGTCGCGCAAGACGAGCGCATGCGCCTGCCCACCGCCGGCGAGCAGCAGCCGCTTCACCGCGGGCAACCTGCACAACGCTCAAGGAACCTAGCGCGCATCGCGATAGCGCTGTGCCAGCCGCTGCGGATCGGCGCCGAAAAAATACGCCAGACGAAAGCGCCACATCAGAATGATCGTGCGCCAGATACCATGCCGCTGCCAGCGCCGGCCTGATGTCACCACACGTGTGCTGATCGCCGCCGGCCGTGAGAGACGCTTGGCGCGCTTCGAGAACTCGATGTCTTCCATCAATGCTATGGGCGCAAAACCGGCCAACCTCTCGAACGCGGGGCGTGTCACGAAGATTGCCTGATCGCCGGTGCAGATGCCGGTCATTCGCGAGCGCCAGTTCATCATCGCCGAGGCGATTCTCAGCATTGGCGCTGCTCCGTCGATGCGCACGTCGAAGCGCCCCCACGCACGTCGGGTGGTTCGCAGTGCGGCATCGATCAAGCGATCAGCCGAGTCGGGCAGTTCGCTGTCTGCGTGGACGAACAGCAACACGTCGGCGCCATCATTGATCGCGGCCCTCGCACCGACATTCATCTGCTGTGCGCGCCCGCGTTCCGATTGCAACACCTGATCGGCGTGCGGCTTCGCAAGCGTCGTAGTGGCATCAGTACTGCCGCCATCGACGACGATCACGCGAACGCCGCGCGTGCGCAGCGGCCACAGTCGAGCCAGCGTCGCTTCGATCACAGTGGCTTCGTTAAAGACCGGTACGACCACCGCGAGCCGCATCAGCGCACGTCGTTCAGCGACCAGTCGTACTCCAGAAAGCGGATCGCTACCTTGCCGGAGCGCAGTTGCACACGATCGTTGGCTGCATCGGCGAGCTGGTCCGCGTACTTTGCGACGACGTCGTTCACCGAAGAAAATCCTTTGTGACCCTTGTCGAAGTCCTTGCCGTACCAATCAAAAATGCGCGATAGCTCGACCGTCTTGGTTTCAGTGTTGTAGCGGTTGCGCGAGCGGTCGGACATGAAGCGTGTAAATAGGTCGTCGAGTTGTGCGTCTATCTTGTCAGGCGTGAACGCGTCATTACTTAGCATCGGGCACCCGATCGATGCGCAGTTGACCGCGACGTGCACGCGAGGATCGTCAAACGCGCCGGGCGCTCGCATCGTTTCGTGCTCGATGCCGTCCAGGTGTTGTGGTTTGCCGAGTAGCGTGAAAAAGCGATCCTTCCAAGGATTGCCGATCACGTTGCCGAAATCGCGTATCGATTTCAGGTTTGGATAGCGCGTCAGAATTTTCTCGATCGTGAATGCGTTGTACGAGTTGGCGAGAAACGCGTATTGCTGCGATTTGCTCCACCCTGCGTACTGCGCCGACGTGACCGCAGAGAGCGACTGCAGATAAGCGGCAAGTGCCGCACGCTCCTGTGCCAGACCTTTGTAATCCACCTGGCTCGCATTTGCGTGACCCTGACCGTCCTTGATCAACTTGACGTGCTTGCGCAACAGCGCATCCCACGCCGCGTGCGAGTGATCAAAGCTCGGCTGTGCGGCCGCATACAGCGGGAGCGCGATGACCGCGAAAAGGAAATCACGCCTTGGCTTCATGCATTCCGCCGTGCATCGGTGCAGGCTCATCCGGGTACGCGCGGCGCTTGTCGCGGCTCATCGAAAGCAGTGCTCGCAATACAGCGCCGAGTCCGCCTGCTCCGCGGCGCCAGCCTGAAACGCGGTGAGCACGGCCCACTGACCCTGTGTGACGGTCGATCTTTTCCATGCACCCGCCGCGTACTTGTTCGCTTCGGCCAGCGTCGGGTAGATGTGAATCGTGCCGAGAATCTTGTTCAGCCCCAGGTTCTGCTTCATCGCCAGCACGTACTCGGCAATCAAGTCACCTGCGTGAACGCCAACGATCGTTACGCCGAGAATCTTGTCAGTGCCCGGTGCAGTCAGTACTTTGACGAAGCCGTCGGCTTCGCCGTCGGCGATCGCGCGATCCAGATCGTCGATGCCGTACACGGTTGTCGTATGCGCTATTTTCTTTTCCGCTGCTTCCTGTTCGTTCAATCCGACACGCGCCACTTCGGGATCGGTAAACGTTGCCCAGGGAATCACCCGGTAATCGGCCTTGTATTTCTTGAACGTACCGAACAGCGCGTTGACGGCCGCGTACCACGCCTGATGCGACGCGGTGTGCGTGAACTGATACGGTCCGGCGACATCGCCGCACGCGTAGATGTTCGGATAGAGCGTTTGCAAGGTGTCGTCGGTCTCGACCGTCTTCTGGGGCGTCACCTTGATCCCAAGCTCTTCGAGCCCGTAACCGCTGGTGTTCGCCACGCGGCCGACGGCGACAAGCAGCTGATCGAACTCGATTACAACCTGCTTGACCCTCGTGCTCGGCGATCAAGCGCCGCGCGTTGTTGTTCATTTCAAATCGCACCGCCTTGTGGCCGAGCTTCACATCGATGCCTTCGGCGACGAAGCGGTCGTGCACGCGTTGCGAGACTTCAGGGTCTTCGCGCACCATCAGTCGCGGCAGCATTTCAATTTGCGTCACCTGACTGCCAAGCCGGGCAAACGCCTGCGTCAGCTCGCAACCTATCGGGCCGCCGCCAAGCACCATCAATCTGCGTGGGAGCTCGCGCAGATTCCACACGGTGTCCGACGTTAAATACCCGACCTGATCGAGACCCGGAATCGGCGGAACGAACGGCCGTGCGCCGGCGGCGATCGCGATCGACTTGGTGGTCAATGTTTTGCGGCCGCTCACAGTCTCGACTTCGACCGTCCAGGGAGAGGTGATTTTCGCGGTGCCGGCAATGCATTCGACGCCAAGCGCTTCGTAGCGCTCGACCGAATCATGCGGCTCGACTTGCTTGATTACTCGCGAAACTCGCTCCATCACGTCAGCAAAGTCGAACTTGGCGCTCGCGTGATCGATGCCGAACTCGCGCGAGCGTGCGATGTGCGACAGCAGCTTCGCCGATCGGATCAGCGCCTTTGATGGCACGCAACCCGTGTTCAGGCAGTCGCCGCCCATCTTGTGTTTTTCTATCAATGCAACCTTCGCCTTGGTCGCCGCCGCTATGTACGCCGACACGAGCCCAGCCGAACCGGCGCCGATCACAACCAGGTTGTAGTCGTACGACGCAGGCCGCTTGCTTTTCCACTTTGCATAGACCTTGCGCGCCTTGATTGCGTCGAGCAACTTTTTCGCCGCCAACGGCAAGATGCCAAGCAGGACGAACGCGATCACCAGTCCGGCCGAAACACGGAATTCGCCCAGCTTCGTTCCAGCGTAAACATAGACAATAGTGCCCGCCAACATGCCGAGCTGGCTAACCCAGTAGAACGTCCACGTGCGGATCTTCGTCAGCCCCATCAGCAGATTGACGACGAAAAATGGGAACAGCGGCACAAGCCGCAGTGCAAACAAATAAAACGCACCTTCTCTCTCGATGCCGGCGTTGATCGAGGCAAGGCGGTCGCCGAACTTGGCCTGCACCCAGTCTCGCAACAACAGGCGCGACGCTAGGAATGCAAGGGTCGCACCGATTGCTGAAGCAAATGAAACGAGGACGATGCCGAACACGAGGCCGAAGACCGCACCGCCAATCAGCGTGAGGACGGTCGCGCCCGGAATCGACAGTGCTGTCATCGCGATATACGCCACCAGGAAAAATGCAGCGGTCTGCCATGGATGCTCGGCGTAATACGCATCGACCTGCGCGCGCTTCAGCTTGAAGAACTCGAGCGAAAGGTATTGCTGCAAATCGAAAATGAAAAATGCAGCGATGGCGGCCAGCAGTACAAGCGCGATCAGCAGACGAGTCTTGTTCACGATGTTTCCCCGGCAAATTCTTGGGCGCTTGCACCCTTCGCGAGCGAGCTTAGGTCGAGCAAGGCTTCGGCATCACGCCGCTCGGCATTCACGCAACTGCGTACGACCCAACGCGTCGTCGACTGAAAAATCGGGCCCATTAAGAATGCGATGACGATACGAAATAGAGGCAGGTGAATTTCTTGGCCACAGCCTCTCAAACTCGTCGTCCCACGCAGCAGTATCGAATCGCACCGCCAGCGCGTCGACGTACACACCGGCCACGTCGGCGCCATAGAGGCGCGCGGAGGCTAAGGCGCGCGGAACGGGTAGGATCGCGAGCCGCGTGATAACGCCGTAGCGCGTGTTCGAAAAATTGGGCATGCCAGCGGCGCCGTTGTTGACGACGAATCGCTCGCCTAGCGGTGTATCGAACAACTTCAGCGCGGGCAGGCAGGTGTGCGTCGACGCGAATCCGTCGAGCGCGGCTTGTTCAAACACGGCGCTCAAGGCGGGCTCGCGCTCTGCGCTGTGCAGCGAATCGTGCGCAAAGCGCCAGCCTGCCAGCGCCCACGCATCGCCGTGCACGATGCCGATGCGAGCACCGCCGACATCTGCTACCAGGTGCATCGGCAGCGCTGCCAGCCGCGTGCGGATGCCGGGCTTCAGCGCGTCGACTCGACGCGCGGCCGCACGCAATCTGTCGAGTATTTCATTGGAGCGCTCGACGTCATCGTCGGGCACAGACTCGGGATATGCGCAGCCACACCCGTTGGCGTCGTCATCACTTGCCAACTCGGTCTCAACGTTGCCGCGTAACGCCGCGTGCCGGGCAACGATGTTGTCGATATGTGCGAAAGCATCAACGTCGGCATCGAACCAGTGGTAGTCGCCGTTAAAAACGATTTGCGCGTCCACTGTTTCGCACACGACCATTTTTTGGATTTCGGCGAGTGCGAAGCGGTTCCCGTACAGCCCGCCGACGACGTACAGCGCCTCGGTCTGCAGCTCAGGCGGACGTGCAAAGGATGACGGCGAGTAGCTGTAGGACGCCGGGCAGATTCGGCCGGCAATACCGGCCACACGGCGTGCCGTACCGATCGCGCTCATCGTCTGGCGCTCACCTAGTTGTCGAGCGCGCCGCCGCACGACGAACCCTGCCCGGCGGTGCACGCGTAGCAATGATCGGCGATCGCGATTGGGTTGTCGGCCAGATCGGTCACGAGCAGATCGGCGAGGTGCACGCGATTCGCGCGACGGCCCTGCTCGCGCAGCGGGATCGACAGCATCTGATTGAAGTCGCAGTCAAACAAGTAGCCGCGCCAGTCGACCGACACCAGGTTGCGGCACATCACGCCGTCGAGATTGTCGTCGCGATGCGCGCTGCGCAGCAGCGCCATGTAGTCGCGAAATATCCCCTTGCTGACCAGCGTGCTGCCGAAGCGCGAAATCGGTTGATTGGTAATCGTCAACAACCGGTTGAATTCAATGCCGAAGTTCTCGCCGAGCAGCCGCTTGTAATCGGCCTCGAGCTTGGCTTGCGGCGGCGGCAACACAGGCCCTTGCGGGTTGAAGACGAGATCGAGCACCAGCTCGGAATCGTCTCGCCCATAGCCGAGTGCGTTTAGCTTCTGCAACCCGCGAATGCTCTTGTCGAACACGCCGGCACCGCGCTGCTTGTCGACGTTTTCCTGCGAGTAGCACGGCAGCGAAGCTACGACATGCACGCCCTCGTGCGCCAGAAACTCGGCCAGCGTTTCCTGATTGGGTTCTTCAAGGATCGTCAGATTGCAGCGGTCGATCACCTCGGCGCCTATCGCACGCGCGGCGCTGACCAGTGACCGAAAGTGCACGTTCAATTCGGGCGCGCCGCCGGTGAGGTCAAGAGCTGCGGATCGAACGCGCGCGAAGCACTTCAAGCACCAGGTCGATCGTCGCGCGATCCATCTGCTCAGTACGGTTCGGTCCCGCGTTCACGTGGCAATGCACGCACGTCTGGTTGCACGTGTAGCCGAGATTGACCTGCAGCGATTCGATCGCGCGGCGGCGGATCGGCGGAAAGTCGGTGACTCTGAGAAGTGGCAGCGTGGCGTGCATAGAAGCTCTATTGCCCCATACGACGCACCGCAGTGCGCATTAGTTCGATCTGTCGCTCGAAGCGCGAACACATGTCGCAGATCGCCAGGTGCAGCCGGAGCCGCCAACTTTCAGAGGGTTTGATAGGCCGGTCCAGCCGCTCCGACAACAAACGGTGCGCGTGGCTGCAGGGAATTCGAATCCAGCCAAATATCATGCTCGGGCGGCACCAAACCATTGCATTTCAAGGCACTCGCGCAGGCGCATGCGCGCCCGAAATAACATGACGAAACAATTCGTCGACGTGATACCGAGTTCCTTACAGATTTCGTCGGTCTCGTACTCGAGCCACTCCCGCATCATGAAAATGCGGGCCAGGCCGGTCGGCAGCTTGTCAACGCACATCTGCAGCACTTCGAAAAACTGCGAGCGATTCAAGCTTGCCTCCGGGTCGCCCCAGTCAAGCGGGGCATTCAGACGATGGCCGTCGGCGGCAAACAGTTCATCGAAAGTCTCGACTTGCGCCGACTCAAGCTGTGCATCACTCGAGACCTCGCGCTTCGTGCGGCGAAATTGATCGATGATCTTGTGTTTCAGAATACCGACGACCCAAGTTTTGAGCTGAGATTGGCCGGCAAATTTGTGCGAGCCTTCAAGCGCGGCGACGAACGTTTCGGACACCACGTCTTCGGCCCACGTTTCATTGCGCAGCTGCATGCGGGCGATTGCAAGCAAGGTGGGGCGTAAGGCCGCAAGCGAGCTCTGCAGAGAACGCTCGGGCGCGCCCGCTTCCACGGCGGCTACTTCGTCTTCCGCAGTCGCTGGATCAGCGATGAAGTATCCCAACGGCTGCCCCCGGCTGCCTGAATTTCGGCGTAGAACTGATCGACCAGTGCGGCCACCGGCAGCGACGCTTTGTTGTTGCGCGCCTCATCGAGGCACAGGCCAAGATCCTTGCGCATCCAGTCCACCGCGAAACCGAAGTCAAATTTTCCATCGACCATCGTCGTGCCGCGATTGTCCATCTGCCAGCTTTGTGCTGCGCCTTTGCCGATCACCTGCAATACCAGCTTCATATCGAGTCCGGCCGCTTGTCCGAATGAAATGCCTTCGGACAGTCCCTCTACCAGTCCTGCGATGCAAATCTGGTTGACCATCTTGGCGAGCTGGCCCGCGCCGCTGTCGCCGACCAACGTCACGGCTTTTGCGAATGCCATCGCAACCGGCTGCGCGCGATCGAAAGCGGCTTTGTCGCCGCCGCACATCACCGTCAACTGGCCATTGACGGCACCGGCCTGGCCTCCTGAAACCGGCGCATCGACGAAATGCAGGCCGCGCTTACGTGCCTCTGCGTACAGCTCGCGTGCGATCTTTGCCGATGCGGTCGTGTCGTCGAATGCGATCGCATCCTTCTGCATGCCGGCCAGGGCGCCGGTATCACCCAACATCACGCTCGCGAGGTCAGCGTCGTTGCCGACACAAGAGAAAACGATTTGTGCGCCGGCCGCCGCTTCGCGTGGTGTCTTCGCCGATTTCCCGCCGAACTCCTGCGCCCACTGCTGGGCTTTTTTTTCCGTGCGGTTGTAGACGGTGACGCGATGGCCTGCGCCCGCCAAATGGCCCGCCATCGGATAGCCCATGACGCCCAGGCCGAGAAAAGCAACGTCGTGCGGGACGACGGATTCGTAGGTTTTCGTAGTCATGACTCGATTCTAAGTCGTGCAAAGTGAGTGGCGGTTTCAAAAGCCGGCAGCGAGCCCATCGCGGCGCGAGTCGCTGGCAGCGACGTAACCGTCGATCGCGGGATCGCCCAGGCGCCAGATGAACTGGCCGGAGCCGAAGTCCATGTAGGTGTCGTCAGCGCGCGTGATTCGATGCCCGCGCGCGCTCAGCTCGTTCGACACTGCGCGCGGCATCGTCTGTTCGATTTCGAGATCCAGCCCGCTCATTACTTTCCAGCGCGGCGCATCGCACGCTGCTTGTGGTTGCTGTCCGGCGATCAGCATTCGCGCCAGCGTCTGCACGTGGGCTTGCGGCTGTATGTTGCCGCCCATCACGCCGAAGCTCATTTGCGGTGCGCCGTCCTTCATCAGGAATCCGGGAATGATCGTATGAAACGGCCGCTTGCCTGGTGCGACGCAATTCGGGCTCGCCGGGTCGAGCGAAAAACCCGCGCCGCGGTTCTGCAACGAAATGCCGTAGCCGGGGACGACAACGCCGGAACCGAAGCCCATGTAGTTCGATTGGATGAACGACACCATCATGCCGCTTGCATCGGCAGCACTCAGGTAGATCGTGCCGCCGAGCGGTGGGTTGCCCGCTGTGGGTGCAGAGGCGCTCCGCATGTCGATGCGCTTTGCGCGCCGCGCCAGGTATTCGTCATTCAACATTTCGGCTGGAGTGACGGTCATGCTTCTCGGATCGCCGACGTACGCGTACGCGTCTGCGAACGCGAGTTTCATTGCCTCAATCATCACGTGGTGCCAGTCCGCCGAGTCAACGGCGTAGTCGCCTAACGGGCTGTGCCGCAGCATGCCGAGGCAGCTCAATGCGGCGATGCCTTGTCCGTTGGGTGGAATCTGATGCACATCGTGCCCATGAAAGGACGTGCTGATCGTGCCAACCCACCCATGCGATTGCACGAAATCCCAATAGCCAGACAGATCGGACGCGCTGATTGCTCCCCCCGTCGTCTGTGCGAAGCGCCCGATCGCTTCGGCGATCTCGCCTTTATAAAACGCTTCTCCGCGAGAGTCGGCGATCAGTTTCAACGTGCGCGCGGCACCCGCCAGCACGAAATGCTCCCCGATTTCCGCCGGGCGTCCTTTGGGCAAAAAGTGTTCGGCAAAGCCCGGAAAGTCGCGCAGCAGTGGTGTCGCGCGGGTCCACTTATCCTGCACCGTCGGGCTAACCGCGAAACCGCGCTCCGCGTACTCGATCGCCGGCGCCAGCACATCGGCAAAGGTGCGTTTGCCGAAGCGACCGTGCAGCAACGACCATCCGGCGACCGCACCTGGAACCGTTACGGAATCCCAACCGCGCAACGGAAGGGTGTGCTCGCGATACTTGCGTTTGAAGTACTCCGGGGTCCACGCGGCGGGCGCGGTGCCGCTCGAGTTCAGCCCATGCAGCTGGCGACTTTCGGGGTCCCACACAATCGCGAAGTTGTCGGCGCCGAGTCCGTTACTGCACGGCTCTGTCATCGTGATGACGGCTGCCGCTGCGATAGCGGCGTCGACTGCGTTGCCGCCATTTTGCAGAATGCGCAATCCTGCCTGCGCAGCCAGTGGCTGTGAAGTGGAGACGATATTGCGCGCGAAAACCGGCGTGCGGACGGTTGGGTAAGGATTGGCCCAGTTGAAGTTCATTACTTACCGCCGCTGTCGGCGTTCTAGTCGATCGTGATCTTGCGTTCCTTGATCAGCTTCGCCCACTTGGCGGTATCGGTGGCGACGACCTTCGCAAAGTCTGCCGGCGTTCCACCGCCCGCGTCGTAACCCAACACGCGCAGCCGCTCGAGAAACTCCGGCGATTTCAGCACGGCGTTGATTTCGGTGTTTAGCTTTTGCGTAACGTCGGCGGGCATCCCGCGCGGACCAAACACGCCGAACCAGACCACCGACTCGAAGCCAGGTACCGAGTCGGATACGGTCGGCAGCGCGGGCAGCAACGGCGAACGCGTGGTCGACGTCACCGCAATCGCGCGCAGCTTGCCATCCTTCAGATGCGGCATCGCCGACGCGATGTTGTCGAACAGCATATGAATCTGCCCGCTCATCATGTCGGGAATTACCAGCGCGGTACCGCGATAGGGAATGTGCACGACGTACGTTCCGGTCATCGACTTGTAGAGCTCGCCGGTCAGATGAACGATGGTGCCATTGCCGCTTGAGCCGTAGTTGAATTGCGCCGGGCTCGCCTTCAGCAACGCAGTGAGCTCGCTCACGTTGTTAGCCTTGACGTTCGGTGCAATCAGCAGCACGTTGACCGAGTTAGCCACATGGGCAACCGGTGTGAAGTCGGTTTGGGCGTTGTACGGAATCTTCGGATTCAGACTCGGGCCGATCGAATGCGTCGAGCTGGTCGCCATCTGGATCGTGTAGCCGTCCGGTGCACTCTTGGCGACGACATCGCTGCCCAACGTGCCACCCGCGCCCGGGCGGTTGTCGACGATGACTTGCTGTTTCAATCGATCCGACAATTGACGCGCAAGTTCTCTGGACAATATGTCGGTTGCGCCAGCGGGTGGAAACGGTACGACGAGACGAATCGGTTTGGTTGGATACGTCTGCGCGAATGCGGTCAATGGCAGCACGAAGATGCAAGCGGCAAAAACACGACGTAAGCTCATTCGTCAACCCTGGTCGATTTGGCGGCAAGCAACGCGGCGCGGTGCCGCGGCCTTGGCGCTTAACCTGAATCGTACTAGGGAGGATTAAGTAAGAGGACTGGGCTACTCGTTCCGTAACGCGTCGGAGCATCGAAGTTCGGATGTGTGATGATCGCCGCGCCGCGAGCCGCAGCGGTGGCAATTGAAAACCTGAAAGGAGGCAGCGATGCTGGTCAACAAGTCAACGGACCGCGTCTGGAAGGCAACGGAAGCGTCAGGCGTCGAGCGCAGCCTGTTTCGAAACAATGACACGGGTGGCCGCAGTTCCGTTGTGCGCCTGAAAAAGCAAGCGCGCGTTCCGCGCCATGCGCATCATGGGCAGGAAGAAGTGGTCGTGCTCTCGGGCACCGTGTTAATTGGTGGCGTCGAGTTGGGTGAGGGTGACTATCTTTTCACGCAGCCCGGCGAGGAGCACGATGTTGTGGCCGTGACCGATGCAGTCATCTTCGTCTCTTCGCAGAAGAGTACGACGGTGGTTGAATGATTCGTCGCGCGCCGGACTTGCAGGATCGGATTGACCGACGATGGCCTACACCTTAACTATTCACGAGAAGCCCACCTATCTGCACGCCGTCGTCACTGGTCAGAACAGCCGGCAAACCGTGCAGAAATATCTGCAGGAGCTTCGTACGCATTGCATGGCGCGGAGTTGTTTCAGGGTGCTGCTCGAAGAGCGCCTCGAAGGCCCTCGACTTGGATTGATGGACGTGTTCAGCATCGCGTCCGAAGGAAGCATCGACGCCGCCGGAACGTTCAAGGCGTTCGCTTACGTCGACGTCAATGCGCAGGGAGATTTGATGCAGTTTGCCGAGACCGTGGCGACCAACCGCCGGATGCCGGTGGTGGTCTTTTCAAATGTGGCGGATGCCGAGCAATGGCTGCTAAGTGAGGGTCGCGATGGAAAGGCAGCGACAACTAACTCGCCTTCCTTTCGCGATTCCTAAGGTCACTTCCTGGAACGCGGCTTCGCGTTTCTTCTTGATGTTCGGCAGCGCCACGATCACGATCAGTATGCCGGCGGCCACCAACAGTCCGAGCGACAGCGGGCGTGTGAAGAATACCGTCGGGTCGCCGCGCGACAGCAGCATCGCTCGCCGCAGGTTCTCTTCCATCATCGGCCCGAGGATGAAGCCCAGGATCAGCGGCGCAGGTTCGCAGCGCAGCTTGTAGAAAACGTAACCCAGCAAGCCGAATACCGCGGTGACGGTGACGTCGAATGG
The DNA here is from genome assembly GCA_963807155.1 of uncultured beta proteobacterium. Lineage (GTDB taxonomy): Bacteria > Pseudomonadota > Gammaproteobacteria > Burkholderiales > Burkholderiaceae_F > JACCZX01. Next base: position 68,952 of record CAWEAZ010000021.1, read on the forward strand.
ATTGTTGTTGATCGAGTACACGCCGATTCCGCAAAACACGAGGATGGCCGGATATAGCAGACGGTACGGCACCTTCAATAGCTGAACCCAGATTCCGATCAACGGCAGATTCAGAACCACCAGGATCAGATTGCCGATCCACATCGAAGCGATCAGCCCCCAGAACAGCGATGGGTTGCTCGACATCACCTGCGGGCCGGGCTGAATGTTGTGGATCGTCATCGCGCCGACCATCAAGGCCATCACAGCGTTGGGTGGAATGCCAAGCGTCAGCATCGGAATGAACGAGGTTTGCGCGCCTGAGTTGTTGGCCGACTCGGGCGCAGCGACTCCTCGAATATTGCCCTGGCCGAACGGAATCTTTGGATTGCGCGTAATTTTCTTTTCGAGCGTGTAGGCAGCGAACGCGGCGAGCAATGCGCCGCCGCCGGGCAGTACGCCGAGTACCGAGCCCAACGCAGTTCCGCGCAGGACTGCGGGGGCGGCATACAGAGCCTCTTCCTTGCTCGGCATCAGCTTGCCGACCTTGCTGGTAAAGACTTCACGCTTATCCTTGTGTTCGAGATTGACAATGATCTCGGCGAAAGCCAAACACGCCCATCGCCACCGACACGAAGCCGATACCGTCGGCCAGTTCGGGAATGTCAAAGCTAAAGCGCGCAACGCCCGAATTGACGTCGGTACCGACGAGCCCGAGCAGCAGTCCGAGCACGATCATCGCGATGGCCTTGATCAGCGAGCCTGACGCGAATACGACCGCGCCGATCAAGCCCGAGCACCATTAACGAGAAATATTCTGCGGGCCCGAATTTGAACGCCAGCTCGACCATTGGCAGCGCCAGAGCCGCAACGATGATGACGCCGATGGTGCCGGCGAAGAACGACCCCAGCGCGGCAGTCGCCAAGCGCGGCCCCAGCTCGACCGCGCCGAGCCATCTGATAGCCGTCGATGCAGGTCACAACCGACGACGATTCGCCAGGGAGGTTGACCAGAGATGGCCGTTGTGGACCCGCCGTATTGCGCACCGTAATAGATACCCGCCAACATGATCAGCGCGGATGTCGGCGGAAGTGCATAGGTGACCGGTAACAGCATGGCCAGCGTTGCGACCGGGCCGATGCCCGGTAGCACACCGATCAGTGTTCCGATCAGCACGCCGATGAAGCAGTAGAAGAGATTCTGCAGTGTCAGCGCGGTAGCGAAGCCGAGCGCGAGGTTGTCGATGAGCTCCACGTCGTTTCCTTTAGTCGCGCATGAATGCCGGCCACACCGGGATCGTCATGTTGAGGCCGTAAATGAACACCCCGTACACCAAAAGCGACAGACCTACCGACAGCAGCAAGATGTCGCGCAGCTTGAATTCATGGCTGCCAAAAGCGGAGACGCCTATCAGCACGAACAGCGAAACGATCAGACCGGCCGGACGCAGCAGCAACCCGAATGCGATGACAGCGCCCAGCACCAAGATCAGCGCCTTGAAGTTGAACGGCTCGATCTTGCCGTCTGCGTGCGCTACCGCAAGACCTTCGATCAGCACGATCACGCCAAGCACGAACATGATGCCGCCCAGCATTGTCGGAAAGAACGCAGGCCCCATGCGGGCGGCGGTTCCCATGTCGTACTGCTGCGCCCAGCCTACGAAGAAGGCGCCGAACGCGATGAACATCAAGCCTGACCAGAAGTTTTTTTGATCACGGATTTTCAAGGCGTCTCCTGGTCGGCGATCGTTTGCCAAAGGATTCTAGCCACAACTTTTGGTGTTGCCGGTCAAATTGTTTTTTCAGTGCGCTTGTTGCCATGCAGCACAGATCAAAGCAGCACGACTTGCCGGACTGCCTTGCCTTCGTGCAGTAAATCAAATCCGCGATTGATATCGTCGAGCGCGAGAGTGCCGGTTAGCAAGCGATCAACCGGCAAACGTCCGCCGCGAAACAGATCGACGTAGCGCGGAATGTCGCGCACCGGTACACAGGTGCCGACGTAACTCCCCTTAATGGTGCGTTCTTCGGCCACCAGGTTTACCGCTGGCATCGCCCAGTCGTTGGGCTGTCGAGCAGCGCCGGCGGCAGAGTCGCCGATTTTTCGACCGCCGTCCGCCGCTGCACTTCCCACGCGAAAGGCTTGCCGAGCGCGTCGAGAATCTCGACCACGGCGGAAGTGATTTCAGGCCCGATGCCGTCACCGGGGATTAGAGTTGCGGGGATCGATGCCGGCGTCAAGACGAGACAACTCGCGCGTTGAGGTCATTCATGGAAGGAAAGCAACTCGGCATCGTAGTCCAGCGCCTTGTGCGATGAAATTTTCATGCTACATTTTTGAAAAATAGAATAAACATGCCAAGACCGCGAGCTCGGTTCGAAGCGTGCTCACGCGAGCCAGGTCGTCAGGTAGTTTTAAACCGCAAAGGAGGCAACATGAAGCGTCTGGATTTCGTAAGAGTGTTCGCGTGGGCAGCCGCCATATGCGCTGCGAGTATGTCCGGCAGTGTGTGGGCCCAGGACAAAGTAGTGTGGAAGGCCTCGGATGTGCATCCGATCGGTTATCCGACGGTCGAGGCGATCCAGCGCATGGGCAAGAAGCTGGAGAAGGAAACCAACGGCCGCATCTCGATCCAGATGTACCCGTCGATGCAGCTGGGTGGTGAGAAGGAGATGATCGAGCAGGCGCAGGTCGGCGCATTGCAGATCGCGCGCATCTCGGTCGGCGCAATGGGCCCGGTGGTCGACGAACTCAACGTCTTCAATCTGCCGTTCATCTTCCGCGACGAAGCGCACATGCGGAAGGTGATCGACGGTCCGATCGGTCAAGGGCTGCTGGAGAAGATCACTGCGAGTCCGCAGTCGCGGCTGGTGGTGCTGGGGTGGATGGATGCCGGCACGCGCAACGTCTACTCGAACAAGCCGGTGACCAAGCCCGAGGATTTGAAGGGCCAGAAGATCCGCATGATGGGCAACCCGCTGTTCGTCGAGACGATGAATGCGATGGGCGGCAACGGCGTCGCGATGGGCTTCAACGAGCTGTACGGCGCGCTGCAGACCGGAGTCGTCGACGGCGCCGAAAACAATCCGCCGACGTTGCTCGCGCAGAACCACTACACGGTGAGCAAGGTGTACAGCCTGACCGGGCACCTGATCATTCCCGAGATCTTCGTATTCTCGAAGCGCAGCTGGGACGCGCTATCCAAGAGCGACCAGGAGCTGGTGCGCAAGGTGTCACGCGAGGCGCAACTGGAACAACGCCAGCTGTGGGACGCCTATGTCGGCGAGGCCGAGACCAAGCTCAAGGCCGCGGGCGTCAAGTTCGTGCCGGCCGACAAGGCAGCGTTCTACAAGGCGACGCAGCCGATTCGCGACAAGTACGGCGCCAAGTACGCCGTGCTGCTCAAGCAGATCGAAGAGACGAAATAGATCTGCCATCAGGGCACGCGGCGACTTCTCTCCGCGTGCCTTTCTTGTGCTTCGACCCGACACCGCATGACCGCACAGCAGCGCTACCGCGAGGCGATGGAGTGGTTGTACATCGCCTGCGTCGGCGTGTCGGGAGTCGGGCTCGTCATCATCACGCTGATGATTCCGTTCGGCGTGTTCATGCGTTACGCGATGAACAATCCGCAGTCGTGGCCCGAACCCGCCGCGGTGGTGTTCATGGTGATGCTGTCGTTCCTGGGCGGCGCCGCGGTGTACCGCGCAAACGTGCACGTTGCTGTGGAGGCGCTGCTCAATGCGGTGAGTCCCGCCAAGCGTCGCGCGATGTTGTGGGGCGTGGATGCCTGCGTGGGAGCGACGGCGCTCTTCATGATCTTCTACGGCATCCAGTTGTGCATCGTCACGCACTTCCAGACCATGGCCGAATTTCCGTGGCTCTCGGTGGCATTCGTCTACGCGCCGATTCCGCTCAGCGGTTTGTTCACGCTGCTGTTCCTGATTGAACGCGTGTGGATTGGCAGCCCGCCAAAGACATCGGTCATGTACCGCGATGACGCCAGCGGAGCTCGAATAAGTAATGGACGTTCTGGTGTTGCTGGGATCGTTCGCTCTCCTGTGCGCGCTCGGCGTGCCGGTCGCGTATGCGCTCGGGTCTGGCCGCGCTCGATCGCGGCGCTGTGGGTCGACATTCCGCTCGAAGCCGTGATGCTGAAGATTTCGGACGGCACCGACGACTTCGCGCTGCTGGCCATTCCATTCTTCGTGCTGGCCGGCGGCATCATGGCCGAAGGTGGAATGGCGACGCGACTGGTCAACCTTGCGAAGGTCTTTGTCGGCTTCATTCGCGGTGGCCTGGCGCTGGTGAACATCCTCGCCAGTACGCTTTTCGGTTGTATCTCCGGGTCGTCGGTCGCCGACACGGCGTCGATCGGCTCGGTGATGATTCCGCAGATGGTCAAGGCCGGGTACCCGCGCGTATTCGCCACCAACGTCACGATCTGCGGATCGGTGCAGGCGCTGATGATTCCGCCGTCGCACAACGCCGTCATCTATTCGCTGGCGGCGGGCGGCACGATCTCGGTGGCGCATCTTTTTCTCGCCGGCATCTTCCCCGGCTTGCTGTTCGGGTTGTGCCTGATCGGACTCGTGCTGTGGACGTCGCACAAGCGAGGCTATCCGAAGGGCGAGCCGGTTCCGCTCAGCGCGTTGCCCAAGATCATCATCGACGCGCTGTGGGGTCTTGGCACGGTGGTGATCATCATGGGCGGCATCCTTTCCGGCGTCTTCACGCCGACGGAGTCCGCCGCGGTCGCGTGCGTCTACGCGTTCCTGGTGACGTTCCTCGTCTATCGTGACTACAAGTGGCGCGAGCTGCCGCGCCTCGTGCATCGCGTCGTCAAGACCGTCGCGATGGTGATGATGCTGATCGGGTTCTCGGTCGCCTTCGGTTACATGATGGCGATCATGCAGATCCCGGCCAAGGTCACGGCATTCTTTCTGACGATCTCCGACAACAAGTACGTGTTCCTGCTGCTGGTCAATGTTCTGCTGTTGCTGCTGGGCACCTTCATGGATCTGGCGCCGATGCTGCTGATCTGCACGCCGATCTTCATGCCGGTCATCGCCAAGTTCGGCATCGACCCGGTGCACTTCGGCATGATCATGATTCTCAACCTGGGTATCGGGCTGATCACGCCGCCGGTGGGGCCGACATTGTTCGTCGGCTGCGCGATCGGCAAGGTCACGATGGAGCAGGTGTCGAAGGAGCTGTGGCCGTTTTACGGCGCGATGTGTTTCGCGCTGTTGCTCGTCACCTACATCCCGGCGATTTCGCTGTGGCTGCCGGGTCTGACGAAGTGACGCTTTGCCGATGCGCGACGTTCAAGCAGCAGATTCGATTTTGTACCGGCCACGATGGCGTGCGCATCGCATATGCCACGTCAGGGCTGGGGCCGCCGCTAATCAAGGCGGCGAACTGGCTGAGTCATCTGGAGTTCGACGTTGGCAGCCCCGTGTGGAGCCATCTGCTGATCGAGCTTTCGCGCCAGCACACGCTGATTCGCTACGACGAGCGCGGTTGCGGACTGTCGGATCGCGACGTCGCCGATCTTTCGTTCGATGCCTGGCTGCACGATCTTGAAACGGTGGTCGAGGCGGCACAGGTCGAGCGCTTTCCTTTGCTCGGAATCTCCCAAGGCGCATCGATTGCCGTCGCGTACGCGGTCCGCCATCCGGAGCGCGTCTCGCACCTGATCCTGCACGGCGGCTACGCGCGCGGCCGGTTGAAGCGCAACCCCACGCCGCAGCAGTACGAGGAAGCCGAAGTGATGAACCGGCTGGCCGAGATCGGGTGGGGGCAGCAGAACCCCGCCTTCCGGCAGTTTTTTACGACGCAATACATTCCTGGCGGTACCGCCGAGCAGCATCATTGGTTCAACGAGCTCGAGCGCGTCTCGACCTCGGCGTCGAACGCAGCGCGCTTCATGCGCGAGTTCAACGACATCGACGTGGTGGACTTGCTGCCGCGTGTCTCGTGCCCGACTCTGGTGCTGCACTCGAGCCGCGACGTGCGTGTGCCGTTCGATGAAGGCCGATTGATCGCCGGCCGAATCCCCGAAGCCCGCTTTGTGCCGCTGGAAAGCGAGAATCACCTGTTACTTGAAAGCGAGCCTGCCTGGCATCGCTGGGTCGACGAACTGCGCGCGTTTTTGCCGGCCACCGCCGCCGTGACCGATCCGGCGTTTGCGACGCTGACGGCGCGCGAGCGCGATCTGCTCGAGCTGATCGCCCAGGGTCGCGATAACGCGCAGGTCGCGGCCGCTCTTTCGCTTAGCGAGAAAACCGTGCGCAATCACATCACGCGCATCTTCTCCAAGCTCGAAGTCGAAAACCGCCCGCAGGCCATCGTGATGGCGCGCAAGGCGGGCTTCGGCAAGCGAATCAACTAGCGATAGGGACCTGAGTCCCACTTTTTGGCATCGATCGTCGGTGTCCCGGGTCAGAACCGGGACTCTGGTCTCACGACCGCGTGGCAATGGCTCCGGACAATTCGTTCCTCACGAAGCGGAGCTCCCATGCATGTCTTTGAGTCGATCAACACGCAGCGCTACGCCAAATGCATCGAAGTGTCCAAGCGCGTCCGCTGGGATATCGAGCGTGACGTGATCCGTGGCCGCGACTTTGACGCCGATCACAAATTCCTGCCCGATGGCCTTTCGTTTGCAGATCGCATCGAATCGCTGAGCGCCGACGAGCGCCGCCTGCTTTCGCAGATCCAGGGGCGGACGTACGCCAACATGTTCGGCCTATGCGAGCGCTTCATCGGCGCCAAGATGGTGGACATCACGCGCGACCATGCATTGGGCGATCAAACTGCGTTCGAAGCGTTGATCCGCTTCACCGATGAAGAGCTCAAGCATCAGCGACTGTTTCGCAGGATCGAGCTGCTGGCGGCCGAGCAGATGCCCGACGGCTATCGATTTCTGCCGCAACCGAACATCGTGGCCGATTTTATTCTTGGCAAATCGACCTGGGCAGTACTCGCGCTGACCTGCCATATCGAAATTTTCACGCAGGTGCATTACCGGCAGAGCATTGAGCCCGATCAGCAGCTATCGCCGCTGTACAAGGATGTCTTCTTCTTTCACTGGAAAGAAGAATCGCAGCACGCAATCATTGACGAGCTCGAATGGCAGCGTGAAAACGCAAAGCTCACTTCATGCGAGCGCGATGCGGCCGTCGACGATCTGATTGCTTTGGTGGCCGGCATCGACGGCATGCTGCGGCAGCAGGCCAAGGCGGATGTCGAATACTTCTGTGCCATTTGCGGCCGCGCACTCGATGCCGCCGAAACCTCGCGCATCCATGCCGAAGTGTTGGCCGCGTACCGCTGGCAATACATCGCTTCGGGCGTCCGCGAGCCCCGTTTCGGCGACATGCTGGCCGGCATGCTCAACGAGCGCCAGCAACGGCGCGTCTTCGAGGCACTGGCGCCGATCGTCCAATAGGGAATAGCAACAGGCTGCATCCAATTCTCGTCGTGCCACGTATGTGTGCTCGATGTTCGATAAAGCGTTTCTTAACCAACCAAGAGAGGAATCAGTGAGATACGCAGTGATGTTTACCGCAATCGCCCTTACCGCCCTGGCAGTTCAAGCCAATCCGACGCAGGTTTCTAACGGCGTGATGGCGAGCAAAGAGGGGAAAACGCTTTACACGTTCGACAAGGACGCTGCTGGCAAAAGCAATTGCAACGGCGGATGCGCCGCGGCTTGGCCTCCTTTCATCGTTGCCAACGCGGCGCTCGTAGGCGGTGACTTCTCGATCGTCAAGCGCGACGACGGCGCAGCGCAATGGGCCTACAAGGGCAAGCCGCTGTACTTCTTCGCCGGCGATGCAAAGGCAGGCGACGTCAACGGCGACAACCAGGGCGGTGTATGGCATGTGATTCGAAACGAGCCGAAGAAGACATCGGCTGCGCCTGAGATCGACTTTTCTGCCAACTACCGATACAACTAATAACTCAGCGCGATAGCTCGACGGCGCTTGTGCGCCGCGGTCTATCGCGAGCAACCATGATTGGAGAACACTATGAAGGACGCACGTGACCTCGCGGTCTCGACGTCAAGCGCGCAAGCGCTGGAGCATTTCGAGACTGCGCTGACGCAGTTTCACAGCTACACCGGCGATCCGCTCGCCACGATGCAGCAGGCGCTGCAGGCCGATCCCGAATTTGCGCTTGCGCATTTGTTCAACGCGTTCGCGATGTTCACGGCCAGCGAGCAGCGCTATCTGCCGGCAGTGCGCGAGTCAATCGCCAAAGCGTCGGCGCTAAGGGCGAAAATGAATGCGCGCGAGCGCGATCTGCTCGATGCCGCCGAATTGCTTGTCGAAGGAAAGTGGCGCGATGCATCGCGCGCATTCGATTCGATCCTGATCGAATATCCACATGACGCGCTCGCAATTCAAACCGCGCATCTGATGGATTTTTTTCAAGGCGATGCGCTGAATCTGCGCAACCGGATTTCACGCGTGCTGCCGCACTGGAGCGAGCAGACGCCCGGCTATTCGTACATCCTCGGCATGCATGCATTTGGCCTCGAAGAATGCAATCAGTATCCGGAGGCAGAGCGCGCCGCGCGCCGCGCACTCGAGCTGCAGCCGCGCGACGGCTGGGCGGTGCACGCAGTGACGCACGTGATGGAAATGCAGGGCCGTATTGCCGAAGGTATCGAGTGGCTGCAGTCGCGTGAATCCGATTGGGCGCCCGACAACATGTTCGCGCCGCACAACTGGTGGCACCTGGCTCTATTCAACATTGACCTTGGCAACTTCGAAGTGGCACTGAATCTCTTCGATCAGAAGCTGATGGGGCCGCAGTCGGACATGATTCTGGTGCTGCTGGACGCGACGGCGCTGCTGTGGCGCCTTCGGCTCGAAGGCGTGGACGTTGGCGACCGCTTCGAGCGCGTGGCCGATCTATGGAAGGCCAAGCTCGAAGAGGAAGCGGGCTACTACGCGTTCAATGACGTGCACGCGATGATGAGCTTTGCCGCGACCGGCCGCACTGGCGAGATCGTGCGTCTGCGACGCTCGATGCGCAATGCGGCGAAAGGCGAGCAACAGCAACGCGTCGATGACGCGCGAAGTGGGACTGCCGCTGGCCGACGGCCTGTTGGCATTCGCGAACAATCGGTACGGCGAGGCCATTCAAACGATCGAACCGGTACGAGACATCGCCGGCCGCTTCGGCGGCAGCCATGCACAACGCGATCTGCTGACGCTAACGATGATCGAAGCATCGATTCGGGGAGGCGATCAACGGCGGGCACGGCATTACATCGGCGAACGGCAAACGCATAAGCCAACGGCGTGGAGCGATCGGTTGCTTGCGCGCTCCGGGAAAGCAGTGCGTCCGACGAAGCGTCCTGTCAGAGCCGGTGCGGTTGCAGTGGCGGCCTAGTCGGGAAGTTGACTACGAGATCGATGCGAGTCCCATAAAGGCTCGCATTCGATCGAGTTCCTCGTCGAGCTCGCGTTTGAAGAGCCGATCGCGCGGAGCGGACTTCAGGTAGCCGATGTCGGCGTGCAGATCACCCTCCTTTGCCGAGATGTTGCCCCACCCAATCATTTGGTCGCGCCACAGCAGCGGCAGAGCGTAGTAGCCGAGCTGTCGCTTGGCAGGAGGCGTGTAAGCCTCGAAGCGGTACGCCCAGTTCCAGAACATCTCGAAGCGACGGCGGTCCCATACCACCGGATCAAACGGTGTCAGCAATCGAACCAGGTCTTGCGATGCGTGAGCGGAAGGCGATTCATCGCAAGGCCAGTACCAATCGACGCCGTCGATGCGGGCGTGCGAGAGCCGCTTTCTGGCGCGGGCCAATGCTGCGTTCAAGCCAAGCTCGCCATTGCGGTACCGCGTAACGTAACCGTCGCACGAGTCGCGACAGACTAAGCGCTGGCAGTGGAGCGTACTTGCGCACGATGACGTCGACTAGCAGGTCGATCCGCTTGCGCCGCGCGGCCGTGTCGAGTGGCTCGACCGTATGCGTGTACGCGTCGTAAATGCGAACTCCACCCGCTCGCCGCGCCACGCGAAGCAAGCCGCGGTAGTGCATGGCGTCGAGCAGGTGCGTAGTTGCGTTCGACGAGCCGCCCCAATAGTTCGAAACCGAGCCGTGCGAAAAGTGGGCATCGACCTCGCGCGGGTGTACTGCACCGCGCTCGCGCACGAAGTCCAGCAAGGCCTGCGCGCGTGCTTTCTGCGACCTCGACCAGCGCGACACCCCGGCGCGCGGATGCATCAGCGCGTACACCTCCGCGGTGACGAAACCGTAGTTGACGAAGAAATCTTCGTGAATGTCGAGCGCTGAGTAACGGCGCTCGAGGTCTCCGGCGCGATAGTTTCGGACGCGGTGGCGCAGCGTGAGGTCCTGCGCACGCGCTGGCGCTCGGATCGGGTCGGCCTGGACGAAGCCGAATTTCTGGAGGGCGCGTCTGAGTGTCGTCGGCCCGAAAAAGCTGCGCGCTACGGCATAGCGTCGCAAGTCATCGAGAGTGAAAGGCATGAATCAGTCAGACTCATGTGCCGGCCGACTGATCGTCGGCAGCACTGATGTGCAGCACCGCTCAATCGACGCGTGCGCCGGAAAACTTGACGACCTGCTGATACTTCGAAAGTTCGCGGCGCAACAGCTCTGAAAACTGCTCCGGAGTTCCGGGCGCAGGCTCAGCGCCCATTCGCGCGAGCCGCTCGCGCATCTCAGGCGAGCGCAGCGCCGCGGTCATCGCATTGTTCAAGCGTGCAACGATCGGCGCCGGCGTACCGGCGGGCGCGAACACGCCGAACCAGGTTGAGACGTCGAAGCCCGGCAGCCCGGCGTCCGCCATCGTCGGCACCTCGGGCATCGAGCTCGCACGCTGCAAAGTGGTGACTGCAAGTGCGCGCAGCTTGCCGGCTTTGATCTGCGTGGTTGCTGATGCCAGGTTGTCGAACATGAAATCGGTTTGGCCCGCAAGCAGGCCGAGCTGAGCCGGGGCCGCACCGGCGTACGGAATATGCAGCGCCGAGATCTTCGCCTGCGACTTCATCAGTTCACCGGCCATATGGCCGGCACTGCCGTTGCCCCCGGACGCGTAGTTAAGCCGCCCCGGATTCTTGCGCGCGTAGTCGATCAGGTCGCGCGCCGAGCGAATCCCGAGTTGGTCGGCGCGCTCGGGCGTCATCACCAGCACGTTCGGTACGTGCGCAATCAATGTGATCGGAGCAAAGTCCTTGATCGGGTCATACGGCAACTTTGAGAACAGCCAAGGATTGACCGCATGCGTGGCCACCGCACCGATGACCAGCGAGTAACCGTCGGGCGGCGACTTTGCAACCTGGTCGACGCCCAGATTGCCGCCTGCGCCAGGACGATTCTCGACGACGATAACGCCGAGCGCTTCCTTGGAGCGGTCAGCGAGTGCGCGCGCCGCAGTATCGAGCGGACCTCCGGGCGGGTAGGGCACCACGAGGCGGATCGGCTTGTTCGGATACGTGGCTTGCGCGCTGGTCGATTGCGCTGAAACCAGTGGCGATCCGCCCGCCGCAATCGCGGCGACCGCGAGCGTGACGATTACGCGCCGTCGATTCAAATGGCGATTCACGTTGCGTTACTCCTGAAAGGGTTGTCAGTATCTCTCATTGTCGTCACTCAACCGGCCTAGCGCTGACTAAACGGATCATCGACGTCGCTCGCCTGAGCGGTAGTGGCGGCGTTGACTTGAATGCTATCCACCCGAGCGCCGGCAGGTCCATGTCGCGCCCATTGCACGAGGTGCTGTAGCGCGCCGTCGTCGCCGACCGCCACGGCTTCAACGCTGCCGTCGTTGCAATTTCGTACCCACCCCGCAAGCTGCAGGCGACGCGCCTCTCTGCACATGGTGTAGCGAAACCCCACGCCTTGCACGAGCCCTGCGATCCTGAAGTGCAGCGCAGGCAATTAGACGATCCCGCGTGATTTCAGCGCATTCAATTGTTTCTCATCGACGTCGGCATAGTCGCGCAACACACTGCCGGTGTGCTCGCCGAGCAGCGGCGGCGGTAGCTCGTAGCTCGGTGGCGTGGCCGACAGCTTGATCGGATTTGCAACCATCGGTACATGACCTGCCAGCGCGTGGGCAAGATCGATACGCAGGCCACGGGCGTCCACTTGCGGATCATTAAGGGCATGCGCGATGTCGTTGATCGGCCCGCACGGGACGCCGGCCGCGTCCAGACCTTCGACCCAGAAGGCGACCGGCTTCGTTCGCAGAATCGCTTCAAGCTCGGCGATCAACACCTGGCGGTTGCGAACACGATCGGCGTTGCGGCGGTAGCGCTCGTCTGTGGCGAGGTGCGGTGCGCCGGCCACCGCGCAAAATTTGACGAACTGCGAGTCGTTTCCCACGGCGACGACGACGTGACCGTCCGTCGCGGCAAACACCTGATACGGCACGATGTTCTGATGGGCATTGCCGGCACGGCCCGGTGCTTTGCCCGACGTCAGGTAATTCATGTTCATGTTGGCGAGCATCGCGACCATCACGTCGTACAGCGCCATGTCGATGTACTGGCCCTCGCCGGTACGTTCGCGGTGAGTGACCGCAGCGAGAATCGCCACCGTCGAATACATTCCTGTCATCAAGTCGGATACTGCAACGCCAGCTTTTTGCGGGCCGCCACCCGGTCGGTCATCGCGTTCGCCGGTGATCGACATGAAGCCGCCGATTCCCTGCATGATGAAGTCGTAGCCCGCGCGCGTCCGATGCGGGCCCGTTTGACCGAAGCCGGTGATCGAGCAGTAGATCAACCGCGGATTGATCTTGACCAGCGACGCATAGTCGAGTTTGTACTTCGCCAGCTGACCGACCATGTAGTTTTCGACCACGATGTCGCAGTGCTCGGCAAGCTTGTGCACCAGCGACTGACCGTCCACGGTTGAAATGTCGATCGTCACCGACCGCTTGCCACGGTTAGCCGACAGGTAGTACGCCGCCTCCGAGGTGTCGGCACCAGCGGAGTCTTTCAGATACGGCGGGCCCCATCCGCGCGTGTCATCACCGTGGCCCGGGCGCTCGATCTTGATCACGTCGGCGCCGAGATCGGCCAGCAGCTGCGTGCACCACGGCCCCGCGAGCACGCGCGTCAAGTCAAGCACGCGTAGATGCCCGAGCGATTTCACCGCGTTATCGGTGACCGGTGGTGATTGCATACACTTTGCGGATGGTACGTAAGGTTTCCGCGCGCACGCTGCGCTTCGCCATGAACCTGTGGCCGCCCTTTGTCGGTGCGGGGATTCGCGTGCGCCATATCGCGCCGGATTTTCGCAGCGCTACCGTCGACATGCGGTTGCGCTGGAGCAACCGCAACTATGTCGGTACTCATTTCGGCGGATCGTTGTATGCGATGGTCGATCCGTTCCTGATGGTGATGCTGCTGCACAACCTGGGCGGGGAGTACCGCGTGTGGGACAAGTCGGGGTCGATCGAGTACCTGGCGCCCGGGCGTGGCCGCGTGTGGGCACGCCTGGATCTGGGGGACAAAGATTTGGAACAGATCCGAAACATGACCGAGGCGGGTGACAAGCATCTGCATCTGTTCAGCATCGACATCAAGGATGACGAAGGCATGGTCGTCGCTCGGGTAGAAAAAGTCATTTACATCCGGCGCAAACGAAACACCGGCGAAAACGGAGACGCGGCATGAGCCCCCAGGCCGCCCTGGGGGCTCATAGCTCCCGCTTGGCGGGACAGCACGAAGTGCGAAGGGTGCACCAATGAGTGCCGCGCCGGTGTGGCCCTATCCGCGTGTTCTCGCGCACCGCGGCGGCGGCACGCTGGCGCCCGAGAATACGATTGCTGCCATCAAGGTCGGACTCGAGCACGGATTTCGCGGCGTCGAGTTCGACGCCATGCTGTCATCTGATGACGTGCCGGTGTTGATGCACGATCCGACGCTCGAACGCACCGGGCTCGTCAGCGGCGCGATCAGTGAACTGGTAGCCGCGGAGCTCGAGCGTGTCGATGTCGGGGGTTGGCACTCGCCGCGCTTCGTCGGCGAGAGAGTGCCGACGCTGGAGCGAACGCTGCGCTTCTGCCGCGACCATGACGTGTGGGCGAATATCGAGATCAAGCCGGCGCCGGGGTTCGAGGCTGCTACAGGCGTTGCAGTCGCACGCATGACATGCACGGTTTACGCCGGACTGGTCCGGCCCGGGGGTGCACGTGCCGATCAGGTCGAGCCGCGCGTTCCGTTGCTTTCTTCGTTTGCGCCCGATGCACTGATCGCGGCACGCGAGGTCGCGCCAAACCTGCCGCTCGGCTGGCTGGTCGACGACTTGCCGCCCGATTGGCGCGAAACACTTACACGGTTGGGCTGCGTGTCACTGCATACCAATCACCGGCACCTGACCGCGCGAGATGCTCGGGACATCAAGCAGGCCGGCATCTGGCTGTTTTGCTACACGGTCAATTCGCAGCAGCGGGCGCAAACACTGTTCGGTTGGGGAGTCGACGCGCTGTGCACCGATGCCATCGATCAGATTGCTGCAAACCTCGCAATCTGAGATGCGCTACTGCGGCGGCTGAGTGTCAATGAATGACGGCCGCGCGGCGACCTTTTCGTAATGTCGCGCCAGGTTGGGATGCGGACTGCGCCAGTTGAGGTCCTTGAAGCGGAAATCTAGATATCCGAGCGCGCATCCCAGCGCGATATCGGCCAACGAGTATGCATGGCCGTTGCACCACGGCTTGTCCGCCAGAGCGTGACCCATCGCCCCGATGCCCGCGTGCACCTTGTGCATCTGTCGATCGACCCACTGTTCGCTCTGCCGCTCCGCCGGGCGCTGTGAGCGCTCGAGCCGGACCAGGATCGCCGCGTCGGATATGCCATCAGCCAGCGCTTCCCACGTGCGGACTTCGGCTCGCTCGCGGCCGTTGGGTGGAATCAATTTCGCCACCGGTGTCAGGGTGTCCAGGTACTCGACGATGACGCGTGAATCGAATAGCGCACCGCCGTCTTCCATGATCAAGCACGGCACCTTACCCAGTGGATTGGCATCATAGATAGACGTACCGGGCGACCACACGTCTTCCAGCTCGAACTGGTACTCCAGGCGTTTTTCTGCCATCACGATGCGTACCTTGCGCACGTACGGGCTGGCGAGTGAACCGATCAAGCGGATGGTCTTGGACACGTTGCGCGCGAAAAACAGAAGGAAATCAGTATATCGGCGGCGCGGCAGCCGGCAAGAGCAACGCCATGGCAACACGTGCTTATGCAGATCGGCGATGCGCGTTTGATACACTGGCTTGCCTAGAAAGTTCTACACACTGAGCACACGCGCTGCATCGAGCTCAACCACCTCGCAAACGATTCCGCACGTAACGTGCCTGTCGAACTCGTTTCGCTAACCGCTATTTCGCCGCTGGACGGCCGCTACGGCCGGCAGACGGCCGAGCTGCGAGACATTTTTTCCGAATTCGCCTTTATGCGCGAGCGGTTGCGGGTGGAAGTCGCCTGGCTGTCCGGGTTGTCAACGCTGGGTCTGCCCAACTTTCCTGCGGTTTCAGAAAGTGCGATGGCTGCTCTGCATCAGCTAGTCGCCGACTTTAGCCTCGAGGACTGCATTGAGATCAAGGCGATCGAAGCAGAGACGAATCACGACGTCAAAGCGGTCGAATACTTCATCAAGCGGCGCATGGGCTCTACGCTGGGAGCGGCGGCGGAATTCATCCACTTTGCATGTACGTCGGAGGACGTCAACAACGTTGCGCATGCTTTGATGCTTGAACGTGGCCGCGGGGTGCTAATACGCCGTCTTCGGACCGTGCACGCCGAGCTGCGTGATCACGCACACCGACACGCGGATCTGCCGATGCTGTCGCGTACGCACGGGCAGCCTGCCAGCCCAACGACGGTTGGCAAGGAGTTCGCCAACGTATCCGTGCGGCTTGCTGCCGCAATCGACGCGGTCGAGCGCGTAACACTGCTGGCCAAAATGAACGGCGCGGTCGGTAACTACAACGCGCACGTCGCCGCGTACCCAAATGTCGATTGGGAAGCGTTCGCACGCCAGGTCGTCGAGCAACTCGGATTGAAATTCAACACGCACACAATTCAAATCGAGCCTCACGATTCGATGGCGGAGCTGTTCGACGCGATCGCGCGCACGAATACGGTGTTGCTCGATCTCAACCGCGACTTGTGGGGCTATGTCTCACTCGGCTACTTCAAGCAGAAACTGAAAGCGGGCGAGATCGGCTCATCGACGATGCCACACAAGGTCAACCCGATCGACTTCGAGAACTCCGAAGGCAACCTGGGACTGGCCAATGCGCTGCTACGGCATCTGGCCGACAAGCTTCCGGTCTCGCGCTGGCAGCGCGACCTGACGGACTCGACGGTGCTGCGCAATCTGGGCGTCGCGTTCGGCTACTCGCTGGTCGCCTACGAGTCGTGTCTGCGCGGACTGCGCAAACTCGAGATCAACGAAGAGCGGATTCGCGCCGACCTGGACGAAGCATGGGAAGTGTTGGCCGAGCCGGTGCAGACCGTAATGCGTCGCTACGGCGTTGAAAATTCGTACGAGCAGCTGAAAGCACTGACGCGCGGCACGGGCATTACTCGCGACGCCCTGCATCAGTTCGTGCGGGGGTTGTCTATTCCGGCTGAGGCGAGAGAAGCGTTGTTGGCGCTAACGCCTTGGGGCTACATAGGGAAAGCCCCCGAGCTTGCGCGCCGAGCGTGAGCTTTGCCCTCCGCTAAGCTTTTGGCTCGACCGACACACTGCCGAGGAGAAGGATGTTGCGACCACTGAGAATCGCTGGCGTTGTTGCCTGCCTTGGCGGCCGGCGCCGCCATCGCCTGGCCGGTGGCCGCGCAGTACGCCAAGCCTGAAGATGCAGTCAAGTATCGGAAGGCTGCGTTTACTGTGATGAACAGTCACATGGGACGCATTTTTGCGCAGCTCAAGTCGCCGACGCCGAACATGCAGATCATTCAGTCCAGCGCACAGACGGTCGAGTCGATGTCGAAGCTACCGTGGGACGCGTTTGCACCAAATACCGAACTGGTGGCGGACACGCGCGCGCTACCTGCTCTCTTCAAGAACGAAGCAAAGGCCAAAGAACTTGCTCAAAAGATGCAGGAGGAAGTCGCCAAGCTAAATACGGTCGCCAAGACCGGTGACGCCGCCGCGATCCGCACTCAGTTCAACGTTGTCGCCAAGAGCTGCGATAGCTGTCACGACGACTTCAGAGCGAAATAGCTGACAAGCAGGGCGACGCTAGCGTCGCCCTCGCTCAGGCCCTGCGCAGCACAGGCGGCTGCGTGAGCGTCGCGGCGTAGGCCACGGAAGCTCCTTCCACCGCCGACACTGCTACCGCGAGTACATCTTTGCCGTCGATGCCGGCCAATTCGTCCGACAAGCCGAGCGCAGATACCGCTAGTACCGCACACACGATTGCGGCGTGCAGAAAATCATTGACTGCTGCGAGGTTGCTTCTGTTCACCATCACCGTTCTCCCAAGTATGCATTTGGCTCAGCACCGACTGTGGCGCACGCAAATTGCACGCATGTTTCCGCCAATGTTTCAACTGAAATATGTGCCGTGCGAAACAGCTTTGAAAATTACGGCACGGCTGTTTTAAGCTGTTTTTTCGCCCACCGATGAAAGGAAACTGTGATGAAAATAAATCCGTATCTCACTTTCGACGGCAACTGCGCCGAGGCGATGCGCTTCTATGAAAAGGCGCTGGGTGGCAAGCTGGAGATGATGCCGTTCGCGGGCTCGCCGATGGAGAAAGACATTCCGGATGCCTATCGCAATCGCATCATGCATGCGTGCCTGACGACCGCTGGCGGCGCCCAGTTGCTGATGGCGTCCGACACCGGACCGTGGTCCCCGTACGAGGGCACCAAAGGGCATTCAGGTGACGTTGAACTACGACACGGCAGCCGAGGGTAAGAAAGCATTCGACGCGTTGTCTCAGGGCGGCAAGATAACGATGCCGCTTGAGAAAACGTTTTGGGCTGAGGCTTTCGGCATGTTCACCGATCGCTTCGGCACGCCGTGGATGGTCAACGCCGGTGCAAGCGGCGCCAAGCCAGAAAACAGAAAGAAAGAGGCGGCCGATGAGTTACGTTGACGGATTCATAGTGCCGGTGCCGAAGAAGAATCTGACGGCTTATCGGCGGATGTCGCAGAAGGCCGGAAAGATCTGGCGTGAGTACGGCGCCACCGATTACAAGGAGTGTGTTGCTGACGATGTCAAAGTCGGCAAATGGACGTCGTTTCCACGCAGCGTCAAGCAGAAGTCAAACGAGACCGTGGTGTTTTCATGGATTCACTACAAGTCGCGCACTCAGCGTGACCGGATCAACGCCAAGGTGATGAAGGATCCACGTTTGAAAAGCATGATGGATCCGAAATCGATGCCGTTCGACGCAAAGCGGATGATCTACGGCGGATTCAAGATCTTCGTCGATATGTAAGGAGACCACACATGAGATTCATGGTGATCGTCAAGGCTGACAAAGACTCCGAGGCCGGAGTCATGCCAAGCAAGGGATTGTTGACCCAGATGGGCAACTACAACGAAGAGTTGGTCAAGGCCGGCGTAATGCTGGCGGGCGAAGGCCTGCACCCGACTTCAAAAGGGGTGCGCGTCAAATTCGACGGTAGCAAGCGTGCTGTGATCAATGGGCCGTTTGCAAATACGAACGACCTGATTGCGGGCTACTGGCTATGGCAGGTGCGCTCGAAAGAAGAAGCGATTGATTGGCTGAAGCGCGCACCGTTCGACGGCGGCACTGAAGTCGAATTGCGCCAGGTGTTCGAAGCCGATGACTTCGGCGCCGAGTTCACGCCCGAGCTACGGGCGCAAGAGGAGCGCTTGCGCGCGCAGCGGACAACGAGGCCAACAAGGCGGCGACGGTTTAGCAGTCAAGCGACCAGAAAGTAAACTACTACGGCTGCGGCCGCGGCCAAGACCGCGGCGCGAACCGGAGTGACGTGCCGTCTTCCGCTGCCGGGGCGTCGATGCCGAGCTTGTCTCCGGTCAGCATCGGTGTCAGCAAGTCTTCCTTGCGTGCGAGCAAGTAGTACGCGATCGCAGCCACGTGCAGCGCTGTCAGTGCCGACGATCAGCCAGTGGTTGTAGTAGTGAATTCTGGATAGACGATTGCTGAGGGCTTCCGATACAAACTTGACCCACGGCCCCTCGGTGAAGCTGCCATCGTTGGTGAAAACACCGGTGGCGACCTGCAACGCCAGCACGATCAGCAGCGCGTACACCGATAGCGTTCCAATCTCACTATGCCCGGCGCTCACCGGCACCGCGCGTGGCTCTGCCAAGCGCACTGTGCGCCAAACTCGGGACGGCGACGGCAGAAAGCTTGCGAACCGCGCATAGCGTGACCCGGCGAAACCCCATAGCAATCGAAACAGCAACAGCGAGGCGATCGCATAGCCTGAGCGAAAGTGCCAGGTGAGCCAATCGCCGCCGAGCTTGCCGGTCGTAAACGAGAAGATGACCAACGCCGCCAGCAGCCAGTGAAAAAGCCGCGTCGGCAGGTCCCAAATGCGAGTCCGCGCGCTCGGATCCATCGTGATCGAGCGCCTAGGGAACGATTTGCTGTTCGTCCTCGCGCTTGACAGGTTTTACGAGGTCTTCGCGCTTGATACCGAGATACATTGCAATCGCCGCGGCGACGAAGACGGACGAATAGATGCCAAACAGAATGCCGATCGTCAGCGCCAGTGCAAAGTAGTGCAGCGCCGGTCCGCCGAAGAACAGCATCGACAGCGACATGGCCAGCGTGCAGCCGTGCGTGATGATCGTGCGCGAAATCGTGGCCGTAATCGCCGAGTCGATCACTTCAACGACGCTGGCGCGACGCATCTTCTTGAAATGCTCGCGCACGCGATCGAAGATGATCACCGACTCGTTTACCGAATAGCCGAGCACCGCAAGCACCGCCGCGAGCACAGGCAGTGAAAACTCCCAGCCTAAGATCGAGAACACGCCGACCACCAGGATCACGTCGTGCAGGTTGGCGATGATCGCCGCCACCGCAAACTTCCACTCGAAGCGGAAGGCGAGATAGACCATGATGCCGATCACGACCATCAGCAGTGCAAGCAGGCCGTCCTGTGCCAGCTCGGCGCCGACCTGCGGACCGACAAACTCGACGCGGCGCAATTCAACGGTGCGATTTTGTGCGCGCAATGTTTCCATCACGCGCTCGGCCTGCTGCCCGGACGTGAAGCCCGGCTGCAGCGGCAAGCGGATCAACACATCGCGTGACGTGCCGAAGTTCTGCACCTGGAACTCGCCCCCGCCCTGGCGCTCGATCACGGCACGGATCTGTTCGAGCTGAGCAGGCTCCTGATACGCGACTTCCATCACCGTGCCGCCGGTGAATTCGATCGACAGATTCAGTCCGCGAAAAACCAGGAAGCCGACCGCGATCATGAACGAGATCGCAGAGATCGCGTTCAGTATCAGCGAATACCGCATGAACGGAATCGTGCGGTGGATCCTGAAGAATTCCATTCGTGTTCCTGTTGGTTACCTGCTTACTCAGCGCCGGACGTGCCGGGCTTCCACACCTGCCCAACCGAAATGGATGGCAGCTTCTTGCGCGTGCCGTAGTACAGATTGACGATCGCACGGGAGACGTACACCGCCGAAAAAATCGAAGTCAGAATGCCCAGGACGTGAACTACCGCGAACCCGCGGACTGGCCCCGAACCGAAGGTCAGCAGTGCGATGCCGGCGATCAGCGTCGTGATGTTCGAATCCATGATCGTGGCCCAGGCCTTGTCGTAGCCCTCGTAAATCGCCTGCTGCGGCGTTCGGCCATTGCGCAGCTCTTCGCGCACACGCTCGTTGATCAGCACGTTGGCGTCGATCGCCATGCCGAGCGTCAGCGCGATCGCCGCGATACCGGGCAGCGTCAAGGTCGCCTGCAGTAAGGACAGCAGCGCGATAAGCAACATCAGGTTGACGGTCAGTGCAGCGACCGAAATCAGGCCGAACACGCGGTAATAAAGAATCATGAACACAGCAATTGCCGCGAAGCCGTACAGCGTCGACCTAAAACCGCGCTCGATGTTCTCGGCGCCGAGGCTGGGGCCGATCGTGCGTTCTTCGATGATTTCCATCGGCGCAGCCAGCGAACCGGAACGGATCAGCAGTGCCAGGTCGGCGGTTTCCTGAACCGTGAAATTGCCGGTGATCTGAAACTGATTGCCAAACTCGCCCTGGATCGTTGCAACCGAGATCGCTTCGCCCTTTCCGCGCTCGTACAACACGATCGCCATCAGCCGTCCGATGTTTTCGCGCGACGCCGTGCGCATCGATCTGCCGCCGGTCTCATCGAGTCGCACCGACACGGCCGGACGTTGATTCTGATCAAGCGTGGCCGACGCGCCGTTCAGCTGCGAACCCGTCGCGACGATTTCCCGCTTCAACGGAATTTGCTTGATTGATTGGCCATCACGCTGAGGCACGGTCAATGCGCCCGGTGTTCCGGCCGCCATCGCGTCTTGATCCACCAGTCGTATTTCAAGCGTCGCAGTGCGGCCGAGTAGCTGCTTGGCGCGTGCGACATCCTGCACACCTGGAAGCTGGACGACGATCCGGTCAGCACCCTGCTGCTGAATCACCGGCTCGGCGACGCCCAGTTCATTGACGCGGTTGTGCAGCGTGGAAATGTTCTGCCGAAGCGCGGAATCCTGAATCGCTCTCTGCGCGACCGGAGTCAGCGTTCCGATCAGCGTTAGATCGTCACCGCTACCGGTCTCTCGCAGCGCCAGCTCCGGCACTTGTGTACGTACCAAATCCTGTGCGCGCGTTCGCATCTCGGCGTCGCGGAAGCGGATGTCGATCGATGCCGGCGTCTTGTTGATTCCCGCGTGCCGGATATTCTTTTCGCGCAACAGCGTGCGGATGTCCGATGTCAGCGTATCGAGCCGCTTGTCGATCGCTGCGCGCATATCGACTTGCAGCAGAAAGTGCACGCCGCCACGCAGGTCGAGCCCGAGATACATCGGAAGCGCCTTAAGACTCACCAGCCAGTGCGGCGTGTTGGAAATCAAGTTCAGCGCGACGATGTAGGCGGGATCCTCGGCATCGGGACTCAGCGCCCTCTGCAGCGTGTCCTTCGCTTTCAGTTGCGTGTCAGTGTCGGCGAAGCGCATGCGCACGGTCGAATTGATTCCGATCGTGTCGAAGTACACGGCCTCATGCGGGATCTTTGCTTCGTTCAGGATCGACTCGACGCGCGCCATTAGCGCTGGATCGATCTTGACTGTTTGCCGCCCCGATGAGACCTGAACCGCCGGCGACTCGCCGTAAAAATTAGGAAGCGTGTAGAGCGCGCCGAGGATCAGCGCGACTGCAATAACAATGTACTTCCAGAGCGCATAACGGTTCATGCAGGCTTAAACGTGTCTTTCGGCAACAGCGTTTGCACCGCCATTTTCTGCATCGAGATCTGCACCGGCTGCCCGTTCACTGCGGCGACCTGCACCGTGACGAACTGATCGTTGATCTCGGTGATCTTGCCGATGATGCCGCCGGCGGTGATCACTTCATCGCCCTTTTTCAGTGAGTCAGCCATCGCTTTGTGTTCCTTCTGGCGCTTCACCTGCGGGCGGATCATGAAAAAGTAGAAGACGACGAAGATCAACACCATAAAGCCGATCGACATAAACGACGACTCGGCCCCGGGTTGAGCGGCGGGTGCAGTCTGGGCAAAAGCGTTGCTGATAAAGAACATGATGGGTGCCTTTAGTTACTCAGACACGGCTGAGAGGGAAACGCGGCGCGCGATTATAACGGCGCCTCTCTTAAACGCCGCGCCTGCGATCGTGCGCAAATTGCACACGAAATTCGCCGAACCGCTGCGCCGCGACGGCTGCGCGTGCCTGCTTCATCAGGTCGAGGTAGTAATAGAGATTGTGAATCGTGTTCAGCCGTGCTCCAAGAATCTCATTGACCCGCTGCAGGTGATGCAGGTACGCGCGGGAGAATCTTCGACATGCCGGGCAGCCGCAGGTTTCATCTGGCGGCGCGGTATCGTTGCGATAGCGGCTGTTGCGCAGCTTGATGTCTCCGTAGCGCGTAAACAGCCAGCCGTTACGGGCGTTGCGCGTCGGTAACACGCAATCGAACATGTCGATACCGGCTCCGATCGCCTCGATCAGGTCTTCTGGCGTGCCGACGCCCATCAAATAGCGCGGCTTGTCGGCCGGCATTTTCGGTGCGGTGTGCGCGAGGATGCGCATCATTTCTTCTTTTGGTTCACCGACCGAAAGCCCGCCAATCGCGTAGCCGTCAAAGTCCATGTCGACGAGTGCGGCCAGCGATTCGTCGCGTAGCGCTTCGAACATGCCTCCCTGCACGATGCCGAATAGACTGTTCGAGGTTCGCAGACGGTTGAATTCGGTTGCGCTGCGCTGGGCCCAGCGCAGTGAAAGCCGCATCGAGTCAGCCGCTTCGCTTTGCGTGGCGATTCGGTCGTCGATTTGATACGGCGTGCATTCGTCGAACACCATCGCAATGTCCGAATTGAGTGCGTGCTGGATACCCATCGATTCCTCGGGCGTCAGGAATAATCGGTCTCCGTTGATCGGCGAGGCGAACTGAACGCCGTCCTCGCTGATCTTGCGCAATTTTCCGAGCGAAAAAACCTGAAATCCGCCGGAATCAGTCAGCAGCGGCCGCGTCCATCCCATGAATCGATGCAGCCCCTGATGCGCGGCTATGACGTCCAGGCCCGGGCGCAACCACAGATGAAACGTGTTGCCGAGAATGATCTGCGCACCGAGTTCGGTCAGCTCATCGGGAGCCATCGCCTTGACCGTGCCGTAAGTGCCCACCGGCATGAACACAGGTGTATCAACGTCACCGTGTGCCAGCGTCAATCGGCCCGTGCGCGCCGCCCCATCACGCGCAATAACTTCAAATGACATGCTCATCGGGCGCGCTCGAGCAACATCGCGTCGCCGTAACTGAAGAAGCGGTACCGCTGTTCGATTGCATGTGCATAGGCGGCCCGAATGCGATCGACCCCAGCGAACGCGGAAACGAGCATTAGCAGCGTCGACTTAGGCAAATGAAAATTGGTCAGCAGCAGATCGACGACATCAAAGTGAAAGCCCGGCGTGATGAAGAGCGCGGTTTCGCGGGCACCGGGACGAACTCGTGCGTCCGGGCCCTTCGCCGCCGATTCCAGCGCGCGCAGGCTGGTCGTGCCGACTGCAATAACGCGGCGGTGCATTGCGCGTGCTTCGTTGATCGCTTGCGCAGCAGGCTCCGAAATTTCGTAGCGCTCGGAGTGCATTCGGTGCTCGGCAATGCGCTCGGAGCGAACCGGCTGGAACGTGCCGGCGCCAACGTGCAGCGTGATGTGCGCAAACTCGACGCCGCAACCCTGAAGACGACTCAACAAATCCGGAGTGAAGTGGAGGCCGGCAGTTGGCGCCGCAACCGCACCCGGGTGTGCCGCGTAAACCGTTTGATAGCGAAGGGCATCAACCGAATCGGCCGGATGGTCGATATACGGCGGAAGCGGCACCCGGCCGTGTTGCTCCATGATCGCTCTTACGTCGCGGTCGAAGCGCAGCACGAAGAAGTCGTCTTGTCGTCCTTCTACCGTTGCCAGCACCGATTCTTCAAATATCAGCTGCGCGCCGCGTGGTGGCGTGTGACTTGAGCGAACCATTGCCAGCGCGAGCATCGGTTCAAGCACACGCTCGATCAACGCTTCGACTTTGCCGCCGCTCGGCTTGCGCCCTAACAGGCGCGCGTTGATGACTTTTGTATCGTTGAACACCAGCAAGTCGCCGGGCCGCAGAAGCGACTCAACTTCGCTAAAGCGCCGATCTTCAAGGTCCTCGCACGTAACGCGCAGCAGCCGACTGCCCGCACGATCGGACAGCGGGCGCTGCGCGATCAGCTCGCGCGGCAAGTCGAAATCAAAATCAGCGAGAGAAAGTTCTGTATCAATCTGCATGGCTTTACCGGCCATGAAGTGGTGCCGGGCGAGGGAATCGAACCCACACTCTGTTACCAGAACCGGATTTTGAGTCCGGCGCGTCTACCAGTTCCGCCAGCCCGGCCGAATTGGGACGCGGATTATCACCTAATTCGCTCTTCAGATTTCGAGGTTGTCGATCAAGCGCGTTGTGCCGAGCTTCGCCGCCGCGAGCACCACCAAGGGTTCGCGTGCTGCAACTTCGTCGGCAGTCGGCTTGCGCAAGTCGCGCCGCCGGCGCACTGCCAGGTAGTCAACTTTCCACCCCGCGCCGGCGAGTTCGCGCTGCGCATCCCCCTCGATGCGATCAAGGTTCACTTCACCCGCGAGCATGCGATCCCGCGCCTGATTCAGCATTCGATAAAGCCGCGGCGCTTCTTCGCGTTCGGTTGGCGACAGGAACCGATTGCGCGATGACAGCGCAAGCCCGTCCGCGTCGCGCACTGTCTCGTGCGGAACGATCTCGGTCGGCAGCGCAAACTGGCGGCACATGTTGCGCACGATCATCAACTGCTGGTAGTCCTTCTTGCCAAACACCGCGACCTTGGGTTGAACGCACGACAGCAGCTTCAATACAACGGTCGTAACTCCTACGAAGAAACCGGGGCGAAATTCGCCTTCGAGAATGTCGCCTAGATCCGACGGCGGATTGACGCGGTAGTTCTGCGGCTCCGGGTACATCTCGCGTTCGTTCGGCGCGAACAATACATAGACACGGTTCTGCCGCTGCAGCTTGTCGATGTCGTCCTGCAACGTGCGCGGGTACTGGTCGAAATCCTCATTGGGTCCGAACTGCAGCCGATTGACAAAAATCGAAGCCACGACAGGGTCGCCGTGCTGGTGCGCCATGTTCATCAGCGCCAGGTGCGCATCGTGCAGGTTGCCCATCGTCGGCACGAACGCAGCGCGATTCTGGCCGCGCAGCTGATCGCGCAGCTCTTCGATCGTGCGAACGACTTTCATCAGTACGCCTCGCCGGCGGCGGGGAAGGTCCGCTCCTTTACCGCTCGCACATAGCTGCGCACGGCAGTGGCGATGTCTGGCGCACCGGTCATGAAGTTGCGAACGAAGCGGGCTTTCTTGCCTGGGAATACGTCGAGCATGTCGTGCAGCACCAGCACCTGACCCGAACAGTCGGCGCCGGCGCCGATGCCGATCGTCGGAATCTGCAGCTCGCGAGTCACGCGCTCGGCGAGGGCCGCCGGAATCAGCTCGAGCACCAGCATCGACGCGCCTGCTGTCTGCAGCGCCAGCGCGTCGCGCAGTAATTGGTCCGCCGCTGCGTCACTCTTGCCCTGGATGCGGTAGCCGCCTAGCGCGTGCACCGACTGGGGGGTCAGCCCTAAATGCGCGCATACCGGCACGCCACGCGCGACGACGAACTCGACCGTCGGCGCGAGCAAAGCTCCGCCTTCGATCTTGACCATTTGAGCACCGGCCTGCATCAGGCGCACCGCGTTTTCGAACGCCGACTGCGGCGTGCCCTGGTAACTGCCGAACGGCATGTCGGCAAGCAGCCATGCACGCTGTAGACCGCGCGCTACGGCGCGCACGTGATATTCGACGTCTGCAACGGTGACCGGCAGTGTCGATGCATGGCCTTGAATGACCATGCCGAGCGAGTCGCCGACCAGCACACAGTCGACGCCGCAGCTGTCGAGCAGCCGCGCGAAGCTGGCGTCGTAGCAGGTGAGCATTGCGATCGGCTCGCCGCGCGCACGCATTTCGGCGATCTTCAGCAGGGTGACCGGCTTCGACGCCGTCGGCTCAGGTGAATGGACGCTCATGTGGAAGCCCCCACGCTTGCGCCTGCGGCGACTGCGCTGCCCCCCGAGGGGGCGCTCGCTTGCTTGAAGCGGTTCGGCGCTGCGCTCATGCCGCAAGGTTGAAGTACTCGCGCCGGCCGCGCATCCTGTCGACGCGCGATAACAGCAGCTCGAAATCTTCGGCCCGCTCGATTGGGTTCAAGTGTTCGGTATTGACAATTAGCACCGGTGCATCGTCGTACCGGTGAAAAAAGCGCGTGTAGCTGTCCGACAGTGCGCGCAGATAGGTTTCCGATATACCCGATTCAATCGGGTTGCCGCGCCGGAGCACACGCTCGACCAACGTGTCCGGAGGCGCCTGCAAATAGATCACCAGGTCGGGCAGAGGCGCCTGCGGTTTGAGTTGCGCGAAAATCTGGTCGTACAGCTTCAACTCGTCGTCAGCCAGCGTCAGGCGCGCAAACAGCGGATCTTTTTCGAGCAGGAAGTCGGCGACCACCGACGCGCGAAACAAATCGAGCTGCGTGATATCGCCCAATTGCTGCACGCGCTGAAACAGGAAGAACAGCTGCGTCGGCAACGCATATCTCGCCTGGTTGCGGTAAAACCGCTCAAGAAACGGATTCGATTCGGGTTGCTCTAGCAGCGTGTGTGCCGCGTAATGTTGCGCAAGTTTGGTCGCAAGCGAAGTCTTGCCGGCACCAATCGGGCCTTCGATCACCACGTATCTATACCTGCTGGCAAGAGTCACGCTACTGCTCGGCGGGCTCTTCAAGCAACTCGACACGTTGATTCGATACGGCCTTCAGGAAATCGCCGGCGGCTCCTTGCCCGGGGATGCGAATGTCGGGTGCCAGATCGAGCAGGGGTTTAAGTACGAACGCGCGCTGGTGCAGCCGCGGATGTGGCAGGGTCAGAGGCGTGCTTTGAATGATCATGTCGCCGAGCAGCAGCAAGTCCAGGTCGACGTTACGTGGCGAATTTTTTTTCTGTCCCTGGCCGCGGCGCTTACGACCGAGCATTAGTTCGATATCGAGCAGGTGCAGCAGCAGTCCATACGGCTCGAGCGCTGTTTCAAGCTTCGCCACCGCGTTGACAAAGTCGGGGCCAGTCGCGTCGACCGGCGCCGACTTGTAAAACGGTGAAACCGCCAACAGCTCGGACTGTTCGAGCGAGCGCAGTGAGTCGAACGCCGCCTTCAGCGATTCGACCATCTCCCCCTGATTGGCGCCCAGCCCGATGTATGCGGTTCGTTTCACTCAGACCCTTAAACAACGTTCGCTGCGTCGCCTTCACTGCGGCCTCGCCGTCGGCGGCGCCGTCGATTACCGCGTCGTCGATGTCGGCCCGCTCTCCCGTGCGGCTTCGACCACCAGTTGCTCGCGCTCGTCTGGGCTCGCCTGCAAAAAGCGGGTCCACCAGTCGCCTTGCGCCACCGGAATCTCATCGGCGGCCGCACGCAAAAGCAGGAAATCATAACCGGCACGAAACCGCAGGTGCTCGACCAGCCGGAACGGTGACCGTCCGGTCCGGCGCTCGAAGCGCGGCTGCAGACCCCAGATCTCGCGCATGTCGGACACGAATCTTCGCTGAATCGCGAGTTTCTCGGTCTGCGCGTCGATCGTTTCATCGATGGCGAGATTCAAAGCGGGAATGCGATGCTCGTTCTTTGCCAATCGTGCGTTCCATTTAGCGAGCACGTCGTTCCATAGCAAAGTGGCGAATAGGAAACCGGGCGAAATCGTCTTGCCGGCGCGCACGCGTTCATCGGTGCGAGACAAAGCGAGCATCACAAAGCGCTCGCCCGCCGGCTGCTCGAGGATGACGTCGAGCAACGGCAGCAACCCGTGATGAAGCCCTTCAGCGCGCAACCGCGTGATGCACGCCACCGAATGGCCGCTGGTCAACAGCTTCAGCATCTCATCGAACAGTCGCGCTGCGGGCACGTTTTCGATCAGCTCTGCCATCCGGTGAATCGGCTCCCGCGTGGCCTCGTCGATGGCGAAACCGAGCTTGGCGGCAAACCGCACCGCGCGCAGCATGCGCACCGGGTCTTCGCGATAGCGGTCGGCCGGGTCGCCGATCATGCGCAGCCGGCGCGCGCGCAGATCCTTTACCCCGTCGTGATAGTCGAGCACGTCACCGCGTGGTCGGGTCGTAGTAGAGCGCGTTGATCGTGAAATCCCGACGAGCTGAGTCCTCGTTCTGTTCGCCATACAGGTTGTCGGCCAGCACGCGGCCATGCTCATCGATCAGACGGTCGGCGTTGACCAGCGCACGAAACGTCGATACCTCGATCGTTTCCTGGCCGAACATCACGTGCACCAGCTTGAAACGGCGGCCGATAATGAACGCGCGGCGAAAGTGCGACTTGATCTGCTCCGGCGTGGCGTCGGTGGCGATATCGAAGTCCTTTGGCGCGATGTCGAGCAAGAGGTCGCGCACTGCACCGCCGACGATGTACGCGCGGTGCCCGGCTTTCTGCAGCGTTTCGCAGACGCGCAGTGCGGAGCGCGAGACAAACTCCTGATTGATCTTGTGTTCACTCGCCGGAATTCGCTTCGGCTCGCGACCGGCGCGCTTTGGCTTGCGCTTGAAGAGGGTTTGCACCCTTTCAATCACGCGCTTGATCATGCGGCGCCGGTCATATGCGTCAGCTCGAACAGCTGCAGTGTCTGCCAGCCGCGTTCGTGTGCGATCGCGATCAGGCGCGAATCGCCGTTGGTGACGACAGGATGCGTCGCACGCTCGAGCAACGGCAAGTCGTTGATCGAATCACCGTAGCAGATCGTGATCGTGTCGTCCCACGTTCGCCCGCGCGCGGCGAGCCACTCGCCAACCTTGCGCACCTTGCCCTGCTGGTAAGTGTGCGTGCCGACATAGCCGCCGGTAAATTGACCGGAACGGATTTCGGGCTGCACCGCGAGCACGTGCTCGATGCCGAACTCGTGCGCGATCGGCGTAACCACGTACGCGTTGGTACCTGTCACCAGCGCCAGCTCGTCGCCACGTTTGCGATGCGAGTCGACCAGTGCGAGGGCTTCGCTTCGAATATGCGGACGCACATGCTGGTCCATGAATTGTCGATGCCATGTGTCGAGCAACGCACGCGGAAACAGCGCCAATAGCTCCATCTGAAATCGGACGTAGCCTTCGATGTCGAACGTACCCGCCTGATACGTCTGTGCGAACTCCTCAATGCGTGCCCCATATGCCGTCGGATCGAGGCCCCCCTTGTTAACGACGAAATGCGACCACGTATCTGCGCTGTCAATCGGCAGCAACGTATGGTCAAGGTCGAATAAGGCTAATCGCACTTAGGGCACTGGCAGCGCATGCATTCGACGAATCTTACGGGTGCAGTCCCTAGGTGGCATCTTCAGCCCAGTGGCGCACCAGCGGCACGCTGAGCGGCTTTTTTACCGATAACGCGTACGTATCGAGCGCGTCGACAACCGCCACCAGCGTCCGCATGTCGCGCGGCATATGACTCAATAGGTACTCGACGACATCGGTAGGCAACCCGAAGCCGCGCGACACCGCGTGCGCCGACAGCGCTTGCGCTTTCTCGTCGTCGCTGAGGGCGTGCACTTGATAAACCAGGCCCCATGCCAGCCGCGTCCGCAGGTCATCGCGCAGGTCGAGATGCATCGGCGGGGCGTTGCCCGCAGCGACAAAGCGTGCGGCGCCGCCTGAACGTATCTCGTTCAGCAATACAAACAGCCTTTGTTGCTGCGATTCATGCAAGCTGTCGACATCGTCAACGACATAGACGCGCCGACTTGCGTCAAATGACGGGACTTCGCCCTGCTGTGAGTCGAGCCCGAGCGCTTGCAGCAAATGCGAGCGACCAGCGCCGGTGTCTCCCCACAAATAAACGAACTGCTCGCCGCTGTCGCGGCTGATCGCTCGCAAAGCCGCGACGACTTCCGCGTTGCGGCCGACGACGAAATTGTCGAACGAAGGCTTCGGCGGCTTGATTAGATCGAGCGTTAGCTGGCGCGGAGTGCTCACAATGAGTTGCAGGAGGGCAGAAACGAATGCGTACCAGCGGCCACTAGAATCGCGCTCCGACTGCCGGCGTGGATCTTTAGAGCGCGCGGCAGTTTACCGTTCGGATCGATGGCAAAACTCGACTACAAGACAGCAGGCGTCGATTACGCGAAAATCGATCCGCTCAAGGTGCTTGCGCAGCGCGCGGCGGCCGATACGGCACGCAATCTGGCGCCGCATGGGTTAAGCGAAGTAGCCGCGTCGCGCGGCGAGTCCGCCTACGTCGTGGACTGTGGCGATTTCTACCTCGCGTCGATCACCGAATGTCTGGGCACCAAGGCTCTGGTCGCCGACGCGATGCGCGCGATCACGGGCCGCACGTATTACGACCAGATCGCGCAGGACACGCTGGCGATGGCCATCAACGACATCATTACCGTCGGCGCGACGCCGATCTCGGTGCACGCCTACTGGGCTACCGGTGGCAGCGATTGGTTTGCCGATGAAGAGCGCGCGCGTGACCTGGTCGAAGGTTGGAAGCGGGCGTGCGACAAGTGTGGCGTCGCATGGGGAGGCGGCGAGACCCCTGCGCTCGCCGGAGTGGTTGAGCCCGAACGTATCGATCTGGCGGCGTCGTGCGTCGGGATCGTGCGGCCGAAGGGGCGCTTGACGCTCGGCGACAAGCTCGGCGCGGGCGACGCGATCGTGTTGCTTGAATCGAGCGGCATTCACGCCAACGGAATCTCACTGGCGCGAAAGGTCGCAGAACGCCTTCCAGATGGCTTTGCGACACAACTCGACGATGGCACGCTGTTCGGCGAAGCACTGCTTGAACCGACGCTGCTGTATTCGCCCGTCACCGAAGCGGTAGCAGCTGCCGGCATCGTTCCGCACTATTGCGTCAACATCACCGGCCACGGATGGCGCAAGCTGATGCGGCATTCCGCTGCGTTTACCTATCTGATCGACACCTTGCCGCCAGTACCTCCAGTGTTGCAGTTCATCCAGCGGCACGCGGCGATCGACAAGCGCGAGGCTTACGGCAACTTGAATATGGGTGCCGGCTTCGCGCTCTTCGTGGCCGGCGCCGACGCCGAACGGACCGTCGAGGCCGCGCGTAGCCAGGGAACCGACGCATGGATCGCCGGCCGCGTTGCGACGGGTCCCAAGCAGATCACCATCGATCTGTTGCCGCTGACGTTTAGCGCAGATGATCTGCACGTGCGCGCGTGACTCGCGCAAGCGCGGCGATCGGTAAGACCCGATCGCGTCGCGCTATTGAATCTGCTTGGAGCGAGATACCTCGCGCATGGCCTCTTTCTGTCGCGGCGGCTCTGCGCGCGGCGCGGGCTGCGCGGCGGGCGCGGGCTCGGCGCGCTGAACCGGCGCAGGTGCGGGCACACGCTCGGCACGCTGAGCCGGCGGAGGTGCGGGCGGCGCGGCCCTCGCCACCGCTGGTGCAGCCGGTGCCTTTGGGCTGCTTGATCGTTGGCGGCGCTCCTGGTGGGACGCGTGCCGGTTCCGCGGGTGCCACGCGCGGATTCTGCTGAGCTTGCGGCAGGTTCTCCTGCGGCATACGTGCGCGCGGCTGCGGGCGAGCGATATCGGGCGCGGCTCGCGGCGGCAAAGGTGCCGTTTGCATCTGAGTCGGCGGAACGCTATTGAACTTCGGCGGCTGCGCAAGCGGAGCCGGGTCGTTGCCAGGTAACGCGGGCTGTGCCTTCACTCCGCGATTTGGAATCGGCTCGGCGACGATCGGCGGCGTCACACGAGTGGGAGACGGCACGGTGCGCGCCGGCGAAGGCACCATTGAAGGCGCTGGAACCTGACTACCGACAGATGCGGGTGCAGGCGCGGAAGCTTGCGGCGACGGCTGTACTTGATTCGGCCTGCGGACCATGGCGCTGTCCTGCGCGACTTTGCGAACCGGCGCAATGTTCTTAGGCGGTGGCGCCACTGTTTGCAACTCCGCAACATTGGTTTTGACCGGCAATGCGACCTTCATCACGGGGTCGCGGAAGCGCGGCCCGGGCACCATCGTGGCGCCCTCGTGATTGCGATGCGGCGGAACACCGCGTGGAGGGTTGTTGATGATCGTCTGATTGATGATCGTCACGTACCTGTTGTTGTGCGGATAGTGCGGGCGATAACGGTGCCACGGGGCGAGCGGATACCAGCCGACCACAGGTCCACCAAAACTGACGCTTATGTGGCTGCCACCGACGAAGCCGACCAGCGCGGGCGCCCATATCGGACGCGCGTAATAACCGCCGGGCCACCAGCACCAACGATTGCCGATCGTGACCCATCGGCCATAGTGAAACGGTGCGTATCCCCACGGCGCTTGGTCGACCCACGTCCAGCCCCACGGCCTGACCCAGCGCCATTGACCGTTGCGATACGGTGCCCAACCCACGGGTACGACGCGCGGCACCCAAACGTTGCCGTAGTTCGCGTCGGGAATCCATTCACCGTGGAAGTCGAGCTCTTCGTAGCCCGTCATGTTCGTCGAGACGTAGCGCGCCGATTGAACATTGCGATAGCGCTCGTCTCGCGCGAATGCCCATTGATCGAACGACGTCGACGATGCCTGCTCGTAATTGAGGCTCGAGAAGCCAGGCCCCACAACCAAAGCCTGCCCGCTCGCAACGTTGATTGCGTTGGCACCGTTACAGCACGCTGCCCTGGCCGCTGAACACCGTGACCCGAGCTTGGCCGCCATTTTCGATGGCGTCGATTCGATAGCGCCCCGGCGCCGCGAGATCGATGCGAGTGCCGTCGACCGTGACCGAGGAAACTTCACCTTGCTGCGGTTGCGCGAGCGAAACGTTCAGCGACCCGTGTTCCAGATTGAACACTGCACCGCCGTAGTCGAGCTGGTTAAAGCCACCGCGGCTTCCTGCTGACAGGCGATACGTGTTGGGACCGACTCTGAACTCGGTGCGGCCATTCGATCCCGTGTACAAACCCGTGCCGACGGTAACCACGTCGTTGATCTGCGCCAGGTCCCACTCGCCGTCCGAGTCTTCTTCAGCCCGCCAGATCTGCACGTCGCCTTCGGCCAATGAAACGCGACCCTGCGATCATCGGCGGGCTGTCGTTCGACTGCGGCTGCGCGATCGCGGTCGTGCATGCTGCAAGCAGTGCCGCGAATAGCATCAAGAAGCGTTGCATAGAATCTCCAAGGAATGTCCCTGTGAGTCGCCTAACGGTCAATGGTTTCGCACTGTTGACGCACCGTAGCTCCGACACGCCTCATGTGCTGTAACACCGTGTAACAGAGGCAGGTACAGTGCCCAAAATTGCGCCGCTTGCTGTTGAATCAAGCATGCGCCGATAATCCGCGGTCCTCCAGCCCGCAGCATTGCCGCTCCCGCCCATGCGTTTTCGCTTTCCGATCGTCATCATCGACGAGGATTTTCGCTCCGAGAACGCCAGTGGCCTCGGCATTCGCGCGCTCGCCAAGGCGATCGAGGCCGAAGGTGTCGAGATTCTCGGCGTCACCACGTTTACTGACGTGTCGAGCTTCGCGCAGCAGCAGAGCCACGCGTCGGCCTTTATCTTGTCGGTCGACGACGAGGAACTGGCGGAAGGGCACGCCAACGAAGAGACGATCGCGAAGCTCGCCGCGTTCGTGCGCGAGATCCGGCGGCGCAATGCCGACATTCCGATTTTTCTGTACGGCGAAACGCGGACCACGCACTACATGCCGAATGATTTGCTGCGCGAGCTGCACGGCTTCATTCACATGTTCGAAGACACGCCCGAATTTGTCGCGCGCTACATCATTCGCGAAGCGCGCGTGTACCTGGAGGCGCTGGCGCCGCCGTTCTTTCGCGCGCTGACGCACTACGCGCAGGACGGATCGTATTCGTGGCATTGCCCGGGGCATTCGGGCGGCGTCGCGTTCCTGAAGAGCCCCGTCGGCCGGATGTTCCATCAGTTTTTCGGCGAGAACATGTTGCGTGCCGACGTGTGCAACTCGGTGGACGAGCTTGGCCAGCTGCTCGATCACACCGGCCCGGTCGCCGCGTCTGAACGCAACGCCGCGCGCATCTTCGGTGCCGATCATTTGTTTTTCGTCACTAACGGGACGTCGACGTCGAACAAGATCGTCTGGCACTACGTCGTCGCTCCCAACGACGTGGTCGTCGTCGATCGCAACTGCCATAAGTCAGTGCTGCACGCGATCACGATGACGGGCGCGATCCCGGTGTTCCTGACGCCCACGCGCAATCACTTCGGGATCATCGGTCCGATCCCGCTCAAAGAATTTAAGTGGAAGTCGATCGCTCAAAAAATCGCGCGACACCCGCTGTTGAAGAACGGAAAAATTGAAAACGGCAGAGCCAAGCCGAGAGTATTGACGCTGACACAGAGTACCTACGACGGCATCATCTACAACGTAGAGACGATTAACGAACAGCTCGACGGCAAGATCGACACGCTGCACTTCGATGAAGCCTGGCTGCCGCACGCGGCGTTTCACGCCTTTTACCGCGACATGCACGCGATCGGCGGATTGGAGCTGGAGCGTCACCGCAATCGCGACTCGATGGTGTTCTCCACGCAGTCGACGCACAAGATGCTCGCGGGTCTGTCGCAGGCTTCGCAGATTTTGATCCGCAATTCTCAGAACGAGAGCCTCGATCGCTTCATGTTCAACGAAGCGTTCTTGATGCACACGTCGACTTCGCCGCAGTACGCGATCATCGCGTCGTGCGACGTTGCCGCGGCGATGATGGAGCCGCCAGGCGGCACCGCGCTGGTCGAAGAGTCGATCTCCGAAGCGCTCGACTTCAGACGCGCGATGCGGAAAGTCGACGACGAGTACGGCGATTCGTGGTGGTTCAAGGTCTGGGGGCCGAAGAAGTTGCCCGCCGAAGGGATCGGCACGCGCGATGACTGGATTCTGAAATCGGGCGATGACTGGCACGGTTTCGGCGACGTCGCGGCGGGCTTCAACATGCTCGATCCGATCAAGGCGACAGTGATTACACCCGGACTGAACCTCGACGGCTCGTTCGTCGATCCCGGAATCCCAGCAGCGGTGGTTACGCGATATCTGGCGGAGCACGGAATCATCGTCGAGAAAACAGGCCTGTACTCATTCTTCATCATGTTCACGATCGGCATTACCAAGGGCCGCTGGAACACGATGGTCACCGAGCTGCAACAGTTCAAGGACGATTACGACAAGAACCAGCCTCTATGGCGCGTGATGCCTGAATTCCTGAAGGGATTTCCGCAGTACGAAAAAATGGGCCTGCGGCAGCTTTGCGATTCGGTGCACTGCGATCTACCGCCAGAGCGATATCGCGCGCCTGACCACCGACATGTATTTGTCCGAAATGGAACCGGTGATGAAGCCGACCGATGCCTACGCGCAGATGGCGCACAGCGCGATCGATCGAGTGCCCATCGATGAGCTCGAAGGCCGTGTAACGGCGGTGCTGCTCACCCCTTATCCGCCCGGCATCCCGCTGCTGATTCCGGGCGAGCGGATCAATGCGACGATCGTTCGCTACCTGCAGTTCGCACGCGATCTGAACGCGCGCTACCCCGGCTTTGGTACAGACATTCATGGGCTGGCGAAGGACGACGCAGGGGCGTACTTTCTGGATTGCGTAAGTCACAACGTGCACACCACGAGCTAGCAAGCGACGCAAACACGGTGCACAGGTTTTTCTGCAGAATTTTCGCTAGCGCGGCCACGCCCGCGCGGCTATCGTCGCGCGAACGACAGTATGAAAACCGATGGAACAGGAGCAATCACCTGATCCCGACCTGGGCGCACGGGTAGCGAGCGCGATTCGTGCTGCCGACGGCGGTGATCCGCGTGCCGCAGAGCAGCTGTTTGCGGCGCTGTACTCCGAGTTGCATCGAATGGCGAAACACCAGCTGCACCGCAACGCGTTCGGTTCGACCCTCGGGGCAACCACACTGCTGCACGAGGCCTATCTTGATATCGCCGCGCGCGACCCGGGCTTTCCGGATCGGGCGCGCTTCTTTGCCTACACAGCACGCGCGATGCGCGGCCTGATCATCGACCACGTACGAGAGCGGCGCGCGTTGAAGCGTGGCGGCGAATTTCATTTGACTGCGCTCAGCACGGAGATCGCGGAATCGGCGTCGGAGTCTGAACGAACTGGGGCCACTCGATGACGCATTGAACGAGCTCGCGCGCATCGACGCACCGCTAGCAGAACTGGTCGATCTGAAGTTTTTCTGCGGCTTTTCATTTAGCGACATCGCGGCGATGCGCGGCGTGTCCGAGCGGACCGTCCAGCGCGACTGGAACAAGGCGCGCCTGTATCTGCGGCACACGCTGCACGAAGGCTGAGCGACGATGGCCGAGATCGGCGCCACGCAGTGGATCGAGCTAAGTCCGTTGCTCGACGAATTGCTTGAGGCGCAAGGCGACGTGCGGGCGCAAAGGCTCGCTCAGATACGGCGCGAAAATGCTGCGCTCGCAATGCAGCTTGAGACATTGCTCGGCGAGCGCACAGCGATCGAGCGTGACGCATTTCTTGAAGGCCGCGCGTTCTCCGCATTCACAGAGCCATCGCTGGCGGGACACACGATCGGCGCTTACACGCTCGAGCGGCCGCTGGGCGAAGGCGGAATGGGCGCGGTTTGGCTGGGTCATCGCAGCGACGGTCGCTACGAAGGCAAGGTTGCCGTCAAGTTCCTGAATTTGGCTTTGCTCGCGCGCGGCGGTGCCGAGCGCTTCGCGCGCGAGGGCAACATGTTGGCGCGCCTGACGCATCCGAACATCGCGCGGCTGTTGGATGCGGGCGTCGCCACCAGTGCCACGGTGGGTGGGCAGCCTTATCTCGTGCTTGAATACATTGAGGGTGTGCCGATCGATCGCTACTGCGACGGCAACGTGCTGTCGATTGACAGGCGTTTGCGTCTCTTCCTCGATGTGCTGGCCGCCGTGGCACATGCGCATACCAACCTGATCCTGCATCGCGACCTGAAGCCGTCGAACATTCTGGTCACAGCGCAGGGCGAGGTGAAGCTGCTTGACTTCGGCATCGGCAAGCTGCTCGCCGAGCAGAGCACCGCCGCCTCTGCCACGGAACTGACACAACTCGCGGGCCATGCGTTCACGCCCGATTACGCCGCACCTGAACAGGTTCAGAGAGGCGATGTGACGACGGCGACCGATGTGTACGCGCTCGGCGTGCTGCTGTACCAGTTGCTCGCAGGCCGGCATCCGACGGCGCTGCCGACGCAAACGCCGGTCGATCGTGTTCGCGCAATAATCGAAAAAGAGCCGGCGCCAGTTTCCGACGCGTCGATGAAAGCGGATGACGACGCCGTGCAGGCGCGTGCCACCACTGCGCACCACCTCGCGCGCACCTTGCGAGGTGATCTCGACAACATCGTTGCTAAGGCGCTGAAGAAGCAGGTCACCGAGCGCTATCCAACGGTAGCGTCACTTGCTGACGACCTGCGCCACTATCTCAACCACGAGCCGATCACCGCGCGCGCGGATTCGATCGCCTATCGCACGGGCAAGTTCGTCCGCCGACACCGAGCCGGGGTCGCTGCCGGTGCGGTCGTATGCGTGGCGCTCATGGCGGGATTGGCGGGAACGTTATGGCAAGCGCGCGAAGCTGCGTACCAACGCGACCGGGCGCTGGCTCAGCTGCAGCGTGCCGAGTCGACGGCTGGCTTCGTGGGCCAAATGATTTTCAACGCGTGGGGCGTCGATGAGCGGCTGTCGGTTCGCGATTTCCTGGCGCGCAGCGAGGCGCTCGCGTTGGGTCAGTTGAGCGGACAGGACGAGCGCCAGGCGGTCGTTCTTCAATCGCTCGGATCGTATTACGCCTCGCTCGGCGACAACCGAGAAGCCGAGCGGCTGCATCGGCGAGCCAAATCGGTGTTGCCGGCAACGGCGGATCTTTCGGTGCGCGCGCCTATTGAATGCAGTCTTGCCCTTCAGACGGCGCTGCTCGGCGACGCGAAAACGGCCAAAGTCGGACCTCGAGCGCTGGGCGACGCATCAGGATGTACAACCGCAAATCGCCGTGCAATGCGAGATGTACCTCGCTCACATAGCGCAGACCCACAACGACCCGCAGGCCGCGCTGCGTCATGCTCAAAGCGCCGAGAAGCGCCTTCTGGCATCGCCCTATGCGCCTCCCACCTTGAAAGCTTCGCTGCACGGCGACCTCGGATACGGCTTCGCAATGAACGACCGAATCGCCGAGGCCGACCGTCACTACGACGCAGCGATTCAAATGTATCGCGAGCTGAATCTGGGCGAGACTCCGCCCGTCGTGGCGATCCTCAATAACTGGGCGCTGGTTAGCCTTCACGCGGGAGATCACCGACATGCATTGCGCCAACTCGACGAAGTCATCCGCATTGCAACGAGTCGTGGCACCGGCAGCGTCCCGCCGTATGCTGTTCACAACCGAGCTTTCGCGTTACGCGCCCTCGGTCGTTATGAGGAGGCGATCGCGGAAGCCGATCGCGCGATCGCATTGGCGAAGCTAACGTCCAATCGCAATATCTGGTTCAGAGCGCTTACAAACAAAATTAGCGCCCACGCAGAACTCGGCGATGTCGCGGCGGCCGAAGCAGCATATCGCGACGCCGAGGCGCTCGGGCGCGAACTGCCTGCTGGTGTGTTCGACCCGAATCTGCTTGCGCTTCGTCGCGCGAAGATCGAACTCGTTCGTGGGCAGCCGGAAGAAGCGCGCCGCAAGACGGAAGAGGTCATTGCCGCGATTTCCGACCCGCAGCGAGCAGGAAGCGTATTCGCCAATGCGCTGCAATTGCGGGCCGAGGCTCTCGACCGACTGGGCGAGCGAGTGGCAGCGCTGGCCGACATTCAAACTGCGCTTGAGATCGCGAACCGGCTGCAGGGCGGTCGGCCGCATTCACTGCGCGCGGGGCAGTTATGGCTACTGTCTGCCCGCATCAAGCGCGATGCCGGCGACGCGCCCGGTTCGCGCGCCGATGCCGCGCGGGCGGAAGAGCACTTGATAATGATGCTCGATGAGGAACATCCGGATCGTCGTCTCGCGCGCATGCTCGCGGCGTCGTAGTTGCAGTGTTTGATGCGGCTGTCTTGTTAGAAAGTCTTACAGTCTGTCGTGGTCGCGAGTGCGGCCGCATTCAACATGGGAGCATTCATGGTGCAACGTGTTAGCAAGCTGGTATTGGGCACCTGCCTCGCGTTTTTCGCGATCGCGCCGCATGCACAGGAATACCCGTCGAAGCCGGTTCGCATCATCGTGCCGTTCGCCGCCGGTGGCCCAGCGGACATCTACGCGCGCTTCATCGGGCAGCGTCTGCAGGATGCGCTCGGCCAGAACTTCATCGTCGACAACCGTCCGGGGGCGGGCGCAATCATCGGTACCGATGCCGTCGCCAAGAGCGCGGCTGATGGCTACACGCTACTGATGATGTCGAACACACACACGGTCAATGAATCGTTGATTCCGAATAAGCCGTATCAGCTGTTGCGTGACTTCGTGCCGGTCGCGCCGATCAATTCTTCGGATCTGGTTCTCGTCGTGCATCCGTCGGTGCCGGCCAACAATCTTGGCCGAGCTGCTGCAACTCGCGAAGTCGAAGCCGAAGGAGCTGAACTACGCATCATCCGGCAATGGCACGCCGTATCACATGGCGGGGGAATTGTTCAAGGCGATGGCCGGAGTCGACATCGTTCACATTCCCTACAAGGGAAGCTCCGGGGCGCGCACCGACTTGCTGGGCGGGCAGGTGCAGATGATGTTCGATGCGGTCCCGACGATGGCTGATCACGTCCGTAGCGGAAAGGTCAAGACGTTCGGTACGACCGGTGACAAGCGCTCTGCCGTGCTGCCCAATGTGCCCACGATTTCAGAAGCCGGTGTTCCGGGTTACGACGCGGTCATCTGGTTGGGCATCATGGCGCCGCGAAATACCCCGCGTGAAATCGTCAACCGTCTGAATGCGGAGATCACGAAAATCACAGGCCGGCCCGAAGTCCGCGATGCATGGGGCAAGCAGGGCGCCTTGGCGATGACGATGACGCCGGATGAATTCACGCGCTTCATGACCGACGACATCGCGAAGTGGGAGCGCATCGTCAGGATTTCGGGAGCCAAGCCCGATCAATGACCGAGCGAGAGGTCAGAGACCTGTATGTCCTGAGTGCAGGCGCGGCGCAGGGCCTCATCGAGGCGCTGGCACCAGCGTTTCTCGACCAAACTGGCGTTGCCCTTCGCCCGACGTTCAGCGCGGTGGGTGCAATCCGCGAGAGGCTTCTCGCGGGCGATCGATGCGACGCATTGGTCCTGACCGAAGCCATGATCGATCAATTGGCAGCCAGCGGCCACGTTATGGCGGGGACGCAGGCGGCGCTGGGCCGCGTGCGAACCGGCGTCGGTGTTCGCAAGGGCGACGCGTTGCCCGACATCACGAGTCGAGCAGCGCTCGAACGAAGCTTGCGCGCGGCTACCGATATCTTTTTGCCCGACATCCAGCGGTCGACAGCGGGAATTCACTTCGCACGAGTGCTTGATCAACTTGGAATCTATAGCGAGGTAGCTCAGCGCTTGAGGCCGTATCCAAGCGGCGCGGCTGCGATGCATGCGCTCGCGCATAGCAGCGGCTCGATGCCCATTGGTTGCACGCAAATGAGCGAAATCAAATACACAGAAGGTGTAACGCTGGTCGGTCCGCTACCGACGGAGTTCGAACTTGCAACCGTGTATTCGATCGCTGTCTGCTCGGCTGCGCAACAGCCGGCCGTTGCCCAGCGCTTCGCGGGGTGGCTGGGCGGCGCGGCCGCAAGTGAGGCTCGCAGCAAAGCCGGATTCGAAGTCTGAATAGCAGGCGAGCTAATTAATAGGACGACGACTGAAGCAAGAAATGGCCGAAATCAGCGCAACGCAATGGCGGGAACTGAGTCCGCTGCTGGACGAACTGCTTGAGGCGCAGCATGAAACTCGGGTGCAACGGCTCGCGCAAATCCGCCGCGATGACGCCGCACTGGCAATGCAACTTGAAACTCTGCTCAATCAGCGCACGGGTGTCGAGCGTGAAGGTTTCCTGGAAGACAGCGCCTTCTCAGTGGCGCAACAGCCATCGCTCGCCGGCCAAACCATCGGCGCCTACACACTGCGAGAAGTCATCGGGCACGGTGGAATGGGAACGGTTTGGCGGGCGGAGCGCAGCGATGGCCGCTACCAGGCGACAGTCGCGGTCAAGTTTCTGAATCTTGCACTGCTTGAGCGCGGCGGAGTAGAGCGCTTCGGGCGCGAAGGCAATTTGCTGGCGCGGCTCTCGCATCCAAACATTGCGCGTTTGCTCGATGCTGGCGTGACTGCGGGCGCGCAACCCTATCTGGTGCTCGAATACATCGACGGCGTGCCGATCGATGTGTGGTGCGACCAGCGTTCGCTGGACATCGAAGCGCGTTTGCGCTTGTTTCTCGAAGTGCTAGCTGCGGTGGCGCACGCGCACAGCAACCTGATTCTGCATCGGGATTGAAGCCGTCGAACATCCTGATCACGCCGGGCGGCGAAGTTAAACTGCTCGACTTCGGCATTGGCAAACTGATCGAAGACCAGTCGGGCGCAGCGTCACCGACCGAGCTGACGCAGCTGGCGGGCCGCGCATTCACGCCTGACTTTGCTGCTCCTGAGCAGATCACGCAGCGCGATGTGACCACCGCCACCGACGTGTACGCGCTCGGTGTGCTCTTGTATCTGCTGCTGACCGGCCGCCATCCGACCGCACAGCCGGCAGCCACCCAGGTCGATCGGCTACGTGCCGTCGTGGAGGCCGACCCGGTGCGGCCATCGGATGCGACTACGCGCAGCGGCGACATCGATGCTGCGGCCATCGCGAACGCGCGCGCAAGCACTCCGGAAAAGCTGGCACGCGCACTGCGCGGCGATCTGGACAACATTGTCGCCAAGGCGCTGAAGAAGTCGCCGGACGAGCGGTATCAAACCGCCGCTGCTTTCGCTGACGACATCGAACGGCAACTCGGTGGCCGACCGGTTATTGCCGTTCCGGACAGTGCATCGTATCGAGTGTCGAAGTTCGTGCGCCGACATCGGTTTCCGATCGGTATCGCCGGGGTCAATTGCCGTCGCGCTCGCCAGCACGGCTGCAATTGCGGTCTGGCAGGCATTGCAGGCACGCGAACAGGCGCGTCAAGCCGAGTTGCAGGCGGTGCGAGCGGCAGCCGTGCAGAGTTTCATGAGCGACGTGTTTCTCGCGAGTACTTACGGTCAGCCAGATCCCCAGAAGGCACAAAATACGACCGCGCGCGAGCTGCTGTTGGCCGGGGCACAGCGCATTGAATCATCGCTGGAGCATGCGCCTGAAGCCAAGGCCGATGTGTTACGCACACTGGGCGGTCTGATGACCGAATTTGGTCTCGATGACACCGCGGTGGCGCTGCACCGTAGTCGGGTTTCAATCCTGCGCACACTGCATGGAGAACGCGACGTGCGGGTGGCCGATGGCTTGGTTGAACTTG
This sequence comes from uncultured beta proteobacterium, assembly GCA_963807155.1. GTDB lineage: Bacteria > Pseudomonadota > Gammaproteobacteria > Burkholderiales > Burkholderiaceae_F > JACCZX01. The sequence goes on from CAWEAZ010000021.1 coordinate 112,202, forward strand.
CCGCCGCGATGACTCAGTCCGCTGCCATCAACGATCGCGACGCGGTTATCGATGAAGCGCAGCGCATCCTGGACGCTCTCAACGATTCGCAGTCGCTGTCGCGCGCCAACCTGCATCTGCAGCGTGCCGTGCTGCTTCAATATCGGGACTGGCAGACCAGTGCGGTTCATGCCAAACAGGCCGCCGCGCTGTTCAAACTCCACAATGCGACGGCGAAGCGCGCAGAGGCGCTGTCACTCGAGGCCGACGCAGAGTTTGAAAGCGGCAACGCCGAAGGCGCCGAGAGAAGTTATCAAGAGTGTCTCGAACTGACGCGCTCGTTACCGGTCGGGCCGAATCACCGGCTGCTGCCCGTCGTACAGATGCGACTGGCGGAAGTGCTGGGGTATCGGCTGAAGATTGCCGAGGCCGACCGCAATTTCCGAGAGGCGATCGAATCGGCCGAGACGATATACGGCCGCGACCACGATATCTATATTGAGAATATTTTCAATTACGGCAACTTCCTGCTGGCGAATTCACAGGGATCCAAAGCGATTCCGTTGCTGCGCCAGGCCGTTGAAACTACGCGACGCACAAAGGGAGAAGACGAGACGTTCCTGAATCCCAAGGTGTTGTCGGTGTTGGGGGTCGCGCTGGTCGATCAGGGACTGGCGGCAGACGGGGAGCCTTTCCTGGCACGGGCGGTCGCGCTAAAGAAGGCGGCGGGACGCAATAACCTGGCGCTTGCAGCGTATCTGCACATGGCTGCGCGAGCGCCCACCGAAGCCGGCAACATCGAGTTGGCCAACGCCCGCCTCGAGGAAGCAGGCGCGATCATCGCCCAGCACGAGCCTGAGGCCGGTCGTGACCTCTTGGCGCGAAACCAGGTCGAGCGCGCACGCGTCTCGTTGCGTGCGAACCGCGGATCCGAAGCGGATGAATGGCTGCAACGCGCCGGCTACAAGGAGGCAGTGGATCCACCCACTGATCGCCATCAATTGGCGGCTCGGTTGCTGATGGCCGAAGTGCACCTAAGCACCGGTAATTTCGAAGCTGCGCGATTGGCTGCGCAGCAGGTTCGAACGGCGATCGATCAACTTGGGCTCGGAGAAGCGGCGAGCCGTGAACGCGCGCGATTGGACATCATTGACGGTCGGCTACAACTGAAGACAGACGTGGCGGCGGCGACCGTGTTTTTCCGACGCGCGCTCAGTGAGCGGCTGAAGATTTTGGATCCCAAGAGTCCGCTGGTGGCGGAGGCGATGATTTACTTGGCCGCTGCGCGGCGCGCAGCCGGCGATACGGCTGAAGCGAAGCAGTTGTTGCAGGCAGCGCGCGAAGTGCTCGGCGCGCACGCTGGAGTGGCTCCGCAGTTCGCTGCCCTGTTGCGCTAGGCGCGTTCTGCAGGGAACCCATCAGGCCCGGTCGATCCGCGCTCTCTGCGAGTCGAAGCACCGTGGCTCGGGATAGCGCATTTATTCTTGCGCGCTGTGTCGTCTTTCTTGAATCTTTTGCGATCTCCTAGGTAGACCGGTCTGCAGCGTTGCTGCTGCCGAATCCGGGACCGGCTAAGTCACCTGATGGAGATCGCTATGAACAAGCAATCGAATCCCCTACGCGCTGCCACGATGCTGATGGCGGCGTCGGCACTCCTGCTCGTCGCCTGCGGGCACAGCAGCGCACTTGACACCCGCGCCACCGCGCCGGCTAAAACGGACACTCAACAATCTGGACCGGACCCTGCGCTGAACAATCTCGAAGCCGTTACGCATCACGGCTAATCGCTGAACAAGTGAATATTCGGCATAGCGTGCGCCGCCACTGCGGCGAACGCTAGGCCGCTTGCCGTCCTACCGTCCAGGTCGGACTTGCATTCTGCGGGGGATCACCATGCGCAACGGACTTGCGATCACGGCAAGCATTCTCATGCTCGCCGCTTGCGGCGGCTCTTCCTCAGATGATCCGGTCGCGGCGGTACCCGAGCCGTCTCTCGCTGATCCCGCATTGGAACAGACCGCTGCCACATTTGCTGCAACAGCGTTCGCGCCGACCGGCGGCCTTCCAGCGCTGCCCAATCTTGTACCGACCGCTAACGACAGCGGATTCGCCGCCACGTTCAGCAAAATGGGTGTCATTGACCGCACCGGTCCGTTCTTCCAGAGCCTAGGCATCAACGGCCGCAGTTGCTCGAGTTGCCATATTCAAGGCGAGGGCTGGACGATCACGCCGCGTGGCGTGCAGCAGCGCTTCGACAAGACCGACGGCAACGATCCGATTTTTCGCCTTGTCGATGGCTCGAACTCGCCGAAGGCTGACGTCTCTACCGTCGAAGCGCGACGCGTGGCTTACAGCATGCTGCTGAACAAGGCGCTGATCCGCGTCGGCATCGGCATCCCAGACGGTGCCGAGTTCGAGCTGGTGGCGGTCGATGATCCGTACGGGTTCGCTAGCGCCAAGGAACTGTCGTTGTTTCGGCGTCCGCTGCCGACGGCGAACATGGACTTTCTTAGCACCGTGATGTGGGATGGCCGGGAAACTATCCTCGACCCCGCCGGAGTCGACTGCGTGCTCGGCACGACCAACTGTTTTGCAACGCTGCATTTCACGTTGGGCAATCAATCAAACAGTGCCACCGTCGGGCACTCGGAAGCGCCGCTGCCGATCAGCGATGCACAACGCAAGGCGATTGTCGATTTTCAGACGGACCTTTTCACGGCGCAGATATTCGACCGGGAAGTCGGCTATTTGACGTCGCAGAGCGCGCGTGGCGGCGTGGTCGCGTTATCGAGCGAAACGTTTTACTTTGGCATCAACGACACACTAGTCGGCGACTATCGAACGCAGTTGCCGTTCACACCCACGGCGATGAAGATGTATGAAGCGTGGACCAGTGCGCCGTCCGATGCCAGCATCTCCAATGCGCAGTTGCAAGATCGCGTAGCGGCCGCACGCAAGGCAGTTGCCCGCGGTCAAGCGCTGTTCAACTCCAAGCCGATCCAGATTCGCGACGTCAAAGGCTTGAACGACGCGCTCGCGATTCCCACGATTCCAGGTACCTGCACGACGTGCCACAACTCGCCGAACGTCGGCAATCACTCGGTGCCACTGCCACTCGACATAGGTTTGGCCGACGCGTCGCGGCGCACTCCCGACATGCCGCTGTACACGCTACGCCACAAAGTGAGTGGTGCGACAGTGCAGACGACGGACCCGGGACGCGCGTTGATCAGTGGCAAATGGAACGACATCGGGCGCTTCAAAGGTCCGATATTGCGCGGACTTGCGACGCGTGCGCCGTACTTTCACAACGGCTCGGCAAAAGACCTGCATGCAGCGGTGGACTTCTACGACACGCGCTTCGGTATGGGCCTGACGGCCGACGAGAAGAACGACCTGGTCGCCTTTCTGCGAACGCTTTGAAGCCGCGATTAGTAGTTTGCTACGCTGCGCTTTCGCTAGTAGCGCGACGCGGGAGAGCGTGATCCGATTCGAGATCGGATCACCGCCGAAGGCGCAACGCCCGTAATCGCTCAGGTGCAAGAACCGCATCGCGCACGCGACTCTGGAGAGACCGTCGAATCTTGACGGCGCCGAAGGTGCAGCGAGTTGCCGGTTGTTCCGGTGACTTGCGAACTCTCAGGCAAAAGGACAGAGGGGCATGGACCGGCAAGTCGCCGGTTTATGACTCTTTGCTCTGAGGCCGCATGCCGTTGAACCGCACTCCGCTGTATGAAACGCACGCCGCGTCCGGTGCGAAGCTCGTCGATTTCGGCGGGTGGGAGATGCCGCTCAATTACGGATCGCAGATTGAAGAGCATCACGCGGTGCGGCGCGATGCCGGCATGTTCGATGTTTCGCATATGCGTCCCGTCGATGTCGAAGGCGTCGACGCACGGGAATTCCTTCGTTTGCTGATAGCAAACAATGTCGACAAGCTGACGCAGCCGGGCAAGGCGCTGTATTCGTGCATGCTGAACGATGCCGGCGGCGTGGTCGACGATCTGATTGTTTATTTCATGCGCGACGATGCGTTTCGCGTCGTCGTCAACGCCTCGACCGCAGACAAGGACGTCACGTGGATGCGGCAAGTCGCGGCCACGCGCGATTTCAAGGTACACATCACGCCACGGCACGACCTCGCCATCATCGCGGTGCAAGGGCCGAATGCACGCACGAAGTTCTGGCAGGCGCGGCCGGCATCGCGCGCTGTCACCGAGAAGCTGGCTGCGTTCTTCGCGGCCGAAGTCGACGATTTGTTCGTAGCGCGGACCGGCTACACAGGCGAAGACGGATTCGAAATCATCCTGCCGGCACACGATGCCTCGCAATTGTGGAACGACCTGAAGGCTGCCGGTGTCGCCGAAGCCGGTCTTGGCGCGCGCGACACGCTGCGGCTGGAAGCCGGAATGAATTTGTACGGCAACGATATGGACGAAGCAGTATCGCCGCTCGATGCCGGGCTCGCTTGGACTGTCGATCTAAAGACGCCGCGCGAATTCATTGGCCGCGCTTCATTGGAGCGTGATGGAGCGCGCCTCGCGTTGGTCGGACTCAAGCTGCTCGACCGCGGTGTTCTGCGTTCGCATCAAAAAGTGGTTACGGCGGCAGGCGAAGGCGAAATCACCAGCGGTACGTTTTCGCCAACTCTGCAGACGTCGATCGCAATGGCGCGCGTGCCACGTGGAGTCAAGGTGGGGGATTCCGCTCAAGTCGACATGCGCGGCAAAGTACTGAGTGCACAGGTCGTCAAGATGCCGTTCGTTCGCAACGGCAAGGTTTTGGTTTAGCCGACTTATCGATACAACCGAACAAGGGGTTACGCATGCAGTTTCCAGAGCAACTGAAGTACACAGCGACCCACGAGTGGGTGAAGCTAGGCGATGACGGCTTGATCTGGGTCGGTATCACCGACGCAGCGCAGGACATGCTGGGCGACCTGGTGTTCGTCGGCGACGTCAAGGTCGGCCAGAGCCTGAAGGCAGGCGAGACCGCGGGCGTGGTGGAGTCGGTGAAGGCGGCATCGGATATCTACGCGCCGGTCGACGGCGAAGTCGTTGCCTATAACGATGCGCTTGAATCCGAGCCGCAGAAACTCAACTCGGCTCCGTACGACGCGTGGATTTTCAAGATGAAGAGCGCGGCACCGATCGATGGTTTGCTGAGTGCTGAGGGCTACCGTGCCAATGTCGATGCTGCGAAGTAGCGTTGCGATTCTGATTGCCATGGCGTCGCTAACGGCCGCCGCGCAGCCTGCAATGCCTACCTTCATGGCCGGCTGCTGGTCGGGCGAGCACGCTGATACGCGTCGTTCTTCGTACGAAGTATGGATCGCGCCGAAGGCGGAGCGAATGCTCGGCGTCAGTCAAACAGTGCGGCCCGATCGAACCGAGTTCGAGTTTCTACGCATCGAACGCACCTCCGGCCAAGTCGACTACGTCGCGCAGCCGTCGGGACGGCCACCGACGCGTTTTCGGTTGAGCGATGCCTCGGCCACACACGCCGAGTTCGCTAATCCCGAACACGATTTTCCGCAGCGAATCCGCTACGCGCGCGAGGGTGACCTGCTGCGTGCCGAGCTCTCCGGCGGCAACCCGGTGCGCCGCATCGAATTTCGCTTTCGCAAAGTTGGCTGCGAATCCCTGACGCAATAGAACCCATGTCCACACTGTCCGAACTCGAAGTTCACAACGATTTTCATTCGCGGCACATCGGCCCGAACGACGCCGAAATCGCCGAGATGCTGGCGATTGTCGGCGCGTCGTCGCTGGATAATCTGGTCGACGCGATCGTCCCGGGGACAATCAAGCTCGATGCGCCGCTTGCATTGCCTGCCGCGATCAACGAGGAAGAAGCGCTGGCCAAGATCCGCGCGATCGCAGCTAAGAACGAGGTGTATCGAAGTTTCATCGGACAGGGCTATTACGGCACGCACACGCCAAAGGTCATCCTGCGCAACGTCCTGGAGAACCCGGCCTGGTACACCGCATACACGCCGTATCAGGCAGAGATTTCGCAAGGCCGCCTGGAGGCGTTGATCAACTTTCAGACGATGGTGTCAGACCTGACCGGCATGGCCATCGCCAATTCGTCGCTGCTCGACGAAGCCACCGCCGCGGCCGAGGCGATGACGCTCGCAAAGCGCAGCGCGAAAAACAAGAGCAACGTCCTGCTGGTCGCGGGCGATTGTCATCCGCAGACGATCGAGGTGGTCAAGACGCGCGCCGAGCCGCTCGGCATCGAGGTCAAGGTCGGATTCGTACCCGAGCTGATGAAGGGCGGGCAGTATTTCGCAGTGCTCGCGCAATATCCGTCGACGACCGGCTTGATTCACGATATGCGCGCGTTGGTGGCGCAGGCGCATGACGTCGGCGCATTATTTTGCGTCGCGACCGATCTGCTCGCGCTGACGCTGCTCGAAGCTCCCGGCACGTGGGGCGCCGACATCGTCGTCGGCAACTCGCAGCGCTTCGGAGTGCCGTTCGGCTTCGGCGGGCCGCACGCCGCGTTTCTTGCGTGCAAGGATGCATTCAAACGCTCGATGCCGGGGCGATTGGTGGGAGTCTCGGTCGATTCGCAAGGTCAGCCTGCCTATCGCCTGACGTTGCAGACTCGCGAGCAGCATATTCGACGCGAAAAAGCGACCTCGAATATCTGTACCGCTCAAGTTTTGCTGGCAGTGATGGCGAGCATGTACGCCGTGTATCACGGGCCTGAAGGATTGACGCGAATCGCGCGTCGCGTGCACCGGCTTACTGTGATCCTCGCCGAGGGCTTGAAGCGCGCGGGGCGTAATGTCAGCAATAGCTACTTCGACACGATCGCCGTCAGTGGTGTAGACGCGCGTGCGATGCACTCCGCGGCGCGTGCGGCAAGAATCAACTTGCGCGATTTTGGCGCGCGCGCGCCGCAGATGATCGGCATCTCGCTCGACGAGACCGCAACGCGCGCAGACGTGGTTGCGCTGTGGCGACTGCTAGGAGTTGGCGCTGAAATCGACGAGCTCGATCGCGAGATCGATGCTGCCGTTGAAAGTGCGATCCCCGCGGTACTGCGTCGGACTACGCCGTTTCTGACGCATCCTGTTTTCAATGCGCACCACAGCGAGCACGAGATGCTGCGCTATATGCGGTCGCTGGCCGACAAGGATCTTGCGCTCGATCGCACGATGATTCCGCTCGGCTCGTGCACGATGAAGTTGAATGCCACCAGCGAGATGATCCCGGTGACGTGGCCCGAGTTCTCCAGCATTCACCCGCTGGCCCCTGCGGAACAGACTGCTGGTTATCGGCAGCTGATCACTGAGCTCGAACAGATGCTTGCCGAGTGCACCGGCTATGACGCCGTCAGTCTGCAACCGAACTCGGGCGCGCAGGGCGAGTACGCCGGGCTGTTGGCGATCCGCGCCTATCACCGCTCGCGCGGCGAGGGTCATCGCAATGTTTGCTTGATTCCCGAGAGTGCGCATGGGACCAATCCGGCGTCGGCGCAGCTGTGCGGCATGGAAGTGGTGGCGGTGAAAACGGATCGCAACGGCAACGTCGACGTTCAGGATCTGCGCGTGAAGGCGCAACAGCACGCGAGCGACCTGGCGGCGCTAATGGTGACGTATCCGTCGACGCACGGGGTGTTCGAGGAAGCGATCGTCGAGATCTGCGCAATCATCCATACCGCGGGCGGGCAGGTCTACACCGACGGCGCTAACTTGAACGCACTGGTAGGCGTAGCGAAGCCGGGCAAGTTCGGTTCCGATGTTTCTCATTTGAACCTGCACAAGACTTTTTGCATCCCGCACGGTGGTGGTGGGCCAGGTGTAGGCCCGGTCGCGGTCAAGTCACACCTTGCTCCGTATCTGCCTGGCAAGCTTGGCGCACAGAATGTCGTCGGCATGGTCAGCGCAGCGGACTTCGGCAGCGCGAGCATCCTGCCGATTCCATGGATGTACATCACGATGATGGGGCGCGATGGCCTGAAGCGCGCGACTCAGGTCGCTGTGCTCAACGCCAATTACATCGCGAAAAAACTCGAGCCGCACTTTCCGACGCTGTACGCCGGCCGCAACGGCTACGTCGCGCACGAATGCATTCTCGACTTGCGGCCGATCAAGGATGCGAGCGGAATCTCGGCCGAGGATGTCGCCAAGCGGCTGATGGACTATGGATTTCACGCACCGACGCTGTCGTTTCCGGTGGCGGGAACGCTGATGGTCGAGCCGACCGAGTCGGAGCCGAAGGTCGAGCTCGACCGCTTTATCGAAGCGATGATCGCGATTCGCGAAGACATTCGGGCCGTCGAAAAGGGTGACGTCGACCGCGACGACAACCCGCTGAAGAACGCGCCGCACACGGCGGCGATGGTGATGGCGGAAAGCTGGGCACACGATTACACGCGTGAAAGCGCGGCGTTTCCCGTGGCGTCACTGAAGCGGCACAAGTACTGGCCGCCGGTAGGAAGAGTCGACAACGCGTACGGCGATCGCAACATCATGTGTTCGTGCGTGCCGATGGAGGCGTACGCAACCGACGATGCCGAACGGTTATTGCAATGAAAAAACTTCTCGAGTGGCTGGGTGTCGTCGTCCCGCGGGCGGTGGGCGGGCGTTGACGATCAAGCGGGCGGCGGATGCGGCGGGAAGTGCACATGCTCTGCGAGCGACGCCGATAGCTGCTCGGGCACCTTCTCCGCTGTGAGCGGGGCGTCGGACACCAGATGCCTCGCCAACACATCCGGCGGTAGTTCCCTTTCGAGCGCTGCGCGAACCTTGGCAATCAGGCGCCGCTCATTGTGCTGAGTCGGCAGGCCGGTCTTCCGAGAAGACGCATCGAGTGTGCCAAGTAGCCGTGCAGCTACATCTAACTGGCCCCGGCGCCAGAACAGAAAGACCCACTCATCGAGATAGTAGTTTTGCGTACGGCGCATGATCGGCAGAGCCTCGCGCGCCACATCTGACGCCTCGGCGACGAGGCCCATCTCGCTCAGGATTCCCATCAGATTGGCGAACAACACGTCGGCGGATGCGGGTACCGGTCGCGCTCGCAATTCCTGCGCGAGCTGGCGTGCTTCGCGGGCGGCCTCTTCGATTGGTCCAACCTCCCAGAGCAGGTCCACCAGGTTGTTTCGCGCGATCACCTGCAGGCGCCAATCCCCGGTGGCGACGCTGAGTTGCACCTCCTGGCGCTCAAACGCAAGCGCCTCGACGGGCTTGCCGGCTGCGCGCGCTGCTGAAGTCTCGCGGCGCAGCAGGTGCATGTGGAATTCGGCCGGCCAGTCGGGCTGGATCAGGCTGCGCGCCTCCGCCAGCGCGGTCTGCGCGGACACCTGATCACCCTCGTACAGTCGAAACGACACGAGCCTCATCAGGCTGGAAAAGACACGACGCGGCTGCCCAAGCGCCCTGTACATCGCGCGAGCGCGTTCCGCCCCTTCGACCTGCAGCTGATGTGGTGCTCGGCCCATCATGTTGGCCGCGGCTATCGCGCGCCAATAGCGCGCGACGACGGCCTCATCGAGCGAGCCGTCGACCGCGCCTTCTTCGACCTGCTGCCGATGCGGCAGCAACCAGTCGGCGCACTCGATCGCGTAGTCGATCAGCGAACCTGAGTGGGCGGCGAGCGCGATCGCGACCTGCGCGTCTCCTTCCTCCGAGGATGACCACGCATGGGCTGCGCGCAGGTTGTCCAGTTCCGGAACTACCAGCGCGGCATATTGATCGGTCCGCAGTTCGCCGTCGAGATTGGCTCCATCGACGCGCTGCATGAAGTTCAGCATCGCCTTAGCGTGCCGTCTTAGCGTGTTGGTAGTTTCTCCCTCCGCCAATTGCTCCAGCGCAAACGCACGGGCCGACTCGAGAAGCCTGTATCGAGGCGGCTCGCCGGGTTCTGCGACCACCAGCGATTTGTCAACGAGTGCGCTCATGTGATCGAGCACTGACCATTCATCGAGCTGCTCGTCTCCAGCCACCGCCTGCGCCAACTCCATCGTGAAGCCGCCCGCGAACACGCCTAACCGCCGGAAAACGACTCGTTCCTCATCGTTGAGCAGGCCATGGCTCCACTCCAGCGCGGCGCGCAACGTCTGATGGCGGCGAAGCGCAGCGCGCGCACCTCCGGTGAGCAGCTTGAAGCGCGCGTCGAGTTTGTCGCGCACTCCTCGCAGGCCCAGCGCAGGGACGCGTGCAGCCGCCAGCTCGATCGCCAGCGGCAGTCCGTCGAGCCGCCGGCAGATCTCGATCGCCAGCTTCGCGTTCTCTTCGTTCAGCGCGAAACCCGGGTCCACCGCCCGCACGCGAGCCTCGAGCAGCGCCACCGCCCCGAACTCGCGTGCGCCGCGTGCCTCCGTTTCCTGCGGTACAGCGAGCGGCCCGACGCGAAACTGCTGCTCGCCCGGCGTGTGCAGCGGTTCTTGACTGGTAGCCAGCAGCGTGACCCCGGGTGCCGCTCGCAGGACAACTTCGACTAAGCGGACGACCGCATCGAGCAGGTGCTCGCAGTTGTCGAGCACGAGCAGCATGGTCCGCGGCACAAGGCCGGCGACCAGCTCTTCGAGCGCCTTGGTTTGCCCAATGATCTCGAAGCCGAGTGCGCCGGCGACGGCGTTCGGTAGCAGGGCGGGCTCGGACAGGCCGGCGAGCTCGACCGTCCACACGCCGTCCGGCCACTGCTCGACTGAGGCATGCGCGACTGCCTGCGCCAGGCGACTCTTGCCGATGCCCCCCGCGCCGACGATCGTGACAAGCCGGTGCTCCGGCAGCAACGAGCGCAGGGCCCGCAACTCATCGTCTCGGCCGTACAAAATGGGGAGCTCCGGCCGGCAGATTGGCACGACGCACTGTCGTCGCACGCGGCTGTGACGCCGCAGGCATCGAACTCTGCGGCACCGCGCCCGTACTATGAGCTGCGTCGCCGTCGAGCACTGCGGTGAACTGGTAACCCCGTCCTGGAATCGTGGCGATCGCCTGCGGTCCCAACAGCTTGCGCAGTGTGCTGATCTGCACCTGCACGTTGTTCTCCTCGACCACCATGCCCTGGCCACACCAAGTCGAGCAGCTCGGACTTGGTTACGAGCCGGTCGCGCCGCTCGACCAGCGCCAACAGCACGTCGAAGGCGCGCGCACCGACGCCCGCAGCGCGACCCTCGACCAGCAACTGCCGCTCGCGGGGCCGCATTTCGACTCGGCCAAAACGTAGCGATTCGGTCAAGCGAAGTCCTATTGCAGGTTCACAACCGACGCAGTCTGGACAAACCGGTGCGCAGAGGCAAGCCGGCCGCTGGTCATGGTCGCCGCCGCGGATTCAGAACGTTTAAGGGCGGTTTCAGGCCGCTAAAGGACTGAAGCGGGGGTCGACGCGCAGAGTTCGTTCGACAGCGCAGCACTACGTCGACTACTTGAGGAGATTCAGATGAACCGCGAATTCAAGCCCACCTCCACGATGATCCGCGCCCTCTTTGCCACCGCATCACTGCTGGCCAGCATCCTGGTAGTCAGCTCGATGGTGCGTCTTGCAGACCATTACTACGCCGAGTCGCAGCTGGCGACTGGCCAACCCATGGCGATTGCTCAGCGCTAAGCCCGATCCTGCACACATGCGCTACCGTCTCCGTGAGATACGGACAAATGCACGACATTTTCGATGTGAGCGCGTAGCACAAAGCCGTGCCAGCACCATACGACGTCATCGTTGTCGGCCTTGGCGCGATGGGCAGCGCAACCGCTTATGCGCTCGCCCGCCGCGGCATGCGTGTTCTGGGGCTGGATCGCTTTACGCCGCCGCACGCTTTCGGATCGTCGCACGGCGAAACTCGAATCATTCGCGAGGCGTACTTCGAGCATCCGGTCTACGTGCCGATGGTGCAGCGTGCCTACGAACTCTGGCGTGATCTGGAGAAGGAGTCGGGCACGACGCTGCTGCGCGAAACCGGTGGCGTGATGATCGGACGACCGGACAGCGACCTGGTGAAAGGCGCGCGGCACAGCGCAGAACTTCACGGCCTGCGCCACGAAATGCTGACAGCCGATGAAGTGCACGAACGGTTTCCAGCACTGCATCCGGAGAGCGACATGGTGGCAGTCTGGGAGCCGCGCGCCGGTGTGTTGTTTGCTGACGCGTGCATCGACGCGCATCTGGCGCAGGCGCGACGTCACGGCGCCGAGCTGCACTACGAAGAACCGATGCTGCGCTGGGAGCCCGAGGGCGAAGGCATTCGCGTGCTTACCGCCGCAAGGTGAGTACCGTGCACGGCAACTCATCGTTACCGCAGGCGCGTGGATCAGCACTTTCTTCCCGGATTTGCCGCTTCGCATCGAGCGACAGGTGTTGTTCTGGTTTGACGAAGCAAGTGCTTCCGAGATGTTCACACCCGAGCGCTGCCCGGTTCACCTATGGCAGTTCGACGGGCACCGCTTCTTCTACGGCTTTCCGAATCTCGGCAACGGCGTCAAAGTAGCTTTTCATCACGGTGGAGAAGTCACGACCGTCGACTCCCTGCGGCGCGAGGTTGCGCCCGATGAAGTGGAAGACATCCGCGCGGCGATGCGACGCTTTCTTCCGGCGGCTGACGGAACATTGCGTGCGACCACCGTTTGCGTTTACACGAACACGCCTGACGAACACTTTCTGATTGATCATCATCCGGCGCATCCGCAAGTGTTGATCACGAGTGCGTGCTCAGGACACGGATTCAAGTTCTCGCCGGTTATCGGGGAGATTCTGGCCGATCTCTGTCAAAACAATCAGCCGAGATTCGACCTGAGTCTTGTTTCGTTGGCGCTAAACATAATGTCGCTTGCGTGCTCAGCGCGATGCGACATTACCGTGCTCGAATCATGAGGGTCACGTCCAGAGGTTCACGATTGCCGCTGGCAAGGGGTGCGGGCCGTGGCGGGTTGCTACTGGTGTTGGTGGCACTCGCTGCGTTTGCTGTTTGGTATTTTTATTTCAGCCCGCGCGAAACAGTAGCGGTTCAGGCCGTTCCGCTTGCGGTCACAGCGCGCGGCGATCTCTCGGCCGATGAGCGCAACAACATCGAAGTGTTCAAGCGGGTCTCGCCATCGGTGGTGCACATCACCACGCTGGCCGCTGCACGTGGATTCATGCGCGATGAGATGCAGGTTCCGCGCGGCATGGGTAGCGGCTTTATCTGGGACGCACAAGGGCACGTGGTCACCAACTTCCACGTGATTCAGGGGGCTACTGGCGCGCAGGTGGCGCTGTCCGACCATCGAACGTACCCCGCGACGTTGGTCGGAGTTTTTCCGGATCGCGATCTCGCCGTTTTGCGGATTGACGTTCCGGCCGACAAGGAGAAGCTGCAGCCGATCATGCTCGGCGAAAGCGCCAATCTTCAGGTGGGTCAAAAGGTCTACGCGATCGGCAATCCATTCGGGCTCGACCAGAGTCTGACGACCGGAATCGTCAGTGCGCTCGAGCGCGAAATCGAGTCGGTGACGCGGCGTCCGATACGCGGGGTGATTCAGACTGATGCTGCGATCAATCCCGGCAACTCGGGCGGACCGTTATTGGACTCGGCCGGACGCGTGATCGGAATGAACACCGCGATCTATAGCCCGAGTGGCGCCAACGCCGGCATCGGTTTCGCCATTCCGGTGGACGAAGTCAATCGTGTCGTACCGCGCCTGATTCGCGACGGCCGTTTGGTTCGTCCGACGCTGGGTGTAGAGGCGGCGCCGGCGGCCGTCGGCAAACCGCTCGGCTTGCCCGATGGAGTCGTCGTGGTCGGCGTTGTTCCGGGCAGCGCCGCCGCGGCGGCGGGTATCCGTCCCTTCACGCGCGGTGCCGACGGCTCGCTGGTCGTTGGCGACGTCATTACTGCGGTCGACGGCGAAAAAGTGAAGAGCCTTGACAACTTGCTCGAAGCGCTCGAGCGGCGCCAACCCGGCGACGTGGTCAAGCTCAATCTTTGGCGCGCTGGGACCACAGCCGAAGTGCCTGCAAAGTTGGGTAAACCAGAATAAGAATCGCCGCAGTGGCTGTCTGCGTTTTCGATTTGTTCAAAGAAGCCGCGCACGGCGGTCTCGCGCTCAACGCTGTCGAATGCTGATGCGCATTGCGCGCATTACATGATGCGCTCATTTCAGGATTCTCGTCATCGTGCTCGCCGGTTGTATCGAACGAATGTTCTTCTACCCGGATTCGGCGACGTACACGACGCCGGCGCAGCTTGGCGTGCGCGCCGAAGATGTTCAGATCGTTACGGCCGATGGATCGCGATTGCATGGCTGGTTTCTGCCCGCGGTCGGTAACGCGAAAGGCACCGTGCTGCATCTGCATGGCAACGCAGCCAACGTCAGCAACCATCTGCCGTTGGTGTCGTGGCTGCCTGCCCGCGGATACAACGTGCTGATGGTCGACTACCGCGGCTTCGGTCGCTCACAGGGCAAGCCATCGTTGGACGGCATCGTCGATGACGCCGCCGCAGCGCTCGCTTATTTGCGCACGCGGCCCGACGTGGATGCGTCGAAGCTGATCGTTCTTGGACAAAGCATCGGCGGCGCCACCGCGCTACGTTTGCTTGCGCGCGATTCGGCCGGCATTCGGCTGGCGATTATCGATTCGGCGTTCGCGAGCTATCGCGGCATCGCGCGCGATGCGACCGCCGGTGGTCCGCTGGCACCGGTCGCTGCGCTAACCGTCGGCGTGCTGCCCGGGCAGGACAAGGATCCCATTACCGCATTGAAGTCGATTCGCATTCCGCTGATTTTCGTGCATGGCGCACGTGATTCGATCATTCCCGCCGCCAACAGCGAAAAACTGCATGCCGCGGCGTCGGGCTCGCAGCACTGGAGCGTGCCGGACGCAATGCATATCATGGCGCTCGGTCAGCCGGGTTCGTGGCGCGAGAAGCTGGTACAGGCGATGGACGCCGCGGTGCTCTGACCGAGATAACCATGCACCTTGAACTAGACGGTCGCACCGGGCTTGTGACCGGCGCAAGCGCCGGCATCGGCCGCGCAACGGCGCGAATCCTGGCCGGCGAGGGCGTTCGCCTGGCCATCACCGGCAGGCGTCGCGAAAAGCTCGAGGAGTTGAAAGCCGAGATCGTTGCGGCGAACGGTCCGCCGCCGGCGATCATCGTGCACGACGCGATGGACGATGGATATCCGCGTGCGGTGGCGCAGCTGGCGCTTGACGCGCTGGGATCGGTCGAGATTCTGGTCAACAACGCCGGCGGCAGCCGGCCGTTCAAGATGGATGCGAGCGAAGAGCAGTGGAACGAAGCGCTGACGCTTAACTTCACTCGCCATCGTCAATTGACGCATGCGCTGCTCGATCAGATGGTCGCGAACGGCTGGGGGCGCATTGTCAACATCACGGGCAAGTCGGAGCCTGAAGGCATCAACGGCGCGTTCTGCGCGAAAGCCGCGATGCATTCGTGGGCGAAAGGTTTATCACGCGAAGTCGGGCGGCACGGCATCACGGTCAACAGCATTCCACCGGGCCGCATCATCAGCGATCAGATTTTGCGCAACTACACTCCCGAGTATCGACAGTGGCAATCGGAGCACGAAATTCCGGTCGGAAGATATGGAGAACCGGAAGACCTCGCGTACCTCGTTGCCTTCCTGGCTTCACCGCGCGCCAGCTACATCACCGGCGCCGTCATTCCGGTCGATGGTGGATTGCGCAGGTATCAGTTTTGATGCCGGCGGCGCTGGGCGTCGCGCACGAATCGTCGCGTCTGTCTTAGCGAAGATTGCCGGTATGCCCCAGTGAATAGCGGCCTGGCTGCGGCCACACGGTCAGGCCGTGCGGTTCTTTGCCCACTGGAATTTTCTTGACGTCACCCGCGCCGTATCGATCGCGTAGACGACATCATCGAAGCGGCCCGATAACCACAGCACCTTTCCATCGGCGCTAACGTTGCCCATGTCGGGGCTGCCGCCGCCCGGAATTGGCCACGTTGTCTCGACCTTGCGCGTGGCGAAATCGACGACCGACACGCTGCCCGCTTTGCCGGCGCGTGGACCATAGACTTTGTGTGAGCCGCGGTTCGCGACGTACAGCTTGGTGCCGTCGCGGCTCGGATAAAGACCATGTGTGCCGACACCGGTCTTGATGAACTCGACTTCCGCGAATTTGTCGCCGTCGATCACGTGCACGCCGTCGGCGTGCATGTCAGCCACGAAGAAAAGTTTTCCGTCGGGCGAGATCCGGATGTCCTGCGGCATTCCTCCGCGCGTCAACTTCAGATAACCGATGACTTTGCGATTGACCATGTCGACCTTGGCCAAGCGCCCGGAAAATTCGCACGTGAAGATTGCGTAGCGGCCGTCGATCGAAAAATCAGCGTGATTCACGCCGCCGCATTCAGGGACTGGTAACGATCCCTCCATTTTCATCGTCTGTGCATCGCGGAAGTCCAGGCGCTTGCGCGCTTCTGCGACGACGATCGCGAAGCGCCCATCGGGACTGAAGTACATGTTGTACGGATCGTCGACCGCAATCGACTTGCCAGGCTTGCCGGTCACCGGATCAATCGGCGTCAGCGTGCCGTCGGTACGCCCCTCGGCGTTGTTGGCGACCCATAGCGTCTTCAGATCCCACGACGGCACGACATGCTGCGGGTTGCGGCCGACTGGAAACTTGTCGACCACCTTCATCGTGGCCGGATCGATCACGTACACATCGTTGGATTGGCGGTTGGGCACGTACACGCGCGTCAGCGCATTGGCAACTGCCGGACTGAGTTTGCCGGGAGCAGTTTCGCTGTACAGATTTTTCGCATCAACAACGGGAGGCATACTCGCTGACGTGCCGTCCGTTGCTGGCTGTGCCGCGATGACGCTCGACCATAAGGTCAGCACCAGAATCATTGAGCTACGACGCATCGATCCGTTCCTGTTAAGTGGTACTCGAATCCTAAGCTATGGCGTTCACGCGGCCTGCCCATTGACGACAGTCTCGCGGCGCGGATTTGGCATCGCGCCGCGCTCGGCGATCGCATCGACGAGTTTCGCCACGCCATCGCCAGTGGTCGAGACCGTCTTCAGCACGGGCCGCTTGTTTTCGCTACCGCGTCGCGCGGGAACTAGAAGCAGGTCGCGCGCAGTGCTGTCTGCGCCCGGCAGGTCCGCCTTGTTCACCACCAAAATATCGGCGATCTCGAGCACGCCGGCCTTCAGCGCCTGGACTTCGTCGCCGAGGCCGGGCGGATATACGACAACGCGCGTTCGTGCGAGCTTGGCAATCGCGACGTCGGATTGGCCCGCCCCGACCGTCTCGACCAGGACCACGTCGAAGCCTGCCGCATCGAGCACATCGACTGCCTGTGCCGTCGCAGTCGACAGCCCACCGGCGTGGCCGCGCGATGCTAGCGAGCGGATAAATACGCGGTCATTCGCTTGATGCTCGGCCATGCGGATACGATCGCCGAGGACTGCGCCGCCGCTGAACGGACTTGACGGATCGATCGCGACGACCGCCACCGAATGTCCTCGTTTCAGCAACTCGCCGACGAGCGCGTTAACGAGAGTCGACTTACCTGCGCCTGCGGGCCCGGTGATGCCTACAACGTGCGCACGACCCACATGCGTCGCCAACGCGCCGCGCATTGATTCGGCGCGCGCGGGTTCGTTTTCGATCGCCGTGATCGCGCGTGCGATCGTGCGACGGTCGCCAGTCAAGATGCGTTGCAGCCATTCCACTCAGCCGCCTGCTACACGATCGCCAGCGGTTGGCCAAAACCCAGCTCACGCCGCAGCACAGCGCAAACCTCGCCGTGCGTCGCGCCGGCGCCGGCTGCGTCAACGATGCTTGCCATCACATTCGCGTTGCCCTGTGCGCAACGTGCGAGATCGTCGAGTGCCTTGGTTGTCTCGGCATTCGATCGATTGCGCTTGAACGCGCTCAGGCGCGCGATCTGTGCGTCGATCGCCGCGCGTTCCGGGTAGGGCTGCGAGCGATAGTCGTGCGGATCCTCCTCAACTTGATACGCATTGACCCCCACGACTGTCTGCTCACCACTTTCGATCTTCGACTGATGCGCCAACGCGGATTCGCCGATCATCCGCTGGACGAGTCCGTCTTCGACCGCCTTGTACATGCCGCCTGCCGCGTCGATTCTCGCGATGACTGCCTCGATTTCCGCTTGCATCTGATCGGTCAGCGTCTCTACATAGTACGAGCCACCCAGCGGATCGATAACGTCGGTCAGTTGCGCCTCTTCGCGCAGGATGTTTTGAGTGGCGATCGCGATCCGCGCTGCTTCCGCGCCTGGTACCGATACGGCCTCGTCGTAGCCGTCGGTGTGCAGCGACTGCAGTCCGCCGAAAATGCCCGCCATTGCCTGCGCGGTGACGCGCGCGATGTTGTTCAACGGTTGCTGGCGCGTCAGATCGGCGCCCGATGTTTGTCCGTGAAACTTGAAGCGCCAGGACTTTGGATCTTTGGCGCCGAGCCGCTCGCGCGCGTAGCGCGCCCACAACCGTCGACCGGCGCGAAACTTTGCGATCTCTTCAAAGAAGCTGATCGAAATGTCGAAGAAAAACGTGAATCGCGGCAGGAAGCGATCCGGATCCATGCCGCGCGCGATGCAATCCTCGGCGTACTGGAGCGCGGCCGCGATCGTGAAGCCCATCGCTTCTGCGGGCGTTGCGCCGGCTTGCTGCGTATGCTGCCCGACGACTGACAACGGATTCCAGCCCGGCAGCGATTCGTTGGCAAACTGGATGTGATCGGTTAGGACGCGGCGCGCACCGGGCAGTGCGAGCCGAAAGAACATATGGTTGGCGACGCAGTGCGACAGATAGTCGGACTGGTTCGAGGTGCCGGTGATCTTGGTCCAGGGAATGTTGCGGCGCTTTGCAACAGCGAGCAGCAGCGCCAGCAACGTGAATGGCGACGGATCGTTCAATGCGCACGAGATGCGATCAATCGGTACATCCGTCAGCGCAATGTCCATGTCCTCGACGCTGTTGATGACCGCACCGCAGGTGCCGAGCAGCTCAGGCGGCGCTTCATCGGCGTCGTAGCCGCGATAGACCGAGTTGCACGGGATCAGCGACAGTGCCGTTCCGCCGTGCGCCAGAATTTCTTTCAAGCGATTGTTGTAGTCAGCGGGTGTGCCCCAGCCAATTAGCTGCCGCTGGGTCCAGCTGCGGCCGCGGTGCATCGATGCGTAAATGCCGCGCGTGTTGGGATACTCACCGGGAAAGCCGATGTCGTCAAAAAAATTCTCGCTCGCCCGATCATGCGGCGTGTACAGCGGCTTGATGTCGATGCCTGAACGGTTGACGGAGCACTTGCCGTCCGCGGTTGCGTCGTACGCGTCCTGCCAGCGCCGTTCGGCCTGCTCCAGCTCGGATCCGAACAAGCGCGCCTGGTCGGGTTTGTTCATAGCGTTTCCCTCATTGCATCTCACTACGTCGCATTGCACGCGCGCGCGCCGACAGCGCGCGAATCTCTTCGGCGATTTGTTCGAGCGATGTGCCGGGGTGAAACACGCGAGCGACACCGGCATCGAGCAGCAGCTTTTCGTCGCTCGCAGGCACGATGCCGCCAACGATGACCTGTACATCGTCGACGCCGGCTTCACGCAGTGCCGCCATCAGGCGTGGCACGAGCAGGTGATCGGTCGCGAGCGACGATATGCCGATCACTTCGGCGTCTTCTTCGATCGCAAGCTTGACCACCGTCGAGACTTCCTGCCATGGGGGCGTGTAAATCACTTCCATTCCCGCGTCGCGCAGAAAAGCTGCGACCAACCGACTGCCGCGATCGTGGCCGTCGAATCCGATCTTGGTAACGATGACTTTCGGAGGATAAGTCGCAGCAGAGGTAGTAGGAACGTCAGCCACCTTGCGCCTCCCTTAGAAAGCCACGATACGCGGTTGACGTGGGTCATCGAAACTAGCGTTCGTAGACGACAAACGAATACCCAAGAGGTCGATCGCCTGTTGGCGGGTGATTCTCACGCTTCGTCTCGTGCCATTGCTTCATGTCGAGTGCGGGCATGAACGTATCGCCGTCAAAATCGGCGTCGATCTCGGTGAGCAAAACACGGCTCGCGCGTGGCATCGCAGCGGCATAGAGCTGGGCGCCGCCGATGATGAAGACCTGTTCGACGTCACCTGCCAGCCGTAACGCCTCATCCAGACTGCCGACGACATCGGCACCTGTCGCGGTATAGGCGGGGTTACGTGTGACGACAATGTTGCGCCGGCCCGGGAGTGCGCGCCCGATCGATTCCCACGTCTTGCGACCCATGACGATCGGGTAGCCCATCGTCACGCGCTTGAAATACGCTTGTTCGCCGGGAATTTTCCACGGCATTTGATTGTTGCGGCCGATCACGCCATTGCGCGCGCGCGCCGCGATCAGCGTGATGATCGGAGAGGTCACACCGCGACCGCCGCCTTGATGTGCGGGTGCGGGTCGTATGCCTCGATCTCGAAATCCTCGTAGCGATAGTCGAATAGCGACTGCGGCGTGCGTTTGATGACGAGCCTTGGGTACGACCGCGGCGTGCGTGACAACTGTTCGCGCACCTGATCGAAGTGATTACTGTAGATGTGGCAATCCCCTCCGGTCCAGACAAAATCGCCGACTTCAAGATCGCATTGCTGCGCGACCATGTGCGTCAACAGCGCGTAGCTCGCGATATTGAACGGCACGCCGATGAAGATGTCGCAGCTGCGCTGGTACAACTGGCACGACAGTTTTCCCTGCGCGACATAGAACTGAAATAGCAGGTGGCACGGAGGCAATGCCATCTTTGGAATATCGCCGACATTCCATGCCGAGACAATCAGACGGCGCGAATCAGGATTCTGTTTGATCTCGCGCACTACCTGCGAGATCTGATCGATCGTTCCACCATCCGGCGCCGGCCACGAGCGCCACTGCACGCCATATACCGGCCCGAGTTCACCATGCTCATCTGCCCACTCGTCCCAGATCGTGACGCTGTTGTCGCGCAGATACTGCACATTGCTCGATCCCTTAAGAAACCAAAGCAGCTCGACGATGATCGATCGCAGGTGCAGCTTCTTGGTGGTGATCAGCGGGAATCCCTGTTGCAGATCGAACCGCATCTGATATCCGAACCACGACCGCGTGCCGGTACCGGTGCGGTCGGTTTTCGAAACGCCGCGCTCGAACACGTGGCGCATGAAATCTTCGTACTGATGCATAGGGCAATTCTACTGATGCATCAGACCGCGAACTGCAGCGCCGCGAGCCGCGCATACAGGCCGTCGCTGGCCACCAGCTGATCGTGCCGCCCAACCTCGACGATGCGACCGTGATCGAGCACGACGATCCGGTCGGCACGCTGCACAGTGGCAAGCCTGTGCGCAATCACGAGCGTCGTGCGCCCCGACATCGCCGCCTGCAGTGCACGCTGCACGATCTGCTCGCTTTCGGCGTCGAGCGCGCTGGTTGCTTCGTCGAGCAGCAGCAGCGGTGCATTCTTAAGCATCGCGCGTGCAATCGATATGCGCTGCCGCTGGCCGCCGGACAACCGCACGCCGCGTTCGCCGAGAAAACTGCGATACCCCTCGGGCAGCGCACGAATGAAGTCGTCGGCAAAGGCAGACCGTGCGGCGGCGATTACCTCGTCGTCCGTCGCCGATGGTCGGCCGTAACGGATATTTTCCATTGCGTCGGCGGAAAAGATCACTGCATCCTGCGGGACCAATGCAATGCGCGATCGCAGATCGTCGAGCCGCACTTCGGTCACCGCGACACCGTCGAACCGGATCGCGCCTTCGGTGACCTCGTAAAAGCGCAACAAAAGCTGAAAGATGGTCGTCTTGCCCGCACCCGACGGTCCGACCAGCGCCACCGTTTCGCCGGGTTCGATCGCGAGCGAGAGATCGTCCAAGACAGCGAGAGTGGGGCGCGACGGATAGCGAAACGTGACGTGGTCGAACTCGACCTTCAGCCCGCCGCCGGTGCGCGGAAGCATGCGCGGCTGCGCGGGGTCGGCGATGTCGGACCGTGTCGCAAGCAGTTCGACCAGCCGCTCGGTCGCACCCGCGGCGCGCACGACCTCGCCCCACACCTCGGCGAGCACAGCAACGCTCGATGCCACCAGCATCACGTACAGCACTGATTCAGACAGTTCGCCGAGCGAAATGCGGCCAGCGATCACCGACTGCGCGCCCGAGTACACGCCGTAAAGCAGCGACGCGAACACGCCGATGATCACGAAGGCAGTGAGTAGCGAGCGGGCTCGCGTGCGGCGTATCGAGGTTGCAAACGCGTGCTCGTTGGCGGCACCAAAACGCCGGCTCTCGAATGCTTGCTGAGTAAAGCTCTGCACGACCGAGATCGCGTTCAGGATCTCACCGGCGATCGCGCTCGAATCGGCAATGCGGTCCTGGCTCGCGCGCGACAGCTTGCGCACGCGCCGTCCGAAAAAAACGGCAGGCAGCACGACCAGCCCGATCACCGCCAGCACGATCAGCATCAAGCGCGGGCTGGTGACGACCAGCATCGTCAAGCCGCCAACAAATAACACGGCGTTGCGCAAGCCCATCGAAACACTGGAGCCGACGGCAGTCTGGATGACCGTCGTGTCGGTCGTCAGGCGGGAAAGCACTTCGCCCGTTTTCAGCGTTTCAAAAAACTGCGGGCTTTGCTGCAGGACGTGCGAGTACACAGCGGAGCGCAGATCGGCCGTAACACGCTCTCCCAGCCACGACATCATGAAGTAGCGCGACGCGGTAAACACCGCAATCGCGAGTCGCAAGTGGGATGAACAGCAGGAACTGGCTTCGCACGGCGGCGAGCCGCTCGGCGGAGTCGCTGACATTGGCCGCGAAACCATTATCGACGACGCTTTTGATTGCAGCGGGCAGCGCCAGCGTCGCCGCCGCTGCCAGCAACAGAAACAGCAACGCGAGTGCGATCTGCTTCTTGTACGGTTTCAAGAACGGCAACAAAGCCGCAAGGGGACGCAAGCTTCGCGCTGACACCGACGCGACAGTCGAAGTCCCGCCGGGCGCTGCCGCTGATGCGTTCAACACTCCTGCTGATGTGGGCGCGTCGTTCATATTCTCTACAGTCGAATCGGTGTCACGTATCCCGTCATCTCGAGATAACCGCGCCCAATGGGCTTGCCATTTTGAAGGAGCCGGCTCGCGCCTTCCCAGTAGACCGCGCCGGTGCTCGAGCGCGAGTCGAGTTCCTGATCGACCATAAGCGGTTGCGTAGCGAACACTCGATCTCCGATACGCACTTCCTGCGCAACCGGCCAGGTGGCGCGCGTGCGCGGGGACGTCCATGAGGAGGTCGTTGAAAAGCGGACCTCATGCGGCGCAAACGTTTGTACGCTTACCGCCGCGCGGCCGCAGCGACGCGTAGGCATGCAGCGGCGCTGAATTGGATTGCTGACTGCGAATCGAGAACGCGGTCAGCGCGCTGCCGTCGTCCAAGTTCATGCCGATCCAGTCCCATCCTGCCGCGTCGTCGGCGAGCACCGCGCTTGACCATTCGTGATCGAGCCAGCCATGGCCGGTGCGCTCCTCTCGTTTCCCGTCTCGCGTGATGGACGCGCGCACCGCGAGCTGTGGCTGTGAGTAGTAGTAACTGGCTTGCGTCGCGAGCGGACCCTTGCGTGAGTAACCCGCTTCGCCCTGCAGCAACAGCGGCTGCGTCGGCTCGGCGTCGAGCTGCAATGTAAAACCTCGAGCGGTAATGGCGCCGCTATAACTGCCCTGTGGAAAACGTTGAAAGCGCCACCGGTCGAGCAGCACGTCGGTGTCTTCATCCGAGACCGATGCGGCGCCGAAACCGGTGCGCGCGACGCGCTCGTCGTGCAGCAGCGTCCCGCGTGCGGGATCGGCAATCGCCGCATGCGCGATCACCAGCTGCTTGGCCGCAAACGGGCTCGGGTTCGCGGCATCAATCGTGGTGCGCGTCCTGAAGAACGTGATCTGAAAGCCGATCGGTGAGGGGGCACCATCGAGCCAGCCCGTCATGTACCACCACTCGGTTCGATACTCGGGGTGCGCGCCATGATCGCGCGGAAAAACCAACTGCCGCGGAACCACGCTGGGATATTGCACCTGCGCCAGCGCGCGAGTCGACGCGAGCGCCCCCGCGGCCAGCATCAGTGCGCGACGCGAAACCATCACCAGTCCTGGCTGACCGCGCGGACCGCATCGATCGAAACCGCTCGCTTTCCAGCCAGCACTGCGGTCACAACCGCTGCCGCCATTAACGCGACCATCAATCCTGCGATCAGTCCTTGCGGCGCGTTGAAGTCCATCGTCCAGTTGAACGACTGCGGGTTGATCACTTCGATCAACACGATCGACACAACAAGTCCGGTCGCCAAGCCGACTGCGATGGCGAGCGCAGTCAGCAGCGCGCCTTCGAATGCAAGCATCTGAAGGATCTGCCGCCGGGTCAGCCCAATATGACGCAGCATGCCGAACTCGCGAGTGCGTGCAATCGCCTGCGATGAGAAGGTCGCCGCGATTCCGACCAGGCCAATGATGATGGCCGCAATTTCAAGGACGTAGGTCACGGCAAAGCTGCGGTCGAAGATGCGCAAGCTGAGCTGGCGAATCTCGTCTGTCTCGGCGAATTCGACCGCCGGCGATTCGATCTGAGCTCGCAGGTCGGCGATCACGCGGCTCGCAGCGACGCCGGGCTTTAACCACAGGCCGGCGTCGGTCATCGTGTTATCCCCGGTCAACGATTGATAGTCGGACGTGCGCATCGCCACCGCACCGAACTGACGCGCATAGTCGCGCCACACGCCGACGACGGTGAAAGATTGCGCGCGGCCCGTCTAGGGGCAATTGCACAACCTGACCAACGCGCATGCCGTAGATGTCCCCCATGGGTTCGCTGATCCAGATGGGTGGAGGCATCCCTTCCTTCCACGGCGCGGATGCACCGGTGAGCGGCAACGTAGCCCCGGGATTTGCAACGTCGATCGGTCGCACGGTCAATGTCACCTGCGCACGCAAAGGATCGAGCTGCAATCGGAGTGCGCGCGAGAAGTCGACTCGCTCAACATCCGGGTGAGACCGGATGCGCTCGACATCCGCTGCAGAGAAAAATGCGGTCGACGCTCCCGGCGCAGCACGCACATAAAGTTGCGCCGGCAAAATGCGCGTCAGCCAGTCGTCGACCGAGTCGCGAAAGCTCGCGACCATCGTTGCCATTGCGATCATCAGCGCGAAGCTGGCGACGATGCCGGCCATGCCAATAGCGGCGAAGCTCGGAGCCTGCGCTATGCGCGTCACCGCGAGTAACAGCGTCGGCGACGCTTGCGATCGCTCGAGGTAGTGCGCGAGCGGCTCAAAGACCGAGCGCGCAATTCTCGTCTGCAGCGCGATCGACCCGATCAATACCGCCGCGATCGCTCCGTACGCAAATATCGGAATGCCGTTAACCGGCGGCAACCCCACCAGCAAGGCGGCTGATGCGAGCATCGCGATGCCGGGCCATGCACGGCCGAGCGGTTTGTGCGCGTCTTCCTCGGCACCTGCCTTCATCGCGAGCGCGGGTGAGGTGCGTGCGGCGTCGCGCGCAGGCAGCCAGCTTCCGGCGATTGATGCTGCCAGGCCCAGCGCGAAAAAAGCGGCAAGTGACGGTGCCGAATATTCGACTTCGGGCTGCGTGCCCGAAAAAAAGCCGCTGCCCAGATCGCCGCCAAGCAGCTGCAGACTTAACGTTGCCAGTGCCGCGCCGAGTGCCAGGCCGAGCACACTGCCGACCGCGCCAAGCAACAATGCTTCGCCGATCAGCAGCCATTGAACTTCGCGCGCAGTGACACCGCTCACGCGCAGAAATGCCAGCTGCGAGCGCCGTGCAATCGTCGCCTGCGCTTGCAACGACAGCACCAGGAAAGCGCCGGTAAACAGCGCCACCAGTGCAAGCACGCTGAGGTTGACGCGATACGCGCGCGACAGATTCGACACCCGCGTCGTTTCAGCATCGGTGCCTGTCAGCGCGACGCCGGGTGGCAGCGCGATCGATTGCGCCACCGACGCCGGCGATGTCCCAGGCGCCAGTTTCAAGTCGATGCGCGTTAGCGTCCCGAGCCGATCGAGCCGCCATTGCGCAAAGCCGAGGTCCATCACGCCGATCAATTGTTCGGCGCCCGCACCAGGTACCGTCCCCACGACCTTGATCGCAACGACGCGATCCGTGACCTGCACGCGCAATACGTCGCCGACGCCAAGCCTGAACTTTTGCAACGCCGCGGGTGAAAGAAAAATTCCGTCGTCGACCAACGCAAAACGCGAACCTGCGCTCGAATCGACACGTGCCGGCGCGGGAAGCAGGTTCGACGACAACGCCGCTGCGCGAAACGCATCAAGCCCGACGATCGTCAGCAGCGGCGCAGTCTCCGCACCGGTATCGAGAACGGCCGCGCTGATGCTGAGTCGCGGGCTTGCAAGCTCAACCGAAGGATGCGCGATCACGCGCTCGAGCACGCGGTCATCGAATCCCGCGGTCGATCCGGTAATCGAAGCGTCGGCCTGCCCAGTCGCGGAGCGCACTGCGGACGAGAACTCGTTCAGTGCTGAGGCGTTGATCAGATGCACGGCGTAGCCGAGCGCCACGCCGACGGCGATAGCCAGGATCTGAACCAGCGTGCGCAGGCGATGCTGACGCGCGTATCCGGCAATCACATGCCACGCCAACCAACGCATGGTTAGCGCCCCCAATCCTGCCGCTTTGCGGCAGGCCCCCCAAGGGGGTCAAGAAAACTTGGGAGCGGCCCGGCGTTTTCTTGAGAGGCTCGCGGCCGCAGGCGGCCGTGTTCGAGCACCAGGATGCGATCGGCCGATAGAGCGGCCGCCTCGGAATGCGTGACCAGCACACCGCCCGCTCCGCGCGATCGAATCTCGCTCGCCAGCCGCGCGAGCACCGTCTGCGCTGTGTCGGGATCCAGATTGCCGGTCGGCTCGTCGGCGAGGACCAGCGCAGGCCGATGTACAAGTGCGCGTGCAAGCGCAATCCGCTGCAACTCACCCCCTGACAGCTCGCGCGGCATGCTGATGCCGCGATCACCCAGGCCGACTGCCGTCAGTAACTCCGCAACACGCTCTGCGCGCGCCGGGCGCCCCACGCCGAGTAACACCAGCGGCAGCTCGACATTCTGTGCAACCGTCAGGTGCGGCAAGATATGAAATGACTGGAAGACGAAACCGATCTTCGCGCGCCGTGTGAGCGTGCGCTGTTCGTCGTTCATCGCGGCCAGGTCAGCGCCGTCGATCGTGACACTACCGGAGTCGGGTCGTTCAAGGCCCGCGATCAGATTGAGCAGCGTCGACTTGCCCGAGCCGGACTCGCCGACAATCGCCACGTACTCGCCGGCCGCGACGTTAAGGGCAAGTTCATCGAGGACCGTGCGCGTACCAAACCGCTTGACCAAACCTTCGACCACCAGCATGCGCGGATTCTACGGAGCGATGCGCTGCCTTGCTCGCTACAATCCTGCCCCCACCTGGCGATCTCCATTGAACGACATCACAGTCACCTTCGACGACATCATCGCAGCGCACGCGCGCATTGCCGGTCATGTCGAAATCACGCCGTGTTTGCATTCGCAGACGCTGTCGCAAATCACCGGCGCCGAGGTTTATCTGAAGTTTGAAAATCTGCAGTTCACGTCGTCGTTCAAGGAGCGAGGTGCGCTGAACAAGCTGTCATTGCTGTCACCGCAGCAGCGCGCCAAGGGCGTGATTGCGGTGTCAGCCGGCAATCATGCGCAAGGTGTCGCGTATCACGCGCAGCGGCTCGGTGTTCCCGCGGTGATCGTGATGCCGCGCTTTTCGCCGATGGTCAAGATCGAGCGCACACGCGGTTTCGGTGCGGAAGTCGTGCTATTCGGCGATACGTTCGACGATGCAAAGGCCGAAGCGGCGAGCCTCGCGCGCTCGCGCGCGCTCACGATGCTGCATCCGTACGACGATGTTGACGTGATCGCAGGGCAGGGCACGATCGCACTCGAGATGTTCGCTCAACAACCGGAGATTGACTCTCTGTGCGTTGCGATTGGCGGCGGCGGATTGATCTCTGGCATCGCAATCGCTGCGCATCGGCTGAAACCTTCGATCGACATCGTCGGCGTGCAGACCGAGCAGTTCCCGTCGATGTATGCGGCGTTCAAGGGCATCGAGATGCCATCGGCCAATGCGACGCTGGCCGAAGGGATTGCGGTGAAGCAGCCGGGCGATCTGACGGTGCACATCGTCAAAAAGCTGGTCGATGATGTCGTGCTGGTCTCCGAAGGCGATATCGAGCAGGCGATCGTGATGCTGCTCGAAATCGAGAAAACCGTCGTCGAAGGCGCGGGAGCAACCGGACTGGCGGCGATGATGCGGCATCGCGAACGGTTCGCTGGCCGCAAAGTCGGCCTGATCCTGTGCGGCGGCAACATCGACCCCATGGTGCTGGCCGACATTATCGAGCGCGGCATGGTTCGTGCTGGTCGTCTAGCTCGGATTCGGGTGCATACGCGTGACGTACCGGGCGAGTTGGCACGGGCGGCCACGCTGATTGGCCAGGTGGGAGCGAATATTGAAGAGGTCGAGCATCAACGGGCGTTTACGACATTGCCGGTGCAGAATGCCGAGCTCGAATTCGTGCTGCAGACGCGCGGTCCGGAACACATCGACGAAGTGCTGCGGACTTTGAATGCCGCGGGGCTTTACGCCACCACGCATCCTTATTAGTCGACTGACGAAGGTCCATCATGGTTCCTGATGAAGTTCTTGCGCCGCCGCGATCGACTCCGCAATTTATCGATCTGTTGGCAACGACGATCGATCCGCGCGCAGAGCTCACCGAAGCGCTGCTGCAGACGCGTGCCTTCATCCCGCCAAAATATTTTTATGACTCGCTTGGATCGCGGCTGTTCGAGGCGATCTGCGAGCTGCCGGAGTATCCGCTGATGCGCACCGAGCGTGCGATTGTCGATGCCCATGTGCACGAGATCGCAGCACGCATCGGACCCGGCAGTGTGCTGATTGATCTGGGCGCCGGCAACTGCGAAAAAGCCGAGCGTTTGTTCGGCTGGCTTGCGCCGACGCAATACGTTGCGATCGATATCGCCGCCGATTTTTTGCGCGAGCGACTCAACGTGCTGGCGGAGCGTAATCCGCAACATTCGATACTCGGAATCGCGCAGGATTTCACGCAGTCGATCCAGCTTCCGGCGGAAGTTGAGGACGGTGCGCGCACTCTGTTCTATCCGGGCTCGTCGATCGGCAATTTCGCGCCAGACGCAGCGTTCGCATTCTTGCAACGCACGCGTGAAGTTTGTGGCGACGACGGCCATCTGCTGCTCGGGGCAGATCTCGTCAAAGACAAAGCGCTGCTCGATCTTGCCTATGGCGATCCGTTGGGCGTGACCGCGGCGTTCAACCTGAACGTGCTGCGCAACGTCAATGAGTTACTGCGCAGTGACTTCAATGTCGCCGACTGGCGCCACGTCGCGTTCTTCAATCCCGAGCGCTCGCGCGTCGAGATGCACGTCGAAGCACGTCGCGATCTAATGGTTCGCTGGCCGGGCGCCGAACGCGCGTTCGCCTCTGGCGAACGCATTCACACTGAAAACTCTTACAAGTACACGCCAGACACGCTGCGTCAGATGCTCAAGCGCGCAGGCTATGCATGGGTTGCGCTGTATACCGATGACGCGGGCGGCTTTGCGGTCGCGCTGGCTGGCGCATAAGGGTGCGGAATCAGCGTCGCACCAATCTGATCGTCGAATACACGTACGGATAGTCGGCCCGAAACCAGTTACGAAACGAGCGGCGCAACAGATTGCGCGACGTTACGGGTGAGCCGCCTTTAAGCACGTAGTGCTCATCATCAAAGAAGTTGGCTGAATAGCCGGGGTAATAAGAACTTGCCTCGAACCCGTCAAAGCCTTTGAACGGGGTCGACGTCCACTCCCATCCATTGCCGATCATCTGCGACACGCCGTATGGGCTGTCTCCGGCGGGATTTGAACTCACCGGTACGGGATCCCAATGAGCGAAATCGAAGTTGCCGTGCACACCGTTGGGAGCGGTATTGCCCCATGGATACGCCTGATCGTCGTCCCGATAGGCAGCGCGGTGCCATTCCGCTTCGGTGGGTAAGTCGAGCGCCGGCCCAATGCGCGAACGAGCGCGCCTGTTCGTGCGTCGCGTATACCGGCGCATCAAGCGGCAGCGGCACTTCATCGAACATGCGACGCAGACGCCACGCACCGTCTCTCAAATGCCAGAACAGAGGCGCCGCGCCGCCCTGTTCGACGAAGCGCAGGTATTCACCGTTAGTCACTTTGTGTTTACTGATTTCAAACGCGGGAACGGCCTGTACGTGCGCCGGGAATTCGTTGTCCCAGCCGAATTCGCCGTTCGGCTGGCCCAGCTGCGTCGTGCCCGCTTCGATTGCAATGAAACGAGTGGCTGGGTCGTTAGTAGCGGACACACTGGGCGTTGCAGAAAGCGCTCGCCGCTTCAACCGTGGGTCGAGCTGGTGCAGCAGATAGCAGATCGTTTCCGCGTGCATCCAGCGATGTTCGATCACCATCTGCTGCCTATCGGCCGGAACCCGGTCCCAAATTTCATCGATTGCTGCCCGCGTTCTGTGCCACGTAGGTCTGCACGGCTTCGAGCTGCGGCCAATCGGCGGGTGTGTCCTGCGGAGCTTGCCCTGGCGGAGGATCGATGCCCGCCTCAAATAACGTATCAAACGACGCATCGAATGACGGCTTGCCGAGGACGCCGCGCGCGAGCTGGTTCCAGTCGAAAGCGTCCAGATGTCCCACGTAGAAGATCAGGCGATGTCGAGCGGGGATCGGGCGCTCGTATAGCGTTTCGCGTGCAACGATCCCAAACAGGGAATCGGTAAATGCGCGCGCTCGCTGGAGTTCGGTTTTCATTCAGTCTCGATCTGAGTGCACGCAAGACGATAACCCGAGAGGCGCAGGCTCGGCGCTGTGATAGCGATGGTGGGCATGGCAATTGCATTTTTCGTGCCGTGGCCGCACACGCAAACTCTTCCGACAGTCCCGCACCCGTCACACCACGCAAGCGGCGTTGGCCTTGGGTGCTGGGCGCGATCGCTCTTGCGCTCGTATTGTTCATCGCGATCTTCGACTGGAACTGGTTTCGCGGCCCGCTAGAACGCTATTTGAGCGAATCCTCGGGGCGGCCGGTGACCATCGGGTATCTCGACGTCGAACTGGCGCTGCCACCTCGCATCATTATTTCTGACATCGCGATCGGCAACGCGGAGTGGGCGGGTGACGAGCCGCTTGCCGTCTTGCGTGAGCTGATGTTCAGCGTCAGCGTGCCGTCGCTGTTTACGAACAAAATCGTTTTGCCGCACGTAAGGTTGACCGGTGGTGAGGTCACTCTCGTGCGCGACAAGGACGGCCGTGCCAATTGGCAACTGCGCAAAATCGGACGAGCCCTCGACTCGCACTGTTGACGTCCAGTCGCTCGCATTGATTGACGCGAGCCTTTCGTATCGCGATGCGATTCAGAACATCGATGCTCAAGCGCGTGGAGAGTCACGCGTCGACGGGCCCTACGAGCAGCGCATGACCTTTGGCGGAAAGTGGCGCGGCAGTCCCTTCGAAGGGACCGCTGATATCGGCAACGTCTTGTCGCTGCGCGATTTGAAAGAGCCTTTTCCCCTCCGCCTTGCTCTGCGCTTGGCGAGGACGTCGATCAACGCCGAAGGCCAGGTCGCTGACATTAGAAATTTGAGTCACATCGATGCCAAGGTGTCGATCAGCGGGCCGAGCCTTGGGACGCTCTATCCGACGCTGCCATTGGCTTTGCCGGAAACGCCGCCCTACCGCGCCACAGGACGTCTGGTTCGCGAAGGCGATGTGTATACGTATACGGGCTTTACCAGCGTGATTGGAAATACCGATATCGCCGGTGACGCGCGCTATGAGCGGCGGAAGCCGCGGCCGTTGCTGACGGCAACGCTGAAAAGCCGCAGCCTCGATCTTGCCGACCTGGGGCCTCTCGTCGGTCTTCCGCCTCGTACGAGTGCGAGCACACCACCCGCTGCGCCCAAGGCCACCCCGACACCCGCGAAAGCGGCGCCGGCAAAGCTGCCGCCGGGCAAGGTGTTCCCGAACGGCGATTTCAATGTTCAGAAGCTCAACGCGATGGACGCCGATGTGCAACTCACCGCGGCCACGCTGAAAATTCCCGAGCAGATTCCTCTCGAAAACTTTTCTACGCACATGAAGCTCAACGGTGGGCTTCTCGTGCTGGATCCTCTCAACTTCGGCGTGGCGGGAGGCAACCTCATATCAACGATCACTCTCGATGCACGCAGCAATCCGATTGCTGCGAAGGCGTCGATCGATTTGCGGCGCGTTCGCCTCGGACAGTTGTTCCCGACTATCGACACGATCAAGAACACGAGCACCGGTTCGGTCGGCGCACAGATTCGTCTAGTAGGGCGGGGCAATTCGATTGCCGACATGATGGCCACGGCAGACGGCACGATGAACTTCGGAATGGCAGGCGGGACGAGTGTCCGAGCTTGGAGTGTGGCTCGTCAATCTGCAGGGCGGTCAACTGATACCGCTGCTTTTCGGCGGCGACCGTCCCACTCAGATCAGGTGCGGCGCGGCGGCCTTCACGGTCGACGACGGCCTGGCGACTCTGGGCCTGTTCGTGTTCGACACCGACGAGTCGAACATCACCGGCACCGGTACGCTCGACCTTCGCGAAGAGAAGTTCGACATCACGCTGGAGCCGCGGCCTAAGAAGGCAGGCATTCTGTCGTTGCGCGGTCCGGTGCGTATTTACGGCACGTTCCGCGAAGTCAATTTCGGCGTATCGGGCCAGACGGTCGGACGCGGGTTGAGCGCGGTTGGACTCGGCCTCTTGAATCCGTTGCTGGCTTTGCTTCCGCTGATCGAGACCGGCCCCGGGCAAAACGCCGATTGTCAGGCGGTGCTGGCGACGGTAAGCGGGGCCGTCAAGCAATCCGGAAAAAAAGTCGGCGACGCTCCGACCGCAGAAGAAAAAGCCACCTCGCCGGCGCCAATCGTCGATATGCAAAAGAAGCGGACCGAGCCGCCCGCACCGATCGTCGACGTGCAGGCGAAGAAGTAGGTCGCGTCCGCGCAGTGGCTAAGAGATCTCGCGCGCCGTCATCCGGTACTTGAAGTTGTCCGGATCCAGACTGTCGATCCGGCCCTGCGCATTTTCGGCTTGCGGATACATCAAGAACGGAACCGGCGCTTTGCTCGACCCCGGCAACCGCACGTCGTGTGCGTAGTTGTATGCGAGCCAGTTACCTTCCCACCCGCCCCACAGCATCGACCGCGCTTGCTTGACGACGTCGTCACTCAACGTCAGCCCTGGCTTTTCTTCCAAGACGACTTTCCGCACGTCGGCCGGGTCGACCGGAACCCAGCCGATGTTCTGCGCATAAAACTCGGCGCGGCAGTGCTGCGCACGCGTGATATCGCCCGATTTGCCGAGACTCTTGTAGCCACGGCTTGAATCGGCGACGCGCACGCCGTATACGTCGCGTGCCGGCACACCGACTGAGCGCGCAAGCGCAACGAATAGCGCATTCAGATCGGCACACTTGCCGTTCAGGTTATTGCTTTCAAGCATCGCCTTGATATCGCCGACGCCGCAGCCACGCGTCTTCGCGTTGCGCTCGGTGTTCTCGACGACCCAGTCGTAGATCGCACGTGCCTTGTCGACGTCCGAACGTGCACCGCGGGTCGCTTTCAACGCGGTCTCGCGCACGATGCCGTCCGTTGGCATGAATGCGGTCGGCTTCAGGTAAACGGCTTGCTCGGCCGCGCTCGCCAACGTTCCCGCGCCCGACTTGATGTCGACCTTGCGATCGCGAGTGCGAAAACGGCTGGTCACTTCAAACACCGGCTGAGCTTCGCTCGGCTTGAACACGGCAGCGCCGATCGCGGCACGATAATTGGGCTCGATCACATCGTTGTTGATCGTGAAGTTGCCGCTGACCGAATTTTCCAGCGTCTGAAACCAATCGGTGTCCTGCGACAGCGGCAGCGGTACCCACACCATCACTTGTCCGGCAGGAGCGGCGACCTCGACCCGCGTCACGACTTCGAAAGTGCGCCAGGCGTCGGTGGCCTGCGCGCGGGCAGCAAGAGGTGTCAGAGCAAGCAAGCCAGCGGCAGGGCCCGCAGTGATCAGCGTACGGCGTTTCATCGTGTGTCTCCGAATGGTGTGGCGGCACGCGCCAACGATGCGTTGCCGACCGTTAGCGCGATGGCTGCGCAGCAAGCAACGTGCGAATTGTGCTAACTAGGCGCGGACTTGTCCAATCGGCTGCGCCGCTCATCCAGTAGCGGATGTTGCCGGCGCGGTCGACGAGGTAGTTCGCGGGAAACACGCGCGCGCCCCACGCACGGGCGACATCGCCATCGGTGTCACGCACCACAGGCAGCGTGAAGTTCATCTTGTCGATGAAGCTTTTGATGCGCGCCGGCCCTTCCTGATAGTTCACGGCGAGTACTTCGAAGCCGTCCCCGCGCAGTTGATCGTGCAATCGTTGCAGCGACGGCATCTCGGTAATGCACGGCTCGCACCACGTTGCCCAGAAGTTCACCAGCACGACCTTGCCACGAAGCTGTTGCAGCGAAAGCGCGGCGCCGTCGATCGTCAGCAAATCGATAGCGGGGGCGACGGGTTTGTCTTTCCAGCGCTTGAGCTCCGCCGCGTGCAGGCGGGAAACAAACGCGGCAAGCACTGCGCCGATGAGCAGCGCGCGCCGCGAATCCGCGCACTCAATTAACGCTGATGCCATTGCCTTTTTTGAGGCTGCCGATTGTGGCGGCGCGATCGAAGCCCTCCGCGCGAAAAACAGCGAGAACATCATCGACCGCTCGCGGCGCGCACGCGACCAGCAGGCCGCCGCTGGTTTGCGGATCCGTCAGCAATGCTTTCGTTACCTCGGAGACGTTGTTCAACGTCACGTGCTCGCCGTAACCCGCCCAGTTTCGATTCGACGCGCCGGTGATGTAGCCGCGTGTAGCAAGCTCTTCAACACCGGGCAGCCACGGCACCGAGTTGAGATCAACCGTTGCCGCGAGCCCGCTGCCAAGCGCGATTTCGTTCAAGTGGCCAAGCAGGCCAAAGCCGGTGACGTCGGTCATCGCATGCACGTCGGACATATCCGCAAACTTGCGGCCCGGCGTATTCAGCTGGGTCGTGCTTGCGATCATTTGCGCGTAGCTCGCAGTGTCGAGCGCGCCCTTTTTCAACGCGGCCGAATAGACACCGACACCGAGGGGCTTGCCAAGAATCAGGATGTCGCCGGCCTTTGCGCCGCTGTTTTTCTTCACCTTTGCCGGATGAACCAAGCCCAACGCGACAAGCCCATAGATCGGCTCCGCGGAATCGATCGTGTGGCCGCCCGCGATCGGAATGCCGATTGCGGTGCACACTGATTGACCGCCTTCGGCGATGCGCCGGATTACTTCGAGCGGAATCTTGTCGATCGGCATTCCGAGCAGTGCGAGCGCCATGATCGGTGTCCCGCCCATCGCATAGACATCCGAAATCGCGTTGGTGGCGGCGATTCGGCCGAAATCGTACGGATCGTCGACGACTGGCGTGAAAAAGTCGGTGGTCGCAACGATCGCCTGCTCATCGTTCAGCTGATAGACGGCAGCATCGTCCGCAGTTTCGATGCCAACCAGAAGCTGCGGCGGCACGATCCCCCGCACTCCGTGCAGAATTTCGCTCAACACGCCGGGCGCGATCTTGCACCCACATCCGCCGCCGTGTGCGAAAGACGTCAACTTGATCTTCAAGTCATTGGGAGCATTCATTTCCCGAATTATGATCGACAGATGAAGACATCACATTGCACCGTCGCGATGCTCGTTGCGCTCGCACTCTCTCCGCCCGTCCCGGCACAGACATCGCTCGCGGATTCTTTCGTTGAAGCGCAGGAGCTTGGCCGGCGCGACGAAAAAGATCCGCTGACGCGTCGAGTACCACCGCAGCGTGCTGTTGCCGCAGTTCAGCGCACGGTATCGGGCGCACCTGCGTGATTGTCAGGCGGCGCTGCCGCAGCCCGATCAGACGCCGTTCTCGTTCGTCGCCGCCATCGATGCTGAAGGCAAGGTGCTCAAGCTATGGAGCGACCGCAGTCCGCCGGTGTATTCGTGCTTTGCGCGGGAGGCTGCTGTTCGAACGTTTCCCGCCGCCGCCGCGCGCGCCGTTCTATCTCTACATCCACATGCGGTTCGCGGACTGAGCGATGTCCGACCGCACGCCGAGCCTCTACGGCACTTGAATCTTGCCGCCGCCCCCCAATCCGCCGACTCCGCCTAATCCTCCCGGACCAAAGCTGCCGCCGCCCTGACCGGGCAATACCAGCGACGACGCACTTTGCCGGCGCAGCTCCTGCAATTCGTTGACCGTGCGTTCGACCGCGGCCTTGGCGGCTTTGGCGTAACCCGTGACCGCGGCGTCCAGCGATGCGGCTTCGATTTCGAACGTGACCGGCAGCGGCCCCATCTGCGTCATGATCTGCGCCTCACCGATGTACAGCGTTTCGCGCTTCGCGTCGGGGTCGCCCTTTGACGTCACCGGAACCATCGCGCGAATCGTGCCGATGCGGCGATCGGTATAGATCTCCTCGCGATACAGCGACGTGGCGTCCATCTTGATATCGAGGTCGGCAGCGGTGGCCATCTCTGTCTCCATTATTCAGTTTCCAGCGGCGATCCCATCATGGCGTTGAACCCGCCATCGACATGCGTGATCTCGGCGGTAATGCCGGCCGCAAGATCCGATAGCAAGAATGCCGCCACGTTGCCGACGTCGTCTATCGTGACGTTGCGCCGCAGAGGCGCCGTGCTTTCGACCGCCGACAAAATCTTCGAAAACCCCTTGATACCCGCCGCCGCGAGCGTCCGGATCGGACCGGCCGAAATGCCGTTGACGCGAATGCCGCGCGGGCCAAGGCTCGCCGCCAGGTAGCGCACGCTGGCTTCGAGGCTCGCCTTTGCAAGCCCCATCGTGTTGTAGTTCGGTACCGCGCGCGTCGAACCCAGGTAGGTCAGCGTCAGCAACGACGCTTTGCGCCCTTCCATCAGCGGCAACGCTGCTTTCGCGAGCGCGGGAAAGCTGTACGAAGAAATGTCGTGCGCGATGCGAAAACTCTCGCGCGACAGCCCTTCGACGAAATCGCCCGCAATCGCTTCGCGCGGCGCGAAGCCAATCGAATGCACGAGGCCGTCGAGTCCGTCCCAGCGCTGCTTCAATGCTTCAAAGGCTGCGGCAATTTGCGCGTCGTCGCCGACATCCATGTCATAGACGAGATCAGAGCCGAACTGCGCGGCGATCTCGCCGATGCGCTCGCGGAAGCGTTCGCCGACGTAGGTAAATGCAAGATCGGCGCCCTTCGCGCTTACACGCTCTGCGCGATGCCGTAGGCAATCGAGCGATTCGAAAGAACTCCGGTGATCAGCAGGCGCTTGCCGGCCAGAAACCCCATCTCAACCTATCTCAGTAGGACCGCTTGCGAGCCGGCGCGCGGACGGTGCTGTGTGTCGTTGCCGGCTTATGCGTTTGCATTGTTTTCTTCGTCGTGCGGCTGCGCGCCTGCGCCGCTGGCACGGTCAATTCGAGCCGCTGGCCCGCGAACAAGCTTTGCGACGTCAGCCGGTTCCAGATGATCACATCCTTCGGTAGCACCTTCCAGCGGTGCGCAACACTCGTAACTGTATCGCCACGGCGGACGCGGTACGTCACTTTGCGCAGATTTGCGTGCTCCGGCACCAACGAGAACCGGCCATCGAGACTGTCTGCCGGAATGTCGGACGCCATTGTCTCGTCGCGCGGAATCAGGATCGTCGAGCCGCTGGCGAGGCGATAACGCGGCGGTATCTGATTCGCGTCTCGTAGTTGCTCTTCACTAATGCCGGCTCGTTTGGCTACGAGCGAAAGCGTGTCGGACGCGGTCGTCTTGTACGTCGTCCAGCTCGCGAGTGGCTGGCCGGTCGATTCCCACGCGGCCAGATTCGCCTGGAACCGCTCGACCTTCGTCGCCGGCAACAGCAGGTGCGCGCCGCCGCCGGCACCCAGTATCACCGGCCGGTTGAATGCGGGATTCAGCGCACGGAAGTCGTCTACCTTCATCTCCGCCAGCTTCGCCGCCGTATCGACGTCGATATCGCGCGTTTTATGCACCGCGATGAAATACGGTGCGTTGTCGATCGGCGGCAGCACGACGCCGTACTTCTCGGGTTCGGCGACGATGTTCTTAACCGCCTGTAGCTTCGGCACGTAATACTGCGTCTCTTTCGGCATTTTCAGATCGGTGTAGCGCGCCGGCTTGCCGGCCCGGCGGTTTTTCGCAATCGCGCGCGATACCGCGCCTTCGCCCCAGTTGTACGACGCGAGTGCCAGATGCCAGTCACCGAACATGTCGTATAGCTTCTGCAGGTAGTCGAGCGCGGCACGCGTCGATTCGACAACGTCGCGCCGCTCGTCCTTCCACATGGTCTGCTCGAGATCGTAGTTGCGGCCGGTCGAAGGAATGAATTGCCATAGCCCGGCCGCCTTGGCGGACGAAAACGCCTCCGGCACGAAGGCGCTCTCGACAAACGGGAGCAGCGCGAGCTCGGTCGGCATGTTGCGCCGTTCGATCTCCTCGACGATATGAAACAGATAGCGGCTCGAGCGATGCGTCATGCGCGCGAAATAGTCCGGCTGGCTGGCATACCAGCGAGTGCGGTCCTCCGCGAGCTTGGTTTCCAGGTTCGGCATCTTGAAGCCAAGCCGGATGCGCTGCCACAGATCGCGCATCGGCGGCGGTGAGGGCGGTTGCAGCACCGGCAGCGGCGCATTGTCCGGGACGACGATCACAGGAACCACGGGGTCGTCGCCAGCCGCGGCTGCGGGCGGCGACTGAGCCATCGCGACGTCGGGTGAAGAAGATGGTGAAGGAGGTGCTGCGGAAGGGGGTGAAGGAGGGGTGACGGATGCGGGAGGATTCAGGACGGGGTTGGGGGTTCGCAACTCGCCGCCGCTGGTTGCGCAACCCGTCAGCCAGGTGCAACAGATGCCGAACGCAAACCAGAAGGTCGCTGATCTTTTAGAAAGACGCATGTTGAAAAATCTACAGGGTTCGAGGCAGTTTAGGTAGGACGTAGAAACGGCGTCAAGTTACGTTTTCTGCCTTTTCTCTGGGACAAAATGCCTAGCTGAATCCGTCTTTCCAAGTGCGGATCGCTGCAAATGTCGACACACGCGCGAAACCTGCGCCTTGATTGATGCCGGACGCCGCTGCACGCACCGACGGCACATCGCAGCGCATGAACGGATTGGTTTCAAGCTCGAGACCTATCGTCGATGGCAGCGTCGGTTCGCCGCGCTTGCGCATCGCCGTCGCCATGGCCGCACGCGTTTGCAACTCGCGGTTGTTGGGCTCGACCTCCAGCGCGAACCGGATGTTGGCAACCGTGTATTCGTGCCCGCAGTAGACACGCGTCGCTGCCGGCAATTCGGCGAGCGTGTCGAGTGACGCGAGCATTTGCTCTGGCGTGCCTTCGAACAATCGGCCACATCCACAAGCGAATAGCGTGTCGCCGCAGAACACTGCGGGCGGCTTCAATCCGGCTGCGTAAAACGCGATATGGCCGGCGGTGTGACCCGGGATGTCGATCACATCGAAACGTGTGCCGAGCACGTCAATTCGCTCGCCGGCCGCAAGCCGATGATCGAGCTGCGCCACGCTTTCGCGTGCGGGCCCGTACGAAGTCGCGGAATACCGCTGCTTTAGCGCGACCAGACCGCCGACATGGTCGGCGTGGTGATGCGTCGCTAGAATCGCCGTCAGCCGAAGTTGCTGCTGTTCCACAGCTCGGATGACGGGCTCGGCGTCGCCGGGATCGACGACCGCGGCTTCATTGCCTCGCGTCAGCAGCCAGATGTAATTGTCTTTGAACGCCGGCAGCGGCGTGATAATCAGATCAGGCATTAGGGTAGACATGAGCGAAGACGCATCGATTGGGAGGTTATCTGAGTTTCTGGGCTCGCCCGCCGGCCAGTATGTGCTCGACTGGGAGCAACTGCAGCTCGATGCCGCCGTGGTCGATATCTTTGGTTACCACGCGTTGCAGCTCGGACTGCCCGATATCGATGCACTGCGCGAAAATCGCATGCCGCTGCGCTTTTGCGCCGCTAATCGCGTCCCCGAAGTGACGTATAGCAGCGGACGCCCGAAAGTCGCCGTCATCAACCGCTACGAAGAGTTGCCGTTCGCGACGCACTCGATCGATCTCGTCGTGATGCCACACATTCTGGAGTTCACCGAAGATCCGCACCAGGTGCTGCGCGAGGTCGAACGGGTGCTGGTGCCCGAAGGTCACGTTGTCATTACCGGTTTCAATCCGGTGAGCCTGTGGGGTGTACGGCAGTACCTGACGCGGCTCGGTGCTACCCCTTATCTGCCGCGCGAAGGGCGATTTTTGACACTGCCGCGCATCAAGGATTGGTTAAAGCTGCTGTCATTCGACGTCGAGCGCGGCCGCTTTGGATGCTACGTGCCGTCAGTGCGGCAGGAGCGCTGGCTTGCGCGGTGGCAGTTCATGGAAAAGGCGGGCGATCGCTGGTGGCCGTTTCTCGGCGCGATTTACATGCTGACCGCGGTCAAGCGAGTTCGCGGAATGCGGCTGATCGGCGCCGTGTGGAAGGGCAAGGAGGAGCCCGCGCGGCGGCTTGCGCCCGCGGCGACGACGCGAACGTTTTTTACCGGCGATTCGAACTCCGCGGTAATCGATGCGCCCGATGCCGCGAATGATGGCGCGCGTTCCGCAGCCAGTAGATGAGGCACGCGCGCAGCATCGAGCTGGTTGACAAGTCATCGTCGCCGGTGCGCGCGAAGCGCGCATCCGGCTCCCCTGAACCCGTAAACATTTATACGGATGGCGCTTGCAAGGGTAATCCCGGCCCCGGCGGTTGGGGCGCGCTGC
The DNA here is from genome assembly GCA_963807155.1 of uncultured beta proteobacterium. Taxonomy (GTDB): domain Bacteria; phylum Pseudomonadota; class Gammaproteobacteria; order Burkholderiales; family Burkholderiaceae_F; genus JACCZX01. Next base: position 153,122 of record CAWEAZ010000021.1, read on the forward strand.
TGCTGTACGGTGATCGCGAAAGAGAATTGTTCGGCGGCGAGAATCCAACCACGAACAACCGGATGGAGCTCATGGCGGTGATCGAGGCGCTAGGCTCTTTGAAGCGCCGTTGCCACGTGATCGTGCACACCGACTCTCAATACGTTAGGTTGGGGATCACCGAGTGGCTGCCGGCGTGGATGCAGCGCGGCTGGAAAACCGCCGCTAAAAAAGCGGTTAAAAACGTTGATTTGTGGCAACGTTTGTTCGACGTGGCAGCCAAACACGAGATCGAATGGCGCTGGGTGCGCGGACATTCGGGCAACGTCGGTAACGAGCGAGCCGACGAGTTGGCGAACCGCGGGGCTGAATCGGTGTCTGCGTCTAGCCAGCCGACGTAACGCACCCGCTTGCGGGTGTTAAATTCAATCTCCAAGTTGCGCCACGCGCAGCGTCTCGACATGAAGAGAAATCGAACGACCGTTGTGGCGGTCGTTGCCTTAGTGACCGTCGCGGTTCTCGCCTATTTTGCGGTGGATCGGTTGTCGCCCGGCCCGAACGCGGTCGCCGGCGTCAAGGGCACGGCGGCGCCGGACGCTTCGAAGACCGCGCCGGCTGGTGCCGCAAAAGGCGCCCCCGCTCCACCCACCGTCGTCGAAGTGATTCAGGTCAAGCCAACTACCGTGCAGGAGGATTTACAGGCAGTTGGTTCGCTGCAGTCAAATGAGAGCGTGATCCTGCGACCCGAAGTACCCGGCCGTATTTCCGCGATCGGCTTTAAAGATGGACAGATCGTGCGCAAGGGACAACTGCTAATTGCACTCGACAACGCGCTGAACGAAGCCGAAGTGGCGCAGATGAAGGCCGAGTACGACCTGGCGGTCGCGAATTTCAAGCGCAGCGAAGATCTTGCGACCCGCAAGTTCATCAGTTCGAGCGCTCAGGAAACGGCGGCGTCCAATGCGCAGGTGGCTGAAGCGAAGCTGAAGCTGGCGCAGGCGAGGTTGTCGAAGATGCGCATCGTCGCGCCGTTTGACGGCGTAGTTGGCATCCGCGGCGTGAGCCTCGGTGACTACGTCAAAGACGGCGCTGATCTGGTCAACGTCGAAGATGTGCGCATCCTCAAAGTCGACTTTCGATTGCCCGAGCGCAATCTGACGCAAATTAAGGTCGGGCAAGGCATCGAAGTGGTGGCCGATGCGCTTCCGGGCGAGCGCTTTGCCGGACAGATCGACGCGATCAATCCACGCGTCGACGCCAACGGACGTTCATTGGAGATCCGCGCGAAACTGGAAAACACCGCCGGCAAGCTGCGTCCTGGAATGTTCGTGCGCGTGCGCGTGATCGTAGGCGAGCGCGCCAACGCGCTGCTGGTGCCGGAAGAGGCAATCGTGCCCGCCGGAGCCGACTTTTACGTCTACAAAGTAGTCGAAGGTCAAGCGCGGAGAGTGCCGGTGAAGATCGGCGTGCGGCGCGACGCGCGCGTTGAAATCGTCGAAGGGCTGGTGGCGGGTGATCAAGTGGTGACTGCCGGCATGCGTTTGTCACGCGACGGACAGCCGGTGCGCATCCTGGAGCCAGGTAGCTCACCGGGGGGAGCGCCGCAGGGTAAAGGTAACGAAAAGGGTGAACAAAAAGCCGCGCCACCGAACAAGGCAGCAGACGCACAACGTGCGGAGGTCTTCGCGTGAGCCTGTTCGAGTTGTGCATACGCCGCCCTGTGCTGTCCACGGTGCTGTCGTTGCTGGTGCTGGTGATCGGTGCGATCTCCTACACACGGCTGGACGTGCGCGAGTACCCGCGGATCGACGAGCCGGTGGTGAGCGTTCAGACGACGTATCTGGGTGCCTCCGCGGACGTGATCGAGTCGCAAATCACCAAGGTGCTCGAAGACTCGCTGGCGGGCATCGAGGGCGTCGAGCTGTTGACGTCGCAGAGCCGTTCTGAACAAAGCCAGATCAACGTGCGCTTTCGCCTGACGCGCGATCCGGACTCGGCCGCGGCCGACGTGCGCGACAAGGTGGCGCGCGTGCGTGCGCGGTTGCCGGAGACGGTCGACGAGCCGGTGATCGCGAAGGTCGAGTCGGATTCGTTTCCGATCATCTGGATGGCGGTCGCGGCAGGCGACCGTACTTCGCTAGAAGTCTCCGACTATCTGACGCGTTACGTGAAGCCACGCCTGTCGGTGCTGCCGGGAGCGGCCGATGTGCGCATCTTCGGCGAGCGCGTGACGTCGATGCGCATCAATGTCGACCGCGACCGGCTGGCCGCGTATGCGCTGACGCCGCAGGATGTCGAGAACGCGCTGCGCCGACAGAACCTCGAGTTGCCGTCGGGCCGCATCGAATCCGCAAAGCGCGAATTCTCGATCGTTGCGACAACCGACGTCAGCACGCGCGACCAGTTCGAAAACCTGATCATCGCCAACGTCAAAGGCTATCCGGTCCGGCTGCGCGACGTGGCCGATGTGCAGGTCGGCGCTGTCAGCGAGCGTGTGATCGCGCGCTACAACGGCAAGCCATCGATCAACATGGGGTTAATCAAACAGGCGGTCGCGAATCCGCTCGACCTGTCGACACGCGCTGCGCGAAGAGCTGAGCGCGCATCAATCCGACGCTGCCTCCGGGAATGAGCATCAGCATCAGCTACGACTCGTCAGTATTCATCGACCGCTCGATCAAGTCGGTGTTCCGGACGGTCGCCGAGGCGGTGCTGCTGGTCGCGCTGGTGATCTTTTTCTTCCTGCGCAACTTGCGGGCGACGCTGATCCCGCTAGTGACGATTCCGCTGGCACTGGTGGGCTCGTTCGCGCTGATGTACGCGTTCGGCTTCACGATCAACACGCTGACATTGCTGGCGATGGTGCTGGCAATCGGGCTCGTCGTCGATGACGCGATCGTCGTGCTCGAAAACATCTATCGCAACATCGAGGCGGGCATGGACCGCGTTTCGGCGGCGATCAAGGGGATCAAGGAGATCGGCTTTGCGGTCATTGCGATGACGCTGACGCTGACGGCGGTCTATGCGCCGCTCGCGTTCGCGACCGGCCGTACTGGACGACTCTTCATCGAGTTCGCGCTGGCGCTCGCCGGCGCGGTGCTGGTCTCGGGCTTCGTCGCGCTGACGCTGTCGCCGATGATGTGCAGCAAGTTGCTGAAGCACGAGGAAAAGCACGGCCGCCTCTTCACGATGATCGAAGGCTGGATCAACGGGCTGACGCAGGGCTATGCGCGTTCGCTCGCATGGCTGCTCGAGCGGCGCTGGATCGTCGTGATTGTCTGGTTCATCACTGCAGGTGTCGCGGTGTTTTTCTTCTCGCTGCTGCGTTCAGAGCTCGCGCCGCTGGAGGATCGCGGTGTCATCTTCGGCCGCATGCAGTCTCCGCCCGGAGCGACGGTCGACTACACCTCCGAGCAGCTGCGCCCAGTCGAGCAATTCTTTTCGACGATTCCGGAGACGGCCGCCTACAACGCGATCGCGGGGTTTCCGTCGGTCGACTACGGCACCGCGGTGCTGCGGCTGAAGCCGTGGGAAGAGCGGAAGCGCAAGCAACAGGACATCGCGCGCCAGCTGAATCAGCAGCTGCAGACGTTGCCCGGGGTGATCGGCTTCGCAGTCAATCCGCCGTCGCTCGGGCAGTCGGGCCGTTCACTGCCGGTGGAATACGTGATCATGGCGCAGATGCCGTATGCCGAGCTCGATCGCATCACGCAAGAGTTCATCGCCGAAATTTCGAAGACCGGCATCGTGCAGACGCCGCAGTCCGATCTGCGGTTGAACACGCCGGAGCTGCGCGTCGACGTCAATCGCGACAAGCTGGGCGATCTGGGCATCCCAGTCGAAACGGTGGGTCGCACGCTGCAGACGATGCTGGGCGGGCAGCAGATCACGCGCTTCAAGAAGGACGGCGAGCAGTACGACGTGATCGTGCAGGTCGCACCGCGCGACCGCAGCCGGCCAAACGACATCAGCGACATCTACGTTCGTGCGCGCGACGGCTCGATGGTGCAGCTTGCAAACGTGGTCAACGTTGCTCGAAGGCGTGTCGCCGTCGTCGTTGAACCACTTTCAGCGCTTGCGCGCGGTGACCATCACCGCCAACCTCGCGCCGGGCTACACGATCGGCGATGCGCTGAAGATGATGGATGACACAGCGAAGCGTGTGCTGCCGACCGATGCATTGACCGACGTCAACGGCCAGTCGCGTGAGTTCCGGCAAGCGAGCGGCGGCTTTTATTTGACGCTGGCCCTGGCGCTGATCTTCATCTATCTCGTACTGGCCGCGCAGTTCGAGAGCTTTGCTGATCCGTTCGTCATCATGCTTTCCGTGCCATTGTCGGCGGCCGGCGCGTTGTTTGCGCTGTGGGCAACCGGCGGCACTTGGAACATCTACAGCCAGATTGGCATGATCACGCTGATCGGGTTAATAACGAAGCACGGCATCCTGATCGTCGAGTTCGCGAATCAGCTGCAGGAGCGCGGCGAGAACTTGTTCGACGCGATTCGCCATTCGGCGGAGCTGCGCTTGCGCCCGATCCTGATGACGACCGGCGCGATGGTGCTCGGTGCACTGCCGCTCGCGATGTCGTCCGGCGCCGGCGCCGAAAGTCGCATTCAGATCGGATGGGTGATCGTCGGCGGGCTGACGTTCGGAACGTTGCTGACGCTATACGTCGTTCCAACGATGTACACGCTGATGGAGCAGGCGCTCGGCCGCTGGCTGGGGTCGCATCATCACGAAGAGATCGCTGACGAAACGCCTGCGTCCCACGGCGCCGGCGCTGAATAGGTTTTTGTCCTACGCGATCTTGTAGGAAGTGCGCTGACGCATCCCACGAATAGGGCACTAAAGCAATAGAAGCGCCCTCGATTGCGCTTCCGTCCTCACTGAAAAAATCCCTTCCCTCAAGGCCGTGCGGCGCTTAGCCGCGCGGCGCATTAACAACTACGAGGGCAGCAAGTATGGCTTGCTGTGGGGATTCGATGCGCAGCAAAGGCAGCGGAGCAACGCAGTCCGCGTCGACTCACGATCAAAAGCAAACCGCTGTGCCTGGAAAAGGCCCGGCGGTGTACGCATCGTGGTTGATTCGATGCGTGCAGGCGAGCCTGTTGTTGCTACTAGCGGTGATCGCCGCTCCCGCGTTCGCTGACAGCGACAGTCAACGGGTTGACTATCGAACAGAGCTTGCCGTCAGCGCAGCGCGGCGTTGCGTACAGCCACACGATCACGGTTACCGGCGGCACCGCACCGTATACGTTCGCACTTGTCGCACCGATCGACATTCCGAACAACCTGACGATGTCAGCGGGTGGCACGCTCAGCGGTGCAATCAGCTGTAATGAAGCCAACGGGAACAATCGCCAGATCATCACGATTACCGATTCTTCGGCGTCGCCCATCGTCGCGACTTTTGTCGGCAACGATCGACTATCGATCAACGTCACTGCGGGTCCCGCTGGAACCTGCACTACGCTGACGATTGCCCCGGTAAGCCTTCCAAATCCAACGGTCGGCACGCCGTATAACCAGACGATCATCGCGTCGGGCGGCTTGGGACCCTATACGTACAGCGTCTCGGCCGGAGCATTACCCGCGGGGTTGACGCTGAATGCCTCTACCGGCGTGATCAGCGGAACACCGACGACGGCCGGTGCATTCAGCTTCACGATCAGCGCAATCGACGCCGCGGATTCGACGGGCTCACGGGCGTACTCCGGGACAACCAGCGCTTCCGCGATTACCGTCAATCCGGCAACGCTGCCGAACGGCACAGTCAGCACTGCTTACTCGCAAACCGTCAGTGCCACCGGTGGCAATGGCTCTTACACGTTCAGTGTCTCTGCAGGCAGTTTGCCGGCCGGACTGTCGCTGAATAGCGGCCACGGGCGCGATTACCGGCACACCAACGACTGCCGCGACTTCGAACTTCACGATCACTGCAACCGATGGTCTCGGTGCTAGCAACGCGCGTGCTTACAGCGTCACGATCAATCGCAGCGATCACCGTGAACCCAGCGACGCTGCCCAATGGCACAGTTGGTGTCGCCTACTCGCAGACAGTCAGTGCCACGGGTGGCAATGGCTCGTATACATTCAGCGTCTCTGCCGGCAGCTTGCCGGCCGGGCTCTCACTGATGCGGCCACCGGTGCGATCACCGGCACACCGACCACTGCAGCCACATCGAACTTCACGATCACCGCGACCGATGGTCTTGGTGCTACCGGTGCACGTGCTTATAGCCGTCACCATCAACGCAGCGATCACCGTAAATCCCGGCGACGCTGCCGAACGGCACGGTCGGCACTGCGTACTCGCAGACCGTCAGTGCCACTGGTGGCAATGGTTCGTATACGTTCAGCGTCTCTGCCGGCAGTCTGCCGGCCGGGCTCTCACTGAATGGCGGCCACCGGAGCGATCACCGGCACACCGACCACTGCGGCGACTTCCAACTTCACGATCACTGCGACCGATGGTCTCGGTGCCACCGGCGCACGTGCTTATGCCGTCACCATCAATGCAGCGATCACCGTCAACCCGGCAACGCTGCCGAACGGCACGGTCGGCATCGCGTACTCACAGACAGTCAGTGCCACGGGTGGCAATGGCTCGTACACATTCAGTGTATCGGCCGGCAGTCTGCCGGCCGGGCTGTCACTGGTGGCGGCCACCGGCGTGATCTCCGGCACACCGACCACTGCGGCCACACCAACTTCACGATCACCGCCACCGATGGTCTCGGTGCAACTGGCGCACGTGCTTATGCCGTCACGATCAACGCAGCGATCACCGTGAATCCGGCGACGTTGCCGAACGGCACAGTCGGCATTGCCTACTCGCAGACCGTCAGTGCCACCGGTGGCAATGGCTCGTACACATTCAGCGTATCGGCCGGCAGCTTGCCAGCCGGGCTTTCACTGGTGGCGGCCACCGGCGTGATCACCGGCACACCGACCACTGCGGCGACTAGCAACTTCACGATCACTGCGACTGATGGTCTGGGTGCGACTGGCGCACGTGCTTACGGCGTCACGATCAACGCAGCGATCACCGTCAATCCGGCGACGTTGCCGAACGGCACGGTCGGCACTGCGTACTCGCAGACAGTCACTGCCACGGGTGGCAATGGTTCATACACATTCAGTGTGTCAGCGGGCAGCTTGCCAGCGGGGCTGTCACTGGTGGCGGCCACCGGAGTGATCTACCGGCACACCGACCACCGCGGCGACTTCCAACTTCACGATCACCGCCACCGATGGTCTTGGTGCAACCGGCGCACGTGCTTATGCGTCACGATCAATGCAGCGATCACCGTCAATCCGGCGACGTTGCCGAACGGCACGGTCGGCAGTCGCGTACTCACAGACAGTCAGTGCCACGGGTGGCAATGGCTCGTACACATTCAGTGTCTCGGCCGGCAGTCTGCCGGCCGGGCTCTCACTGGTGGCGGCAACCGGGTGATCTCCGGCACACCGACCACAGCGGCGACTTCGAACTTCACGATCACTGCAACTGATGGTCTCGGTGCTACCGGTGCACGTGCTTACAGCGTCACGATCAACGCAGCGATCACCGTCAACCCGGCAACGTTGCCGAACGGCACGGTCGGCGTCGCGTACTCACAGACAGTCAGTGCCACGGGTGGCAATGGCTCGTACACATTCAGCGTTTCGGCGGGCAGCTTGCCAGCCGGGCTTTCACTGATTGCGGCCACCGGAGCGATCTCCGGCACACCGACCACCGCGGCGACATCCAACTTCACGATCACCGCGACCGATGGTCTTGGTGCCACCGGTGCACGTGCTTACGGCGTCACGATCAATGCGGCGATCACCGTCAATCCGGCGACGTTGCCCAACGGCACGGTCGGCGTCGCGTACTCACAGACAGTCAGTGCAACCGGTGGCAATGGCTCGTACACATTCAGTGTATCGGCCGGCAGTTTGCCAGCCGGGCTGTCACTGGATGGCGGCCACCGGAGTGATCTCCGGCACACCGACCACTGCGGCCACCATCAACTTCACGATCACCGCCACCGATGGTCTGGGTGCGACTGGTGCACGTGCTTATGCCGTCACGATCAACGCAGCGATCACCGTGAATCCGGCGACGTTGCCGAATGGCACGGTCGGCATCGCATACTCACAGACCGTCAGCGCACGGGTGGCAATGGTTCATATACGTTCAGCGTTTCTGTCGGCAGTTTGCCGGCGGGCCTTTCGTTGAACGCTGCCACCGGCGCGATCACTGGCACACCGACCACTGCAGCGACCAGCAACTTCACGATCACCGCCACCGATGGTCTCGGTGCAACCGGTGCACGTGCCTACAGCGTCACGATCAACGCAGCGATCACCGTAAACCCGGCAACGTTGCCGAACGGCACGGTCGGGGTTGCCTACTCACAGACCGTCAGTGCAACCGGTGGCAATGGTTCATATACATTTAGTGTTTCTGCCGGCAGCTTGCCAGCGGGTCTTTCGTTGAACGCGGCCACCGGTGCGATCACCGGAACACCAACCACGGCGGCGACAGCAACTTCACGATCACAGCCACCGATGGTCTGGTGCCACCGGTGCACGTGCTTATAGCGTCACGATCAACGCCGCGATCACCGTGAACCCGGCGACGTTGCCGAACGGAACGGTCGGAGTCGCCTACTCACAGACCGTCAGTGCAACGGGTGGCACTGGCTCATACACGTTCAGTGTCTCCGCCGGCAGCTTGCCAGCTGGGCTGTCGCTGGATGCGGCCACCGGTGCGATCACTGGCACGCCAACGACAGCAGCTACCTCGAACTTCACGATCACTGCCACCGATGGCCTGGGTGCGACTGGTTCGCGTGCTTACTCGGTCACGATGAATGCCGGTATCGCGGTTAACCCGGCCACATTGCCGAATGGGACGGTCGGCGTCGCTTATTCACAGACAGTCAGTGCCATCGGTGGCAACGGCTCTTACACATTCAGTGTGTCGGCGGGCAGTCTGCCAGCGGGTTTGTCGCTGAATGCGGCAACCGGCGCAATCACTGGCACTCCAACTACCGCGGCGACCTCGAACTTCACCATCACCGCGACTGATGGCCTGGGTGCGACCGGCTCACAGGCTTACGCCGTGACCATCAATCCGGCGATCACCGTGAATCCCGCGACGCTGCCCAATGGCACGGTCGGAACTGCATACTCGCAGACCGTCAGTGCCACGGGTGGCACCGGTTCTTACACATTCAGTGTCTCTGCAGGCAGCTTGCCGGCAGGTCTTTCGTTGAATGCTGCCACCGGGTGCAATCACCGGCACACCGACGACAGCGGCGACCAGCAACTTCACGATCACGGCGACCGATGGTCTCGGTGCTACTGGCGCGCGTGCTTATAGCGTCACGATCAACGCCGCGATCACGGTGAACCCGGCGACGTTGCCGAACGGAACAGTTGGAATCGCCTACTCACAAACAGTCAGTGCCACGGGTGGCACCGGCTCGTATACGTTCAGCGTTTCTGTAGGCAGCTTGCCAGCGGGGCTTTCGCTGAATGCGGCAACGGGTGCGGTCACCGGCACGCCGACCACCGCAGCGACCAGCAACTTCACAATCACGGCCACCGATGGTCTCGGTGCGACCGGTGCGCGTGCGTACAGCGTAACGATCAACGCAGCGATCACCGTAAACCCAGCGACGTTGCCGAACGGCAGCGTCGGGAGCGCCTATAGCCAAACAGTTCAGGCTACAGGCGGCAACGGCTCGTACACGTTCAGCGTCTCTGCCGGCAGCTTGCCAGCGGGGCTGTCACTGAATGCGGCTACCGGTGCGATCACCGGCACGCCGACCACTGCGGCGACCTCCAACTTCACGATCACCGCGACCGATGGAATTGGCGCCACCGGCTCGCGCGCCTACTCGGTGACGATGAATGCCGGTATCGCCGTCAATCCAGCGACGCTGCCGAACGGAACGGTCGGAGTCGCCTACTCACAAACGGTCAGTGCCACCGGTGGCAATGGCTCGTACACATTCAGTGTCTCTGCCGGCAGCTTGCCGGCAGGGCTGTCATTGAATGCCGGCACCGGTGCGATCACCGGTACTCCAACTACTGCGGCCACATCTAACTTCACCATCACTGCAACTGATGGTCTTGGGCGCGACCGGTTCACAGGCGTACACCGTCACGATCAACGCAGCGATCACCGTGAACCCAGCGACGTTGCCGAACGGAACGGTCGGAGTTGCGTACTCGCAGACCGTCAGTGCAACCGGTGGCACTGGCTCATATACGTTTAGCGTTTCTGCGGGCAGCTTGCCGGCGGGGCTGTCGCTGACGCGGCCACGGGTGCGATTACCGGTACTCCGACCACCGCGGCGACCAGCAACTTCACGATCACAGCAACCGATGGTCTCGGTGCGACCGGTGCGCGTGCTTACAGCACGACCATCAATGCGGCCGTTGCCGTCAGCCCGGCGACGCTGCCGAACGGCACGGTCGGCGCTGCATATAGCCAGAGCGTCAGCGCGACCGGTGGCAACGGCTCATATACGTTCAGTGTCTCTGCCGGCAGTTTGCCTGCCGGACTTTCGCTGAATGCGGCCAGTGGTTTGATCTCCGGCACACCAACGACCGCTGCCACGAGCAACTTCACAATTACCGCGACGGATGGGCTTGGAGCCACTGGCTCACAGGCATATGCGGTAACGATAAACGCCGGGGTTGCGGTCAACCCCGCAACGTTGCCAAACGGCACGGTCGGCATCGCCTACAACCAAACAGTGACTGCCGTTGGCGGTAATGGCTCATATACGTTCAGTGTCTCTGCGGGCAGTCTGCCGGCCGGGCTTTCATTGAATGCGGCCACGGGTGCGATCACCGGCACACCGACGACGGCAGCTACCATCAACTTCACAATCACCGCGACCGATGGTCTGGGTGCTACTGGCGCGCGTGCTTACAGCGTCACGATCAATGCGGCGATCACCGTGAATCCAGCGACGCTGCCCAATGGCACGGTCGGAACTGCGTACTCGCAAACCGTGAGTGCAACCGGTGGCAATGGCTCATATACATTCAGCGTTTCTGTCGGCAGTTTGCCGGCGGGACTGTCGCTGAATGCGGCCACCGGAGCAATCTACCGGCACACCGACCACTGCAGCGACCAGCAACTTCACGATCACCGCCACCGATGGTCTGGGTGCGACCGGTTCGCGTGCTTACTCGGTGACGATGAATGCTGGTGTCGCCGTTAATCCAGCGACACTGCCGAACGGCACGGTCGGCGTCGCATACTCACAGACAGTCAGTGCAACGGGTGGCAATGGCTCGTACACCTTCAGTGTTTCTGCAGGCAGCTTGCCGGCGGGGCTGTCGCTGATGGCGGCCACCGGTGCGATCACCGGCACACCGACCACTGCAGCGACTAGAACTTCACGATCACTGCGACCGATGGTCTCGGTGCACTGGTGCACGTGCTTACAGCCGTCACGATCAATGCAGCGATCACCGTGAATCCGGCGACGTTGCCGAACGGAACGGTCGGCATCGCCTACTCACAGACAGTCAGTGCAACCGGTGGCAAGGGCTCATATACGTTCAGTGTTTCTGTGGGCAGCTTGCCGGCGGGGCTGTCGCTGAACGCGGCGACCGGTGCGATCACCGGCACACCGACGACAGCGGCCACCTCGAACTTCACGATCACTGCCACGGATGGCTTGGGTGCGACCGGTTCGCGTGCTTACTCGGTGACGATGAATGCTGGTGTTGCCGTGAATCCAGCGACGTTGCCGAACGGAACGGTCGGCGTCGCGTACTCACAGACCGTCAGCGCCACGGGTGGCAATGGTTCATATACGTTCAGTGTCTCTGCCGGCAGTCTGCCGGCCGGGCTCTCACTGGTGACGCGGCCACCGGAGTGATCTCCGGCACACCGACAACTGCAGCGACTAGCAACTTCACGATCACTGCGACTGATGGTCTCGGTGCCACCGGCGCACGTGCGTACAGCGTCACGATCAACGCAGCGATGATCGTGAACCCGGCGACGCTGCCCGCTGGAACGCTGGGCACTGCGTACGCGCAGACAGTCAGCGCCACAGGTGGCAATGGTTCGTATACGTTCAGTGTTTCTGCGGGCAGTCTGCCAGCGGGTCTTGCGCTGAATGCTGCGACGGGCGCGATCACCGGAACGCCAACTACCGCAGCGACTAGCAACTTCACGATTACGGCCACCGATGGCCTGGGTGCTACTGGCGCGCGTGCCTACAGCGTCACAGTCAACGCGGCCATTGCTGTAAATCCAGCGACGATGCCAACGGCGATGCTGGGCGCGGCGTACTCGCAGACCGTAGTCGCGACAGGCGGCACTGGTTCTTACGTTTTCACTGTGTCGGCCGGCAGCCTGCCTGCGGGTCTCACGCTGAATGCGGCCACCGGTGTGATCTCAGGCACGCCAACGACTGCTGCGACGTCGAACTTCACGATCACGGCGACCGATGGGGTCGGCGCCACCGGACAACGCGCTTACGCGTTAACAGTCGCGAGCTACCCTCGTAGTCGCTCCGCCCACGCTGCCGAATGCCGTTGTAGGCAGTGCATACAGTCAGACGATTAGCGCTTCAGGAGGGACGGGTCCTTATGCCTTCGCAATCAGTGCGGGGACGCTGCCGACCGGGCTGACACTGAACGCGACGACCGGGCTTCTATCTGGGTCGCCGACCGTTGCCGGACCGTTCACGTTCACCGTCAGGGTCACCGACGCTGCTGGATTTACCGTTGACCGTGTCTATACGATGACGGTAGCGCCTGCGGCATTGATCTTGACATCAGATCTCACGAACGGAAGAGTCGGAAGCGGCTACAACCAAGGCATCAACGTCACCGGCGGTATTGCGCCTTACACATTCAGCCTGACCGCGGGTACGCTGCCAAGCGGGCTTACGCTGAATCCAGCGACGGGCGCGTTGAGCGGCACGCCGACGGCGGGCGGAACCTACACCTTCACGATCACAGTGACCGATGCCAACGGTGCTTCGGGCACGCTGGCGGTAACCATCGTCATCGAGACGCGTCCCGACCCGACGCTCGATCCTTCGGTGCGCGGTGTTGGCGCGGCGCAGATTACGGCCGCGACGCGGTTCGGTTCTGCACAGATTACGAATGTGAACTCGCGCATGCAGATGCTGCACGCAGGTCACGACCCATGTTCGACGGATATTGGTATCAGCACGAATATCCGCTGGGAAAAATCAGAGGGCAGCGACACCGACAAGGGCGCACAGACACCCGTGAGTGCAGAAGACAAGCCTGCTGCGAAGCGTTCTGGTTGCGATCGTGCCTTTGCGGTGTGGGCGGGCGGCAATATCGACTTCGGCTTCCTGCGACCCAGCTCGGCAGCCGACCGTAGCGACTTCCGCACGTCAGGTCTGACACTAGGCGTCGATACGAAAGTGCGCGATGGTTTGGTGATCGGTGCGGCGCTCGGCTACGGCCATGACTCGACCGACGTCGATCCAAATGGATCGCGCAGCAAGGGTGAGGCGCAGAACGCGACTCTCTATGGTTCGTTTGCACCGATCAAGGGTGTATTTATCGATGCGATGGCAGGCTACGGACGGCTGTCGTACGACGCTTGGCGCTGGGCCCAGCTTGACACGGTGATGCTGGCAGGCGAACGATCAGGATCGCAGCTATTTGGATCTTTCGGCGTGAGCGGTGTGCTTCAGTTGAAGGGATTCACACTCACACCTTATGGCCGATTCGAGCGCGTGCATAGCCAGCTGGACAGCTACACAGAAGCCGGCAGCGCAATGTCTGCGCTGACATATGGCGAGCTCACCGTTAACGACGATTCGATCGTCGCCGGCTTGCGCGGCAGCTACGACGTCCCGCTGGGTGGGTTCATACTGACTCCAAGCTTGCGATTTGAGCAGCGCCGCACGCACAGCCGCGCCGCCGATCAAGCAGTCGCGTACGCGGATGCGCCTACGACCCTCTACACGCTCAAGCACGCTTCGAACTCAAGCGACTTCACGACCGGCGGTATCGGACTCATGCTTCGAATGGGATTCGTATTCACGGTCGACGTCGAATACACCTTCACCTCCGGCTCAGGCACTTTCCGTACTGAGACGATAAGGTCACTTCTGCGCGCTGCATTCTGATTTAGCTCTTCTGCTCCGGCTCAGGACAGTAATTGGGGTCGCCGGCTAAAATCGAAGGCGATGAGACAAGTCGTACTCGATACCGAGACCACCGGGCTTGAAGTCAAGGACGGCCACCGCATCATCGAAATCGGCGCGTTCGAGATCGTCGGGCGTCGGATTACCGAGAGGCGATTTCATCAGTACGTGAATCCGCAGCGCGAGTGCGACGAAGGCGCGCTCGCGGTGCACGGGATTAACCGCGCAGTTTCTCGAAGGCAAGCCGAAATTCGGTGAAGTCGTCGACGATCTGCTGGAGTTCGTAAAAGACGCCGACGTCATCATTCATAACGCAGAGTTCGACATCGAGTTTCTCGATGCCGAACTCGCGCGCATCGGACGCGGCCGCTTCGCGGACTACTGCCTAAAGATCACGGATTCGCTGCAGCACGCGCGCGAGCAGCACCCGGCAAGCGCAACTCTCTCGACGCGCTGTGCGAACGCTACGCCGTGTCAAACGCGCATCGAACGCTGCACGGCGCTCTGCTCGACGCCGGCTTGCTGGCCGATGTGTTCCTCGCGATGACGCGCGGCCAGGACAGTCTTGTGATCGACGTGCTCGACGACGACGCGCTGACTGCGAACTTTGGCCCGATCGATGTCAGTCAGTTGATCGCGGTCGCGGTCGCCGCCGAAGAAATCGCGGCGCACGAGGCGCTGCTCGACCTGATTGCGCGCGAAGCGAAGGTCACGCCTGTGTGGCGGTTGAGTCTTGCTCACGCGTGATTTGCACGCGCAACTCACGCTTTAGTACCTTGCCGGTCGCGTTTCTCGGCAATTGTTCGACAAACACGTAGCGCTTCGGCCGCTTGAAGCGGGCGATGTGCTCGAGGCAAAGAGAGTCGAGCTCGTGTTGATGGGCAACGTGTCCCGGCTGTGTCACGAGTACTGCAACAACCGACTCGCCCCACTGCACATCGGGTTCCCCAAGCACTGCGACTTCCTTGATGGCAGGATGCCGTAACAACACCTCCTCGACTTCGCGCGGATAGATGTTCGAGCCGCCGGAGATGATCAGATCCTTGCTGCGATCGACGAGCGTCAGGTAGCCGTGCGCGTCAAAGCGACCGACATCGCCGGTGTGCAGCCAGCCATTTGCGAGCGTTTCAGCGGTGGCTTCTGGATTGTTCAGATAGCCTGCCATCACGACGTCACCACGCACACAGACTTCGCCCAGGTCGCCCGGCGGCAGTGGCTGATCGCTGCCATCAAGCACCGCTACCTGGACACCCGTTTGCGCACGTCCGACCGAGCCGAGCCGTTCGACGCGGCGGCCATCGTGGTCGTCGACATGATCGGCGGCGGGCAACACCGTGATCGTCATCGGCGCCTCGCCCTGCCCATAGATTTGCACCAGTCGTGGGCCGAAGCATTCCAGTGCTCGCAGGCAATCGGCAACGTACATCGGCCCCCCGCCGTAGATGATCGACTTAAGGTTGACGGGCTCGCGCTCGCTGCGCCAACTGTCGACCAATCGCATCACCATCGTGGGTGCCGCGAAAAATTTGACGTGCGGCGTGTACGCAATGATGTGAGCAATCTCATCGACATCGAATCCGTGCGACGCTGGAATCAATTGCGTCGCGCCGGCGGCGATATTCGGAACGATGTAAAGCCCCGAGCCGTGCGACATCGGTGCTGCATGCAGCAGATGGTCGCCGACTGCGGCGTGGTCGACATCGGCCAGGTAGTTGAGCGCCATCGCCAGCAAGTTGCGGTGCGTCAGCACGACGCCCTTCGGGCGACCGGTCGTGCCGCTGGTGTAAAACAGCCAAGCGGGCGCTTGAGCGGAATCGGATTGCGGTACCTGCATCGGCTCGGAGTGCAACAGCTTGCGATATTCCGCACCTTCGACATCGACAAAGTGCGTCGCACCGGTACGTTCGCGCTGAATGGCGGTGATGTCGATGTCATCCGTGACGAAAGCAATGCTCACGTCAGCGTCGTCGAGAATGAACGCAACTTCCTTCGGATGCAGCCGCATGTTGATCGGAACCGCGCAAGTGCCTGCTGCCCAGCACGCGTACAGCAGTTCCACATACGCGGCGCAGTTGTGAGCCAGTAGCGCCACGCGCGTGCCCGGACCCGCACCCAGCCCGATAAGTGCCGAAGCCAGGCGCAGCGAGCGATCAGCGAGCTGCTCGTAACTCAGCTCGAGACGGTCGCGCTCGATCACCGCCACCGCACGCGGCAGACGTCGCGCAACGCGAAACAGAGTGTGCGAAAGATTCAGGGTGCCTCCGCGGCGAGGTCAACGAAGCATCGTAAGGCAAGCAAAAGTCACGCGAGCCCATGCAATAATTCGCGTCCCCGGTTTTCAATCAGCGGGTGGTTAGCTCAGCGGTAGAGCACTGCCTTCACACGGCAGGGGTCACAGGTTCGAACCCTGTACCACCCACCATAAAATCAAAATGCCGATCGAGATTCTTTGGCTGCCAGCGGCTTAGTCCCGACAAGAAACCTACGTCCACTGATAGGTCGCGCGGGTGGATCCCATTCAGGCGTGGTGGACAGCGTGCTCTGCGCGCGAATGAAATGGCCGGGGAGCTCTATACGGGTCGCACTGCTTGCCATGACTTGTCGCAGATTCTTACATTTCCCTGACTGCGCAGCGGCCGCCCCTAATCCCTTTCTAAAAAAACACTCTACAAACAATAGGGTGTGACGTTTCACACGAAGTTGGCATGCTCAATGCGTGCGCTCGGGGCGAATGCGCGTTCAGTAGTTTTTGAATCGAGGAAACTACGATGAAGCTGAAGCCACTCTTCGCAATCTCAAGGAGCCCGAAAATGCGCCGTTTACTGACCGCAGCCCTCTTCGCCCTCGCCGGAGCGACACAACCGGCGTCGGCTGTGCTCATCGACTTCGACAGCCTCGCGGCGGGTGAACAGAACGGTGACGTACTTGCCGCCAGCGGCGTGACGTTCGCGACCGGCAGCATCCCAAACATGATTGTCGGTCCCTTCACTTTTTTGAACTTCGATCCGCGCTTTTCAATCTTCGCGAGCAGCGCAGTGTCGCTACCCAACATCGCCGTGGCGCTCGGTGGCGGCTTCAACGATGTGTTGATGTCGTTCTCGACCCCGATCACCTCCATCAGCGTGAACTCCGACTCCGCTCCCGGTGAAGCGGCCGACGTGATTCGGCTGATCGCACTGGCACCGACCGGAAATCCCAACGAGTTTCAGGTCATCGCCGTGGCTGAGGCGTTCGACAATGCGACAACGTCGCCGGGCAACCTGCTCTCGCTGGCGGGTCTTCCGCCGTTCAGCTTCGCAATCTTCCAGACGACGACCGAGCAGGAAGGGTTCGACAATCTGAACTTCACGCCTGTGCCGGTACCCGAACCGGGAAGTTATGCGCTACTCGCGTTAGGCTTGATCGCCTTAGGGATGGTGCGACGGCGCGGTGGCTCCAAGCACGCCAACCGGCACACGCGGCGCTAATCGATCGTCGCTCGACGAAGGCTGCTCCGAGGTGTAGTTGAATAGGCGGACCTTGGATGTGATCAAGCGATTGCAGCAAGTTGACTGTGACTTCCATCGAGGCACGGCAAACTTCGCTTGATCCGCAGACACTCGTAACACTACGCGCCCGAATGTTTTCGGACTGGCGCAGTACGTCGCGTTAAAGCGTCGGGCGATCGATCACGGGCAGCGAAGGGAGCGGGCCGATCGAGATCGGCGGGGTGCCGACGCAGGATCGGTAACAACGACTGAGGCAGGCATTCGTATCGCAACGGGTCCCATCTACGCATCGACCAACCATCGTCATTCCAATCGCCAATGACTGACCGGGGTGTATGAGGCTCAGGTGCCTCGCGCTTGACGAGTTACCGATAAGCTTGGCGGGCGTAGCCTGACCGTGTGATCGACACTATTCAATTGCGAATTCCGGTCAGCGAGAGATTCCTCGACCCGCCCGAGGTTGAGGTAGTGATCGAGGTTCCCAAAGGGTCCTTTCTCAAACGCGGGTCCACGGGCCACATCGATTTCATCTCACCGCTGCCGTGTCCATTCAACTACGGTTCCGTGCCGCAATATTTGGGACTGGAGGACGATCTTCTGGACGCTGTGGTGCTGGGCCCCCGCTTGCCGCTCGACGCTTCGTTGCGAGTTAAGGTTTGGGGAGCGGTGGTGTTGGTAGACCGCGGCATGACCGACCACAAGCTAGTGTGCAGCGAAGGTCCCGTAAGTGTTAGAGAGCGGAAGAGACTGCTACGGTTCTTCACCTTTTACGCGCGATGCAAATGGTTGCTGAATGTAGTGCGACGCCAGCCGGGCCGGAATGCATGCGAGGGTTGGTTAGAGGCTTCGGAGGCACTAAGTTGCGCCCGGCTGAGAGATAACACTTGGCGTGGGCCATCCGTTCCGTTCTGATACGACGGTGATGGAGGCCTGTGCGCGATGGCTGTTTTCGGCGTCAAAGCGGTCAAGCTGTGTAGTCGATCCCATGTCACTAGGGAAGGCCCGCCTCGGCGGGCTTTTTTTCTGTGACATTCACGGGTCGACACTAAGCTGAAAATACTTGTGTCGGTGATTCGCGATTGAAACGGATCCCATCTATTGCGTGCGCGGGAAGAGCACGTTTGCACCAACGAATATCGACCGGGGTGGGGAGACTCAGACGCATACCGATAAGGGTCAGGCGTCGCGCTTGACCTATGGCACACCATTTCGCACGTGCTTCATGAAGGGCGGGCGCGTGCTGAGGCGTTCATAGAACTCGACAACCGCGGGCAGGTGCGGTCGCTCTATGGGCGTCATGAACCACCTATGTGTGGACAGGCCGAGCACGAGGTCCGCTAACGTGAACTCGGCACCGGTAACGAACGCGCCCGTGCGCTGCAGTTGCGCCTCCAGGATGCGCATATGACGAGTCCAGTCGGCTACGCTGGCTTCAATGGCTTGAGGATCCGTGTGCGTCGCGGCCTTGCGTACCAGTGCAAAGAACGCGTAGCGCCATGAGTTGTTGAGCTGGGTGGTTTGCCAATCCATCCACTGTTCCACGACAGCGCGTCGCCGCACATCGGTGGGAAGCAGATCTTCGCGGCCATGCAATGCAGCAAGGTAGCGACATATGGCGTTTGATTCCCACAGCACGAAGTCTCCGTCTTTGATTACCGGCACGAGGCCGTTCGGGTTCCACTGCTTGAACTCGTCCGAGCGATTAGAACGATCCCCGGCGTCCCATGCCTCGTGAGCGATTGGAAGTTCGAGTTCAGCGCAGAGCCAAAGAACCTTTCGAACATTGATCGACGTGGATCGCCCCAGTACTTGCAGCATGGTCTTTTCGACTCCCGCTCTAGCCGATGGAATAAAAATACAGCATGACTGGCCAGAATTCCCAGCAGTAAGACTCTCGCTTGCCACTTGCCTCCGCTTACGACGCGCAATGTGCGAGATGCGCGCTCGGT
Source organism: uncultured beta proteobacterium (assembly GCA_963807155.1). Taxonomy (GTDB): domain Bacteria; phylum Pseudomonadota; class Gammaproteobacteria; order Burkholderiales; family Burkholderiaceae_F; genus JACCZX01. The sequence goes on from CAWEAZ010000021.1 coordinate 172,698, forward strand.
TCATGTAGTCCGCTTGCTTAGCGCTTTGGCAATCAGGCCGGGAGCCGTGCCTTACTAGGGCAGCGTAAGGACGAAGGGGGCGGGCACCTCGCGTGCCTCCGGATTGGCGCGCCATCACGCTTCGGATGACATCGACCGAATAGCGGAAGCCGGCTGGATGACTTCACAACAGTGTGTGCATCTCACAAAATTGAGCCTGATTAGGAGTAAGCGAAATGGACTTTTTTGACTGGCTCACGGTGCTCTTTTCATTTGCGGTCGCGCTGTACCTCGTGTTTGACGGAGGGGGCGCCGATAGGGACTGGCCACCACTCATGCCACCCCAAGGTGACGACGAACGCCGCCTCGGTTAGCTGCTCTGCCTCTCGAAAATCGCGTACGGCTGATCGCCCACGGCACTTCCGGCAGGAGTGAGCGAGCGCGGGCGTTTTTTGCCGGCATGCGAGTTTCAATTCCTGCCGCGGACTTCCCGCGCCATTAAAGACATGCGGTCGGGCACAGGAAGTGCCGCCTCCCCTCATGCCACATGTTGCTGCTGCTTTCAACGTGTGTGACGATGTGATGGTTGTGACGGTATCTCCTGCATTTCCCCTCCCTGTACCACCGACCGTCAACACACCTCGAGTGCCTGTCTCTGAAGGGATCGGTAATGTCAGACTGGATTACCGATCTGATAGGCGAACATGGCTACCTTGCACTGTTCGCGCTGATGTTTCTGGAGAACATCTTTCCGCCTATCCCGTCCGAACTGATCATGCCGTTCGCGGGCTACGCAGCGGCAAGGGGCGACATCAATCCGATTGGAGCGGTGATCGCGGGTGGCACTGGCTCGCTACTCGGTGCTCTTGCTTGGTATGGCGTCGGTTACTGGCTTGGGGCGGCGCGGCTCAAGCGTGCAGCGCAGCGCCACGGCCGTTGGTTGACGATTTCGGAAGCCGACGTGGATCGTGCGCAGCGGTGGTTCGATCGCTACGGCGATTTCGCGGTGTGCATCGGGCGCTTGATTCCCGCCGTGCGGAGTGTGATTTCGGTGCCGGCGGGTATCGCGCGCTTGGGACTGCGACGATTTCTCTTCTGGTCCAGCGTGGGCACAGTCGCGTGGACCAGCTTTCTGATGGGGCTTGGCTATCTGCTCGGCAAGCGTTTCAAGGAAGTCGACGCATGGCTGCAGCCAGTGTCATTGACGATCATTGCAATTGCCGTTGCCGGTTATCTTTATCGGCTATATCGCACAAGATAACCCGACACTCCCACTTGGGCTCCAAGAGAACTTAGACTTGCAGCTAGGGTTTGCCGCAGCAAGACGAAAGGGAGCACAAGATGACGGTGACTCTTCGCGATTCGCGAGGCGCGGTTCAGGGACATTGGCTCGGCGCGTTACTGCTTCTTCTGCTGCCGATCGCCGGTTACGGTCAGCCGGCGTCATCCACTGCGCCGGATGCCAAGGCGATTTTGATGCGCATGGCCGAGCATATGGCCGGTCTGCAGCGTTTCAGTTTCGACGTGCGCGCGAGTTACGACGCCGTGCAGCCATCGAAGCAGAAGCTCGAATTCAACGAGACGCGGCGTTATGTGATCGCCAGGCCCGATCGTTTCCGCGTCGATGTCGAGGAAAGCGACGGCACCCGGCAAACAATGGTGTTCGACGGCAAAGAGATCACCGTCGTCACGCCGAGCCGTAACGTGTATGCGCAAGTGGCAAAGCCCGGCACGATCGATGACGCGATCGTGTTCTTTGTTCGCGATCTGGGCATGCGACTGCCTTTTGCAATGTTGTTGTTGAACACGGCGCCGCAAGAATTTGCCCGGCGCACGCAGTCGGTTGAGCTGATCGAGAAAACGCAGGTACTGGGGACACCTTCGTTTCACCTCGCCGGTCGAACGGCGACTGTCGATTATCAGATTTGGGTATCGGACAGTGACAAGCCTTTGCCGTTGCGCCTGGTGCTGACTTATCGTCAGTCACCGGGCCAGCCACAGTTTCGCGCACAGTTTCTGGATTGGAATGTCAACCCGCAATTGACCGATACGACGTTCGTCGTCACTCCGCCGGCGGGCGCACAAAAGATTGCCTTTCTCGCACAGGTGCCGCGCAGCGCTGGCAAACCAAGAATCACCAGTGAAAGCAAGAAATCCGGAGAGAGGAAATGAGACAACGTGGGACGACAGCAACCTTGATTGGCGTATTGGTGTTGTCCGTTGTTCTTATTGCGGATGCTCATGCGCAGCGTGGTGGCGGCGGCGGGGGCGCCTCTCCCGCTCGCGGAGGCGTTGCGTCAAGCGGCAGTTTTTCTACCGGCTCAGCTACGGCAGGCACGACCACCGGCGGCAGGCCCAGCCAGCTCCCATCAGACGGGCGGGGTGACTGGGATGCCGGGAACAATGCTCCTGCATTCGTGGCCGGCGCAGTCGTCGGAGCAACTGCCGCTGCTCGTCGTGGTTATGGTGCTTCAGGGGCGTTCTACTACGAACCTCTGACGACGCTTCCGTGTACGCCGAAGGAGATCAACGCCGGCAGCGTCAAGTACTACCAATGTGGGAACGATTATTTTATGCAGACCTATGACGGCGGAACGGTCATATACGTACAGGTCGATCCGCCCCCGCAGCAGTAGCGAAGGTGTCGTTGCGAGAGGCTTGCATGTCACGCAAGCTTTCAGCGGTCAGATTCTCCTTGTCACAGTGGACGAATCCGATCAGCAATCAACACGTACGACACAACGACACCGTCGCATTCGACGTCGCAGCCGACGAAGCGTTGCAGCGTCGCATCCGCGTACGCCGGGCCGTCTCGGCGGCGCAGGACGTATCGCGCCGCACTGGTTTCGAGAAATACTGCCATCTGCTCGCTCTTGCTGCCACGCGCGAAGGGACCTTGTTCGACGCGCCCGCGTAGCGAATGAACACGCGTTGGCTCGTTCGAGGCTTCGGGTTTGCTTGGTGCTTTGCGTGTCGCCATCAGCGCTGGTAGTAGACGCGGTATGCAACGATGCGCTCGCTTGCCTCGCGCGCGATGACCGCGACACGCGAGCCGACATCGGCCTTGCTGAGATGATCGGCAGTGGTGACGAGCAGGTGATACTTCGACGCGACGCCCTCTGCGCCGCGCACCGTGCGCTTCGCTCCTTCCGCTCGGCGGCCGCATTCCACGGCAAAAGCAGTGAACTTCGAGGCGGGTGCAACGCCGATCTGCCGCGCGATCTGGTTTAACTGGCGGCGAACGTTCGCCGATGGCGATGCTGCAACCGGATGCGACGCGGTGGGCTTGGTCTCGCGCAGCAGCTCTCCGATGCGTTCCGTGTTCGCGCGCCGCGCCGCGCGCACGCTGCGCTTGGCGACTGCGGCCGTGCCGGCCGGCGGAGTACGTGTGGCGGTAGCGACCTTGACCGGTTGCACACTCGGATCGCCAAGCAGATAAAACTGCGCCAGCGTTTTCAGGTCGATCGGATCGAGTTCGTTGACTTGTTCCACATAACGCTGTTGCGCCTTCAACGCCGCCAGCCCGAGAGAATGGCCGGCCTGAACTTCGAGCAAGAAGTATTGTGTGATCAGATCCGCCGCCCCGTTGCCCTCGGCCGGACCGTAGGCAATCGTCGTGCTGCCGAAGTAGCCGTACGTTTTCTGTGCCATATACGTCTGGCAAATCGACGTGGGCAGCTTGAGCGTCACTGAGTCGTACAACTCGGCGCCGTAACAGCATTCGACTGCCGCCACTGTGCCTTCGCGAATCCGCCCGCGTACGTCCTTTGAGTCCAGAGCGGTCGGCATGCCGCGCTTGTCCTCGCCGTAAAAACGCCAATCGGCCAGCGCGCCGTGGCAGTTGATGAAGTGGCAGCGCGGCCCGAGTTTGCGGCTCGCGCCGCCGCTGGTGGTAGGCGGCGCCAGCAGCAGCTTGCTTGCATTACCGAAAATATTGGCCAGCGACAGCGCGGTCGACTTCTCCCATACCTGTGCGGACAACGAAAAGTAGTTCAGATACTGGGCAAGGGGCCGCGACTTGTACGTCGCCGCAACATCGAGACACGCCAGCAAATGCGATGGTTCGCTTGCACCCGACATATCAGGCAAGCGTCCGATCACTCGAGTCGGGCCGATGAACTTTGTGATGTCGCGCGAATACGGCGCATCGCACGCATACGGCAAGTCACCCCACGCCACCGGATCGTCTTCCTGATCGTCTACGAACACCGGGTTCTTCGGATCCTGATGCGGAACGACGTCGATCGATCCGAGAATCATCAGGTAGTGCGGCCGCAAAGCGCGATAAAGTGAATCGATGGCACGCTTGTTCTGGCGTGCACTTGTTGCATCCGTTACCGCGGGCCCGTAGCGCTTCATCGCGGCACTGTCGAGAGCGATCAGGCGCGTTACCAGGCCCCGCTTGCGATCGGCGGCAATCAGCGCGTTGACGCCGGCCGTTACTTTCGCAAGACCTCGCGCGCCGTATTTTTTCCGCAGCGCCGTGCGATTGGTGACGATCAATTTGTCGACCATGTGGCAAGTTACCATGCACGCATGAGCGAGGTCAGAACGCGAATTGCACCGAGCCCGACGGGCATGCTGCACTTGGGTACCGCGCGAACGGCGCTATTTTGCTGGGCGTTCGCGCGCCATCACGGCGGCAAGTTCATTCTGCGCATCGAAGATACCGACGCCGAGCGTTCTACCGAACAAGCGGTGCAGGTCATTCTGCAGAGCATGCGCTGGCTCGAGCTCGATTACGACGAAGGGCCGATACGGCAGACTGAGCGTCTGGCGCGCTATCGCGAAGTCCTCGAGCAAATGCTTGCCGATGGGCGTGCGTATCGCTGCTACGCGAGCAAAGACGAGCTTGAAGCCTTGCGTGAAGCGCAAATCGCGCGCAACGAGAAACCGCGCTACGACGGCCGCTGGCGGCCCGAGAACGTGCGCGGCAAGACGCCGCCCGAAGGCGTGCAGCCGGTTTTTCGTTTTCGCAATCCCGACGACGGCGACGTCGAGTGGAATGATCTGGTCAAAGGGCCGATCAGCATCTCGAACCGCGAGCTGGACGATCTGGTGATCGCCCGCAGCGACTGGATGCCGACCTACAACTTTGCGGTAGTCGTCGATGACGCCGACATGCGCATCTCGCACGTGCTGCGCGGAGAAGAGCACATCAACAACACACCACGGCAGATCAATCTGTACCGCGCGCTTGGGTGGACACAGCCTCAGTTCGGCCATCTGCCGCTGATTCTCGCGCCCGACGGCAGCAAGCTATCGAAGCGGCACGGCGCGGTCAGCGTGCTGCAGTACGACGATGACGGCTTCCTGCCGGAAGCGCTGTTCAACTACCTCGCACGCCTTGGCTGGAGTCATGGCGACGAAGAAAAGTTCACGCGCGAGCAGCTGGTCGAATGGTTCGATCTGCAGCACGTCAATCGCGCGCCGGCGCAGTACAACCTCGACAAGTTGATGTGGTTGAACGGCGAGTACATCAAGGAAGCCGATGACGGCCGGCTGGCCGATCTCGTTGCGGGGAGGATCGAAGCACGGGGTGGCGTGCTCGCCGGCGGGCCGCCGTTGCAAAAAGTCGTCGCGCTGCTAAAGGACCGCTCGCGCACGCTGAATGAGCTGGCGGAGGCCGCGCTGCTGTTTTACGTCGAACCCGAAATCGACCGCGGCTTGGTCACTGAGCATCTAAACGATTCCGGCCGGCGAGCGGCGCAAGCGTTTCGCGAACGCGCAGCAGTGCTGACATGGGAACGCAGCGCCCTACACGGTGCGATCAAGCAGATTGTCGGCGAGCTGAAGCTGAAAATGCCCCAGGTTGCGGTGCCGCTGCGCGTCGCGGTTACCGGTCGAACGCAGACGCCGTCAATCGACGCCGTGCTCGAATTGATCGGCCGTGACACAGTGCTCGAGCGGCTTGATCGGGCGCTCGCACTCGATCCAGCGCAGCTGCGCTGAATCCGCGCGTACGCAATCCTGCCCTTGCGCGCATAACCGCGGCGGTCCGCGTTTCGCTACGCCAGCTGTTGACTTTCTACCAATTGGTAAGTAACTTATCAACTAGTCGGTAAGCAGCTTGTTCAGGCTCCGTCTAAGGGAGACAGCGGTGGTGAGAGCAGACACGTCGCAGCGGATTCTGGATACGGCAGAGCGCCTGGTCCAGACGCGCGGTTTTAACGGCTTCAGCTACGCGGACATTGCGACCACGCTCGGCGTTACCAAGGCCAGCTTGCACTATCACTTTCCCGCCAAGGCCGAGCTCGGCCAGCGCCTGATCGAGCGCTATGAAAAGAACTTTCTGGCCGCGCTCGAGGCCATCGACCAGACGAGTAAGACTGCGCGCGAGAAACTCCAGCGATACGCCAAGATCTATGCGGACGTGCTCCGCAACAACCGCATGTGCCTGTGCGGGATGCTGGCCGCCGAGTACGCGACGCTGCCGAAGCCGATGAAGGAGGAAATGAAACACTTCTTCGACGAGAACGAGCGCTGGCTGACCGCGGTGCTGAAGCAGGGTCAGAAAGCGCGTGAGTTGAAGTTCTCAGGGCCGGCGCATGAAGTCGCGCGCGCATTGGTCGGCTCGCTCGAAGGCGCGATGATGCTGGCGCGCTCGTTCGGCGAAGTGTCGCGCTTTGAAGCAGCGGCCAATCGGTCGCTGGCGGAGTTGTTCAGATGAGTACGCAATCCTGCCCATAGTCGGCGTGCTCTCAGCACGTCATCGTCCACATAGTTCACACGAGGAGCGCAGATGCTTTCCCAATCGCAAGTTACCTGCATGTTGCCGGTCAAGGATTTGTCTCGCGCCCGGAGCTTCTACGAGGAACGGCTTGGCCTCGAGCCGGACGGATTGCGGCCCGACGGCAAGTTCATCTATCGCTGCGGCGGCACCGAGGTGGCGTTGTTTCCGAAGGCCGAAGGAACGAAGGCCGAGCACACCGCGCTGAGTTTCAAGGTCGACAGCATCAGCGACGCCATAACCACGCTGAAGGCGCGCGGCGTCAAGTTTGCCGATTACGACTTTCCGGGATTCAAAACGATCGACCATGTCTGCGTGCTGGGCTCGGAGAAAGCAGCATGGTTCGAAGACACCGAGGGCAACATCCTGTGCCTGCACGAGGACGTTGGCTGAAATGATTGCGCCCGACGATGCGTATCACGCCGGAATGCGAGGGCTGCAGGATCGGTTCGACACGCGGCGCCTTGCCGACCGCCTGGTCGACAAACTGTCGCGCACAGAATTCACCGACGAAGATCGAGCGTTCGTCCAGAGTCGAACGTTGTTCTTCGTTGCAACCGCCGATCGCGACGGGCGGCCCGACTGCTCGTACAAGGGTGGTGCTGCGGGGTTCGTGCGAGTAACCGACGTCAATGAGCTCGCGTTTCCGAGCTACGACGGCAACGGGATGTTCCGCAGCCTCGGCAATGTGCTTGTGAACCCGGCGATCGCGCTGCTGTTTATCGACTTCGAGCAGCCGCGCCGTTTGCGCGTGAATGGAACAAGTTTTATCCAGTTCGACGATCCGCTGCTCGAGCAATTTGCCGGCGCACAGTTGATCGTGCGCGTGCGTGCGACACAAATTTTTCCGAATTGCCCGCGCTACATCCATCGAATGCAGACGGTGGAAGCGTCGGCCTACGTGCCACGCGCCGGCTACGTTCCGCCGGTGCCTGCGTGGAAGCGTTTCGAGGCATTCGCCGACGTGTTGCCAATGGGCGATCCGGCGCATGCCACATCACCCAAGGAGGACGACAGATGAACCAGCCACATGCAGTTGAGCACGTCGAAGAAACAGCCGAGTGGAAAAATTTCTCGCAGCCCGACGAAGTACGCGAGTTTCCTCGCGGTCGCGTCGAACTCATCAGCATCGGCGGCGCTACCGTCGGCCGCGCGATATTCGAGCCAGGATGGCGCTGGTCGACTTCAGTGCAACCGATTGCGAAGACTCGAAGCTGCGACGCGCCACACTTTCAATATCACGTCGCCGGCGTGTTGCGCGTCAAGATGGATGATGGAACCGAGTTCGATTGTCGGCCTGGCGATGTTTCACTGCTGCCATCGGGTCACGATGCATGGGTGGTGGGCGATGAGCCGGCGATTGTTGTCGATTTTCAAGGAATGATCGACTACGCCAAGTCGCACTGATCGCTAAATCCACAGCTCTCGACGGCACGCGAGGCACGGCTATAATCCGCGCCTCGCGTGTGGGGGTATAGCTCAGCTGGGAGAGCGCTTGCATGGCATGCAAGAGGTCAGCGGTTCGATCCCGCTTACCTCCACCACACCGTTCTAAGTCCCCATCGTCTAGAGGCCTAGGACATCACCCTTTCACGGTGAGTACAGGGGTTCGAATCCCCTTGGGGACGCCACCTTATCCCGACCTTCAATCGGGATTTCGTAATCGTTATCGATCGTCTCCCCGGCGTTGATGTCGCGGGTTACGCTGGCTTGGAAGACGACGATGACTGGCATTGGCGGCGGATCCTCGCCGGCGCGGCACTATCGACGTTGCTAGGTGTCGGTGCCGAACTCGCTGCGCCGGAACGAGGTGGAGATGCTGGAGGCATCATCGTATCCACGCGCGAGAGTGCTCAAGAAACGATCAATGAAGTCGGCAAACAATAACGCGTCGCAATCTCGACGTGCAACCGACTTTGACGATTAGGCCGGGATTTCCGGTGCGAGTGATAGTCAGTCGGGATCTGACGTTGCGACCCTATCTACGAATCTGCGCTCTGTAGGGAAGTGTGCGCCGCCGCGCGGGTTCGTCGATGTCATCGGGATCTGTCGCTCGAGGCGTGCGCGACGCGCAAGCTGTATGACAAGACAGGCGTGCGTTCTCCCGATCTTGAGCAGGTAGGAAGCTGAGGCGGCGCCAAGCGTGATCCGCGCGGTTGGTCGATGACCTGCGTCTATTCGCGTTGATTTCCGCCGAAGGTTTCCAGCTTGCCACAGGCGCTCACGTCGAGGACGTCTCCTGGTGGACCCATTCCTGACATTCGCGCTCCTCCAGACCGGACGTTCACTAGGGTGACGATGAATCGTCGAATTGGAAGTGAGTAAATGTCGCGCCTCAAATCCTGCAGCGGACAAGCACTTGCGGCGACGCAGCTCACAAATGCTAAGGTATCGACCGATACCATCGTCCAATAGATTCACCTCCACGCTTGCGCTGTAATCAGCGCGTTCTCTGTTCGCGAGTGAGCGAACTAGAGGAACGAGGGATGGGTTCTGCTTGCCAGGGCGCCGTCACAGCTATTTGTTCTAGTGAGATGGACACTTTCCACGTGGAGATGACATGAAAAAAGCATGGCTTGCGATTCCGGCGTTAGCGTTATCCATGGGCTTAGCCAGCCCGGCTTTTGCTCAGGAAGAGATATTCCACTTCGAGGACTTTTTCAAAATGGTCGACACGAACAAGGACGGCATGATGAGTCGGACTGAGTTTATGGAAGCAGCCGGCAGGCGCTATGACGCCAAAATGGCCAAGATGAAGAAAATGTCGGCCGAAGATGCCAAGACGATGATGAAGGGCGATTTGATGACGAAGCGTGGCGCCAAGACGTTTCTTGAAGATTGGAAGGTCTACAGCGGCTCATAGCGCCTTTGGCCATTAAGGAAAGGGCATTAGCAGGCCCTTTCGAATCGAAGCGCGCCTCTCGCGCCGTTCACGCCGCTGCACAAGCTCTTGGCGCGCGTTCGCATCAGCCGAACGTGAACGCAAAAGCCTCCACGCCTGAATCGAGGAACTCAATTTCGAATCGTCGATCCGTGATGGACTTCGGTTGGCGAATCAGCTGATACAGCCGCTGTTCGGTAACCGTTCCGTAGCCTTGCTTGTCAATGTCGACTCCAGGAGCAGCGAGTGGCGGCTTGCCGTCGTGGCCGTTCGCAAGTGTTGTGACGCGGATGTCGTTATCGCCCAAGTAGTCCGCGATACATTGCCGAACAGATGGATCGTCATCGACCGTGACCACGTGAGCG
>CAWEAZ010000022.1:0-74425 GCA_963807155.1 uncultured beta proteobacterium
GATTGTCGGCCGCGCGGGCGGCCTGATGAATCGCAACATTCAGTATCGAGCCAGACGAAAACTACACGCATCCGATTGGCCTTGCTTGCGCCGCACGGAATGACCCAATCCCGGCCGTTTTCACTGCGGCTGAAAGCCGCTTTTCTTAATGATCTGCGCCCACGTCTGCGAATACGCGCGCTCACGCGCGGCGAGCTGCGACTTGCGGCATGAACTGCACCATCAGTCCCCAGCGTGTCAGCCGATCGCGCACCTCGGGCTGCGCGATCACCTTCGATAGCGCCGCCGAGAACTGATCGATCGCCGCTTGCGGCGTGCCGGCCGGCGCGAAGAACGCGTAGTACGGCACGTCTTCGAATCCCGCGAGGCCGAGCTCCGCAAACGTGGGCACGTCGGGCAACGCGTTCTGGCGTGCGCCGCCGAGCACGGCGACGACGCGCAGCTTGCCGGCCGCGTGGTTCTCGATGAAGTCCGGCACGGAGCCGACGCCGGCGGAAATCTGATTGCCGAGCATGTCTCCCATCATCGGCGCGCTGCCGCGGTACGGTGCGGACACGAGATCGAGCCCGTATTTTTCGCCGATCACCTTGACGAGGAATTCGGGTACCGAGGCCGGTGCAGGGACGCCGATAGCATTCTTGCCGCCTTGGGCCTTTACCCATGCAACGTAGTCGTTGAAATTTTTCGCGGGTGTGCCGGCTGACAGCGCTAGCGCGTTGACGAAAGTGGCGAAGCCCGCGACCGGAACGAAATCCTTTGCCGGGTCGAAGCCGGGATTCTTCATCACCAGTGGCAGGATCGAAATCGTATGGTCGTGCGAGATGAAGAATGTGGTGCCGTCGGGCGCAGCACTCTTCAGCGCGTGCGCGGCGATCTGCCCACCTGCGCCCGGTCGATTCTCAACGACAACCGAGGCGCCAAGCTCATCCTTCAGCTTCTCGGCGAGCGTGCGCGCGATAGCGTCGGTACCGCCGCCCGGCGGGAAGCCCACCAGAATGCGAACAGTCTTGCCAGATTGGGCGAACGCTGCTCCGCTTATCGCCGCAAGAAATACGCCGGCAAAGATCAGGCGAACGATGCGCATGAAAACAGCGGTGTGCATACGACCTTAGCGTATCAAGCGAATCAATGCTTCTACGAAGAGGCAAACCGCATCAGCGTTTGCGCATACGCGGGTGCAGTCGGCTCATGCATGAAGTACACGTAGATCTCGCGCCACGTCGTAGCTTTGAGCTTTGCCGCCCACTGCTGTAGGTCGTCGTCGGAGTAGGTTTCAAGCCGAAGACGAACATAGCCCCAGGGCGCTGTTTCCACCAAAGGCGGCGGTGCGTTGTCTTCGCGCTCCGAGAAGCACAGCGATGCTCCGGCTGCCTTCAAGGCGTCGTAAACGTCATCGTCAAACCAGCTGTCATTTCGAAACTCGAACGCCGCGCCGTGTCCCTCGGGAAGCAGCGTGAGAAATTCGCTCAGGCGCGGCAGATCCTTCTTCAGGAACGGCGGCAGCTGAAAAAGTACCGCGCCGCGCTTCGCGCCGAGTGCGGCCAGCGTCGTGTAGAGAAAATTAACTGAATCGGCCGCCGTCTCCGCTCTGAGCCGCGACATGTGCGTGATACGGCGCGAAGCTTTGATCGCAAATCGAAAATCTTCCGGCGTCGCCTTGGCCCAGTTCTCAAGCACCGCCGTCTTGGGCATTTGATAGAAGGTGTTGTTGATCTCCACCGTTGGCAGGCGTGCGCAGTACCACGCCAGCATCTCTTCCGGCTTCATCTTCTCCGGATAGAAGTTTCCCTTCCATTCCTTGAAGGAATAGCCGCTCGCGCCTGCAACGATTCTCTGAGCACTCATGCCTTGATCCTAGTGGCCTGTAACAGTCGATTCGGAAGGGAAAGGTGCGTCCGGGCGCGCCGAGTGCGCGAAGCGAGCCGCGTCGAATAGCCGGCGCATATTCGCAAGGTGAGCGACAAAGCAATCGGCCGCCCCGACGTGCAAGGCACTTTCGAATTGGCTGTTATAGGCCACGGGATAGCGTGGTACCGAGGGAGGGAAGAGAAAAAATGCGAAAAGTTAGCTAGATTGAGAGAACGCTGCGAGCTGAGCGCGGAGAGAAAGACGCGGCAAAAATAGAGCGCGAGGTAAGACAAAGAAAAGTGCATACGCTAAGAATAAAGGAATATGATATAAGAAGACGCGAACCGCTCAGCGTTTGTGCGTAAGCGGGTGCGGTGGGCTCGTGCATGAAATAAACGTAAATCTCTCGCCAAGCTGTCGCTGCGAGCCGCTGCCGCCCACTGTTGAAGATCGGCGTACGAATACGTTTCGAGACGCAAACGGACGTAGCCCCAGTCTGCTGTTTCGATGAGAGGCGGAGGTGCGTTGTCTTCGCGCTCGGAGAAGGCACAGTGAAGCGCCGGCTGTTTTCAAGCGCATCGTAGACGTCGTCGTCGAACCAGCTGTCATTGCGAAACTCGAACGCGGCGCTGTGTCCCTCGGGAAGCAGCGTGAGAAATTCGATCAGGCGCGGTAGATCCTTCTTCAGAAATGGCGGCAGCTGAAAAAGCACCGGGCCGCGTTTCGCGCCGAGTGCGGCGAGCGTGGTGTAGAGAAAATTAACCGAATCGGCGGCTGTATCGGCTTTTAGCCGCGACATGTGGGTGATGCGACGCGACGCTTTGATCGCGAATCGAAAATCTTCCGGCGTCGTCTTCGCCCAGTTTTCGAGCACGGCGGTCTTGGGCATTTGATAGAAAGTGTTGTTGATCTCAACCGTCGGCAGACGCTGCGCTGTACCACGCGAGCATTTCTTCCGGCTTCATCTTCTCCGGATAGAAGGTTCCCTTCCACTCCTTGAAGGAATAGCCGCTCGCGCCCGCCGACGATTCTCTGAGCACGTCATGTGTCTTGATCCTAAAATTCCAGCGTGAAGAAAAGCCAGCTCACCGAATATTCCGCCAAGCGCAGTTTTTCAGCCACTCCCGAGCCGGCGGCGCAGGTGCGCGACGCCCACGGCGGGCCGCTGCTGTTCGTGATTCAACAGCATGCTGCGCGCCACATGCACTACGACCTGCGACTGGAGTGCGACGGCGTATTGAAATCATGGGCCATTCCGAAAGGGCCGTCGCTCGATCCTAACGATAAGCGTCTGGCCGCGCAGACCGAAGACCATCCCTTTGACTATGCGTCGTTCGAGGGCGTCATTCCGCCCGGGCAATACGGCGCGGGTGAAATGATCGTGTGGGACTGCGGCGTCTACTCGCCCGATGAAGGCCAGCAGTATTCGTTTCACGATCGTGCGCAAGCCGAGGAGCGTGTTCGTACTGAACTGGAAAACGGCAAGCTGAGCTTTCTGCTGCGTGGCGAAAAGGTCAAAGGGTCGTTTGCGTTGGTGCGAATGGCGGACCGCAAGAACTGGCTGCTGATCAAGCACAAGGATCGGTTTGTCGCCAAGACTGATCTAACCGCGCAGAACCGCTCGGTGCTTTCCAACGCATCGGTCGAGGAGATGAAGAGTGTGCCGGCGCATCGCATCGCGGCCGAGCGGCTGGTCGTTGCCGGTCCTTCCGAGAAACTACCCGCGACGCTCGCGCCGATGCAGGCCGAACTGGGCGATAAAGCGTTTAACCACACCGACTGGATGTGGGAGCCCAAGCTCGACGGCTATCGCGTGCTCGCGTTTGTCGAGGCACGGGCGAACAAATGAGCGTCAAACTGCGCACGCGGCGCGGCCTCGATCTGGCCGCCGACTTTCCGAAGGTATGCGCCGAGCTGCGCAAGCAAGCGGTGGAGACGATGATTCTCGATGCAGAAATCGTCGCGTTCGATGCCGAGGGACGGCCGTCATTCAACGCGATGCAAAACCGCAGTCGCGCAAACAGAACGTGCGGTGCTGTACTGCTTCGACCTGCTGCACTTCGCCGGGGTCAACTTGCGCCAGGCACCGTACACCGATCGTCGCCGCTATCTCGCGCAATCTTTGCTGCCGTCGCCGCTGGTTCAGTTGGTGCACTCGCAGGACGACGGCGTAGCTCTGCAGGCGGCTGCGGCCGCAAGCGGCCTCGAAGGAGTGGTCGGCAAACGCAAGAACAGCCGTTATGAAGCCGGCAAGCGCTCGGCTTCATGGTTGAAGGTCAAATCGATCACCAGTGCCGACTTTGTCATCGGCGGTTACACGCAGGGCAAGGGCGCGCGCTCGCCGCTGGGCGCATTACTGGTCGGCTATTGGGACGGCGGCAAGCTGGTGTACGCATCGCATGTCGGCTCCGGCTTTAACGACGAGTCGCTGTCGGATGTGCGGAAGCAACTCGAACCGCTGCAAAGGAAAACCAATCCGTTCTCGACCAAACCGGAACTGAACGCGCCGACGACGTGGGTCGCGCCGGAGCTTGTCGCTGAAGTGAAGTTCCAGGACTGGACCGAAGACGGCCATTTGCGTGCGCCGGTGTTTCTGCGGCTGCGCGACGACATCGATCCGAAGACAGTGCGGCGAGAGGTGGCGACGAAATCAGCGGCCGTGCCCGCCTCGGCGAGCGCGTCACGCGGACGGCCGAAGGCAAGTTCGCTCTCGCTCGGCGCGACGGCGCGCGACACTCAGAGTGCGAAGAAGAACACGAACAGCGAGATCGACGATGTGCTGCGCCAGCTCGACAACGACAAGGCCACGTTCCCGATCGCCGTGGGTCGCACACACGCTGAAGCTGACCCACCTCGATCGCGTGTACTGGCCGGCCGATCAGGCGCTATCGCAAGCGCCGGTCACCAAGCGCGATCTGCTGCGCTACTTCGCGCAAGTGTCTCCGTTCATCCTGCCGCATCTGGCGGACCGGCCACTGACGATGATCCGGATGCCGGACGGCATTCACGGTCAACGCTTTTTCCAGAAACACTGGGAGCAGGAGCGGCCCGCGTTCGCCGAAACGATCACCGTCTTTTCCGGCCACAAAGACGAGAGCCATGACTATCTGCTGTGCAACAACCTGCCGACGCTGCTTTGGCTCGCGCAATCGGGCACGCTCGAGTTCCATGTCTGGCACTCGCGCGCGGCGCCCGGCTCCGATACCGAGGTGACGAGCACCGATTACGCAAGTTCGCTCGAGTCGCTTGAAGGTTCTGTGCTCAACTATCCCGACTACGTCGTGTTCGATATCGATCCGTACATCTACTCGGGCAAGGAAAAAGCCGGCGACGAACCCGAGCTGAACACGATTGCCTTTGAGAAAGGCAAGGAAGTCGCGTTCTGGCTGCGCGAGCTGCTGCACAGCATGTCGCTCGAGCCGATCGTCAAGACATCGGGCAAAACCGGCTTGCATGTGTTCGTGCCGATCAAGCGCACGATCGATTTCGACGCGGCGCGCGAGATCTCGGAGCTTGTCGGACGGCACCTGATGCGCCAGCACCCGAAGGACATCACGATGGAATGGAGCGTGCCGAAGCGCACCGGCAAGATCTTCATGGACTACAACATGAACGTGCGTGGCAAGACGTTGAATGTCGCCTATTCGCCACGCGGGGCGAGTGGAGCGCCGATATCGATGCCGCTCACATGGGACGAGCTCGCCGGCGCGCATCCACTAGACTTCAGAATCACCAACGTCGGCGAGCGCCTGGCAAAGGGCGATCGCTGGCGAGATGCACTGAAAGCGAAGCAGAGTCTCGAACGCGCGGTCAAGAGTTAACACCTCGCGCCGTGGCGTGAGAGGCAAACAAATCGGGAGGAAGGCATGGCTGCACGATCGATCGGATCTCTGACCATCGCATTCGGATTGGTGTCGATTCCGGCGAAGATGTTTTCGGCGACCGAAGCGAGCAAGGCGATCTCGTTCAACATGTTGCACAAGGACTGCGGCTCGCGACTGAAACAGCAGTATCTCTGTCTGAAGGAAGAGATTCCGGTCGCGCGCGAAGACATCGTCAAAGGCTACGAATTCGCCAAGGATCAGTACGTGATGTTCACCCCCGAAGAGCTGAAGGCGCTCGAGGAGGCGGGAACGCAGACGGCTGAGATCACCGAGTTCGTGCCGATCGAGTCGATTGACCCGGTGTACTTCGACAAGGCGTATTACCTCGCGCCCGATAAGGGCGGTGCCAAGCCGTATGCGCTGCTGACGCGCGCTTTGCGCGAGTCCGGGCGCTGCGCGGTCGGCCGCTACGCTGCGCGCGGCAAGCAGTACATCGTGATGCTGCGCCCGATCGAAGGGGGTCTGGTGATGCAGCAGCTTTTGTATGCGGCCGAAGTTCGGTCGATCAGCGATATCGAAATCCCGCCGACCGAAGTCAAGGACGTCGAGTTGAAGTTGGCGCAGCAGCTGATCGAACAGCAGGCCTCCGACACGTTCGATCCGACCGTCTATACCGACGACGTGCGGGCGCGCGTCGAGGCCGCGGTGCAGAAGAAAGTCGAGGGCCAGGAGATCACGATGGCCGAGGTGCCCGAAACCGGCGGCGCGCAGGTCATCGATCTGATGGAAGCGCTGCGCGCAAGCTTGAACAAGAAAACGACGGCGCCTGCCAAGTCGAGTGCGCCTGAAGCACCTGCTCGCGAAACTCGCAAGCCCGCGAAGCGCGCGGCGCAAGTCGAGCCCGCAGCCCGTAAGGCAGCAAGGAAATAGCAAATAGCAAGCAGAGCTGCGCGTAATGCATGAATACGGCGTGCGTGACGTCGAGAAGTTGCTTGGCCTGCCGCGCAGCACGATTCGTTCGCTAATCGTCGCCGGATTCGTCTCACCCGCGCGCGGGGCGCGCAATGCATGGCGCTTTTCGTTCCAGGACTTGATCGTGCTGCGCACCGCACGTGCGCTGGCCGTCGCTAATGTTCCGAGCAAGCGCATCACCCGATCGATGCGGGAGCTTCGCCGGCACTTGCCCAAGTCGATGCCGCTGTCGGGTCTTTCGATTTGCGCGGTGGCCGATCACGTCGTAGTCAGAGAGGGCGGCAGCCGCTGGCAGGCGGATTCGGGCCAGTACCTACTCGCGTTCGAAAGTGATGCGGACGGCACTCTTAGCGTGATCGAGCAGATGAGCGCGCAGCCGGAGGCGAGCGCTGAATCTCACTTTGCGGACGGTGCCGCGTTGGAAAACGAGGATGCCGACGCTGCGGTGGAAGCCTACGAGCATGCCGTCGCAGCAGATCCGACGCTGGTCGATGCGCATATCAATTTGGGAAGGTTGCTGCACGAAAGTGGCCGGTACGCGCATGCCGAGCGCGTCTATCGCAATGCGGTCGAGGTTTGCGGCGACGAGCCGCTGCTGTTGTTCAACCTCGGCGTGCTACTCGACGACCGAGGTCGCAAGAGCGACGCGATACAGACCTACGAAGCGGCGCTGCGCATCGACCCTGCGCTTGCCGATTGTCACTACAACCTGGCGCTGCTGTACGAGGACGTGAAAAAGCCGAAGAACGCGATTCGCCACATGGCGCAGTATCGTCGGCTGATTCGGACCCGGTCGCGATAGCCACCATGGTCAGGGTCATGGCTCCGATCCGGACCTGAGCGGATAGCCCGCCTCGCGCCAAGCTTTCATCCCGCCATCCAAAGCTACGGCACGCTGGTAGCCCAGTTCGCGCAGCGTCGCCGCCGCCAGCGTCGAAATGCGGCCGAGCTCACAGTAGGCGAGGATGCGCTGCGTCGGGTCGGGCAAGTCATCATTGACGCGCAGCTCGAGCTGGCCGCGTGGCAGCAGCCGTGCGCCCGGGATGTGTCCGCTCTCGTAGGCATCGCGTTCGCGCACGTCCAGCACAATGAGATTCTGCTGCGCGGCTTCGACGCGTGCCTTGAGCTCAGCCAGCGACATGAACGGCACGGTGGCGGCGGCTTCTGCAAGCAGCTGCGCGACGGTCTTCCCGCCGCTCATATTGCTGCGTAGCGCCTCGGTGATGTGCGTCGGCATGGTCAGATTGAGGTTGCGCATCATGTCGACGAATGCGACGCGGTCGCGCTTTTGCAAACGCGGGTTCTCGGCGAGTTCACGTCCGATCGTCGATTGAATACCGCCCTTGTAGTCGTGCGCCGGATGCACCTTGAGCGTCGCGTCCAGCCGCAGGATGCCACTGAACAGGCTGTCGTACAGCGCGTCCGGATCGCCCGTAGGCAGATCGGTACGGCCGGTGGCGCCGAACAGCAACGTGTCGCCGGTAAACAAATGGTCTTCCACCTGTAGGCACATCGAGTCGCGCGTGTGGCCCGGCGTATGGATCACACGCAGGCGAAGATGGCCGACGAGAATCATGTCGCCGTCGTCCAGACGCATGTCCACGAACGGTGCCGGACTCTCGCGATGCATCACGACGGGCACGCCAAGTTGCTGCGCCAGTTGCCGCGTAGCGGAAAAGTGGTCGGCGTGCGTATGCGTATCGATCAGGTAATGGATGCGCAGCCCGTCGCGCGCGGCGAGGCCAAGATAGCGGTCAATCTGGCTGATCTCCGGATCGATCACAACGGCCGCGCATGTCTCGCTGCAGCCGAGCAGATACGACTGACAACCGCCGGTAGCAATCTGCTCGTAGATCATGCGCCGTTGTCTCAATCTGTCAGAGCGAGCGCTACCGGTGCGCCGTACGTTCCTTCAGGCGGAGAAACTTCATCAGCTCGCCGATATCACCTAACTCTTCGATGCGCCACACGAGGTCAAGCACCGCTTTGGTCTGATCGCGGTTGAGGCCACCCCACGCAGCGCACTGGCGGAATTTTTCCGCGAGCTCTTCGTCGCTCATCGGATTCGTGGGACTGCCTTTGCCGAAGTCGGCCTGGCCTTTCACTACCGAGCCGTCGTCGAGCTCGACTTCGATGATCGTCGTCATCTTGTCGAAGCCGGCGGCTTCGGCTTCCGGATGCACGCCGAAGTTCACCTTCTTGATCATCGCCTGCACGTCCGCGCGGTTGACGACCTCATCGGTGAATTGCTCGAGGCCGCCTTTGCGTTCGAGCAGCAGGATCGCCATGCAAAATTCCATGCTGAACTTGGCCTGCAGCTCGTTCTTCGGCTGATGATGAATCAGCGCGTTCGGCATGTTGTGATTGGTGCCGACATTGACGCGCTTGATCGCGCTCCGGCTTCAGATCGTGGCGCTTGATCAGATCCATCATCACGGCCATCCCCGGATGCGTCAGCGAGCCGCTCGGATGCGGCTTGATCGACACGCCCGGAAAAGCGAACGTCCACGGGTCGCCAAGCTTGCCGTTGATCATTTCAGCGCTGTAGCCGCCGCCGGCCGCGCGAAAGAATCCGCGGTCGGCTTCAAGGCCGTTTTCCGACGCGGTGAGTCCGAGCGCTGCGATCTCCGCTGCGACGACGCCGTTTTCTGCAGCGCGCCCCGCATGAAACGGCTTGGTCATCGTGCCGAAGTTTTCGCGCAGTCCGCCTGCCTGCGTCGCGCCAATGCTGAGTGCACGCCGCGTGGTCTGGCGATCGAGGCCGAGAAGTTTCGCGGCGCCGGCGGCGGCGCCGATCGATCCGCACGTCGCGGTGCTGTGAAAACCGTGCTGATAGTGCCGCGGCAGGATCGCCTCGGCGACCTTGCATTCGACTTCGACACCGATTTGATACGCGAGCATCAGATCCGCTCCGCTGCGCCGGTCGCGCTCGGCCAACGCCAGTACCGGCGGCAGCGCCGGCGCGGTCGGATGCGTGAGCAAGCCGTACACGCGGTCCTTGGCGACGGCGAGCTGCGTGTCGTCGTAATCGTCGGCGTGAATCGCGAGCCCGTTGGCGAACGCTGCGAAACGCGCAGGCACTCGCAGCTCGCTGCCGATGATGGTGCTGCCTTTGTCGGTGGCGATACCTAGTTGCGCGAGATAGCGACGCGCGATGTCGCCCGTTTGCGACGCTGCGCCCGCGAGCGCGAGCCCGATGCCATCGAGCACCGAGCGCTTGCCCAGATGCGCCACGTCTTTCGGAATGTCGCGCGCCTGCGTGCGCGTGACGAAATCCCGCGACGTAGTCGGTCAGCGAAGAGTCCGCAGGCTTTGCAGCGCCAGTCGTTTGCGGAGCGGGGGCAGTCGTGGTTTGCATAGCTCGGAATCCGGTGATTAGTGGGAAGAGGTTGCGAAAGCGGGCCGGCCGCGCGACGCAGTGTCTCTGCGGCTTGCGGCAAGGCGCGCGTTTAGGCGAACCGCTTGTTCGAGCGCGCCGGTCGTCGCCACACCCTTGCCGACGATGTCGAACGCAGTGCCGTGAGCGGGCGTCGTAAAGACTGTTCCAAGACCCGCCGTTACCGTGACACCGCGGTTAAAGCCCTTGAGCTTGGTCGCGATCTGTCCCTGGTCGTGATACATCGACAACACGCCATCGAATTCGCCGCCGAACGCCTTCAGGAAGACCGTGTCGGACGGATACGGTCCTTTGCACGCAATCCCGCGCGCGGCTGCCAATGCGACAGCGGGAGCAATGACCTCGATTTCCTCGCGACCGAACAGACCATTCTCGCCCGCGTGCGGATTCAGCGCGCACACCGCGATGCGCGGCGTGACGAACCCTGCGCCGCGCATCGTGCGATCGGCGAGCGTCAACGCTTCATCGATCCGTTCCGGTGTAATCTGATCGAGCGCGGTTCGCAGCGCCACGTGCGAGGTCACGCGCGACATCCACAGGTTGTCGAGCACGTTCATCTCGCCGAAGAAGCCCTGGTGACGAGTCAGGTGCGCGAACATCTGATGCTCGTCGTTGAAGTGCCAGCCGCCCGCATGCAACGCCGCCTTGTTCAGCGGAGCGAAACAAATGCCTTCGAGACGCCCATCAAGCGCCAGATCAATCATGGTCGCGAGCGTTTCGCCGGCGACGCGGCCCGACGTCGGCCGAGATCGCGCCGCGGGTGATGGTGCCTGGGTCGCAGTTGGCCAGATCGATGATTGCCACGCCGTCGCGCACCTCGTCGATTTGCTCCGGGGTCGACACGACTTCATAGGCGAGATCGACATCGGCGTCGCGCGTGCCCTGCTCGAGCACGCGCGCATCGCCCACCACTAGCAAGCGCGCGACGTCCGCGAGGCGCCGGTCTGCGAGCACGCGCGCGCACTGTTCAGGGCCGATGCCGGTGCAGTCGCCGAGCATCAGGCCGAGCAAGGGCAGCGAGTGTGAAGGATTGTTCAAATCTGCCTCCGATCGGTGAAGAAGTTGATCGCCGCGACCATCACAAAGGTAATGACCAGCATCGTGATCGACAGTACCGCGATCGGTCCCCAGTCGTTGCTCTCGCGCAAATCGAACATCGTGACCGAGATGGTCTTGGTGCGTGCGGTAAACAGCAGGATCGTCGCCGACAGTTCGCGAATCGAGCCGATGAAGACCAGGATCCAGGTCGCGATGACCCCATTGCGGATCAGCGGTGCAGTGATGTCGACGAGCGCGCGCAGCCGTGTCGCGCCGAAGATGCGGCTCGCGTCCTCGAGCTCGGGATGCACCGACTTCAGCGACGACGCGATCTTGCTGGTAGCCGACCGGAAGTTCCTTCGTTAGATACGCGAGGAAGATGATCCACAAGGTTCCATAGAGCACGAGCGGCGGCTGCGTGTAGCTGAGAAACAGGCCGACGGCCAACACGATGCCGGGAATCGCGACCGGCGCCGTCGCGAGGAACGCGAGATAGCGATGGCCCCACACGAGTTTGCGCAGGCCCAGGTATGCCGATCACTGTGACCAGAATCGTGGCCGCGGTCGCCGCGGTGACACCGAGCACGAAAGTGTTTACGAACGCAGACTTGGTCTGGCTGAATTCGAAAAAGACGAAGCGCCAGTGCTCGAGCGAAAAGTTGCCGATCACCGGGCCGGACCAGTTCTTCACGAAGGCTGTGCGCAGCAACACTCCGTACGGCAACACGATCGAACAGCCCAGCACGACAGCGAACAGCGACAGCGCGGGAACCTTCCACGCGCCGAGGCGAATCAGCCGCGCGCCTGTGCTCTTGCCGCCGATCACCGAGTATCCGCGCCGGCCCATGATCGCGGTCTGCGTCCTGAGCAGCACGACCGTGATCAGCAGCAAAGGCAGCGACGCGGCGGCCGCCAGTCCGAGCTGCGGCGGAAATTGAAACAGGCTCCAGATCTTCGTGGTCATCGTGTCGACGCCGGCGGGTAGCGCGAGGATCGCCGGTGTGCCGAACAACGTCATCGACTGCAGAAACGCCACCAGGAATCCGGCCAGCAGCGCGGGTACGACCAGCGGCAGCGTGATGTGCGCTGCGGTCCGCCACGCCGGAGCGCCGAGGATCGCGGACGCCTCTTCGAGTTCGCTCGGAATTACATCGAGGCTGTTCGCAACAAACGTGAACACGTACGGAAACGTGTAGAGCGCCATCACGAACACCATGCCCCACGCTGAAAAGATGTTGATCAACGACGCGTCGACGAACGGCTTCAGATCGAAGAGCGCGTAGTACCACTTGTTCAACAGGCCGGCGTTGGGTCCGCCGAGCAGTACCCATGCGAAGGCGCCGAGGAACGGCGGCGTAACGAACGACGCAAGAATCAGCGTGCGCATCAGACGCTTGGCGGGCAGATCGGTGCGCGCCACCAGCCACGCCATCGGCGCGGCCGTGATCACGCAGATCGTTCCCACCGCGGCGGATGTCCATAGCGTCGTCACCAGCGGCTTGACGAACGCAGGGTCGACGAACAGGTGGCGATAGTGATCGAGCGTGAACGCTTTCGCAGCGTCGCGCAGGCTGGTGACCACCAGCCACGCCATCGGCAGCAGCACCAGCACCGCCAGCAGCAGTGCCATCGCGATCGAAACGGGCGCGGTCCAATCGATGGATCGCGCCCGTGGCGGGCTCGCTACCTCGAGCGTCGCTTCCATGCCGCGTGTGCTGCGGCTCTAGCGAATCAATTACCGAACAGCGCCGTGTAGCGCTTCTTGATGTCGGCGATCTGCGGCAGCATTCCGACCGGGTCGTCGGGCAGCATCTTGATCTGCGATAGCGGTGTGCGTCCCGCGGGTTCTTTCACATCCGGATGGACCGAGCGCAACCCGCCCTCCGAAACCATCAGCTGCTGGACTTTCGCAGTGTGAAGGAAATTCTGCAGCACGCGTGCTGCGTTTGGATGCGGAGCGTCGGCGAAAATCGCAGTAGGCGAAGTCACGAAGGGCGTTCCTTCTTTCGCGTAGACGATCTTCACCGGACTCTTGGCGTCGATCTCGATGAACATGTTGTATTCGTTGCCGTCGACCATCACCGCGCGTTCGCCGCTCGCGATGCTCTTCGGCGTCGCGGTCGTCGACTGCAGCTGCTGCACGCCTTGCTTCGAGAGCTTCTCCAGGTAATCCCAGCCCAGCGCTTTGGTGATGCGCGTACGTGCCGGTTAAGCTCGTGCCGCTATAGCTCGGGTGCGATTTGGCCATCTTGCCCTTCCATTGCGGATCGAGCAGGTCGGCATATCCGGTCGGTGCGGTCGCGGCTGGAACGAGGTTGGTGTTGTAGCCCATCACGCTCAAGCGTCGCGCGCCAAACAGCGAAATAGCCTTCAGGGTCCTTGAATTGCGCCGGGTAACGCTTCACGTCGGGCGGAGTGTGAGGCGCCAGCCACTTCTGCTGCTTCCAGAAAATGAAATGCGAGGCGTCCGATGAATTGACGACGTCGACGTTCTTGATGTTCGCCTGGTACTCCTGGTTGACTCTCTGGAAAACGCGCTCCGATCCCGAGCGCTCCACCTCGATCGCGATA
Organism: uncultured beta proteobacterium; assembly: GCA_963807155.1. GTDB lineage: Bacteria > Pseudomonadota > Gammaproteobacteria > Burkholderiales > Burkholderiaceae_F > JACCZX01. Next base: position 13,651 of record CAWEAZ010000022.1, read on the forward strand.
TTGGGATAGTCCGCGCGAAAAACCTTGGCGATCGCCTCCGCGACCTTGACGTCGACCGCCGTGTACCAGACGACCTTGCCTTCCTTTGCCGCGGCCGCCAGCATTGCGGGCGTCGTCTCCTGAGCAAATGCGGGTACCGCGATGGCGCAGGCCAGCAGCATGGCGGGAGTGTCTTGCCTGTAACCCATTTCATAGTGTCTCCTTCTTTAACAACGTTGTAGTGTGATGCTTGTTAGCGAGCGAGGCCGCGACACCGCTCGGCACTAAATCTGACCCTGACCTTTGAACCCGGGGGCACGTTAAGCGCGGCAGGTGCGGTGACCAAGAGCTCTTGGCCGACATCGACGATGTAGTCGCGATGACTGCCCAGATAGGCTTGACTGCGCACTACACCCGGCAGCGTGTTGTTGGCGGCGGTATTTTCGTCGGTCAACAATTGCACATCATTTGTCTTCACGCAGAAACTCATCGGCTGCTCGGGCCCCGGGAATTCGCCTTGACCGATATCAAGCGCATGGCCCGCGAACTCGACCTTGTTGCCTGACACGTGCTTCGCATCCAGGACGTTGCTGCCGCCGATGAAGCGTGCGACGAACTTCGAGTTGGGGCGGTCGTAAACCTCCTGCGGAGTTCCGATCTGCTCGATGCGGCCGGCGTTCATGATGACGATGCGATCCGCCATCGTCATCGCTTCGCTCTGGTCGTGCGTGACGTAGATCGAGGTGTAGTGAAACTCATCGTGTAGGCGACGGATTTCGAAGCGCATCTCGCCGCGCAAATTGGCGTCGAGATTGGACAGCGGTTCATCGAGCAGCAGGATATCGGGCTTCGGCGCCAGCGCACGCGCCAGTGCAACGCGCTGCTGCTGGCCGCCCGATAGCTCGGATGGGTAGCGATCAGCTTGCGTACTGAGCTTCGTCGTGCCCAGTAGCGCGGAGGTGCGAGCCTCACGCTCGGCCGTGGGCATCGATTTCATCTTCAACCCGTATTCGACGTTCTGCCGGACCGTCATGTGCGGCCATACTGCATAGCTCTGGAAGATCATGCTCATGTTGCGCCGCTCGGGAGGAACAACGGCCCCGGGCGCCGACACGACCTTGCCGCCGACACGAATCTGTCCGGCGTCAGGTTCGATGAAGCCGGCAATCATGCGCAGTGTCGTGGTCTTGCCGCAGCCCGAGGGACCGAGCAAGCACACGAACTCACCGTGCTTGACTGCCAGACTGATGGAGTCAACCGAAACCACGCCCGGGTACTGCTTGGTCAGATTTTCCAGCTCGAGCGTGGCCATGCTTGATCTTAGCCCGCGCGATTAAGGCGTCACACCTGATGCAGTCATAGAATGACTATCCGCTGCCTCAACACCTATGCGGGTTTCCACTGAAGGAGCGTAAATGGGTCGGATCGTTCATCTGTCATTGAAAGTCGATGAAGTCGGGAGAACCGGTGAGTTTTATAAGAAGGTGTTTGGGTTTCAGGACGCCGAGACCATGAAAACCCGCGACCATATTTCGCGGCACATGACCGACGGCGAAATCGACTTTACTTTGATGAAGTACGACGCTGGAACGCAATCTGCCGAGTCGAAAGCGGCGGGCGATGGGCCTTGTATCCATCACTTCGCGATCGAGGTTGAAGATGTCGCCGCGGCGACGGCAGAGGTCAAGTCCCATGGCTGTGAGATCGTCAGTGATCCGGGCGTGATGCCGGTGAAGTTTCGTGCGCCAGGCGGCACGATCGCTGAACTGGTGCAGATCGGTCGATACAAGAAAGTGGCGGGCGCTGCAGAAGAGCGATCGCATCACGCATCTGGCTCTCAAGGTCGACGAGATTGACAGGACCGGCGACTTCTACCGGGACGTTTTCGGGTTCAGAGACTCGGAGACCAAAAAGACGCGCGACCACATGTCACGCCACATGACGGACGGCAGAATCGACTTCGCACTCTTGAAGTACGACGCGGGCACACAGTCGGCTGAATCGAAGGCAGCAGGTGACGGCCCGTGCATTCATCACTTCGCCGTGGAAGTGGAAGACATCGACAAGGCGACGCAGCAGATCAAGGCGAACGGTGCGGACATCGTCAGCGATCCGGGAGTGATTCCGGTGAAGTTTCGTGCACCGGGCGGCACGATTGCCGAGCTGGTGCCGCTTGGTCGCTACCAGCGTTGACCGCGCGACGGAGGTCAGCGCACGGAGATCCGGAATGAGCGCGTTCATCCGCAAGGGCGACTTCTGGTCCGGCTTGGTACTGGTTGTCCTCGGTGCCTACATCGTCAAAGAAGCTTGGAGCTGGGAATACCTGAGCGTCGATGGTCCCGGTCCGGGCTTCTTTCCGCTGTGGTACGGCGGCGCAATGATCGTTCTGTCGTTGCTGTTGGTGGCCGGCGCGGTGTTGAAGTCCGATCCCGCTGCGCTGCAGAGGCAGGTCAACTGGAGTGAATTGCGCCGTGTGCTGACTTGCTGGGCGGCTTTCGTCGCGTGCATCGCGTTGCTGAATGTGCTTGGGTTCGTCGTCTCTTTCGCGCTGATGACCTGGTTCATCATCGCGGTGCTGTTCCGCAAGTCGCAACGACTTGCGATCGGGCTCGGCGTCGGCGGTGCGCTGTCCTTTTACGCGCTGTTCTCGCTGGCTCTCGGCGTGGCATTGCCTGCAGGATTTTTGTTCTAGCAGCGGCAGCATGGATACTCTGAGCGGGCTGCTGCAAGGCTTTGATGTTGCGCTGGCCGGCACCAACCTTGCGATGTGCATCATCGGCGTGCTGCTGGGCACAGTGATCGGTGTCCTCCCTGGGCTTGGCCCGCCGGCAACGATCGCGATGCTGTTGCCGTTGACGATGAGACTCGAGCCCACCGGCGCGATGATCATGTTGGCCGGCATCTACTACGGCGCGAAGTACGGCGGTTCGACCACATCGATCCTTCTCAATGTGCCGGGCGAGTCGGCTTCGGTCGTCACGTGCTTTGACGGCTATCAAATGGCGCGCAAGGGCCGCGCGGGTGCCGCGCTCGGGATAAGCGCGATCGCATCGTTCATCGCCGGCACGCTTGGGGTGGTCGGGCTGATGCTGATAGCGCCACCGCTCGCGAAGCTGTCGCTCGCGTTCAGTGCGCCGGAGTACTTTGCGCTGATGGTGCTCGGCCTTGCGATGGTCGTTCTGCTGTCGGGTGAATCGCTGACCAAAGGGCTGCTGGCGATGCTTGTCGGCCTGTGGATCGCGACGATGGGGACCGACCTGTTCAGCGCGACCTCGCGCTTCACCTTCGGTCAAACTGCGCTGCTGGGGGGCATCGATTTCATCGTCGTTGCCATCGGCATCTTCGCGATCGGAGAAGTCCTGGCCAACATGGAGCCACAGGAGCCTGCCGGCATGCTGCCGGTGCCCAAGGGCTTGAAGAATCTGCTGCCGACTTGGCAAGACATGAAGGACTGCCGCTTCGCGTTCGTCAACGGCTCATTGGTCGGCTTCATCGTTGGCATTCTTCCGGGTGCCGGTTCCACCATCGCCTCGTTCCTCAGCTACGGAATCGAGAAGGCAGTGTCCAAGCATCCGGAAAAGTTTGGTACCGGCGCGATCGAAGGCGTGGCGGCACCTGAGGGCGCAAACAACGCTGAAACGGCGGGCTCATTGGTTCCGCTGCTGACGCTCGGAATTCCTGGCAGTGGCACCACGGCGATATTGCTCGCTGCGCTCGTGCTGTGGGGTTTCAAACCTGGCCCGCTGTTCATCTCGGACACGCCTGCACTTTTTTGGGGATTGGTCGCGAGCATGTATATCGGCAATGTAATGTTGCTGATCCTGAATCTGCCGCTGGTTGCAGTATTCGCGCAGTTGCTGAAAATTCCCGCTTACGCAATGTATCCGCTGATACTGGGCATGGCGCTCGTCGGCGTGTACAGCGATTCCTCAAGCATGTTCAAACTCGGTCTGCTCGCGCTCTTCGGTCTGCTCGGCTATGCGATGCGCAAGCTGCACTATCCGGCCGCACCGTTGGTGCTGGGCCTCGTGCTTGGTGATGCGATGGAACGCGCTTTGCGCCAGTCGCTGATGATGTCGCAAGGTGATATTTCGATATTGTTCAGGCCAATTCCGGCGGGACTGTTGTTGGTCGCTGCCGTGCTGCTGATCGTGCCGCTATTCAAGAAGTTCAATGCGATGCGTTTGCAGGTGCTCGATCAAAAGGCTTCGTGAATCAACAAAGAGGAGACTACTTATGACCTACGCTCGAATGACCCGCACCGCTGCCGTCTCGGCGGCCTTGCTGTCTTTGCTATGCGTTGGCGGCGATGCGCACGCTCAATGGAAACCCACCAAGACGGTGGAAATGATCGTGCACACCGGGCCGGGCGGAGGCAGCGATCTGCTCGCGCGCGCAATCGCAACGATGTTGGAGAAGGAGAAACTGTTGCCGGTTCGAATGCAGGTGCTGAACAGAGCGGGCGGTAACGGTGCAGTGGCCGCAGCGGCGATCGCCGAACGCAAGGATGACCCGCACACGATCGGTCTCGTGACCAGCGTGTGGATCGCGGGCCCATTGACCTCGAGCGAAGCGAAGGTCACCTTGCATGACCTGAAACCGGTCGCAGGCCTGCTGATGGACCCTGCCGTGTTCGCAGTGCGCGCCGACTCACCGTACAAGACCTTGCGCGAGTTCATCGAGGCGGCGAAAGCGCAGCCGGGACAACTGAAGCAATCCGGAGGTTCGGTCACTTCACGCGACAACATCATTCGGCAGAGCTTGCAGGCCCACACCGGCGCCCGCTGGGCATTTGTCTCTTTTCCAGGAGGTGGTGAACGCCTGGCTGCTTTGCTCGGCGGGCATGTGGACATCATGGTCATCGAGCCGCAGGAAGCCGGTGAGCAAGTGCGCGCGGGAAAGATGCGTGTCTTGGCGCAGCTAAGCGAGCGTCCACTGCCGGGCTATCCCGGCGTCCCCACACTGAAGGAAGCCGGCTACGACATCAAGGCGACGCCGCAGATCCGTGCGGTGGTGGCGCCTCCCGGGGTGTCCAATGAGGTCGTTGCGTACTGGGAAGATCTATTCGCCAAATTGCGCGCAACGCCTTCGTGGAAAAAATATGTCGAGGAGAACCAGCTCGAGGATCACTTCGCCAACAGCGCCGAGCTTTCGAAAATGATCAAGCAGATCGAGGACGAGCTGCGTACGCAGTATCAGGCGGCGGGAATCAAGGTTGTGCGCTGAGCGGCAATCGTGTCGCGCGGCAAGGAGGTAGAAGAGAGCGTTTCTGAACGGCTGGCGCGCGTCATCGTCAGTGCGCAGCCCGAGAGCACGGCGGGAACGCGCGAGACCGCTGCGAAGTTGGTGCTCGACATTACCGGCTTGTGTATCGCTGCCCGTGGGCAATCCTATGTGCGGGCTGCGTTGCAGTCGATTGACCAGGACGGACCGTGCACCGTCATCGGCCACGCACACCGTTTTGGAGTCGAGGGCGCGTCGTTCGTTAACGGTACCGCCGCCCACGGCGAGGACTTCGACGACACGTTCGAGGGCGGTCCTGTTCATGCAGGAGCGGTAATCGTCCCCGCCGTACTGGCGGCGTGCGAGCGACATCGGTTGTCGGGTGCCGATCTGCTGCGCGGGTTGGCGATCGGCGTGGAGGTCACGTGCCGCTTATGTCGGGTCGCACCCACCCGGATTCACAAGGCGGGTTTCCATCCGACTGCCATCCTGGGGGCGATCGGAGCGGTCGCAGGCATCGGCGCTGCGATGCGTTTGCCGCAGAAACAATTGGTCAACGCGTTTGGAATCGCAGGCAGCCTGGCTTCGGGAATCATCGAATATCTGGCCGATGGCTCGTGGACGAAGCGCATGCATCCGGGCTGGGCTGCGCAATCGGGATATCGCGCGATTCGCCTTGCGCTGGGCGGCTTTGAAGGACCTCGCACGGTGTTTGAAGGAAAGCATGGTTTGTTTCGCGCCTTCGCGAACACCGATGACGGCGACTTCGAGGCGATGCTCGAATCTTTCGGAACGCAATGGATCTGGCAGTCGATTGCCTTCAAGCCGTACGCGTGCGGAACCATGGCGCATCCGTACATCGACTGCGCACGTGAGTTCCGAAAAAAAGGAATCGATGCTGCGCTGATCGACCGCATCGAGTGCGAGACGGCCGAAGGGATCGTGCACCGGCTCTGGGAGCCGATCGACCAGAAGCGCTCGCCTCCCAACGGTTACGCTGCCAAGTTCAGCATTCCTTACGCGATCGCGGTGGCTATTTTGAGAGACGATGCCGGTCTTGTGGAGTTCGATGACAAATTGGTCAACGACGCCGATGTCGTCCGTCTGGCGAACAAGGTGAACTACATCGTCGATCCTGCAAATCCGTATCCCGATCGGTTCACCGGTCATGTCCGCGTCGTGCTGACCAATGGTGAGATCCATGAGTATCGACAGGGCTTCTTCCGAGGTGGAGTCGATCATCCATTGAGCGAAGCTGATCTGCAGCGGAAATTCTTTGCGAACTGCGCGTATGGCGGCTTGCCGACCACTGGGGCGCAGCGCCTGGCGCAGGAAGTCGGCGCGTTGTTCGACATGCCGGAGCTGAACTTCTCCGGCGCACTCGCGCACGGCGACGCGCGCGCAATGAGCAAAGAGCCGCTGGCTTCGAGAGTCGCGTTGGTCACAGGGGCGGGCCGCAACATCGGCCGCGAGATCGCACTGAGCTTGGCGGCGTCGGGCGTCGCTATCGCTGTCAATGTGCGGTCATCAGTGGAAGAGGGTCAAGCGGTCGTCGATGAAATCAACGCGCACAACGGACATGCCCTGCTGTGCGTCGCCGACGTCGCCGAGCAGCACGCCGTGCGCGAGATGGTCGCCGAAATCGAGGGGCGGTGGGGCCGGCTCGATATTCTGGTCAACAACGCTGCTGTGCGTCGTGAGGCGAAGGTCGACGATATTTCGGCGGCTGATTGGCACAGCATTGTCGCGATCATCCTGGACGGCGCTTTCTTCTGTACTCAGGCCGCACTGCCTCTGCTGAGAAAATCCGAGCGAGCCACGATTGTCAACATCGGCGGCATGACCGGCCATAGCGGCGCGGCTAACAGACTGCATGTCGTCACCGCGAAAGCCGGGTTGGCGGGTATGACACGCGCGCTTGCGCATGAATTGGCGCCTGACGGCATCACCGTCAATTGCGTGGCGCCCGGCATGATCGACACGGTGCGACACGCCGCAAGCTCTGCGGCGTCTCCCGATCATCGACGCAGGCATCACACGCTGCTCGCGCGACACGGCACCGCAGCGGACATTGCGCAAAGCGTGGTCTGGCTCGCGGGCGACGGTGCCAGGTTTGTGACCGGGCAGGTGATCCACGTCAACGGGGGTGCTTACCTGGGCGGTTAGGTTCGCGAATTAGGGGGCCATCTGGAATACGTCATCGTCGTTGTTGCCGTTCTTGTGCTCGGGTACGGCGTCTTAGTGTTTAACCGTCTGGTATCGGACCGTAATTTGGTCGCCCAGGCCTTTGCCGATATCGACGTTCAGTTAAAGCGGCGCGCTGATCTGGTTCCGCAACTTGTGGAGACGGTGAAGGGGTATGCCGCGTACGAGCGGCAGACCTTGCAGGCGGTCGTCGAGTTGCGCGCGCGTGCAAGCGCGCTGGCCGAACACGAGCGTCGGCCGAGTGCCTCGCGCTTCGGCGCCGAGAGCGAGTTGGGCGCTTCGTTGAAGAAACTGATCCTGCTGCAGGAAAACTACCCGCAGTTAAAGGCCGATCAGAATTTTCGTGATCTCTCGGCGAAATTGGTCGACGTTGAAGATCAGCTGCAACACGCACGGCGCTTTTACAACGGCGCGGTCAAGCAATACGTGACGCGACTGCAGACGTTTCCGGACCTCCTGGTGGCGCGTCTACTCGCTTTTCGCAGCGCGGCGTTTTTCGAGACCGATGATCGCGCTGCCGTGCAGGTGTCGCTATGAAGCGTCTCATTGGTGCACTGGTGCTGGCGTTTTTCGGCGGCGCCGGCTCTGGCGCAGGAACGCATCGTCGATTTTGCAAGCGATGTCTCGATCGACGCGAATGGCTCGTTGCTCGTCGTCGAGACGATCGTCGTACAAGTTGAAGGCCAGCAGATCAAGCGCGGCATCTTCCGTGATTTTCCAACGCGCTACGAGAATCACCGCGGCATCACGGTCGTCGTTCCATTCGAAGTTCTCAACGTCCAGCGCGACGGAGCGGCCGAGCCGTACACAGTCGAGCCAATGACGAACGGCATGCGCGTTCGCATCGGTAATGCGCAGCAAATGCTGCCGCGCGGTCAGCACATGTACCGCATTTCCTATCGCACCGGACGCCAGCTCGGATTCTTCGACCAGCACGACGAGCTGTACTGGAACGTGACCGGAAACGGCTGGGCGTTCGCGATCGATCGCGCGAGCGCGCGCGTTCGGCTGCCGCAGGCTGTGCCGGCTGAGAAGTTCAGCGCCGAGGCGTACACCGGCCCGCAAGGCGCGCGCGATCGCAATGCCAAGGTCAGCGTCGCCGAAGGCGAATTCAACTTTGAAACGACGCGTCGCCTTGCGCCCAACGAAGGGCTGACGATCGTCGCGATGTTTCCTAAAGGCATCGTCACCGCGCCTTCCGGGCTGACCAAGTTGCGTTGGACGATTAACGACAACATCGGTGAGCTGGTGGCTATCGGCGCGGTCGCGCTGCTCGTAGCGTTCATGTTCGTGATGTGGTGGCGCGTCGGCCGCGATCCGCGCAAGGGCCCAAAATTTCCGCGCTACGACGCACCGCCCAATATGAGCGCGGCGGCGGTTCGCTTTGTCGATCGCATGGGCTTCGACACGCGCTGTCTGGCGGCCGCGGTGCTGGGCCTGGGCGCGCGCGGTTATTTGAAGGTTCATCAGCGTGACGACGGGTTCGTCGTTAACCAAACTGGCGCGACGGTCCCCTGGTTGCCGGGCGACAAACCGCTCGCCGATGCGTTGTTTGGAACCCGATCGCAAGCCGTGCTCAGTAAGACCTACGATCCTGCGATCGCCGAAGCGCAGAAGGAGCTCAGTTCGGCACTCACCCATCATTACAAGGGCACTGCCTTTAAGCGTAATCACTGGCCGCTTGCGCTGGTCGTCATTGCCGGTGCCGGTGCGTTGGGGTTGTCTGCTGCGCTAGGAGCGAATCCTGCACTGCTTATTGCGCTCGTCTGTGTGCTGCTGCTGGCACTGTTCGCGTTCTTCAAACTGATGCCTGCTTACACGCGAGAAGGGCGAAAGGTGCAGGACCATATCGAGGGACTGCGGCAATACCTCGGTGTGGCCGAGCGAGACGATCTGGCGCGCATCAAGGCACCCGAGATGACTCCAGTCGAATTCGCCCGCATGCTGCCTTATGCGCTCGCACTCGATGTCGAGAAGACTTGGGCCGATCGCTTCGCTGCTGTGCTTGGCACAGCAGCAGTGGCTGCGGCGGTTTCGTCGTATTACGTGGGCGACACGAGTGAGTGGGGATCGGGTTCGAACAACTTGACTGATTCATTCGGCGCACTCGACAGCACGGTCAGTTCCGCATCGACTCCGCCAGGGTCGGAGTCGGGCAGTAGCAGTGGTGGCGGAGGCGGCGGTTCGAGTGGCGGCGGTGGAGGCGGTGGGGGCGGAGGCGGGTGGTAGGTAAATCGGCATGCGCTCAGCCATGCGCCGAGTGCGCGATCAAGTCATCGGTGCGCGAATCCTACCGTCCATCGCTGTTTGAACGACATGAGCATCGATTATCGTGCCTTGAACGTCACAACCAGCACGTCACGATACGCCGCGCGGGTCGGGTCGATCGGCTCGACCGCGGTGACGCCGTGCTTGACTCTTGCGTCGTCGACGATGGCGGTGTCCAGCGGCGCCGTCAACGTAAAACTGCCAAGCATGTGGCCATCGAGGTCATGCACGGTGGTCGTGCCGCTCTTGATGTTCGTGCGCTTGATCAGCAGCACCAGCGCATAGTCCACGCCGTCGCGATGCACGCCCTCGGGTGTCGGCCGCCCAGGCGCGTCGGAGCGCGCCTCGATGCGAAACTGATGGCACTCGATCTTCCAGTTCGTGTTCGGACGCAACCCGCCGAACAGGCGGCAGCTGAACGCAAGCACGCACTGCATCGTCGGACCCGAGACGATCTCGGCGTGCATCGGCTCGAACCAACGCTCGATGCCGCCGACCAGCGGGTTGTAGTCGAGGCTTTGATAGTGCGGCTGGTGCGGCTCGAGCGTCACTTTGTCTTCACCCGCGCGCGCCGATAACGTTGCATGTCGGCGGCGGCGATAGCGATGGCCATCGGGCAGATACGTGTCGAGCTGAAGATCGTTCCAGCTTTCGGCAAAGCGCGGCCAGTCGGATAACGCGCCGCAATCGTCAAGCAGCAGACGCATGTCGTCGGCCGCGACGAACGCAAATCCGTCTCGATCGACCCGCTCGCGCAGCGCAATCATGCAGCTACCTGGCGCGGCTGCCGCGGAGGGCGTACAAGGATCGCGAGCAGTGCAATTGCGCTGAACACGGCACCGGCGAGAAAAGTTTGTGGCGCGCCTAATTGATCCCACAGCAGACCCGCCAGTGCGCTCGCTATCAGCAACGCGACTCCGCTGACGAGGTTAAAAAATCCGAATGCTGTGCCACGCAAGTCCACGGGTGCGGCGTCGGCCACCATTGTCGCCAGCAGTCCTTGCGTGATGCCCATGTGCAAACCCCACAGCGAAACGCCGAGCCATACCCACGCCCACTGGTTGCTGTATGCGAGCACGACGTCGGCGCCGATCAGCACTGCAAGGCCCAACGCCAGCAGCCGCGCATGGCTGATGCGATCCGACAGCCGCCCGAACGGATACGCGGAAAGCGAATAGACCACGTTCATGCCGATCAGCACCAGCGGCACCAGCGCGAGTGGCAATCCGCCTTGCGCTGCACGCAGCACGAGAAACGCTTCGCTGAAGCGCGCCAGTGTGAACACTGCGCCGATCGCTACCACCCACCAATATCGCGCGCGACAACTTGCGCAGGCTCGCGCGCCGAATAGGATTGATCGGGCGTGCCGCGGCTTCGCGTTCTGGTTCGCGTACGCCGAAGACAAGCAATACAACCGCAAGTACTGCGGGAATCACGGCGACCCAGAACACCGCGCGAAAGTCGTTCGCCCACAGCAGCATCAATCCGAGCGCGAGCAAGGGTCCGATGAAGGCGCCGACCGTGTCGAGTGATTGCCGCAGTCCGAACGCCGCACCCCGTATTTCGCTTGGAGCAACGTCGGCTACCAGCGCATCGCGCGGCGCACCGCGAATGCCTTTGCCGATGCGATCGATGAAGCGCGCAGTGAACACCATGCCGGCGGTCGATGCGATGGCGAACAGCGGCTTTGATAAGGCGCCCAGCGTGTAACCGATCACGGCAAGCGATTTGCGCTTGCGCCAATAGTCGGACAGCACGCCCGAGAACACTTTGACGATTAACGCGGTCGCCTCGGCGACGCCCTCGATCAATCCGACCACCAGCGCGCTTGCACCGAGCGTCGTGACCAGGAACACCGGAAGCAGGCTGTGGATCATCTCGGAAGAGATGTCCATTAGCAGGCTGACAAAGCCGAGTGTCCAGATCGCCGCAGGTAAGCGGGCTTTTTGCGTCACTTGCGTCGGTAACTCGCCATCATCGATAGCGAAATTTAGACGCAAATAAAAAAGCGCCGAAGATCGGCGCTTTTGTTGTGGAGAACTGCGCGACTACCTGCGCCGTGCTCCGGCTCACTCCGAGCAGCGCCAGCAGTCCCAGCAGATTCATCCAGCCGAGTGCGCCAGCGCCGGCGTTCAAAGGCGCGTTTGCTGACGAGGTCGGTGCGGTAGAACCGCCGGCTCCGGTTGCGGTGCCCTGCAGCGTTATGTCGCGTGCCGGCACGTTGCCGACAAAGGTGACGCGGAAGGTGGCGGTGCTAGCGCCGGCAGTGGTTGGAACGAACTCAAAGCCTAACGAGCAGCTCGCGCCCGGTTGCATGACTCCGCCATTCACGCATGCGGTCTGGCCCGCGGCAACAGTAGCGGTTCTGAAATTGGCGACCTGTCCGGTGCCGGGATTTACCGCCGGATTTCCAAGCGTGATGGCTGTGCCAGCGCTGTTCGTTAGCAGAACCGCGATCGGCGCACTGGTGGCACCAACGGCCGTGCTGGGAAACATGACCGGACTTGGGGCTGCAGTCGGTGTGGGTAACGGAGCAAACGGTGGCGGCGGCGGCGGCGTAATCGCGACAACGAGGTGAGCCGCGACGTCCGAGGTTTTCTGCGCGCGTCCATGGGGCGTTCTGAAACGCGCCCATCACTTGGCCGGCGTTGCTGTTGATAGCGCCTTGGATGGCTGCGCGGATCGTCGCTTCGTTTGCACCGGGAAACCGCAAGTCACGAAAAGTGCCGGCAAAGCCGTGGCAGTCCTGGCAGCTCGCACCGCGCGACTTTCTCCGTGTAGGCAGTCGCACCGTTCGCCGCATTTCCCACCTGCGCCAACGCGCTCGTCGCACCGCAACGCAGCGATGGCCAACACGGTTTGCAGCAACGTGCGCAAGCTAAACAACTTTTGGCGAGTCAGCATAGGAGGGCGCAAACCGTAATCTGGTAGATGGCCAGTCTATCGGCGCCGCAAGGCGCTTACCGTCGTGCGAACGGCTTAGCGCCTCCCATGCAAACGCGGAATTCAGACGCTATGCAACCGCTTCTCGCTCGATAAGTGCGCGCTTGCGCTCGACCCCCCAGCGGTAGCCGCACAGCGATCCGTCGTTCCGAATCACGCGATGGCAAGGAATGGCCACCGCCAGCGGATTGGCGCCGACCGCAGCGCCCACCGCACGTACCGCCTTGGGTGAGCCTATGCGATTTGCTACTTGCGAATAACTGACCGTCTGACCCGCGGGAATTTCGCGCAATGCCTGCCACACGCGTTGCTGGAAGGCGGTGCCCCGAACGTCGAGCGGCAAGTCGAGACCCAGCGCGGGTGCTTCAACGAATCCCACCACCTTGGCCACCAGCTGCTCGAACTGCGAATCACCGCCGATCAGATGCGCGCGCGGAAATCGATCCTGCAGATCGCGCGCCAGCGCATCGGGATCGTCGCCGATCAGGATCGCGCACACGCCGCGTTCGCTGGCGGCTACCAGGATTGAGCCCAGTGAGCACTCGCCGATTGCGAAGCGAATCTCGGTGTTGGCGCCACCCGAGCGAAATGCGGTTGGCGTCATGCCCAGGACGTCATTCGATTGTTCGTAGAAGCGGCCATTCGAGTTGTAGCCGGCGCCATAGATCGCCTCGGTCACCGTGTTGCTGCGGCCGAGTTCAACCTTGACTCGTTTGGTGCGATGCGCAGCGGCATACTGCTTCGGCGTCAACCCGGTAGCCGCCTTAAATACTCGGTGCAGGTGAAACGTGCTGAGTCCCGCATGAGCGGCGAGTTGTGCAAGCGTGGGCGCTTGCTCGGCGTTTTCGATCATGCGGCACAACTCGGCGACCGTCGCCGCGTGCTGCTCGGCTAACGGAAGTTGATCTGGCTTGCAGCGCTTGCAGGGCCGAAAGCCCGCGCGCTCGGCTGCTTCAGCGGACGCGTGGAATTCCACATTCTCGGGGCGCGCGCCGCGCGCTGCGCACGACGGCCGGCAGTACACCCCCGTGGTCTTGACCGAGTAGAAAAATTGCCCATCGGCGTGCCGGTCGCGCGTAACAACTGCGTCCCAGCGAGGGTCGCTGACGACGGCCGCCGCAAGCATTTCTGATTTCGTTGCCATGTTCACTTCAGCTCTCCCGTCATCTTAACGAGGGCAGAAGTTAGACCGTGCGGAGCTTCGCCGAACTCCGGGTCTTGCTTTCAAACTGGACGTGTCAGATAGCCGTTGCAGCGCTCGCCGCTAGTTGCCCTTTCCCTTTCCCTTGCCGTGGCCTTTGCCGTTCGATGAAGGATGCGCCTTTTGGTAGTGCGGCACATAGACGTTGTTGTACCAATCGTCCTTGACGAAATACACCGGACGGCTGCAGGCGTCGTACTTGTGGCAGTGCTTGCTCCACTTCTGCGCGTGGCCGGGGGGCACATGCAAGTAGAGCGGCGGCGGCGGCTGAGCTACATAAACCTTCTGAATGATGACCGGCTGCGGGTAGATCAGTACAGGCGGCGGCGCATTGCCGATGTCGATGCGACCGTAAAAGCCTGGCTGTCCGACACTGACCGAAACTCCGACATCCGCGGCGAAGGCGGGCAGAGTCGCGGCGGCCAGCAGTAGTGAAAATACGTAGCGCTTCATGGTGACTCCTTTGGGAAAGATCCCTATCTGTTTAACGTCGCAGGGGGCCAGACCCGAATACCAAACTTAATCTATTGCGGTGATCAATTAGGCCGATTCCGAAGGATCGAAATCGAGCTCCACCTTGGCACCACTGGGGTCGTAGCAAAACAACTGCCAGGTGCCCGCGCCGCGCTGACGTCGCAGCTCGTAGCTGATCTTCTTCGCGTCCAGTTTGGCCTTGACATCTGCCAGGCCGCTTGCCGAAAACGCCATGTGATCGAGCACGCCGGCACGCTGCTCCGGCAGTGGACGACCGGCGATGATGTGCAACACCGCGCTGCCGTCTGACGTACAGCCAGGCGCCCGGGAAGCCGAGATCGGGCCGCGGGCCGGGCTTAAGACCCAGCAGATCGACATAGAAACCGAGCGTCTTGTCGAGATCGTCGGTCAGAACGGTGAAGTGGTTCATTCCCTGAATCATTTGTCGCCTCCTGCGCGTGCCAAGCGTCAATGATCGCATTGCGTGAATTTTCGGGTTGATTTTTTGCCGCCGTCAGCGGAGCGCTTTAAACACGCCGAACTCTTTGCATGGAGGTGCTCGATGGCTGAACGAGCGAAGGTTTGTACCGATCGAGTCCTGCCGCGCGAACTGATGCGGCTGCAACGCACGACGCGCGGGCCGCAGGGTCGCACGCGTGCAATATCGCCGATCGGCAAGACATGGATGAATGGCTCGACCTTGCGCGTGCGGTTCATCGGCGGCACCGCGGCCGAGCAAAATACTGCACGCGAGCAGGCTGGTTGGTGGTCGCAGGTGGCCAATCTCAAGTTCGACTTCAACAATGCGCCGAACGCGGAAATCCGAATCAAGTTCGATCCCAATGATGGCGCGTGGTCGTATGTCGGCACCGACTCGCGCAGCATCCCCGTCAATGAGCCGACGATGAATCTCGGCTTTCTCGATGGCGGCACTGCAGCGCATGAGTTCGGCCACGCGATCGGCCTCGCGCACGAACATCAGAATCCGGCCGGCGGCATTCAGTGGAACGAGCAGGTCGTTATTAGCGAGATGGCGAAGTCACCCAACTTCTGGGACGAAGCGACGACGCGTCACAACATCCTGCGCAAGTACCAGGCGGATCAGATCAACGGAACGGCGTTCGATCTCGATTCGATCATGCTGTACTTCTTTCCTGCCTCGTGGACCTTGAACGGCATCGCCACCAAGGCGAACGAAGTGTTGTCGCGCATCGACAAGGAGTTCATTGCCGGCGCGAAGATGTATCCGAAAACGGGCGGCGTGGTGTCGGACGCCATTGAGCTGAAAGTCAACGCGGCGCGCCGGACGGCGGCGGCCATCGGCAAGATGGGCGAGGAGGATTTATTCACGTTCACTGCCGCGACCGACGGCACGTATGTGGTCGACACCCGCGGCCCGACCGATGTAGTGATGAAGCTCTTCGGACCCAACAGCGAAACGGCGCTGATTGCCGAAGACGACGATTCGGGCGTTGACACGAACGCGCGCATCTCCTCGGACCTGGTTGCCGGCAAATACTGGGTGCAAGTGCGGCACTACAACCGCAAAACGGGTATGGGGAACTACACGATCAAAGTGCGCAAGGCGTGACGGGACTTCCTACGTACTCAGCGTTGAGTGCGGATCAACGCAGCGCCGTGTAATTTGCCGGGATCCAGTCATACCCCTTGCCGTCCGCTCGCAAGTGGCCGATGCCGGGAAACGGCAGATGCGTGGCGGCAACCCAGTGGCCGCGCTTGGCGGCATCGGCGTATTGCGTCTTGCGCTGCGCGGCTGCGGCTTTGGAGTCGGTGTCGAACTTGATGGTCACCGACGGCTCGGGAAACTGCACGGCGGCGGCGTGCATCAGGTCGCCCCATAGCACCAGACGTTGCCCGTTGCTCTCAACCACGTACACGGTGTGGCCCGGCGTATGCCCGTACGCAGAGACGGCCTTCACGCCGGGGATCAGATCGGTGTTGCCGTTGAACGGCTTGAATTTGCCGGCGGCGACGTAAGGGTTGATCGACGCCATCGCGCCTTCGAAAACCTGTTTGGCTTCTTTGGGCGCGGCGTCCATGTTGGCCTTGCTCAACCAGAAATCGGCTTCGCGCTGATCGGCGCGCACGATCGCATTCGGAAACGCGATCTGGCTGCCGGCAACAAGCCCTCCGACGTGATCGGCGTGCATGTGCGTGATGTAGATCTCATCGACCTGCTCGGGTTGGTAGCCGGACGCCTTCAGGTTCGCCATCAGCTTGCCGACCGTCGGCCCGAAAAACGTCCCCGAGCCGGCGTCGATCAGCACGAGCTTGCTGCCGGTGTTGATCAGGTAGGCGTTAACCGACACCTCGACGGGATCTTTCAAGTGATGCTTCGCTAGCGCGCTGTGAATCCTTGCTGTGGGAATGTTCGTTAGCAGGTCGGCCATTTTTAGATCGACCGTGCCGTCCGACAGCGCGGTGACTTCGAAGTCGCCGAGCATCATCCGGTAGTACCCCGGTGCCGAAGTCTTCAGCTGCGGAGCAGCCGCAGTTGCCATCGAAAAGGGGGCCAGCAACAGAAAGAAGCCGGCGACAGCGGTACAGGTGTCTCGCAGCCACAGGTGAGTTTTCATTGCAATCCTTCGCTAAATGTTCAGGAAAATGACTGTCGAATCCGTGCGAAGCTACCTGCATCTTTGGCACGTGTCGAGTGTTTCAACGAGCCCATGTCCTTGCACAACATTCTTTCCCTCGCCGATTTCGAACTGGCCGCTCGCCGTCATCTCCCGCGGCCGATTCTGGGCTACGTCGCGGGCGGCGCGGAGGACACGATTGCGCTGCAGGCGGCCGCAGCCGCGTATCGACAATGGTCGTTCGTGCCGCGGGTACTGATCGATGTTTCGCAACGCTCGCAACGCGCCGAGCTTTTTGGCGAGACGTATTCGTCACCGTTCGGCATCGCCCCGATGGGTATCAGTGCGCTGATTGCCTACGAAGGCGATCTCGCGCTCGCTCGCGCCGCCGAGGCAGCAAACATTCCGATGATCGTCAGCTCGACGGCGCTGACGCGGCTTGAGGATGTGCGCGCCGCTGCCCCGCGCTCGACCTGGTTTCAGGCGTACCTGCCCGGCGACGCAGCGAAAATCGACGCGATGGTGCAGCGAGTTCAAAGCGCGGGTTACCGAACGTTGGTTCTGACCGTCGATGTCGCCACGTTGCCTAGCCGCGAAAACAATATTCGTGTTGGCTTCACGATGCCGCTGCGGCCGAGTGTCCGGCTTGCATGGGACGGTCTGGTTCGCCCGCGATGGACGATCGGGACGCTGCATGCGGACCTTGCTAAAAAATGGCATGCCTCACTTCGAAAATTCGAGTGCGGTTCGCGGCGTGCCGATCTTTTCGGGCGCCGCCGTGCGCGAATTCGGTTCGCGCGACACGCTGTCGTGGGCGCACGTCGATCAGATCCGGCGCATGTGGACCGGCAAGCTGGTGTTGAAGGGAATCTTATCGGCCGAAGATGCGCGTATCGCCGCAGATCGTGGCGTCGATGGCGTGATCGTCTCGAGTCACGGCGGACGTCAACTCGATGCGTCGATCGCGCCGCTGCTCGCGCTGCCCTCGATCGTGCGTGCCAAAGGCGCAATGAAAGTGATGATCGACAGCGGTATTCGCCGCGGCAACGATGTGCTGAAGGCGATCGCGTTGGGTGCCGACTTTGTTTTCATCGGGCGCCCATTCATTTACGCGGCGTCCATCGGCGGACAGGCGGGCGTCGCGCATGCGATTCGCCTGCTGGCGCACGAGATTCAGCAGGACATGGCGTTGATCGGCGTGAGTTCGCTACGCGAGCTTGGGCCGCATTCGCTGGCCCAACAACCCAGTCCGCCGGCTGAAGTCAAGATTGCTTGACGCTGGCCTGCACGCCGCTCCACCAGCGCTCGAACTGATCCCGCTTCGGTATGCCGGCGCGGCCGCCGAAGCGTGTGCACTTCATTGCGGCCACTGCGGTTGCGAACTCGATCGCCGCCTGCAGCTCTTTGCGCTCGGCGAGCGCCAGGGCAAACGCACCATGCCACGTGTCACCGGCCGCGAGCGTATCGACCGCTTTCACGGCGGGCGAAGGCGCGCTTGAAATGCGCTCGCCGTCGAACCACATCACGCCCGCCGCGCCGAGCGTCACTCCGCAGGCGACATTGCGGCCTCCGAACAACTTCGGCAACGCATGCTGCGGCTCGCCGGTCTGCAAGCTGTGCAGCATCGATTGCGACAAGAAGGGATGTGTGGCGAGCCGCGCGGTCTCGCGCACTTGCTGCGGATCTCCGGCATCGCCGTCGAACACACTGGGCTTGCCCGCCATTGCAGCCGCATCGAATAGCCGCTGCGCACCGGCAGGCCAGCGCGTGTCGGCGAGCACCGCATCGGCGTCGGACACGCGCTCGACCGGCAGCCAAGACGCGTCGGGCGGATACCCCTGCGGCTGCACGGAGACGACCAATCGCTCGCCGCGCTTGTCGATCAGGATGGTGGCGATCTTGGTGCGAAACCCGGAAAGACGCAGCAGTGTAGAAACGTCGACGCCTTCGTGTTTCAGAAGCGCGATGACCTGGTCGCCGGTCTCGTCGTCACCGACGCGCCCCCAGTAGATCGCGCGGCCTCCGAGCCGCTGCACCGCCACGGCGGCGTTGGCGCCCATGCCGCCGCCGGTCTCGACGAAGTCCGTCGCGGTGATCTTCACCGACGGCAGCTTGACTTCGTCGACCAGAAAAATCTGATCGATCGTCGCCGAGCCACCGACGCAGATAACGCACGGCCGGCGTGCACCGTTCGACGTTGCCATTAGCTTCGGGTCAACCGCTGGTCGCGGGCTGCACGCTTCGCTTTCGCCGCAGCACCTGCAGAACGATCACCAACGCCAGCAATGCGATGCCGATTGCGTCCAGCCAGGCGCGTGGATAAATGATCAGCAGGCCGGCAATCGTCAGCATTACCTGTTCGACGCGCGTGGTCTTGGTGATGAGCCAACCCTCCGCTGCTCCGGCGAGTGCGGCCAACCCGATCACTGCAAGGACGGTGATCCACACCACGTCCCACCAGCTTCCGCCGGGTGGCAGTGCAAGCAGCAGACCGACGCCGATCGGATCGAGCACGAACACAAAGGGCACGACGAATGCGGGCAGCGTGTACTTCCACGCCTGCAGCGTTGTCTTGTACGGATCGCCGCCGGTGATCGCGGCAGCCGCAAAGGGAGAAAGCGCCGTGGGTGGCGACACTTCGGATAACACCGCGTAGTAGAAGATAAACATGTGCGCCGCAAAGTCCGGCACTCCGAGCTTGATCAGCGCCGGTGCGGCCACCACCGCACAGATGATGTAGCTTGCGGTCACGGGTACCGCCAGGCCGACGACCCAGACGATCAATGCGGTGTAGATGGCGGTCAGCAGCAGGCTGCCGCCCGCGTACGAAACGATGATGTCGGCAAAGCGAAGTCCCAGGCCGGTCAACGTGACGACGCCGACGATGATGCCGGCGGCGGCGCATGTCGCCGCCACGCTCAGCATTCCGATCGACCCCGCCGCCAACGCCTGCATCAGTTTCGAATGCCGCAGTATTTCGCGCACCCAACCGCTTGGTCTGCGCACGAAGAGCGAGAGGTCGAGTAACGCGCAGTCGCGATTCAGGAAACTGATCAGAATGGCCACCACCGTCGCCCAGAACACCGAAGCGATCGGCGAAAAGCCGAGCAGCAGGAACACGACGATCGCCACCAGCGATATGAAGTGGAACCCCATCGTCTTCGTCAGCTGCCACACCGTTGCACTTGTCGCGACGCGAACCTGCACCATCGCGTGCTTGCGTGCATCGATCTCGACCATGAACAGCAACGACAGGTAATACAGGCAGGTCGGAATGACCGCCATCTTGATGACTTCGAGATACGAGATCTTGAGAAACTCGGAAATCAGAAACGCAGCAGCGCCGAGCACGGGCGGCGACAGAATCGCGCCGAGTCCGCCCGCGGCAAGCAAACCTCCGGCGGCATTCTTCTCATAGCCGGCCTTGGCAAGCATCGGATAGGCAACCGTGCCCAGCGTTACCGTGGTCGCGACGCCCGACCCGGAAGGCCCGCCGAGCAGAAACGAAGCGGCGGTCACGGCACGACCAGCCCCGGTCGCCTTGCGACCGAACGCGGCCAGCGAAAAATCTATAAAGAATTGGCCCGCATTCGAGAACTGCAATACTGCTCCGAAGATCGTGAACAGAATGATCAGCGACGACGAGACATCGATCGGCGTGCCGAAGATGCCTTCGAGTGTCATGTACATCGTGCCGACCAGGCGGTCGACGTCATAGCCGCGATGTGTCCACGGTGCCGGCAGGTGGGGACCGGCCATCGCGTACACGACAAAGAGCACGCATATGAACGGCATGATCCAGCCGGTCGAACGCCGCGCCGCTTCCAGCACGAGTACGGTCAGCGCGACGCCCATGATGATGTCGAGTGTGTTCGGTGCGGTGCTGCGATCCAGAAAAGCGTCGCCGCCCATCAGGGCGTAGACGCTGGTCGCTACGCCGACCAATGCGCAGATCAAGTCGATCCAGCTGAAACGATGGCGCAGGCGGCGGACCGCGGGGAAGAGCAGGAAAACGAGAAACAGCATGAACGCCACGTGCACGTAGCGCAGAGTGGTCGTGGTAACGATGCCGTATGCGGCGTACAGGTGATACAGGCTCATCACCACCGCAGCGGCGAAGAGAAAAGTGCCCCACGCACCCGCGAACTTGTGGTGGGCCCCTTCCTCTACGGCGATGAATTCCTCGGCCTGGAGCCGCTGCTCTTCGGTGACGACCGGCTCAGTGACTACCCGAGCCACTGGCATCGCCGGTTCAGCCATTGATCACCACGGCGCGGGGCGCAGCGCGCGCTTATTTGATCTTGATGCCCTTCTCGTTGAAGTACTTGATCGCGCCGGGGTGAAACGGAATCGGCGACGCGTCGTTCGTTTGCAGCTTCAGATCGAAGTTGGTCGCTTCCTTGTGCACCAGGATCAGCTCGTCGCGCTTCTCGAAGATCGTCTTGACGATGTTGTAGGCGACCTGGTCCGACATATCGGCGCGCGCGATGATCAGGTTCTGCACCGTGGCGACCTGGTTCGGTTGGTCCTGCCCCGGATACGCCTTCGCCGGGATCGTGTCGCGGATATAAAGCGGGCCGTACTTCTTGTTCATGTTGTCGACCACTTCCGCGTGATCGACCAGCTTCAGCTTGGTGCCCGGCGTGGCGCCGAGGTCGGTCACGGCCGCCGTCGGAATTCCGCCGACCCAGAAGTAAGCGTCGAGCTTCCTGTCCTTGATCGCGTCGGTCGATTTGCCGGGGTCGAGACGCTCGCGCCGGATGTCTTTCTCCTGATCAAGCCCCGCCGCTTCGAGAACGCGCTGCGCCATCAATTCGGTGGCGCTGTTGGCCGCGCCGGTGGACACGCGCTTGCCCTTCAGATCGGCAATCTTGTTGATCCCGGAGCCTTCCACGGTGACGATGTGCATCCGGTTCGGATACGCAATCATCAACGTGCGTACCGGCACCGCGCCGCCGCGAAACTTGCCCTGGCCTTTGAAGCCATCCCACGCGGCATCGGCCATCGACAGCGCGATGTCTGACTTTTTCTGGCTCATCAACTGCAAGTTGGCCACTGAACCGGCCGTGGTCTCGGCGTTGGCGGCGTAGCCCGGCACGTACTTCGAAAGAATGTTGGCGATGCCGCCGCCGAGCGGGTAGTAAACCCCGGTCGTGGGACCGGTTGCTATCGACAGCGTCACCTTCTCCTGCGCGAACGCTGCGACCGCAAGGCCGGTTGCCGCCAACGCGGCCAGCGCGTGCTTGATGTGTCTCATCCAATGTCTCCTGTTTTGAAATCAACGTCTTAATCGAATTTCGCCGGATTGTATGCGGGCATCCCCTTGGCGCGTAAGCGGGTTTGCCCCTTGCTCGAGGTACTGCGGCACAGCAAGCGAGGAGTGAACATGACAGTCAAAAAAGCGATGAATGCGCGGCTCGAGTCCTAAACCGGTGCAACGTCGAACGCGACCGAGAGGCGAGGCTGGTCGCTTTCGAACGGTTCGACACCGTGCCACATGTACGCCGGAAAGAGCACCAGCAAACCCGGTCGGGGCTTGACGAAGTGGTCGGCGCCTAGTGCCGGAAGGGTCTTGACTCCCGGGCGACCGAACCGCAACCACCCTGCGTGATCTGCAGCTGCGCTGCCGTCGCCAATTGTCGTCGGCAATGCGATGTAGCACGCTGAAGATAACCATCCGTGCGGGTGCACGTGATCGGTGTGATGGCCGCCCGAGCGGAGCTTTACGCTCCATGCGCCGGTCAGGGTAGCGGCGCCGCTGTTACGTGCTCGTACTGGATCGCTGCCAGGACTCAGCTGCGCGACATAACTTCGAATCGCCGTATCGATGGTGCCGAACAACATTGCGATCAGTGGGCGCGCCAACTCGGCCGACTGCAGCGGCAACTGACTGCCGCCGCGGACCGATTGATGCAGCGGATGTGTATGGAAGCTATGCAAGGCCTGCAGCTCCACCGCCAGCTCGCGTAGGAACGCGTCCAAGCTAACGAAACCGGTGGGCGTGTTGAGCTCTTGCTCTGCTACCAGCGTTTGATAGTCGTACAGCGCGGAATACCGCGAGTCGCCCAGCAATCTCCACGCAGTCGCCCGTAGCGCAAGCGCATATTGATTCGTCGGTAAGGCGTTGCAAAGCGCGTCGGCTTTCGCTTCCGCATCCGCCGCCCGACCGACAGCCAACAACGCTTCGCACAGACTGATCTGAGCGCCCGTATCGGCAGGCGCCAATTGGATTGCGCGCATCGACAGCGACACGGCACGCGCCGCCTCGCCGGTTTCGGTATACAGATGAGCGGCTTGACGCAGCAGCGGCAGATCGCTGGGCATGTGTGCCAACCCGCGCTCAGAAGCGGCCACGGCACCCGCCAAATCGCCGGCGAACTCGAGCACGCTCGAATGCACCAGATGCAACGCGGCGTTCGCCGGAGATTCTCGCAACGCGCGTGACAGTCTTTTCAATGCATCTTCGGTGCGACCGGTGCGCATCCATATCAGTTGTGCAAGGTCACGATGCGCGTCGGCGTACGCGGGGCGAAGCGCGATCGCTTTCTTGAACATGCCCTCGGCTTCGTCGAGCTTGCGTAACGACTGCAGTGCACGCGCCAGCACCAGGCGAGTTTCGGGCGCCGTAATGCCGAGCTCGATCGCGCGTCGTGCGGCGGCCTCTGCTTCAGCGGCGTGTCCGAGATCGCCCTCGGCCGCTGCAAGGTTGTGCCACGAGACGCGATCGGTGGGTTGAGCGGCTAGCGCAGCACGCAAACGCGCAACGTCAGCAACGCGGGTATTCATTGAAGACGCTGAAGCGTCGTCATCGGCCCTTGCAAGCGCGGTCTCGCCGCCGCCTACTGCAGCTCGACGCCCGCCTTCTTGACGAGCTTCGCGTACTTGGCCATTTCGTCACGGAAAAATTTCGCGGCAAATTCCGGCGTGCTGACGTTGATCGTGTTGCCCTGCTTGGCCATCGTTTCACGCACCTCAGGCGTTGCAAAGGCTGTCACGAAGGCAGCGTTGATTCGCTTCACGTCGGCCGCCGACATCTTGGCCGGCCCGATCACCGCGAACCAACCTTCGACCAGATAACCCGGCATGCCCTGTTCGGTCATCGTCGGAATATCGGGCGCCGCTGCAAGACGCGTCGCGGTCCCGGTGCCGATCGCTCGCAACGCGCCGCTCTTCAGATGCGGCTGGATCGACGGCAACGACAGCGTGCCCATCTCGACTTGCCCGCCGATCAGGTCAGTCAGCATCGGCCCGACGCCCTTGTACGGCACGTGCGTGGCTTTGACGCCCGCTTCGTCCATGAACATCTCGGCCGCCAGATGCAGGATCGTTCCGTTACCCGATGATCCGTAGTTGTATCCACCCGGCTTCGCCTTCAGTAGCGCGATCAGCTCCTTCGCATCCTTCGCGGGCACCTTCGGATTGACCACGAATACGATCGGCGTCGAGCCGATTACCGCGATCGGCGTGATGTCGTTGATCGGATCGAACGGCACCGACTTGTACACGCTCGGATAGATCACGTGATTGTTCGAAACGATGCTGAGCGTGGCGCCGTCCGGCGGCGACTTGATCATCGCCGACGTACCGACGATGCCGCCGGCGCCAGGCTGGTTCTCGACGACGACCGAGGCTCCCAGCGCGGTCGATAACGCCTGCGACGAGGCGCGCGTAATCGTGTCGACGCCCGACGCCGTGGCCACCGGCAGGATGAAACGGACGACCTTCGTTTGGCTCTGTGCAATGCTCGACCAAAGCGTCGATGCTCCGATTGCGAGCCCGCGTCAGACCGATCAGCGTCCGGCGCTTCGATGCCTGATGTGTGATGCGTTTTCATTCCTGTCTCCTTGTTTCAACTAGGCAACCGCTGCCTGCGCCAGCAACGTGTCGATCTTTTCCTTTGAGTAGCCGATACCGTCGAGCAGCTCGCGCGTGTGTTCGCCCAACTTCGGCGGACTCATTCGCACGCCGAGCCGCTTGCCTTGCAGTGTGATCGGGAACAGCGTGGTCTTGACTGTCTGACCGGCGCGCTCGCCATCCGGTAGCGTGATGTCAGCCAAGCCCCCGGTCGCCTGCAGGTGCGGATCGTCATACAAATCTTCGGGCTTGCGGATCGGAGCGAACGGCAGTCCGACTTTTTCGAATAGTGCCGCCAACTCATCAGCAGTGTGAAGCGCGAGGCGATCGTTGATCGTTTTCAACAGCGTAGGACGCTGATGGACGCGCTGATTGTTGGTCGCCAAAGCCGGATCGGCCTTCAGGTCCGTATAGCCCAGTGCATCGCAGAACGTGTTCCACTGTGCATCGCTGACCGCCGCCAGAAAAATCTGCTCGCCATTTTTGACGGTGAACACGTCGTAGATCGCCCAGGGGCTGACGCGCGCCGGCATCGGCGCTGGATGCTTGCCGGTGACCGCGTACTGCAGCATGTGCTGGCCCATCAGGAACACGTTGTTCTCGAATAGCGCGGACTGCACTTCCATTCCCTTGCCGGTAATGCCGCGCTGAATCAATGCACCTAAGCGTGCCGATCGCGCCGAACATGCCGCCCATGATGTCGTTGACACTCGTTCCTGCACGCAGCGGATCACCGGGGCGCCCCGTCATATACGCGAGGCCGCCCATCATCTGCACGACTTCGTCGAGCGCGGTGCGATGTTCGTACGGTCCGGGCAGAAAGCCTTTGTGGCCGACGTAGATCAAGTCGCGGATTGGTCTTCGACAGCGTCGCATAGTCGAGCCCGTACTTGTGCATCGTGTTCGGTTTGAAATTTTCGAGCACGACGTCGGCGCTGGCCGCGAGCTCGCGTGCTGTTTGCGCTCCAACTTCGTTACGCAGATCGATCGCAATACTTTTCTTGTTGCGATTGAACATCGGAAAGAAGCCGGCGCCGGCGCCAAGCAAAAAGCGCGTGCGATCGCCGTCGATCGGCTCGACCTTGATCACTTCCGCGCCCATGTCGGCGAGCACCATGCCGCACGTCGGCCCCATCACCATGTGCGTGAACTCGACGACGCGCAGGCCGCTCAGTGGCTGTGGAGTCTGATCGCCGTTCATGCGGTCGCGAGCATCGTTTTGGGCAGGCCGGCGCGCCATAGCGAGCCGTGCAGAGCTTCGCCTTCAAGCCATTGCGCAACCTTGGCGCGCAGCGCAATCAACCGATCGAAGTCCTGCCCAGTCGAAACGCCCATGCTGGCAAACATGTAAACGACGTCTTCGGTCGATACGTTGCCGCTCGCGCCCGGCGCATGCGGGCAACCGCCGATGCCGGCCAGGCACGCATCGAAGCGCGTGATACCCGTCTGCCACGCTGCGTAAACGTTCGCCATGCCGAGTCCGCGCGTGTCGTGAAAGTGGCCGCAGTTCAGACGGTCGCCGGCGATCGGCAGCGCTTGCTCGAACAAATTGCTTGAACCATCGAAGGATCGGCATAACCGACCGTATCCGCCAGTCCGACGCGATCGACTCCGGCATCGAGCACCGCGCGCAACAGGCGCAATACTTCGGCCGACTCGACCTTGCCTTGCAACGTGCAGCCGAACGCGGTGCTGATACCGACTTCGATCAGGCACTTCGATGCCTTCGCGTCGCGCAGGTCGCGGATGCGAGCGATTTCGGCGACGACGTCTTCCGGAGACTTGCGCAGATTGGCAAGGCTGTGTGCGCGGCTGGCCGACAGAGGCAGCAGCATCAGGTCGGCGCCGCATTCGATCGCACGCTCGGCGCCTTTCAGATTCGGCACGAGTACCGACACGCAAAGTCCGGGCAACGTCTTCGCGAACGCGACCAACTGATCGGTGTCGGCCAATTGCGGCAGCAGGCGCGCGGGGACGAATGAGCCGACTTCGATCTCGCGCTGTCCGGCCGCGTAGGCATCGCGGATCCATTCTATTTTTTGCGCGGTCGGCAAGACGCGCGAAATGCTCTGCAGTCCGTCGCGCAGGCCTACTTCACGAACGATCGCAGAATTTGCTTCAGGCTTCATCACTTGTCCGGCTAGATGTTAGCCGCGCGAGCCTTTGGCTGTTGCTTGCACCTGCCGACGCAGCTGCTCGACTTCCTCGATCAGGTCTGCGACCAGTGCTGCAACCTCCTGGTTGGCGTCGAAACGCCGTTCGGTCGTCACCATGCGGCGGGCGCGCACCAGGTGGGCGCTGGCGAATCGCATCTGTCCGCCGGATGAATTGCATGCGAGCAGGCCCGCTTCAACGCGCTCGATCACCCAGGTGGGCGGCACCGCGCAGGCAGATGCCAGCTCCTGCAGGTCAAGTGTTTCTTCATCTATCAGCACTGCATCGACTTTAGGCTCGTGTCATCTCTGTGCTCCCATTTGTTCGCGCGGATTGAATGACGAGAACTCGCGCGCCATCGTCTGGTACAGCTCGCGTGCCTTTTCGTTGTTCGCCGGAGGCAGCGCCAGTTCGAGCTCGAGATACAGATCGCCCGGCGGATTGCCCGGAATTCCGCGTCCTTTCAGTCGTAACTTGCGGCCGTTGTTCGAGCCTGCCGGCACGTTGACTTCGACGCGCCCAGAGGGCGTCGGCACTTCGATGGTCGCGCCCAGCGCGGCCTCCCACGGCGCGACGGGCACCGTTTGCGTCACATCGCGACCTTCGACGCGATAGCGCGGGTCGGGTTCGAACTCGACTTCCATGTACAGATCGCCTGCCGGCCCGCCATTGAATCCAGGGCTGCCCTGGCCACGCAGACGAATGCTCTGACCTTCTTTGACGCCCTTCGGTATCCGCACGTCGAGTACGCGCTCGGCGCTGACCACATTGCCGGATTCATCGAGGCGGGCTTCGCGCAAAGCAAGCGAGCGTGTCGCACCGTGGTACGCATCGGCCAGGGTGATGGAGATCTTGGCGTGTTGATCGGCGCCGCGCATTTGCGCGCGTGCACCACCGCCCTGACGCGCTCGCGCGGCGCGGCCGAACAGCGAATTGAAAAATTCGCTGAAGTCGCCATCGTCTCCGACCGGTGAACCCGCCTGCGAGAAATCGAAACCCGCGTCCCAGCCCGGCGGCGGCTGAAAGTCCTGACCCGCTGCGCGACGTTGCGCAAGCTTGTCGAACGCGGCACGCTTTTCCGGATCCGACAGCACGGCATAAGCCTCATTGACTTCCGCCATGCGCGCACATGCATCGGCCTCCTTGCTGACGTCCGGGTGATATTTGCGCGCGAGCGTGCGATACGCCTTCTTGATCTCGTCGGCGCTCGCCGTTGGTTCGACCCCGAGCGCCTTGTAGTACTCCTTGAACTCCATTGATGATCCCTGTCTCGCGGTCAGAGCATGCGAAAATGCGCGCCCAGACCCTATGTTAAATACGCCGCCACTGTCGATCGACATCGTCTCCGATGTCGTGTGCCCCTGGTGCTACATCGGCAAGCGCCGGCTTGAGGCTGCGCTTGCGCGGCGCGCGAGTGATGATGCGCAGCCGGTTCAAGTGCGCTGGCTTGCGTTTCAGCTGAACCCCGACATTCCCGCCGGCGGCGTCGATCGTCGCAGCTATCTCGAACAGAAATTCGGCGGGCCCGAGCGCGCGAAACAGATTTACGCGCGGGTCAAAGCGGCCGGCGACGAGGTCGGAATTCCATTCGACTTCGAGCGCATCGTGCGCCAGCCGAACACGGTCAATGCACATCGATTGATCGCGTGGGCACAAGACCTCGATTTGAACGCGTCCGACGCATTGATCGAGCGGTTGTTCCGCGCTTACTTTGTTGAAGGCATCGATATCGGAGACATCGACGCCCTTGCGCGGCTGGCGGGCGATGCGGGTTTTGACGGGACGGCCGCGCGCGCATGGCTCACTTCGGACGCCGGACGCAAGGCGATCGAGGCTGAAGAACAGCGCGCACGCGCGCTCGGCGTCACCGGCGTGCCTTTCTTCGTGTTCAATCAGCGGCTGGCGGTATCAGGCGCGCAGCCGCCTGAGGTGTTGCTGGGGGCGATGGAGCAGGCCGCGATGGCCGAGCTTGAAAGCGGTGCTGCTTAAGGGACCCACCAGTATCGGATGACGTGAAAGAAAATCGGCGCGGCGAATATCACCGAATCGAGCCGATCGAGCATGCCGCCGTGGCCTTCGATCATCGTGCCCCAGTCCTTGACGCCGCGATCGCGCTTGATCGCTGACATCACCAGACCGCCGAAAAAACCCATCACGCAGATCGTGAATGCGATCAGTGCTGCTTGCCACGGATTAAACGGCGTGATCCAGTACAGCGCTGCGCCGAGCGCCGTAGCGCTCAGCACACCACCGATCAGACCTTCCCACGTTTTCGATGGCGATAGTTCGGGCGCGACCTTGCGCTTGCCCATCAGCTTGCCCCAGATGTATTGCAGGACGTCGCTTCCCTGTACGACCAGAACAAGAAACGCGATCAGCAGCAGATGGCGTCCCTCGTAGCCCGGAATGTTCAGCGTCAGTAGCGCCGGCACATGGCTGATGCAGTAGACACAGATCATCAACCCCCATTGCACCTTCGCCGTACGCTCGAGGAAGCGCTTCGTGTCTGCGGCCAGCGCGGACAGTATCGGCAGTACCAGGAACGCATAAACCGGAATGAAAATCGAATACAGCCCGTACCACTCGATCCATATCAGGAAATACTGAACCGGTAGCGCAATGAAGAACGCGGCCACCATCGCGTTGTGGTCGGACCGCCGCGTGTACGCGAGGCTCAGAAATTCGCGCAACGCATAGAACGAAATCAAAAAGAACAGCACATGAACGCCGCGCTTGCCAAAAATGAAGGCGATCCCGATTGCGACCACCATCACCCACCAGGCGTTGATGCGGCTGACGAGGTTGTCGATGACCGAGTGGGGTTGTCCATCGGCGACACGCCACTTCAGGATGCCCGCGACTGTCGATGCGACAACGAGCACGCCACCGATGCCGGCAAACAGCAACATCGTGTCGCTCATATGAAGTGCCGATGGCTGCATGGCTCAGTTTTCGCGGTCGTATTCGGGACGTAGCGCCAGCAGCGCAGCGCGGGCCTCGGTGAGAAAGGTTTGCTTTGCGTCGGCCTCGCTTGCGTTCGGCGTCTCAAGCGCAGCGCCGAAAGTTACCGAGCACGCGAGCGGCAGCGGCACGATCGCACCTTTCGGCAGCACGCGGTGAACGTTGTTGATCCAAACCGGTACGAGCCGCGCATGCGGACACCGGCGCGACAGGTGAAATAGTCCGCTCTTGAACGGAAGCAATGCTTCATCGGATTCGTTACGTGTTCCTTCGGGAAAGAGGATCAGCGAGTCGCCCGCGTCGAGCGCGGCGGCCATCTGAGCGATCGGGTCGCTGCGGTCGGTTGCGCCGGTACGGTCGACTAACACCGCGCGAAATACTTCGCAGCCGATGAAGCGGCGCGTTGGCGATGCAAGCCAGTAGTCGGCAGCCGCCACCGGCCGAGTGAGCGAGCGCAGGTCAGGCGGCAACGACGTCCAAAGCAGCACGAAGTCGCCATGACTGCGGTGGTTCGCGAAATACACGGTCGGCGTAGCTAGCGGTGCGCCGACGAGCCAGATAGCGCGCACCCCGGTCAACGTGCGCGCCAGAGTGATGATCGAGAGCGAGGCGAGCTGCGTCAACATTCGGTTATTGGTCGTCAACGCTTTGTAGTTTCAACTTCACGCAGCGCGCCGGACACTCGATTGACCAGGGTCCAAACAAGCAATACCGCCAGCAGCGGCATCAGCCACTTTGCCCACTCCGGCAGCGGCAAGGCGAGCGCGATCCACAGGCCGAGCGCTCCGAACACAAAGGCGCGGTCGCTCTTGCCGAGCGGGCCGTCATAGCGACGCGACGCGCCTACTGTGGGTCCCAATGCGCCGGCGAATTCACTCAGCCCTGCGAGCGATGATCACGACCGCCACCCAGAATGGCTCGAACGGCGCGACGATGGCGAAAGGTAAGTACAGCGCCGCGTCAGAGATGACGTCGGTCAATTCGTTCAGGAACGCACCGAGCGTCGACTTTTGATGAAACTCGCGCGCCAACATGCCGTCGACGGCATTCAAAGCCATTCGAAGCAGCATCCACGCCGGAATAAGCGCAAACGCGATCGCGTTCGGTCGAGCGAAGTACAGCCACAGGCCGATCCCGACTGAAACTACGCAGGCAAAGATCGTGACTTGGTTAGCGGTGACGCCCGCGGAATGCAGGCGCGTGACCGCCGGCCGTAGCAGAGATTGAAATCGCGGTTTGAGTTGGTAGATCGACAAGGTTCTCGAACTTTCGATGTGCGGAGCCCAATCGAAGGTTAGGCGAGTTCCGTCGGTGTGTCGCAGACTCGTTAAGCTTCGACCGGGTTAGATACAACAATAGTTCGCAATGAGTTCCAACTTCGCAGCGCCGCTCTGCGCCGCTACGTTGCGCGCGCAGTTTCGCAGTTTCGCCTCGCGCCCGACGATCTTTTGCGCGACGCCACATATCGCCGTTTGTGGACGTCGATCCTGATCAGCTCCTTCGGTGGCCAGGTGACGATGCTCGCGCTGCCACTGACGGCAGCGGTGTTATTGCACGCGACGCCGACGCAGATGGGGTTGCTGACGGCGATGGAAGTCGCGCCGTTCGTTCTGTTTTCGTTGCCGTCGGGTGTGTGGCTCGACCGCGTTCGCAAGTTGCCGGTGTACGTGATCGGCGAGTCGCTATTGGCGCTTGTTGTCGCAAGCGTTCCGCTCGCGTGGTGGCTCGGCTGGCTGTCAATGCTCTGGCTGTATATCGTCGGGTTCGCCATTGGCACCGTGGCGACGATCGCCGGCAGCGCGGCGCAGATCGTGCTGACGCAAGTCGTGGCGCGCGAGCGGTTGGTCGAAGCGCACGCGAAAAATGCGCTTGCGTCTTCGTCGGCCGAAGTTGCTGGCCCGGGTGCGGCAGGCGTATTGATCAAGCTGGTCGGTGCGCCGATCGCGTTGCTGGCCGATGCGGTGTTGCTTGCCATCTCCGCTGCAATCTTGCGCGGGATCCAGGTGCAGGAGGGTGCACAGCTGGCGGCGGCGCGGTTCTGGCCGGCGATGCGGGCCGGGCTCGTATTCGTCGCGCAGCACCGGTTGCTGGTGACAATGGCGTGCATCGTCGGCGGGTGGCAGATGTGCCATCACGCTGCGCTCGTCGTTCAAATCTTGTTTGCCACGCGCACACTCGGATTGTCCGAAGGCGCTGTCGGATTGTGTTTCGTGGGGCTCGGCGTCGGCACGATTGCCGCCAGTACGGTCGGCAATCGCATCTCGCGCCGCTTGGGCCCGGGCCCGACGTTAGTGCTCGGCGTTGCAATTTGCGGCGCCGGTTGGTTGCTCGGCGCGATCGCACCAGCGTCAGCGATCGGAATCGTGATGTTCGCGGCGATGTTGATGATGTTCGGCGTCGGCGCGGTGCTGATCTTCATCACGTTCCTCGCGATGCGACAGGCGGTCACGCCCGCGCCGCTGCTCGGCCGCATGACCAGCACGATGCGCTGGTTGATATTGCTTCCCGCCGGGCCGGGCGCACTGCTCGGTGGATGGCTCGGTGAACATTTCGGATTGCGCTCGGCGATGGTGTTCGCGGGCGGCGCGGCATTAGTGCTCGCGGCGCTCGCTTGGCGTCAGCCGGTGATCCGCAATACGCGCGTGTTGCCGAGCGTCGAAATACTGCGCGAGGATACGGTGCCCGATGCCGCATGATCGGCGCTGTACATGCGCTGATTAGCGCAAACTAGGCGCGCATGGCGGCACGGTCGCGCAGGCTTTGCCGCTCGCGCGCGATACGCTCGCCGCGCCGCTTGCGCAGCCACACCCAGAGGCCGGTAAACACCAGCAGCATCGGCACGATGCCCGTGGCGGACATCGCGATCTGCCCCGCAATGCCGAACGCGGTTCCGCTGTGCAACGGAAACAGCCAGTGCATGAAGCCTTCGCCCGCGGTGCGCGTACGTGGGCTGCGCTCGATCATCATTTCGCCGCTAAGCGGATTGATCCACGCAATCGTGTCGCCGAGCCGATGCACATCGCCGGCTCGCTTCAGGTAGTACAGATGTCCGGCCATCTGCCGCGGTGAGCCATGCACTTCGAGCAGCGTGTGTTCGGGGAAACGCTGCCTGACATCGGCGATCACGCGGTCGAGCTGCAACGGTTCGTGCGCGCTCTGCGGCTGCCATGGCACCGTCGGAAACGGCGCGACTTTCGAAAACACGCTGACCAGATCGCGCACGTAGTTGACGTAGACCAGCGTGGCGCCAGTCAGCGTTGCCAGCAGCAGGGTGATAGCGAACACGATGCCGGTCGAGCGATGCAAGTCGAATGCGATGCGCGTGGCCGACGTTCGCGGATTGATCCACACGATGCGTTTCAGTGCCGCTCGGGTGCGAGGCGTGGCCAGAACGAAGCCGGTTATCGCCGAAGTCAGCAGCAACAGCCCCGCGATGCCGACGATGTTCGATCCAGCGTTGCCAAGCAACACGTTGCGGTGAAACTCGTACAGCGTGCGCAGAAAATCGGGCGGTGCGATGCTGAGCGATTCAAGCGAACGCGCGCCGAGAAACGCGCCGGTGACCGGATCAAACATCGCCTCGATACGCTCGGCGCCGACACGCCGCGGCTTGATGCGCATCGTCAGCCGGTACACCTCGCCATCAGCCGCCGGAAACCGGATTTTCTCGACGAGTCCGAGCGGATACGCGGATTCGGCACGCTCGACGATCGATTGTGCACTCAGATGCGTGCCGTGCGAGCCGGTAGTCAGCAAATGCGGGTTAAGCCACGCATCGATCGGATCTTCGAACACGAGGATGGCGCCGCTCAATCCGACCAGCGCAAACCACACGCCGAGACCGATACCGAGCCAGCGGTGGACGGTGAACCAGTTCGAGCGCGCTCGCACGCGTCACCTCCATCCATCGCGGAGCTTGCGGAACCGCGAATACTCTAGCGCAGCGCTGACGACTATTCGTCGATCACCCGCTTCTTGCGCCAGACGTCGATCAACGCCATGAATTTGTCGCGCGCCGAAACGTCTTCATCCGACAGCACATCCAGGAAGTCCGACAGGCGACGCGATTTGACGATCGTATAGAAGGTCAGAAACGCAGTCGGCACAAAGATGATCACGAAAAAGATGACTTTCTCGAACAGCGGAATCTCGGTCAGGTCGATCAGGTTCATGCCGATAAATCCGGTCGTTATCGTGCCGATCAGTCCAAACGTCGTCACTACCGTCAATCGCAGCACGGTGTTCGTGTGACGGCGTACGTGTCGGTCTCCAGGTACTGATCCATGCTGTAGATGCGTTCTTTGACTTCGTCGTACAACGCGTCGAGCTTCAGATGATTGACGGTGAGCTCGAACAGCGACCGCGACTGCGATTGTTCCGACACTTCATGAAACCAGTAGCGGTGCGTGAAGCGCAGAAAGATCTCGAAGTTCTGTCGCACGCTGCGCTTGAAGCGCCTGACCGAATCGGCGGTGCCGAGATCGAGCCGTTTCAGCGCCTCCGCCAGCCGATCGGCAAACATCAACAGCGCCGCTCGCTGAAAATGTGCGATCAAAAACAGCAAGAAATGCTGATGCCTAAATTGCCCGAGCACGCCGCTTTCGTTGTCCAGAAAATATTTTGACTGCGCATCGCCGACCACGATCAGGCTGCGTCCGCTGGCCAGATAGCGCGTGTTCGGTGACGGTCCGACATCGCACCAGAAGCGGTCGTCGCAATATCGCTGTTCAAAGTCTGCGACATGGCTCTCCGAGTACGGCAACGCGTTTTCGCCGCTGCACCGGTGCCCAGCCCGAGCCGGATGAAATCGTTACGCGACATCTTGCGCGGCTCATCGACCGCGAGCAAGCCCATCACCGGCATCCGGTAGTACTCGATTTGCCGATAGCGAATCGCATTCGGATCTCGACATGATCGAGCACCAGCGGCTTCAGCAGGAACGCCCAGTGCGAGCTGATACGCGGTGCGCGATGCTTTGACAACAAACGACAGAAACTTGTCGCGATCGCCCGAATCCGACTGCGCCAGCACGGTGCCGTCCGCTCGCAAGCCACTGCAACGATGTGCAGGCAATGCAGGCCGTCGCCATGCTCGTCCCAGCCGGCCGGATAGGCGCGCCCGAATCGATACAGCAATTCCTGCGTTTGCGGCAGCGTCAGATCGTCGCCGTAGACCTCGACATTCAGCAACACGACGTCGATGTCGTAGAAGAAGTACAGGTCGATATGCGCGATCGACAGCACGATCGGTTCCGCGCCCGCGCGCGGGATCACGCGCACTGACGCGATGTCATGACGCCGATAGACGCGCATCGGCGAGCTGCCGGGCTCCTCGTCCTTGTTGCCGCTCTCCTTCTTCAGGCGGCTCTCGCCGTAAATAAATCGCTGCACATAAGGCAGGAACGTGACGAACTCGCTGTAGTGACGAAGTTGGAACTGTTTGCCGTCAGGAGTGAACTCGTCGAGCAACTCGCGCCAGGGGTTGTCGGCGGTCTCCTGATCGAGCAGCTCCCAGTGCTCCTGAATCTGCGTGCCGGGCCGGATCGGCATCAACTGCAGCGGCCACAGCAGGATCTGCCTGAAGTGGCGTACCACTGTCGTCGAATTCGTCGATTGCTCGGACACGATTGCCTCCACCCAGCGCGGGCGGAGTGTAGTTCGCGGCAGTGAAGGCGCGCATGTTTCGCCCTACACTTTCGGCGGTCGATGACTGATTCCGCGCACCTGCAAAAGGACCTGGCTCGAGTCGCCCTGGGCGATCGCGCCGCGTTCGCACGCGTTTATCAGGCCACCAGTGCGCATCTGTTTGGCGTCGCGCTTCGTATATTGAAGCGGCGCGATGTGGCCGAGGATGTTTTGCAGGAGGCATTTGTGAGTGTCTGGCATCACGCCGGCAGCTATCAGGCCGCGAGCGGCCAGCCGATGACGTGGATGATTTCGATCGTTCGCAACAAGGCGCTCGACGTCGTGCGCAGCGCGGCGGTGCGGCATGAAACCGAGATGCCGTTAACCGCTGAAGGCGACGAGATCGACATCCAGGACGAGCGGCCGAGCCCTCTGCAACTGCTGACGCAGGCGACCGACGCGCTGGCGATTCGCGGCTGCATGGAAGCGCTCGACGCGTCGCATCGGCAATGCCTTGCGCTGGCGTACTACCAGGGCATGTCGCACTCCGAAGTGGCGGCGCATATGCGCGCTCCATTCGGCAGCGTCAAGGCATGGGTGCGGCGCGGGCTGGAACGATTGAAGAAGTGCATGGAGAACGGTCGGTGAACTACAACCGCGCCGATCTGCTCGATCGCCTGGCGTCCGAGTACGTGCTGGGCACGCTGCACGGTGCGGCGCGGCGTCGCTTTGACAAGTTGCTGACCGAGTCTCCTGCTGCGCGCGCGGCTGTGCAAGCCTGGGAGCAGCGGTTGGCAGCGCTGGCAGAGTCGGTACCGCCGGTCGACGCCGCCTGCGCGAGTATGGGCAGCCACCGAGGCGCGAATTGCATCAACAGCGGCATCGGCCGCTCTGCGACGCGGATCGCACCGTCGTGGTGGTCGAGTCTATGGAAGCCAGCGCTCGGCTTTGCATTCGGCGCCGCGTTGACATTCGCGCTGGTGCAACTGATGCCCGGTGCTTTCGTTTCGCTCGACGACCTCGCGCAACGCGAGCAGGCGCTGCCGCAAAGCTACGTCGGTCTGTTGCTTGACCGCGAAGGCATGCCCACGTTGTTGATCAGCTCGACCCGCCATGGCACGCGCGTCACCGTCAAGTCGCTGCGTCCGGTGGCGGTTCCAGCCGGCAAGGTTGCGCAGGTGTGGGCGCTGCCAAAAGAGGGTGCTCCATTTCCGATCGGAGTTGCCGTCCCGACCAAGCCGCCTGGCAGCACTTCATTTGAGATGAGCGCAACGTCGGAGAAGCTGCTGTCCAACGTGACGCGGCTTGCGGTGTCGTTCGAAGATGCGCCGGCGCGCGCGGGTGCTACACCCAGCGAATTCGTGCTGATCGGCCCCTGCGTCAAGCTCTGGTAAAAATTCTGCGCGAGCTGCATCCGGTTTGCGATCCGCTGCGTATGTCTGCCAGGTGCTCGATGAGCGCCACCAACAACGCAGAGGAAATCGATGAAACACACAAT
Organism: uncultured beta proteobacterium; assembly: GCA_963807155.1. Classification (GTDB taxonomy): domain Bacteria; phylum Pseudomonadota; class Gammaproteobacteria; order Burkholderiales; family Burkholderiaceae_F; genus JACCZX01. The sequence goes on from CAWEAZ010000022.1 coordinate 50,632, forward strand.
GATGTTTGCCGCGATCGCCGTCGTTACGTTGGCCGTTCAAGCCAATCCCACTCAAATCTCCAACGGCGTGCTGGCCAGCAAGGAAGGCAAGACGCTGTACATGTTCGACAAGGATGCGTCAGGCAAGAGCAATTGCAATGGCGGGTGTGCCGCGGCATGGCCTCCGTTTGTGGTCGCAAACGCGGCGCTGGCCGGTGGCGACTTTTCGATCGTCAAGCGCGACGACGGCACATCGCAATGGGCGTTCAAGGGCATGCCGCTGTACTTCTTCGCGGGTGATGCCAAAGCGGGCGACGTCAACGGCGACAACCAGGGCGGCGTATGGCACGTGCTTCGCAGCGAGTCGAAGAAGACATCGGTCGCACCGGATACCAGCTACAGCGCGGGCTACAGCTACAACTGATGGCAATCGCGTCCGGCCTGTGAGGTCGGATGCGTCAACGCACGCCGACAGCGAACCTCGTAGGAGCTCGCCGTGACACAGGAACTGATCTTGCACTCGATCACTGCGATCTATGCGGTTTGCAACGTGGTGCGGCTGCTGTTCTATGTGCCGCAGATGCTTGCGGTCGTACGCGATCCGTTGGGCGCGTATGCGATTTCGCTTTCGACATGGACGTTCTGGACATTTAGCCATGCTGTGACGACCGTGTATTGCGGCATGGTCGTCAGCGACCCGCTGCTCGCAGCAATGATGCTCGGCAATACCCTCGGATCGTGCGCAATCGTTGCGCTCACCGCCCGCAAGCGATACCTCTATGGAAAGGGTCGCATAACGCTGATTACCGAGCGGTAAGATGTTTGCGGACTTTGACGAACGATGCGGATCACCATGTCAGACAAATTGCGTTTCTTGTTTCAAACGGCGATCGCGATCGCCTTCGCGTCGGCAACGAGCTTCGCAACGGCGCAACCGTATCCGTCGAAGCCGATCAGATTGATCGTGCCGCTGGCGCCCGGAAGCACCGCCGATATCGCTTCCCGCTTTACCGCGAACGAACTCAGCAAGGCACTCGGTCAGACGGTCGTCGTCGAAAATAAAACCGGCGCGGGCGGCACGATCGCAATGGCCGAGCTCGCACGCTCTGCTCCCGATGGGTACACGATCGGCTTCGCGTCGCAAGGCACGCTCGTCTTCAATCAGGGCATCTACGCCAAGCCGGGCTACGACTCAACGAAGGACTTCGCGCCAATCGCGCTACTCGGCGGCGTGTCGAACGTGATGATCGTTCATCCGACCAACAAGGCAAGTGCGCCAATGGACGTGGTTGCCGTCGCCAAAGCGAAGCCGGGCGAGTCGACGTTCTCGTCAGGGGGCGCCGGCACCAGTCATCACCTATCCGGCGTTCTGTTCGGGCGCGTGACCGGTACCGAACTCGTGCACGTTCCGTACAAAGGCGCTCCGCAAGGCGTGCTTGCGGTGATGGCGAACGAAGTGACGATGGGATTTTTCAACACGCCGACGGTGATCAGTCAGATCAAGGACGGCAAGGTCAAGGCGCTCGGCGTCACGAGCCTTGCGCGCTCACCACTGTTGCCGAATGTGCCAACGCTCGACGAGCAAGGCGTCAAGGGATACGAGGTCAACACCTGGTTCGGGTTCGTCGCGCCGACTGGTACTCCACCCGAGGTCGTTAATCGTCTCAATGCAGAGCTGAACAAGATTTTCACCAGCGCTGAAGCAAAAGAGCGACTGGGCCCGCAGGGGTTCGACCTGTCGCCGCCGCTCACGCCGGCGGCTTTCGGCAAACTCATTGCCGACGATCTGACGCGATGGGTGCCGATCGTTAAGGCGTCGGGAGCGAAGGCGGACTGACGAGTTATCAGCGGATTCCTCTCGCGAGCCAAGTGAGTGCTTTCTCAGAGAGGTAAAGGTCAGCTGAGCGTCGATAGCGCAATGGTTTGATGTCCGCATTCGGCCAATTGCGGACACCACAGTTAGACACCATGGTGCTCAAGCGGACCGCGCCCTGCCATGAGGCCAACAACAATCGATTACGTCGAAACTAACACGCTTGGGGAACTAGCGACCTGCGCGTGCTGAGGACCTTCGTGGGCTCCGGTTCTCGTCCGGTCGGACGAGACCGCCTCGTTCGATCGGAGTAGATCGCCACGAAAACCAGCCGCCCGTCCACTTTGTCATTGACGAGAGTGCGGATCTCTCAGTACAAATATCCGGAAGAAGATACAAACCATCTTCGGAGGGGAAGGATGGACACTTGGCGACGTCAACGCCTGCCGGTTTGTATGTGAATACACGCGCCGTATCGCAAGCTCGTCGGCTTACTGCCCGGCGATCCGAAGTTTCCAGAGATGACTCGAAGTAAGCCGGGAGAAGAAATGCAACGTTGGATCGTCATTTCGGTGATCAGCATGAGCGTCGCACACTTAACCGGCTGCGCCACGATTACCACGGCGAATTCGCCACCATTTCGGTGAAGTAATCCACCATGAACCATCAACGCTTTTTGTTGAGGCTGTTGAGCGCCGCGGTGTGGCTGCTTGCGCCACTAGTGATTTCGGCTCAAGAGAGGATGACTCGTGACGACGCCCAGGTCGCGCATAGCCGGCGCCTGCTGGAGGAGCGCAAGTTCAATGAACTTGAGCAAACGTTCGAGCACTACCAGCGCGAGTACGAAGCAGGGCGCCTCGATGATTGGACGCTGCTTAACAGGTACCACGCGTTCTACTCGATCTCGCCCGAGACCGGTACATTGCTATCGGAGTGGATCGCGCAGCAACCGAAGTCGTATCACGCACGTCTAGCGCGAGGCATTCATTACCGCAAGGTCGGCGAGAATCGACGCGGAGTGAAATTTGTAGCCGACACACCACCGGAAAATCTGGAAGAGCTGCACCGCAATCTCGCCGTGGCGCGCAAGGACCTGGAAGCGTCGCTGCCGCTGACGCGTAAGCCAATCGTCAGCGTGGTGCATTTGATGAATGTCACGATGCACCGCGAGGGCGGGCGGGCCAACCGCAAATGGCTGGACGAGGCTATTCGCATTGACCCCAACAACTTCGGCGCTCGGCGCCGGTTCATGTACACGTTAGAGCCGCGCTGGGGCGGTTCGTACCCGGAGATGTGGGCGTTTCTGGAGGAGTGCCGCAAGCAGAAGCTCAAGGATAGCCATCTGCGTACCTACGAGTCGATCATTTATATCGACCAAGCCAACGCGTTCAGTCAAGGGAGACAGGACGAACGCGCATTGCCGTTGTACAAGAAGGCACTGGACTTGTTGGAGGGCTTCGACAACAACGAGCGCAGAACGGCGTTGGAGCAGTATGCGCGCTCCGCCATTGAAGCAAAGAATTACGCCGAAGCAATCAGCGCACTGAATGACCTGGAACGCCTGCGCCCGCGTTGGGGATACATACAGACATTACGTGGCAATGCGTACCTGGCCCAAGGCAGGAAAGATGACGCCTGGCGCGCCTACCTGCGCGGCGCTGAGCTCGACGATGCACGCTCGCTGTATATGGCCGGCTGGGTCTACTTTCACGGCACCTCGCCATCGGTACCGCGCGACGAGAAGAAGGGCTTGGCCATGCTCAAGCGAGCCGCTGACCTAGGCCTTGAGGAAGCGCAGAAATTTGTAGAGAAGCAACCACGGGCAGGCCGGTAGGTTCCTCCAATGGAGCCTTCCGAGCAAACATCATTCAACCGCGCGGTGCGCTCCCCTCACCGTCGTTGTTTGGGCGTTGACATGGACACGAAGGGAGGCGGCATGCGTAGGCTCATCGTTGCTATTGCATTTGCGGTTGCTAGCACGTCCACACTTTCTGAAAAGTCTCGGATAGTTCTCTACGGAGCATGTATCTCCAGCAAAGGCACGCAATACGCGATTGATCAAGGCCGAGCGAAGAAGTTACCCACGTGGCAGTCCCCCGCGGCTTCCGAGCCACCGTTCTCGATAAAGGCGGCAGTGGCTGTCGCTGAGAATCACGTCAGTCGAGCACTCGGAAGCAATAAGCCGGCTCCAATCAGTTCGGTGCGCCTGGCACGGACGTTCGTGACAGAGCCGATTGTTTGGTATTACGTGGTCGATTTTGAAGAACCAATGGCGAGCAGTCCGCTGGTGCGACGATCAACAGCAACCGTTCTTCTGGATGGGACCATCGTTGAGCCAACAGAAGAAAAGTGCGAAATGAATTCCCGCGGATCACCTCTACCGCGATGATCGCTTTCGGCCAAAAGCCGTCCTTCAGGATGGTTGCCCGACCTGCTGCCATTGATACATAGTCAGCGGATGAACAGCCTACCCGGGACGAACAAATAACAATGTTGATCAGCCCGCCGAACTCTTCCAAAAGCGGTCACGTTCCCAACGTTGTTCCGGCGAAGGTGAGGATAGGTCTCGCAATTTGCGCCGTCTTCCTGCTCATCTACATGTGCGGCGGACTGGCCACGGGTTACACCTATCTCCCCGGCAAGCGTGGCGGGCTTCTGCTTTCGGGGATACCCACACTGTTCATCGTCGCTGCCGCATCCGCGCTCTTTCTGGCGGCCTTATTGACCATCGTCGATCACTACGACAGACGCCCCAACGAGGCCTCGTACGCCTTCACTCGGAAAACATACCGGAGGGCCGCTCTCTATCTGTTCATTGCTGCGCCTTTCGCTGAACTCGCTCATCGACTGCTGCTTGATAACGGCATTGATATTTTTCCGAATGCCCACGGGCTTGCTGAAAACTACACGTTTTACAGCCCCAGGCTTCATGCGCTTAAGCGTTTCCTTGACCCTATCACCAGCAACGTTCTTTGGATCGGACTTCTGTCGTTCGGTACTGGCGGTGTCGGCATCTTGATTGACAAGTATTCGCACTCGGCTGGCTTCAGGCGCATCGCATCGCTTCTGATAAGCGTTTCAATGCTGGGGGTGTCCCTCTTCGCAATGGCGGGTGGCGCTCAAGACTTCCTTAACGGCGAAGTCAAGCGCGGCAGACAGTCTGCCGAGTACACCATTCAGGCGGAACTTGAGCCTGCAAAGTTCAATGCGATTCTCCTGACCCACTTTGCAATGAGCGGCATGCTGTTTACAGCAAGCGCGTTCGTTCTCGTTGGAGTCGCCACCAACCGTATAAAGACGCCGGCGCGAATGCCCAAATTAAGCGAGATCGCGCGTCGGCCGAATTTGGTGGTCACGGGCACACGTTTGCCCCATCCGCAGCGGCCCGCGCCGTACAAACCCGGCCACGCGAACCTTCTTCCGCTCCGCTATCACACCAATCCTTATGAGCGAACCTGGCATCCAAACCAGATACCCAAGCGCGAACGCAACATCAAGATCGGACTGTCATTGTTTCTGCTCGCCTACGGTGGCTTGGGCGTGACATTCGACGATCTGTTCGTACCCGGGCGGCGAACCCGCGGCACCCATTTCCATGGGCAGGAGGCTTGGCTCATGTATGGCGCCATGATCTGCGCCGCGCTCGTTCTGCTGTCTGTCGTGGTTGACCATTACGACCGCCGCAACAACGAGGGCCAGTACAGAACATTTGCGCGCATCTTTCAGATCCTCGGCTGGACGCTCTTTGGTGCGGCGCTCATCGTGAAGCTGTTCTGGCCGGCGCGAGATTGAGCATTCAAGATGGACCGCGGCCGATCGCGCCACAATGACAATAAGCGACGTTTCCGGGCTTACGGTCGTGAGGCCAATGGCATACGCCACCCGAGTCTTACGACAATTCGCAAGTTAACTACGCGAGGCCACTAGCAGTGCAGATGGAATGGCTTGCGCCCGCCTTCGTTATTGTCTGGCATAGCTTCTAATGCTCGGCGTTGTGTACGTCTGGGCGCGTGGCGTTGAGCGATCAATCAGGCGCGAAATCGCGCTCGCACCCGAGCCCGATGCCAACATGCTGACGACCCTTCGCGCGGAGACCGAGTGGATTGAGCGGTACTCGAAGCTGCCGAAGGAGGAGCAACTCCGAAGGCGAGACGAGCTGTTTCAGGCGATGCAACGAGCCCGTGCACTGCTGGAAGGACCGATTGCGGCTGACCTGTCGAGCCGCCTCGATAGGTCAGCCACTTCAAATCCCGAACGCGTCGGGCCGATGCGCGAGACGGATCGAATCCTTCTAGAAATGACTGAGCTTCAGGGTGCTGGCGCAAGTCCGCAAGCAATCGCCGCCTGGACCGGCGAATGAAGGACGCATTCGAGCGCGACAGCCAGGAGCTCGCGAGGGAAATCGAACTGATTGAGAAAGAAACCTCACACCCGAAGCCGTACGTGATCCCCAAGCCCTTTCGCACACCGACGATCATTTTGCTTCTCTTTATCGTCACCGGGGCCGTGCTCGAATTGACCGTCGGTAGCGGCTTTATTTTTGCGGGCGCTGACACTTATCGATCGGCAGCGCCGTGGTTTTTTGCGGCGCTATTACCGGTCTTTGCGGTTCTCCTTTACTGGCAGGAACGATTGAGTGGAAACCTCCGGAGCAGTTTTCCCACTTCCTGGCTACGAAGGCTGATCATCTTCCCGCTGATGGTGGCGGTGTGCTCAGGCATCGTGCTCATCGCGCCGTTGGGCTGGGCCTCGCTTCTCGGACTTGCCGTCGGTGCGCGAGCTGACGACCTAGAAGGCATCGTTTTAAGCGCTGGTGAGTTTCAAAGAGCTCACGGGCATCCCGTTGCAAGCAAAGAGCGAAGATTGCCGTGCGAGGTGCGTCTGCCGCGATTTGTGTGGAAGGTCGAACGGCTGCGCCATTGCCGATCAAAGAAGGCCCTGTGCTGCTCAGCGGCCACGTATCGCGCTTCGGGGTTCACGTTGAAAGTATTCGGCCTCAGCCATGAACCGTCATTCGGGTGTAGCCACTGCAAGGCGATGGTCAACCTAAATCAGTTGAGAAGAGCGAAGAAGCTGACTTGATATCCATGCTGATATGCCGACTAGGATCACCGCGCCGATGGGTAAATCGATACGTCCCATTGCTGTCTAACGTCTGAAGATGACGACGCACACAATGCCTTCCACCGAAAAACCAGACTCAGGGCGTGAACTCCTTCCCGCTTACAGCCCGGACAAATACCTTCAAGTCACAGGCTTTTGGCGGCTTAGACACTGTGAACACTTTTTCGTAGTCGTCTTCCTTCTTGGCGCTGCGCTAGGTCTGACGCTCGACGAGCAGGTAGTCGAGCACTGGAGTTGGGTAACGCCGTTTGTCCAAACAGTCGCCCAGTTCGTGCCGGTCGTTGATTCATTTTGGCGCGTAAGTCCGTTTCCGACCGTCGCCGGACTGCTTCCCGCAATCGTTTGGCTAACGGTCTTTCTTTCGGGAGTTTTGGCGCCGATAACGGTCCGCCACTTGCGGTTTCCGCTCATGTATGAACCGCTGAGCTTCTCGACGCTTCTGGTTTTACTTCTTTTTAGCGCTAGCCCTGCTCGCGTGGTTTGCAGTTGGCGTTGGCGATCTGACAGCCGAGACCTTCGGCCGACGCCGTTTTCCATGGCCCATGCTGAACTTCGCTGCGCAAAATCAGATCGCCTTCGGGCTGCTCGCGGGCTTGACGGGTGGTCTGGCCGCATTCCTTTGGGCCGCGATCAGTCTTGTCACCGTTCGCAGATTCATACAGAAACTTTGAGGAGCACAGATGCCTGCGTTCCAGATAATCGCCCAAACCGACGAACAATTCTGGCGCGGCTCTTGTTGTCTGCTTTGAGGCAGACTTCGACGGGCGTCCGCAATTGGCCGTTAGCTGTCATCACCTGTGTCCGCTTGCGGCCAGAAGCGGTCGTTAAGCTCGGTCAGGCGATTCCTTGCTCCGAGCTCTGCGGCGGCAGTAAATAATCTCCGCTTGGCACCGCGGTAATTCGTCCGGCATAGAATCGATTGTGCTGCATGCGTCTCAACATACGTAGCCGTAAGGAGATGAAGATGAGAGTTGTTCTGCTTGGCCTCTTGGCGTTTGCATTGAGCGGCTGCGCGACCATGCAGATGGGCGATCCAACCGTGTCGATACTGATCGATCTCGATCCGGCGAGTACGGACCGCACGGTGATCGTCGAGAGCATCACCGCAGATCGCAGCGGCATGCTTTATCTCCCCGATCGGGTGACCGGAAACATTCTCCGGGTCGATCCCAAGTCACCGAAGGCGGTTGTCGTCGGAAGGATCGAGGCGCGGGAGATCGAAGGCAAGAGAGTCAATGCCGATCCTTCGGGCATCGCGTTTAATTCTCAGGGGGATCTTTTCGTAGCCGTCGGTCCGTTCCGTGAAGTTGTGCGCATCCGCGGTGCTGACCTCAACCCGGCGAAGCCGGGATTGGCGCAGACCTTTGCGACGGGGACGGCTGGCGCGAATGGCATCGCCTTTGACCGGCAAGGAAATCTTTTCGTCGGCGGCGGCGCCAGCGGCATCGTCTACCGTGTCGGTCCGAATGGCGGCGCAGCCGAAGCAGCGGTGCAAATCGACAAGCACGTGCGCACGCTTCCCGACGGCAAGACCCAGCAGCAGATTGTCGCCAACGGTGTTGCGTTCGATGCCAACGGTGTGCTGCATGTCACCGACACGGCGCGCGGCGCGATTTGGAAGGTTGTGATCGGCCCCGATGGCAAAGGCGGCAAACCGGTGCTACTGGCGCAGAGTCCGCTGCTCGAAGGTGCCGACGGTCTGGCTTTCGATCGCAGTGGCATGCTCTGGGTTGTCCCGAATGAGCTGAACTCCATCGCCACGGTTACGTCGGCCGGACAAGTTCGGCAGGTCGCCAAGAACGGCAGCCAGGGACCGTTGGAATTCCCGTCGGCAATCGTCTTTGTTGGCGACCGTGGTTATGTTTCGAACTTCGACATCCCCCGGCGCGACAACATGGACGCCAACGGTCTTACCGCTCGCGATGGCATCGGAGCTTCTATCGCCCAGATCGCACCCTAGGCGCCCAAGTAGCGGTGACGAGACGCGAGTGCCTTCATGACGCGCTTAGCATGGACCACGCAGCGTTCACACCGCTCGCTAAGTAAATTGCCCCGAGCGCCAGCACGCCCCATCGTGTCCACATGCGGAAGGAAACGTCGCTAATTTGCTTGAGCACCGGCCGCGACAGCGATGTACCGGCGAATGCAAGAAGCACCATCGTTGCGGCAAGCCAGGGCGAAACTGCCCCGCCTTCGATCGCAAGGACGCCGCCAAAATAAAGGATCTTCAAGCAGTGGCTCAAGCTTTGTGTGATCGCCTTGGTCGCCACGACCACATGGCGGTTCATCGCTGAGCGCACAAAGAACACATCGAGTAGTGGTCCCGAGATGCCGGCGGTGAGGGACAGAGCCATGCACACGATGCCGCACGCGAACGGATGCCAGGGCCGCTCGACGTTGAGGTGTAGCTGCTTAGGAAGCGCGAGTGCAACGAAAGGCGTAAGGCCCATCACGATGAGCGCCGCTGGTTTCCCAACGACAAAGCCAGCCATTGCGAACAGCCCCAACGCAACAAAAGCACCCGCCGCATAGCCGACAAAAACTCGCCAATCGATTTCGCTCCTGAGCAGCAGGGCACGCCATCCATTAGCGGCCAGCTGCACGATTCCATGCAACATCATCGCGGCAGGCAACGGAAGCAGCGCGAGGAGGACGCCCATCAGGATCATCCCGCCAGCCATGCCGAAGATTCCCGAAATGAAGGATGTGATCAGTGCCGCACCAGCGAGGAGCGACACGGTGAGCAGCGAGACCCCCATCAGCGCTTCCGTGCAGGGTACAGACGCTGGGACGCCGCCGCGATGTCGCTGTCCGTCGTGCGGACCAATTCTGCGAACGTTCTCACCGCGCCAGGTTGCTCCGTATCAAGGATGATCGGCGGAGGAGACAATATCGATTAAGGTTTTTGAGGTCTACGGTGTACATCGGGCGCAAGACCAGATCGCCCACTGCTCAGACTAAATCTCCGGCTTCGCGTCCCACTTGGGCTTGGTCTCTCGGCCCCATTTTTTCGGGTCCTCGTTATGCATTTTCTCCATCGCCTTCGCAGTATCGGGATGCCTCTCCATGACGTGCTTCGTCATCGTCTTGACCATTTCATCCCAGGTCGGTGCTGATAGCTTTTGATCGCAAGGTCCACCAAGTTCGCGGCAGGTCATGACCTTCATCAGAAACACTCCATTTCCCGTGAATACAAGGGGCCGCGCCGCAATCGGCGTGCCCAGAGGAAGCAGGCCTGCGCAAGCGTGTCATCGCTCCTGTCGAACGACCTACAGCCCGACCGCTTCGGTAACCAGGCGCCTTAAATCGCGCCGCAGTTTGTCGCGCACGGGTGCGAGCTTGCGGCTGCGATTCAGGTTGTCGAGCTCGAACGGATCGCGCTCCAGATCGTAGAGCTCATCGAGCTCGCCCGCCTTGCCCCGATTGACCCAATGGATGTACTTGTAGCGATCGGTACGCACTGCTTTGTATGTCATGCCCACCAGCCACGGCAGGGCTTGTTCGGCCCAGTATTCAATCAGTATCGACTTGCGCCACGCTGCGCGGCGTGCGGCAAACAACGGCAGCAACGATCGTCCCTGAATCTGCGAGCCCGGTTTACCTCCCGCTAGTTCGATCAGCGTCGGCGCGAGGTCCTGGCAGATGACGAGCTCGCGTCGGCGTGAACCGGCCTTCACCTTGCGCGGATAGCGAACAACAAACGGCGAGCGAATGCCCTCTTCGTACGCGAAGCGCCGCTCGGGTCCCAACGCATGCTCGCCAAAGAAGAAGCCGTTGTCGCTGAAGAAAACAATGAACGTGTTGTCGAGCTCGCCGTTCTTTTCCAGCACATCGATGATCGCGCCGACGCCCTCGTCGACCGCCGCCATCATCCGCGCGCGCAAGCGAATTTCTTCCTGCTCGCCCGATTGCAGCGCGGATAGGATCGCTTGCGACGTGGCGCCTGACTTCATCGCGAAACTTTCGGTCCACGCCGGCTTGCTCTTGATCACCTCGGCAGGCGGCAACATGTTCGGTGTGCGCGGGAACACGGCGTCGCGATACAGATCCTTGTGGCGCTCGGCGACGACGTAACCCCCTTGTGCCGAGATGCGCAACGTGCCGTCGGCCGCTTGCTCCGCGTCCGGGTGCACCGCCTTATGCGCGAAGAACAAGCGAAAACGGCTTGTTGCGCTTGCGCTTCAAAAAATCGACCGCCAGCCCGTTCATGATGTCGGTGATGTAGCCGCTGTGCTGCACGTACTTGCCATCGTGGTTCAGCCGCGGGTCGTTCAGCTTTCCATGCCCGTCATAGCTGACCCACGTGTCGTAACCGGGCCGCGGCATGCCGTCATTGCCCATGTGCCACTTGCCGATGTGCGCGGTCTCGTACCCGAGCCGCTGCAGCTCGAGGTGGTAGTTCGGCAAGCGATGGCTCATCGCATCGCGCGCGACGTTATCGATGATGCCGTGCCGGCTGGCGTACTGGCCACTGACAATCGAAGCGCGGTTCGGCGAGCAGATCGGCGTCGTGTGAAACGCGCGCTCGAAGATCGCGCCTTCGCGCGCAAGCCGATCGATGTGCGGCGTCTTCATGTACGGATGACCACCGGCGCCAAACTCGTCGTAGCGCAGATCGTCAATCAGAATCACGAGAAAATTGGGCTTCATGCGAGCGTCGTGACGTGGTGGACGTGCATCGTACGTCAGCGCTGCCGTGTAGATTGCAAAGACGAGGTTCTTCACAGATGCGTCAGGCTCATACCAGTTTGCGAATACAAACGCCCGGCCGCGCGTTCGTCGAGATCACGCGCGACATTCAAAGCTGGGTGCGTGACTGCAAGATCGACGAAGGGTTGCTGACCGTTTTTATCCGGCATACGTCGGCAAGCCTGTTGATTCAGGAAAACGCCGACCCGGAAGTGGTGCGCGATCTGGAGCGGTTCTTTGCACGCCTGGTTCCCGATGGCGATCCGTTGTTCGAGCACCGCGCCGAAGGCGCCGACGACATGCCGGCGCATGTTCGTGCTGCGTTGACTCAAACTCAGCTATCGATTCCGGTTGTCGGAGGCGAACCTGCGCTCGGAACGTGGCAGGGCATCTATCTCGTCGAGCACAGAATTCGTGCTCATCGGCGCGAAGTCATGCTGCATCTGATTGGGCAATAGCGGCCGTGCGATTATTGGAGCTCGATTCATGACAGCGGGAGTTCCGATCAGCGATGGCTCGTAACACTCAAGTTGCCGCCGACCACGATGCGCCGCCGATCACGCAGATTCTTGCGCGCTTTGTCGCGGAGCATCCATCACGCGGGTGGACCGACGCGGTGGATAAAGAGGCGCACCGCACGCTGCTCAACTGGATCGGCTGCGCGGTCGGCGCCGCGAAGCATGAGGCAGCAGACGCGGCTTTGGCTGCGGTGCAGACGTTGCAGCCTGCCGCGCAGGCGACAGTGCTGGGCCGTGCCGAGCGCGTGGACATTGCGAGCGCCGCGCTTGTCAACGGCATCACGTCGCACACATTCGACTTCGACGACACGCATTTGAAAACGATCATTCACCCGGCCGGCCCGGTTGCTTCGGCGGCGGTCGCGCTCGCCGAGTTGATCGGCGCGTCCGGGCGCGAGCTGATTGATTCGCTGGTGCTGGGTATCGACGTTGCATGCCGCATTGGCAACACGATGTATCCCGATCATTACGACCGTGGTTGGCATATCACCGGTTCGACCGGAATGTTGGGAGCGGCCGCCGCGTGCGCGCGTTTGCTCAAGCTCGATCAGCAACACACCGCGATGGCACTCGGCATCGCCGCGTCTCAACCGATTGGCGTGCGCGAGCAGTTCGGCACGATGACGAAGCCGTTTCACCCCGGCGGCGCTGCGCGAGCAGGATTGATGTCTGCGTTGCTTGCGAAGAACGGATTCACCGCGAGCCCAAAAGCGATCGAGGCACCGCGCGGTTTGGTGCAGGTCGTATCGGACAAGCGAAGCTGGAATGAAGTCACCGACGAATTGGGCGAGCGCTTCGAGATATCGTTCAACACCTACAAGCCCTTTGCGTGTGGCATCGTGATTCACCCGAGCATTGACGCGTGCGTGCAGTTGCGCGAGCGTGGCGTGCGGGCCGAGCAAGTCGAGCGTATCGAGCTCAAAGTGCACTCGCTGGTGCTGGAGCTGACCGGCAAGAAGGAGCCGGCGGATGGACTGCAAGGCAAGTTCAGCGTGTATCACGGTTGCGCGGTCGGACTTATTTTTGGACGCGCAGGTGAGCACGAGTTCTCGGATGCGGTCGTCAACCGGCCTGACGTCGTCGAGCTGCGCAGGAAGATTGTGGCGACCGTCGATCAAAACATCGACGAAGCATCGGTCGACGTGACGGCGATACTCGCCGGGGGCAGACGCGAACACGTCTTTGTCGAGCATGCGATCGGGTCGCTGCAGCGTCCGATGACCGATGCACAGCTCGAAGCGAAGTTCACGGAGCTAAGCGCTCCTGTCATCGGCGCCGACAAGACGAAAGCGCTGATCGCCGCGGCGTGGAAGATCGGCGATGCCGCCGATGTGCGCGCGATGACCGCGATCACGCGGCCGCAGTGAACACCCAGCGTCCGCGCATCGTAGTGCTCGATGACTACGAGCGGGCGCTGCGACGTCTGGCGGACTGGTCCGAGATTGACCGTCGCGCCGATGTGGCGATCTATCACGATCCGCTGCGCGGCGACGCGCTGTACGGCGCGCTAGTCGACGCCGACGCGATCGTGCTGGTGCGCGATCGCACGCCGTTACGCGCCGATCTGATCGAGCGTCTGCCGAAGCTGCGCTACGTGATCTTTACCGGTGCGCGCAACACTGCGTTGGACGCGGCGTCGTTGGCCGCCCGCGGAGTCCCGGTCAGTCATACCGAATGGGGTCCATCGAAGGAAAGCACGTGCGAGCTGACATGGGCGTTGATTCTTGCGGCGAGCAAGCGACTCGAAGCAAAGTTCGCAGTCATGCGGGCAGGCGGTTGGCGCGACGATCAACCGCTGCCGAGCGTACTGGCCGGTGAGCGACTGGGCCTGATCGGGCTGGGCGAGATCGGTGGTCGGGTTGCGCGCGTCGCCCAAGCTTTCGGCATGCAGGTCGTTGCGTGGAGCCCGCGCATGACGCCCGAGCGCGCCGCTGAAAAGGGCGCGACGGCGGTGTCGATCGAAGAATTGCTTTCGACGTCGAAAGTCGTGAGTCTCCATCTAGTGCCGACCGATCAGACGCGTGGACTGTTAAACCCGGAGCGGCTGGCGCTGATGCGCGACGATGCAATTCTGGTCAACACGTCGCGCTCCGCGTTGATCGATATGCCGTCGCTGTTGGCGGCTTTGCGCGCAGGTCGGCCCGCGATCGCGGCGCTCGATGTGTACGACGAGGAGCCGCTGGCGGCCGATCATCCGCTGCGCTCGCTAAAGAATGTTGTACTGACTCCGCATATCGGCTTCGTGTCGCAGCCGGTGTTCGAAGCGTTCGCCCGCGGGGTCACCGAATGCCTGCGGGCGTGGATTCTCGGTGAGCCGATCGTGCGGCCGCTGAAGATCGACTGACTCTGCCGATGCGGGTTCTGGTGCTCGGCGGCGCAGGTTTTATCGGACGCCACGCCGTTGCAGCGCTACTGGGCCGTCAGCACGAAGTGATTATCGGCAGCCGATATCCGGAGCGTGCAGCGCGTCGTCTGCCATTGCAAGCGCATCGATGTGAGCGCCGCACGGTGCGATTCGAGCAACTGTTGACCGCCGATGCATGGCGGCCACTACTCGCAGATGTCGATGTAGTGCTGAACTGCGTCGGCATCCTGCGCCAGCGTGGCGCTGAAACGTACGAGAAAGTGCATCATCTGGCGCCGGCAGCGCTCGCGGATGCCTGCAGCCTGGTCGGTGCTCGGCGTTTGGTGCATGTATCCGCGCTCGGGCTCGATCAGCACGTAACGAGCGGCTTTCTGATATCGAAGCGGCACGGCGAAGCGGCGTTGCGAGCGCGTTCCTTCGATTGCGTGATCGTGCGGCCGTCGTTACTCAATGGCGCCGACGGCTATGGCGCGCGCTGGTTCCGCCAGGTTGCGCGCTGGCCGGTTCACTTCATCCCCGCCAGTGCGCTCGGGCGCGTCGCCCCGCTTGACGTCGATGATCTCGGAATCGCACTGGCAGTGCTCTGCGAAATCGACAATCCTCCATCGCGCGAGATCGAACTCGGTGGCACCGCGCTTATGTCGATCCGCGAATACCTCGCGCTGTTACGCGTCGAGCAGTGCGGCGCGAACGCCCGGCCTGCGATGACGATCGCGCTTCCGCATTGGCTCGCGCGCATCGGTAGTCACATTTGCGACCTGTTGCACGTAACGCCGTTTTCGTTCGGCCATCTGCAGCTGATGCAGCACGACAATGTGCCGCGCGTAAACCACTTGCCGCAGCTGCTGCAGAGTTACGGAAAGAACGCAAGAAAAATAAACGCCGCAAACAGCACCAGATGTACTGCCCCCTGCATCACGGTCGCGCGGCCGCTGCCGAGCGTCAGCACCGCGACGACAAACGTCAGCACCAGTAACACCGCTTCCTTTCGCCGGAATGCCAAGCTCGAGCGGTAGACCCATTGCGATAGAAAGCGAGCGCCACGGTCGGGATGGTCAGGCCGATACACGCGATCGCTGATCCGATGCCAAGGTTCAGGCTGGTTTGCAATCGGTTGCGCGCCGCGGCGCGCACGGCGGCCGCGGTTTCGGGCAGCAGTACCAGCATCGCGATGGCAATGCCGACGACGGCGAGCGGTGCCGATGCGGCGGCGACGCCGGCTTCGATCGATGGCGCGAGTGCTTTCGCGAGACCGACGACGGCAATCAGGCTGAGCGCAAGCAAGCCGAGGCTCGTCATCGCGATCTTCAGCGACGGCGGCGAAGCGTGGCTGGCTTCATCCCCCACATCGGACGGCAAAAAGTAATCGCGATGCCGCACCGTCTGCACGAATACGAAGACGCCGTAAAGCGCCAGCGACATCACACCGGCAAATGCCAGTTGTAAAGTCGAAAACGACGGACCCGGAGTCGTCGTCGTATAAGCGGGCACGACCAGTGTCAGCGTCGCCAACGCAACCAACACCGCGAGCGCGGGACTCGTGCCTTCGATGCGATATTCAAGCTCGCGATGGCGCAGCCCGCCGACCACCAGGCACGCGCCGATGATGCCGGTACTCGTGATCATCACGGCTGCGAACACCGCGTCACGCGCGACGACGGTGCCGTCGGGCCGCCAGCGAGCATCACGGAGATGATGAGTCCGACCTCGATAATCGTGACGGCGACCGCGAGAATCAGCGTGCCGAACGGTTCGCCGACGCGCAGTGCTACGACTTCGGCGTGATGCACGGCGGCCAGCACCGCTGCGACCAATGCAAGTGCGACGACCGTGATCAGCGCCCATTCGAGCGGCCGATTCCAGACGATCGCCAGCGCAACGATGGCCGCGATCGGCACACCGATGCTCCAGCGCGGAAGTGCGTGCGAAAATTCAGCGGTCATTGCTTGCTCGTGCTGAGGTTGTAATGTCGGCCAAGGATACCGTTGCCACGTACGATCCGTGGCATCCACCGCAGGCTTGAATTCAAGTGCGGCTCGACATTCAACCGCTGACACCGCAACGCTGGAACGATCTGGTGACGTTGTTCGAGCGGCCGGGCTGTTCGGTCGCGCGCGGCTGCTGGTGCATGTTCTATCGCGAAAGCGGCAAGACAATCGTTCCAAAGGATCTTAGCCTGCGCGAGGCGCGCAAGCGTTCGCTGAAGAAGCTGGTCGATCGCGGCGTCGTTCCCGGATTGCTCGCCTATCGCGATGGACAACCCGTCGGCTGGGTCTCGCTCGGTCCGCGCGATGAATACGCACGGCTCGCTCGCTCGCCCGTGATGAAACCCGTCGACGACAAGCCCGTGTGGTCGATCGTCTGTTTTGTTGTCGATCCGAAGGTGCGACATCAAGGCGTCGCGGCGGCACTGTTAAAGGGCGCGCTCAAGTGGGCGCGCGAAAACGGAGTCAATCTCGTCGAGGCGTATCCGGTCGATAAGGTGAAGAGGTCGACCGACGACGGGATGTGGTTCGGTGCGAAATCAATGTACGACAACGCGGGATTCGTCGAGGTCGCGCGCCGCAAGCCGACACGGCCGGTAGTGCGTAAGACACTTCGTACTAGGTCGCTAGCCTCATGAGCGCTCATACGCGTGACACTCAATGGCCTGAGTTGCCGCTTGCTGCATGGAGCGACACCTACCAGACACTGCACTTATGGCTGCAAATCGTCGGCAAGGTGCGGCTGGCAGCGAGTCCTTGGATTAATCATTCATGGCACGTCACGCTGTATGTGACGGCGAGAGGATTGACGACTTCACCGATCGCCATCGGCACGCGGGCCTTACAGATCGACTTCGATTTCATCGATCACCGGTTGGTGATTCAAACGAGCGATGGTCGTAACGAGGGATTTGCGCTCGTGCCGATGTCTGTCGCGACGTTTTATGCGCGCTTGATGAAGCAGCTCGAAAAGCTTGACATCAATCTGAGCATTTATCCGCTTCCGAACGAAATCGAAAATCCGATTCGCTTCGATCAGGATGAAGTGCACCACGCCTACGACGCCGAATACGCCAACCGATTCTGGCGCGCGCTGGTGCAGGCCGACCGCGTTTTCAAGCAATTTCGCGCCCGATTCATAGGCAAGGTGAGTCCGGTGCATTTGTTCTGGGGCGCGCCGGACCTGGCGGTCACGCGCTTCTCGGGGCGGCGCGCGCCGATGCATCCCGGCGGCATTCCACATCTGCCCGACTGGGTGACACGCGAAGCGTATTCGCACGAAGTGAGCAGCTGCGGCTTCTGGCCCGGTGGCGGCGCGATCGCGTATCCGGCGTTTTACTCGTACGCTTATCCGGAGCCGGCCGGGTTTTACACAGGCGCGGATAAATCCCGACGCCGCGTTCTACAGCACCGATCTGCACGAATTCATTCTGCCGTACGACGCAGTGCGACAGTCGAAATCGCCCGATGCGACCCTGCTCGAATTCTTGCAGACGACGTATGAAGCGGCGGCGAATGTTGGGCAAGTGGGACCGCGCGTCACTCGAGCGCGACGACCCAGCAAATCGCGGAAGCGCTACGCGAGAAACTTGAGCGTTGCCGGCACTTGCCGGCGCAGCAGGGCGTTGCGTGCTGCCCATTCCGCTTCGGGCGCGAGCTGCTCGAGAAAGCGCGCTTCGCCGGCGACCAGCAAGGCAATCGGCACGCCGTCGCGATAGAGCACGCGGTTGCCGGTCAACGCGGGTAGCCGCGAGCCCGGACTGAGAATGCCCACCAGGTTCAGCGGATCGGCGCCGCTCAGGCTGACCAACGCACCGGACGGCTCGCGCCGCCGGATATCGCGCAACAGCCCGATCGCTTCGGGTGCGGCAAATTGTTCGCCCGACGTACCTGCGACGAAACGCCCGCCGCGAATTTCGCCGCGCGCTTCGAGCCGTCGATAACAACGCAGCAGATCGCGCCACGGCGGCAGCCACTGCGCCTCGCGTGCGATCAACCGCCAGAACACCACGCCGTAGCGGCGTAGCAGGGTGCGAGCGACGTGCTCGACGATGTCTGCCCCTTCCGGAGCACGCCGTTTTCGCGCCAGCGCCCAGCGCCCGGCGTCTTCGATGCCGAACAACGCCGTGCGGCGCAGACGCTTGTGCCCATCGAACGTCCGGCGTCGATCGGACGGCACGAGCAATGCTCGCAACCCACCGAAGCTATCGGCATTGATCAGCCCCTGCGCAACAAGCTCGGCGAGTGCCTGCTCGACTTGCGTGCGCAACAGCGTCGTGCCTTCGACGATTTCTTCGAAAAACGAAGCGCCGTGCGCCGTGATGAACTCGACGACCTGCTGCGCGTTCGACGTCAGCGTCACGCCGTTGCCGTCCGGGGCAAGCGCGGCCCAGATGGCCAGGTTGCGCCGCGATGCAAGCGCAATCGGTGTCGTGCGCACAGGACTCGGCGCGCGTTCGCCGTTGGCGCCGTTAGTCTTCGTGCTTAGCGGTGCGATACGCGTCCACACGACTCTGCCGGAGCGGCTCAGCTCGTCCAGCCACGCCGGATCGTATTCGTTGACGCGTGCGGGAAGGATCTCGGTCTCCCATGCGGCGGCGGGTGCCTCGAAACCTTCGAGTTGCGACACGATGTTGGCTACCGCATCCGCACCTTCGACTCGCGCTTCCGGTGCGACTCGCTGCCATTCGAACAGAAAGCGCACGAAGTCGCGCGCTTCGACCGGCTCGATTTCGCGGCGCAGCCGATTCACGGTGTAGCGGTGGATGCGCGCAAGCAGCCGCCGCTCGCACCATTCGGTCTCCTTGGTGTCGGGACTGAACTGTCCACGCATCACCGAGCCTTCGGCTTCGAGTCGTACCAATGTGGTTTCGACTTCGCCAGCAGCCAGGCCGAGCGGTGCGGCGAGCGCGGTGACGGTTACGGGCCCCAGGCCTTGCAGGCGATCGCGCAGAATTTCGACGAGCGCGTCGTCACGCGTCCACGCTCTCTGATACTGAATCGGCGCTTCAATTGCCGGCGTTCGCTGAGCCAAAGGAAACAGCGCGTCGAATTCGGGCAAGCGCTCCGCAGCAACGAAAGCAGCGTGTCCCCCTTGCGCAATTGAAGTCGCACGCTTCGCAGCCACAAGCTCCGCGATCAGTGCCGCCCACTCAGGCTGCGCACTGATCTCCGCTTCGCTCAAAAAACCCAAGCTCATCAGCGCATCGTGCAATTCGTCGGCGCCGCGCGGCTCGGGCCATACTTCCTCGCGCACTCTGCGGATCGCATCGGCGTCGAGCTTGCCGAGATCGGCGGCGGTTTCGGCATCCATCCAGCGGCGCGCCATCACCGCCTGCGTGCGGCGCTCTTCAAGCGGCGCATCGTCAAGATAGGCATACGGCCGCGCGGAAAGGATCTCGAGCGCGAGCGGCGAAGGCTCGGTCAGATCGCGCGCGATCACCTTGATGTCGCCACGCTCCATTGCGCGCAGCACACGCTCGAGGCCGTCGATGTCCATCGCTTCGTGCAGGCAATCGTCGATCGTCTGTCGCACCAGAGGGTGATCGGGTATTTCGCGGTCGCCGACGATGTTCTCGCCGCACGCCACCTGATCGGGGAATATGGCTGCAAGCAAATCTTCGGACGCCATGCGTTGCAGCTGCGGTGCGACTTTATGGCCGCCGCGAAAGCGCAGCAACGCGAGCGCCACCACGGCGTTCCAACGCCAGCGCGTGCCGAACATCGGCGCGTCCAGCAGCGCCTGTATCAGCAACGGCCGCACGGTCTTTGCAGACAGATAGCGCGCCACGTCTTCAAGCGGAAAACTGTGGCTGCTCGAAAGCGATAACACGATCGCATCCTCGGTCGCCGCCGCCTGCAGCTCGAAATCGAATTTGCGACAGAAGCGCTTGCGCAGCGCCAGGCCCCACGCGCGATTGATCCGGCTGCCGAACGGCGCATGCACGATCAGCTGCATGCCGCCCGACTCGTCGAAGAATCGCTCGAGAGCGACGGTGCGAATGGTTGGCAGACTGCCCAACGCCGCCTTGGCTGCTGCAAGGTAATCGACAATCTGCTCGGCCGCTGCCAGCGCGATGCCGACTTCATCGGTGAGCCAGGCGATCGCGGCGTCGCGCCCGCCGCTATCGAGCCGCTCTGCAATCGTGTCGCGCAATCTGGACAACGACTGCGAAAACTCGTCGGTGCGCGCCGGCGCTTCGCCGAGCCAGAATGGAATCGTGGGCGGTTGTCCTTTTGCATCCTCAACGCGCACGGTGCCGCGCTCGACGCGGATGATCCGGTATGACGTGTTGCCGAGCTGGAACACATCGCCCGCCAGGGACTCCACCGCAAAATCTTCGTTCACGGTGCCGACGACTTGCGACTGCGGTTCCAGCACCACCGTGTAGTCGGCCGTATCAGGAATCGTTCCGCCTGACGTGACCGCCGACAGCGCTGCGCCGCGCCGCCCGCGCAAAACGCCATTGACCGCATCGCGATGCAGATGTGCGCTTCGCCGCCCGCGCTGCGTATGAAAACCTTCGGCCAGCATCAGCACAATTTCGTTGAACTCATCACGCGTGAGATCACGGAACGGATAGGCGCGCTGATAGAGCGTGAAGAGGTCATCCTCGCGCCATTCCTGCGACCCGACTTCGGCCACGATCTGCTGCGCCAGAACGTCGAGCGGCTTCGCAGGCACGGAGATGTTGTCCAGCTCGCCGCGCCGCGTCGAGTCCAGCAGCGCGGCGCAGTCGCACAGTTCGTCGCGCGACAGCGGAAAGAGCCGGCCCTTCGATACGCCGCCGACCGCATGACCGGCGCGCCCGACGCGCTGCAGGAACGCTGCGATCGAACGCGTCGAGCCAATCTGGCACACCAGATCGACATCGCCGATATCGATTCCCAGCTCGAGCGACGCAGTCGCGACCAATGCGCGCAGTTCACCGCGCTTCAGTCGCTGCTCGGCATTCAACCGCTTATCACGTGAGAGGCTGCCGTGATGCGCGGTGACGTTCTCATCGCCCAGCCGTTCGGACAGATGCCGCGCAGCGCGCTCGGCAAGCCGCCGTGTATTCACGAAGATCAACGTTGTCCGATGCTCGCGCACCAACTCGGCGAGCCGGTCGTACACCTGCTGCCAGACGTCACCGGACATCACCGCTTCGAGCGG
The DNA here is from genome assembly GCA_963807155.1 of uncultured beta proteobacterium. Classification (GTDB taxonomy): domain Bacteria; phylum Pseudomonadota; class Gammaproteobacteria; order Burkholderiales; family Burkholderiaceae_F; genus JACCZX01. The sequence goes on from CAWEAZ010000022.1 coordinate 72,260, forward strand.
AGCCGACGGCAGCTCGATCGCAAGATCGCGCCGGCGCACGTGGCCGGTGTCGACGATCGTGCAGCGTGCGCCGTCGCCGACCAAGAAATTTTGCGATTTCACTGATCGGCTTCTGCGTGGCGGACAAGCCAATACGGACGAGATCTCGTCCTGCAAGCGCCTGCAGCCGTTCGAGCGACAACGCCAGATGCGCGCCGCGCTTGTTCGGCGCCAGCGCATGGATCTCATCGACGATCACCGTGCGCGTCGTCGCCAGCATCTTGCGACCCGACTTGCTGGTCAGCAGGATGTACAGCGATTCGGGCGTCGTGACGACGATATGCGGCGGCCGCCGCCGCATGCTCGCGCGATCGGCCTGCGGCGTATCTCCGGTGCGCACCATCGTGCGAATGTCGATGTCGGGCAAGCCGAGCCGCTCAAGTTCGGCGCGGATTCCGGCGATCGGGACTTCGAGGTTCTTCTGAATATCGTTCGATAGCGCTTTCAGTGGAGAGACGTAGACAACGTGGGTTTCATCCGTCAATCCGTGTTCGATACCTTCGCACACCAACGTATCGATCGCCGCCAGAAAAGCGGCCAACGTTTTGCCCGATCCGGTCGGCGCGGCGACCAGCGCGTGCTGCCCCGCCTTGATCGCCGGCCAAGCGTCTGCCTGCGCGCCCGTGGGCGCCGCGAATGCCGAGGCGAACCACGCCTGCACGGCGGGATGAAACAGTTCGAGGACGGGGGTTTGCATCTGCAGTTGTTTACAAAGTGGCATGTGGTGATGACCACACGACCCTCAAGTTTATCCGCGGTTCCAGCCGTCAGCAGGCACCCAGCTACTGCGCCCGCACAGACAACCGGCCGTTGACGACAAATCGGCCGCCGCCTTGTGGAGTGACGACCAGCATTTCGGCGGTATCGAGCGAAATGCCAGTCAGTGCCGCGATCGTCGCGCCGTGCGAAACGAGCACTCGGTTTCCGACTCGCGGTGAGGCGATCAGTTCACGCATTTCGCGCACTTGCCGGTCGCGATTTTCCGGATGAGTAAACAAGTTGCTGAGTGCGGTCGAGTTGTCGGCCCTGCCAAACGCGAGATTGGCCGTTTCAACGCAGCGGCACCACGGGCTCGACAGCACATTTTCCACAACGACACCGCGCGCACGAAACTCAGCGCCGACCCGCTGTGCGTCACGCCGGCCGTCATCGGTCAAGTTGCGCTGCGTGCTGCAGTCATCCAGACGAAAGCCGGGCGGATCGCCGACTCCCGGAGTCGTCACCGCGTGTCGCATCAGCACGACCTGACCACCCTTTTTCAGCAGCGACCAAAGCGTCTCGTCTGCCAGCGCAGGCGATGGCGAGCGATAGCAGCGCTACGACTGCCAGAAGTGCGCCACAGATCGCAGTGGGCGACCGGTAAACCATTGCTGAACGCTGGGTACGGACTGTCTGCGCGAAGGAGTCGATCCGCGCATCGGAAGTATATTTGCGTTCGCCTGCCGGAGACACTCGATGACGCATCGGATATCGCACACCACGCGCCGCCGCTTACTCGCGACTGCCGCCGCCGTCACGCTTGCACCGTCGAGCGCCATCTTTGCGCAAGCCTATCCGGCCAAGCCGGTGCGCTGGATCGTGCCCTATCCGGCCGGCGGCGGTTCGGATTTCCTGGCGCGAACCGTCGGTGCGCAGATGGAAAAGCAGTTGGGTCAGCCGCTGGTGATCGAGAATCGGCCGGGCGCCGCGACGATGATCGGCGCCGAAGCGGTGGCGCGCTCGACCGCCGATGGTTACACGCTGTTAAGCGGCGACAACGGTACGTTCGTTTTCAACACCGCGCTGTACAAGAAGGTGCCGTACGACCCGGCGAAAGATTTTGCGCCGATCGGTTTGATGGCGCGCTTTCCGCTGATCGTCGTGGCGAACCCTGCGACAGGCTTCAAGACGATGCGAGATCTGGTCGATGCCGCCAAAAAAGAACCGGGCAAACTTTCGTACGCATCAGTCGGTGCCGGCAGTCCGCATCATCTGGCGATGGAGTTGATCAAGGACCGCACCGGCGCGTTCATCGTGCACATTCCGTATCGCGGCGCGGCGCCGGCGGTACAGGACGTATTGGGCAATCAGTTGCCGGTAATGGTGATCGATACCGCTGTCGGCCTGCCGCACATACGCGCGGGCAAA